>PAUB01000001.1:7500-543160 GCA_002713695.1 Opitutaceae bacterium
CGTCCGACCGAGCGAATACTCTACATACACATGATTCAGAAAATCCTAATTGCCAATCGTGGTGAAATTGCCCTTCGCATCGTGCGCGCTTGTCGCGAACTGGGGATCAAGACGCTGGCCGTCTATTCCGAGGCCGATGTCCAATCCCTCCATGTGCAACTCGCCGATGAAGCGATTTGTATCGGTGGCCCTCGGAGCGCGGACAGTTACCTGCGCGCAGATCGCATCATCAGTGCCGCCGAAATCGGCGACGTGGATGCCATTCATCCCGGCTATGGTTTTCTTTCGGAAAACGCTAAGTTCGCCGAACAGTGTGAATCATGTAACATCAAATTTATTGGCCCCAAATCTGCTGTCATTAGCACGATGGGTGATAAAGCCAAAGCTAAGGAAACAGTCAAAAAAGCCGGGGTGCCTACCGTTCCCGGTTCTGATGGCACGGTAGATTCCGAAGATGAAGCGATCAAAATCGCGCGCAAAATCGGCTACCCCGTTATCATCAAAGCTGTCGCCGGTGGCGGAGGGCGCGGGATGCGCATAGCCCACAACAACGTTTCATTCGCTAAAGAGTTCCACTCTGCTCGAAACGAAGCCGAGCAAGTCTTCGGAAACGCCGAAGTTTACATCGAAAAATACATCGATAAGCCACGGCACATCGAATTTCAAATCCTCGCAGACAACCATGGAAAGGTGCTGCACATCGGCGAACGTGATTGCTCGGTGCAACGCCGTCATCAGAAGTTAATCGAAGAGTCCCCTTCACCCTTTCTGACGTCTGATCTGCGCAAAAAAATGGGAAAAGCAGCCGTCAAAGCTGCAGCTGCAGCAGGTTACACCAATGCAGGCACGATTGAGTATATCGTCGACGGCAAAGGGAATTTTTATTTCATCGAGATGAATACCCGAATTCAGGTTGAGCATCCGGTGACAGAAGAAATGACCGGTATCGATCTGATTAAAGAACAGATCCGCATCGCCAATGGGGACAAACTCAGCTTCAGCCAAAGAGATATCAAATTCGATCGTCATGCGATCGAATGCCGGATCAATGCGGAGGATCCAGCCCGCAATTTCATCCCTTCGCCCGGCACTATTGGCCTCTATTATGCGCCTGGTGGCCACGGGGTGCGCGTCGATTCACACGTCTACGGCGGTTATGTCATCCCATCTCACTACGATTCCATGATCGGCAAGCTCATCTGCTACGGCCGTGACCGGAAAACGGCCATCGAGCGCATGTATCGCGCACTCAGCGAGTATATAATTCGGGGCGTAAAAACCACGATTCCCCTGCACAAAGCCATTATGTCCGACCCTGTCTTTATCGAAGGCAAGGCGACCACCGCTTATATGGAGGAATTCATGAACAGAACCCCATCTGATCTGTTTAATTCAGACTAAGTTCAGTTGCTCAGAGTTGAGTCCCCACGACAGTCCCATAAAGGGGTCAGGCCGATTATTGTTAATTTATAATCTTAAGGGCTATAACTCAGTAGGCAAAAGCTGATTACCAATAATCCCCCTTCCCCTTCTGATATCTTTAATCGAGTCGATTAAACACGATAACGCTCCATTCACCCATATTGCGAATCTCGCTTTTCCAAGCAGGAACAGCATTTGAGAAGACATCACGCACATGCTCACTTTCTATGGCGAGGATTCCGCTAAGGACTAGCTGACCATTAAGCGCGACGGCCGCAATCAACTCCTTGGTGAATTGCGTTAACACGTTCGCGAGGATATTAGCCAGCACCAGTTCGGCCTGCCGTCCCGCAAACCCTGTGACCAGATCACCCGTCGCAAATTCCACGTTTCCCGAGAGTCCATTGTCCGTGGCATTTTCCTCACTCACTCGGATCGCTTCTTCATCGTTATCGAAACCATAGACGCGCTCGAAGCCGAGCTTCGCCGCCGATAGCGCTAAAATACCCGAGCCGCATCCGGCATCGATCACTCGGGCCTTAGTGCCACGCGATTCTGCCCAAGCCACTAGGCGTTCCACGCAAAGTCTGGTCGTTTCATGATTTCCCGTGCCGAAAGCCAGCCCGGGATCGAGCCAAAGCACCTCATGTCCTTCTGGTATAGCAAAACTCTCCCTCTCCCAAACAGGCACCCAGTGCAGACGCCCAAATTGCCACGCCTTGAAATGCGCTTTGTAGCTATCTCGCCAATCGCTATCTTCGATCTCCCGCTTTTCCGGTGATGCCACCAACCCTTCGGGCAGCAACAAGACTAGCTGCGACCATTCTTCTTCAGCTTTTTCAGCACCCTCAAAGACACCCGTTACCCAAGCGCGACCTGCCAAGACATCCTCCTGCAAATTCCAACCTGTCGCCTCAGCCTCAAGTAAGATGTCGTCAACGGCCTCGACCTGATTAGGCGGGATTTCCAATTTGATCTCTACTAGTTGCATACCCCACCAGCGTCACTGACGCACCGACCAGCGCAAGCAGAGATCCCCACTTAACCTTCCGAAATCGCCAGAGAAGTGCCGTATTGCCGACGATATTCACGAGGGCTCAATTCAGTCACACCACGGATCGTCTTGTTGAAAAAATGCAGATCCGGCAGTCCCACCTCAGCCGCGATCGATTTAATCGCCATGGTCGTATGCACGAGCATGTGTAGCGCCCGCTCCGTTCGCCGTTGCCGGATATAGCCCTCGGCCGTCAGGCCAAACTCCGCCTTAAACAACCGTGTCAGATGGTTGTGCGATATATTCGCCGCCGCCGCGATCCCGGGAATCGAAAGTCTCTCCGCCAACTGCACTTCAATATCCCACACGGCCTGCTCCAGACTGGGATGCAACTGCTTCTTCGGCGTGCGCTCAGAATACGGATAACCCACTAGTTGCCATAAAATCTCCCACAACCGCACCGATGACCGACACGGCATCGACGGCAACCAACCCGCGATCTCATCCAGAGACTTCGCCACCCCACCGTAGTTCTCATCCAGATCCTGCCAAACCGGCATCGGCACCATATCACCTCGCTGCGACAGTTCGAAATGGGCAAACGCATGCCACGACTCACCCTGAAACCGGTAGATTATCCGCGCATTCGGCGGTGTGATACTCACCCGACCCGGTTTGATCTCGAAATCCTGCCCATCAATCGTGAGTTCGCCGTGATAGTTGTAGAGATGCAGACACCACAATTCCGGCAGCTGAAATTCCTCTCGCTTAAGACGCAATCCATGCACCCCGCGCCCTGCTTGCACCAAGCTCGGCGGGTTTTTCAACGGCATCTGCCACATCGGAGATTCCATCGCAAAATCAGGACGCCGTTTCGCTCAATCGAGCCAACACCAACGGCAACAACTCATGTTCAGCAGCGTGCACCTTCATTTCCAATGACTCGAGAGTATCATCGGCTTCCACTCGAACTACGGACTGATCGACAATCGGACCTTCATCCACTTCGGGCGTCACATAGTGCACGGTGCAACCCGTCACCTTCACGCCCTGTCGCCACGCCTGACCGATTCCATCCAATCCGGGAAAGCTCGGCAGCAGACTCGGGTGCAGATTGATAATCTTTCCCGCAAATGCATCCAAAAATCCCGGCTTCAGCACACGCATAAACCCCGCCAACACGACGACATCGGGTTCGCAGGCTCGAATCGCATCGATGTAGCGCCCTTCACCTTCCCTTTCGAGTTTCGTCTTAAACGGAGCCGGATCGATATACGCCGCTGGCACTCCGAATCGCGTGCCCAGCTCAAGAATCGGTGCTTCCGGTTTATCCGAAAAAATCTGCACGACCTCCGCATGCCCCAACCGTCCCTCTTTTTGGGCCTGCAGAATTGCTTCGGCGTTACTCCCTCTTCCCGAACCCAGTATGACGACACGCATAATGTTATTAATCAGATCTTCCCCGCCGCTTTGATTTTCGCGATGAGGTTAGTGGTGCTAAATCCCTCCAAGAAGGGCAGAAATTCGATCTTCGCTTCCACGTCCTGCAGCGCGCCACGTTCAGTTGGGTCAAGTGTCTCGAGGGTGTAGTCGCCCGCCTTGCAATACACATCAGGCTCCAGTGCGCGGATCTCCGCATCAAGTCGCGGCGTGTTAAACACCACGATGCCACTCACGAACCACAACGCGCCCAGCGCATAGGCCCGCTCAACTTCGCTTTGAATAGGTCGCGTGGGCCCCTTGATCGCACGCACACTCTCGTCCGCATTGATCGCGACATAGAGTGCCTCACCCAAAGCTCGCGCCTGCTTCAAATAGTAGAGATGCCCCGTGTGCAGCAGATCGAACACTCCATTGGTCAGCACCAGTGATTTTCCACCACTGCGCAGCTTATCTCGCTCCGCGATCGCCACATCCAACGTCAGAAGTTTGGGGTTCTGCAATTTCACCACACTTCAAATCGCACGAGCCTCCGGCATTGTAAATTAACTTCGCATCACTTTGATCATTCCACCCCATGAAAACACGAATTACCCTCGTTGTCCTTTCTCTGATTCTTTCCCTGCTCATTGGCCTCACGCTAAAACGTGGCTCGGGAGATAACCAGACCTCTACGGAAAACCGCCCTCTGGTCATCGGATTTGCGATGGACACCCTCAAGGAAGAGCGCTGGCAACGCGACCGCGACCTGTTCGTCGCGCGAGCTCGTGAGCTGGGCGCCGAGGTGCTCGTGCAATCCGCCAACAGCGATGACATCCGCCAACTCCGCGACGTCGAATCACTTATCAGTAATCACGTCGATGCACTCGTAATCGTGCCCCACGACGGTGCCGCAATGGCCAAAGCCGTGCAACTAGCCCACGAGGCCAACATCGCCGTGCTCGCCTACGATCGCCTTATCACCAACAGCGACCTCGATCTCTATGTCACGTTCGACAACATCCGAGTCGGCGAGCTTCAGGCCGAATACCTGCGCGATCGCTTCTTCGCCAATCGTCCCGCCAACGCACCGCCAATCCGACTCGTTCGCATCTACGGTGCCAAAACCGACAACAACGCCCGACTCTTCAAACAAGGACAGGACAACATCCTCGCGCCGCTGATCGCCAGTGGCCGAGTCGAAGTCGTCCACGAGGATTGGGCCGAAAACTGGAAACCGGAAAACGCCAAGAAAATCCTCAACGCAGCGATCACTAAAGTCGGGCGCAATTTCGACGCGATCCTCGCCTCTAACGACGGCACCGCCGGCGGCGCGGTTCTGACTCTCGCCGTCTGGATGGATGTGAAGCTGTCGAAGAGTTAAAAGAGCTGTTCTACAGCACGTTCTCCGTCTCGCGCAGTAAGGAACTGATTTATGGATCGATCTAAGCTCACCCGTCGCGACGTTTATTTGCAGGTCGGATGCTCTGATGGCGATGGATCAAGGGAGCGCCCCTATGGCAGTATCCAAGAAGTGCTCGACCTCCACCGTGAAGATTGGGGACAGGTTTTATTGGACCGGGGATCTATCGGGAAAACATCTCGCTCACTCGCGATGGCCTGTGGCTGTTTCCATGGAATCAGTATGATGTCATTATCGAAGGCAGTATCACGATTTCAGGACGTAACAACATTGTCCGAGGCCTAACGTTCCGGAGCCAAGACAGAGCCATCGTGGTCGAAGCAAGTGCGAGCGACTGCCAACTGCAGAACAATCGAATCATAGAACTCTCTGACGGAGGAGTCGGGCTATATCTCGAAGGTGGCGATGTCGCGATCGGGAACGTAATAGATCTCCAGGATTGTCAGGCCAAAGAGACGACCGGACTGGTGCTACACCCTGGCCCAAGCGCAACCCCAGTGCACATCGATCACAACCGAGTTGCTGGCGCCAAGTGCGGGATCAAAATTATCGATCAACAGTGCGCGACTCCTACTGCTTGGATTGTCACTCACAACGAAGTGCGACATTGCAAGATTGGGGTGCAGGGCCAGCTCGACCAGCTGACATTTCGCTACAATCGCATCTGGCGGTGCCACGGTTTGGACGTGGGGAGTTTCGACATCTCAATCGGTCAGAAAGCTGTTTACGATCTCGCCGAAAGTTCCTGCGAGACGAGAGCTGATGCAGATAAACAGCTTCCCCAAGCACCTCCGAAAACCCGGACCATCTACGTGCAATGCGGAGCGAAGAACGGAGGAGACGGAACCTCGATCCGCCCATTCAATACTCTTGCGGCAGGATTACCCGATCTCTTGCCGGGCGACACCGTCATCGTAGGACCGGGTGAGTATCGAGAAAGAGTGACCGTTTCAGCCCTAGTACTAAAAGATGCGCCAATCTGTATCCAGAGCAGCGCACGCCATGCGGCCATATTTAAGGAAGGAAGCCTCACGCTCGAGGACTCCGCCAACATCTATATCGACGGATTCAATTTCATCGCATCTCCAGACGCTATTACATTTGGGCGCGATGCCAGACACTGCGTAGTGCGAAACTATCATCTCACTTCCCTCGAGGATAAACCATGCTCCACCATCAACGTGCTCGGCCCCTCCGCCCAGCATAACTGGATCGAGGATTGCACCATAGAAGGAAACAGCATTCGAACGCACGATGGGATCCATCTGGAATGCCAGCGTTTCAACCAACACCTGAGAGTGCGGCGCTGCAAAATATCGGGCTATTACTGCGCAATCCAAACCGGTTCCGGCTCCTATGCCAGCGCTCCTCCCGGCCACCACATAATCGAAGACTGTGAGTTCTTCGATAATATCGAAGGAGTTCATCTCAAGATGACTGTTACCATCACCCGCAATTGCCACCTGCATCACAATACGGGCTTCGGTCTGACCGTTCGCTGTGGTGCTCGACAATTAATCGAAGGGAATCGCATTCACCATAATCGCTTAGGAGGCATCCGACTCCACAGCCCGAGCCACCTCGTGCGTAATAATATCATCTATCAAAACGGCGACGCAGGCATTCTTGCCACCGTCATTATGGGCGCACCTTACTACGAACCACCAACCAGTATTTTCATCGTCAATAATACCCTCTGGAAAAACGAGAAACATGCCATTCGGCTCGAACAAGAGGCGCGACTGTCATGGATGCGAAACATCATCGTAGGGAATTCCGCCGATAAACCTCTGGTCGCGCGCGAGGACACAGATAAAAAAGCCGACTGGGATATGTCAGGAGCCATCCGCATGGCAGATTTCAATCTCTACCACCAAGGCACCGTCCCCCTACTCACCGAACACGAGGGAGGTGAACACGATATCTTCACCGATCCTCGCCTCGTCGATCCGGAAGCTGGCGATTTCAATTTAAAATCAGACAGCCCCGCCATCAACGCCATCCCCAAGGACTGGTCGTCCCTGCCACCCATCCCCTTCGCGGCGAGCGATAATGAACAAGCGCGCACGTTAGGTGCTGGTCCCACCAGCATGGGTTCATCCTCTCTTACCTCGTAATAAAAATGGCGGAATCTATGATCCCGCCTTAGATTGATTATGAAAGGATAACCTTCGTTCTCAGAAAAACTTCTTCGCTTTATCGAAAAAACTTTTCGAAGTTGGTTCGGTCGCGTCGCCGCTGATTGTGGCAAATTGCTCCAGTAGTTCTTTCTGTTCGTCTGTCAGCGATTTCGGAACTTCGACTTGCACGCGGACGAGTTGATCACCTTGGCGGCCACCACGAAGGGTCGGCATGCCTTTTTCGCGTAAACGGAAAGTCGTTCCACTTTGCGTGCCGGTTGGAATCTTCAACGAGCCTTTACCAAACAAAGTCGGAACTTCGATCGTGCCGCCCAATGTCGCGAGTGTAAACTTGATCGGAATTTCGCAGAACAGATCGTCGCCGTGACGTTCGAACAGTTCGTGTTCTTTTACGCTGAGCACGATGTAGAGATCACCGGTGTGGCCTCCGCCTACTCCGGCTTCGCCATTGCTCGCCGAACGCAGTCGTGACCCTGTGTCGACTCCGGCTGGAATCTTAACATTGAGCTTGGTCGTCTTCGGCATGCGCCCTTCGCCCCGACACCCCGTGCAGGGCTTATCGATCGTCGAGCCCTGACCATGACAGGTCGGGCAGGCTTGGGTGAAAGTAATGATACCGCCGGATCGACGAATTTGTCCCGCGCCACGACAGGTCGGACAGGTGACCGGTTTGGAACCGGGCTCAGCTCCAGATCCATCACAACGTTCACAGGATACGTTTTTACGAAACGAGATATCCTTCTGCGCACCACGTGCGGCTTCTTCGAGCGTGATTTCGAGATCGTAGCGTAGATCGGCGCCATCTTGACCGCCGCCCTGTCCACCGCCGCCGCCGCCGCCAAACATTTCGTCGAAAATACCGCCGCCTCCTCCACCACCGCCACGACCTTGCTGGCCGAAAACATCGCGGAAAATATCAAACGGATCGTGGCCACCACCTCCTCCACCTCCACCGCCGCCCATCCCGCCGTTTTGGAACGCGGCGTGGCCATACTGATCGTAGGCCGCCCGCTTGTCGGCATCGTTGAGCACATCGTAGGCTTCGGAGACTTTCTTAAATTTCTCCTCCGCCTGTTTGTTGCCGGGGTTTTTATCCGGGTGAAATTTAACTGCCTGTTTGCGGTAAGCTTTTTTGAGCTCTTCCGCCGTCGCACTTTTGGTGACACCAAGCAGTTCGTAAAAATCTTCTTTGGCCATGTTGGTTTAGTCTTTGGCTTCTTCGGCTTCTTCTTCATTGGCCACGCCGCTTGATACGACGACCGACGCTGGCCGCAACAGGCGACCGTTAAGCGAATAGCCCACGCGGATCACGTTTAGCACGTCACCCTCAGCCACATCATCACTGGCTTGTTGCGAAAGCGCATCGTGTTGATGCGCATCAAAAGTTTCTCCTGCCGGGTTAATTTCCTTCAATCCTTGCTGATCGAGGGCTGTTTTCAACTGGGTCTGCACCATTCCGATCCCCTCTACGATGGTTTTAACATCAGCGTTAGGTTGGCTCGCCGCGGCCATACCGAGACTGAGATTATCGAGCACGGGCAAGAGATCTTCGAGGACTCGCGAGGCGGCGTATTGCCGCAACTCGTCCTTTTCTCGAATCGTCCGTTTTCGGAAATTCTCATGGTCAGCCGCAGCACGCAAGTAACGTTCATAGTGCGACTTAGACTCCTCTTTGGCCGCAGCGAGCTGCTCCTCCGGCGTGAGAGGCTTTTCATCCTTCTCAGCTTTTTCCTCGGTGGCGTTTTCGGTCGCCTCAGCAGCGGTTTGCGACTGCACGGCCTCGTTTTCAGCCGCGGCTTCTTGGGTCTCGTTGGACTCTGTGGATTCAGAACTCTTCATAGTAAACGCTCATACAACTACGGCTTCTTGCTTTCTTCAAGCGTATCGGGAAAACCTTTGAAGGGATTTACCTCCGAATCGGTCACTTTCTTGAGCAAATCAGAGCCCGATCGCAGGGTTTCATCCAAAATGCGTCCCACATCGTCGGGTAACAAACTCCCCACCGCTCCTCCGAGCGCGAAAACCTGATCGAGCGATCCCGGCAGCAACAGTTGATCGCCATCCGTCACATTCTCATAGGTGCGATCGATATTCAGCGGGTATTCCTTCATCACCGGACGCTTCCCCGTATTTTCCGCCACGAGTAGCCGATCAAAACGCACTTCGAGCTTCTTAATCAAAAATTCCTTACCCGCCCGCTTTGGCTGACGCGACTTCGGTATCGAGACGCTCCCTTTTTCTTTCGAAGCCAGATATCCACGAAACACCTCCGTGTTAGTCTTCCCATCAAGCCGTTTCACGAGCGCGACCAACCCGATATCCATCTTTACCAGATTGAGCACTGGCTTGTCTGAAAAGAGCGACCACATTTCAGCGTCCACGGCAAATTCCCGCACTTGCAGAAACTCCAGTTGCGGAAATGTCGGCGGATTGTTGATCACCAGTCCCTGCGCTCGAAGGTTTCCCGTGAATGGATTGACCATCAGCGATTGAACGGCCAGATCGAATCCGGTGCGGTTCCGCACCCACGACGAAAAGATCGAAGGCAACGCGACCATCCACGCTAGAGCTAGCGCGGCACACAGCGCAGCCAGCACAAATAGAAACTTGAGCATGATCCCCCCGCGCTCTGCTTCGTGCTGTCTCCTCATGAGCTTACGCAAAATTTTCCGTCACGAGCATAATACCCGGTTCATCGGCCACGGCCGTGAATTCACTCGCATAAGGCAGCAGCGCATTTTCGCCCTTACCGAGCGTCACGCCACCGATGCTTAACTTTCCCCCCACCACACTAAGGAGGCGCGGCTTCTGATTGGCGGCGAAAGAAATTTCCTCACCCGGTGCCAAGACCACGCGACGAATTCTAAACTCTTCACATTCAGCGATCACCGCTGAAGTCGGGTCTCCCCGCACGGGCGCAGGCTCGATATCATCCCATTGGATGCACTTCAGGGAATCGCTCACGTGCAGTTTACGCCGTTTGCCGTCGAGCCCAACGCGAGCCCAGTCGTAAACGCGATAGGTCGTATCGGAATTTTGCTGGATCTCGAGAATCAGATTACCCGCATCGATCGCATGAACTTGGCCACTGTGCACGAGAATCGAATCCCCCTTCACCACCTCGAATTTGTGCACGCAGTCTTGGACGCTTTGCTCGATGATCGCCTTCTCAAATGAAGCACGCGTCGTGCCCTCCTTCAGTCCTACGATGAGATGAGCTCCGGGAGCCGAATCGGCGATATACCAATTTTCCGTTTTCGGTTCTCCACCGAGCTCAGCCGCGATCTCTGCCGGTGGGTGCACCTGCAGGCTGAGGCGTTCGCGACAATCGAGCCATTTCACGAGCACGGGGAAAGGTTTATCCGCGGGCCAATTGGGGCCCATGATCTCAGCTCCGTGATTTTTGATCAGGTCGCGCAAGGATTTGCCCGCATGCAGACCATCTGTGACGACGGATTGGGCTTCGGGGCGGTCGACGACCTCCCAGCTTTCGCCAATCGGTTGTTCAGAAGGAAGTTCACGCTCGAAAGAGGCCTCAAAAGCACGGCCGCCCCAAACTCGTTCTTGGTAAAGTGGTTGAAAGCGAAGGATTTCTCGCATGGTGATAAGTATAAGTTAATTCAAAAGCCAGCCGAGGGGTTTACATTTGACCACCTCGTTGTTTAACGTGGTATTCGGGCTTTTGATAAGCCCACACAAATGCCCAAGCGTAAGACTTCAAACCCAAATAACGGAGCCGGATTTTCGGCCCCCCGTTACCGACCTAACTGGATATCAGCGGTAATCTGCTTTGTCTTGGGTTCATGGCTCACGGTAGCCTTGATCGATTACAACCCGATCCAGAGCACGTTTTCGACTACGCAGACGGTTGGAGCCAATCTGGCCGGTCCCTGGGGCGCGAATACCTCTTGGATACTCTTCTATGCCATCGGCTTCAGCACCTGGCTGTTACCTTTCTTTTTCGGATGGCTCCTCTACATCTCGATCCGTAATTCCCGTCGATTGGCCGCCACACGCGTAGGCGCGATGTTGGTGTGCATCATCACTTTGTCCGGCATCGTTGCGATGCTGGAGAGCTTCCAGCCCAGCGACTATTATCCCCAAGCACCCGGTGGCTGGCTGGGCTCACTCATTTATCAAGGCGCACTCCGTGATACTCTGGGAGCATTCGGTGCAGCGCTGCTCCTCGGCACGGTCTACCTTTGCGGACTGCTCTTCATCTTCACCAAAGATATTGGCGCAGAAATCGAGCGCTACATCATTGCGTTTCATGCTTGGCGCGAAGAGCGAGCCAAATTGAAAGCCGAACGCGTCGAAGCTAAACGCATCGCCAAGGAAGCACGCATTGTAGAAAAAGCCGAGCTCAAGGCTGCGGCCAAAGAAGCGAAAATCGCCGCCAAGGAAGAAGCAAAAGCACTAAAAGTGAATCCCAAATCCATGGTCGTCCCTGAGACTAAGGAAGACCCGCTGGCTAAAGCACCGGCACGATCCGCCGCTCCTGCACCCGTCAAAGAAGAAGCTCCTCCCGCCCCTCCAGCCGTAGTCAAATTTGGAGGACGCAAGAAAGCCGCTCCCGAACCAGCTCCTGTGGCAGAAGAAGGCAAGCCGCTCGCGCTCAACATCGTTAAGCCCGAGGAAACCAAGAAAGCCCGCGTTTCCATTCCGCAAAGCGACGACGCCAATTACATTTTCCCCGACATCAAGATCCTCGTTGAAGAGGTGACCAACACTGAGGGCAACAGCGAGGAAGAGCACCGCCAGAACGCGGAAAATCTCCTGCGCATTCTCGAAGAGTTCGGCGTAAAAGTCAGCCTTGGCGAAATTCATGTCGGCCCCGTGATCACTCGATACGAAGTCGTGCCTGCTCCTGGTGTGCGGGTGGAAAAAATTTCCGGTCTCGATAAGAACATCGCTTTGGGCATGCGTGCCCAGTCCGTCCGTATTCTCGCGCCGATTCCCGGCAAGGCTGCCGTCGGGGTCGAAGTTCCGAATAAGCACCCCATCCCCGTGGGTATGCGCGAGATTCTCGAGAGCGAAGACTGGGTAAAATCCAAAGCCGAGCTCCCTATCGCGCTCGGTAAAGATGTTTCCGGTAAACCGCTCATTTCCGATCTCACCAAGATGCCCCACTTGCTGATCGCCGGTGCGACCGGTTCCGGTAAATCCGTCTGCATCAATTCCATTGTCGCCTCGATCCTCTATTCGAAGAGCCCGCGTGATGTGCGCTTGATCATGGTCGATCCCAAGGTCGTGGAGTTGAAGATCTTCAACACGCTGCCGCAAATGCTCATCCCCGTGGTCACCGAGCCGAAGAAAGTGCCCAGCGCACTCAAGTGGCTTCTTGGCGAGATGGAGCAGCGCTACCAGATTTTCGCGAAGTGCAACGTGCGTAACATTCTCGGCTTCAACACCCGTAAAAAAGACGCCAAGCCCGACGAATTTGAAATCGCTCAAGCCGAACTTGCAGGGATCGATCCCACCGCCGATGATGGCATCGAGCTCCCGGATCGTCTGCCTTACATCGTCGCGATCATTGATGAGCTCGCCGATTTGATGATGGTCGCGCCGGCCGAAATCGAAAGCTCCATCGCGCGTCTCGCTCAGCTGGCACGAGCGGCTGGCATCCATCTGATCATCGCGACCCAACGTCCGTCGGTAAATGTCATCACCGGTGTGATTAAAGCCAATCTCCCTTCGCGAATCGCCTTCCAAGTCGCCTCGCAAGTAGACTCCCGCACCATTCTCGATGGCAAGGGTGCCGACACCCTCATCGGTCGCGGTGATATGCTCTTTTCCCCTCCCGGCAGCTCGCGCCTCATCCGTGCCCAAGGCGCATTCGTTTCCGACGAGGAAGTCATCGCTCTGGTCGAAGCCCTCAAGGTCAACGGTCCTCCCCTCTATGCGGCCTCCGTCCAGCAGCAAATCGACAAAGCCGCCAGCGATGGCGACGACAAATCCGGTGGTGGCGATGACGACGATCTCGGTGAAGACGCTGAACTATTCGAAAAAGCACTCGATGTGCTTCGCTCGACCAAGCGCGCCTCTACATCGATGATTCAACGTCGACTTCGTATCGGCTACAATCGAGCTGCCCGCATCATGGACATGCTCGAAGATCGCAATATCGTGGGCCCTGAAAACGGTCCTTCTCCACGCGAAATTTTGGTCGATCTCAATAATTACGAGACCGATTAGAAACACTTCCGTAAATCTCTTTACCGGCGAGACTATTTCGATCTTCCCCTCAACGACCAAAACCCCTATCCCATAAGATCATGCAGACAATAGGCGAACGACTTGAAGAAGCCCGCAAACGCAAAGGCAATTCTATCCGAGAAGCCGCGGAAGCGACCAAGATTCGCAGTGACTATCTGCATAAGTTCGAAAGCAACCAATTCGACATCAATCTGGCCGAGATCTATGTGCGCGGGTTTCTGCGGGCCTACGCCCAATATCTAGGCATGTCAGCAGACAAAATCCTCAACGATTACGCCGCCCTCGGCATCAACGAAAGTAAACAGCGCCCGCCCAGCCGCGAAGTTTATGGACGCATGGATCTTACCGTGGCGTCGTCGGATGATAAGAGCACTGGCACTGTTGAAAGCAGCGATGAAGAGGATTCAGCTCCCAGCCGTCCTTCGACCTTGAATCGTAGCGGCACCAGCCTGCCCAAAGGGCCGACGATCCCCCCTACCCTAATCTTCCGCGGCGGCATCGGTCTTGTTGTTGTCATCGTGCTACTCCTCATCTATTGGGGCGTCTCTGCGATCATCGGAGGAGGTTCTGATACTACTACCGGAGCCAGCGGATCAGGCGCAGTCACTTCCGTCCAAGAACCCACTATTTCTCTGATCGCACTCAGCAGCGTGCGCGTAAAAGTCACCCTGAAGAATGAAGACGGTTCCCCCGGCGAAGTGCTCTTCCCCGAGACCACCTTGGTCAGCGGCGAAGTCCGCACCATCCCCAAGCCAGGACCAATCCTCATCTGGGCCACCGAAGGCAAGAGCCTGCAGATCGAAATCAAAGGCAAACGCTACCCCATGCCCTTCGAAGGCTACAACCGAGCGCAGATCAACTGACCAGAGTTACTTCCTTTCACACAAAAGGCGCGGCGATATGCTGCGGCTATTTTATGCCTGAATACTATCTGGAGCGCAGATCATCGCATACTCACTGGCCGGCCGAGCACTTCACGAAGGACAATCGCGCGACGCAGGCTACCAGTCTCGCGTAGATCATCACGCAGGCTTCGCATGCCTTTCGATGCTTTGCGAGCGGGACGCTTTTGAGAAACCGTGGCGGCGCGTTGCTTCGTCTTAGCGCGCTTCTGCTCCAATTCATTCATGCGCTCCTGCAGCACGCGTTGACGTTCCAGCACCGCTTGCTCGGCGGCGCTGGGGCCGACAACGGGTGGCTCTTCACGCCACTCGGCATGCGCATAAGGATCAGCGACGGGCGGTGTTTCCTGAAAAGGCCGTTCAAACAACGGCGGAGGCGACTCCACCGGTTCGTTGACTATCACGGGACCCGATCCACCGCTGCGCTCGGCAATCTTGCGGCGGATCTCTTCGCGGATTTTACGCGCGCGAGCTTCATCTTCCGACGCATCGTATTCGTCGGAAGTAAACTCCTCTTCGCGGTTTTGCTGCTTCGTCACCTTCGCCTCATTGCGTTGGTTTAGCCAGTAGGCTACGCCAGCGCCGGCGGCGATCAGAATTTGGAGGTTATCGAAAATCCAGTCCATGGATTATTTCTCGTCTTCAGGATCGGAGATCGATTTGCGCATGCTCGTATCAGCCTGCACATTTTCCATCTTGAAGTAGTCCATTACACCAAGGTTTCCCGCGCGGAATGCTTCGGCCATCGCGAGAGGCACTTCGGCCTGAGCTGCGACCACCTTGGCCTGCATCTCTTCCACTCGAGCCTTCATTTCCTGCTCGAGCGCTACCGCAGCTGCCCGCCGAATTTCGGCTTCGGCCTGAGCGATGCTCTTATTAGCTTCGGCCTGAGCAGTTTGCAGCTGGGCTCCAACATTTTCACCGACATCCACATCCGCGATATCGATGGAGAGAATTTCAAACGCAGTGCCCACATCAAGACCGCGTTTTAGCACGGTCTTGGAAATGGTATCCGGAGATTCCAGAACCACTTTGTAAGTGGCGGATGAACCAATCGTCGTCACGATACCCTCACCCACGCGGGCCACAATTGTCTCTTCCTTCGCACCACCCACGAAGCGATCAAGGTTCGTGCGCACGGTCACGCGGGCTCGCACCTTCACCTGAATACCATCTTTGGAAACACCATCGATCGTGTTGCGACCCGATTCAGGGTTAGGGCAATCGATCACCTTTGGATCCACCGAAGTGCGCACCGCTTCTTCAACGCTCTTACCCGAGCCCTTGGTCGCGAGATCAATCGCACAGGCTCGTTGCCAGTTAAGTTCGATCATCGCTTTCTGCGCTGCAATCAAGGCCTGCACACAAGCGATCACATTACCACCAGCAAGATACTGTGCTTCGATCTCGTTCACATCGACATCGATGCCCGCCTTACTTGCGCGGATCTTTGCATCGACGATCAAGCCGTAAGGCACGCCGCGAAGGCGCATCGCAAGCAAGTTGAGCATGCCCACATAGGCACCGGACAACCAGGCTTTCAGCCAAACGTTAAAGAATGAGATGATGATGCCGAGCAGCACCAAACCAGCGACGCCACCGGCAATGATGAGTATCAATGTAAGGTCCATAGTGTTTTATTTTTCCAAGGTTACGATTAGTCTAAAATTATCCATGCCGACGACTTTAACTTTCGCGCCGACGTCCAAAAATCCTGAACGAGAAAACGCTTCATGGCGTTTACCCTCGATCATCACATAGCCCGTGGGGCCCAAATCGGTGACCGCTTCGCCACTCTTACCACCGAGATCCACTTCGCGCGCGACATGCGAAGTGCCCGTGACCTTTGCTTTCAAAAACAGCCGTCGGCCCATCGCGGTTTTCGGCAGAATTCGAAACTCAACATAGAGCAAGAGCCCCACCAGGAGCACCGCTGCCAATACCGCCAGCCCACCGCCGGTGATGCCCATTTTGCCAAACGCGATCACACAACCACCCAACATCGCCAGACCACCGATCACGCCTAAAATGCCGCCGGGCACGATAACCTCGAACCCGAGCAACAGTAGCCCCACGACAAATAACAGCAGGATCGATGTCATGCCTTATCCTCCTCGTTAACCGGACGGACTAGCAAATCGAAATCTTCCTTCTCCACCACGACGATTTCCTGTCCTTCATCGATCGAGCCTACCGCGACTTTCGCTTCGTAGCGCTGCCCATCGATCTCCACTTGACCACTCGGAAAAAGATCCGTCGACGCAATTCCGCGCTGACCAATCAATGATGACGCTAGCACCTCTTCAGTTCTCGCTGCTGGAGCATTTGGCGCGATGGCCGTCTGCAAAATCATCTTATCCCAGAACAATCCCTTCGGCAGAAACCGCATGATTAGCACCGCACCCACGACCGCCACCACGAGCCCTAGTGACAAATTGAGCATCGGCGTGAAAAACAAATCTCCCGAAATCGTAATCGGCTCATTCGGCCAGATATCCGCCATCGCCCACAACAGTGAGCCCAACATCATCACGATTCCGCTCAGTGCGAAGACCACCATGCCCGGCAGGAAGAATAATTCCACCGCGACCAACAGCACGCCTAGAACGAAAATCAGCATCGGCTCGTGTCCGGAAAATCCCGCCACGTAGTGACTCAAGAAAACGATCCCCAGCAACAATCCACCGCCAACTCCAAAGATCCCAAACCCCGGGGTCTTAAATTCGATAAACAATCCCAACAATCCCAACCCCATCAAAATCGGAGCCAAGCCATTGAGCACCACCGCTAGATCCTCCGACCACGTGACTTCCAATTTCTGCACAGTGTAAGTTCTCTCGCCGTAGATTTTGCCCAAGAGCTCATCGACATTTTCGACAATACCCGACGCGAGCAACGTTTCCGGTGGATCACCATATTGTTGAATCGCTTCCTTGGCCGAAAGCGTCAGTAGCTCGCCCTTTTCTTTCAAAATCTCTTCGCCGATTTTCAATTCGAAATCCGAGTTCATCATGGCCTTGAGCACATCAGCCCGCAGATCCGGCCCACTCGACATCGCACGGGTTTTCGCACGGATGTAGCTTTCCATCTTCCGCTTCATCGCTTCCGGCACATCCTGCCCACCACCGGAAACCAATTCCGCCGCCCCCATCACGCCAGCTGGCGCGAAGTAAATATCATCAGTGATCGAAGCAATGATCGCTCCGGCCGAACCCGCTTCCTCATTCACAAAAGTAGCCGTGCGACCGGGAAATTTATTAATCGCCTCCATGATCTCAATCGTGGTGCCAGCCGATCCGCCGGGCGTGTCCATATCGAGCACCACCAGATCGGCCTTCGCATCAATCGCCTCTTTGAGCCCTCGCCGAATGATATAAAGCACCGGATCCGCGATCACGCCTTGAACCGGAATCACCACCACGAGACCCTTTTTGGCCGAAATCTCTGCCTCGATCTTTGGCGCGGACGTTTCCTCGGCCACCAACTGAGGCGCCAACAGGAGAGCCAGAAAGGTCAAAAGAAAGCGAAGCATGGCTACACTACTAAGCACGGCCCCGCTCTCGTGCAAGCGCCACCGCCATAGAAATTAACCCCCTCTTTCCAAAAACCCATTGCCGCTTTTCGCCGATAGTGATTTCTCTTTCTGCATGGAAAAAGTCTCTTATGCGGGGGAAATTCTTTTACGCTGGCGCGTAGGCCACTCGACGTTTCTCGCCCTGCCCGAAAAAGGCGCCCGCCTCATGAATTGGAACGTCACTCACGGCGACGGCTCAGTGCGAGACGTGATCTACTGGCCCGAAGGCGCCGATCTTGCCAAAATCTCCGAAGTCCGCGGCGGCAATCCCATCCTCTTCCCGTTCAACGCGCGCACATTCGATCAGGGAGATATTCATTTCTGGCGCGACGACGAAGGCGTCCGACGTCCCATGCCCATGCACGGTCTCGCGCGACAGGGCGATTTCAAGATCACCCAAGCAGACGACACCGGATTCACCGCGCTCTATCTACCTGACGACGAAGCCCGTGAAGTCTACCCCTACGATTACGAGTTTACCGTGAGGTATCGTTTCGAGCCTCTACGCGTGATCTGCGAACTCTCCCTCCACAATCTCGGCGACAAACCCATCCCTTGGAGCGCCGGTCATCATTTCTATTTCACTGTGCCGTGGACCGAAGGCCTGAGCAACGCCAACTACGCCATTCGCATCCCCGCCACCGAACGCTACCGCCACGCCAAAGACGGTTCACTCGTCCCCGGTCCCGATCTCAAAGAAATCGAAAGCATGGATCATCCCGATCTATCCGACTGCGTGCACATGGGATTGAAGGAAAACTCCGTGATCTTCGGCGAACGCGGCCACGCCGATGATGTCGTCGTCTCCCTCGGCACCGACGACGTGCCACCCAAAGACGCCGCCATGGTCACCTGGACCGAAAGCGCCGATGCCCCCTTCTATTGTGTCGAACCCTGGATGGGACCACCCAACTCCCCCGAACACAAACGCGGCCTCCACCACGTCGCACCTGGCCAAACCCAAACCTTCACTGTCGCAGTGAAGGTGAAGTAAGGTCCCGCTAGCCCCACCCCCTCCGGTAAATCACAGCCTTAAACCGCAATGCATGGATCCGTGATTAGGGCGCTAAGCCAAATTATAGTTAGTCAACTATTAGTTGACATATAATGACAACAAAACTACGCCCTTCCGATTCCATATAGCGGTAGGCGACGAGCTCGCTCGCGCATGGAGTCACCGCAGCGCTCGCAAGCGAGCGCCTACCCTTTCGTATTTCGTGGTGAGAAATCCTCAGCTCAGTGCGCGGCGCCATTCCAGCCTTCGCCACAAGGACCGCCGCCATTCTGAGGTTCGACTTCGTATTCGCTGCCATCCATGCGCACGAGCGGACGATAGCCGGCGGAAATCTTTTCGAGATTACCCGAAGCGTAGTGGCAAATAAACGCCCGACGAAAACGATCCGCCGAACGGTTAGGGCCTGAACCGTGGATCACGTTGCCATTAAAAAACAGTGTGTCGCCCGCCTTCATCTTCACGAGTTCAGCCTTATGGCCCTTCGGCAGCTTTACCAAATGGTTGGTGTAGCTCTGATCGGAGTCGGCCGTTTCAGGGCACGCGACCGGTAACTTGTTTGAATTCGGCACGACCATCATCCCACCATTGTCGGCGTCACAATCATCGATCGCCGTCCACGCCGCGATGCAAGTGCCCGGCTCGATCAGCAGATAGAACTGGTCCTGATGCAGAGCCTGCCCTCGCGCACCCGGCGGTTTGAAATAAAACATGCTCTGCGTCGCGACCGGATCGTTCTGGAAAAGTGCCTTCAAAATTCCTGCGACCTTGGGGTGCAGCATGTAGCCCCGCGCCGTATCATCGAAACGATGGGGCATCATGATTCGTGGATACTTGTAGAGCGGATCATCGGGGTTTTCGACGCCATCACGCACCGTCTCCTTTTCATAAAAACCCGGCACACCATCATGGTGGATCTTCGCAAATAGCTCGCGAATCTCAGCGACTTCCTCCGGCGAAAAAACACCGCGAGCCATCACGTAGCCATCACGTTGAAATTGTTCAGCCAAGGAGGCCACACCATCATCGGGGAGAGGGGAACTATCGATAACCATCCGAATACACTAGCATTTCACGGCGATTCGCACCATAGAAACCATCATTATTTAACTATAATATTCTGCTATCGTGTCCAGACCCCAAGAAACTCCCTCCCCCCCGTTCGGGCCGCTCGTCACCGGCTCCTACCGACAAGGCCCACGATTCTCCACCTATCGTGAACACGGAACTCACGACTGGGTGCTCATCTACAACCTCAGCGGACACGGGCGCTACACCCACAATAAAGGCACTCTGATCACTCGAAAAGGTGACATGATACTGCTAAAATCGCATACCCGCCACGACTATGGCACCGCCCCACGCCACGCTCACTGGGAACCTCTCTGGGCTCACTTCATCCCCCGGCCCGATTGGCGCGAAACACTCGATTGGCCCGAAATCGCTCCGGGCATTCTCCACCTGCAACTTAAAGGCCGCGAACAGCAGTCTCGAATTGAGCGGCGCTATCTAGAGATGCTCCAAATCAACGCCAGCCCATCGCCGCAACGCGAGGCGCTCGCCATGAATGCGCTCGAGGAAATCCTCTTACGCTGCGCACTCGCCAACCCCAAACACGCCACGGCGCGGATCGATCCACGCATCCGTCGCACCCTCGATTACATCGGCACCCATTTCGCCTCTCCCCTCACCATCGCAGATATCGCGCGCGAATGCGGACTCTCCCTGTCACGCTTCGCCCACCTCTTTCGCGCCGAAACGGGCCAGCCCCCGCAACGCTACCTCGAACACCAACGCCTTCTCCGCGCTCGTCAACTCCTCGAGTTCACCCAAGAGCCTATCCGCCACATCGCCGAGCAAGTCGGTTTTGAAAACCCATTCTATTTCACGCTCCGCTTCAAACGACACAACGGTATGAGCCCCCGCCAATGGCGGGCCCAAGCGCTCAATCCCGATCAGAACAATCCACCAAGCTAATCAACTCACCGCACGATTTGGCGCTGACTCGCCAAACCCTCAATTTCCTCACCTAATTCTTTATCTAGCATGATCACACCTAACACCCACACCCTCGCATTTATCGAAGGCATCGGCGGCCCCGAACTCCTTATGGTCATGGTGATCGTGTTGGTCCTTTTCGGCGGCAAAAAACTCCCCGAGTTTGCCCGCAGTCTCGGCAAGTCCATGCGAGAAATCAAAAAAGCGACCAGCGGGGTCGAAGAAGAATTTAAGCGCGCGTTGGACGACGAGCCTGCGCAGCCCAAGACAACACTGCCAACCGCAACCGTCCCCGCAGTGACTTCGTCCGATCAACCGGTGATCGATAAGCAGGCCGACAAGCCCGCGCCCAAACCTGCCGACGATCAACCTCGCAGTTAAACAGTCATGGCCGCGAAGGATGATCCGCCCAATCCCGGCGATGATCCTGTCGAAATCCCCATCACCGGCGAACTCGACTTGCACACTTTCCACCCGCGCGATCTGCCAGAGCTGATCCCTGCCTAACTCGAAGCTTGCCGCGATCGTAATATACTCGAAGTGCGCATCATCCACGGTAAAGGCACTGGCACCCTGCGCACAACAGTGCACGCCATCCTCCAACGCTCGCCCCTCGTCAAATCATACCACCTCGGCAAAGAAACCACCGGCTCCTGGGGCGCGACCATGGCCACGCTGCATGGTCGCTAATACCACATCCCAAAATTGTGGTGGGATTCGAAACATCAGCGGATTTTGCAATTCAAGTTAATCTGCTGAATCCAGCTCATTATCTGGTCGCGAAGGTTGCCCGCCGTTACGGCGAATACATTTAGCTTGGCCGGCAATATCCTTGCGTGATTCGGACGATTTTCGCTCTAGATTTTTGAGTTGAAACTGCATCCGACGATTTAGCCGCAAGTCATCTGCGTGACGCTCGAGAAAATCCCAATACAACGTGGTGAAGGGGCAAGCCTGATCTCCAGTTGCATGAGCAGGATCAAAGCGACAGTCTTTACAGTAGTTACTCATCCGCTGAATGTATTTTCCAGTCGCGACGTAAGGCTTGGAGGCCATCAGTCCACCATCGGCAAATTGAGACATCCCGATCGTGTTCGGCAGTTCCACCCACTCCACTGCATCCACGTATACGGCGAGATACCATTCATGGATCTCTTTAGGTTTCACCCCCAGGAGCAGACTGTAGAGACCGGTCACCATCAGACGTTGGATGTGGTGAGCATGACCGTGCTGCAACGTCTGCCCGATTGCTTGTCGCAAGCAGTTCATCTCACAATGACCCGTCCAATAAAACTTCGGTAAAGCCTGCTTCGCTTGCAGAGCATTACCTTGAGCGTATCCCGGCATTTTCCACCAATACACGCCTCGCACGTATTCCCGCCAACCTAGGATCTGGCGCACGAACCCCTCGACCGACGCCAGCGGAGCATCCCCCTTCCTATACGCCGCCACTGCGACATCGACCGCTGCTCGTGGATTCAGTAATTTCAGGTTCATGGCAGCTGAAATACGGGAGTGAAATAACCACGGTTCATTCTCCCACATCGCGTCTTGGTATTTCCCAAAATACTTGAGCCGGTGTTCCACAAAATCCTCCAAAGCATGCTGTGCCTGCAGCGCAGTCACCGGCCATGAGAATTCCCCTAGGTCTCCCGGATGATCGGCAAACCTGTCCTCCACCAAATCAATTACCTCACGCGTGATTGCATCGGGCTTAAACAGCCGCGGCGCGCGCAAATCCTTTGGCCCCGTTTTACCAAAGCCCTTACGATTCTCGGCATCATAATTCCATTGTCCCCCCTCGGGCTTACCGTCATCAGTAACAAGAATATTTTCGCGACGACGAAGCTCGCGATAAAAGTATTCCAGTCGAATCGATTTTCGCCCTTCGGTATGATCAATGAAGTCCTGCCGAGACGCATAAAAATGTCGGTCTTCGCGAAGTTCAAATTCAACCCCCGCCGTATGCGTTCTTTCCACTATTGCCTGCTCCACTCGAAAATCTCCAGCCTCCACCATGATGACTCGAGCGGGTTGAAGTCGTTTGATCGCACGATCTAGTTCATCAGCCAAGTTGCCCTTGTTCGCAGGTGCATCCAGCTCAGAGTAATCCACGCGCCAGCCCTGCCGACTCAGCAGCGCTTTCCTGAAATGTCGCATAGCAGCCAAAAATAAGACGATTCGTATTTTGGATGACCACACATGGATCGACTCCTCCGCAACTTCGGCCATCCAGATCATGTCAGACGATGGATCAAAACCATCAAAGGCAGCTGACTCCAAGTCGAGTTGATCGCCTAAAACCACGATCAGATGACGCACTTCAGGCGTCCTCATATGAAAGGCCAATTAACAGATTAATCCAAATTTTCATTTTTGATATGGAGATATACATTTGCTGAATCTATGATAGCCCAAAATCAAATAGGCAATGCGGTTTCGGGAAAACCCCGGATAGACAATCGTTATACTCTCACCACCACGCACGCCATCCCCCTCGCCTATAAAAAGATGATAATTAGATGTGTCGCGTTAATTACTAACGCTCACAAAGCGAGCAGATCCATAACCAAGCCGATTGGCTAATCTCTCGGAATACTCATACACAATATCTTCACTATAACCGTATTCATCAGGAATCGTCCCGCTGAAGGCTAATTCATCTACCGGAGTTGCGCAGGCGGCCAAAACTAGTAGAACAACAACTAGCAAAACGGAGTTAAATCTCCTTAAAGAGATCATTTCGTTCAGATGCTTAAATAAGTTATTAATGAGCTTCGTGAGTCAATTTACTCTGTCTATTAACTTTTTATTTAGCCCACAACATGAAACGCATCTTCGTCTCATTCATAGCGCGTATTCACTTAAGTCCCAAACAACCGATCAACCGACTCTCATCCTTGTTTCAATCGACGGCGGACGATTGGATTACCTCGAAATTTTTGCTCGTCCGTGATCTCGACTCCGCCGATCTGACTGGCACTTCTGAACCGCCAGCGACTTTCTCAAGCTTCAACACCCATAGCTCCACGAGCTCATCTTCACGCCAGTTTTGATTTCTACTGGTTTTCTGGGAGGCCGAATTAACTTTGGTTTTGATCAAACTCTCTTTTTGAAAACGGCCACCGTTCTCGAGTTCTTCTTCAATCGGGTTGGTTTTTGTGAGCCCAGTAACCTGCGCTAAATTTGAAAACAACATCACCAACCGACCATCAGATTTTAGATATTTATGAGCTTCTGAAAAGAAACGGGGAAACAGGTCTTCATCATAATACATGGCCTGATCTAGGCCGTCACTGTCAGTGGCAAGAGGTAACCAGGGTGGATTAAAAACGATTAAATCGGCCTGAGTATTACTCTGAGCAAACAAATCACCAAAACGCAGTTTCACCTCCGATGTGATCCCCTTCTTACCCAGATCTTCTTTCATGCCGTAGATGGCATTGGGATTTGAATCAGTCGCAGTGACCTGTTCGAAGCCATGATTAAGCAACTGATAGGTCATCACGCCACAGCCCACGCCCACATCAATGGCAGTCACCTTCAGCCCCTGATACGTCTCGAGCCATTGATCTAAAAGCTGGAGATGCTCAAACCGAGTCGGGAAATACGTTCCGTAGAAGGGAAAGATCCGATTCTTCAGCACGGGCATCGGCACTCCGTTAAGATACCATTGCCAGGCACTGTTGAGCCCTTGGACCTGAGAAAACGGAATCAGGAATTCATTCACCTCAGGATATAAAATTTTGAGCCAACCAATTTCCGGCGCCTTTCGAACCACCAGCCGGTGATCTTTCACCTGAAGCAAAAACCGATTGGAGAGATCACGAAACACCGCCCGATTCACCCTTTGCCCTTGATAGGATTCATCAGGATATTGATGCCTCACATACCGTTTAAGTTCATTCAGAACCAGCAGCCCACTGCTGTAGAAATCTTTAACCAATACGTGATGCCCATCAATGAGAGCTTCTATCGCATCCTGTAGCGCCATTCGCTTTCTAAACGGAACCGCTTCAATTTCAGAGACGATCGGCTCTGGACGATTTAATACGATATGAGGATCCATGTGGGAAAAGCGCAGGAAGGAGCCAATGTGTTAGTCTTTCATAATAGCACTGGAACAACTCTCTACTTGAGCCGTGGCGTAACCAGAGCGGGTCCCACAAAAGTGCAGTCTCACAAGATGAGAGCAACCTTCGTTCAACAGCGGTGAGCTTCGATCCATTCCACGCGACCTCCGCCTTAGACATTGCGCGGAACAGAGGGATGGTTACAAAAGTCGCATACTCATGATGAGCTACGCATACAGATTCCTTTTGCTCGCCCTTCTCGCCTCTTTGCCGACCGTTGTGACATCGGCGGTCGAAGGTGATTTAAATTCCCTGCTGAAGAATTCGCCTTTCGGTAGTGGCTCGCGCTCAGCAAACGATTCTCAGAGCAACGAGCCCCTTGAGTTCCGCGGAGTGCTCACGGAAAGCGGCGTCGCCTATTTTAGCATCTACGAAACCTCTACATCCCGTTCCGCATGGGTGCGCCTCAATAAGGACTCTTCGCGCGATTACACGGCCAAGCGCTACGATTGGGAGAACCGCCAGCTCACGATCGAATATCAGGGGCGCGACCTCGTTCTCTCGCTCGCGGCTGATTCTTCCCCCTCCCCGATTGCGACTCCCGTCGACGTCGCTGCGCCGACTGGAACCACCGCCAGCAAACCCACCATTTCCGAAGCGCAAAAGCTCAACAACATCGCGGTCGAGATCAAACGCCGCCGCGCGCTTCGTCAGCAATCGATAGAGCAAACCAAACGGAAACAATGATGCGTCTTTCTTCCCAACGCGCCCTTACGCTGATCGAAATTCTCGTAGTCGTCGCCATTATCGGCCTGCTCGCTGGTCTCTTCATCAGCAACACCGATAAGATTTTCGGGCAAAGCCAAGAAGTGGTCGCGCGAGTGTTCGTGCGCGATTCGCTTAAGACCTCGCTGGTCCGTTATAAAATCGATCTCGGCTCCTACCCTTCAACAGCGGAAGGACTCAACGCGCTCTTCAACGCTCCCGCCAATGCCGGCACGCGCTGGCGTGGGCCTTACGCTGATGTGAGTGGTAACACCATGCCGCTCGACCCCTGGGGCGAGAGCTACGGCTACCGCTATCCCGGCACCAAAAACAAAAGCTCTTACGATCTTTTCTCCAAAGGTCCCGATAAAACTGAGGGCACCGAGGATGATATCGGAAACTGGTAAGCGCGCTTTTCAGCCCCACGAATTAAGAAACCGCTGTGCATCGAAAAACGGGGTTCACACTAGTCGAAGTCTTGCTGACGCTCGCGCTGATCGCGATGGCTTCGACCGTGGTCCTTTCTGACACGTCTCAGTTTTTTCAATCCCGCGACGACCGGCCAGATGATAAATTCTGGCAAGTCGTGACCGCCGTCCGCCAATCCTCGCTCGAGCAGGAACAGCCCGTCACGCTCTCCTACGACCAGAAAACCAAGAGCCTGCAATGGAAGTCGCTCGATACCGCGCATTCGCTGGAGCTGCCCGTTAAGACCTTCCGCTTTTTGCCCGAAACCCGCGATTCCAACTATCTCATCGGAGGCGTGCTCACCGAGACGACGAACCTCGAGTGCGTGAAGTTTTATCCCGATGGCACCTGCGATGCCTTTCGGGTTGAGATCGTAGAAACGGATAGCCGCCGTGAAATCATCCGCATCGATCCGTGGACCTGTGCGCCCATCCTCACCGCCACCGAATGAAATCGCGCGATCTATCATCTTTCTGCGCTTTCACCTTGGTCGAGGTCTTGGTGAGTCTCGCGATTTTCTCGATCGCCGCCGTCGCGCTTTCCAGCGCTTACCTGAATGTGATCGGCGGCTACCGCGATTCCGAAACGCAGCGTGAACGTCACGAGAACTGGTCGCTCGTCCGACTACAGGTGCTCATCGAACCGGATCGCGAAGCGCTCGAATCGGGCGGCCAAGTCACCCTACCTAACAACTCCACCTTGCGCTGGACCGTCAACATCGAATCGACCGAGCTTGCCGACTTGTTCACGCTTAAGCTCAGCGGCGAGATCGCCGGTTCGGAGGGTTGGTCGCAAAACGAGCGGCTGATGCTTTTCCGTCCGGCGTGGTCTGATCCCGGTGATCGCGATCAACTGCGCGCCGACAACCGCCAGCGTTTCTCGGAGAACCGCGCGCCATGAAGACACGCCGCGGCGCCACGTTGATCGAGCTACTGGCCGCCATCTCCATGATGGCGATGTTGATGACGGCGCTGTTGAGTTTCGTTTTTTCGATGACGGAAATCTGGGGCCAAGGCGGCGAGAAGCGTCTCTTCGATCAACACATCAACGCCGTGACTCGTCACCTCGAATCCATGATGCGCCGCGCCGCTCTACCCACCGCCGGACTCGCGAGCGAAGAAGCCTTTACGTTTTCGGAAGTGAGCCCGAGTCGCGCCGGCAAGATCAATGGTCTCACGTTTATGTTGCCCGGCGGAGATCGCCTCATGCAGTGGGACGGTTCACCCGCGCCTATCGCCGAAGTCACTCTCGGCATCGATTCTCAGCAGGGTCTCATGCTCTATTGGCGTTCGCAACTGGAGGAAGAGGAAGACGAATGGCGTGAGACCGCCGTGACTCCCTTCGTCGATGCGTTGCGCTTTGTTTACTTCGATGTGGAGACCAAACGCTGGTCCACCGAATCGTCACCGCAGCGCAATCGCGAAGGACTCTGGCGCGTGCCCGAGCGCCTCATTCTCCAATTCGAGCACGGCGACCTGAAAGCTGAGCGCACGATCACTCTCCCTCTCGCCATCGGCGGACAACCCATCTTGTGATGAGCCGACCGACAACCCAACTCTGCCATTCAGCGCGCGCCCGATTCGATCGCGGCTCGGTGATCCTGTTCGTGCTCGGCTTGGTGCTGCTCACTTCGTTCATGCTCATGCGCTTCATTGATCGCGCGCATACGGAGCTGCTCACCGAAGCGAAACACGGCCAGCAAGTCCCGCTTCGCCACGAAGCGTATTCCGCGCTGCAGATCACGTTTGCCGTGCTCGAAGATATCGCCGCAATCGACGAAGGATTACATTCGCCGAATCAAGGCTGGGGCGAGCCGCTCGACTATTTCGATTACACACCAACCGAGGGGATCGAACTGTCGATCACCGTGGAAGACGAATCCGCCAAGCTCTCGCTCGCCAATACCGATGCGGAAACGCTCACGACTTTGCTCACGACCATGGAGGTTTTGAACAGCGACGCCGAACGTATCGCCGATGCGATTCTCGCTTGGTCGCGCCCCGACTATGCCGCGCAGTTCCGTGAATCCGAAGCCAACACTTATCTGCGGCGCAATCCGGCTCTCATTCTGCCGCAACGATCACTGCGCACTTTCGATGAGCTTCGTCTCATGCCCGCAGTGCTCGAAATCCTCTGCGACGAAAACGGCAACTGGAATGAGATCGGGCGACGTTTTCTCGATAACATCAGCCTGCTGCCGTTCGAATTCATCAATCTGAACACCGGTCGCGCCGACGTCTTGTCCGCTCTCGGAATCGATGATACCAATATGCGAGCATTGGAAGATCGCCGCCTCAATGATGGACGCGAGCCACCCCGCCCTTACTACAATCTAGCCGATGCCGGAGCAGAGCTCGGCAACTTGCCGGATACTGATCGATTCGGCACTGATGCACAGGTCCTCCGTATCACGATCAACGCGAGCCAGGGAGGACGCGTTTACAAACTCGTCGCGATCGTGCGATCAGGCGAAGCTCAGCAAGGCCCCGCGCGACCCGATTCGCCGGAAGCAGACGCACCGGAGCCTACTTCCGAGCCTCGACCTTGGACGCGCAATAGCATCGACTCTCCATTTCAGATTTTGGACATTCGGGAAAACCCCGGATCCTAAACTCAACCATGCCCGCCACCTCAACCAGCGCTTCGGTCCACGCGACCACCGATCCCGCCGTGACCCTCCTCACGGGAGAGCGCTTCTTTGTGCGACGCATCCCCATCGCGGCGGATTCGCCGGCCGCCCCTCAGGTTGAACTGGCCCTCGAAACTATCTCCCCGTTTCCGCTCGAACAAATGTTTCACGGTCACGTGATTGATCGGGCCCAACGGCATGCGCTCGTTTACTCAGCCTATCGTCGCAATTTCTCCGCCGCCGAACAAACCGACTGGGCGAACGCCGAAAGTGTGCTACCCGATTTCCTGATGCACGTTTTCGTTCCGCGCGGCTCGCAAGCCACTGACGCGACCCTGCACGAAACCGATACCGCTCTTACCGCAATTGCGTGGGACCGCGAATCAGAACTGCCCGTCCTCATCTTGCATCGCACTGTCTCGAACGAGAATCGCGAACAATCGAAAGCTGAACTCCTCGCCGAGCTCACGCGCCGCACACAAGTCGATCTCGAAAACCACTCCATCATTTCCGGTCCCATCAACGCGAAACTCAACGAGAAACAAAGCGTGATCCTGTCCTGCGAAGATCACACCACCCCGCCGCTGAGCTCCACCTTCCTGGCTCACGCCGATGTGCGAGATGGGCAAGTGCTCGCGAGCAAACGCCGCGCGACCCGCAGCGCATCACTTTGGGGCAACACCTTCACTCTTGTGATCGTCGCGTTGATCCTCTGCCTGATAGTCGAACTCGGCATGATCGTCACCTCGAAGCTGCTCGATTCACGCCAAGGGCAGCTCGATGAACGCAACCCCGCGATTGAGAAAATTGAATCGGCACAAAACTTAGCCAACCGACTCGAAACCCTCGCCGCTGAGCAACTCCGCCCCTTAGAGATGCTCGCTGCGATCAATGCACCGCGCCCCCAATCCGTGGACTTTCTCCGCGTGAGCACGCGTGGCCCGTTGCAACTCGAGATTGACGCGCAAACCGCCAATGCCAACGACCTCCGCACTTACGAGGCCGCGCTGAAAGCGCTCCCCTTCATCGACAGCGTGACGATCAGCGATTCACGCAGCCGTTCAGGCCGCACGACATTTTCGCTCGAAGTAACTTTTAAACCGCGATGGACACAAACAGGAGGCGGCTCATGAAACGTTTCTTTCTCAATCGCTCCAAACGTGAGCAAGTGCTCATCCTGCTCTTTGCCTTCATCGGTCTCGCCTGGTGGGGATCCTCGCTCTCTGCCCGAGCGAATGATCAATACCGCGGCTGGCGCGCGGCCCATGAGGAATTCAAAACTCAGGAACTCTGGCTCGAACAGCGCGAAGACATTCTCGAGCGCGTGGTCTCCGCCGGGGAAACTCTCGAGCCGAGTCGTGCCCTCGATTCCGCCCAGAGCTTTGCCGAACTCAACCGGATGCTCTCCGGCCTGAATGCGGAAGTCAGCTCCCAGCGCACCGAGCGCACCCAGCAATTTGCCCTCCACGGCCTGCAGGTAAACATCCGCCGCGCGCCGCTCAACGACATCCTTAAATTTTACGGACAGCTCTCCGAACGCGCACCTTACCTCGGAATCGATTCCTGCGTGATCAGCACCGACCGCTCCAGCCGTGGCATGCTCAACGTGAATTTCCGCATCTACTCGATCGAGGTCATCACCGCCGACGAGAATTAAGCGCCGCTTAGAATTGGAAGCTCGAGCTCACCTTCAGCACAGCTGAGACAATCGCATACGCGAGGAAGCCGACAAATGCGAAGGCGGCCAGCAGCACGCCATTCGCAGTGATGCCAATAAAGCTCTCCAAGCGTCGCGCATGACGTTGCGAATAGTGCCGTGAAATATCGCGCAAGCTAGGCGCGAGCTTACCTGTGCTTTCACCTACCGCCAATCGATCGAGCACCAGATCGGGAAAGAAACCAGTCCGCGTGAGCGCGACCGAAAGACTATCGCCCTCCATCACGCGATCAGTCGCCTGGCGCAACGCCGCGCGCATCGTGAGATTATTCACCGTGCGTTCCGTCAGCCGGAGCGCCTCCACCGTGTTGATGCCGTTTTCCAAAAGAACCGCCAGCGTCTGCACGAAAACAAGCACGCGCGTATCGACCACCCAAGTGCGGATCAGCGGTAGCTTCACTGTCTGCGCATCAATGATCTCGCGACCACTCGGCGTCTGTCTCCAGCGCCAAACGGAAATCGCCAGAATGATCACGATCGGAATCGCCAACCAACCGTAGCCCACCACGAAATCAGAACTCGCGATGAGCAACTTCGTCGACCACGGCATTTCCCCGCCCAGTGAATCGAGTAACCCCTGTAATTTGGGCATCAGAAAAAAGACAAACAGCAGGATCAGCCCCAAAGCTCCGAGCACCACGAAAGCCGGATAGGCCATCGCCGTCGCGAGCCGACGGCGCAGCTCGCTTTGCTCTTCGTAGTGGTGAATCAAGCGCAACAAGACCTCGTTGAGATTTCCAGTCGCTTCGCCCGCTCGCACCATGTTGATCGCCTGCAAGTCAAACACCTGCGGCATACCTTCCATCGCATGCGAAAGCGTCTGCCCTTCTTTCAAGTCTTCCCAGATCGTCGCGCAGAGTGTTTTCAATCGCGGATCTTTCACGCGCAGCGCCAACAAACGAACCGCTTCGCCGGGCGACATCCCACTCGCGGTCAATTCGGTAAGCGCGGTGAAAAACGGTAAGAGGTCACGGGCCCGGGGAGTCGCTTTTCGCGCACCGCCCGCACTCTGCTTTTTCTTATCCACCACCGCGGCGGTTTCGCTCAACTCGATTGGCTGCAATTGACGCGACGCGAGCATCCGCAACGCCACTTTGCGCGACGCCGCCTCGAAGGTATCGCGCACCTGTCGTCCAGAGCTATCGCGAGCCGTGTAGTTGAAGCGCGGCATGATTAGCGTTCGTTCGCGCTGACCACTCGCATCATTTCCTCGACCGTCGTCTTCCCTGAGCGAATCTTCGCCCAACCCGATTCCGCCAAAGTGCGCATGCCATGTTTCACCGCACTACGCTCAATCGTTCGCGTAGATTCGCGCTGCACGATCATGTCGTGCATTTCTTCGTTGGGACGGAGAATTTCAAAAAGGCCGATCCGCCCGCGGTAGCCCGTGCCACGACAGTGATCACAACCCACCGCTTCGTGCAGCGTCTCCACACCATTAGCCAATTGAGGATCCAATCCTAAGGCGGCCAGCGACTCACGCAGCTTCGATTCATTAACCGGCGTGGCTTTCGAGCATTGCGGGCAAAGTTGACGCACCAGACGCTGGGCGATTACCAGCTCCACCGCCGAGGCGATGAGAAACGGTTCGATGCCCATATCAATCAAACGTGTGATCGTTCCCGCGGCGTCATTTGTGTGCAGCGTCGTGAAAACCAAATGACCAGTCAGCGAAGCTTGAATCGCGATATCAGCGGTCTCCCGATCGCGCACCTCACCCACCATGATCACATCGGGATCCTGGCGTAAAATATGTCGCAACGCGCCCGCAAACGAGAGGCCAATTTCCGGCCGCACTTGAATCTGATTCGCGCCCGGCACCTCGTATTCGATCGGATCTTCCACCGTCACGATGCGCAGATCGGTGGAATTGATTTCACGCAAAAACGCATTGAGAGAAGTCGATTTACCTGAACCCGTCGGACCCGTGACCAGCACGATGCCGTGCGGCGAATCAAGCACCTGCGCAATCTTTGCCTTCTCTTCTTCATCGAGCCCAATGCGATCCATATCGTAGGCCTCTTTGCGCAGATTAAGCAGACGCAGGCTGATGCTCTCCGCGTAAATCGTGGGGATCGTAGAGACACGAATATCGAGCGAATTGCTCCCAGCACGGAACGTGATGCGCCCATCCTGAGGTAAGCGTTTCTCGGAAATATTCAGATGCGCCATGATCTTCAGACGCGAGATGATCGCATCCTGAAAACGCGTGAGATTTTCTGGCAAGGGCACGGGCACCAACAAGCCATCCACGCGGTAGCGGATGCGCAGCTGCCCCTCCTGCGGTTCGAAATGAATATCAGTCGCGCCGTCCTCAATCGCCTGCGTGATCACTTCGGTGACGAAGCGAACCACCGCGGCATCTTCGTCGGCATCGCCATCCTGATCGAGATCAGACAACGCGAGCTCGCTCTCGTCGGCATTCTCCAAACTCCCCGCACCCACGCCAAAATTATCGCGGATCAATTGCTGCACTTTATCCGGCGCCGCGAGATGCCAGCGGATCTCGCGCGAGGTAAACGTGCGCACCCAATCGAGCACTTCGTCTTCGGGCACCCACGAGGCCGCTAGATGAAGTTCGTGCTCACCGGAGCCTTCGATTTCGAGTGGCACGATTTGATATTCGCTCGCGAGACGCGCCGGCAGAATAGGTCGCGCCGATAGATCAATCTTCAGATCGCGCGCAACGGGCAGACCAGTCGAATCGGCGAGCTCGCGAATCGTGTCGGGCAAGGGTTGATCAAGCGCGGCGGCGAGCGCTGCCATGCGTTCGCTCAACGGTTTTTCGTCGAGCTCGCTTCGCGAGGCTTCGCTCAATTTGGCGGCGATGGCCGTCGGCAATACCTCAGTTGCTACCGCCATGAACAGACTCCGTTTCGCCGAGCACCCGCTTCAGCTTGGCGCGTTGAAAATCGGGAAAGGTCTCGACCTGCTCCATCGCCTTCACGTTGTCGGCGGCAGTGTTGGTCAGCACGGTAGGCCGCAGGAAAAACACCAGATCGGTGCGCGTCTTGGAGCGTGAGCGTTTACCGAATAAATCGCCTATAAATGGAATCGGACCGAAGCGGCTGGTGCTCTTGCCATCGCTGGTGCGCTGCAATCCGCCGAGCACGATGATGTCCCCACTTTGCACGCTCACAAATGATTCCGTTCGCCGACTCCCCACCCGCGGTTGCGGATTTCCATCGATGATCACTTCTCCCAAAATGTCCTCCACCGTTTGGTTGATTTCGAGTTGCACCGAGCCATCGGGTCCGATCAGAGGAGTCACGATGAGCTCGATTCCGATCTGCTGTTGGTTGACCGTCGAACGGTAACCTGAACCGGTGGTGCCTCCCGTGTTAGTGCTGTCGTTCAAATAACTGCTGATGACCGGACGCTGTTCGCCCACGAAGATCGTTCCCTGTTTATTGTGAGTCGTCACGATATTGGGCACCGAGAGAATGTTGGTGTTGGATTTGCGCGGTGTCGTCACGAGCGAGATGGTCGCCGCCAGATCCAAGGCTCCGGGCGTAGGTCGGGAGAAAACTCCATTGGTCACGCCAATGCCTGAGGCTGCACCGCCGAATCCGACCAGTTTATCGCCGTCGATCTGGAGGCCGAGTTCACTAATTCCGGAAGTCGCCTCATCGCCTAAAGTCACTTCCGCAATCACGACTTCGATCCGCACCTGCGCGAGCAGCACGTCGATCTTCGCCACAAGATCTTCAATCAAACGCAAATCGTCCACCGTGCCAGAAACAACTATCGCATTACTGCGCACTTCCGGCAAAATCGTAAGCACTTCGCTAAACTGATTCGAAGGGTCCAGTCCGAGTTGAGGGACTATCGCCGCCGCCGCCGTGATAGTTGAGCCATTACTTGCAGCCGGAGTAAGACGCGTCGCCGGAATAGAGGAAGACGTGCGCAATGTAGCCTCGTTTTGGCCGCTCACGAGATTGCTTAAGATACTCGCCACCTCTGTGGCCGATGCGTGTTTGAGGTAGATAACTTCGTTGCGCGTATTCGGATCAGCCCGCACATCGAGCCGCGCGATCAATTCATCAAAGAATCCGTGCTGACGTGAATCCGCAATCAGCACGATTTGATTCGTGCGGTCGTCGGCGTTGTAGGATGTCGCCGAACCAAGCTGAGTTTGCAGCGGCCCCGACATCATTGTCTTCATCTTCGACACTACATCGCTGGCCTTAGCCGAGCGGAGGGTGTAAAACTTCGGTTCGAGCCCCGACAACATCGGCTTATCTAGACGATAAACGAGCGTTTCGATGCGCTGGAGATTACTCACCGAATCGGTGATGAGCGCAGAGTTGGCCTTATCGAAAATGACCGGAGGACTGCCGGCAGCGGGGTTGAGCAACCCGGCGATCTGCGGCATAAATTCCGTGACCCGTAAAAACTTGAGCTGAAAAAGCTTACTGACCGTCCGACCGCTTGGAGGCAGTAGTAGTGCGGACCCTTCGATCAGCTCCGGCGCTTCCGATTTGGCTGCGCTAAGTGCAGTCACCTTCAAAAATCGATCACCTAAAGGCGTCACCGCAATACCGTTAAGGTTGAGCAGCGTTTCCACCGCCTGAATGGCCTCCTCCTTGGTCACCTGCTCCCGCATTTGCAGCGAAAGCGTAACCGCCGGAAGATTCTGCGGTCGCAGCAGAGAACGCCCCGTCCACCGCCCCAACAACGCGAGAATCTGATCCAAGTTATCCCCCGGAATATCAATCGGCCCAATCAGATCCGTCTGCGCTCCCGCTGGAGGTGCCTTGGGCTGCCCATGAAGCTGCCAACCACCGAGGAAACATATCGCCAGAAGAAGAATGAGGATTCGAGGAGAAGGGCTTAAAATCATATCTGAGACGAATCGTGAGGGCAATTTAATGGATCAATGGGCACCTCGTAAACAATCCTTTCCACATCCAGAATCAATCTATCATGAATCGCACGCCTCAAATGGAAACCTCTGGCGACTAAGATGCTCCGCTAATGTTATACACAGCAGGAGATTGACGACATGCCGACATCTCTAAACATTTCCTCACTCACCCGCCCGGGTGGTGGAATTGGTAGACACTGGGGACTTAAAATCCCTTGCCAGTAATGGCGTGCGGGTTCGAGTCCCGCCCCGGGCACCATGCTTCGCTCGCCGAGCGAACTACGGATGGCACGGCTCAGCCGATTACATAGATCAAAGCAGTATAGGGCTCGCGTGATTTAATCTCGGAAACGTCCGGCTACTTGGTCATATCTCGCACCACTATGAGTGACCCCGAAATTGTCTACGACGCCCGTGATATTGAATCCAACAAGGTCATGGCGATTCTCGCCTACATCTGGCTGCTGTTCCTCGTGCCTCTCCTTGCAGCCAAGGATTCGAAGTTCGCACAATTCCACGCCTATCAAGGCATATCGCTTTTCATCACTTGGGTGATCGTCAACGTGATCGGAATGATCCTCCCCTACATGCTGAGTGGACTCGTGACGATCGGCGTTCTCGTCCTCGCCATCATCGGCATCATGAATGCCTACCAAGGCAAAGCGAAGCCTCTGCCGCTCATCGGCAAGTTTCTCACGCCCAAGAGCTGATCTAACCTCATCCTAATATCGCGGCGTATTTTTCCGCGTCTTTCGGAGTATCGATCCCAATCGTCGGATCTTCCGTCACGGCGCAGGTGATATCGTAGCCGTTTTCGAGCACGCGAAGTTGCTCGAGTTTCTCGCTCTGTTCGTAACGACCCGGCGGGAGCTGCCCGATTCTTTCGAGCATGTCAGCTTGATACGCGTAGAGTCCAAGATGGCGATAGCACGGATTTTCTTTCAACCAATCGTCGTCAATCGTCAGACCAAGATCCCGAGAGGCGGGCAGACGCGACCGTGAAAAATACAGCGCGCGACCATCGGTTCTCATGACGGCCTTGACCTGATTGGCATCATAAAAATCCACGATCCGCTTGAAGCGAGTGACTAACGTCGCCATCTCAGCACCTGATTTCAGCATACCTGCGAGAGAGTTGATTTGAGCCGCGCTCACCAGTGGTTCATCCGCCTGCACGTTGATCACGTGGTCAGCCTTCACCGTGCGATTCGCCTCCGCGATTCGATCCGTGCCGCTTTGATGCGCAGGATCTGTCATAATTGCTTGGAATCCAGCTTCTTCGACACAATCGCGGAGCAAGACATCATCCACCGCAAACCAGAGCGGAATCTCTGAAGCTTCGATCCTAATCCGTTCAGCCACCCAGAGTAATAGTGGACGTCCCTTGATGTCGTGCAGGAGTTTGCGCGGGAAACGAGTGGATTCGAGTCGACAGGGAACAATGATCGCGACAGCGGACATGGAAGCTCAGACTGGCGACGGGTTTTAAAGTTGCAAGCCGAGCCCGCATGCCGGAATTTTCGCGGTTTATCGAATGAGTGACGCAGAAAACAACGACGCACCTAGTGCCAATCAGCCCCTGACCAAGGAGCTGAAAGTGCAGAACAAGATGGGCATCCACGCCCGTCCTGCCGCAATGATTGTGCGCGTGACCAATAAGTTTAAGGCCGATGTATTCGTTGAAAAAGACGATGAGCAGGTAAACGGAAAAAGCATCATGGGGCTCATGATGCTCGCAGCGAGTAAGGACTCGGACGTTAAGTTTCTCGCCACCGGAGAAGATGCGGCGGCAATGCTCGACGAACTGGAACAACTCTTCGCCCGCAAGTTCGACGAAGCGTAGAGGTCGCTCTAGAGCGCAGCTCCACCCTGCGATCAGAACGAGTCCGGTAGCCGAACATGAGTGTAAGGAAAGTTTGATCGTTAAATGATCACTGCGGACAACCAGCCAAATTTTCGCTGTGCTCAAATTCCGCTACGAGCCGACCTTCGCTCTACGCTTTTCCGAGGCCGTAAAACTCCCGCGCATTCTTGGTCGTGTTCGCAGAAAGCTCTTCATAGCTCACTGATAACAGCTCCGCGCAAAAATCGGCCGTATGCCGAACATAAGCCGGTTCGTTGGGTTTGCCACGAAGCGGCACCGGCGTGAGATAGGGAGCATCGGTTTCGACCATCAGGCGATCGAGTCCCTGAAACTCGGCTGCTTCTCGAACATCACCCGCGCTCTTGTATGTCACGATCCCGGTAAACGAGCCCCACCCTCCTCGGCGTCGTAATTCAGCCATCTCCTGTGCGCCTTCTGCAAAACAGTGAAACACCACGCGCGACCAATCCACACCACTCTCATCAATCATTTGAACTGTTTCGGTAAAGGCACCCCGTGAATGCACCACCACGGGACAGTTTAGATTCCTCGCAAGCACCAGTTGTGCGGCGAAGGCAGCTCGTTGATGAGTAAACTCCTTCTCTGCCTCAATCGTATCCTTCGGCAGATGAAACCGATCCAAACCGCATTCGCCCAGCGCGACCGGCTTAACTCCCTCTCCATCCCAAAACTCAGGTAGCAGCGCCAGTTCATCCTCCCAATTCGCCTCCACTGAACAAGGATGTAGCCCTACGGTGTAATCCACAAAACCGCGGTGCGCTTGAGCTATCTCACGATAGAGCGACCAGTCATCCGAAGCGGTGCCGATCGTGATCATCGCCTCGACATCAGCCTCACGCGCGCGCTGCAGCGTGACGGCCAATTCATCGCGTCGCACGAAAGATGCGAGGTGAGTATGCGTATCAATGAGTCCCATGATTAGGAGCAGTAGAGCGGAACATAACGTTCGCGCAAATAGCGCATCAACGCCACCGGTGATAATTTTTCTCCTGTCACCTTTTCCGTTAACGCGAGCGCATCGTAGCGTTTACCTTCGACATGCACATTTTTCTGCAGCCAGCTCAGCAGCCAGGTGAAGTCGCCAGTCGCAAACTCGTTAGGTAGTTTAGGATGTTGATCCAAGACCGAATACCAGAGCTGAGCCGCCATCATATTTCCGAGACAGTAACTGGGGAAATAACCAAAGGCTCCATCACTCCAATGCACATCCTGCAACACGCCTTCGCTATCATTACTGGGCGTGAGCCCAAGCAATTCGCCTGCGAGTGCGTTCCACGCCTCCGGCAAATCTTTCACGGCGAGCGTGCCGGCAAAGAGCCGCTGTTCGATTTCGAATCGTAGAATAATGTGAAGGTTGTAAGTGACCTCGTCGGCATCGACTCGAATCAAAGTTGGCGCCACGGTGTTGATCGCGAGATAGAGTTCGTCGGACGACACACTCTTCGTTTGTTCGGGAAATGTCTGACGAAAGCGTGGTTCGAAATAGCGCCAAAATTCACGACTGCGCGCGACCTGATTTTCCCATAACCTACTCTGCGATTCGTGCACGCCCATCCCCGCCGCACGGCCAAGCGCATTCGCGTGGTGCTCTGCAGGCAATCCCTGCTCGTAGAGACCATGCCCTGTTTCGTGGATGGAACTGAATAGTGAGTCCAGAGGCTCGTCTTCGTGGAAACGCGTGGTCATCCGAATATCCGATCCGGTGCCGGAGCAAAATGGATGCAGCGAAACATCAATGCGACCGCGCCGATAATTGAAACCTAACTTCTCGGTGACTTCGTGTAGAAACGAGCTCTGCGCTTCGCACGGAAATCCACGCAGGATATCCGTGCGTGGCTTGACTGATGATGCCGTAATTTGCTTCACCAGAGGAACGAGTTCCTTTTTCAATTCCCCAAACAACTCCGAGATCACCGCAGCCGACATGCCGGGATCGTGCAAATCGATCATGTAATCGTAGGCGCGATCACCCCAGCCAAGGTAAGCGGCTTCGCGTTGCGCGAGCTCGAGATTTTTCTCGAGCACGGGCACATAGCTGGCGAAATCCGATTCGGCGCGCGCCTTGGCCCACGCATGATAGCCCACGCTCGATTGCTTAGCCTTTTCGCGCACAAACTCAGCCGGAAGTTTAGTCGCGATATCATAGTCGCGACGCGCTTCTTTCACGACCACCTGTTGCTCATCGGTGAGCAGCGCCAAGTCTGCCTCCAGCCCTGTTAGGATTTCACCTAATCGCGGATCCATCTCCGCCGTATGGGCCGTCTCCGCGAGCACTGAATGCTGTGCGGCGCGTTGATCCGCACTATCCTCTGGCAAGTTGACTTGCTCATCCCAGCTGAGCAGTTTCCCAATTGTGCCCAATTGATGAATACGATTAAGGTGTTCGTTTAACTCAGCGTAAGTGGCATCAAATTTCATGCTGCCCACTTGAAACAGCGCGACGGCGAAAAGCCAGCGCGCAGTCGATAAATCATCCGTCAATGTAAGGATCTGAATTGATGCTCACGGATCCTCCACTCGCCTTCAATTCGATCAATGGTCCACCACCATTATAGTCGCCATTCAAATGTCTGCGCCCGCTTCCGTCCTTGTTTGTTTGGATGGCGAGCTGGTTGCGAACTTTTTCCCAACATGCTTTCGCCTCGATCGAGAAAGATTCCGACGGATTCATCGTCGCAGTGATATTTCCCACCTTGGTGACAATCCTAGACTGGCCGGTTATCGTGGCGAAACCCGCATCAATATCACCCTCGGTCGCGTTCGCCTCGACGACACCATGAGCCGTTTGCAGCTCGATATTTCCATTATCGGTTTCCAATCGGGCGTGGCGACCGACCATGCCGATGCGCACATTCCCGACTACCGTTCTTAAATTCCCTGATTCGGTGCTGCGAGAAACGACCACATCACCGGACTCTGCCTGAGCGTCGACGTTGCCATCGATGCGACGAAAAAATATCATCCCTGTTTCTATTCGTGCCTTCATGCCCCCACGGAGATCACCAACCTTGATCCTTCCAAATAAACTTCAAGCCCGTCTCGCTAGGGTTACGCGCTTTGAAGGTAGCGTTCCCCTCAACCTGCTCGAAACTCATTTGCAACGCGTCTATTGCCAACCGCGCCTCTTCCGAATCATCATTCGGGCTGAGCATTTCTACAGAAATCTGCCCCTCGCGCCCCTCGCCCGGCACTACATCAATCGCCCCTCGATAAGTATCGATTGCGACCGTTCTAGCAAGGGGCAGAATGAACTTCTGACTCTCGACGCGCTGCACCGCCCATCCCGTGGAAACAAAAGACCACAGGACTAACGATACGAGCAAAAGACGACGCGGGACCATCAACATGCCATCCAGCATCGATCCCCCACGCAGACTCTCAATGGGAGAATGCTAGGTAGGATTACGCCCCGTCTGCGTAGTATTACTCCCCTACGTATTAACGTGTTATCCTATGAATTTTATTCTGCCAGATCGCTTCGGAAAAACCGACCAACGCCACTCCCTCGCCCAATACAAACGGGCGTTTCACCAAATTTCCATTCTCCGCGAGCAGCGCGATCGCATCCTGATCCGACATCGTAGGTAATTTCAGGCCTAGTTTCTGTTCGCGGTAATCACCGCCGGAGGTATTGAAGAGCTTCTTCAGTTCACCGTGGTAGGCTTTCAGCATCGTCTTGAGCTCACTGGGCTTGGGAGGTGTCTCGCGAATCGGGTGCTCTTCGTAAGCCACAACTTGAGCCTCCAACCATTTAACGGCCTTCCGGCAGGTGCTGCACTTCGAGTAAGTATAAAGTTTGATCGGTTTCACTTCACCCAACTTGCATCTCTCACGATAAATTGCCACCGCCCCTTGTAGAGGCCGAGTTCGCCATAGAAACGCATCGTGTCGTCCTTCTCGTAATCGTTGCGCAATTTTTTACGAAGCTTCGAATCGAAACTCCAGATATCGTAAACATCGTTCCGCAAGACCACCTTCAGACGTGAGCCCGCAGCTACCTTGCCTTCCACCCGAACAATCTTACCAATCAACGCCTCCTGCCTCAGGCTGGAGCCTTCGGGAATCTGATCCATCGTCATGGCGATCTTCTCCAGATCTAATTTGCCGTAATCGATCTTGTTTACGCTGGCCAAGCCCGTGTCTTTAGATGGATTTCTCAACGAGATATAACGATCCGGACGATCATCGTTCAACGTGATAAACTTGGCAAAAATCGGCAAATGATCTGAGAACCCTCGCCCGCCGGCACCACTAAAAGACCAACGGATCGGCAGCCCCGTGTCGTCGATATTGAGACCGGGAATTTTCGCCACCCCGAAGGAATTATCGACGTATTGCACACCATTCTGATCGTAGAGACCGCGTGAGATGATCACCTGCATCAAGGTGCCCCACTCGCCTTGATAGGTATCGCTTCCGCGTTCCTCTGCCGGCAGCTCAAACCAGAGGTTGTAGAGATCGCGGTTCTTGCCGCGAATCGCTAATTCATTTCCCTGCGATCCGAGGATATCATTGAGCCCGGTCGGCTTCATCTTCGGGTAACGCACCTTCTGGTTATACTGCGAATTAAAGTCGCCCCCGATGATCACATCCGCATGCGGATCGTCCTTGAATATCTCGTCGAGACGGGTGCGCAAAGTCTGTGCATTTTTCACGCGCGTCGGTTCCGTCTTCAGGCTGCTCGCGCCAGACTTCCAATGGTTGTTAAACAAATACAGGAGCTCACCATCCACCATGACCTGCACCTCTTGAATTGCTCGCGCGTTAAAGGTCGGGTGAGAAATCGCCTTCCTCACGGGAAACCGGGTAAAGACCACGCACTTCTGCGCCATCCCACGCTTGGTTTCCTCACTTCTTACATCCTCACCACGAACCACGTTGTAGCCGGTCAATCCGCGATCGGCCATCGCCTTTAATAGCAACGCTTCCGAAGGCAGATCCGCGACGTCCTCGTCAAACTTATCGCCGAGCATCTCATCAATGGTCACGCGCGAGTATCGACTTAAAATCGCATCGTAGTTTGGCACTTCCTCGCTGTTGGAAATATCCATTTCTAATTCTTGAAACAGGATCACGTCCGGGCCGCGGCCATTTTCAAAACGGCTCACAATCTCCGCCGTGTTTTTCACTTTGGTCAGCACATGTTGCCGACTGTAACGCGCGGGTTGATAGTCTTCAAACTTCGCTTGAGAATCCGCATCGAACAGATTCTCCGCGTTATAAACCAAGACAATAAATGGCCGGGCGGAGGCCAACATCGGAAGAAGCAGACCGATCAAAAGTATCCCAGAAAAACGATGCACCCCTATCTGTGTGCGTTTTTCCCCAGCAGGTAAAAGAAATTCCATCCACGCGCCTCGCGCCGCCATATCGTTACGCGATTTTAGCCATGCTTGACCGACCCAAGCCTTCGCGACCAACATCGACTCATGCCCTCCGCATCCACCCCGATCCTCAAGGTCAAAGATATGTTCATTCGACGAGACGAGACTGTGATTCTCGATCGAGTGAACTGGGCGGTCCAACCTCGTGAAAATTGGGTAATCCTCGGTGCCAATGGTTCCGGCAAGACTTCCCTTCTCCGTGCGATCGCCGGCTATCTCGCCGCGACCGATGGCGGCATCGAATTACTCGGCGAAAAATTCGGCGAAAGCGACTGGCGTGAGTTGCGATTAAGAATCGGCGTCGTGACCAATTCTTTTGGCTCGATGGTTCCCATTTGCGAAAAGGCATTGGATACCGTCGTCAGTGGCAAGTTCGCCCAGCTCGATCTGTGGCAACGCGGCGATGTAGCAGATCAGCGCAAAGCGCGACGCCTACTCAAGCAAGTCGACGCCACCTACCTCGCCAATCGTGAATGGCAGCACCTCTCTCAAGGCGAACGTCAACGCGTGCTCATTGCGCGCTCCTTGATGACGCGACCCAAGCTCCTCATTCTCGACGAACCGTGCGCGGGACTCGATCCGGTCGCGCGTCGCGATTTTCTCGTTCTAGTCGATCGTCTCGCCGTCTCACGATCCGCACCAGCCCTCGTGCTCGTGACACACCACGTCGAAGAAATTACCCCCGCCTTTACTCACGCGCTCTTACTGCGCGATGGCCGCGTGCTCGATTCCGGACCGCGCAAAACAATTCTGACTTCGAAAAACCTCAGCGCAGTATTCGGCACGCCGATGAAACTCACAGGAAGCGCCAGCGGTTTACGACTCGGATTTACCAACGGAAACCCCAGTCGTTAGTTCGCGACCAGGCGCACCACATCTCCCGAAAGTAATCTCAAAGTGCCCCGAGCACTCCGCGACGCCGAATAAGCCAATCGGCCACCACGCACCAAAGCGACCGCACGTCGCGCCACTTGTAATCGCGCCAAATCACCTGCTTGCAAAAGCGTCATTCCCTCGCGCCATGGCACTCTTACCAAAGATCCCGATGCCACATCGACAAACGTCACCATTCCAGCGCGAGCCAATGCCGCGAGACCCTCAATACCAGCAACCGTCACCGAACCGCTCGCACCAATCGCAGTCGAGGCGACCCTCCCCGTAGTCTTCACCACAGTCGTCGCCGTTTTCCCAGCGACGATCACGGTCGTTGCCGCGAGCTTTCCCGTCGTGCCCACCGCCTTAAAAGCGATACACCCTGCACCGAACCCGATCATACAAATGAGCAATCCCGATCCAAGTAAAGCTCGCCAATATTTCATCTGATCAGGATCGCCGGAAAAGTTTATCCAACGCGTTGAGATTCTTGAGGGGAGATTTCTGCGGAGTCGCCACGGGTGTCGCTTTAATCGGCTTTGGTTTCGCGACTTCAGCTTGATCGCCCTCATCTGCACCATCGCGCACTTCCTGCCAAACGCGATCCAGCTTCTTTGCGGATACCGGTTCGGCCGTGCCCAATTTCTGTGCAAACAAACTCACGCGAAACTCCTCAACCAACCAACGCAGCTTCTCCCCACCCGGCTGATCACCAGATCGCTCAACTGCCTCTAGATAGGGCGCGAGTTGTCGCGCCCGCTCCTGATCTTTAGCCGCATTCTGCCGGCTACGTTCTGCTCGTTGCTTCATCGCTTTCAGGTAACGCGGTAGATGAGCCAATCGTGAATACGGCACCTGTTGCAGAAAATTCACCGGCAACAGCTTCTCCAAATCTTCCGCCATCTTTTCGTAAGGAGTCGAATGAACAAGTAGCTCCTGACGTAAAAGCAGAATCTCTTTCAACGTATCTCCCAAACGCGGCACGATACCGCGTAAGTCTGCTTTCGACTTTTCGAGCGCAGCGATAAAATCATCTTCCTTGATCAGAATCGAATCCGAATTGCGGCGGCTTAAAACTCGCTCGGGATCGCATACCCAGCGATGCAGCATCGCGTTGGCCTGCTTTTGCAATTCCGGCATTGGCACCAACGTGGCCGTTAAGGTCCCCAGCGATCGGAGCGATTTCAGATCTCGCTGCAACCAACCGAGATCGTGACGCAGTTGCAGATCTAACAGTGCTGCCAATCCCAGCCGTGTGGTTTGTTGCGCATCCCCTTCTGTTTTAAACAAACGCAACGCAACTCCCGCAACTCCGGTCTTGATTCCCGGATAGGCCAGTAAAGGCACGCCCGCTTTTTCGGCCACCTGCACCTGTGCCGGGATGTCGCCGAAACTCCACGAGGTCTGATCCTGTTTCTCCCAACGTTCCCGCGCCTTCTTCCACGCGCGCGGTGCTTCGTTGTCGATTCGAGCGCTGGCCTTTTGACGGCGTTCGTCGAGTAGCGCCTGCACTTCCTCAAGTTCGCGACTCGCCACGAGTTCTTTACCACGACCATCGCATACACGCACGCGCACCCGAAGATGATCAAGCAAGGGCTTTGCGTCCCACATCGTCGGAGTCACGCGGATGCCAAATTTTGTGTTGAGATGATTGGCCAATGCTTCCGGCAAAGTCTGCGCAGAATTCACAGGGGCGCTTAATTCAGCCGCCGTAGTTTTCGCAGTCTCTGCCATCGGCACCAACGCACGTCGCCACTCTTTGGGAAGGGCTCGCAGATAGTGTTCTATTTTTGCGACTAGGTGACCGGGCACCGCCCAATCAAGTGAGCTCGACGTCAATCTGGAGGCCTCTTTCAGAGTCACTTCCAATGTCACCCCGTCATCCGCTTGACCGGGACGATAAGCGTAATTGAGCGGCAGCGCCCGATTCTCCAATGGCAACTCCCCGGGATAAGCCGTGGTGTCCTGTTCGAGTGTTTCGGGATCGCGCAAATCTTCGGGTTTCATTTCGAGAAACTCCGGTTCCGCGCCATTTCGCTCGCGCACCAAATCCACAAGCTCGGCGACCGCACTCACGTTTTCCAATCGTGACGCGTAGAATCGATACACCGCTTCATCAAGATTCAGATAACCGCTATCACGCGTGCGAGTGAGCACACTCTCCACCTTCTGCTTCACCTCGCGATTGCGCGCGGTAAAATCAAACGGCCACGTGATCGTATCGTTCACCAATCCTTCCCGAATAAAAATCTCCGTAGCGTCGCGTGGATTTACTTTTCCGTAACCCACCGCACGACTCTCCAGCTCCAAACCATAAAGCCGCGACCGTCGCTTCACCATCACCCGCCCCTTCTCCGCATCCCAGAACGGTTCACTGTGCGCGACCTTCAGAATATGTGTGCCGAGTGATACCGCCCACGAAGGATCAAGCTTTGCGCAAGTGCGCGCATACAAGCGCGACGTCTCCATGATCTCTGCGACCATCAACCACCGAGGAGACTTCGTCCCTTTTTTAGTCGGCGGGCGTTGCCCCGCGTCTCCTCCCTTTCGTTTCTTCTCATCCTTACGAAATAAAACCGATCCGGGAAACAGCGCCGCCTTGCGCTCATGCGTGGCTTTATAGAGACCGCTCTCTTCATCGAGTTGTGCGATGTTGCCGAGCAGCCCGGATAGAATCGATCGATGGATCGCCCGAAACGGCGGCGTGCCAAAGCCTGTCTTCTTCGCATCTAGTTCTTTCATCCCATGGAAGGCCGAACTGACTTTCGCCTTACCTCCTTCATTGACGACTTCGAGCAACTGCAGGTGAATATCCCGCCACTCACGCATTCGCGTGTAGCTCAAGAAATGATCCCGGCAGAACCGACGCAGTTTCGACTGTGTCATCTGCTCAAACTCATCGTGATACGCATCCCAGATATTTAGGATCATCAGAAAATCCGAATCGGGATGCAGAAAACGAAGGTGCGCTGCATCGGCCTTCTCTTGCTTATCCATCGGGCGCTCGCGCGGATCCTGAATACTCAACGCCGAGGCTATCACCAACACCTCGCGCATGGCTTTCTCGGTTCGCGCCTGTAGAATCATGCGACCCACCGCCGGATCAACCGGCAAGCGCGCCAACTCGCGACCGATCACGGTCAGTTTTCTTGAATCCCCCGCGCCTTCCGTATCCAACGCGCCCAATTCTTCCAGTAGCGCATAGCCGGAACGAATGGCCTTGGTCGAAGGCATGTTGAGAAAGGGAAAGCGCTCGATGTCCCCCAGACCGAATGCCTTCATCCTCAAAATCACATCGGCGAGATTAGAGCGTTGAATCTCCGGCTGGGTGAAGCGTGGACGCTGATCAAAATCCTGCTCCGAATAGAGCCGCACACACACGCCAGCCGATACGCGACCGGCGCGTCCCTTGCGTTGGTCCGCACTCGATTGGGAAACAGCCTCAATCGGCAGGCGGCGCGTCCTCGTCTGAGGCGAATAGCGGCTCACGCGAGCCAATCCCGTATCGATCACGAAGCGCACTCCGGGAATCGTCAACGAGGTCTCCGCAATGTTGGTTGCCACCACGATCTTGCGCTTTTGCGTGGTCGCAAACACGCGTTGCTGCTCGGCGTTGCTCAATCGACCGAAGAGCGGCACGAGTTCGCAATTGGGCAACTTGCCCCCATCGAGTAGATCGCAAGCCTCGCGGATGTCGCGTTCGCTCGGCATAAACACGAGCACATCACCCGTCGTGCTTTCCTTCACCAATCGCTGCACTGCTTCCACCGCGCCATCGATGTAGTGCAACGCTTCGGCCTTCGATGCCCGTTCATCGCCCTCGGCCGCATCGCTGCCCAATTCATCGAGCGGCGAGTAAATCAATTCGACCGGATAAGCGCGCCCCGAGACTTCGATGATCGGCGCATCGTCAAACGCTTTACTAAACGCCTCCGTATCAATTGTCGCAGAAGTGATGATAATCTTCAGCTCGGGCCGCTTAAACCGCAGCTGCCTCAAATGCCCGAGCAGAAAATCGATATTCAACGAGCGCTCATGCGCTTCATCGATGATGATCGTATCGTATTCCCGCATCAGCGCATCGCCGTGCATCTCCGCAAGGAGCATACCATCGGTCAGAAACTTAATCGCGGTCTGGCGCGACGTATGATCGTTGAAGCGAATCTTGCATCCCACCTCGCGTCCCCACGAAACGCCCAATTCCTCCGCCACGCGCTTAGAAACAGAAAGCGCCGCCACGCGACGCGGTTGGGTGCAAGCGATCCGGCCTTCCGAGCCGCGACCTGCCGCCAGACACATTTTGGGAATCTGCGTGGTTTTGCCCGAGCCAGTTTCACCCGCCAGAATCACCACCTGATGCTGCTGAATTGTCTCCACGATCTCCTGCGTGCGATCACAGATCGGCAGCTCGGGTGGAAACTCGAGACGGAAGTTAAATGGCTTGGATGAAGACTCAGACACGAATGAAGTTGAGATTCTTCCTCCACGCGGGAATGACAACCCTGCGATGCAACCACCTCTCCTCTCTGATGAAGCCCTGATGCGCGTTTACCGGCTCGCTCGGCGCGATGGGATGAGCGTGCTGATCATCGCCAGCATCTTCTCACTCTTTGCCGCGATGATGGGAGATATGGGCGGCGCGATGATCGGACTCACTGTGGCTGGAGCCGGGGCTTTGGAGCTGCAAGGATGCCACCTACTCCGCGAAGGCGAGCCACGTGGCGTGCGCTGGTTAATCACGAGCCAACTAGCGCTCATGAGCGTAATCCTGATCTATTGCCTCCTCCGCTTGCTCAACTTCCAACCGGAACTCGTTGAGCAGGCGATCACCCCGCAAATGCGCGAAGTTTTCACGGAAGCCGGTTACACGACTGAAATGATCAAGAAGCTGATCGAGAAGATCTACTATCTCACCTATAGCTTGGTCGGGATCATCACGATTATCTACCAGGGCATGATGGCGCGACACTACTACCTGCGGCGTGAAGCCATTACCCAAGCCTGCACAGAAGAATAGCGACGACTTGCGCGCGCTACGGTTTTACCCAATCTCAAAACCATGTCCAAAGAGCGCTATATTCAGGCCAAGGAGAAATGGGCCGCTAAACAGAAGGCCAGCGGCGTTACCGCCCGAGCAGTCGCTTCCGAAAATCGCCTGCCCCCCGGACAGAAACTCACCGAGAAATTCCCTGTGCTCGATCTCGGCGTGCAACCCGAAATCGCTCACGCCGATTGGACCCTCACGCTCGACGGACTCGTCACGAATAACACCGCGCTCACATGGGAGAAGTTCAACTCATTGCCGCAAGTCGAAGACACCAGCGATTTCCACTGTGTCACCACTTGGAGCAAGTATGACTGCCTTTGGAGCGGTGTCGCCTTCACCACTCTTTACGAACTCGTGCAGCCCAACCCCGAAGCCAAATACGTTTATTTCACCAGTTACGACGGCTACTCAACCAACGTCCTGCTCGAACAATGTCTCGATGACGACGTGCTCATCGCGACCTCTTTCGATGGCAAACCCGTTACCCGCGAACACGGTGGACCCGCTCGCGTAATCGTCCCAAAACTCTACGCATGGAAAGGCGCGAAGTTTGTGAAGAACATCACGTTCCTCGATCAGGACAAACTCGGCTTCTGGGAGATTCGCGGTTATTCAAACACCGCCGATCCGTTCACCGAAGATCGCTACGCTTAAGCGAAACCTCCCCATGCCCTCCCACTCAACCCTAGCCCGCTTCAAACTTTTCCCCATTCAACTCGAAGCTTACCACCGCGAAGGCTTCCTGTTAGTTGAGAATGTTTTTTCTCAAGCGGAACTCGATACGATCAACCGCGAGATTGAGCTCCTTCGCACCGAAAAATAGGATGACGGTACCAATCAAAGCGATGTAGTGCTCCGCCTTGGCTTGAAGTCCGAGCTTACCCGCAGCGTGTGCCGAGATGAGCACATCATGACGCTAATCGAGGACATCGTGAAACCCGAGATCGCTATCTATTCAGCCAAACTCTTTGAGAAGAATCCGCACGATACTCAAATCTGCCACTGGCATCAGGACGACGCCTACTACACGCAACATTCGGTATGCGATTGCCGCATGTCGGCCTGGATCCCCTTGCAGGAATGTGATGAGAAGAACGGCTGTGTCTGGGTCGTGCCCGGCAGTCATAAGCACGGACTGAGATCCGCCAACATGATCGGAGACGACACCGGCCACTGCGAACTCGCCTTCGCTCATGGCACCGCCGACCTCGAGGGCGCTGTGCCTGTGCCCATGAAAGCAGGCACCGTCCTTCTCTTCCACGCTCTCACCGCCCATCGCTCCCTCGGCAACCACACCAACCGCCCCCGACGCTCTTTCATCATCAGCTACCAGGATGCCGTCACCAAACGCGGCAACAAGGACCAGCATACGATCCTGAGAGCAGCCGAATAGCATCCGCTTACCCGAAAGGAGCTTCCCACTGGCTTGACGCACCGGTGGGTGCGTTTACGAATTCTCATTCGCATGAAGCATTCCACGCACGTTGAAAACCCGGACGTTATCCTAATCGGCAGTGGCATTATGTCCGCCAATCTCGGCGCGATGCTCAAGCGCCTCGATCCCAAGATCAGTATTCAGGTTTACGAAGTCACCGACGAACTCGCGCAAGAAGCCTCCCATGGCTGGAACAACGCTGGCACCGGCCACGCGGGAATCTGCGAAATTAGCTACACGCCGAATCGCGGGCCCGATGGTGAAGTCGACGTTTCTCACGCGATCCAGATCTTCGAACAGTTTGAACAGTCCTTCCAATTTTGGAGTTACGCGGTCGCCGAAGGGATGATCGACAATCCGGGCGACTTCATCAACCCGGTGCCGCACATCAGTTTCGTCCACGGACAGGAACAGGTTGATTTCCTAAAATCGCGTCACGCCGGGATGTCCGCTCACCATTTCTTCAACGAGATGGAATACTCCACCGATCGCGACAAGATCGCGAGCTGGGCACCCCTCCTCCTCGATCAGCGTGAGCAGATTCCAATCGCCGCGACCAAGATGGATGGCGGCACCGATGTAACTTTTGGAACCATCGCGCGTAAGTTACTCGGTTGGCTCGAACAGCAGGAAGGTTGCGGAATCGCCAGCGGTCACCGCGTGGTCGATATCGAAAAAGAAAACGGACGCTGGAACGTCAGCGCCAAAGATCTCGCGACGGGCAAAGTGCGTCGCAATACCGCCAAGTTTGTCTTCATCGGCGCGGGCGGTGGCAGTCTGCGACTCCTCCAAAAATCCGGGATCGAAGAAGGCAAAGGCATCGGCGGTTTCCCCATCGGCGGACAATGGCTCGTCTGCGATAATCCTGAGATCGTGGAGCAACATCGCGCCAAGGTTTATGGCCAAGCGCTCGAAGCCGCCCCCACGATGGCCGTTCCTCATCTCGATACGCGGATGCTCGATGGAAAACGCTCGCTCCTCTTTGGCCCTTTCGCTTCTTGGACGACTAAGTTTCTCCATAAGAAAGGGAGCTGGACCGATCTCCCTGGCACGATTCGTTCTCACAATCTCCTTACCCTGCTCAAGATCGGCGCGACTAATATCCCGCTTGTGCGATATCTCGTGCAACAGGGCACTCAAAGCATGCAGGACCGCATGGACGTGCTGCATGTGTTCCACCCCGGAGCAAAAGTCGAAGACTGGAAACTCATCGATGGCGGCATCCGCGTGCAGGCGATTAAGAAAACCGATGGCGAGGCCGGGATCGTGCACTACGGCACGGAAGTCATCACTGATCCGGAGAAATCTATTTCCGCCCTCCTCGGGGCATCTCCCGGTGCTTCGGTCTCAGTCAACATCGTGCTCGAAGTCGTGAAGAATTGTTTCTCTCACATCCTCGATACAGATGAAGGTCGTGCCAAAATGAAGGCGATGATCCCGACCTACGACCTCGATTTAAAAGACGCGCAACACGCTGATTTCTTTAAACAAGCTCACGCCCAAGCCCGCCAAACTCTGCAACTCGACTAACTCTTTCCATGGCTAAAACCATCTACACCGCCGCCGTCGATCTCGGCGCCACCAGTGGCCGCGTCATCCTTGGCGCATGGTCGAAAAACAAACTTCAGCTGACCGAAGCACATCGCTTCCCCAACGACTATCGAGAGCTCGGTAAAAATGCTTACTGGGAAGTCGGCACCTTCTGGGCCGAAGTATCGACCGGTTTGAAAAAGGCCGTGGAGCTGCTCCCACGCGGTGCCAAGCTTTCCTCCGTTGGTGTTGATACCTGGGGTTGTGATCACGTGCTCCTAAACGATCAGGGCCGCCTCGTTTTCCCTCCCCACGCTTATCGCGATGATCGCACACAAGCCGGCATCAAAGCGCTCAAGAAAAGCGGCGCGAGCACGATCTACGCCGCGACAGGCATCCCCAATGTGTTTTACAACACGAGCCTCCAGCTCAGCGAAACCATCGCAAATTGCCCCGCGATCACCGACCTCGCGACGCACTGCCTCTTTCTCTCCGACTATCTCAATTATCTGTTGAGCGGCAAGATGGCCAACGAGCTGACGGTGGCGAGCACCTCGCAGCTCCTCGATGTGAAAGCCAACGATTGGTCGCGCACCGCGCTCAATCGTTTCTCCATCCCACGGGAATGGTTCTCCAAGCCTAAGCTCTCTGGAGCCAAGCTCGGTAAGGTAAAAAACTTCCCTGAACTCGCAGGCGTAGAAGTCATCGCCTGCCCCGGACACGACACCGCTTGCGCCTATGACGCGATGCCAGCCGCCGAAGATGGCAACGATATCTTCCTCAGTTCCGGCACCTGGTCACTCGTCGGTTTCGAGAGCGACAAACCCGTCCTCGGTCCCGCCGCTGAAAAAGCCAATGTCGCCAACGAACGCACGGGCAACGGCGGCTACCGTCCGCTCACCAATGTCGTGGGTCTCTTCCTCCTTGAGCAGATCATGGAGGATTTCAAGCAGCGCCCAAAGAACGACCGCGAATGGTCTGCTCTGATCAAGTCTTCACAAAAACTCCCTGCATCTAAAAACTTACTCACGCTCACTGATCGTGCCTTTACCAGTCCCGATTCAATGAAGGCTGCGATTGATGCTCAGTTGAAGAAACGGAAGATCAAGGCCCCAACCAACCTCACCGGTTACACACGTCTCATCTGTGATTCCATCGGCGAAGGTCACGCCAAGTGCATTCGTGCTTTCGAGGGCATGACTGACAAGACCTTCAAACGCATCCTCATCGTCGGCGGAGGTTCCAAGAACCAACTTCTCTGCCAAGCGACGGCCGATGCTTCGGGACTCCCTGTTATTTCTTTCAGTCTGGAAGGCACGGCGGTCGGCAACATTGCCCGACAGCTCATCTCTCTAAAAGCCGTCAAGGATCTGAAGACTTTCCGTCGTTTGCTCTCTGCTGATCTCAAGCAGAAGACCTACCGTCCCCGGCAGAAGCATTAACCACAAAGAACATTAAGTTTACTAAGACCGATCCCGGTCAGAACCTTTGTGTCCTTTGTGCTCTTCGTAGTGAGAATAAGCCTCACCCCAGCGAGGTCATTCCTTCGACGCTGCCTTAGCATCGCGTAGCGCTTCGGCTTTTTTATGAGCCATGCGCTTTTGGCGCAGTTTCAGTAATGCTGCGGCACCTAGCGCCCCCAAGGAAAACGTGCTCGGCGCGCCGCCACCTCCTCCACCTCCTCCACCTCCTCCACCTGACGATCCACTACGGACAACTGGCGTGGTGGCTGGCGGCGGCGTTGGGGTCGGAGTAGGTGTTGTGGGTGTCGGCGCAGGGGTTGTGGGTGTCGTGGTCGCAGCAGCGCTAAATAACCCAAGTTCAGGACGTCCACCAAAACGGTTACTAAACGCCGGGAGCACGTAGTCCATATCTCCACTTTTGATACCGAACCAAGTGAGCAGGTCGCGCGCATATTCATCCACGGCTACACCGGGAATGAGTCGTCCCTGCCCTGTATCGATTGTCGAGAGATTCTGAAAGTCTGGGTAGTAACCTTTGTCCGCATCGCCGTAAACTTTTCCCCCGCCAACCGCACCGCCCATCACCATGTGATTTCCACCCCATGCATGATCAGAACCATTCCCGTTTGATGTGAGGGTCCGACCAAAGTCCGAAGCCGTAAATAAAGTGGCCTTATCTGCCATGCCGATCTCGTTAAGCGCATCCGAGAAGAAGCCCACACCTTCGCTCACACCACGTAGCATCCCGATCTGGTTGTTGATCACTTCGTCGTGGTGATCCCAACCACCGACCTGCACGAAAAAGATCTGTCTTTTAGCACCAAAGTTCCCATTGGCGGCAATGATCTTGGCGACCATGGCCAGACTACTCGCGAGGGAATTACCTGCCGGGACCGGTGTGCCCAGATTGATACCATTGAGAGCAGTGGAAAATTCGTAATATGAATCAACCGCCTCACGGGTGCTGTCTGCATAGGTTTGCTCAAAGAGATTGCGGAAAGTCTGGTCAACGGTGCTATTCACTCCCGAGCTGCGCACATCAGTGAGATTATTAACCGCAAGAGGGTTATAGCCCGTGAGGGCCGTGGCCCCGGATGAGCCGACAGAGTAAGTGAACGCTTGTTGACCGGTGAGAAACACACTTTGGCCAGCCAGCGAGATATTCATCGAAACCAAGCTCGGATCATTCAGCGATTGAATGATGTCGGCAGCGCGACCACCCCAACCGATCGAAGTGCGTTGGTCAGGTATGCAGGTCTGCCACTGTTTAATTTGATCGGCGTGCGAATAGAGAGAGACCGGCAAGTAGCGCTGAGCCTGATAATCCGTCAAAGTCATTGGGCGGATCAGCGAGCCGACGTTGGACACAAAGGCGAGATTACCAGCAGTGAAGAGATCTCGCACTTCCGTCATCGAAGGATGAATACCCAAGGTGCGACCACCCATATTTCCCGGGGTGATCTGGAGCAAGGTGTCCTTCCCTAACGCCAGATTGCCGCGGGCCTTGGCATAGGCCTCGTATTCTCCACTGGTGGTGGGCACAAGCATGTTGAAAGAATCATTCCCCCCGGCAAGAAAGAGACAGACCAGTGCACGATAGTCATTGCTGGCGGGAGCTGATTGGGCGGCCAACGAGTTCGCCAACCGCAAAGTGAGCAAAGTCGAGAACAGAGCCGCGGAGCCGACACCAGCACAACTGGCCTGACCGAGGAATTCGCGGCGGCTAATGGAATTGGAACCAGATGATGAACTCATGGATGAAGAGTTATTTAAGCACGGCGTAATCCGGCGACATCGCGATGAGGTAGATCGCCATGCGGGCTTTAGTGAGTCCAAGCGTATCGCCGGACGGGATCATGCGATTCGTAATACTATCGATGGCCATGATCACCTTGGCGCGAGTTTCCGGACTGAGCGTTCCGTGGGTGAGTAGCATATCGATATTGTCCACCAACGCCTCTGTGCTAATACCCAGCGCAGCCTGAGGTGACAGATTGAGACTGAAACTGCCGACCCTCGTATTGTGGATCAAAGCGTAGATATTATTTGGGGTCGTGATGCCGAAGACCGTATTCAGAATTTGAAACTCGGGCCCCACCAGACCCGCATCTCCGATTGGGCCCGGTGGCTGGTAATCGGGAAAATAGAAATTAAATACCGAAGGGGCCGAAAGTGGAAATTGACCAAGCGTGGCGCTACTTATTGATCCCAAATTATAGCCAGGCAGGTTGGCGGTAGGATTAAAGCGGAAGGCGCGTAGCAGATGTGTGATACGGAGAAACGGTTCGCGAAGTTTACCGTGCTCTGGATCCGTCAGAAATGCAGTGCTGCGCGCTTCCGGGTCCAGCAGGATGGCCTTGATCACCGCCAGCATGTCTCCGCGAACGCCTTGCCCATTATTCGCAAACGCAGCCGAGACGCGGCTGACGTAGCCATTGGAAGGATTCGAAGTGACGAGACGCTGAATAAGCAGACGACCGATGAAGGGTCCCGTGTTGGGATGCTCAACGAGGTTGTAGATGGCATCGTTGATGTCCTCCAGACCGGTCTGACCAGCGGGGATCACCGTTTTGCGAGCACCTGAATAGCTGAGGAGAGTTTTTACACCCGTATCATGCTGAGGCTCCCACATCTTCATGGGCTGGGTGTAGTTCTGGCCTACTCGGGGGAAATCCAAGCGACCAGCCCCGGTGCCCACCGCATTCGGATTATTGTCCTCATCAGTGAAACCGGTGAACACACGGGCAAACTCGGTGATATGATCGTTGGTGTAAGCCTCAGTGGGCCGACCGTTGGTCACCGATTGGTAGGTGCCGTCTTGATTGAGCAAATAAAGACCAATCGTGAAAAGCTGCATCACTTCTCGCGCATAGTTCTCATCGGCGCGGGTGCCCGTTACCAAGTTGGCCTTACGATTCTTATAATGCGTGAGAAAGCGCCCCATCATGGGATGCCGTGTCACTTCGAACAATAACTGGTGGAAATTGCCGAAGCAATTTTCCAGCAACATGTCGTAATAGCTACTTGAGCCCTCCCTCGCACCCGCGACCGAAGCCGTGTTGTCGGAGATGACGAAAATCTGGGTCAATGCATAAGCCACCCGCTGCCGAAGTTGGTCACTACCTGAAAGCATGACCCAATTACGATACCGACGATTCTGGAAATTATTGATTTTAACGAACTCATCATTAGCAAACGCAGCCACCGCCAACGGAGCAGCCAGCGTAGGCGCTTTCGCTACTTCGAGATCGATCCATGCATTATAATCATAGCCCAGATTGCGTAACTCGGTGATCGCTGCCGGCGATGGACCAAAAGTCGCTTGAGCAAGAAACCGCGATGCCTGCTCATCGAGACTCAACGTAGTGTCAGGCTGCACGGTCTGCGATGACGCCTGTGTCAGCAGGAATAAGACGAAGAATATCGGAGTCAGAAGACGGCGCATCACTAGGAAGACGCCTGAATCAGACCACAGGTTACAACATAGTCAATAATCTCATACCCTCGTGTTCTATATGCTCTTCTTGGTGGAATTTAATCGTCACACCAGTGGACGCACGAAGTCCAAACCTTGGAGCACGAAGGTGTCCCCGTCAGGGCATTGATTTTGGAACATGCCACGCTGCCAGCCGAAATCGCCGAGCGAGGTATTGTAGCTTTCAAACTCCACAAACTGCGCGGGTGTTTCTCGCACCGCGTCGAAGATTTCCTTCCAAGGCATCATCCCTACTCCGGGCATGCCGCGATCATTTTCACAGGCGTGCAGTGCCATCAGACGCGAGCCCACGGTGCGCACTTCGGCGGGGATATCGCGCACTTCTGTCGCGAGGTGATAGGTATCGATCGCAATCTTCAGGTGTTGGTGGTCAGCCATCTCGACCAGCTTCAAAGCCTGCGTAGGGGTGTTCACCATGTGTGTGCGGAACCGACTCATCGGCTCAATGCCCAATTGCACCCCAGCCTGCTGCGCGTATTCGGCCAGACCATGTAAGCCCTCTGCCGTGCGAGCGTATTCGTCCGCTGGCGGACGTCGTCGTAACGAAACCCCTGGTCGCCCATAGATCGCGCCCGAGTATGTGCTCGCGCCCATCGCTACCGCGAGATCGATCTGCTGCCGGTGCCAATCATACGCCCGTTGACGATGCTCAGGTTCGTCGCCCGAAAGATTCGCGTTGTCCGGCCACTGACCACCCGGACCAATCACGATCCCCATGCCCGCATCTGCAGCAGCTTGTTTGGTGATCGCGGCATCGAACTTCACATCATCTCCAACCGAGATTTCGAGCAGATCGATGCCCAAACCCTTCGCGCGAGCAAAAAGTCCGACTTCTGAATCTGCCCAACAATCCGTCCAAAGATAAATGTGCGCCGCGTATTTCATCATCTTCGATTACGCCCATGCACAAGGATAAGAAAACCCCAAAGCGCGACACCCACCGATTTAGCGTCAAAATCTAGGCTTCGTGCCAAGTCACCCGATCCATCAGATCATCGCGCGTTGATTGTGGAGCGGGTTGCCCCTCTTGCGGCCAACCGATGTAAATCAGACCCATCATCCGGTGCGTTTCATCCCATCCTAACCAGCGCGCAAATTCCGCTCTGCCCGCAACTGGGGGCGAACTCCAATAGGTCCCCAATCCACGCTCGTGCGCGGATAACATCAAGTTCTGCACGGCGCATGATACTGCCGCGATTTCTTCCCATTCGGGCACCTTGCCCTCCGGCGCGATATGCGCTCCCAGCGCGATCACGACTGGAGCAAGTTGCGGATTCGCCGACAACTTCGCCCGCTTCGAATCGATACGTTTATCAACAGGCGTGATCTCATCATAGATTGACTGTAGCCCTTCGCCCAATCGCGTTCGCGCGGCCAACGAAGCAAATACCTGAAATCGCCACGGTTGATTCCGCGCATGTGTCGGCGCCCAGTGTGCATCCTCCAATAACGATAAGACCAGCTCGCGCGACACCTCGCGCAGCGAATCCATGGCCATCGGTTTGATCGAGCGGCGGGTTCTATAGATCGTCATGGCAGAAAAATTACAAATGGGTTAAATCCTAGAATTCGCTATTCTCACCTCACATCAATCGCGAAGCGCGAGCTCAGCATGAAAACAAAAAACCGCCGGAGCGTGTGAACGCATCCGGCGGTTTTGATTAAGAGTTGCCCAGTGCTTAACGTAGGAACGCTTCGTGCAGTCCGCCGTCGACGGTGACCACTTGACCGGTAGTCTTACTAAGGCGTTGGCTCACGAGGAGGAAATACGCCTCGGCTTGATCAGCCGGGGTGATTGGTGCCTTGGTGAGCGTGCGATCAGCATAGAACTGTGCGAGCTTGGTGGTGAGGGATTCCGTTTCCTCATCCTCGCTGTAATCGATATTGTATTTCGCAAGCGAACCGATGACTCGATCGCGCGGGAACATCGCAGAACCCTTCACGACGGTCGCAGGAGCGACGCCATTCACGCGCACCATCGGTGCGAGTTCGATGGCGAGTTCGCGCACGAGGTGATTCGCAGCGGCTTTCGAAGTATCGTAAGCGATGGAGCCCTTCTTCGCGACAACCGCATTGGCTGAGGTTGTAAGAACGAGCTGTCCTTGGAGGCCTTGCTCTTTCCAGGTCGTCGCCGCTTCGTCGCCTACGATATAGCTACCGGTAACATTCACGCCGAACGTGAACGCCCACTTATCGTCAGGGATGTGGCCAGACGTATCGCTTGGCCAGAAGACACCGGCGGTCACCACGATCGAATCGAACCCACCGTAAGCGAGCGCGACTTGATCGAGCATCGCACGAACGCTTGCGCGATCAGTGATGTTCGAAGCAAGCCCAATTGCAGGACCGCATCCGGAAATGCCGCTACCGGCGACACCGATACCTTGTCCAAGCACGTCGGTAATTTCCTTAGCGGTCGCTTCAGCGGTTTCGAGTTTCATATCAACGCAAACGATGTTCGCGCCTTCTTTCGAAATACGATGAGCGGTTTCCTTGCCGATACCTGAACCGGCACCCACGACGATAATCGTTTGGCGAGCGAGTTCGTCTTCAGCTGGCATGCGCTTGAGTTTCGCTTCTTCGAGCAACCAGTATTCGATGTCGAACGCTTCCTGCTGTGGCAGGGAAATGTAGGTGTCGATCGCTTCGGCCCCACGCATCACTTCGACGGCGCAGTTGTAGAATTCGGCGGTGACGCGAGACTCTGACTTGCTCTTACCCCAAGCGATCATGCCCAGACCCGGAATCAAGACGACGGTTGGATTCTGATCGCGCATCGCTGGCGAGGTGTCGCGCTTACACTTGTTGTAATAGACTTCATAGTCCTTGCGGTATTCCTCGATGCCCGAAGCAATCTTCGTCTTGAGGGCAGCGAGGTCTTCCGTCTGCGGATTCCAGTCCACAAGCAATGGCTTGATCTTGGTGCGGAGAAAATGATCAGGGCAACTCGTGCCGAGTTCGGCGAGACGCGTGGCGTCGTTCGAATTAACGAAGCGCAGGATCTTCTCGTCATCCTGCACGGTGCCGACGAAACGCTTCTGTTGGGAAACCTGACCGCGGAGCCATGGCAAAATCGCCGCGAAGTGAGATTGGCGCGTGGCTTCGTCGAGAGACTCGCATTTCGCACCACCGAAGGCAGCAGCGTCGCCACCCTTAGCTTCGTATTTCGCCTCGATGAACTCGCTGGCCTTCTCGATGCAATCGAGCGTGTAAAGGTAGCAGTTCTTTTCGTTTTCATCCCAAGAGATAAAACCGTGCTGGCCCATCATGATGGACTTCACATTCGCGTCTTTCTGACAGATGTCCTGCATGGCGAGACCGAGCTCAAAACCAGGGCGGATCCAAGGCACGTAGCCCATTTCGCCGCCGAAGATTTCTTGCGTGAGCTTTTCGCAGTTCTGCGAAGCCGCGATCGCGATGATCGCATTAGGATGCATGTGATCGACATACTTCGCGGGGATGAAGCTGTGCAAAGGCGTGTCGATCGAGGATGGACGCGGGTTCAGATTGAACGTCGCGTGGCTAGCCATCGCCACCATCTCATCTTCGGCGGCCGTTTTGAGTCCCTTATCGGCGCGGCCGAGGTAGAGCTTCTGCATGCCCAAGAGCTTGCTCTGGTAAAGTGACGAGAAGTTCGCGCGCTTGCTGGTGCGCAGATCGCCACCGGAACCTTTGACCCATAGCACTTCGACTTCTTCGCCGGTGAGAGGATCAGTCTCCATCAACTTGTTGGAAGTGTTACCACCGCCGGTGTTGGTGATGCGTTGATCTTGGCCCAAAAGATTGGAGCGATAAACGAGCTTCTCTACTTGATCGAGCGACTCGGCTTTGGCGTCATCCCAAAGATTGTTAACGTATTTGTAGTCTTTCATGATTTATAAAAGGGTTGGTTCGAATAGGTCGCGCGACTCAATCAGAGCCCGAGCATCTTGCGGCGATAGTGCTCATCTGGGCGTCCCTCGATACGCTTCAACGTAGCCGGAGTGAGAAATCGGGGAGTGCCAACAGTGCTCGCGCCGATATAAACTTCCGCCGCCTTAACCGCCATCAAGGTCGCCGCCATCACCGCGGCAGGTGAAGCGCCAAGTGCGATCATGCCGTGATTCTCCAGCAGGATCACACGCGGAGGTCGCGCGACTCGTTTCACGTAAGCGGTCACCGCTTTGCGAATCGCCTGAGCTAGCTTGAGACCGGGATCGACATACGGCACGACAACAAACTCAGCACCGCAGCACACGATCTCATCGGGGCAAATTCGTTTCGTCGCAAACGCCTTCGTATGACTGGTCGCCACGATACTGTTGATCGCAATAGGATGCGTATGGCCGACGAAATTAACTCCGGGCAACGTCAAAAGCCACGCGTGAAACATCGCTTCGACGGAAGGCTTCTTCGACTTTGTGCTCACGCGTGAAGCGAGTAGCGCATCGTCGACTTCCGTGTCGGTCATCTTTCGTGAATCGAGCGCTGGTAGCAGACCATCGAATCGGCACTTGGCCACCTGCCCTGCCTGCAGCGTGCTCAGACTAGATCCGCTCGCTTTCACGATAAACGTATCGTCGGAGATTCGCGCGGAAGTGTTACCCTCGCCTAATATCGCCAACTTGCGCTCTTCGCGACCGAGTTGATGCGAGAGATCGAGGAGTTGCTTGAGAGTCGAGGCTGCCATGAATAAAAACTCAATAATTGATAGATTTTGATAGTTTTCGATCAAAAACTACCAATATCCACTAACCACTCTACAACAGTATGTTATCAATCATTCTGACCTCGTTTATCCACACCGAAATCGCCAATAAGCACTTACCGGGCTCTACACCACGCACTGGCTGCATCGTCTCGCGATTGACCAGCGACACGTAAATCACGCGCACTTGCCGGTATTCACCAAGAATATGTGTGACCTCTGCCACGAGCCGATCGGGACTGCGCACTCCACTCGCCACCATCTCAGAAACCTTGTTGAGCGATCGGCTAATCGATAGGGCCTCCTTCCGCTGATTGGCCGTGAAAGTGCTGGCATTGGTATCAAATGCCAGTCCCTCGCTATCGCGCGCCGTCGGCACCACCACGACCTCTGCATCAAAATCTAAATCCGCGATCATCTTCCGCACGACCGCGACACGTTGCGCGGTTTTTTGGCCAAAATAAACCGATTGAGGTCGCACGATATTCAGCAACTTCGCAATCAACGTCACCACCCCACGAGAATGCGTCGGCCGGGAGACACCACAGAGCGGCTTACTCAATCTCTCCTCATCTACATAAGTCGAAAAGCCCTTGGGAAAAAACACTTCGGGCTTGGTCGCTAATACCACGGTCGCGCCAGACTTTTCGCACAACTCACGATCAACTTCCGGCGTTTCCGGATAATCGCTAACGATCTCATTGGGCGCGAACTGCAACGGATTCACCATCAGCACCACGACCACGATATCAGCCTGCTCCTTAGCCGCCTTAATTAAAGCCCCCTGCCCTGCGTGCAACGCCCCCATCGTCGGCACCAACGCCACCCGTTTATTTGCCGCACGCCACTCAGCGGCCTGCTGTTTCATTTCCGCGATCGTTTCGATAATTTGCATAGGGATAGCGTTTTTAACCAACGTCGTGCTTGAACTAACCCCATCCCGACGGTTTGTTCAAGTATTACGCAGCAGCTCAGCTCGCCTGACGACGAAACCTTCACTGCCCCAACAGGCGACGAAGGCAAAATCAGCACCCTCACCTTTATTCCCATGATCAAGATCAACGAAAACTACACCAAGCTTAAGGCCTCCTATCTCTTTGCCGACATCGCCAAGCGCGTGAACGCCTTCATCGAGGCCAATCCCGACAAGCCGGTCATCAAGCTCGGCATCGGCGATGTCACCGAACCTCTCCCCCCCGCTTGTATCGCCGCTCTTCATGCCGCGACCGATGAGATGGCAGATCGCGCAACCTTCAAAGGTTACGGCCCTGAACAGGGTTACGGTTTTCTGCGCGACGCGATCGCTGCGAATGATTACGCCGCCCGTGGCTGCAGCATCGCGGCCGACGAGATATTCGTTTCCGATGGCTCCAAGTGCGATTGTGCCAATATCCAAGAGATCTTCTCTGAGGATGTCAGCCTCGCCATCCCCGATCCCGTGTATCCGGTTTACACCGACACCAATGTCATGGCCGGTCGCACTGGTGGTGATGTTGATGACCGTTACCAAGGTATCACCTATCTCGAAAGCACGCCGGAGAATAGTTACATTCCTTCGATTCCAGAAGGCGCGAGTGATCTGATCTACCTCTGCTTCCCGAATAATCCGACTGGTGCTGTCGCCACCAAGGCGCAACTCGCCGAGTGGGTCGCTTACGCGAAGAAGAACAAGGCGATCATCCTCTTCGATTCCGCGTATGAAGCCTTCATTCGCGATCCTGAGATCCCCCATTCAATCTACGAAATCGAAGGCGCTGACAAAGTCGCCATCGAGTTCCGCAGCTTTTCCAAAATCGCCGGATTTACCGGCACCCGGTGCGCCTACACAGTCGTGCCAAAGGCACTCTTGGCCTACGATACCGCTGGTAAAGAGCACTCCCTTCACGCGCTCTGGAATCGTCGCCACACCACGAAGTTCAACGGTGTCTCCTATCCGATTCAGAAAGCCGCCGCCGCCATCTTCACCAATGAAGGCATGGCGCAGACCAAGGCGCTCACTGATTTCTACCTGGAAAACGCGAAGCTGATCCGCGAGTCCATCACTGCCCTCGGCTATTCATGCATCGGCGGTGACAACGCGCCTTACATCTGGATCAACACCGGCACCGATTCATGGGCCTTCTTCGACAAGCTTCTTAACGAAGCCCAAGTCGTCTGCACCCCCGGAGCCGGCTTCGGCACTTGTGGTGAAGGTCACGTGCGCATCAGCGCGTTCAACTCCCTCGCCAACGTCGAGACCGCCCTCAAACGAATCGCCGTAGCGATGAAGAAGTAAGGCTGCGAATAGGCTTCAATTTCAAAGCCCTTCAACGCCTCGCGCGATGAAGGGCTTTTTCGTGCGCGTGGAAGACGAGCTATTTAATGTGGACGAAGCGCGGGAGCACGGAGATGGCACTCTGCTGTCCAGCAGAGTGCCCTGGAGCAGAGCGGAAGGGTGACTGACACGGGTGCCCTTTAGTGAGGTGGAAAGAACAACTCAGATTAGGATGCCGGCCTTCACCCAGCCCATGGTCAGCAAGCATGGATAGTTTTATATGGAACTCAGAAAAGCTGGAACAGAATGCCAGCCTCAGACAAAGAAACGAATTGTCATTGCGAGACCGCCCACGCGGTCGTGGCAATCCACGAGCACTGACAATCAGTCATAACGAGTAATCGTGGATGGCCACGTCGTTACACTCCTCGCCATGACAGAAAGTATAGCACTCTTCTTAAACTCTCGGGCGTTGAGCTGATTAACCTTTTGCGGCGGCACCGGGATGTAACTCATAGACTCCTCTTGGTTAGTTTCTCTGTTTTAGAGAGGCAAATTGATACTCCAATTGATAGATTTTAGTTTCATCGGGAGGCTGCCCCAGATTGGATGAAAGACTATGCTTGATATCCCGTGGGAGGCGTTCTCCATCATCCTAATCATTTTCATCCTCGCGGGGATGACACAGGGGGTCATGGGGTTTGGATTCGGGATCGTGGCGATGACGCTCCTCCCGCTCACGATGGGCTTGAAGGATGCCATCACGCTCTTGGCGATCATGAATGCGATCATGATGTGCCTGTCTCTGTATTGGCATAAGAGCTCTTTTCAGTGGGGCGAAGCCCGCAAGCTGTTGATCGGCGCCAGCGTGGGAATACCGATCGGAGTCTACCTCGTGGCGGTGCTCCCAGAGCGGATCCTGATTATAATTCTAGGGGCTTCGATGCTCTTCGTGGGAATCAATTATTTCTTCACGCGTCACCGTAAAGCGCGGCCCAGAATCGGACCGGCTGAATACCCGATTGGCATGTTTGCCGGGATCCTGGCCGCCGCATTCAACATGGGTGGTCCGCCCGTCGTCGCCTATGCTTATTCACGCACCTGGACTGTCGATCAGGCCAAAGCCGTGCTGGCCGCCATCTTTGTGGTTACCTCGGTTTCGCGCCTGTTTTTCATCGGATACACGGGTGAAGATCTCCATCTCATTTTCTCGTTAACCGCTATTTTGGTCATACCGATCGCGATCATCTTGCGGCTCGGAATAAGCATCGGCCGAAAGGTCCCCCACGAATTCCTCCGTCCCATCGTGTTCGCCTATCTTGCGGTGATCGGTGTATATTACGTGTTTTGGCATGCCTAGGGCGCCCCTTGCGAGCGATTGACAATCGCAACCCGTAGAAATGTTCTGAGGCAGGCTCAACCCATTCTTCGGGTTCCCTAACACATGCTTATCAATATAATCGTCGTCATGGCCTTGGTCGCGGCCAATGGCTTCTTCGTCGCAGCAGAATTCGCGCTCGTAAAAGTCCGGAAGGGTGAACTCAAGATCCTCGCTGACAGCGGAAACGGAAGAGCCCGACGCGCACTTTCGATCCAACAAAATCTCAATACTTATCTGGCGGCCTGCCAACTGGGTATCACGCTGGCCAGTCTGGGTCTCGGTTGGGTCGGCGAGCCGATGGTGGCCCGCTCCCTCGCACCCATCCTGCTCTCAATGAACATTGCGCCCGAGTGGCATCACTACATCGCGTTTCCAGTCGCCTTCGCCGCGATCACTTTTCTGCATATCACCATTGGTGAGCAGGTGCCCAAGATCTACGCAATCGCGAAGTTCAACCGCGTGAGCCTCTTCGTTGCCCATCCGCTGCACTGGTTTACGGTGGTGCTGAAACCCTTTATCTGGGTCCTCAGCGCGATTAGTAATCGCATGCTTCATTTGATCGGTTTCGACACCAGTGAACTGCATGGCGGCGCGAAGACTGCGGCAGAATTGCGGCTCCTCGTGCGTGAGTCAAAAGATGGCGGCCATGTTTCAACCAAAGAACATCGCATGATCCTCAACGTGCTCGACCTGGAGGATAAATCCGCGCGACGCTACGCTGTGCCGCGCCACACCGTGATGACTCTCGATATCGCCAATAGCATAGAGGAAAACCTTAAGCTCGCCGCGCAATCCCAACATACGCGGTTACCGCTCTGTGATGGCGGACTCGAAAAATGCATCGGCCTCATTCACGTCAAAGATCTGTTTCAGAGACTCGCCGAAGGCCATCCAGTAACTGATCTAAAGAAATTCGTGCGGCCGATTAGCATTCTTCCCGAAACGATCAAGCTCCCTGCCCTGCTCGCTCATTATCAGAAAAAGCAGGAACACATCGCGCTCCTCGTCGATGAGTTCGGGAGCATCTCCGGGATGATAACCATCGAAAACGTTCTCGAGGAAGTCGTCGGAGCAATCGAAGACGAGTTCGATCACGAAGTCGGCTTCATCACTCTGCTCAACGAAAACGAAGCAGAAGCGAAGGGCACCTGCCCCATAGATCGCCTCACCCGCACTTTCAACAACCTCCCTCGCGAAACGGAGGCGGATACGATTGGCGGCTACATCACCGAACTCGCCGAACGCATCCCTATCAGTGGTGATACCATCGCCGACGCAGATTTGGAATTCACCGTGGTCGAAGCCTCCACGACCTCCGTGGTTCGCGTGAAAATCAGTCGAATCACTCCTGAGATAGCATCAACCTGAGCGAGTTGGATTTTCCCAACTCATCTCAGACCACTCGCGCTAAATCGTTTTAGGCGCCCCGATTACTGGTCGGCTAAGGAAGCGACCAAATCGTTGCAAAGCAGCGCCACGCTTTCGCTGAGCAGCTGAGTCAACTCGCTATAATCGCGTCCATTCCAGCTTTGTTGCGGAGCGATAAATTCCGTTCTCGAAACCACCTTGGCATCTTCGCCGGTGGTGGTGATTTCCACCACGGCCGCGAACCGCACTTGGCCTGCACCACCGTTGATCGCGCCTTCGCAATGAGTGACGTTGATCGAAATATCATAATCGCGAGTTTGGTCGAAAGGAAACGAATCCACAAATACACGGGACACCTTTGCCTCATCGAGTAAACGCGCTCGCACGATCCGGCCCACGCCTTCGTTGATCGGCTCTGCCCAGCGAGCATAGTCATTATAAACCAATTCATTGGCGCCACGTAAAACTACCAACGAGCCTTTATCTAAATAGCGCGATATCTCCACTCGCTTGAGGCCGAGCCTTAAACCGTCGCTGCTCTTAACTGCACTTTGGCTATCGCCTTGGGTATTGGTCAGCAGGTAGTGGCGCGTCAAATCAGCACTCGCTTCTGGCACCACCGAACAACCTGTCATCGCGAGTGTCACCATCGCCGTCGCGACCAAGGTCCATTTTTGAGAAAGATAATTTTTCATCACTTATTTGGGATTTTTCGACCGGTCAGGAGAGCTTGCGGATTGCGCTCAAGAAAATCAGCCAGTCGCTCGACCGATTCGGCCGCATCGGCCAACTTCACAAAAGCTTGATTGGCGCCAGCGCCTAACTGGTGTTGCGCATTGATAAATTGGCGAAGCGTCATCGCAGCCGCATTGAAGGATGCCAGCGTGGTCTTCGATTCTTCCAGTGCCAAGCCCAGCTTATCCGCCGTGGGATCGATCTGCCCATCCAACTTCTCCAACACTGCACGCAGTTCTGTAGCCGCCAGATTAAGGTTCGTAATCGTGATCTTCAGCTCAGGAGAAGTGGTGAATTCGTTGAGAGATTCAGCCGTCTTCGTCCATTCCGCGACCATAGGGCCAAGCTCCAAGCCATTTACTTGAGTCCGAGCATCAGTAATCAGCCCATTAAGATTCTTCGCAATGCCACCGATATCGATATCTTTCATGCCGGCCATGATCGTGGTCAGATTGGCCTGAAACTCCGAAATCGTCGATAGCGTGGAGGGCACCACTGCGTATTTGATTTCGGTAATTCTCATGGGATCGGGAAACCTGTCTGGATCCCGGAAATCCAGCTCCACGTAAAGCAGGCCGGTCGCAAGTCCCATCACGCCGAGCTGAGCGCGCAGTCCCTTATCAATCAATTCTTGGAGCACCTCGCGGCTGGTCACATCGATCTCCGCTTGTCCATCGGTGATGATATCGCGGTTAAATTCGCAGACTACGCGCACAACCGACTTTTTCGCCACCTCATCGAACTGCACGTTGAGACTGACGACCCGGCCGACGCGCACACCACGCAATTTAACGGGTGATCCTAAATCGAGGCCATGAATCGTCTCATTAAAATAAACCGCAAAACGCTGCGGTTTTGAAAACAGGCTAACACTGCCAAAAGACAGGAGTGCAATCACTCCGAGAGCAAAGGCTCCAATCACGAATGCACCGACGATAGTAGGACTGACCTTGGTTTTCACTTGATATGGTGGTTAGAGGGTATTGATAAAATGGACAGGATTAATCGTATAAAAATTACTTTGGCGCGTGGACTTATTCATCCGACGGCACGTCGACCCGATCACGCCACCGGAGAAATTCGGTGACTCGCGGGTCGCGGCTATTCTGAGCCAGCTCGCGCGGCGGGCCCTGGGCGATGATGCCTTTTTCAGATTTATCGAGCATGATCACACGATCCGCGATACTGTAAATCGAGGCCAATTCGTGCGAGACCACGACCAACGTCGTGCCAAACAATTCACGAATTTGGAGAATCAACTCATCGAGTTTACGCGAGGTGATTGGATCGAGCCCTGCTGAAGGCTCGTCGAGAAACACGATCTGCGGATCGAGGGCCAGCGCTCGCGCGAGCCCCGCCCGCTTTTTCATTCCACCGCTGATTTCCGCTGGATAGTAATCCTCAAAACCCGTGAGCCCAACCTGCGCCAATTTCAGCGTGGCGATTTCTTCGATCTCACGCTTCGTAAGCTCCGTGTATTCTTCCAACGGGAGCGCCACATTTTCACGCAGGGTGAATGAGCTCCACAGCGCCGAACTTTGGTAGAGCACCCCGAATCGCTTCAGTGTTTCGCGACGCGCATCGATATCGTCCTGCTCAAACGGATGGCCAAAAAAGTTTACTGAGCCAGCTTGGGGTCGATGAATCCCAATCATGTTGCGCAAAAGCGTGCTCTTACCACAGCCCGAACCACCGATAATGAAAAATACTTCACCGGTCGAGACCTCAAAGCTCACTTTATCCAACACGACCGTTTCATCATATCCGCATCGGATATCTGAAACACTGATCGCTGGGCCTGTTTCGGTTTCGCTCATGGTTAAATTCCCAACATATCAAACGCCACCGCATACACCGCATCGGCGATGATAATAAAAAGTATCGCGGTCACCACGGCGGAAGTCGCCGCCTGTCCCACGCCAGCTGCACTACGATCGGCTTGCAATCCACGCAGACATCCCGCGAGACCGATGATCACGCCAAAGGTAGTCGCCTTGATCACCCCCACCATGACGTCGGACATATCCACGATCGTCAGCATCTCCACCCAGAATGCCGCCGGAGGGATCTCCAAAATCATGAGCGCGACCACCATGCCTCCGAGAATACCCAGACAATTAGCATACAGCGAGAGGAGCGGCATCATTAATCCCAACGCGATCATTCGAGGCATCACCAAAAAATCCAAGGGCGAAATTCCCAACGTCTGAAACGCATCGATCTCCTCGTTCGCTTTCATGTTGCCAATATGAGCCGCAAACGCCGCACCCGTGCGACCCGCGAGCACGATCCCCGTCATCAACGCGCCCATCTCACGCACCATCGTGATTCCAACCAAATCAGCGACATAGATATCGCCGCCATACTGTCGCAGAATCAACGCCCCCGTGTAAGCCAACGTCATACCCACGAGGATACTAATCAGGCTCACAATCGGCAGGGCCATCGCGCCGCATTGCTGCATTTCCTCAAGACAATCCACCCAGCGGAACCGTTTCAGCGTTTTCAGCAAACGCACGGTGCTGATCACGCATTCGCCCACAAACGACAAGATCTCCTTCAACCGCAGCCACGCATCATACGTCGCATCGCCCACCGCGATAAATAAATTATCCGTGCGATCAAACGGCACACTCGTCTCATGCGAGCGCGAGAGTTGCGCGAGCATCTCCTTGGTTTTCTCGGGTAAGCCCGACTGATCAAAATACGAACCCGCGACCCGGCACCACTGCTGCACATCAAAGAGAAACAGCAGCATGGAACTATCCCATTTCTCCACCTGATCGACCTCCACCTTCACGCGTTTAGGCATCTCGCCCTTCAGACTGTGCTCCCACTTGGGTCGCGATTCAATTACGCGCCACTTGCCCCGCAGAGTCACGATCAAGCGGTCTCCATCGACCTGCTCCGAGACTTTCGCAACATTTTCTGCAGATACATCTGACATTCCCTCCAAGTTGTAACTCCTTACATTCATAGCAAAACTCTAAAATCACCTAACTGTCATAATCATGCTCGCCACGGACAGGGCATTCCTCAGCACTTATCGATTACGCATGGCCATTCGCACCATTCTCTACGACCTCGACGGCACTCTACTCGATGCCTTCACCACGATTCATCGCGCCTATTCGCACACGCTGCCCCTCTTCGGAGCGCCCGCGCCCACGATGGAGCAAGTCCGGGGCGTAGTGGGCGGCGGTGGTGATCGCGCACTCGCCCAATTTCTCCCCGATCATCAGCTCTCAGCCGCCATGAAAGTCCTCGTGGCCTACACCAAGACCATCATGCTTGAAGACGTGCGATTGATGCCTGGCGGTCTCGAAATCGTTAAACGCACCCACACCCTCGGCGCGACTCTCGCAGTGTTTACCAATAAAGGTGGCGACGTCGCGCGACCCTGTTGCGAACACCTCGGGGTTACATCCTATATGGCTGGAGTCTTCGGTGCCGGCGATACTCCTTGGGTAAAACCCCAACCCGAATTCGCCGCCCACGTGCTCAAAGAAATCAACGGCGACCCCAGAACCACTCTACTCGTCGGCGATTCTCCTTGGGATGTAGAAGCCGCCCACAACGCCGGATTCCCCTGCTGGTGCGTCACCACCGGCACCCACGACGCCGCCGAACTCACCGCCGCCAAAGCAGACCGCGTCTTCCCCGATCTCGTCGCCATGCGTCCCGAACTCGATGCGATGATCGAACCGAAATTGGCAAGTTAGGGATTGACGTTCGGGCCGACCGTGTTTGGTTATTCGCTCGACTTACCTTCGAGCAAAGCCTTACATTGGATCATTATCTGGATGCTAACGCGTTTCCAATCTTCACAATCAAAAGCCGAGTCAGTTCGGCCAACCCCTCAAATCACATACTCTCATGCCAGGACAAGGATCAGGCGGTAATGTCATCTCAGCCATTTGTAGTTTTTTCATCCCAGGCCTAGGACAGCTCGTCCAAGGACGCCTCCTCATGGCGCTGGTGCAGTTTCTCCTCGCGGGCGCTCTCTGGCTTATTCTGATGGGATGGATCATCCACATCTGGTCCATCATTGATGCGGCGAAGTTCGATCCTGCACAGTAAGGGCAAGAAATAGTAACCCTGACGACCGATGACTCTCCAGGAGACCGCCTGGAGCTACGATCAAATGGCCTCCCATTGGGACGGGGGAAAATTCAATCGGAAGAACGGCATCGCTCAACACGCGCGGGCCCTCCAATTCTCGCAGCACAAGCGAACCGCGATCGACATCGGTTGCGGCAGCAGTGGCCGGATCATCGAACTGTTATTGGATGCAGGATTCACGACCGAAGGATTGGATATCTCAACGGAGATGCTTCGCCGCGCTCAAGCGAGACACCCCGACCAAACCTTTCATCAAGCGGATATCTGCACTTGGGCATTCCCGCAGAAATACGATTTCATTTCCGCCTGGGATAGCATCTGGCATGCCCCTCTGGAAAGTCACGAATCGATCCTCACAAAGCTGTGTGGTGCTTTGGAACCAGACGGCATTCTCATCTTCACCACCGGAGGCGTGGATCGGCCTGGATCGCGCACCAATCCCTTTCTGGGTCAGCCCCTCTATCATGCAGTTCTCGGCATTCCAAAGATCTTGGAAGTGATCACGAAAGCCGGATGTATCTGCCGCCATCTCGAATACGATCAGCATCCCGAACCTCATCTCTATCTGATCGTTCAAAAGACCGGTTAAACTCCACCCGAAGTATGAGCATCAAACCGCAGTGCCGCATCGTGGAAGAGCCAATGGATCTGCTCGCGGAATACGGCATCATCCCTATTCGATTCGAGGTGCGGAGCGCCTTCGAAGTCGTGGGCGATGATCCCGCCACGGCTGAATTGCGGGAAAAACCTGTGTCGGTTCCTTGGCTCAAAGACTACGACACGATGAACGGCGAAGGCCCCACGCGTTGGGCCAAAAACTGGGATGTTTCCAACTGGGGAATAGTCGCCGCTTAGATTGGCGATCAACGTGTCGGCGGATGTGTGCTCGCTCACAAAACCGCTGGTGTAAACAAACTCGAAGGTCGCGATAACCTAACCGCTCTCTGGGATCTGCGCATTCATCCTGATTACCGCCGACAAGGCATCGGCCAGAAACTTTTCGCCGCCGCCGCCCAATGGGCACGACATCGCAATTGCACTGAGCTCAAGATCGAGACCCAAAACATCAACGTCCCGGCCTGCCGTTTCTACCAAACCCAAGGCGCCTACCTCTGCTCAATCGACCGCGCCTCATACAACGATCTTCCCGACGAAGTAGAGCTGATCTGGTGCGTGACGCTGTAGGCGTCACATTCGACAATACCTAATACGACGAACCTTTGCACGGGAGGCGCCGAGGAAGCGGAGCTAAGACTAGCGGTTGGATACGGTGACTCGAGACAGGAGGCGTTCACAGTAATAATGACCACCAACCAGCAGCACTTCGGGGCAAGAACCATAGCATTCAAAGCCGAATGAGTAGTGAGATCAGACCGCATTTTTAGTTTTCCCATTTGCGGCCGAGCCAAGCCTGACCATCATACGTCATGGCTAAAAACATTCTCCTCATCGGAGCAAATTCAGGTATCGGGCTGGCAACCGCGAAACTCCTCCAATCCCAAGGAGCCACTCTCACCGCCGCGTCACGTTCCAGCAACGAACTGACCGCCCTTGGCATTCCCGTTCAAGCATTCGATGCTGAGAATCCTCATCCGCTCGATCTTCCAGAATCTCTCGACGGACTAATCTATTTCCCCGGAACCATCACTCTAAAACCCTTCCATCGCCTCACGCCGGAAGACTTCAGCAAAGACTTCCAGATCAACTGTCTCGGTGCCGCCCAAGTCATTCAACACGCTCTCCCCGCTCTTAAAAAATCGCCGGCCGCTTCGATTGTCTTATTCTCTACTGTCGCCGTCGCCCAAGGAATGGCGTTTCACGCTTCTGTCGCTGCCGCCAAAGGCGCGGTCGAAGGTTTAACTAAATCCCTCGCCGCCGAGCTCGCTCCGAAAATTCGCGTCAACACCATCGCCCCCTCCCTCACCGATACGCCACTCGCTAATCAATTCCTCGGGAATGAAGCGAAAAAAGAAGCCGCTGAAAAACGTCACCCCTTGCAAGCCGTCGGAAACCCGGATCATGTCGCGCAACTCGCCGCTTTCCTGCTTTCTGATTCCGCCGCCTTCATCACCGGACAAATCCATCGCCCCGATGGCGGTTTATCATCCGTTCGCACCTTCTGAGACAGGACTCGTAAACCGTTTCGACACTACTCAAAAGATTTCGCCACAAGCTTACGCAGTGAAGTCAGATTGCGCATCGTTCCCGTGGAAAGCTTGAGGGCTTTGACTTCAGGCGAGGTCCATATTTTTGAATCCGAGCTTTTGGTGCGACAGAGCCAGTAGATCTCGCGGCCATTGAGGTGGAATTCGTCGATTTGGCTACGGCAAGCGGTGAGCTTTTTAATCGTGCTCGCGTAGAGCGGTTGTTTGAGAAAGGTCACGTAGAGGCCACCGCCTTCGGGTGTGCCTTCAGGGAAGGCCGTGGAGTCAGTCGCGGCGATCACTTCAGCATCACGGAGTATAAACGTATCGACTTCATAGCCGAGTTTCGCGGCGAGGTGTTTTTCGATCCGTTGTTCGAGCTTCGCAGTCTGAATAGCTCGCGTCTCGAAGATCACATTACCACTGGAGATGAAGGTGCCGACTTTGGAGAAACCCAAGGCCTCGAAATGGTCACGCAATTCACTCATCGCTGGACGGCGCCGCCCGAGGTTGATCCCTCTTAGTAAGGCAACGTAGCGCGGCATAACACTTAGTGGATATTCAGGCGCGATCTTATCACTCAATACGCGCCCGACGCTTCGCTGAAGGTATAAGGTGCTTGGTAAGCACCCGTCTTTTGTTTCTCGAGCTGGCGCAGCACATCGTTGAGCAACGACGACGCTCCGAAACGATAGCGCGAATTATTGAGCCATTCGTCGCCGAGCGTTTCTTTCACCGCAACGAGGAAATGAAGCGCTTGTTTCGCGGTCTTAATCCCACCGGCGGGTTTCATCGCGATAGGCGTGCCGGTGGCTTCATAGAAATCGCGGATCGCTTCGAGCATCACCTGATTATTGCCGAGCGTCGCGTTGCCCGAAGTCTTGCCCGTGCTGGTCTTGATGAAATCTCCGGGGCGCAATACCTGCATTGCGATAAACGAAGCCGCGCGGATCGCGTCGTAAGTTTCGAGTTCACTCACTTCGAGAATCACTTTGAGCGTCGAGTCGCCACAAGCATCGCGCACCGAGGCGATCTCCTCTTGCACGCGGCCATATTCGCCCGCGAGAAACTCGCCGCGATTGATCACCATGTCGATTTCATGAGCGCCATCGCGCACCGCCGCTTTCACTTCGGCGAGTCGCGTGCGGAGCGGAGCCTGTCCGCTGGGAAACGCTGTCGCCACCGAGGCAATGTGGATCGAGGTGCCCGCGAGAAACTTCGCTGCGTGTTTCACCATCGCAGGATAAACGCAGACCGCCGCGACTTGTGGGCAGTCGAGCCCTTCGTGCGGCGTGATCGCTTTGCGGCAGAGCGATTCCACTTTCCCCGGAGTGTCCTTACCTTCGAGCGTCGTGAGATCGATCATCGACACCGCCATTTTCAGCCCCTGAACCTTCGATGCTTTTTTAATGCTGCGAGTTTGAAACTTGGCCACGCGCTCTTCGATCCCAACGGCATCGACGGTGCCAATTTCGTTCATTAGGCGGCGTAAAGCCTGAGGAGAACTTCCGATCATTAGGATTGAAACATGTTTCAAGCTTAGTGTGATCACAACGCAAATTCGCATCACCTCTTCGCCACGCAAAAAGCCTTGCGAGGCTCCCTCCATCGGCGGAGATCTATGCCATGCGTTCTCCTTTTTTCTCTCCCCTGCTCGGTCTGCTCGCAATCGCGCTCACGTCATGCGCGACCGCTAATCAAACATCACTCAGTTGGCAGGGACCGGAAACTGTCACGCGAATCGAAGATCCCCAAAGTTTCGAAATCAGCGGCATCGCCCCTTCTCGTCTCCTAGCAGGACTCACTTGGAGTCACAACGATAGCGGCGATCAGGCCATCCTCCGCGCGTTTGATGCTGAGGGCAAAATTCGCGCCGTCGTCAACGTTCGCGGGGCAAGCAACTACGATTGGGAGGACATGGCTTCGTTTACTCTCGATGGTGTCGCGTATCTATTGATCGGCGATGTCGGTGACAACAAAGCCGTGCGGACTGACTGCATCTTTTACGTGATTGAGGAGCCAGCCATCACGCTCACCGAACACACGCAGACTCTCTTCGTCGACATCGCATGGGAGATTCCGCTGCGCTACCTCGGTGGGCCGCGTGATTGCGAAGGCATCGCCGTGGATGTTGAGGAAGAAATGATCTACTTCATCTCTAAACGCACTAAGCCTGCCGTCGCCTATCGACTACCTTTGCGCGAATTGAGAGAACCCACCCGCCTCGCTGAAAAGGTCGGTCCGCTCACTGGGCTACGCGATGCCACCGGCATATTCGCGAATATGAAGATCCCTTCCGGAAAGTGGCGCGGCCAACCCTGCGCGCTCGACATTTCCGCCGATGGCCGCATTGCCACCGTGCTCACTTACGGGGAGGTTTATCTTTATACCAAATCGGACTTCATGAGCTGGAGCGAAGCATTCGCACGCGATCCGATCGTGCTGGGTTCGCACGGCCTACCGCAAGCCGAGGCGATCTGCTTTTCCCCCGACGCGCGCACCATCATCGTCACGACCGAGGGGCATCCCGCACCGCTGCTCCATTACACTCTCGCTGAATAAAGATCTGCCTTGCCGACCCTTCTCGATCAGCTCTCCGGCGGCCACCCTTCCACAATCGGTCGTGCCCGTGAAGTCGCCCAGCAAGTCTTGTCAGCTCGTGAGCGACTCGACGAACTCTTCGACGGCATCGCAGAAGACAACCCCACCATTCGCCATCGCGCCATCAGGGCCGTCGCCGAAGTCTCTGCGGTGCAACCTGATTGGCTCGCGCCTTATAAAGAAGATTTCCTCGAACACATGATGGCGATGGATCACTGGATCGTTCGAGCCAACGTCTGCAAAATTCTCCCCCGAATTCCCAATCTCAGCGCCGCTGAGCGCCGTCGCATGTTTCGTTGGGCCGAATCACTGCTCAACGATTCCAGCAGTGTCGTCAAAGCGTGCGCTCTTGATTGTCTCTCCCGGCTTAGCCTTGCGCCCGGATTCCCTCGCGAGCGCAAGCAAGCCGCCGCCCAAGTGCAGCATAGCATGCGGCTCGGAGATACCCCCGCGTTGCGCGCTCGGGCCCGCCTGCTCGAACGACTATTCAGGTGAACCGCAGCACCGCATACTGACTTGCCTCGCACCGGATGCTCGCGACTATCGGGCTTCGTAAAAATCAACACTAACCCTAATAACTATCCATGAGTATTTTCGAAATAATCCTCGCAATCTTCATCCCACCTATGGCCGTTTCATGAAAAAAGGCGCTGGAAAGGATCTGATTATCAACCTGGTGCTCTGGATCATCCTGTTCGGTGTCGGCGGCATCATCCACGCATTCTGGTTGCTCTCCAAGAAGAGCTAAAGGCCAGCCCCAGCGAGCCAAGCTCCGCATGAATCGCATACGCCTGATCTTCGGGTTGGGCATTGCCCTGCTTAGCTTAGACGCCATTCCATTCGCTTCGGCGGATGTTCAGGCAGAGGTGCGCGTCGCCGACGATGCGCGCCTTGACGCTACTCTTAAGTTAGATGTCGAAAAACTCGATATCCTGCTCTCTGAGCAATTAAGCTACGGTCACGCCAGTGGAAGCGTGCAAACCAAGTCGGAATTGATCGCAGCGCTCAATTCGCGCGCGATGATCTACCGCAGCTACGACTACGAATCCAGAGTCGTCACCCCACTCGGCGCTGATGTCGCCTCGATGACCGGTATCGCCAGCCTCACCGCAACAGCAGGCGATCAATCCGTTGCGTTTCGCCTGCGGTTCCTCGCGCTCTGGAAGCGCGAAAACGGACACTGGCAGCTCACCGATTATCAATCCGTGCGGCTCCCTCAAGTGATCCCTGCAGCGGATCAGCCCATAGCTAGAACCGGGCACCAGCGCTGGTTCGACATGCACCAATCCTTTCTGGATCGCGGTAAAGCCAGCCCCGTCGACCTTCTCTTTCTCGGCGATTCCATCACCGAGAAATGGATCTGGGCTCCACACGTTTGGGACCACTACTACGGTCCCTATGAAGCTGCCAACTTCGGCATCAGCGGTGATCAGACTCAACACGTCATCTGGCGCATCGCTAATGGTGAGCTCGATGGAATTAACCCCAAGGTGGTCGTGCTCATGATCGGCAACAACAACACTCACTACCATAGCGCCGATCAAATCATCGCCGGCAATCGTGAGATCGTCCGCCGCATTCAGGAAAAGCTCCCTGAAACTAAGATCCTTTTATTGGCCATCTTCCCTCGAGGACCACGAACCAAGGACAACCCGCCATCTCGCACGTTTACGCAACGCATGGCCATCATCAACGCCGTCAATACCGACCTCTCTCAACTCGATAACGGGGACAGCATCCGCTTCCTCAATATCAACCCACACTTTGTCGAGCAGGATGGCACGATCCCCAACCTCATCATGCCCGATCAACTCCATCTCAACGCCGCAGGCTACCAACTCTGGGCCGAAGCGATGAACCCCTTACTCACCGAGATGATGGCAGAGACAACTGCACATTAATCTTCCCAATAACCGCTTTCATGGACACCACCCAACCCATACCCAAAGAAGGAAACGAAAACTTCTTCGAACTCCACGAACAATACCTCGCGCGAGCCAAGTCAGGACCCATCGGTCTGCTCTTCCTCGGCGATTCGATTACCCGCCAATGGGTAAACGTCCCGCACATCTGGGAGCATTACTACGGTCAATACCATCCCGCTAGCTTCGGGATCGGCGGCGACCAAACCCAACACGTCATTTGGCGCATCGCGAATGGCGAGCTCGATGGCATCACCCCCAAAGTCGTGGTCCTCTTAATCGGCACCAACAACTGCGGCAGCAACACCGCTGATGAGATTAGCGCCGGGGTCCAAAAGATCATCAGCCTGATTCACGAAAAGATCCCCGCCACCAAGGTGCTCGCACTCGGCACCTTACCGCGCGGACCGCGTATCAATGTCGACGGCACTCCCGACAACTGGGAGAGCCACATGGAAAAAATCCGCGCCATAAATGCCGACCTCGCTCATCTCGATAATGGAGGCAACATCCGCCATCTCGATATCACAAAAGACTTAACGAACAAAGACGGCACCATCCCCGAAATCATCATGCCCGACCAAGTGCACCTCACCGCAGCCGGTTATCAACTCTGGGCCGATGCCATGCAGCCTTTGCTAGACGAAATGCTCGATGACTAAACCCCTTCTCCTGAATCAGAGCTGGCCACAGATCACCTTGATACAAACCGGATAAAGGCAAAGAAACACGGATCGGAATCCTGTATTAATCTGTATTAATCTGTATTAATCTGTGTAATCTGTGGTTAAATAAAATCAGTAGTCCGGTCTTCTTTTCGGGATTCGCGATCTTAGCGTTAAAAAACAACTAGGCTATTCAGCCCCGAAACGCAGAATCGCATCGTCTGGCGCCATCGTGATCGGCACCGGCTTGCCATGACCATTGTCCGTGTAGGGCACATTGGATAGCGCGTTGTAGCAGCAGATATATGAGCGCCGCGGCTTCTCGGAAACATTAGCTTCCGACGAATGAAACGTGTTGCCATGAAAGAACAACGCGCTGCTCGCCGGGAAATTTATGTTCCAAAGCCTCCGCATAGGAGCCCGAATCGAAATCGGGGAAAGACGCGGTTCTATCCTGATAGCCATAAGGCCTATCCTCCGGATGCTGATGCATCCCACGCCCGACGAGAGTCGTATGATAACCCGCACTACCCAGCTGCCCGGGGAACGTGGGTTGCGTAAACTCCTCGTGCATTCGGTATCCCACCATGCCATTCGTTGCCGGATAGCGCGCGGTGAGCATGGCACGTCGTGCTGGGATGCAACTCGGGCAGGTTGAATAGGCCCGAGTGAAATGCATGCCCTGTGCACCAATTGTATCGATGTTGGGCGTCTGCAGGACGGGATGGTTCTCCATCGACAAGCAATCACCCCGCATCTGATCGGGCATTATCATTAAAATATCAGGACGCTGATCGGAGGGAGTGCTCATGAGTTATTCTTTTTATTTGAGTCTGGTGCTCCGTGAAAAAACTTCTCCTCCACTCCATCGGATAGCGCGATGGTCTCGAACTCGATTTTATCCGAGGGCTTGGCTTTGCCCTTCGAGGTAGTCTGCCACCACCTCCAAATGCCTTGGCTCTCGGAGAAGACTTTCTCCAACCACGCTTCCTTGGCGTCGTGCATCGCACCACTCGCGGTAAATTCTGACGCGGTGCCTGGTTTGCCCACAAATCATGCGGTCAGTTGATTGCCGATCCACACGCGCCATTCATCGGCATTGGCAAAGTAGACCTCCAAGATACCGTTTTCCAAAACACCCACTTGTGACGCCAGCTTACGCATGAATGCACCCGGCTCACTGTCCTCCTCATCAGAGGGCAACTTCGTGTGGTATCTCACCACAACTCGGATCACCGTCTTACTTTCGAATTCGGTTAGCCGGCTCTCAATCTCACGAACGAATTCCGCATTACCGCTGACCACGTTCTCCGGATCGTGAATGTGATTCGTGGTGGTCGTGACACTCGCCGCACCATTGACCGCGATCAAGAATGATCCCATGATCAACAAAAGCCGAAGTAGGCTAATATTCAAAAGAGGAGGGTTTGATCAGTTCTCACGATGATTCATCCTACAACTCCACGTTGAGCAGCCCCTGATCGGAAGCCTCCTGCGCTTTCAATGTGACCCGGCTCGCGCGGAATATCTCCGCTTGTGTGAGGCCATCGTGAGTCTCGCAGCGCGTCTCGCTGAGAAAGGCTTCGAGATAACCGCCCGGTTTCGGATCGCCAGCCGGAATCGTGCGACCGGTCTTTTCGCCTTCTATGTGCACGGTAATTTCTTTCGCGGTCAGACTGGTTTCGAGCACGCCCTTGCTGCCCCACAACGTAAGGCGCCAATACATCGGCAAGGTGTAGCCCTGACTACTCGGCGCGACGTAGGAAACATCGAGCATCAAGCCCGCGCCGTTTTCCAATTCCATCATGCACTGCCCCGCATTCACGAAGTGCGAATCGACCGGAACGCCTGCCGACCATTCCCGAGCCGCGGTCACTTTCTTAAATTCCAAACCGGTGACCCACGGGATCAGGTCGATCCCATGCAACGCGATGTCGTTGATCGTGCCACCCTGCTTGCCTTCTTCGTGATACCATTCGGCGCGCACACCCGGTAGCAAAGGATGCTGTCCGCCCAAAGAGAGCGCATGAATTTCGCCGATCTCACTCGAGCGAACTACTTCACGGACTTTGCGATAGATCCCCGAATCACGCATATCGAGCATCATACCTACAGTGAGATTTTTCTCCGTCGCGATGCGAACGATCTCGTCGTGCTCGGCGAGCGTCGTGCACATGGGTTTATCGGCGAGCACATGACGACCGGCGTTTAAGCTGTCGATCACCACGCGACCTCGTTTCGCGAACCACTCGCCTACGACCACGGCATCGCATTCCACTTCCGCCAGCATCGAGCGGTAATCGCTGTGCGTGATCGTCACGCGATCATCATCAGCCAGCTTGTTACGAACGGCCTCGTCTTCTTCGCACGAAGCGACGACGTCGATATCCGGATGAGCTGAGGCGCGAGCAACCAGATCCCAAATGTGGGGATGTTGAAAACCAATGAATACAATACGTGTTTTGTTCATAAGGGTAAGAGAGGAATATAAGTCCAACGGGCCTACGGTTCGAGACTTTGTTCAAACAGATGACGGCACGGAGTAGATTTGCCGCACAACGGAACAATCCGAAGTGAACAGCACTTCCTGCTGATCCGGTGTCGGCACGGGATGCGGATGATTATCCTGCGTGTATCCGCAAATTCAGCTTTCCGAAAACGTTAAGCTCACTCCCAGCCTAATTGCGCAGGTGAATTCTGGGCCCCATCAGCAGTGTCAAACGGGAGAAGAGTCAGGAGATTATGATCGTTTTTTTGGGCCTCCAAATTTCATTTACGATGTCTTCAGACCAGACCAAAGGGATCTCTACGAATCCCGGAGATCGTTATTCGAACAAAGCGGGGTGATTGAATATCTCGCGTGGTTCACTACGGAGAAAAAACCGATTTGGAATCGGCTCACCGAAGGTCGCTACCAAGTGATTGAGGAAGATGAGCAGAATATGATTAAGAGCAGTGCCCTGCCCGGATTATGGCTTCCCGTCGACGCGCTAGCCCACCGCGACATGTTCCAGATGCTCGCCGGAATCCAGCGCGGACTCTCCAGACGCGAGCATCATGACTTCATGAACACCATCTGGAAAAAGAAGTCGTAACAAATCGGCTTAGGCAACGGTGACACGTCGGGTGGTCTTACCGCAAAAGTCTGGAAAATTACATTTAAGGTTAGTCACCCTCTCTCCGTTCCCCAATAACGAAGGCATGGGATTTGGTGATCATAACTTAAATCTTCCGGATGGTGAGAATTTCGCGCCGTCCGAAGCGAAAGTAAAAGCAATGGCTGAGCTGCTCAGCGCTGAGCCTTTTCATCTCGGGGTTCCCTCCTCCAACCGCCCAGCCTGGGATCGGTGGAAAGATCACGCGGTGGGCCGCTATTGGATCGATCAAGCATTGAAGAAAGGTCCCGAGTATACCAAGCGGCTCAGCAACGAACTCATTATCGAAAGCTCTCAAAGTGAGAGCCGGACCGCTTACGATGGAACCAATACAAAAGTTCGTGAGCGTTTGGTCGCGATGACGATGGCCGAATGCATCGAGCCCACCGGAAAATACCTCGCTCAAATCGAAGCCGAGATCGGAGCGTTTGCGGGATTGATCACTTGGATCTCCCCAGCCCACGATTTCCATGGACTGAACGTCAGCGGAAAATCCATCGATATTGACCTTTATTCGGTGCAGTGGGCGCAGTTGTTCACCACGGTTGATTTCCTCTTGGCGAATCGCTTGAGCGACGCGACGCGAGTGCTGATTCGGGAGCAAATCGAACAACGGATCTTTGCTCCCTACCGTCAGCGAATCGAATCAGGCCAAGACATTTACTGGTGGGTCACCTGTAATCATAATTGGAACACCGTCTGCCTGAATTGCATTCTGGTCTGCGCGCTCTATCTAAAGGAAGACCTGCATGAGCGCGCGTGGTATTTGGCCCTGACAGACGACCTGATCGAATACTCCAATAGTGGCTTCGAAAAAAGCGGCTTCTATACCGAAGGGATGAGCTACTGGGGCTACGGGTTTGGCAATTACGTGATCGTCAGTGAGCTGGTCCGAGGGGCGACCAATGGTCAGATCAATTGGTTAAAAGGGCCCCTGCAAAGCAAGATGGCTCTCTACGGTTTACGAATGGAGGTGCAGGAGGGGCTGTTCCCGACCTTCGCGGATAGCCTGTTCGCATTAACCCCCATCAATTGGCTCACCCACTGGCTTAATAATCGCACCGACGATGATCCCGAACGCAATCGGACCACTGATGAAGAGATCGATCCCTTCCACGATCAAGAGAAGCAGAACATCCTGTCTCTCATGCTGAATATGTTTCACACGGTCGATGGGCAGAAGGCCTACAAGCTGCAGTATGGCTACCCCGGCCACGAGTGGTTTGATGATGTGCAATTCCTGATCTGCCGTCCGTCGAAAGATGCTAAGGTAAAAATGGCAGCCACCTTCAAAGGCGGTCACAATGGCGTGAATCATAACCACAACGATCTCGGCACATTTACGGTCGCCATCGATAATAAACATCTGCTCTGCGATCCGGGTTCTGAAACCTACACCCTCCGGACATTCAGCCCGAAACGCTATCATGGTGATCTGCTGAATTCATTCGGACATCCCGTGCCGATCGTTGCAGGTCAACTCCAAGTGCCGGCCAAAGACGAGCACACGGCGGGCTACGGTAGCCACGCCTACGCCACGGTGCTCGAGGAATCATTCAGCGAGGATCTTGATCGCGTGGTGCTCGATCTCACCAAGGCCTACGAAGTTGAATCGTTGATCAGTCTCAAACGCGCCTTTGTCTATGACCGCTCAAACCAAGGCCAAGTGGAGGTGACGGATGAGGTCGCGTTTACCCAGCCCGAGACTTTTGAAACCGCCCTGATCACCTACGCTGATTGGACGCTTAACGACGATGGCTCGGTGACGATTTCCGATGGAGATAAAGCGGTAAAAGCAATCGTAAGTTCTGATCAGGGTGAGCTGGAGTTCTCGCATTGCATCATCGAGGAAAGCACGACTCCGACCCGGCTCTCATGGAAACTCCGCGAGCCGGTGCAACAGGCCCGGGTAAAGATAAGTGTGCATCCGCTCTAATTCTTCATCGGCTTTCTGCACAGCCTTCTCATAAAAAGTCTTTATGCGTAGCACCGAACGAAACCTCCTCGCCGACCAATACGATCTCGACAGTGTGCGCGACGCGCTGGCCAATCTCGACTCCTGGCGACGCTACCCCGAGGCCTCGGATCGCGACGCATGGGACCACATCCCCGAAAAGTTCCGCATTCGATTTCTAGCCAATGGCGAAAAGCGCCTCGGTGAAACCTGGGAGCATCTATTCGCCACCACCCTGCTCGACTATCCGCGTCACGGAAATCGCACGTCTTATCAGGATTCCTATTTCCAACGTCGCGGCCGCTTGCACGAGCTCGTGCTGGCCGAATGTATCGAAGACCAAGGCCGTTTTCTCGATGCAGTAACCGATGGTGTTTGGCTCATCTGCGAAGAAACTTGGTGGGGATTTCCCGCCCATCTGGCTGAACAAAAAGTCGGGGCTGATCTTCCAGACATCACTGATCCGACGGTTGATCTTGGCGTCGGTGAATCCGCTGCGTTGCTCGCGTGGATCGATCATGTGCTCGGCGATCAACTCGACACTGTTTCCAAGTTAATCCGCCCGCGCATCAAGATGGAGATTGATCGGCAGTTGCTCACCCCTGCTTTCGAGCGCGATGACTACTGGTGGATGGGCTGGGACATCCGGCAACACACCGTGAATAATTGGAATCCCTGGGTGAATTCCAACTGGCTCGCCTGCGTGCTATTGATGGAGCGCGATCCTGAACAGCGCGCGCGAGCCGTTCACAAGATTCTTCGCAGTCTCGACGTGTTCATTAATCACCAACCTGCTGACGGCGGTTGTGATGAAGGTCCCGGATATTGGGGTCGGGCCGGGGCAAGTCTCTTCGATTGTCTGGAGCTACTCCACCACGCGACCGACGGAAAAATATCCCTCTTCGATCACGAACTGATCAAGAATACCGGCCGGTATATCATGAGCGCGCACATCGACGCTGATTGGATTGTCAATTTCGCCGATGCCGGAGCCAATGCGATGATTGATGGCGATCTCGTGCAACGCTATGGCCGACAGATTGACGATCCAGCTCTCGCCGATTTCGGTAGCTGGTTAAGACAACAACAAGCTGAACGCGCCCACAGTCATATCCGCTCACTCAATCGCACCCTAGCAGGGCTCTTTGACACTGAGCACGGCAAAGCTCCTCCTCCTGCTCCGTTGCTGCGCGATGTGTGGCTACCCGATCTCCAGTTCATGGCCGCTCGTTGCGAATCTGGAAACAATCAGGGGATCTATCTTGCAGCCAAAGGCGGCCACAATGCCGAGAGCCACAATCACAACGACATCGGCACATTCGTCGCTTATCTGAACGGCTCTCCCCTGCTGATCGACATCGGGGTAGAAACCTACAGCGCGAAAACCTTCAGTCCTCAACGCTACGAGATTTGGACGATGCAATCGCAGTGGCACAACCTGCCCACGATCAATGGCACGATGCAGCACCAAGGTGAAAATTTCGCCGCCCGTGAGCTGAGCCATAGCGCAGACGATGCCGGCGCGACCTTCTCTCTCGATATCGCCGGATCGTATCCTGAAAGCGCCGCGGTCAAACGCTTCACCCGCACCTATCACCTCGAACGAAGTGGCACGCTCACGATCACCGACGACTTCGAGCTAAGTGACGCACGCGAACCGATAATCTGGAATTTCATGATGCTATATGCGCCCGAAATCTTGAATGATGGAAAGATACGATTGAGTAATCTTGCCGGAGATACCGTCTTATTCACCTTTGCTGAAAACCAATACGAAACGGTGTCCGAAAAAATTCCCCTCAAAGATCCTCAACTCAATAGAATCTGGGGCGATCATGTTTACCGCTTACGGCTAACCGCCAAACGCACGGAAATCTCCGCGCGAAACGAATTCATTCTCTCGATCAAAAACTAATTTTTGTGAATAATCCTACTCTCAATCTTCAAGATAAATGCGCGATCATCACAGGTACCTCGACCTCGACGGGCATTGGTGCCGCAATCGCCACCGCCTATGCTCAAGCTGGTGCCAAGGTGGTGATCAACTATGAACCGAGTTTACCTGCTCCTGATGAACTGTTGGCCGAACTCAAATCAACCGGAGGTCAGGTCATTGCCGTCGCGGCTGATATCAGCGATGTTTCTCAACATCATCTGCTGATCGATGCCGCGTTAAACACTTTCGGAGTGCTCGATATCCTCGTGAACAACGCTGGCGTGCTCGGTGCCGGCCAATTATTCAGTGTCACTGAAGAAAACTGGGATCACACCAACAGTGTAAATCTCAAGGGGCCCTACTTTCTCACTCAAGCAGCCGCGAAGATCATGGTGGAGCGGAAAACCAAGGGCCGCATCATCAACGTGACCAGCACGCATGTGTATCGACCGAGCAAGCTCTACACGGTCTATACGATCAGCAAAGCCGGTTTGGATATGCTGTCTCGATCCCTCGCTCTGGAGCTCGGCGAATTCGGTATCACCGTGAATAGTATCGTGCCAGGCGCTGTTACCACCGCGATGAGCGGATATCATGCCCAGCCCGAAAGTCTCGCCCGAAACACAAATCTCGTGCCATTGGGTCGCGTCGGTGTGCCCGAAGACTTGGTCGGGGCAGCTCTATTTCTTGCTTCAAATGCGTCCGACTATGTCACCGGAGCCGACATCAAAGTAAACGGCGGCTTCGGACTTTAGACCTGCTTGGTCTGTGCACCATCCGTGAGAGCGATCCACCAAACCCAGGCCATAAACACGGCTTGAAACGGCAGGCGAAACCAGAGTGCGGTTGGAGAAACATCCATCCCCGGCATTTCACCTTGCATCGCCACATAGACATTCGCGGGGAACACCGCCAGCAATAGCGCGATCAATCCCCAACCTGCGATCCGACGTGTAGCCGTCCAGAGTAAACCGAGGCCGCCGAGAATCTCAGCAGCACCTGATGTAATTGAGAGCCTCCGGCCAGGGGAGCTGCGGCGGCATCATGTCCAAATACAACTCCGGTTGGCGAAAATGATTCGCCCCGGCGACGATGAAAAATAGCGCGGCCAGCCAAAGGAGAACTCTCTTGAATCCGTTCACACCATCTGAGTCTTGGCGGCGCTGCCACCGAAGAGCTCTTTCATTGCACCCCATGCTTTGCGTAATCCGGCAGGTTTCACTCCAACCATACCATATGTCTTGGCCAGCGATTCTTCATACCCGCTATACCGCGGAGGAAGTATAAAGAAGGTGTCTTCCGCCCCACTCTGAACAGTGGATAGAAACAACCCCTTGCCGACGGCCAATCCATCGCTAGGCACCTCAGCCGTTTTCTCAGGCATGACCATCCATGGCTTGTAGGAGAAAGTTACTCCGCTCTCTGTTTTGCGCAATTTTCCGTAAGTGCGAACTGGCACTTCAGGAAGATTCCCACCAGCGAACATCTTATTGTCGTTTTCTTTCATCTTGTAGCGGGTGCGACGAAGGCTGAAGAAGTCCCAACTGAAGAAGGTGCCAAATACGGTTAGGCGGAATGACCAACCGGCGACCAAAAAGGCGATTAAGATAACTACCAGCGAAAGACCCGCACTGATCCAAGGATTCATCGTTGCGGTGATCGTGATCAACCCAAGTAAGGCGGTGCGCATCCCTTTAAGCGCTGCATCGATCGCGCCCCAAGGGCTGAGTAAAATCAGCACATTGATTGCATGCGAGGCCATCCAGACGACGGCAAATACCGCGATACCGAAAGGCACGGTCAAAATATTCAACAACCACGAGAAATCGATCGCACCAAGGTGGAGCATCGCCAGTCCGTGATTCACTTTGTTAGGTGCCTCCGGCATCTCTGCGATGATCATCTTGGAGACCGTATTCATCGTGAGGGGGACCACTGCTCCAGCGGCAACCAGCCCTGAAGCCTTGTTCTCAATCGTCTCAAGCACATCAAGAGGTTTCTTCCATCCGGGAGGCACGACTGCGCCTAGTGAATCCTTCACGGCAACCAAGCCAACGATACCTAAAGCTGGAAGCCAGAAACTCATCTGAGAATACCAAGGCAAAGCCGCGCGAGCCGCCTCATCCTCTGCTGTGAAATATTGATACGCGCCATACGCTCCTGTGCCCATCAAGGGAGATATCGCTATTCCCGTCACTGTCGTCACCGCTGTCGCCATGCCCAAAGCAGGAGACTTGCCGGATGACTTGGATGGCTTCGCATTCGTCGCCGCCCAGATCGGCGTGACCACAACTGCAAAGATAAGGGAGAGGAGCAAAAGGGGGACAAAACGTTTCATAATGAGGAATAACTGAGGCCCATCACAATCGGCCTTGGCCATTGAGACAACTGCTTTTCCTTACCGGAAATTACTTACACCTGATTAGACCCACCAACTATCATTCCATGAGCAAACCTCAGAATTTTAACCACAGATTACACAGATGAATACAGGATAAATACCCCCTGAACGCAGCTGTCTGTATCCGGATTGGATCTGTGAAATCTGTGGTTAAAACAATCCTGCTTGCCGCGCCATAGCCATGGCGACGGCGGGCCTCACAATATTCTCATAGTCTTTTCCGCTCGAGGTTGAGCCAAGCGATCTCCTTCGGGCTCAGTTCTACATCGAGACATGGTAGCGAGTCTACGATCTCGCTCATCACTCTTGGGCCGATCAAAGCGAAGGTCGGGAAAGCCTGAGTGAGCACGTAGGCGGCCGAGACCGCGATAGGAGGCACCCCTTTCTTTTTACTCAATGCATAAGCGCGCTCACGACGCTCAAAGTTCTCGTCGCTATACCAGCAGCGCACGAGCTCCTCGTCTTCGCGTTTGTCCAGACCAGCCCGATCCGTGAAGAACCCTCGCGCTTGGCTCGACCAAGCGAGCACCGGCAATTGGTTTTTCTTGAGCCAACGTTTTGATTCCTTGTCCGAGCATGAAATGCAGCCGGGCCAGACCGGATCAACCATGGTTGCGAGGCTGAAGTTGTTACTCACCATGTTGAAGCCCTGCAGGCCCTTGCGCTTCGCATAACGGTTGGCAGCAGCGACTCGTTTGAGCGACCAATTGGAACCGCCAAAGATTCGAATCCGACCTGCTTTCACCTCGGCGTTAAGTGCTTCCACGAAGTGACCGACAGGCACGTCTAGATTGTCGCGGTGCAGCATGTAGATATCGACATAGTCGGTCTGCAACCGACCCAACGATTCCGTGAGTTGTCGTGACATCCCTTCCGGCGTGCAGTTTGGCGTGTGTCCGCCCTTCGCAATAAGGGTAACGTCCTCGCGATTACCACGGTGGTTTAGCCACCAACCGAAAAGCATCTCCTGATGTCCGTCCTGGTAGATGTGAGCGGTATCAAATGTCGTGCCACCACGCTCCATGTAATCATCCCACATCGCGGCACCATGCGCGATGGTCGGCTGGTTATCACAACCCATGATGAGCTTCGAAACAGGTTTCGCTAAGCCTTCGATCTGCGCATGCGGGATCACGCCCGAAGTGCGTTTACGCAATGGACGTCGCGCGTGGAAATGCTTAAAGTTTTCAGGTTTTTCCTGTTCGAAAGTGAGTCCGATCGCTTCTCGCCACGCATCTAATGTCTGCATGTTGCCCAGCGTATCAGCCATCGGCATGGCGGAGACTTCGAGTTGTTCGGCGGCAAGCGCCTGCGCGAATGTATCTGCCTCGCGTCCGTATTGATCTGGAGGTGCAGGCACGGTGTAAGTCTCGATGATCTTCCCGCCTTCGTGGCGATGAATCAGGAGTTCCTTCTTATCCGCTGGCGGATTCCACGGATCAGGAATCTGCAGTATCCCATTCGTGCCGTAGAGTCGGGCGCCACTTTCGAGCGAGAGCGCCACACTGGTCGTAATCTGCGCAATCAAACCACTGGAGAATTTCAACGAGGCCGTGGCGACTTCATCGACACCTGATTCGGAATGGAGTTTTCCGGTCGCGTTGATTTTGGTCGGATTGAGAAACGGTTTACCAACGAGCAGACCAGCGACTCGCCGCGTAAATGAGATGGGATAACAGCCCACATCCATGATGCCGCCGCCGGCAGCATCGTTGGACCACAAGCGGGATTCAGCATTGAAACCAGCCTGAAAGCCAAACTCGGCCTGGATCAGTTTGATATCCCCGAGCACTCCACTGCTCACGATCTCGAGCACTTTCTCCAATTGCGGATGACAGCGATACATAAAGGCTTCCATCAGCATCACGCCGTGCTCACGCGCCGCTTCAACCATCACCATCGCTTCGGGATAATTCACTCCAATTGGTTTCTCACACAGGATGTGCTTACCGGCTTCGGCGGCGCGAATAACCCACTCCACGTGCTGAGGATGTGGTGTGGCGATATAGACGGCCTCCACTCCGGGATCGGCCAAGAGCGCCTCGTAAGAGCCATGCGCTCGCGAGGCGTTATTTTCAGCAGCAAACTGTTCCGCCTTATCCGCCGATCGGCTCGCCACGGCGACGAGTTTACCGGATTCGGAATCCGCCAGTCCTCGTGCAAAAATACCCGCAATGCGGCCTGTGCTTAATATTCCCCAGCCAAGTGTGTTACTCATATCTGGGAGCGAACCGTGGCGAACTTTTTGACGCGATGCAATCACACGAAAGATTGCACTGAAGTTTCCTTTGCCAACAGTCACCCCATGCTCACCAAAGCCGAGCTCAGCCGTCTACGTTCCCTGCGCGAAAAGAAGCACCGCGAAGCCGAGGGGCTCTTTGTCGTCGAAGGCGAAAAGGTCGTGCGCGAACTACTCGCCGCTAATTTTCCCTTCGTTGAAATCTATGCCACGGAATGGTGGGACGGTTCTAGAACCCATGAAATCAGCGCAGCGGATATGGCCAAAGCGAGCCACTTCCCGACCCCGACCAGCGTGCTCGCCATCGGTCAAATCGTGCGACGGCCCTTGCCGGATCAAGGATTGGCCAAGGGACTCACCCTCGCCCTCGATCGCGTGCAGGATCCCGGAAATGTCGGCACGCTGCTGCGGATCGCCGATTGGTATGCGCTCGACCGCGTTGTGCTCTCCCCGGAATGCGCGGATCTGTTTTCACAAAAAGTAATCAACGCGAGCAAAGGCTCGTTTGCCCGCGTCGCGGTGCACACCGCTACACTCGATACGCTACTTTCCCACGTGCCCCCCACGACGCCCGTGCTCGGTTGCGATCTGGCAGGAGAAGACGTCCACACGCTCACGCCAACGAGTGACGCCGTGATCGTGATCGGTAGCGAAGGCCGCGGCATGTCGCCTGAAGTGAAACGCACGATCACGCAATTCGTGACGATTCCGCGCTATGGCCATGCCGAATCGCTCAATGCCGGAGTCGCTGCCGCCATCGTGTGCGATAATCTCCGCCGTTCACTTCCTGCATGAATTCTCAACACCCCCTCCTCGATCTTGATGGCCTCGACTTAGAAGCAAAAGCTCGGCGAATCAGCGATCATTTCCTCGCGCTCCACGATCACCCCAGTGACATCTTCTATTCGTTGATGAAGATCGACGGCGATGAGATTCGCGCCTTTCAACCCTCGGACTTCGAAGGTGTCACTACTTTCGATTTCAAAGGCTGGCGCATTAAACCCGCCGGCTCGTGGGAGTATCGCAACAATGAGAACTCTCTCACCACTGCCGGCTATTGGCTCGCGGCTCAAGTGGAGCGTTATCATGTGACCGGTGAAGCCGATGCACTCCACCACGCCAGTCGCGCCTATCGCTGTCTCGAGGCGATCTACAAATTCGGCGAGGAAGACGGTCGCCCTGGATGGATGGGCAAGCCCTACGGTTTCAAACTCTCCGATCAAACCAGCGGCGACCAATACCTCTTCGCCGCTTGGGGGCTCGCTGAATACGCCAAGATCGCTCCAGAGAAAGAGGCCACGAGATCACGCGAGATGTTAGTCGGCATGGCCAACTACTGGAAGCAGATCGATTACAAGATATTCTACCTCGATCACGTGTGGGATAATCGAAAAAACCTCCACGCCTACAACGCGATCTTTGTCTACCTCAACACCATCGCCTACGATATCACTGGCCTGGAAGAATACCTCAACGAAGCACGCCACTTTCGTGAAGTCGGCCTCTGGGATCACGAAACCACGCTCGATAAATGGAAGCGTGATGCTGCCACCAAGGACTCCAACGAGTACCCGCCGAATCGGATTGTTGGCGATCAGCTAAAACCCGGCGAATACCTGTGCTGGGAAACCACGATTCACAGTATGTTCACTGCGGTATCGGCTGCTGGTGTTCACCAAATGCTACCCGAGCTGGTCGACAAAGATTCGCTCGCGTGCACTTTGAAAGTCTGGCTCGAGCCATGGACACTAGGAGTCGAAGACGATCTGCTGCCCTACTATTTCTTTCTCGTGAATCTGAATGAAGGCACCTGGCGACCGGCTCCTCATTCGCCCAAGTTGCCCCGCAGTGAGTGGTTTCTTGGGCAACCCGGTTTGAGCCAAACCACGACCCGACGCTGGACAGAACCACTGGGCCGCACCCTCGTCACCGCCATGCTGGCTGGTGTACATTCGCCGGAAGTCGCCGATGAAGCCAAGTCGGTTGCCAAAAGCATTATGGAATCGATCAACGGCACGCGAATGCAGTGGCAGATCGATCCCGATGGGAAACAAATCCCCCCGGATCGGCATGATGTGATCAACACTCTGAGCAGCGAAATTCCGTCCGCCTACGTCTTCTCCTTCTGGCGAGGGCGACGTCTCGATTGGTGGTAATCAGGGAAGCGGATCGAGCAAGGCAGAACCTCGCGCTAGCACCGCCTCGGCTTCATACATTTTAGCTTCCGTCAGATTCTGGCTGCTCTCCCGAATCTTCCTTGCTTGCACTTCTTTAGCATCGTGACCCACGAGACGATCAAGCGTCGCCAGAGCGACTAAAGCGGGCACATCGCGACGTAAACTCAGATAGAGAACACGGACATTCGATTCCACATCCTTACGCAAAGCTGGGGGAAAATCCTTTTCGAAAATTTTCATAAATTTCTCCACCCCACCATTCGGCGCCGTCAAGTGATGCGTGAGGCGCTGCCAGACTTCTCGAGTCTCCACCCCAAAACCTCTCATGAATGAGGACCGAACCTGGTAGCCCTCGAATCTATGTTTGAAAATTTTTAAATCCTCCAGCAACTCCACCCCACGAATCGAAGGATTCCAGCCACTCTTATTCATCCAGATCGTGTTTCCCTCTAGGCTGGTCACGAAGCGCATGAAATCCATCGCCACGTCTTTGTTCTTACTTTGCTTGTTCAGATAAAATGGCATTGAAGTGTTAGCTTCACCATCAGAAACAGGAGACCAGTAGTGCTGACCCGTATCCGAGTGATCCGACTTCGCTGGCCAGGGGATATGATCCACCCCCACTTCGAACGGGGCCATCGTCTTTAAAGTCGTGGCATCCCAAGTCCCGGTCAGGAACATCAACGCCTGACTTCGCAAGAATTCCTGTGTCGCGGCATCTCGGTCCAATTGCTGAAAGCCCGGTCGGAAAAACGGCGCGGCCTCGCGTGAATTTTGGATCGCGGAAAATAGTGCAGGAGTCCGATAGTCCCAATGCCCCCGCATAAATTCCTGCGCCATCTGGGCCACCGGCGAACCCTGTTCGCGAAAACGATCTAACTCGAATCCGACACCTATCCCCGCGCGCGCGAGTAGTCCCTCGATCACGATTTCTCCGGTGTAATCACAACCGGCGTAGAGCGAAACCCGCTTCCCTATCCGAGCACTATATGCCGTCACCTGCTTCTGAATTCGGCGCATATCGTCGTAGGTGTGCGGCGGCTCGTGACTGCCCGTAATTTCTTCCAGTAAGTCCGGATTATAGAACAAACGCAGCGTGACTGAGCACATGGTAACCGCGTAATAATTACTCAATCGATCGATGTATGTGCTCGGCGTATTTAATCCATCCACGAAAGTATCCCGCCAACGCATCCCCTCCAAAGGAGTGCCTATATTATACGGATTGGGCTCATCCACGTATTTAGTGATGGGCTCAAAGAAACGCGGCGCGATGTCCGTGCTCCCGCCACTAAACTCGATCAAGTCCGGCGCAGTTTCTCCGATCAATTGCGTGCGAACCCAACGCGTGTAAACCCGACCCGGCACATCAAGCTGCACGACCCGCACGTCAGGATTGAGTTCTTCGTAACGCTCAATCAGAGCATCCATCGCCTCGCGGGGACCCGCTTCTGCCTGCCAGTGGGCAAACCTGATCACCGTCCGGTCATCGCTCGATAAAATCGCACCCGGTCGAAATAAAACCACGAGTGCCGCGATCAGGTAACACCCTCCCACGATCCAGATTGAGCGAGGCAAGCCCTTCGACTTAACGGCCATTAACGACCTCCCCTCGACCCGGTGTCGGCTCGCCCGCGAGGCGTTGCTGCATCACGAAAATCCGTGGATCACGGGGGTATTCTTTCGACAAGCGTTCGTAGTAATGCGCCGCCAATTCTTCATCACCCTCATCCCACGCTAACTCACCTATTTGCACCAATTGCGACGCGGCTTGAGTCCCGACTAACCCACCAATCTTATCAGCCTGTAAAAGATGCTCGAGGGCACTCTTCGGTGGGAAATTGTAAAAGAGAATAGCCCGAGCCAACAGCCGATGCATATCACGCACAGCAATTGGGTCGCGGGCCGCTAACGTATAGGTTTCCGCTAGTTTCAGTCGCTCGGATGGAGTCCTAATCGGCAGAACATAGAGGGTCAGCAAGGTAAGTTTCATCCGCGCCTGTTCACCCCAGATACCGGGACCAGGCTGTTCGGCCAAACCACGAAAATAGCCCGACGCTTTCAACGCATCAGGTGTCGCCCGGAAAACTTGGGCGATCCGGCCCAACAAATAGCGCGACGCTCGCGCGATCTCATCGTTACCCTCGGCCTCGACCAATGCTACGAACCGCTTCTCCACTTCATTCAATCGAGATTCGCTGAGAGGCTGCTGATCGAGGTGCACCACCGCCGCGCAAAAATCACGCTCCCGCTGCGCAGCGGGATTCTCCGGAGACGGCAGATCATCCAATTCTAGCTCAGCGACCGCCGATTGATAGACGGAGATTTTCTCCCAAATCGCTACTTCAGGCGTGGGGTTCGCCCAAGCCGACAGGATACCAGAAAGCCCAACACAGAGCAGTCTTCCAAAGCGTATCAAACGAGGCATCTCAAAGACAATGCGCAGCCTCCACCAGCTCACAAGTTAAACCCCCCTTATGCAGAGGGCGGTGGGCACTCCCACTCATGCTTCGTTGATCCGCTCCGATCTCAGCTTGGGCGTTGTTAACACGACCTAACCTTGAGCTCATTACTCATCCCCATTGCTGGAATCTTTTCGACTGGCCGTGCCTACATCCAGTCCTCGCTCCAAGGCTGCCAGAGCTTCATAGAGTCTGGTCTCAGCAATGTTCTGACTACTTTCCCGAACCACTCGCGAATGAATGCGCTTCGGATCAGGCGCCAACAATCGGTCCAGCATCGCCAATGCGATCAGTGGCTGCATGTCGTGCCGGAGACTAAGAGTCAGATGACGTGTCTTGTTGCGTAAATCGCTCTTCAAGGCATCGGGAAACTCCTTCTCAAAAACCTCTAGAAATTCCTCCACACTTCCTTGTGGTGAGACGAGGCGATAAAGCTGTCGTTGCCAGAGCGTAGCTGTTTCCGCCCCAAACTCAATATAGGGTGTGCGAACGGGAAGCCCTACGGGGCTCGGCAGATACACCTGCTGCTCCTCCGGCACCACGACCCCACGGGTCGCGGGTAGCCATCCACTTTTTTCAAAAAAAATCGTATTCCCCTCCACACTGGTAATGAAATGAAGGAAATCGATCGTCTCCTTCTTATGTGGGCTCATCCTATTCACGCAGAGCGGAAACGACGTATTATCTTTCTCTGCGAGTGGGCCCCAAAAATGTTGGCCAACCTCCTTATCTGACCTATCCGGCCAAGGAAATACCGCCACCCCTACTTTAAATGGGGCTAGTGAGGTCAAACTCGTCGCATCCCATGTGCCTGTGATGATCATAGGGGCTTGCCCGCGCATAAATTCCTGCATCGCCGCATCGCGCTCCAACTGTTGAAAACCGGGACGTAAATTACGTGCGACCTCCTGCATCAGTTTCAGGCCAGTGAGTAACTCGGGAGTGCGGTGGTCCCAATTTCCCCTGAGGTAATCCACCGACGCATCGCGAACCTGCTGCCCCTGTTCACGCAATCGATCATTACTGATACCCAGCCCAACTCCAGCCCGACTTAGCATGCCGCCCATCAAAATCCGGCCATTAAACTTACTCCCCGCATACATCGAGATAGGGTGCTTAGCACCGGCGTTATGCTGCGCGAGTTTCTCACTAAATGCCCGCAATTCGGCAAAGCTGGAGGGAGCCTCCGAGCTACCACTAATCTCCTCCATCAAGTCCGCATTATAAAAGAGACGGGTGCTCAGCGTGCAAAGCGTCACGCCATAGAAATTACTCAGATTCTCAATATACGTGTCGGGCGTATCGAGCCCGTCTTTAAACGTGTCTCTCCAGCGCACACCCTCCAAGGGCGTGCCCTTGTTGTAGGGGTTGGGTTTCTCGACCAGTTCGGAGATCTGCTCGAAGAAGCGAGGAGGGATATCGTCAGCATTAAATAAACGGCCAAACTCGATAATATCAGGAGCTGTTCCGCCGATCAATTGCGTGCGCAGCCATTGCTTGTAAATGCGCCCCGGCACCGCCACCTGCTCAACTCTCACATGAGGATTCAATTCCAGGTAACGCTTGATCATCGCGTCGATCCCCTCGCGTGGCCCCGCCTCGATTTGCCAATGCGCTATTCTTACCACCGCTCGTTCATCACCGGAGAGCGCGGCTCCCGGTCGTGTAAGCACCATCAATGCCGCCACCGCATAAGCGCCCAGTAGAACCACGATCGCAACATTGAATTTACGAGATTTAGCGGCCATTGATATCCTCCCCACGTTGTGGAACAGGATTACCCGCGTTTCGTTGATCCATCAGGAAAATACGTGCATCGCGTGGATATTGCTCACGCAGGCGGTCGTAGTATGTGTTGGCCAGTTCCTCATCACCAGTATCCCACGCCAACTCACCAATCTGCACCAATTGATCCGCACCCAGAGTGCCGACCAATCCGCCAATTTCATCGGCCGCTAAAAGATGTCGAAGTGCCCCCCCAGGAGGTAAATTGAAAAACATGATACCCCGCGCCAAGACACGATGCAGATCTCGCACCGCGAGTGGATCACTCGTTCCGGGGAGCAGTTTTTCAGCCTGCTTAATTCGCTCAACAGCATCCTCGGTATGCACAGCATAGAGGAGAAGCACGGCGAGTTTCACTCGTGCGATATCTGCATAATGTCCCGGGCCGGGCCGGGCGATAAGATCACGAAAATAACTCACCGCTAGCGGCACATCCGCATCGGCGCGATAGAGCTGTGCGATACGTCCGAGCAGATAGCGCGACGCACTATCGATCTCATCTTCTATCCCAGCATCCACCAGAGCCTTGAGTCGCGCATCAACATCATCGAGCCGTGATTCACTCAACGGCTGTTGATCAAGCGTCACCACCGCAGTGCAGAAATCTCGCTCCCGTTGGATCGTCGTATTCTGCGGATCCGTCAAATCCTTCAACTCGATCAACGCCTCTTTCGTCAGATAAGTAGACATTTTCTGCCAAACCCCCACTTCAGTGGAAGCCTCTGCTGATGTTGTGACTGCGCCCACCAACGAGAGGATAAAACAGATCAGCAAATACAGACATCCATATCGAAGCATCTCACCAGAGTGTGCGTGGGAAGACGCGTCACAAGTAAGGAATTGACCAGATATTTATGGCCTTGCTGCATATGAGCAATCTTGATGAATTTCCTAACCCCTTACTTTCACCTTGGACTACTGGATATTTAAGTTAGCTAGTATTTTGCTGATTTTCGTCGTCGGCTATCAGGGAGGCATAGCGGCGATTCGCGTGAGCCGATCACCTCGAGCGGACCATTTCTTTGCCCTAGGTTCCGTCTTTGGAGCCGGCGTGTTTTTAGGTGCGAGTCTCATCCATGTCTTGCCGGACGCGGCCAGCAATTTTGCGGCCGCCTTGCCCTCCATGGAATACCCGCTCCCCTTCATGATAGCAGCGGCTGGATTCATCCTGATCATGTTTGTCGATCGAGCCGGACACTATTTTCTGGAGCGGCAAAACCAAGTAAACGTAGAAGGCCCCTCTAGTGCATTGGCACCTTACATTCTACTTCTGGTGCTCTCATTCCACTCAATCATCGCCGGCGCTTCGCTGGGAGCAGAACGCACCATGACGGGGTCAATTGTGCTGTTTGTCGCCATCTTCGCCCATAAAGGTAGCGCAGCGTTTGCCCTCGGAATCAGTCTGGTGCGAAGTCCCACCCTCAAAGCCAAAACCCGTAAACTGATCATCCTCTTCTCGATCATGACCCCTTTGGGAGTGATGATTGGGGCGGGTATCAATCACTTTTTAGAAGATCGCGCCGGCCAAATTATCGAGGGCGTTTTCGACGCACTGGCCTCAGCAACTTTCATCTACGTTGCGACGATTGAAATCATCGGTCCTGAATTTAAAGGACATAAAAAACTGTTTTCTAAGTTCGCGTTTTTGATCGCCGGTCTTGCCACCATGGCGCTTGTCGCTATCTGGCTCTAATCCCGATCACTATCGCATGAGTAATCCCCCAAGAACAAAAAGACGATCCTCGCAGGCATGTTCGGCAATGTTATAGAGCGGTATGATTTCGCGGTTTACGGTTATTTCGCGCCGATCATAGGCCAACACTTCTTTCCTTCAGACGACCCTACCGCACCTACTATCGCAGCCTCTGGACTTCTGGTCCTTATGCGCTTACTACAAGGCCTATCTGTGGGAGGCGAAGGCGAATGCACGACATCGATTGTATTTCTCGTCGAAACATGCCCACAGAAGCGTCACGGGGTATTCCTCGCGGAGCCGTTCGTAATAGTGCGCCGATAATTCGGGTTGCCGTTGATCGATTGCGAGTTCGCCGATCTGCACCAATTGATCCGCACCCAGCGTGCCTTCTAATCCGCCAAACTCATCCGCAGCCAACAAATGTTTCAACGCCAGCTCCGGAGGAAAATTAAAGAACATCCCCGCGCGAGCGATCAAGCGGTACAAGTCCCGCTGTGTCACCGGATCATCTGTGTTGTCGATCAGAGCTAGCACCGCATCGATGCGCACCTGCCGCGATTCCTCCGGAAGCACATAGAGTTCCAGCACCGCCAATTTCACCCGCGCGAGCTTCGCCCACTCATCGGAATCACCACGCTTCAGAACCGCGCGGTAATATTTTTCGGCTGCATCCATCTGCGGTGTCCCTCGATAAATTTGCGCAATGCGACCCAGCAAATACCTCGACGCATTCGCGATGTCGTCGTCACCGCGCAACGCCAACAAAGTCTGCAATCGTGTCTCCACATCATCGAGGCGCGATTCGCTGAGCGGTTGCTGATCGAGCGTCACCACCGCTGCGCAAAAATCACGTTCCCGTTGCGCCTCAGCATTTTCCGGAGAAGGCAGATCCTTCAACACGATCAGCGCCTCTTTCGTCAGATAACTGGATACCTTTCTCCACACACCCACATCATTCTGATTCTCCGCTGAAACTGAAATCGCACCCAGGAACGCACCGACCAGTGAGGCCAGACATCGGGAAGGGGTCAGGGATAGCATGCGCCTAACGTGTTGGCGCTCAGGCGAGCCACAAGCCGGAACTGAACGGTGTGTCGATCACAGGTCATGTAGTGTCTGATTGGCGAACCACTTTTACCGCTGAAGACCGCTGGACCAAGCTTGCTCCCGAAACTCTTTCGGCGACATCCCGTGCACTTGTTTCACCCAACGGGAGAAATGAAAGGGCGTCTGGAATCCACACCGATATGCGATTTCGCTCACGGTTAATCCCGTTTCGCGTAACAACTGAGCGCCACGTCGCGTGCGCGTTTCCCACACATATCGCATCGGCGTCGTGTCGAGGTGAAGTTTAAATAGCTTCACCAATTGTGCGGCAGAAACTCCCGACAACTTCGCGAGAGCGTGTAAGTCGATCGGTTCGCTTCCGTCTGCGCCCACCCACTCAATCGCACGCCTGATCGCATCCGGTTCATCCGCGGGATGGGCATGGGTTCGCTGCCAAGAAAACAAATACTCTTGGAGAACCGCCATGCCCAATGCTTCGACCAAACCATGTGAATGGCTCATCGCCAGATCCGGGATCGAAAGTCCCATTTCAATCAACTGAGCAAAGCGGCGCGACACGGGCAGCACACGCTGAGCTTGATGACACTCCGCCATCAGCTCATCGCTCAGCATTGCAGATGAGACCGCACACCAGGTATGCCGACTCTTTCGATCATCTGTGAAAACGAACTGTTCTTTTGCCCCCGGAAAAAACAACCCCACCTCTCCCGCGTTGATCTTCATTTTCACACCATCCACGTCCACTTGCACACACCCCTCTTCCATGACCACCAACTGGTAATCGCATTGCACGCGTGGACCTAAAGAGCTCCCCGCATCATAGACCACATCGCCAAATACAATCTTCGACGTCTGGGCATAGCGTATTCTTTTAGATATGTTTTTGCGTTCCATATGGATATCTAAGGTTGGTTTTGTATGCTATTAGATATGTCTCCAAAATGAGTTCTGCAACCACTGACACCCCCATCCGCGACCTTGTCGTCCCTCATAACGGTTTCGCCGGAAACCGTATTAACCAATTTCCAACCAAGCGGCCTCCCGGCTATTTCACGCCCGACGCTGACCCCGTTGCGGTGAAAGAGTTCTACGAGGCCAACGGTTTCATCGTGCTCGAGAACGCATTTAACGAAGCCGAAATCGAAGCACTCAAATTGGAGACGACGCAAATCTGTCGGGGCGAACGGGGCGAGCTACCCGACCATCCCAAGGCCGATCCATCCGAAACCGATGACGATGTGCTCCGCCGTTTTCTCTGCATTCACTTTCCACACAAATATTCGGAGCCCATGCTCCGTGCCATCCACAACAAGCCCACGATTGATGCGCTCAAGACCGTGATCGGACCCAACGTGAAATGCATGCAATCAATGCTCTTCATTAAGTCGTCCGGCAAACCCGGCCAGGCCTGGCATCAGGATGAAGACTACATCCCAACCCGTGATCGATCGTTGACCGGCAGTTGGATTTCAATGGATCGCGCCACCCAAAATAACGGTTGCCTGTGGGTCATTCCCGGCTCGCACAAACACGGCATCATCTGGGATCAGGAATGGCACGCTGACCGCCGTTTCGATTGCGCCGAGCAATCAGTCGATTTCCCCTACCGCGACGAAGAATCGATTCCCGTGGAAGTGGAGCCCGGCTCAGTCGTATTTTTTAACGGTTACCTGCTCCATCGCTCGTTGCCCAACAAGGCGCCCGAAGGCACCTACCGGCGCGCCCTCGTGAATCACTATATGTCCTGCGAATCAAGGCTGCACTGGGGCACGCCGCCGGAAGGGGTCAGCGTCAGCCGCTTTGATTACCGCGATATCATCGTAGTCGCCGGCAAAGATCCCATGGCCCACAAGGGCTACGAAGATATTCAAAAGCCCAGCGTGCGCCCCAGCGGCGAAGGCGGTTGCGACAAATGGGGTGGCAAGACCCGTCAGTATCAAGACGAGCTCGACTCTATTGAAAAGACGAAGGTTTAAACCCATCCCACCCGGCAAGACCTGCTACCATGCCCCTCCCCACTCCCATCCAACAGCGTGCGTTTTTCGAAACCTATGGTTTTCTTAAAATTTCGGGGCTCCTAAAATCTGAGCTGCCTGAAATCCTCGCTGAGTTTGAAGCTGTCTTCCCCCAGCTTGGCCTGAAACACGATGGCACCAAGCGAACCATGATCGTGCAATTTGTCGATCAACGCCGCGGCCTCTGCGCCCTGCTCGACCATCCGGCATTGCTCGCGGCGGTCGGCAATCTCATTGGCGATGATTTCAATTACATGGGTAGCGATGGAAACTACTATACTGGCGAAACCACTTGGCATCGCGATACCACATATCCGAGCAATAGTTACATCAAACTCGCCCTCTACCTCGACCCCGTCACGAAATCGTCCCCCCGGGCAGCTATTTTATGATGGGCGATTCTCGGGACAACAGCGCCGACTCACGTGTATTCGGCTCCGTGCCACGGAGCGAAATTATTGGCCAGGCAACCTATGTCCTCGCCTCGTTCGATACCGCCCGTTACCTGCTGCCTCGTTTGGGGCGCTTCAGCCATTCGTTAAAATTCGACGAGAGCTAGATGCTCGGCTTAACGGGATTTTCCAGATAAGCGTTTACCCACCCGATCACTGGGCAGCTCGATCCATTGGTAAGCCAGTCCTCCGATCCCGAAACAGAGGACGATCAGTGTCAGCACATAAACCATCAGATGCCACCCTTGCAGAAAGGAAAGGCCCCATTTCTCAATGATCCAAAGCACACTGTAAAAGACGACCGCGTGCAGCAAATACGTGGAGTAGGTCCAACGCCCAAACCGAGCCAAAAACGTGCTATGCACCGGGGTAAGGATCACCCAAAAAAGAAAAAGCAGGATTGCCAGTGAGGAGCTTGCGCCAAACCCCAACAACGAAGCATTACCTTCAATGACGGCAAAATACGCAGACTTCAAGGGGCGCACCAGCACCAACCCAGAGGCGAGCCCAAGCCCAATCGCTCGCGCCAAATTCACCCGAGTGGATCTCACCCAATTCCCAAAATCAAACTGCATGATTTCCCGACAACAGGCACCCCAAAACATCACCGCCAAATAAAGGACAATCGACCTCCAATGTTCTTCGAGTGGAAATATTGGCCACTCCACATACCATGCTCCAACGAGGGTATATACCGGTATAATCACCTTCCACCCCAGTTTGCCAATCATCAGAAACAGCGCCGCCACAATCAGATAAAATACGAGCTCAACCTCCAGTGTCCAAAAATGGCCTGCCGCAGAAGTTTCTCCCCCTAAGCTTGGAATCATCGTAATGTTCCAGACTAACCGCTCAGGAGAAAAACTGTGCAAGTCCATCAACCACGTGACCAACACCGCAAACCAGAACGGAGGGTAGAGCCGCCAGAATCGACGTGTAAGGAACTGCTTCACACCGCCTACGCGAGCCCCTCTCAGCGAACTCGGAATCACATAGCCACTAATGGCAAAAAACGCCAGCACTCCGATCAGTCCCACATTGAAATTCTGGGCCACTTGCTGAACCCATAACCCCGAACCTGCTATTTCGGCAAAAGCATCCGCTACATGCCGCCAAATCACGAGCATGCAGGCGATCCCTCGCAATCCATCAACTTGGTCGAAACGTTTCATGTTATGATCAGAGGCCATCTAAGGATTTCCATTTGGCAGTCCTATCGCCATCGAGTCGAACGATTTGATCACAGCCAAACTATTCTCATCTCTGGATGAAAATTTATACCTGTGCGGACAGCACATTGGTTTGTTCAGAGTAAGTATGAATTGCCTAATCAAATTCCCTAAATTCAAATTACCTATTATCTTAGTATCCCATGAGTGATTTCAACGGTCTCGGTCTAAATCTCGGCAACCTCAGCAAACTCTCCAAGGCGCAGACGCGCTCGATCAGCCCGGAGAATTTTAATGGCGAGAAAGGCGCTGGTGGCATGGCCACCGAAGGACACTCCAAGGAATGTGCGCGTGATCTTGGCCAAGGGTGGAAAATCTCACCCTGCGTAAAAATCAAGGCCGGCGAAACTCACACCGTTGCCGAAATCGAGGGAAGCGGCGCGATCCAACAAATCTGGATGACCCCCACTGGCACCTGGCGCCACAGCATCATGCGGATTTACTGGGATGATCAGGAGCAGCCATCCGTTGAGTGTCCAGTCGGAGATTTTTTTGGTATACACTGGGGTAAGTTTGCCCCGCTCGTATCCCAACCCATCTGTGTGAATCCCGGCAGTGCGTTTAACTGTTATTGGGAAATGCCATTCCGCAAAAAATGCCGTATCACCATGACGAACATCGCGGCGGATGACATGGTGCTGTTTTACCAAGTCAATTACACGCTGACCGAGGTGCCTGAAGACTGCGCCTATTTCCACGCGCAGTTCCGTCGCACCAATCCGCTACCCTACAAAGACGTTTATACGATTCTCGAAGGAGTCGAAGGTCGCGGCCATTTCGTCGGCACCTCCATGGGTTGGGGCGTCAACAACACCGGTTGGTGGGGAGAAGGGGAAATTAAATTCTACATGGATGGCGACAAATGGCCGACCATCTGTGGCACGGGCACGGAGGATTATTTCTGCGGCTCCTATAACTTCGAGAACAAGGAAACGAAACAGTATCAAGAATACTGCACGCCCTACGCGGGCATGCACCAAGTCATCCGCCCGGATGGTGTCTACAGTTCTCAAATGCGTTTCGGAATGTATCGCTGGCACATCATGGATCCTGTGCGATTCGAGGAAGATCTGCGCATTACGATTCAAGCTCTCGGTTGGCATTCAGGTCATCGTTTCCTGCCATTGCAGGACGATATTTCATCCGTGGCTTTCTGGTATCAAACTTTGCCGACCGCACCATTCCCCGCGCTGCCTGATCACGATTACCTAGAAGTCATCTAATGGAATTTGTCATCGCAGTAGATTGCGAAGGCCCAGCCTGCGTGGTCGGCGCCACCGGCGGCAACCTCAACGACGCTCCTGAGCAATACGAATTCGCCAGGCGACAAGCTACGGCAGAAGCCAATGCCGCTGCGCGAGGTCTCTTCGACGCCGGAGCGGAACAGGTAATCGTATGGGACAATCACGGCAAGGGAGTAAATCTCATCTACGAAGAGCTCAATGAACGCTGCGATATTTTCAACGGCGTGAATGCGCGACGCTCGATCAGAGTTTTACCGGAGTGCTCTTCGTCGGCTATCACGCGCGCGATAATACGATCGCCGCACCCCTTGCCCACGCTTTCAGCAGCGACGCTTTTCAATGGATGAAGGTCAACGGATGCGAGGTTGGCGAACTCGCAATCGATGCCGCCGTCGCTGGATCGCACGGCGTGCCGCCGCTCCTCGTTGTCAGTGACGATAAAGCTGTAGCAGAAGCGATTGAGTTCTTCCCTGGCATTACCACGGCGCAAACCAAGGTCGGCTACAGTTGGAACTCCGCTCTCAGCAAGCATCCACTTCGTGTGCTCGCCGAAATCGAAACCGCGGCCAAAGCAACCGCAACCGAAGGGACACAGATGAAACCTTTCGCTTTCGACTCTCCCCTCGAATTCGAGATCCGCCATAAGCGAATCGATACGGCCGATAATGCCTGTCTGCCCGCCAATGGGTGGGAGCGGATCGACGCGCACACTGTAAGACGTCAACTCAGCGCAATCACCGACCTCTGCTAAACATGCCCACCGAACTCTCTCGCACCACCTACCGCGCCAACAATGCCGACCTAGGTGAATCGACGTTCACCAATGTCAATCTCGCGAAGGCCACTTTTCGCGATGCGAATTTAGCCGACTCCACGCTTGAAGACATCAATCTTACCGGCACCACGATCAAGAACGTCAACCTCAGCACTGTCGCGATTGATGATGCCGACTTCACCGGCATGAAGCTCGATGGTATTCTCGTGATGGATTTGATGCAGGTCTACCTAGAGCAAAAAGGCGCGTAGAATCACGCTTCAATGAAGAGGCAACCACTCGCGGTCCCCAGAATCAGCTTACGCTCAGGACCGCGATGATTCCCCGGACGAGGTATCGCCGTAATCGCTTCGTTAAACTCACGTATATTCAGCACTTCTCCATCCGGAGAAATCACCCAAAGCGCACCACGCCGCGCCACGGCCAAGAGGCTCCCATCGGCTAAGATCCAGAGTAGTTCCGCCGACTCGCCGATCCACGTATACCAAAGCCTGTCTCCGGAAGCACTTTCCACTGCGACCACATAGCCCGCATCGGAAGTCGCATAGACTCGTCTCGATTTCGCATCGTAAGCCAGCGCACCACCACTCGCCGCTAAATCACACGACCACTTTTCTTCACCGTTCGCAGTATAGGCCACCAGTTGACGCAAGTTTGCATCGACCAATTCCACGGTTTCCAACTTTCCGTCACCATCGATATCCACCTGCTGCAAATCGCGAATCGCTGAGGGCATCGACCACGCGATCAAGTCGGGCCGCTCAAAATGCCCACGCACCGTGCCATCACTTCCAATCAATTTCACGAACCCGAAAATCGCCGGCCGGGCCGTTCCACCTAGCAGGGCAAACTCGCCGTCATACGTCCCCGGAGACATCGATGTATAAACGCCCCACTCAATCGGGCATTTCCACAACTCATTCCCCGAACGATCAAACGCATAGACGCGACGATCCGCGTTGCTCACCAAAATCTCATCCACTCCATTGCCATTAATATCCGCGACCGCGATCTCCCGAATCCGGCTCCGCCCCTCACTCCAATAAGCCCACGGAATCGTCACCCACGGAATCTTCCGCGACCACAACAGGTGCCCTTTCCGGTCAAACAGTGTGATCGCGCCACTATCCTCGCCCACAACGATTTCTTCGCCAGAGATTTCCAGTGAGAGAATCATCCCCTCCACTTTTGCACGCCATAGTTCGTGCATCGTGGAATCGAAAACAATCACCAGCCCACTCTCGGTGCCAACCGCATGGCGCGTCGCTTTGGCTACTACTGCCAGCAGGTGTTCATCGCCTACAGAGATTTCACGCAGAACAGGAGGCCACTCGCTGTTAGCCGAAACTGGCGCGATCTCCGGAATATTCTCTAGTGCTAAACTCTCAGCTTTGCGCCCAAGCACATAGACTTGCCCCGCGCTTTCAATCTTCAGGCCGCAACCCGTTGATTGCTCAGCCAAAATCGTCACATGAGTCTGTTGCCCGTGCTCTCCCGCGACGAGATAACCTCCGCGTTCCTCGCTCACAGACCATTCCGTTGATGCTGAATCACAATTGGTCCAGAGCAGCGCAGCGATCGTTGTCGAATCACCCGACGCTACTTCCGTGCGCCGACGCTCCAGCAAACTGTCGCCACTGCAAAGGTGATCGGCACTCGTCACCGCGACACGTAATTCCACATCGCCATCCGGCAATACTTGCCGACACGCAAACCCGTCCTTCGTCATCGAACGTTCGCCATGCGGATACCAAAAACGCTCGACCAATAGTTCTCCGGATTCACGCGCCACCACGCGATCTATCACCAAAGTCCACGCCCCTCGACATCGCACGATATGCCGTTCCCAGATGGTTTCACCCACGCACGACAGCGCGGTGCCCATCGCCATGGTGTCACCCTGCGTATCTTGATAGAGTAATCGCGCGTAGCGGTGAACCTGTTCTGCGACGCGACCGTTTAGGGCCGTGTTTAAACCCGTGTGAGACCGCGCGCCCATCGCGTGCTTCATCCCAGGGCGCGGCTTAAACCATTCCGCTCCACCAAAGCGCATCCAGACAATACAGTTCACATCCTGATAGGCATGCACCCCACCGGAAATCCCGTCGAGCAACAGATAGAAATCATCATCCGTCCATCCTTCGCGAATTCCGATTTTATCAAATCCTTCCTCAGGCGAGAGCGTTGAAGCAAAGATCCCCTGCGGACTAAATTCCGGCAATTTGATACTCTTCGTCCAGAGCGGATCGAGCGGTGCGACCGACAAACCAAGCAAGTCCTCGCGTTGCCCCGTTTCCGCGGTCCACGCGAAGGAGCGCAGCACTTCTTCAAAATAGGGAGGCTTCTCCGGATCGAAAGTGGTGCCCAATTGCAACCGCGCCGCCGCGCGTATCATCGCCTCGCCATCATGTTCAAAACTCAGATAGCGCGGATCCCTCGTTGCCACGGAACACGCCGCGAGATAGACGCGTGGTCCGATCGTGCCATGCGCGATCAGTGCCCGATCAGCGACATCCAGAAACGCCTGCGTCTCGACATAGTCCAACCGTCCTGCGGCCATCGCATAGACCAAGACATTATGCATCGAGGCGGCCCATTGATGGCCCCACGAATCCTCCATCGGCTTGCAACTCGTGAATTGCACCGAGAACAACGTCTCCGCATCACGCAGCCATTCGGCGCTCTCGGGCAGTTGATAGCGGCGTTGGAAATACCGACCAATAAAAAACGCATCAAGCCCGGCTCGCGTGGCGTGATTAAACCGCACTGACGTCGCGCGACACCGCTCTCGAATATAGGCCACGCCCTCTTCGGATCGCCCGACAAACAGAAACATCGTGTCCACCTTGCGACGCTCATCCGATTCAAACAGCGGGTGATCCTGCACCAAATCCCAAACAATTAGCAGGATATGCATCCGACCATGCAGCATCGACTTCGCTTCGGTATTCGGATGGTAAACATCGTGATCAATGAAGTGATGTAACTCGCGCCGAAAGAGTTTGAGATACTGTTCATCCGCCGTCCGCAGATAACCCACCCCCGCGAGCGCGATCCGCTCCATATACTCCCAGCTGCCCGACGCACCCACGCGCGACCACACTTTATCGGTATCAGCCAACAACCGCACCGGATCGATCTTCTCCACCGTCGTCCACTTACCCAAACGAACCTTGTTCAGATAACTCAAAACCGGGCCGTGCTTTTTCATTTCAGTGACCAGTTCATTCGCCGCTGTCTGCACACCAACGGAGTCACTTCCCCCCACGAGAATCACATGAGCACCCGTAGCAAAAGGATCGCGAATCGTGCGCAGCGTAAATCCGCCCTCACCGGGAAACGCCAAGTCGGTGAAATCGTAGGCCTCCAAATAAAGACGACGCACGACGGTGCTCTCCATTATGTTGCCCAACACAATCACGGAACCCGAATCAGGTATCACTCCGGAATCTTCGTCTACATCTGGTCGCTTGCCAGTCAGTGATTCCATTTGAGTGGCGAGGTCGCTCGCAATTTCTGCATAAGCCGATGTCGCCGGATGCAGCATGTGAACATCGTTGCGCGCCAGATCGAATCGCAACTCCGGCAAGGCCGGCAATTCTGATTCGGGCGAGGTAGTCATAAGTCGCAGCTGTCTTCCCAAACAAATTAGTAAGTGCCGACCGGACTCTTTTCTGCGGTATCCGGATGTGCCGCTTGATAGTCCAGGTGTTCCTGTTCATGAGGACAAAGTTGCCCCTGATTGCGCAGCCCACCGTGGGAAAGATTGATACTCATCGCGACCTCATTGCCCGCTTCCACCCAATGAGGCGTGAGCATCGCATTCCACACGACTGCGCCCGGAGACATATCGTAACACAACGTGTCGGCTTCAGTCAGCTCATCAGGATACGACACCTCTGGTCCCTTACAGTTCATCCGTAAATTATGCGGCGCCCAGCGCTCCGGATCCTGCAATCCGCAAAACCGCTTCTGCCCGTAAATCTGCCACGCCACTACATGCGACAAATCCATGTGATAATTAGTCGCGCAGTTTTTACCGCTGATAAAAATGATCGGGTAGCAGCGATCGAACGTGAACCCCGCCTTCAGCAAACCTGCGCGCCACGGGTCCAACACTTTCTGTTCGAAGCCGTGCAAAAACTTCCCGGGTGCGTCGAATCGCGAGAGCTTGAAATGCGCGAGCGCAAAGGGACCTTCCATCGCCTCCTCGATCGGCTTGGCCCGGAACTCGGCCGAAACATCTTCCAGCTTGGATCGCTTGCCACGGGCTCCAGTGGTGATTCGAGCTTGTTCGTCATCACGCAACTCAGAGATCACGCAATCAAGGGCAGGCACCTCAAAATCAAGCGGCATGCATTCATCCGCCATCTGAAAATTGTGCACTCCCGCCCAATGTTTCTGAAACTCATTCCACGTCCGAACAGTAAAGGGTTGGATAGTCTGGGGCATGTATTCCAGAAGGATTAATTTTCAGACAAAGACAATCTCCTGACAGCCTAAGAGGCGAAAAATATGTTCCTCCGGCCAAGTGAGGTTGCATCGCTTTCAAATGGCGGTATATTTAAACACACAACCCCACTTGATCTTGAAACCCAACATCCTCCTTATCACGACCGACCAGCAGCGCTGGGATACCCTCGGCATCAACGGCAATTCGCTCATCCAAACCGACTACCTCGATAGTCTGGCCGATGAAGGCACTAATTTTTCGCGCAACTATTCTACCACCCCGAGTTGCATCTCCGCGCGCCGCACCCTCCTCACAGGTCAACACGCCACAACTCACGGCATGGTGGGCTATGAGGACAGCGTGGAGTTTCATCCCGAATACACCGTGCCGGGGCTACTTGGTGAAGCGGGTTATCAGACTCAACTCGTCGGCAAGCTGCACCAGTTTCCGCAGCGTAAACGCTACGGGTTCGATCATGTGATCCTGAGCGAGCAAATCGATTACCGGCCCGGCTCTCCTATCTTTGGCGAAAACGATTACGTCGATTGGCTCCACGATGCAGCTGGCGGCAATGTCGATCCCAACCTGCATGGCCTCGGTGGCAACAGCCGACTTGCGCGGCCCTTTCATCTCGAAGAATCGCATCACCACACCAGTTGGGTGGCACAGGAAGGCGCTAAGTTTCTGCAAAAGCGACGCGACCCCTCCTGCCCCTGGTTCATGCATCTTTCCTTCTGGGCCCCGCATCCTCCGCTCGTGCCACCGCAGCACTACTACGATTACTACACTCGGCGCGATGAACGCTGGAGCCCCAGCTACGGCGACTGGTGTTCGGCGCAACCGGTGCGCCCCGGTCTAAAACCCGATGCAAACATCGGTCCCTTCAGTCTCGAATCGATGCGCAATGCGATGGCTGGTTACTACGGTCTCGTGAATCACATCGATGACTCGATCGCTTTCATGCTCGGTCGAATCTTCAACCACGGTATCCCGGGTGCGGATCAACCCACCTGGATCATCTTCACCTCTGATCACGGCGAGCTCCTCGGCGATCATCATCTCTTTCGAAAGGTGCTTCCTTACGAAGGCTCCACGCATGTGCCGCTGCTGATTTCTTCGCGCAACATCGAGCAGAAGTCGGTCGCGTCGGATGCCATTACCTGTCTCGAAGACATCGCGCCCACGATTCTGGAAATGGCGGGAATCGCGATCCCCGACCAAGTAGACGGCCAATCACTGATGCCGATCGTCGAAGGTCGCGCCGTCTCGCTTGATCGCGATCACCTCTACGGTGAGCACAGCGGTCCTCAAGCAAACCATTGGATTCTGAATGGCACCGAAAAATACATTTGGTATGCCCCGACCAATGAAGAACAACTCTTCGACCTCGCGAACGACCCGCACGAAGAGCACGATCTTTCCGCCGATACCGCGCGCCTCGAGCCTTATCGCAAACTACTCGCCGAGCGGCTCAAAGATCGCAGCGATTATACCTACGATCTCGCCAGTCTAAAGCCGACGAGTAACCAACCTCCCGAGGTTTTCTGGCCAAGTGGTGGAGATCGAGTGCGGCAAGGCACTTTCTAGAAACTGACGGGGAGTAGCCAAATTAAGCCCACACTGTCATTACGAGAAGGCCGGAGGCCGACGCGGCAATCCACGATTATCTGATGTTTACATTTGCCAGCGTTCGTGGATTGCCGCGCACGCTCCACCGAGCCGGATCGATCTCGCAATGACAAACTGCGGAATCACCCAAAGGAAATCTCACCCGTTGAGCTCATCGTAAACGATTCCCAAGTTTCTCGAAAGCCAATTGGGCGTCTTTGAGGTAAACTCCGGCATGCTTGCCATGTTATCCATCGCTACGATCTCGGCTTTGGACTAACCGGCCGAGATACCTTTAAGAGACGTGCTCCAACATCGCGCTGAGGTGATCGCGGAACACCTCCAAATCGTCCTGCGTGCCTTCGACGCCAAACTCAGCTTTGCCGTGGCCGCTGACATAGATCGCGTCGGACGGATAGTTCTTCATCGCCTCTTCCAATACCGTGATCCAGTGCTGCACATTTGCTCCGGAAGGAACGTCAATGTAAGGATACATCCGATTAAAAACGAGGTCTCCCATGTGCACGTCATTGGCCTTCTCAAAATGCACAATCGCATCACCAGAAGTATGGGCATTCCCAAAATACTGAGCAGTCACCACCTCATCACCCAGTTCGCGTCGCCACGATGTGGCAAACGTCTCATCGGCTACGACAGGGGTCTGCCCTTTACCCGCCTTGGCAGCTGAAGCCATTTGCAATCCCGGCACGTTCTCATGAGCGACGAAAGATTTCACGGCTTTCCGGAAGATTCCATTTCCACTCGTGTGATCTCCGTGGTGATGCGTGTTGATCACGACATCAATCAGACGATCAGAACGACCGGGCAACCCCGCCAAGCATGACGCAGCCGTTGCAGGAAACTGGGTATCAACCACTGCGAGAGCCTCATCATTGACCAGCTATCCAATGGCACCTCCTCGGCCAGCGAAATATCCCGTGCCACATCTTAGCGGGTGAAACGTCCCCGGACTGCCCGGGCCAGCGGCCTAGGTCGGCACACTACTCAGCATCCCAGCCGCCATCAATAATGAAGAATGCCTCAGAAAATCGTGTCGGTTCATATCTTGTTTCTACCTCATTCCATCTCCGCGCCAAACAGATTGTCACTCCTGCCTCTGCACAAATTCTCTTAGAGATCGAACAGATTTCGTGCTGGCCCGAGTGAATTCACCCACAGAATGAAGCTCAATAATCCGTGCATAAACAAAAAGGGCGCCTCAAAAAGCGCCCTCAAAAACTCAGTGTAAAAACCGATGCTTAACTTGATGGACTGACTACATTCGGATTAATCGGGGTAATTGCAGGCGTTTCCGCAATGATATCCGCGGCAACAATAGTATCAGTCACAGCAGCAGCTACCACAGCCGAGTCTGTAGCAACTTCTCGAGCAGCCGTATTAACAGCATTCTGAGCTGCAACTGTCATCGTATTGGCAACAGACACAGTAGAAGTAACAGCGACCGCTGTGCTCGCCACTGCAGCAGCAGCAGCAGGAGCAGCAGCTTTAACAGTTGGCGAATTAGCGACAGCCACAGCATCTGTTGCTACCGAAGCGGCAGCTGCGGGGTTGCTTACTGTTAGAGCAGGGGCGGTGCTCACCGCGACCTGAGCGATTGCAGCAGCTCCCGGGTTATCAGTGATAAGTGCTTGGACGGCAGCTGAATCACCAGCGGCAATCGCAGCGGCCAAATCGTCTATCTCATCTTGGGTCATTGCGGAAGTCTGCGCGTAGGCTGGCTGCGCGACGAAACTGACGGCCATAACGGCCAGCATGAGTGAAAGGTAAAAGCGAATTTTTTTCAGGCTAATAGTAATAAGTTGCTAAGTTTGATAAAATCAAGTGAGGTTAATAGCATAACGTAAGCCTAAAAGCAAACGTTAGGCGTTTCAACTTCGCTATCTCACTAAAGACTCTATCACTCTCACGGGGTTTTCAACTCAGAATGTCTCTGTTTATAGTAAACAAAGCATGGAAGATATAGTCTTAAGTGATTTGATATAAATATATAACGCTACCATTAGCCGGTTTTCAATCTAGGCGCTAGCTTCAGAGTGAGCAAAATCACCAATCCGGCCGCAAAGAACCCGGCGTTGGCCAAAATAGCGATACGAAATCCATGCCATACCACCAACCAGCCAAACACAGGCTGCCCGATCACCGCGGCTAACTTGGCAAAAAAGCCCCAATAGCCAAAAATCTCCCCTGACCTCCCTTCCGGGGTCAACGTCGCCACCACAGCTCGCGTGCCCGATTGCAAGGCCCCCATCGCAGACCCTGCGAGAATACCGATGAAGTAAAACTCCAGCTTAGTCATGCAAAACGCTGCCCAGACGCACACTCCGATCCACTGCACCAGAGAAATGCCTAATGCTACTCGTGGTCCGGTTTTGTCCTGCAAAACACCAAAACCATAGGCACCAGCCACACCCGCCAATTGCAGCACCACAAACAGCTTGATGACCTCAATCTGCGTCATGCCCAGCACTTTCGTCGCATAGATCGCAGCGAATGCGACCACCGCAGTCAGCCCCGCCATAAACAGTAGCATCGCGATAAAAAACATCGCGAGAGCCCGATGTCGTGGCAATTCCACGATCATCTGTTTGATCTGGACCATACCCAGTGAAAGATAGCTCTCATCCTTGTTCAACTGACGTCGCTGTGCCCTCTCGCGGAGCATCAACGTAGGCAAACAGGCCAGCATGAAAAACACCCCCGTCATCACAAACGTCCACGGCGCGCGACCTTCACCACTTCCCAAAATCACCAAGGCCAACACCAAACTCAGCAACCCACCCAGATAACCAAAACTCCACCCATATCCCGATATGCGACCGACATTCTTCGGCGTGCTGATCTCGGGCAGAAAACTCGCGCACAAGTTTTCCCCCATAGAAAACGCGACATTCGCCACCACGATCAAACCCAACGCCAGCCAGATCTCTCCGGCTCCCGCAAAGTAGAGCCCGATCGTCGCCCCGGAGCACACCACCGCAGTGATCATCAAATAGAGCTTCTTGCGCGCCGTCACATCCGCGATCGCGCCTATCAAAGGAGAAGCAAAGATCACAATCAGCTGTGATACGGCTAAAGCACTGCCCCACCACCCAGCAGCTCGCGCGTCTCCATTCGCGACCACTTTGGCGAAATAGACCGCATAAACCACCGTCACGATGATCGTCGTATAGGCCGAATTCGCGAAATCGAAGCAACACCACCCAAAAATCTCCCGCTTTTTCACGGGTTGTTTCGAAGTATCCGCCATCGCTCCCACTCTACCACGCATGACGGTACTCCCGGTGATGGCAAGTGCGATAGCCCAGCCTTGATTAGGCTCATGTGACGATCGGATTTTTCAAAAGTCCGCTTGCACGCTTCTTCTTTAGAGCCTTCCTTACGTCCACTTGTTCATGTCAAAATCTGATCAAACCTTCTCGCCCTCCTATCTTAAACGCGCCGCCAGCTCGCTCTTGCAGTGGGTGGACTCCGATTACTGCCCTGATGGTGCCGAAAAGATGCGTAACGAACCCGATCGCGTCGATTGGGTCCGCGTCATGCCATTCGTCTTCCTCCATGCCGGCTGTCTCGGCGTGATTTGGGTCGGCACAAGCTCCTTTGCCGTGTGGTCGGCGGTCGCGCTCTACTTCATCCGCATGTTTGCGGTTACCGGTGTCCATCACCGCTACTTCTCCCACAAAACCTACAGCACCTCGCGGGTGGGCCAGTTTCTTCTCGCGATCTTCGCGGGCACCACGGTGCAACGAGGTTCGCTCTGGTGGGCCTATCATCACCGCCATCACCACAAACACAGCGATGAGCCGGAAGATGCTCACTCGCCACACGTTCATGGATTCTGGTGGTCACACATCGGCTGGATAACCAGCAAACGAAATTTCCCGACCGACTACTCTAAGATCAAGGATCTCGCGAAATTTCCCGAGCTCGTCTGGCTCAATCGCTTCGATCTCGTCGTGCCAGTCGTCTTTGCCGTCTCACTCTTCGGTCTCGGCGCAGCGCTCGAATCTTTCGCCCCGGCCCTCGGCACCAACGGTTGGCAAATGGTAGTCTGGGGCTTCTTCATCAGCACGACCTTTCTCTTTCACGGCACCGGCTGCATCAATTCCATGGCCCATATCATGGGCAAGCGCCGCTTCAAAACCGACGACGATTCACGCAACAGCGCGATCCTCTCAGTCATCACTCTCGGCGAAGGCTGGCACAACAATCATCACCGTTTCCAAAGCTCCACGCGCAATGGTTTCTACTGGTGGGAAATCGATCCCACCTACTACATGCTCAAGATCCTGTCGCTGACTGGTTTCATCAGTAATCTGAAAGCCGTGCCCAAGAGTGTGCTCGAAGAAGGGGCCCACGCCGATCACCACGCTTCAGTCGCCGCCGCCAAACAAGCCGCGCAGGTGCATCCCCAAAGTTCCTTGCGTCGCATTGTTCCCACCGCCGCCGCGATCGCCGTGGCCACGGCCGCCTCTGCTCAAGGCAACCTCCCTCCGAAAAAGAGTGACTCCGCCATCCACAAGGATGCGACCGAACTCGCCCACGATCTGGACACGAAGAAATCCGACGACCCTCCGGTCATCTGATTCTTAGCGCAGTCCCTCTTCGCTTGCCCAACGCATCAGCCCGCCGCGGGCTGGCGGAAAACCCGCGCCGCTAAGCAGCGCGAAATCGACATCTTCGGGTGCCTGCACGACACCTTCGTCGAGACAACGTCGCGCCTCGGCGATCATCACGCTCATCAAGCGCGCTTGGATCGATTCAGCATCAGCCAAGTCGGTTGATTCCGGCTGCAGCTCCGCGATCTGAGTATTCACCGCGCTCTCTCGGCCCTCATAGACATAGAAGCCTGAGCTCGCGCCATTTTTGCGACCCTTCAATTCCAGCCCGAGTAATCGCGTGCAGATGCCGCTGCGTTGAAAACGATCAGGAAAATAATGCGCGAGCTCGCCGAAGATAAAAGCAGTCACATCCACGCCCACTTCGTCGATCAGCCGCATCGGCCCCATCGGCCAACCCCAGCGGTGCATTGCAGCATCAATCGATTCGGTCGCCACACCTTCTTCCCTCAGCCGACAGGCCTCGTTGAGATAGAAAAACAAAACGCGCGTCACGAGGAATCCCGGAGAGGAACGACAAATCACGGGCGATTTTTTCAGCCCCTTCACGAAGTCGAGCCCGCGCAATGCCGTCTCCGCCGAAGTAGCCTTACCAACGATCAATTCGACCAACGGCATGCGGCCGACGGGATTAAAAAAATGCAGCCCCAATACCCGCTCTGGATGCGAAACACCTCGCGCGACTTCCTCTAAAGGCAGCGCCGATGTATTCGAAACCAACAACGCATCAGGCCGCACAATCCCCGCGAGTTCATGGAAGAGGGTCTGTTTCACCGCTACATCCTCGACGATGGCCTCGATCACCACATCGCATTCGGCAAACCCATCCCAAGTCGTCGTCGTGGTGATGCTCGCGAGACTAGCTTCAGATTCCTGTTCCGTGCATTTCTCGCGTTTCACGCTGCCCGCAAAAATCCCGCGTATCACATCCATCCCTCGCTCCAGAAATTCCGGCTGCATATCACGTAAGACGACTTCGTAGCCACAGGCCGCGCACCATTGCGCAATCCCTGAGCCCATCACCCCCGCACCGATCACGCCTACTTTACGAATCTTGCTTGGAGCCGAAGTCGTTGAACCCAAATGGGGCAACTCCCAACCGTCCAAAGTGCGTTGCCGCGCCTCAGCCAAAAGACAGGTCGCGTAGGCTTCATTATTTTCGGGAAAACTCATCGATCAGCAGATTGGGTCTTGGTTTTCCGCATTGCAGGGAAAAAGAGAAGCGCAATCGTTTGTGGTCATGGCATCAGGCCCGACAATCGAAGCAAAATCATCTGCTCAATCCGAAAACCCCACCGCTCTCTGGGGCTGGATCGGTTGGGCAGGATTGCTGATTTCATGTGTAGTGGTTTATCTGCCCGCGCTCAACGGCGCCTTTCTCTGGGACGACAACGCTCACGTCACCCGGCCTGAGTTGCGTTCGCTGGAAGGGCTGGCTCGGATCTGGTTTGAGCTCGGCGCGACCCAACAATACTACCCCGTGCTCCACAGCGCGTTCTGGATTGAACATCGGATTTGGGGCGACAGTGTTTTTGGCTACCATATCTGGAATGTGTTTCTGCACGCCTTGTCCGCCGGATTGATCGTCACTTTGATGCGGAGGTTTGCGATCCGTGGCGCGTGGTTGGCCGGTTTTATTTTCGCGCTTCATCCCGTGTGCGTTGAATCTGTGGCCTGGATCTCGGAGCAGAAAAACACGCTTTCGACTGCATTTTATCTGATGGCGATGTTGGCCTATCTGGGCTTTGACCGACGCACAAACGAATCTTCGATGGATGACGATCTGCGCTCCAATCGGTGGCGCTTTTACGCGCCCGCATCGGTTTTATTTCTCCTCGCGGCTCTCACCAAGACCGTGACAGTCACCCTGCCCGCCGCACTCCTCGTGATCTTCTGGTGGCAACGCGGCAAACTCACGCGGCGCGATATCACACCGCTGATTCCGTGGTTCGCATTTAGCATCGCGGCGGGAGTGATGACTGCGTGGGTCGAGCGCAGCTACATCGGCGCCAGCGGCGAGGCCTTCGATCTCAATCTCTGGCAACGCACGCTGCTCGCGGGGCAAATCGTTTGGTTCTACTTCGGCAAACTCATCTGGCCGGCTGATCTGATGTTTATCTACCCGCGATGGGATATGACGGTGGCCACTTTCGGTCACTACATCGGCCTCGCGTCGGCCGTCGGCGTGCTGATCGCATTGTGGAAAATCCGCCACCGCAGCAGAGCTCAGCTGGCGACCGCTCTGCTCTTCGGCGGCACCCTCTTCCCCGCTCTCGGTTTCTTTAACGTTTTCCCGTTTCAATTTTCCTACGTCGCCGATCATTTCCAATACTTGGCTTCGATTGCCGTCATCGTCGCCGCCTCGGCTGGGCTCGTGCATTTGTCCGCCAAGTTTTGGCCAAAGTTAGCTTGGATGAGCACGACTGCAGCGATCTGCGTGTTGGTGCTATTCGCGTATTTATCGAATCAACAGGCACGCCACTACCGCGATAATATCACCCTATACCGCATCACGCTGGCGCAAAACCCCGTCTGCTGGCTGGCCTCCTACAATCTCGGCCTGGAATTAGCCGAGATCGGAGAAATCACCGAGGCGATCCAATGGTATCGAGAGACGTTGCTGATCAAACCCGACTACGCAGAAGTGCATGCCAATCTCGGCCTCGCGCTGACCAAGATACCGGGTGGTATGCCGGAAGGTATTCGCGAACTGGAAATCGCGGTGCGACTCAAGCCGGAGCTCTATCTCGCCAAGAACAACCTCGCCAATCTAATCGCCGATGATCCCAACCGCAGCGAAGAAGCGATCGCGCTTTTTCATGATGTCCTACGCGACAATCCCGCTCACCCCGGAGTGCGCTTCAATCTCGGCATCACTCTCCTGCGCTTCCCCTCACGCGAAAATGAAGCGCTCCTTCAATTCGAAGAAGCCGCGCAACTCGAACCGGATTACTGGCAAGCTCACTACCAAATCGGCAGTATTCTGATTCGGCAGCGTCGTGAGTTTGATCGCGCGATCGCCTCCTTTGAAGAAGTGCTGAGAGTTAATCCTGCATTCGCTGAAGCTCACTTCAGACTCGCACAGTTACATGCTTACAAGACCGGCAATCGCACCGCAGCGGTCAAGCACCTCCGTGAGACATTGCGCCTCAATCCTAACCACCCCTCAGCGCGCGATCTGCTGCGCAAGGTCGACTACTAACTCCGCCGCGATTAACTGCGGCGACCAAATCTCCCGCGACCAAATTTGCGCAGGTTTTTCAGCGCGATCTCAAACTCCAAGGGCAACGGCGCGTTTAAACTGATCTCTTCGCGACTCACCGGATGCGTGAAGGTCAGCTCACTGAGATGCAGCGCCAACGAACGAATCATCGGGCGCTCATTCGCACCGCCTTTGTAACCGCGCTTGATGTCCGAAAGCCGGAGTTGATTCCGCGCATCACCGTAGAGCACATCATTCAACACCGGCGCGCCCGCGGCCGCCAAATGCGCCCGCACCTGATGCCGACGATTCGTTTGCGGACGGCCTTCCACTAAAGCATACTCGCCGAAGTTCTCCTGCACACGAAATTCCGTCCGCGCGACCTGCCCTCCATTGCGCGAAAACACGCGCATCAGATTCTTGTTAACCGTGTCCGGACCCAACCAGTAATCGGCGGTGAACGTTTCCGGCAATAGCCCGCTGGCGTCGCGGATCGGCGGATGCTCCATCAGCAAATCGCCCTCCTTATCCACGATGACAAACGCCTGATAAACTTGCCGCGCGGTCTTGCTTTGAAACAACCCGCTCACGAAATCCAGCGCCGGTTTAGTTTTAGCCCAAAGCGATACTCCGCTCGTTTCCGCGTCCATTCTCTGCACCGCGGTGATCGTGCGACCGTGCACTTCCCGGAGCATCGCCTGTAGACATTCGCCATGCGCCGCTCCCGACGCAGGCACCACCGGCAAGTCGCTTGGCTTATCGAGAGCCAAGAGCGTTTCGTCTTCAAAAATTATGGGGGGAAGCTCCATGCAGTCTCTTGGGAACCGTAAACCAGCCGGATTGTCACGCCGATGTTTTTCGCCCCGACCAATCGGCCCTATCCACAATGTCATCCGGCCCTACTCTTTCGCTAAACATCTGTAATGTCACCCGCTCTACAATATTTGCCCTTGTGGCCGACTATATTGAAAGTCTGCCTCACAACTGAACTGTTCGTCCCATGCCGGTATTCCCCAATAGCTTTTATACCCTAGTCGCCGGTCTTGCGTCGGCCAAAGCGGGTAAACGGTTGTCAGAAACACCCTCTAATCCGAAGGCGCAGAAAGACATTTTGGCGAAGCTGTTGGCTTCCTACGCCCAGACCAAACAGGGGCGCGAATTGGGAATCAGCGGGCTGGAAACTTACGCACAATTCGCCCAACACGTTCCCCTGCAAACCTACTCATCGATCCGCCCGATGATCGAGCGCATGCAACAAGGCGAAGCCGACGTCTCTTGATAAAAGACTGTCATTGCGAGTCGCGGCGCGGCGAAGCAATCCACGAACGCGCATCCGCTCACCCTAGGATTTTCGTGGATCGCCACAGTCGGCTTCGCCTCCCTCGCGATGACCAGCCTAATGGTTCAAATACGCTGATCGAAATCCCAGCAGACGTTGAGATAAAACCCGTCTGCATTTCATCACCGGTTGGCACGCCCAGTGCTGTTCAGAGCCGACCAACGAATCCTTCATCTTTACGATGAGGATTCCGCGGCTCTCTCGAATCATTCGAGAAGATGCAGTTACGGGGGCCGGCGTTAAGGGTTATCGCCGGTCTCCACCTGCCAAAGACTAGAGCACCATCGCAATCGCCGCGATCATCGCCACAGCACCAAGAGCCCTCGCCGCAAAAGCCCCCCCGCCAGCCTCTCTTTCCTTATTGGCAAACCAATGTCCGGCGAGCCAGACGAGCAGCACCCCAAACAATCCCCGGGAGCTATAGACGATGTTAACCGCGGTTGCCTGCCCCCAAACGCCTAGGGTAATCCCGATGCCTGCATTGTTGAGCGCGTTCAGGAGAGCCCCCGGCAATAACCACATCCAGGCCTTGCTCGACATGCCCCTGAGACCACCTCGCGCGAATTTCAGCAGTCCAAACGAATAGATGCCCACCAACATGAAATACGGCGGGAAGTAATTTCCCGGCCCCCAAGCGGGAGCCCAGCGCTGCACCAAGACATCGCATAATCCAAACACCAGTGAACCACCTAATGACAAGAAGATCGTCTGCCTCACTAACCGATGTTTGGGAGCTGGCCCCAAATTAAGTAGCCCCACCGCCATCGTGCTTAAGCCCGCCCCCACCCACCATTGCCAAGGGATATCATCCGTGAGTAGCAGGGCGCTGAAACAGGTGACAAAAATCACTTTGGCGCCCAGCACCGGTGTAGCCACCGATACATCGCCCCTCGTCATCGCTAAAAATACGAGCACCTGAGCCACGAAAAATATTAAAGCACTCACCGCCGGTTGCCAATAATCCACCCAATCGACCGGGGCCCATCCATTCCAAAGCCACCACGGGAGAAAGAGCAACGCGCCGACCCAGTTCGCGATAAACGTCGCCCGCCAAATCCCCACCCCCAATTCCGAGGACCGCTTTAGCATCAGCATGCCGAGCACATATAACACCGCGCAGATGAGCGGGATGAAAAGAAAAGCAGGAAACGACATATGCAAAAAAGAAAGCCGGACCATTCGGTTCGGCTTCAACTCAATTCGCGCAGCACAACGGCTGCGACGATCAGTTTAAATACTTCTTCAGGCGCGCTTCGAAGACTTTCTTATCTTCAGCACCAGTCTTCTTGTCGCGGATGTTGCCATCACTATCGATGATGAAGGTCGTCGGAATACCACGGAACCCACCAAAGGCTTCCACTGTATTCTGATTTCCCATCACAACTACGTAGTTCATCCCGTGTTTCTCCATGAAGGATTTCACAACTTCAGGACCCTTGCGATCTAGTGACACGCCGATGATCACAAGATCATCCTTGGCATAGTCATTCTGCAGCTCGATGTAGCCGGGGATCTCATCGCGGCACGGTGGGCACCAAGTAGCCCAGAAATCGATCACCACAGTCTTGCCCTTGAACTGGGCGAAACTCACTGGGTTGCCATCAACATCGTTCAACGTCCACTCAGGAGCAGGCGATGGAGCCACCGTCGCGGCTGAGGCCAAAGTAGCCGCCAGTGCGACCAAGGAAACGGAAAAGAGGATTCGGAATGATTTCATCATGTTATAAAGGAGAGGAACGATACCCTTCATCTGTTCCCGAGAATTTGGCAAATTTTAGACTACTATTATCAGGAGACTTTTACGGCTCCCGATAAATCCATCCCCAGGATCTCGATAAATTTCTTCATCGCAGGTGTCAGCACCCGACCCTTGCGGTGCAGGATCGCCAGCGGCCGCGTGAAGCCATCGCCCTTCAATGGCACCGTCGCGAGGGTGCCTTGTTTGATCTCCTGCAGCACCGTGGCGAATGGCACGATGGCAACGCCGTGGTCGATTTCGACCGCGCGCTTCACCGTCTCGATGTTGTCGAATTCCATCACCGGATCGATCTCGAGCTTATTCTCGCGGAAAATCGCATCGACTGCCTTACGCGTCGGAATATCGGGATCAAAACCAATAAATTTTTGACCATCCAAATCACTCAACTTGAATTCACCCTTCCGGGCCAAGACATGCTTCGGATGAGTGATTAGCACCAGACGGTCATTGCGAAACGGTAGGATTTCGATTTGCCGAGTCTTCACCGGAAACGCGACCAAGCCGAAATCCACGGAGTTATGCAGGATATCTTCGTAAACGAGATTCGAGCGGCGATACTCCACCCGAACATTGACCGAAGGAAAGTCGTGCAAAAATTTCGTGATATACGGCGGCAGCTCGTGCAGACCGATCGAGTAGATCGTCGAAATGCGAATCGTGCCGCTAATCACCTTCTTCATCTCCTGAAGCTCACTCAGAAGTTTGTCATAAGTGTGCAGCATCTCCTTGGCCGATTCGTAGACGCCCTGCCCCTCACGGGTGAGTTGAAATTGCTTCTGACTGCGATCAATCAACAGAGTCTTAAAATGACGCTCCATGGCCCGTGCCTGCTGGCTGACCGCGGATTGCGTGATGCCGTTCAACTTGGCTGACTTGGAGAAACTCTTGGTCTCTACGAGATCGGCGAATATTTTAAAGTTTTCAATTTGCATGGTACCACTTACTATAAGCCTTAATAATCGAATTCCCTTTCTTAGCAATCCTATTAGTTTTTTAAATAATGCAGCTCACATATGACGAATTCTCAGATCGCGTGGCCAAGATCACTTCGCAGATCGAAGCTGCCTCCACCCAAGCTGGACGCGATCCTGCCGAGGTCGAGCTCCTCGTGGTGACCAAAACCCACCCCGCCACCGCTGCAGAATACGCCGCGCGCTACGGCCTGCGAGCTGTCGGCGAGAACCGTGTGCAAGAAGCAGTTCCCAAACGGGCTGAGTGCAAGGCGTCGATCGCATGGGAATTGATCGGGCATCTGCAGTCCAATAAAGCCAAACTCGCCGCAGAGCACTTTGATCGTGTGCAAAGCGTGGACAGCCCGAAATTAGCCAATCACCTCGCGCGAGCTGCTGCTGCCCTCGGTAAAAAGCTCCCCATTCTCCTGCAGATCAACGCGGGCAATGATCCCGCGAAATTCGGCGCCGATCCCGAGAGAGCCGCCGCCCTCCTCGAAACCTCGCTAAGCCACGACTCACTGCAAGTCGATGGCCTCATGACGATTGCCCCCTTGAGCGAGGACGCCGATGTCTCGCGACGCACTTTCGAAAACCTGCGCACGATCCGTGATACCCTCGCCTCTCAGTTCTCTCGACCTCTCCCCGTGCTCTCCATGGGCATGTCGGGCGATCTCGAAATCGCGATTGCCTCTGGTAGCACCCAAGTGCGTGTCGGCACGGCTCTTTTCGGTCATCGCGGGAAAATTTGAGTCAAATCGACCACCTTTCCGGGTTGCCTCTACTTGCATTCCGTTTTCGCTCTAGCCGTGGATACAGAAAAGCTGAATCAAGGCCAATGCGACTCGTTTAAAAGCCTGCTCGATGATCCCAGCCCTGCAGTCCGTGATGCGTTGCTCGAGAAGTTCGTCGAACTTGGGGATTCCGCCCGTCAGTTTCTGATCGAGATAGCTTGTGATCCCAATCGCATCCTCGCGCCGCACGCTCAGCACTTTCTGAGAGAGCTCAAGCTCTCCGACCCCGGCGCCGAGTTCATCGCCTTTATTCGGTCGATGAATTACGAGCTCGAATCGGGCATCCTTCTCTTGGCCCGCGCGGTGAACCCCACGCTGAAAATCGCCGCATGTCGCCGCGAGCTCGATGCGATCGCCGCACGTTGCGCCGAGCTCACCGTCGAGCCCTCCTCTCCCCACGAACGCTGCCGCATCATCAACCGCGTGCTTTTTCACGAATGGGCCTTCCGCGGCAATGTCGAAGATTACAACGATCCTCGTAACAGCCTGATCGATCAAGTCCTCGCGCGACGTAAAGGACTGCCCATCACAATGAGCATCCTCTACGTGATCATCGCCGAACGCCTTGAGCTTGAACTTCAGCTCGTGGGTATGCCCAGCCATGTGATGGTCGGATGCTATCTAGAAGAATTGCCGTTCTTCATCGATCCCTTCGATCGCGGCATCATGCGCAAGCCCGAAGAAATCTTCGATTACCTACGAGAGCGCCGGATCGAGCCCGAGCTCCATCACCTCGCACCGACGCCTGCCCGAGAGATTTTCAGCCGCTGCTGTCTTAACCTCATCAACCATTCCCACACCGATCTGGTCCACGCGAAAATGTTTGCCAGCTTCGTCGAGGAATTCGCCGCCACCTACGAAAGAAATTCTCCGTAGTCCGAAGTGACTTTCGCTTTTGCGCTCCCCTTTTTCGCCTGCCTCAATCCGCGCTCTCATCTTGAATAGCGAAACCACTCTCACCCTTTCTGATCTCGATTCGTGGGATTTCTCCGGCACTGCTCTCGCGGTGCTCGGCCATCCGATCAAGCACTCGCTAAGTCCTCTGATGCACAACACCGCACTCGCCGACCTGGCCGTGGAAGATCCACGCTTCGCCACCTGGCAATACTTCCGTTTCGACGTGCCACCGGATGATCTCCCCATCGCTCTCCGAACCCTCCACCAAAAAGGATTCCACGGGATCAACCTCACTGTGCCGCACAAAGTGTTGGCTGTGAATGAAGTCGCTGAGATCGCACCTGCCGCGCGATCCGTTGGCGCGGTCAACACTCTGCGTCGCAACGAATCGGGCTGGTCTGGATTCAACACCGATGGTTACGGTCTCGCCACCGCTTTAGAGGAAAGCGTGCAACGCGAGCTAACTGGTGCGCATGTCGTGCTCCTCGGAGCTGGTGGCGCTGCACGAGGGGCCGCTGTCGAATGTCTCCATCGAGGCTGCGCATCGCTCTGGATTGCCAATCGCACCGCGAAAAATCTCGAATCACTACTCGATACGTTGCGACCTATCGCAGGCGACATCCCTCTGCACGGTTTCGCTCCTTCTGAAGTCCCGTCCGATCTCCCTACCGATGCGATCATCGTGAATGCAACCTCGGCTGGTTTGCACGAAGACGATCCCACCCCGATTGATCTCCGTGGCATCGCCCGCCCCACCGCGGTCTTCGACATGATCTACAATCCATCGCGCACTCCCCTGTTGCGTGAAGCCGAAGCGCTCGATCTCCCTCACGCCAACGGTCTCTCGATGCTCGTGCATCAAGGCGCAAAAGCACTCGAAATCTGGAGCGATATCCCCGCCTCACGCACCGCACCGCCGATGGCCGCAGCGCTAGCCCACCCTCAATCCGCTGCCTGATATGTATGATTACGCCGAAATCAACGCCATCGCCCCGTGGTTTTTTCCGATCGTGGTTTTCGTGCTCGGCTCCTGCATCGGCAGTTTCCTCAACGTCGTCATCTACCGCGTGCCTGCGGGTCAATCGATAGTCACTCCCAGTTCGCACTGCGGCTGCGGTCTACCCATCGCGTGGTATGACAACATCCCGATTCTCAGTTGGTTCATACTGCAAGGTCGCACGCGCTGTTGCGGACAGTCCTACTCGTTTCGCTACGCCATCGTCGAGTTGCTCACTGCGCTGCTTTTCCTCGCGTGTTGGTTCGCGTTTCCACCCGCCAAAGCACTCGTGGGGATGCTGTTTATCAGCATCCTGATTTCTGCGACTTTCATCGATCTCGATCACATGATCATCCCCGATGTGTTTACCATCGGAGGAGGCGTGCTCGGCGTTTTACTCTCGATGCTGATTCCCGCCCTCCATGGCCATGACTCTGGCTTCTTTATCGTCGATAGCCTGCGTTCTGTAACGGATGGCCTGCTGGGCTTGCTCATCGGATCGGGTGTCGTGCTCTGGATCGCACTGATCGCCGAAGCCGTGTTGCGCAAAGAAGCGATGGGTTTTGGCGATGTGAAATTTCTCGGCGCCATTGGAGCATTCTGCGGATGGCAGGGCGCGGTTTTTGCCATGTTTGGTGGCGCCATTGTCGGCACCGTGTGGTTCTTGATCGCCGTGATCTGGCAGAAAATTCGCGGGAAACTTACCGCGGTCGCGCCTCCCGCTGAGACGCCTGAAGGTGAGCCCGCCGACATCGGTTTCGGCGTGCACGTGCCCTTCGGGCCGATGCTCGCGATCGCCGGAGCTGCATATTTTCTTTTTTTCCATCGCTGGACCACGGAATATTTCGCACAAATCTCAGAGCTGCTTTAGATCAACACTCCTCTATTCATGACTGAACCGAAATACATTGTTGTTGGTAATTCATCCGACGACCCCTTCGCCATTGATGTCGCCTTCGCCATGGGCCAACGCGAAGACGTCGCCGACATGATCAGCATGAAGCGATTCGCCAACTCGGAGTTCTGCCCACGCTTCATCTCCGACGAACAAGACTTCAGTGAGGTCGGTAATAAATTGGTGGGCAAAAGCATCATCATCGTCAGCACGAGCAGTTTAGTGATGAGCCGTCAAAGCTTGGCCATGCGCACGCTCATGATCGCGCGCGCCGCCAAGGAAAACGGCGCGGCCGAGGTCATTCTCGTCGAACCCGATCTCTACTACAGCGCCCAAGATCGTGGCCCGCGAGATGAACTCGGTGATACCAACTTCGAACGCTCCGAACAAGACCTGAAGAAATTCGACGGCCAACCCTTCACTTCAAAACTCTACGCCGAGATGCTCAAGTTGGCCGGAGTTGATCGCGTGCTCACGGTGCACAATCACTCCCATTCCGTGCAGCAAATGTTCACCGAAGTGTTCAACGGGAATTTCCACAACATCATCCCCTATGATATCTACGTCCATTACATTCTGAATTCGAACATCGTGAGCTATGGCGAAGAAGGGGAAGGCCTCGCGCTCTGCGCACCAGACAAGGGAGCCCGTGATTTTGTGAAAGAGATGTGTAAACGGCTCAACCTGCCCAAAGCCAAATTCGTGCTTCTGGATAAAGAACGCACCAGTGAACGCCAAGTAGACATCAAGATTCACGCCGAAAGCGAATGGGGTCTCGAAGATATCAAAGGCCACGACGTCGTCCTTTTCGACGACATGGTGCGCACCGGATCGACCGTCGTAGAATCCTGTAAGGTCCTGAAAGCAGTCAATCTCGGTAAAACCGTTTTTGCGCTCACCCACTTTTATGCCAGCGAAGAAGGGCGCGTAAAGATGGCCAGCAGCGCGATCGACGAAATCCTCACGCTGAACACGATCCCTACCGTACTCAATCGCGACATCCAAGGCCGGCTTCGCAAAAAGATGGTTGTTCTAAAAATCGAGAAATGGCTCGCGATCAATTTACGACGCATTCTCAAACTGCCCGAACTGGAAAAAGACGATAGTCTCTACGCCATCGACATGTCTTCCAAAAACGATCGTTGGAAACACAAGATCTGGCTGAGTGAACAACTAAAGGCGTTGAATAATCCTTAGGAAAGACCTGATCTCCAACTAGATCACTTCTGAGCCGTCACCGGTCTGCGTGCGAAGGATATCGGGTGCCGTGCCGAATTTTTCAGCATAGAGCTTGGCCACCGCCTCCGCGTGGTCTTCACCAAACTCCGGATTCGTGAGCGCCATCACCGCGCCGCCGAATCCGCCTCCAGTCAGACGCGCGCCATAGACGCCGGATGTTGCGACCAATGCGTCTACGAGAAAATCGAGCTCCTCGGTGCTATTCTCAAAAAGATGCTGCGAACTCCGATGTGATGCTGTGAGCAAACGCCCCACTTCTTTCAAATCACCAGCGCCCAACGCATTCACGGTGGATTCTACTCGGGTGATCTCTTCGACCACGTGTTGCGCACGCTTAGCCGGCAAGGGGGAAAGTTTCGCGAGATCTGCTGCGAGGTTATCCAGACTTACGTCGACCAACTCTTTCACGCCAAGCCCCACGGCTGCTTCCATGCACTCGCTATGTCGCGCCGCGTAAGCGCCATCGACCAATGCGTGTTTCGTATGCGTATTAAAGACCCACAAATGCGCCCCCGCGGGCATCGAAACCGTAGAGAACTTCGGTCCGCGACAATCGATATAAACGAGGTGATCTTTTTTCCCGAACCCCGACACCGCTTGATCAAGCATGCCACAAGGCAAACCCACAAAATTGTTTTCCGCGTAATGACCAACCTTCACCACCATCTCCATTTCAGCGTGCTGGTTAGACAGTTTTAGAAACGCCATGGCCGACGATAATTCGAGCGCCGCACTACTACTCAGTCCCGCGCCTGTTGGTAGATCGGAGATCACGAGAAAATCGAAACCGGCCGGAGCGCTCAGATCAAATTTAGGAAATGCCGCCAGCACTCCCAACGGATAATTGATCCAACTCTTACCATCGAACTGCTTGGCGAGATCACCCACCGCCAGCGTAACGATCTCCGGATGTTGTTCACTCGCGAAACGACGTTGCCCATTTTCATTAGGCGCGACCGCCACCCACAACCCGCGATCAATCGCCGCCCCTAAAACCGTGCCGCCATTATAATCCGTATGGTTTCCGATAAACTCGATTCGTCCCGGTGCGCGCGTGATTACGGTCGGTCCGCGACCGTAAGTCTCATGGAAAAGCGCGAGTAGTTTCTCCCGCATTGATGGCGGTGGTCGCGGCGCTTTCACCTCATCGAACGATTCACCCTGACGAGCCTTAGCCATCACTTCCAAAAGATAACTCATGGCCTCTTTGCGTGAAACCCCACGCTCCTTAACAAACTGCGACGCGCGTTTCTGCAACTGCGCGGCCATCGTCTCAGCTTGATCGGCAGTCGCGCCAAGGCACACGCAAAGTTCGGTAAGTTGCTCGAGTTCGGTCATACTGTTTCAGAAACCGAGATCATCCCGACTGCTCCCGGCTCCAAGGCGAGCTTCTTATCCTCCGGTAAATGCATTGTCGTAATCATCGCGAGACCAACAAAGCCGTTGGCGGTCTTGGCAGTCGAACGCAGCTCGCCCGCTTTCCGTTCACCGGCAAACAACGTCGCTGGCAACTCAAGTGCCTCAACTTTGCCGCTAACTCGATACAAGCGGCGCCTCACTTGCCCCATCGCTCTGAGCCGCGCCATAACTTCCTGCCCGAGATAGCATCCCTTTTCGTAAGAGACGGCATCGCGATCCAAGCCCCCTTCGTTGGGCAGATCATTTGGCCCCACATCCTGCGGTATCGCCGGCACTCCACCTTCGATTCGACGAAGCTCCATTTCCTCAGGAGTGAGCAACGCTTCCGCATCCACTCGCGAAACCAGCTTTTCCATCGCCTCAAGCAGACCGACGACTTCCCAGTGTTTCTGATCCCCACGACGCCCACCAAAGACCACGACTTCCGGCAACAACGTCGCGATTTCATTACGAGTTGCCTCCGTAAACAGCGTCAAACCGCGCCATTCGCCAGTTACATCCTCAATCTCAACCTCATCTGCGATGATGTATGCTTCCAATCTTTCTCGAATCAATGCGGCAGAACACGCGTAACTTCCCACATAAAAGGTCTCTTGGCCGGCTCGGAGCACAAAACTATCGGCTAAAACCTTTCCTTTTTGCGTCAGCCAGAGCCCATAAGTCGCTTCCTTAGGTATAAGATTACTTATATCGTTAGTGAACTGACCTTGCAGGAAAGTTAATGTATCTTCTCCCGTAACATGCAGCCAACTAGCAGGTTGCCAAAGAAAATGAGGTGTGTTTTGCAAATCTTCCACAAGAATTTATACGTATTGTTACTAAGAGGTTACGAAAATAAATGAAAGGTTTTGATAACTTTATATTGACTATGACAATTTCATGAGCATCTAATTCCTCGTGACTTTCTACTTCTCCCGCCTAGCGGGAGTTTTGGGGTAACTAAGAAAGCAAAGGCCGGTCGCTTAGGGGTAAGCGGCCGGCCACTTTTTTGTCCACTTAAAATGACCGACCCGAGACTTGCCCCTCGCGAGCCAGTCTGACCAAGTTGAGCTTCTATGCAAAAGACTTCCGACATCAATGTCGTTGAGACACGTGCCCTGCCTACGCCAGCTGAACTCATTCGTGAACATCCCAAAAGCGATCAGCAGGCAGAATTCGTCACCAAAACCCGCCACGATATACATCGCATCATCTTCACGGATGATAAACGCCTCCTTCTCGTCGTCGGGCCCTGCTCGATCCACGATCTGAAAGCAGGGCGCGAATATGCGCAGCGCCTTGCGGCTCTCGCCGAAGAAGTCTCCGATCGGATCATGATCGTCATGCGCGTGTATTTCGAAAAACCGCGCACCACCGTCGGATGGAAAGGATTGATCATGGATCCGCACCTCGATGGTTCCCACGACATCGCCAACGGCCTGCGCACCGCGCGCACCTTTCTCGGCGAAGTGCTCGATCTCGGTTTGCCCACTGCCACCGAGTTGCTCGATCCGATCACTCCCCAATACATCGCCGATCTGATTTGCTGGTCTGCAGTTGGCGCGCGCACGACCGAATCGCAAACCCACCGGCAAATGGCTTCCGGCCTCTCGATGCCCCTCGGTTTCAAAAACGGCACCGACGGCACGCTCAAGTCTGCGATGAACGCCATCCAAGCCGCAGCTCAACCTCAGACATTTCTCGGCATCAATCTCGATGGTTCAGCATCCGCTGTCGTCACTCGCGGCAATCCCGCCTGCCACGTTGTATTACGTGGTGGATCTAACGGAACGAACTATTCGCCGGAGCACATCGCCGAGACCGAAGCACAACTCGAAAAATCCGGCCTCAATAAATCTATCCTCGTGGATTGTTCGCATGATAACTCTGCGAAGAAGCCAGAGCTCCAACCGGATGTCATGCGCGAGTTGCTCAAGCAAATCTTCGCTGGGAATCGCTCAATCATAGGCGCGATGATCGAGAGTAATCTCGAAGCCGGTAATCAGTCCTTCCCGCAACCCAAGGAAGATCTCAAATACGGTGTCTCGATCACCGATGGCTGCATGGACTGGGCCACCACCGAATCTCTTATTCGTGAAATCCATACGGCCCTCGCGCCGCGATTTGCCTGATCCAGCGAGCCTATACGATTAGTAAAATCACACCCTGTAAGTTCATTCGCTAAAAAGACCCGTCCACATGATTTATTCCGTGTCCTCCCTTCCCTCTATAGGCTAGAAACATATTCTTATGAAAACTCCCATTCGTGTCGCCGTCACAGGCGCAGCTGGCCAGATCGGCTACTCACTTCTTTTCCGTATCGCCTCTGGTGCCATGTTTGGCCCCGACCAACCGGTGATCCTGCAACTCCTCGAGGTGCCGGTCGAAAAAGCCATGAAAGCGCTAGAAGGCGTGGCCATGGAGCTCGATGACTGCGCCTTTCCTCAGCTCAAGGGCATGGTCCTCACCGACGATCCTCGTGTTGGGTTCAAAGACGCCAATTGGAGCCTTCTGGTAGGCGCCAAACCTCGCGGTCCCGGAATGGAACGCGCTGATCTCCTCAAGGATAACGGCCGCATCTTCACTGGCCAAGGGCAGGTGATCGATGAAGTCGCCGCCGATGACGCTCGCGTCGCCGTAGTGGGTAATCCTGCCAACACCAACGTGATGATCGCTGCATCGAAAGCGAAACGCCTCACACCGGATCGCTTTACCGCAATGGTGCGCCTCGATCAAAATCGCGCGCAGGCTCAACTCGCGAAGAAAGCTGGCGTCGATCTCACCACAGTGAAGGACATCTTCATTTACGGCAACCACAGCCCCACGATGTTCCCGTCATTCACTCACGCGACCATCGATGGCAAACCCGCGACCGAAGTCATCAACGATCAAGCGTGGCTCGAAGGTCCTTTCCTCGAAACCGTCGGTAAGCGTGGCGCAGCCATCATCGCCGCCCGTGGACTCTCCTCCGCTGCCTCGGCCGCCAATGCTCTCGTCGATCATGTGCGTGATCTCATGACTCCCGGCGCGATTCATTCCGTGGGCGTCAAGGGCGCGACTGAGTATGGTTTCGATCCTGAGGTCTGGGCCGGTGTTCCTGTTCGTTCCACCACCCCCGGTAGCTGCGAAATCATCTCCGGTTACGAAATGGATGCATTCTCCAAGTCGAAGATCGCCGCGACCAGCAAAGAGCTCACCAATGAGCGCGCGATGGTCGCCGATATGCTCGGTTAATCATTCTAAATTCGCTTTATCTTTCACTCAACGGCATCCCTAACCGGATGCCGTTTTTTGTGCCCGCGACGCACAGCCCTACCTCCTCAAACTTACGTCTTTCTTTACCATGAACCCTATCTCGATTCTTTCCCTCGATCCCGATCTCCGCGCTGAGCGCATTGAAGACATTAAACGCATCATCACATCTCCGAGCGGTGCGCCGATCTGGCAAGAAATCTACGGAACCGCGATCAAGGAGAAAGACTTGCCGCCTTATCTCGTCGATTCTCTCTTTCCAGGTCGCGATAAATACTCCGCCGAAATCCTCGGTATGGATTACACCCTATGTCGCGGAGTAGGCCTCCGCATCACCCGCCATGCGATGATGTTTCTGATCGACGGCGATCGTTCTTGGATCGATGCCGCGCTTCGGCAAACCGAGGTGCTCTTCGACGATGTCGAATACCCCGCCTGGAACCACTTAGCCCGGATGAAGACGGACGACGATGCGCCCGTAAAGAACGGCGATCTGAAAAAGCACGACGTGCATCTGCGCACCGGCATGTTGTCCAATAGGGTGAGCCTCATGTTTAACTGGCTGCGTCCGCATCTCGATCCGGACCAAGTTGAAATGGTCGTGCGTGGTTTGGAGAAACGCGCTATTCGCCCGTTCCAAGCAGCGATCAAGGAGAACCCGTGGTGGATTGAAGTGAACAACAACTGGCTCACTTGCATCGTCGGTGGTCTTGGCGTCTGCGGGATGGCCCTCGACGGCCTTCATGACGATGCCTGCAGCCTGATTGAATTTGCCGATCCGTTGATGGAGCGTCACCTCGAAGACTACGGCAGGAAAGGCGAATTTAACGAAGCCGTGGGCTACGCCGGCGCGATCTATCTGATCGTTAATTACCACGCCGCGCGACTCGGTTGGACCGACGGTAAGGACAATCGTTTAGCGAAAGCTCCCTATCCCGATATGGCCACATGGTATATCCAAATGTCACTGCCTCCCGGCAAGCTGCATGTCTTTGGCGACGGAAAAGGATCTCCCCTCAAAGCCGATTGGATGCCGGCACTCGCGTGTGCTTTACAGGATCCCTACCTCCAAGGTTACGGTGAGCAGCACAGCTCCATCCTCGCTGATCCACTCCAGATCCTCTACATCGATCCCGACCTTCCGGCCAAGGATCTGACTGGGCATTTGCCGCTCGGAATTGCCTATCGTGAGCACGGTGCATGCATCACCAGCCGCACGTCGTGGGATTGGGATAAGACCGCCTCAATCGTCGGCAGCAAAGCCCGCCGCGAAGATAATCACGAACACAACGATGCTGGCGAAGTCGTGATCGACGGTGAAGGCGAACCTCTGATCGTCGATTGGGGCACACCGAGCACCAGCTACCCAATGAACTTCTTCAACACGGGACGGTTCAAGTATTTCGAAGGCCAAGCCTTCGGTCACAACGTGCTGGTATTCGGCGGACGAGAGATGGAATCCTGCTACGAACTCCATCCTAAATACACCGACGGCAACTCCTTCCACGGCAAGCGCGCGCTCCATCACCAGGGTAGTATTGTCTCTTCGGAGTTTGACGATTCGTGGGGCGGCCTCTGGAGCATCGATACCGCTCCCGCGTGGTCTGGCGTAAAGCAAAATCTCCGCACCGTCCTCCACGTGCATCCCGGTTTCGTCGTCGTGCTCGATGAAGTGCAACTCGAAAAAAGCGAATCGATTTCCCTGCGTTGGAACACCGCTAAAAAAGCCACCCTCGTCGAAGAAGACGGATTCGTCGTTCAGCGCGACACTGTGGGATTAGCCGCTCGCGCGATCAATCTCACCGGTGGAGCCACCACGCACCAACTCGGCCAACACCGCTACTACGAACCTTGGAATAAGGATCAATTCGGCGGCATCCTCCCCGAGCGCGATTGCCCGTATTACGAACTTAAAACCGAGAACGATCATTGCCGTCTACTCTCACTCTTCTGCGTGCAACCCGGTTCGCAAACCTCGCCATGGACGCAAGTAGGCGACACCCACACTGCCACGATTGGCAACGCTCGCCTCGATGTCGTCGTCAACGATTCCGGCCTCACGATCACCTCCTCTGCACACAACAAGACTTGGGAAATCGCCTTCTCGTAAATGCCGGCTTAAAGAATGCATGGAGTTCAGATAATTCACAGCCACCTGAGTTCTATTCCTTGGCCACTCAGCAATCATGATGGACATAAAAACCTTAGTAATGCTGGTAACCGTGATAGCTCTCGTAACATGTGGGTTGGTCGCTTTGATCCACCATTTCAGAAAAGAAACCCGAATTGATGCCTCCGGCTTTCTATTCATTCGGTCATTCTCAAAACCGCTTTATCTAAGATGGGACGAGATTGAAAAATTGGAATAGCAAGCGTTTTAACACATCGGAATGGAATTCCGACGTTTTTTGGGGGGGTGATCAACATGTCGGCATTTTACTATCCGATTCTTGCCCAAAGAAATCCACTAAAGCATGCTTAGATAATCGGAAGCGATGCGACTACGATGTCTTGGTTACGCGTGGCCGCAAAATGTCGGTCGATCAATTCGCTGATTTTCTGACGGGAGAAATGGCAAAATTCAAAAAAACCTAAGTGCATCATACAACATGATGCTAATCACTCCATCAACCCCGCCAGCGCCTTACTGATCCCAAACGCACTGCGCACGGCGGCGAATTCGGCAAGTAGATCGCAGGGAGCTCCAGCACTGGGAAATACCATATCGAGGCTCGCGCCGGTGCAACGCACGGTCGCGTCGACACCTTCCACGCTGATCGTGCATTCGCTGCAATTCGAGGGATAGTCCACCCGCAGCTTGCTCTCATCATCGAGGCCTTCGATCGCGTCGATCACGGCATCCACGCTCACTCCTTTTTTCAAGGTGAAGGAGAGTTCAGTGAACATCCGAGCGAAGATCTCGTTAAACGCATCGGCGATTGCGAGGTCGCCGTTTTTCAAATCGAGCAGCGTCTGCGTAACCGCAAATTCATCGGGCGCCTCTTCATCGAGCTCATACATGATCTCGAAGGTGAAGTCCTTCGCCGAGAGCACCGCAATCGGGCTTGTGACGGTGAGTGAAATATCCTTCCGCTTGTAATCGAGCCCTGTGCGCACGGCTTGAAATCGGCCCTCGGCTTCATCTTCCAATTCCCGCGTGCAGAGCCGACCGAGAAACGCATTGGTCACCTCATTGGCTGCATCCGGCAACGTGTGGTGCCCTTTCTTGAANCCNCCCANCCTTTNCNCTGCCCCGCCAGTCCGTCCGATAAACCGGATATCGGCGATAATCTTGGAAGGGATATCGGTAGGCATACCACATGCAAGCTTGGCAGCCCTAAACCCGCCAACTCAAAAATACACCTCCAAGCTGCCCTAATTCCAGATGGCTTTAATCCCTCTTCAAAACAACCTAGATTTGCGTCTATTCATTTCACCTCTGGTTCTGAAGAATCAATATTGGTATTTTATCCTCATAACCTACGCTCTCCCTTGCTCCCATTACTAGCCCTCGTTCGCATTTAGGTTCACCTGCCATCCGCCCGTTTTTTACTTTAATGTCCGCACCGATCCATACGAGCTCGCCGATCAACGACTTGAAACCGTGTGGACTTGCTCGCCCAGCTCAAATCAAGCAGCGTGGGCCGAAGGCGCTCAGCGTTACCACCAAGCGGCCTTGGCCGCGCACAACGCCACCCAATCCCAAAATACAAACTCATGACTATCGGACTCGGTTTAATCGGCGTTGGAAACCACGGACGGCATCACTTGCACGAATTTTCGCGGCTGACTGATTGCCAACCTCGGCTCGTGTGCGCCTCGCTAAGATTTTGAGCCGCCTCCAATCGTTCCTGCCTTACCGCATGCGTGGGTTCATCCGGATCACCACTCCGCAATCCCCCGTAGGCGATAATCTGCGCATCCTGTGGCAACACCGCCCAACGTGCCGAACGCTCGTGCACCGCCAGCGCACTGCGCACGACTTTTAGCATTTGCTCATCAAGCCTTGGCCTCTGGGCGCCACACGTTCTAGTTTAGTATCCTACCCATGCGCCCTAACATTCTTCTGATAACCTCCGACCAGCACCGTGCCGATCATCTCGGTCTTTTGGGCACGCCTGGTTTTAACACGCCGAACTTCGATCGGATGGCTCGCGAAGGGGTTCATTTCAATCGCGCCTACACTCCCTGCCCCATTTGCACGCCTTGCCGCGTATCGCTGCTCACCGGGCAGTATCCTTCACGTCATGGAGCCTATTCGATCGGCGTGAGTCTCGATCCGTTTCCGACCACTACCCTGCCCGCCGTGCTCGGCGATGCCGGTTATCACACAGCCCTTTTCGGCAAGCACCATTTCGTGCGCCGCGATGATGAGCTCGAACACATCACAGGGATAAAGAATCCACCGGCTGATTTCTGGAAAACCTGGAACGGTCCCTACGTGGGCTTTCAGGAATTTCAGGCCAACACCGGTCACACGATTAACAATCTCCCCGAGGCGCACTATCGCCAATTCCTCGAAGTCAGTGGGCGGGATTATAAGCAGTGGTTTCCGCAATACCGCGATGAAGAATACGACTATTTCAAAACCGGTCCCTGGGCTATTCCGCCTGAGTTGCACGATAGCTCGTGGGTTGCGCAGGTGACCAACGACTACCTTCATCGTCATGCCGATGATGAGCAGCCGTGGTTTTGCTGGGCCAGTTTCCAAGATCCGCATGAGCCCTTCGTGTGCCCCGAACCCTGGTATTCGCAGGTCGATGACGATGCGCTGCAAACCTACCCCGAACATCAAGACGGTGAGTTCGATGATCGCCACGAAATCTATCGCCGCATGCACGAGCGCGACTTTGGTCCGCTCGATGATGGCAATCGCATGCCTTCCTGCTTCGGCGAACCAGAGCGCCCCGTGCGCGATTCCCTCCGCGCGACCGCCGGCATGGTGAACTTCCTCGACGATCGTCTCGGCGCGATTTTCAAAATGCTCGAAGAGACTGGTCAGCTCGACAATACGCTGATCGTTTACACGACCGACCACGGCGAAATGCACGGCAACCACGGACTCTGGGGCAAAGGCTGTGCGGCCTACGAAGACGTGCAGCGCATTCCCTTGCTCGCATGGGCGCCGGGTTTGATCCCCGCCACCGGCACGACCGAAGCGCTCGCCAATATCGTCGATCTACCACGCACGTTTTTGCAATTCGCCGGAGTCGATGCGCCCTACGATATGCAGGGCGCCGATCTATCTCCCGTGCTGCGACGCGAGCAGGAAACCGTGCAGGATGCCGTCGTCGTCGAACTCCGCCCCACTCAATCGACGCTCTATCAAACCACTCTCGTAACCGCATCACACAAGCTCGTCGTGTATCGCGACACCGATGAAGGCGAACTCTACGACCTCGCCAGGGACCCCAATCAATATCGCAACCTCTGGAACGACGCTGACTCACGCGACCTCCGTGATACACTGATGCGCCGCCTCGTGCGCGCCAACATGGAACGCGAGCCCAATTTCAATCCCCGCGTGAGCTTCGCGTAAGATGAATCCCGACGACCCGAAAGGCTCCTGCTGTTCCCCAAATCGCGCTCATACCGATGGGAAGCCCCCCGCGTTTTCGGATGGCAAGTTCCAGCGCATCTCAACGGGCATCACTGAAGGGATGAAACTCATCCCCGGTGGTGAGTTTCTGATGGGAAATGAGAGCGACTACGGGTTTGCCGCCGATGGTGAAGGTCCGGTGCACACTGTCGAAGTCGCGCCATTCTATATGGACGCGACTTGCGTGACCAACGAGCAGTTCAACGATTTTATCAACGCGACCCATTATAAAACGGAAGCGGAAAATTTCGGCTGGTCATTCGTCTTTTACGGGCACCTCACAAAAGGCCAGCAAGCCGCTGCAGTCCGCGCGCGCGTGCTCGGCAGCGAATGGTGGTGTCGCGTCGATGGCACCACTTGGCGACATCCCGAAGGTCCAGGCACGAACATCAAGAAGCGTTGGAAGAATCCGGTGATCCATGTGTCGTGGCACGACGCGATCGCATATTGCGAATGGGCCGGGAAGCGCCTCCCCACTGAAGCAGAATGGGAATTCGCCGCCCGAGGTGGGATCGAGCAAAAACGTTTCCCTTGGGGTGACGAACTCGAACCCGGCGGTAAACACCGCATGAATGTATGGCAGGGTAAATTTCCCGTCCAAAACACAGAAGCCGATCAATATTACGGGCCTGCTCCTGCCCAAACGTATCAGGCCAATGCTTACGGACTCTACTGCATAACCGGTAACGTTTGGGAATGGGTCTGGGATTGGTTTGATCCGACCTACTATCAATCCTCACCACGCAAAAACCCCACCGGCCCAACTGCTACTGATCGACGCATGATGCGAGGCGGCAGCTACCTTTGCCACGAAAGCTACTGCAATCGCTACCGCACCGATGCGCGCAGCAGCAACACCCCCGACAGCTCGACCGGCAACCTCGGCTTTCGCTGCGCCCGGGATATCGATCAGCAATATCCTGCGCAGTAATAAATTTCCCATGTCTAAACCCAACCTTTTCCTCGGCATCGATGTCGGCACCGGTAGTGCTCGCGCCGGTCTTTTTAATGCTTTCGGTCGCATGCTCGGCACGGCGACTCAGGACATCAAAATGTGGAAACCCCAACCTGACTTCGTCGAGCAGTCCTCCGACGATATCTGGAAGGCCTGCGGGATCGCGATTCGCGGTGCACTCAAGCAGGCTAAGGCCACCCCTTTGCAAGTCGCCGGCATCGGCATCGACGCGACCTGCTCACTCGTCTGTCTCGATGCCGACGATAAGCCGGTGACGGTTTCTCCAAGCAATCGCGATGCGCAGAACGTGATCGTGTGGATGGATCATCGCGCGATCCCTCAATCGGAAACGATCAATAAAACCAAGCATGCTGTTCTGCGTTACGTCGGTGGCGTGATCTCCCCCGAGATGGAAACGCCCAAGCTGCTCTGGCTGAAACAGAACATGCCGGAAACTTGGAATCGCACGGCGCGCTTTCTCGATCTCCCTGACTTCTTAACCTACCGCGCCACGGGAGACGACACGCGATCGCTCTGCACAACCGTCTGCAAATGGACTTACCTCGGACACAAAGGGACCGCGGGCAAAGGCTGGGATAAAATCTATTTTCAACAAATCGGGCTCGGCGATCTCGCCGCGGAAAACTTTGCCCGGATCGGGCAAACGATTCGTCCGATGGGCGAACCGATCGGCGACGGTCTCACCGCCAAAGCCGCGAAGGAGCTCGGGCTGCGCGCCGGCATCCCCGTTGGGGTTTCGATCATCGATGCTCATGCAGGTGGACTTGGGATGCTCGGCGCACCAGTCGGGAAAAAGAAGCCAACGTCCACCTCGCTCGAACGTCGCCTCGCGTTAATCGGTGGCACCTCTTCGTGCCACATGGCTGTATCTGCTAAACCGCGTTTTATCGATGGCATCTGGGGTCCGTATTTCTCCGCGATGGTGCCAGGAATGTGGCTCACCGAGGGCGGTCAATCCGCCACCGGCGCACTAATCGAGCACGTGATCTTTTCGCATGCCGCCGCGAAACCACTTCAAGCCAAAGCCAAGAAACAGGGACGCACGATCTACGAGCTCCTCAACGAGCGACTCGACACCCTCGCGCAAACGCACGGCGCGAAATCTCCCGGTGAACTCACACGCGATGTCCATATCCAACCCGACTTCCACGGCAATCGTTCGCCTCGCGCCGACCCTACCCTGAAAGGCACGACGACCGGGCTGGCGCTCTCGGCGACCGCTGATGATCTCGCGTTGCACTACCTTGCCTCGATTCAGGCCATCGCTTACGGCGCCCGCCACATTCTGGAAGAGATGAATCGGAAAGGCTACCGGATCGACACGCTGCTCGCGTGTGGCGGTGGCACGAAGAATCCCGTATTCCTGCGCGAACACGCCGATATCACTGGTTGTAAAGTCGTCCTCTCAACAGAGCCGGAAGCTGTGCTGCTCGGATCGGCAGTGCTCGGGGCGGTCGCATCGGGTCAATTCGATGGCGTGATTCCCGCCATGGCCGCGATGAACTCTACTGATCAAGTGATCACTCCGACCAAGGGTCGCGTGGCCAAATATCACGCCGCGAAATACGAGGTCTTTCATCGTCTCCACGATGACTTTCTCGCTTATCGAAAAATCATGCAGCTCGCCTGATCATTCAGCAGCGTCCAGATATTTCCGGATATCTGGAATCTCCTTCATGCGCCGACCGTCCCCTTCCCCGTGGCGTTCAAAATAGGGATCTTCTTCCATTTTAACTTCGATCTCCTCATCCCCCTCGGCTTCGTCTTCATTGACGGCACCGGAGATGACCCAATCCTGTTCTTCGTCGAAGTAATGCGAGAGCCGACGAGCAATCGGATCGAGCACGACCGAAGCGCTCTTCACGCGACCTGCTTTCACAAATTCCATCAGGCAGGGAAGCCATTGGTTGCGGTAGCGAGCTTGGAAATCGGAAATCCATTTATTAGCGACGCCTTCACGCTTGTTCAGCAAGATCACGTCGCTGAAGTGCACGCACGCATCATACCAAGCGAGCACGGCGGAATGCGATTCGCCTAACTGGCAATTCACCACCGTGATAATTCTCGCCAGCTCAGCATCCTGTTGAACAACCCATGGTTTGAGCGCTTCCAGTTGATCCACGGGATCGACGCGACCATCGCTGATGAGAAAGACGTGAGTCACGTCTGTGGTGATATCGGCCTCAATCGTTGAACCCGTCCAGTGCCAGCTTCCGAGCGCAGGGAATTGCTCGTCAGCTGGATCAGACGATTCCCCATCGTTGACCAAAATAACATGGACTGCATCTGGCGCCAGACCATCATCGATCAAATCAAGTAATACCGCGCGACGGCCCGAGCCCGTCGCACCCAGTATCATGTAAACGAGCGGCTTATCCTCAGACATGGGAAGGCCTCAAAGTTTGAAGCTACGATTTTGCGCAGCGTGTCTCATCCAGTGATCAACGATCACCAACGCAGCCATAGCTTCCACGATCGGCACGGCGCGCGGCACGACACAAGGATCGTGACGACCTTTGGCCGCCAATTCGGTTTCTTCGCCTTTTACCGTCACCGTTTTCTGAGACTGAGAAATTGTCGCGGTGGGTTTAAAAGCCGTGCGAAACACGATTTCCTCGCCATTGCTGATACCGCCCTGCACGCCGCCCGAAAAGTTACTCGTGGTCCGCACTTTGCCATTCTTCATGATGAACGGATCGTTGTGATCGGATCCTTTCATCGTAGTGCCGGAAAATCCGCTCCCGACCTCAAAGCCCTTGGTCGCAGGTAAGGATAGCATCGCCTTGGCTAGGTCGGCTTCCAATCGATCAAAGACCGGCTCGCCTAATCCCGCATGCAATCCACGAATCCGACATTCAATCACGCCGCCGACCGAATCGCCTTCGGCGCGAACTGCTTTGATCCGCTCGATCATCCGCTCGGCCGTTTCGGGATCCGGACAACGCACAGGATTACTCTCAACTTCCGAGAGCGTGGGAAACCTTTCCAGGAGCGGCATGGTGATGTCATGCACTTGCGTCAGATACGCGCGGATCTCAATCGCTCCGGAGATCGTTAAAAGTTTCTTCGCAATCGCACCGGCAGCTACTCGGCCCACCGTCTCACGGGCTGAGCTACGGCCACCGCCGCGAGGATCGCGCAAACCGAACTTGTTTTCATACGTGTAGTCGGCATGGGAAGGACGGAATTTCTCGGCGATCTCATCGTAGGCGCTAGAACGCTGATCCGCATTGGCCACCATCATCGCGATCGGAGTGCCTGTCGTGCGGCCTTCATAAAGACCGGAGATGATCTCTACCTTATCGGTCTCTTTACGCTGGGTCACGATATCGCTTTGCCCCGGACGACGGCGGTCAAGCTCGGCTTGGATTTCCTCGACCGAAATGAGGAGATTTGGCGGACACCCATCTATAACTACACCAATTCCGGTTCCGTGGCTTTCACCCCAAGTCGTAATATTAAAAATCTTTCCGAAGCTATTTGGCATGACAGCGCTCAAAATGATTCGTGCCCCTCGCTCTCGCAAGTGCGAAGTATCTTACCCTCAATCCTGCGCGTCTAATTGCATGTTCCGGTAAACGATCCAGCTCCACCCCGACAGGCCTGCATAACCATAAACGCGCTCCTTCACGTAAAAATTACCGCGCTCATCGGTCACATGCTTCGGCCGATCCGAATCATCATCAATTCGATGCAATATCCGCCACTGGGTGCCCCAAGGCGATAATTTATCGCGCTGATAATACACGATCTTTCGAGGAACTGGCGCAATGGTTTGATAATAATCGATGAGGGCAAAGTTTCGAAAATCATGGTCGCTACTGATCGTAACCGCCTCAAACGGCGTGCGTTTGAGAATCGTGTTTAGAGCCTCCTGATAGTGCCCGCGGCCGTCGGTCCACAAACGCTTCACTTGCAGGCCATTGCCGAGCAGGAACAGCAACAGCACTGCCATGCAAACTCCGCGGCCAAGTCGACCATGCCACCAGAGTCGGGTCAGCCCGTAGCCGATCACGATCAGCGCAAACACCGCGCTAATAATAAAATAGCGCGGAAACAATAAGGTAAACCGGCTGAATAAAATACCAATCGCAGGCGTGACAAAAATCACCGCCACGTAAAATAGCGTCCACCCTCGCGACCGATTCCAAACCAGCACGAGACCCGCAAGAATCGCGCCCAATAATATCGCCACACCAATCGTGCCGGGCAACGCAGGTATTCCGAGCAAAGTATCCGCTAATTCAGCGAGCACTTGGGACAAGGCATTCTCCGGTCCACCGCCAATCTCCATTTTGCGAACAAACCCAAAGTAGTAAGCTCCGAAAAAAAGCCACGCCGGTAGCTGCCAAATCAAGGCGCGTCGTAAATGTTCACGCCAAGCACTGAGGTTCGCGATAAGCATCATCACAGCCCAACAGCCCGCCGCCAGCATGATCTGCACCATCGCCAAATGCGCCGCCAACCCAATCACACAGGCGCCAAAGTAAATCGCCGCCCATCTTATCTCACTCTCCGCACTGCCACGGGACAGCGCATAAACAGCCAACAAAGCACACGCCACCGCAGGGGCATAACCGCGGGCTTCGGACGAATAATGAATCAGTAAATATGCGCCACCGACAACCACCGCCGTCAGCAATCCGCAAACCCTAGCTAGCGTCTCACTCTCTTCAGGATGCCAGCGGCGATAATGATCACCCGCCAGCAGAGCGGCTAACCAGACCGACGCACTGCCAGCATACCAGGAGAGCAGCCGATACGTCCAATCCGCCCCGGGTTGGACCATGTAGAGAAATAGCGAGTTAAGCGGATGGTTATTGTCGTGTTGGAGCGTAGTTATGATCTCCCAGGGTGACTGGATCGATTGCACCATCCGGAGCGACCAGATCTCATCCAACCAGAGATCACAAAATAGGCCTGCCGATCGCACGACCGCAAAAAACAATACGATCACGCCCAGTGCCCAACCCAGCCCACTATTTATGGACAGGCATCTCTCGGGCTCGGAAAGCGGAGCAGCAGGTGCGGAAGATTGATCAGACATAGCAGTGTTGAGATTCAGTGCAGTTCAAACTTCACCTCACGAAAACTCTTTTCTACCCGTCATTTCGTATAGCGCTCCACCAACGTTTCCACCGTTTTGCGCATATTTTCGCGCAAGGACGCCGGGCCGACTACCTCCGCCGCAGCCCCCCAACCGAGGATCCATTGCTTCGCTTCTTCGAGTGCACCCAAACGCAATGTGAGCTCCAATCCCCCGCTCCGCAGCTCACGCATCTCCTGCGATTCATGCCACTCACGCTCGCGCACGCGCTCAGCGGCTGCGGCGGTAAATCGAATCACTATCTTGTGATTGCCCGATCCGCCCAACACCCCGAGGGCATTAGCAAAGAAGGTCTCTGGTGAAAAATCCGGTGGGCGCACGAATTTTTCAGCGGTCGCTTTCACCTTTAAGATGCGAGGCAGTGCAAACGTCCGCAGCGCCTCGCGCTCGACATCAAACCCCACCAGATACCAAAGGTTCTCACGATGCGCCAAATGGTAGGGATGCACCCGACGCTGAGTGGCCTGACTGCTGCCAGGCTTACGATAGCTAAAGGTGACTTCATTATGATGGAGCACGGCAGCGCTGAGCGGATTGAAGATCGCCAAATCGGTTTTTCCCAAACCGATATTCTTGAAGGACACCGTGCGTATCTCATCCGCTGGTGAAAACGAGATGCGATCGCGCAGCCCGTCAGACAGTTTGCCAAACGCGATTTCCAACTGCCGGTGAAACGGTGTGCCGCGATATTGTTCGAGCGCGCGTTGCGCCACGAGAAGCGCGAGCAATTCCCCCTCGGTCACGTTGACCGTGGGAAAGGCTTCCACCTGGTGCGTGTAGCGGTAAACCGCGCGTTTCGCATCGTATTCGATCGGTAGATCCAACCGGTCCCGCATAAACGCGATATCCCTCCCGATCGTCTTGCGGGTAACTTCCAGTTCCGCGACTAGCTGCGAACTGTTGATCAATTCACCGCGCCGCAAGGCCGCGTGAATCTTGAGCATGCGCTCAAGCGGGGGACGGGAAAGCTGGGGTTTTGTCGGCATAAAATAAATCTGCACTTTTTTTAGGGTGGGACAAGCAATGTCCCACCCTCTCAGGTATTCTTTGCCCATGATCTTAACAAAACGTCCCTCCCCTAACACTCTGCCAATCTCCCTCACCTGGGCTCACTACGGTGATCTCCACCGCGTGACGCCTTGGCCCGAGACCCGCTTCGAAAAACTCTACGGTGAGGATTGGATCGAAATCATTCCCACCAGTGAATTACTCGAGGCCGCATCGCTCGCCTGCCACAAGCGCGATTGGCGCCCCTATCTTGAATTCGTGCCAGCTGAGGTGCGCAGCTTTCTACTCGGGTTCTCATTTTCGCGAATGGAAGCGCTCTACGTCGTCGGTAGCTGCCCTCAGCTCCTCACCGAATTAATCGAGACCCCCGCCCTCGCGACCTTCCTCGCCAATCACAACGAATTGCGCGGCACCGCAGCACCTGTCTGGCCGGAGATCGCCGCCGTGCATGAACGCAATGGCATCCACGGTGTGCTCGAATGGCTCGGCCTACCTTCCTCGCGGCAAACCCTCACGATTCTCTCCCATCTCGAATCACCAGATCTACCGAAGAAGTTTCTCGAACCTCTTCGCACCCAGCTTTGGGAACCGCGCACGATCTTCGCTCTCCAACGCATGCCATCGATCACTGATCGTCACCTTGCGAGCTATTGCCACCACGCTTTCGCGGCATGAGGCACTTCTGCCTCCCGAATTATCCAAACAAATCTGAGCAATAGTTTTGCCGGGTGCATCTCGAATCCCAGACTGCGCACCTAATCATGCAATCGACCGATACCCCCGGCTCAGAGACAAGTGACGAAAATCAGGCAAATCGTCTGATGGAGAACATGGAGGCGCGACCCTTTGCGTATTCCGATATCTTCCGGCATCCCCCAATGAGTGGAGCGAATATTCCGCCCGAACTCGGCGCTATCCGGAAAAACGAATCGAGCTGCGTGGTCATCCTACCTGATGGCACTTGGCTAGTCACGTGGAGCCAAGGTTCATCTGAAAATGCGCCCGACGAACAGGTCGTGACGGCTAAAAGCCGAGACTGCGGACTCACCTGGAGCGAGCCCCGACAGCTCATGGCGTCGACCAAGAAATATCGCCGTTCCTATGGAGCTCCATTCGTAGCACCGGATAGCGGTCGGCTCTTCTTCTTTATCCACGAAGGAGTTCATGCAGGAGATGGGATTCCCCATAACAGTCCGGAGGTCGATGTTGGTAAATTGGCTTTCATTTATTCAGATGATAGCGGAGACACTTGGTCTGATTTCCGCTCCATCGACCTGCCTGATCGAGACATCAGCATGTTTCCAGATCGTATTCATGGGCATATTAATCACCCGCCGCAAATCATGCCCAATGGGCAGGTGGTGTTGCCCTTCAGCCAATACGCACGACCAGGCAGCATGCGACGCGATTGGCAACTCGTCGCCGGCGAAACCGTTTTTCTCCATTGCGAGAACCTGCTCACCGAGAGCGATCCGGACCGATTCCAATTCTCACTCCTTCCTCCCGGTCCACGAGGTATCCGGGCAGATATCGTGAAGCACATCGCCAACCCCGCGGTGATCCAGCTGGCCAAGTTCTTTAAAGGCTACCCCGATGGGCTGGCGTTCAATTCACAGGAGCCTACTGTCGTTCCGCTTTCAGATGGGCGTTGGGTTCAAGCGTGCCGCACCTATCTCGGTTCGCCGGGCTACGCTGTCTCGCCTGACGAGGGGAAGACATGGTCAGATGTGGAGCGCCTTCGCTACAGACCCGATGGACCGTTTATCGATCACCCGCATACCATGGTTCCAATCGCACGACTACCCGACGGACGATTCATCCTGCTTTTCACCAATAACGACGGCACGAAAAAGGGAGCAGAGCATGTCTGGGACGGCGGCTGCCGCACACGCAATCCCCAGTGGTTCGCAATCGGCCGAGAAATTCCTGGGGAACAACGCAATGGCGGTCTCATCTTTGGAGAACCACGCATCCTCGCTTCGGCAGACGAAGCAGAGCCGAAAGATGGATTCACCGCCTCAACCGCGACCGGCATTTCCATGCCTCAATACATCGCGGCTGAAGGCAGGCACTTCGTGCAATACGGCCTGCTCAAAGAGCACATCCTCCTCGATGAAATTCCTGCGAGTGTCATCGATGAAATGACACCTTAAGCCGGTTCACTATAGGATGGATCCAGTTCGAGACGGAACAAGTCGCGGGCGTTGGCGAAGCAAATATTTTTCACCATTCCTCCAACGAGTTTCCGATCTGACGGCAACTCCCCACGCGCCATTTGCCCACCAAGTAGATTGCAAAGCACGCGCCGAAAATACTCGTGACGAGTATAACTTAGGAAACTGCGGGAATCCGTGAGCATCCCCACGAAACGACTCAATAAACCGAGATTGGCCAAGGCATTGAGCTGCCACTCCATCGCCTCCTTCTGATCGAGAAACCACCAACCGCTGCCAAACTGAATCTTACCCGCAATCGTGCCATCCTGGAAATTTCCAGCCATAGTCGCGAACGCATAGTTGTCAGAAGGGTTGAGATTGTAGAGCACCATCCGTGGCAGTTCATTCGTCGCAGCCAGCGAATCGAGGTAACGGCCTAGCGACTGCACTTGAGGAGTATCTCCAATGCTATCGAAACCACTGTCCGGGCCAATCTGCTCCAAGGCTCGCCTGTTGACGCTACGGACGGCACCAAGATGGAGCTGCTTGGTCCACCCTTTGGCCGCGTCCCAACGTCCAAACTCACGCATGAGATAAGACCCATACTTCGCACACTTTTCGGGAGTAGATGCGCTCCCTTTCAGAGCAGCGTCAAACACGGATGCAGCCTCCTCAAGTGAGCAAGATTCTGCTAAAGCATGATTCAATCCGTGGTCCGACAAACGGCAGCCAGTCGCATGAAAATCATCGTGTCGTTTTTTAAGAGCGGAAACCAATTCATCGAAAGTAGTAATCGGCTGCTTCGATACTTTCCCGAGTTTCTCTATCCACAGCTTAAACGAAATGGGCTCATCTACGCCCAATGCCTTATCCGGACGGAAGGTGGGATAAACTTTGGTTGTAATCGAAAGCCCTTTGATTTTCTCATGTGCGACCAAGGGCTCAGCCGGATCATCGGTCGTGCAAATAGCCGCGACCTTGTTGGCGGCCAAAATATCGTGCACCCGCATGTTCTCGAGTTTCGCATTAGCTTCATCCCAAATTGCAGCGGCGGTATCCGGACTGATTAGCACATCGATTCCGAAGTAGCGTTTTAGCTCCAAGTGCGACCAATGATAGAGCGGGTTTCCCAAAGTGTGTGGCACTGTCGCACACCACGCATCGAACTTTTCCCGAGAGCTCGCTTCTCCTGTGCAAAAGCGCTCCGCGATACCATTGGCGCGCATCGCTCTCCATTTGTAATGATCCCCGCCCAACCAAATCTCAGCTATGTCCGCGAATTGATGGTTATCCTCAATCTGCTCCGGCGGTAGATGGCAGTGATAATCGTAAATGGGCTCACCCTTGGCATAGCCATGATACAACTCACGCGATTCCGGAGTCTGCAGCAGAAAATCGTCGTGTATAAAAGACTTCATGGGACGATATCATTGTGCATGGCTTCCAACGAAGTGTAAGCCAACAAGCGTTCACAGACACGAGTGCATTTGGCAGCCGCCACCAATCCGGTCTGCTCCGCAAGAAAAACGAGGTAGGTCGCCACGCGTTTCGAAAACAACAAACGCGCCTCGTCGCTAATCGCATAAAACCTCTCACGCTGACGATATCCTGCTGCCGTGTGATCGCCGAGCGCGGCTTTGTCCGCGCGGCCTTCCGCCGCGAGCACGTAGAGAAAATTATACTCAAAAAACACCATCAAATCCGGCGACACTTCCAACTCCTCTAGGGCGGCCCGGCAAGCCTGCTCTGAAGCAAAGACTTCCGTTTTCTTCTGCTGGGAAGCCAATGACGTCACTACGAATTCACGCGCCATCGCCCGCTCCGTCTCATCCGCGCTGAATGCGCCAGCGACTGCCATTTCGAGCGTAAACTGATACCAATCTCTCCATAGGTTTTGGTCATCGCCATTCTTCGATTCAGAAAGGGCCACCCCCATTTCGTAGGTATAGCGACCGCTCGTTTTGATCTCGAGCGCACCACCCGTGACCTCGCCCATCACTCGATAATTTTCCGCCGATTTCCCCGACCCTGAATGAAACCCGATGCTCACGCCAAACTGCTGGCAAACCTGCCATTGCTTTTGGATTAAGACGCGTAGTTTTTCGTTATCGGGATAAGGTGCGTTTTTCTGAAATCCAAAAGCAGGGGCCACAAAATTTACCGGCATCTCTAGCACCTCACAAAGTGCCAACATGATCGCAGTCGTTTCCGGTGCAGTAAGGCCCGGCAGTTCATCGATCGACAGTTCCCGTAAATACGCGCGACCCTCATCTGTCGTGAATGCTTGAGCGCGAGCTTTCGCGTATTTCTGATCGCGCTGCTTCATTTTCAGCAAAGCAGGCCATACCGTGATTAGCAAACGATCAAAAGCATCGTCGTCCAAAGCTAACCCTGATTCCGCGATGCGCGCCTGCGCCGCTGTCACCACATCTTCTGGAATCTCATCACGAGCGGCCTGCCTGTTTTCAGCCAATTCTGGCGAGAGATCAAAGGTGATGTAGCTCGCCAATAAACATCCCTTAACCAACGCATCCTCACGCGAATCAAACTTACCACCAATCGGTTGATGGTCCGCATTAAACGCCCAAGGGATCCTCTGCTGGTGAAAGCCCGTCTTGAGCTTGGAAAGCACGGCCCCATGGCTCATACCTTCGACACTCTGCCCCTGATGCCCCTCGGGCACTTCCGCACCGATAAAAGGAAAAGGCACGGTATCGAGACGGTTCTCCAACATTGCATCCACATCGTAGACTAGCTCGCGTGGCACGGAATTTTGATTCGCCGTCAGGCCAATCCCGAGAGCACTCATCACCCACTCCACCGCCGGCCAATGCAAAGTCGTGAATCGCGCCCCTACTCCTAATGTTGAACGGCCTAAACTTTCGTTGGCTGTCGGAAATATCGTGCTAGTTGCATCATGCTCTTGCGCGAGATTTTTCAGGATCAGCAGGGTCTCCCAAGTCGCGGGGAACGCCGTGCTACCATCCGGCAGAGCCACCCCATCACTGAGTGAATTTTCGGTCGCAGCTAATCGCCAAGCGCAATCTCCATTCGCGGATTCCAGCAGCGTCCACTTCCCCGCGGCAGTTTCGAATCCACTCTTGGGATATTCGAACGCTTCACCGGCGGAAACGCTCCGAATCATTTCATCCCAATCAAGACAGAAATCCGGCGAGACGCATGGATTGCGGGCAATAAGCAAGTCATGCTTGAGAAGAAAATTGTTGATAGCAGACATCGTCGTGAGCGGGGTCAGATCGTCATGGCATGATAGCCGCCATCTACGACCAACTCATCTCCCGTGATGAATGATCCGGCAACAGGTGACGCGAGCAACAAGGTCGCGCCGATCAATTCCTGCGCTTCGCCGAAACGATTCATCGGTGTATGCCCCATGATGCTCTCAACGCGATTCGGCGTGAGCACTTTCTTGTTTTGCTCCGCTGGGAAGAAGCCCGGCACCAGCGTGTTTACCCGAACTTTTTGAGGCGCCCATTCCCGAGCGAGATTTTTAGTCAAATTATGAACCGCCGCTTTGGTCGCCGAATAAGTAAAGACCCGCGACAAAGGGACAATCCCGGACATAGAGCCGAGATTAATTATCGAACCACCTTCGCCCTGATCGATCAGCGCCTGCCCGAAAATCTGGCATCCCATGAAAACACTTTTGAGATTTACCTGCATAATGCGTTCAAACTCTTCTTCCGATATCTCGGTGAATGGTGTGGCCGAATTTACGCCCGCTCCATTCACCACGATATCCAATCGCCCTGCCCGCTGGAGCACATTATCCCGCAATCCCTCCAGCTCTTGCTTGCTGGTTGCCTCGGTCGCTTGAAACCAAGCCGTGCCACCGTTTGCTGTAATTCGGTCGATGCGTGACTGCGCTTTATCCGTATTGCGACCCACGAGCACGACCTCAGCTCCAGCCCCCGCTAATCCCTCGGCCATCGCACCGCAGAGTTCCCCGGTGCCACCTATTACGACTGCAACGCGGCCTGATAAATCGAAAAGTGAGGTAAGGTATTCAGCAGAGTTCATGGGCGATTAAAACTAGCGTGAACTTTCGGGCTTACAAAACAAACAAAACGCGCAATAGAAGTGTGTCTCGAGAATTTGGATTAATGATGCCCTCCAGCCGTAACATGTCTCCCACCCCCATTTCCCTCTCCGCTCCTGAAAATTCTAGTCTAAGCGCGGATCAAGTCAGACAGCTCGTGGCCGATACCTGCCGGCCTGAGGACTACCAAGGCAAACGTATCGTTCTAATCATTCCCGACGGCACTCGCACCGCACCGATCGGCCTCATGTTTAAAACCCTGCATGAGCACCTTGGTGCAGCGGTCGTTAAGCTCGATGTGATGATCGCGCTCGGCACGCACCCCCCGATGACACCGGAGGCCATTGATGCGCGAGTCGAAATCACGGCAGAACAACGCAACTCCACTTATCGTAACGTGGAGTTCATCAATCACGAATGGGACAACCCTGGAGCGTTGCACGACCTGGGAATTATCCCCGCCGAGGAAATCAACGAACTATCGAGCGGATTGTTTTCCATGGATGTTCCGGTTCACGTCAACAAGCGCCTCTTTGACTACGACCAAATCATCATCATCGGTCCGGTATTTCCGCACGAGGTGGTTGGTTTTTCGGGAGGAAACAAATATCTGTTTCCCGGCGTGAGCGGGCCGGAGATCCTCAACTTCTTTCATTGGCTCGGCGCGGTGGTCACCAACCCCATGATTATCGGCAACAAATGGACACCTGTTCGAAAAGTCGTCGATCGCGCTGCCGCGATGATCACGGTGCCCAAATTATGCTTCAGTCTAGTCGTCCAAGGCAACGGTGACCTCGCTGGACTCTATTCCGGCACGCCTGAAACGGCTTGGGATGCCGCCAGTGAGCTTTCGAGAAAGCGCCATATCACCTACAAGGATCGGGCATTCCACACCGTGCTTTCTTGCGCCCCACCCATGTATGACGAGCTCTGGGTCGCCGGCAAATGCATGTATAAGCTCGAACCTATCGTTGCCGACGGAGGCGAATTGATTATCTACGCACCGCACTTACATGAAGTATCAGTAACGCACGGAGAACACATTCGACGCATCGGTTATCACTGCCGCGATTACATTTTAAAACAGTGGGACCGATTTAAGGACGAAGCTTGGGGCACCTTGGCCCATTCTGCCCATGTTTACGGAATTGGCACCTACGACAAAAAGACTGGGATCGAAACGCCGCGAGTGCGCGTCACTCTCGCAACCGGACTGAGCGAAGCGGAATGTCGCAGAATCAACCTCGGCTATCGTGACTGGCGCACCATCAATCAAGCCGACTACGCGAACCGTGAGGACGAAGGTATATTTCTGGAGCCCAAGGCAGGTGAACGCCTTTACCACTTGAAAGAAAAACCCGTCTGGGCCGGCGGATAAAAGGAGCTGGTGAGGCCGGAGGGAGTCGAACCCCCAACCGTTTCCTTAGGACGGAACTGCTCTATCCAATTGAGCTACGGCCCCAACCCTGCCATGAACAGCCCAACTACGATCACGGTCAACCATCCAATCACCTCAAAATCCGAGTTGACATAGCTCCGTGAGAATCAATCTTCTCCCGTTCCAATCAAGCTATGAGCACTACAGAAGAACAGCAGCAGAGTCTTACGCCAGAAAACTTCCCTTTCACTGCCCCGCAGATGATGAGCCGTTATGTCACGGACACAGGGAAAATTCTGCCACGCAAATACACCGGTCTTTCTGCGAAACAGCAGCGCGCGGTCACTCGCACGATTAAGCAATCGCGCAACAATTTGCTGGCCTTGTAATCGCTTTACGCGATTCCCAATATTCTCAGCCGGAGTTTATCTCCGGCTTTTTTATGCCATGACAACAAAGGTCACCGCCAGAATCTACCAAGGGACTCCCCGCAACCTAGCTATGCTGGCTAAAAAATTGCAGGTTGGCGAATTGATCGGGGTGCCTAGCGAGACTGTTTATGGCCTTGCCGCCGATGCCCTCAATCCCACCGCTTGCCGAAAGATATTTAAAGCCAAGGGAAGGCCGACGACTGATCCACTTATCGTCCATCTCCACCATATCAAGCAGCTTGCTGCTATCGCCCAAGTAAACCCAACCGCCTTGGCTCTAGCAAAAGCGTTCTGGCCCGGCGCGCTGACTCTTATTCTCAGAAAACAAAGCTGCGTGCCGGATATCGTGACCTCTGGTCTTGATAGCGTGGCAGTCAGAATCCCTCAGCATCCACTTTTCAGAAAATTGCTCAAAATTGCAGCCATCCCATTAGCGGCTCCCAGTGCGAATCCCTTCGGATACGTCAGCCCCACAACAGCTGAACATGTCCGCGACAATTTGGGCAACCGCATCCGCTACATCCTCGATGGAGGCGCATCCAAAATCGGCTTAGAATCCACAATCATCGACGCTAGGGATGCGAATAAGTTAAGGCTGCTCCGCCCAGGAGCTATTACTCCCGAACAAATCGAAAGCACTCTGGGCATGGCCGTTAAATCGGTGCATTCACGCGCCACCAGCGGCTCGCAGGTCGCTCCCGGAATGCTATCTCAGCACTACAGCCCACGAGCCAAAGTGGTTCTGCACAGCGTGCTATCCTTGGATGCAACCAGCCAATCTCCTGATGAAGCCCGACTCTACTTCGCCCAACCAACTGGCAAACCGACAATACACACCTATTGGTTAGATTCTAGCGGTAACCCACAGCGGGCTGCCCATAACCTCTTTGCACAGCTCCGAATGCTCGATGAAAAGGGTTACAGCATCCTTCATGCTGAGAAAGCACCGGATGGCCCTTATGCTGCGGCCATAAACGACCGCTTAGAACGTGCCGCCGCCAAAACCTGAAGCGCCTCCGCGGCTTAACGCGGAGGGCTCTGGTCGAGTTACCCAAACTGGTCCACCTAAACAGTTAGTCTGGATGGGTTGATGTAGTGGTTGAGGGTGTAGAGTAAGTCAAGGGATGGGCGGAAGGAGGCCGCAGGCCGACTGGAGCCCTTCCCTTGCGTGGAGGATTCTGCTTCGAGCTTTTGTTCAAACTCGATGGGACTGATATAACCCAACGAACCGTGGGGTCGCAGGTGGTTGTATTTCCACCGCCAGTCTTCGATCACGACCCGAGCTTCGGTCAGCGTATAGAGCATCTCTCGGTTGAGGCACTCGTCGCGCAACCGAGCGTGGAAGCTCTCGATAAAACCGTTCTGCCAAGGGCTGCCCGGATCGATGTAGAGCGTCTTGATCGATTGAGACGCGAGCCATGCTCGCAACTCCTTCTCGATAAACTCCGAGCCATTGTCGCTGCGGATATGCTCCGGAGCTCCGTGCTCGGCAATCAGCCGGCTCATGATTGAACGCACCTTACGCGCATTGATCTTACGATCCACGTGGATGCACCGGCTTTGCCGGGTGTATTCATCGAGGACCGTCAGCATACGTAGCGTGCCGCCACGCATCGTCGTGTCGTGCACGAAGTCCCACGTCCATACGTGATTGGGATGCGTCGCCTTCGTCGGCAGTCCTGTGGAGATCCCACAGCGCCGTCGCTTAGGCTTCTTCACGGGCACCATCAGACCGAGCTGCTGGCGCAGCCGTTGGATCAAACGCGCTCCGACTCGCCAGCCTGCTTTCTTCAGCAGGCGAGCGATCTTCATGTAGCCCAACTCAGGGTGCTCTCGACTCATCCGGCGTAGCGCTGCCTTCAACTTGGCCATCCACGCATCAGGTTGCTTCGCCTCGTAGCCAAACGTGCTGCGATTCAGGCCAAAGTGCCGACAGGCCTCGCGAGCCGTGCAACGGCCCCGGTTCACCATCGCGACGATGATCTGTCTTTTGTGACCGGGGCTCATAGTTTTTTTTCGAGTGCCTCCTTCAGCAGCTCTTTGCCGAGCATCTCATCGGCCAGCATGCGCTTTAACCGGGCGTTCTCTTTTTGCAGCTCCTTGAGCTGCTTGGCCTGGTCGAGCTCCATCATGCCAAACTCACGCTTCCAGCGGTGGAAGGTCTGCTCGCTTATTCCGCGCGCCTGGCAAACCCCAATGATCGTCGCTCCGGCCTGCTCGGCCTCACGCAATATGCGGATCTTCTGCTCAGTCGTATATCTCTTGCCTTTCATGGTCTGGGTCCTTTCTAGGTTCCCAGACTAACTCTCTCAATGGCTCAGTTTTCGTAACCCCGACCAATAGCCCCATACTATTGGGTGAGCGATTTTTAATGTGGAAATCAGGAAAGCTGGAACGGAGCGTAAAGGCAGATGGATGGGAGAATATCTCCGTGCGCTCGCTAGCGTTCAGATTCGGTATTTTTCCAGCTTTCCACATTTAAATCAGAAGAGGTTGCGAACCTCATCAATCTGATCGCTAGAGATTAGATTTCGCGACTTAGCTCGCGCCTCGAGGAAGTGCGTTGCGCATGCGAATGCACGAAAACTGGAGGGAAGACGTGCTTACATCATCACTCAGATTCCAGAGTGAGGGGAGCACTCTGAACTCGGCGCCACACACACCAATTTTGTCGATGAGTGAATCGATCGCTTTCATGGATTTGGGTCTGATGGTTTCAGGAGATACGAAATAGCCGGCTCCGCTATCGACACAGCTGAACGTCTCGGTGGGCAATTCGTAGACGCAGAGTTTTTGTGTTGAAACTCGATCCAGCCAACCTTCCTCGATGCAGACCACATGCCGCGAGCCGGTTGCTCCCATTAGTCGCTCAATATCAGCAGGCGTGCTGTTAGGAAGTGGATAGTAAGTCACGCGTGGGCAGTCGCGGGGGAAGAGGTAATTTACGAGATGCGCTTCATCGACTGCCCAGACCACGGGGCCCATAACGCTTTCCCATTTCGAAGGAGACGAACGTGGTTCGAAACATTCGATGTCGGGCGACTCGCTGACGTGAAATAATTTGGTCCCCACGGCTTAGCGTATATTTCCCATGAGCTTTTTTACACCTGGCACGAGCGCGAGCAGGATCGCAGCTGCGACGAGCACGAAGATTGCTTGGTCTTTGAAAAATACTGAGAGGCTTCCTTCAGCGGAACCTTCGCCGAAGGTGCGTGCGAGGTAGCCGGAGAGGAAGTTACCCATGGAGGTGGCGAGGAACCAACCGCCCATCATCACACCCACTAGTTTGGCCGGAGCGAGTTTAGTGACGGTGCTGAGGCCGACCGGACTGAGACAGAGTTCACCAATGGTCTGCAGGAAGAATAGGCCAAGTAGCCATAGGGGACTCACGAGTCCTTCGGTAGCGAGTTTTGCTGCAGGCACCATCAAGACGAAGGAGAGTCCCACGAAGACGAGGCCAAAGAAGAATTTCATCGGGCTCGAGGGTTGGTGCGGTCCGAGATGGGTCCACAGCCATGCAAACAGTGGCGCCAGCAGAATGACGAAGACGGGATTGGCTGCTTGGAACCAAGACGAGGGAAAGGTGAAGCCGAATAGCGTGGTATCGGTGAAGTCGCGGGCGAACAGATTAATAGACGAGCCCGCTTGTTCGAAGACGGCGAAGAACACGATGCTCACCGCGAAAAGAACGAAGATGGCGGCGACGTGGCGACCTTCCTGACCTCCTTTGATGGCGTAGTAGATCACGCTCGCCGTGATGACGACACCAAGCACCCCAACGACGGTTGGGAATTTGCTGCTTATCCAGACCAGACCGCCGAGAGCCGCTACTCCGACGAAGGATAAGAATAGGTTTCTGATCCGTTGATTGGTGGTGAGTTCTGGTGCCGCACCGATGTGGGCGATACGTCGCATATTGCGGACATAGGTAATGAGGCCGACGGTCATGCCGATACCGGCCAACGCGAAGGCCCAATGCCAGCTGTGATTGGGATCAAACCCGCGATTGGTGAGCCAATCCTTGAACCATTGATGCTGCGCGAGAAAACCGGTGAGCAATGGTGCGGCGAAAGCACCAATATTGATGCCCATATAAAAGATGGAAAAACCGGCATCGCGGCGCTCATCACTGGCAGAGTAGAGACTGCCGACCATGGTGCTGATATTAGGTTTCAGCAATCCGGTGCCGACGGCGACGAGGACGAGTCCTGCGTAAAAAGTGTTGGTCGAGTTAATCGCCATTGTGAAATGGCCCGACGCGATTATAATACCGCCAACTAGCACGGATTGACGTGCACCGATGATCTTGTCGGCTACGAATCCTCCTAAGACGGATAGCATATAGACGGCCATGGTGTAGTAGCCGTAGATGAGAGTGGATTTACCGACCTCGAACCCGAGTCCGCCTTTGTCGATCGCCGTTGTCATGAAGAGCACGAGTAGTGCGCGCATGCCATAGTAGCTAAAACGCTCCCACATCTCGGTGAAGAATAGGGTGTAGAGCCCTTTGGGGTGATCGGCTTTGCGAGGGTCAGCTATCGGCACGGCGGGATCGGATGGGACAGAGGGGGTAGACAAACTCATCAGCGGCGGAGCGTGAAGATTCGCACTAATCGCGCAATGCGCAAAACAACGGGTCCGAATCGACCAGGTATTTGATTATGAGTGACTCCGCCTTGTTAAACTTGAGGTAAACGTTTAGACCTACCCGAAGTGAATATGCGCAAACTTAGCCTCACTTGGGATACCCTGGGACGCGACGATCCGTTTTGGGCTGTTTTGTCTGAAGAGCAACGCCGGGAAGGTCGCTGGAATCCGAAAGATTTCTATGCGACTGGTCCCGTGGAAGTGGCTCAATTGAAGGAGAGGTTAGCTCGCTACGGATTGAGCCTGAAAGGCGAACGGGCGCTGGATTTTGGATGCGGCGTCGGTCGCATTTCTCAAGCCCTAGGCACTCATTTTGATCGTGTGGACGGGGTCGATATTTCCGCTCCGATGCTGGATCAAGCGCGACGCTTCAACACTCAGGGGCCCACCTGCCAGTTTACCCAGAATCATTCGCCGAACCTAAAGCTTTTCGAGGATGAAACGTTTGATTTTGTTTACTCGCGTATTGTGCTCCAGCACATGCCGGCGTCGCTGGCGCGATGCTATATTGCAGAATTTTACCGTGTGTTGCGACCCGGCGGTATTTTGTTTTTCCAAATACCGGCGGGTTGGAATCTGAGCTCTCCGGAGACTTTTCAGGAATTGCGCCACCATGTGACGGTGCCTCGAGGGCTATATAAAGCGATCCGAAGGCTGGTGATGTTTGATTGGTTGAGGCCTCAGGAGCGCAAGGATCCTAGGCTATCCGCAGAGTTCGAAATGCATTTTACACCAGTGTCACGAGTGATGCGTTTGCTGGAGCGGTTTGATTTACAGGTAGCCGAAATCAAGCGCGACAATGCCTGTGGGGAAAAGATGTGCAGTTATAACTATCTTGTCACGAAACCCGCCAACCCGCCTGCACGTTTACACAGTCGCTGGGCATGGCGCCGGATTACTTCGCCGGATTAATTGAGTCTGCTCCGTAACGATCTAGGATAACCTCCAGCATACCGAATTGGTCGGTGAGGAGTCCTTCGTAGCCGCAAGGTCGGTCGTCCCAATAGCGCCAATCGATCCCGCTCTTATTGCCGCCGAATGTGCGGGCTTCGGCGTAGCCCACGCACATCCGGCTGAGGAGGTGATCGGCTTCGGTTTCAAATCCGGTGCGATAGAGCGCCATCGTGAAATGACGCGCGTGGGAATGGTTGCGGCCACCGTTTTGATAAAAACCAAAAGCGAAACCCTGCATAATATCGGCCAAATCTTTATCGGGGATGCACCAGAGATTTCCGGGGATGCCGTAAACAGCATCGGGCATGCCTACTTTTTCTGCCTCAGCGAGGAGGCGCGAGCAGATGTCACTGGCCTGATCATCAGGCACGAGCCCGGCGTTGATCGCACAGCCATTGACGACGAGAAAAGCGTAATCGTGGAGCTTGTCCTCCTTGCATCGCCATCCCGCGAGCCAGCCCGTCTGTTCGTTGAAGAATGTTGGCAGATAATTCGCTTTCAGTCGATCCGCCCAAGTAGTGAGCTCCGTGCTTTCTTCATCGAGTCCGAATTGAGCAAAGGCTTTCCCCAGTCCTTGGAGGGCTTGATGGAGGATCGCGTTGGAAAGGGCGTCCTTCCAACCGTAGGAAGTCACATCATACCAATTGGTGCCCCATTGGCCGGTGCCGCTGAGGCCGGTGCGCCACTGACTTTCGATCAATCCATCGTCATCGAGGTCACGGGCTTTCATCGCCGCAATGCGATTGCGGATCGCGGGTAGGTTTCGTTGGAGCCACTCGTCAGTGCCCGCGTGTTTCAGATAATCGGCGAGACCGAGCAATCCGGCGGCTCCAGTCATGAGATATTCGTCCTGAGCGTCGTGAATCTTACCGTCCTGGATGATGCGTCCGTCGGCGTAGCCCTGTCCGCCATCGAGCCAGCGCTCGAGCGTGGCGCGGTAAAAATCGTGGGCGGGAAAATTCGCCAGAGGATAGCCGAGACCAAAGATAAATGCGGACCAGGTATCCATCGAAACGCCGCAGGGCATAGAGGCGCCGTTGTTGCTGAGAGTGCCCATTTCGGGGCGGTAGGTCAGCGAGGTGTAGTAGGTGCGATTGATCGCCGCGTGAGCTTCGGCAGGTGCATCGTCGCGCAGGAGCTTGGGGGGAGAGATCGGATTAATCTCGATGTCGGCATGGAAGGTGCCCGCTGGGAGGAGGTAGGTGCCGTTGGGCTGGGGATGTTCACCGAGTTTGATTTCGAGCGTGTTGTAGTCGCGTTGACGATAAGCATCGAAGCGGATCGTGGCATCGGGGCTTTCACTGGAAAATTGGAGCGTGCCGAATCGGGGAAAGTTAACCGCCATGGGCAGTTCAAGCAGTCCGGCTTCGCCTGATTGCGTAATGCGACCGATCGCGTGAGTGGGGGAGACGCTATTGCGCATCGCCAGCATCCACGGAGAACTGATCCACGCGTGGGCATCGTGATCGGATTGACGCTGGGCGCTCAAACGCAACCCGTCGGGAGTTACAGTCCAAGTCAACGAGTAATGCTGCCCGGCTGTCATGAAATCGTAGGTGATGGTGTTGCCTTTGACGTTAGTAGTGCCGACGGCGTCGAATCGAGTGAAGGGATCGCAGGCGGGCTCCTGTCCGATCAGATGGAGCTGAGGCCCTTGCATAAAGAAGCCAGCTTGGATGAAGAGCGTGTTGATCTTCACGAGCTCAGGATCTTCTCCCGCCAGAGAGAAGAATGATAACCCCGCGCGATTCAGATAGAATCCTACCGAATATTTGGCGGTGGTGTATTCGACGGTGCCATCGGCCACTTTTGCGGTCACCCCGCTGGGCAACCGATCGAGATCGATGGGCTGAGTTTGGAGGGTGCGTTGACAACGTTCGGCGAGAGAGCCGAGCAGCTCTCCTTCAAGCACACAGGCTGATTCGGCGAGAGCCCAGGGAACCCAGCCTCCATCGAAACCGGAGCCGCGCAATTCGACGAGCACGCCCTGAGCGGTGATATCGGGCATATCATACCAATCTATCTCACCGTCGGCAGGGCGTGACAGTTCGCGCTTGGCGGCGGCTTCGCTCCATGCTCCGTCGTTGTAAACGAGCACACGGAAGGCGGTCACCCAATCAAGATTGGTGCGACTGCCGCAGTTGTGAAAGCCCTTGGTCGCGCGCAGACCGAGCCGACGCAGTTTCGCCGGCGTGTGCAAACGCACGGTGCGTGAATGGATGATCCGTTGCTCGGGATGCGCAGGTTCATCTTGTAGGGGCTTAGTCCACAAGGCGTGCGGTTCTGATAGAAATGGATTAACCGCCAAGTCTCCCATGGGAGGCTCGTGGTCTTTGAGTTGCAGCAGATCAGTGATCATGAAGAGCCAGAACTTGGTTCTTCATGATCAGCAAAGAAAGCCTGAAACGAGATTAGTCGGGCCGAATCACGAAACGCATCGTGATTGCTGTAACTTTACCCGAAGTAGCCAGAGCCACGCGCGTGGGTTGCGGTGGGGTGCTCTTATCCTGAAGGATACTCTCTTCTTTTATCGTATCCTGACTGACGGTCAGTGCTTCGCTGCTCTCAGCGTAAGTGATGCTGATGGCGGCCTCACCGTCGCTGAATCGCAGTCCGACATCGGTGACTTCGACTTTTCCGCAGGTGATCAGCGCGCTTTCGTATTCGGTGGGCTCACTGAACTCTGCGGTGTCGGTGATCGTGAGTGAACCGTCGCCACGACGGTCGTAGATGAACTCGCGTTCGAGTTTGCGAAGCGTAGGGCAATTGTAGGCGCCACGTAAGTCCAAGATCATGCGATCCGTGTCGTCGGTGAATTCGGTGAGCAACGTAGAAGCCTGATGGGTGGGACCTTCTTGTTGCAGTTGGCCGCCTACCCGGGGAACGGGATGGCCGTAGGAGTTGAGGAGTTGGCTTTCGTAGCGCTGCTTGCTGAACGTGCGCATACTGTAAACTTCGAGACCCGGATCGTAGATGAGGGCTTTGCCATCGAGGATGACGGTGAAGGTGCCGAGATCGTTGTGATTATGATTCACGCCGTTGTTTCCCCCGAGAAAGGTTGCGGCGAATTTGCGTTTGGTGGTCGGAGCGGAACGACTGATGAGAAAATGAGACGGGGCGAAGAAGTCGCGTAGCTCCGTGCTGCTGCGACGGCGGAGTGGTTGACGGGGCTCACGGGTGCGGAACATCCACATGAAAATCCCATCTGTCATTTGCAGTTTCATTTCCGCGAGCGGATCGAAGTCTGCTGGCACTGGTTCGGTCAGCTCGTCGGGTTGACTCTCGATGCGATTGTCGAGCCACATGCGGGCCCACTCCATCGGTTCGGCATCGAGGAAGCAGTCGCAGAACGCGGGCCAGAGACCGGGTTGGATTTCCGAACGATCAGGGAAACGCGCGATGCGTCGCGCTTTGGGGGTGTCGAGCATATCGACGACGTTGCCCGTGCCTTGACGGATAATTTCAGCGAGAGAGAAGTAGTGCGAAACGCCGTAACCCCAGTAGGCGACGCCTTCGGTGCAGAGCCCATCATCGGCGAAACCATCGGTGAAGTTGTAGGTATGCATTTCCGCGAAGGCGAACCACCAGGCGCGATCTTGAACGCGCGGTAGCATCGCGGCAGCAGCATGAGCGTAACAGCTGAGACAAACCGGATTCCAATTGTGCTTCACGATGAGCCACCAATCGATGTCGCGCTCTGCTTCGATCCGATTGCGCAGGGGTGAGAAGAAGCGGCGGTCGACTTCGGAGCTCAGGTAGTTGCGGAAATCTTCCGAGAGCCGTGGACCAAGGATATAATAGAATTGCGCAAAGTTTACCGCGTGGTGGCAGGAGCCAAGATCGTTGTCGAAGGTTTCTCTTCGGAGGTTTTTACGATCGAGATCGTTGCCGGGGTGAATCCAGGTGCCGAGTTGGCCGAGCTGTCGAGCATCGGATTCGATCACCTTGAGAAATTCACCTTGATCGAAGATGGCTTCGGCCAAGAGGAATACCGTATTCCGCTCACGAACTGCCGGTATTAAGACGTTGATTTCGGTGACCGAGTCATCATCGAGGCACCGATTAAAAGCGTCATCGGTCAGCTCGGGTGTGGGCTCCTTGGCCAGTCTACGAGCCTCGGAGAGGACATGCTGACCAAAGGGATCCTCTTGCCACTTATCCCAGGCATCGCGGTCTGTCACCCGTGGTGCGAAACCGAAATTGTCCTTGGGCAATAATTTAGCGTAAGCAGCAACGCGCTCGGGGGTTGGTGCGAATGATTCTCCGGCTGGCAGATCAAAGTTGAAATCGTAGGCTCCCATGGAAGTAGTTCTGAAGTGTGAAGTAAGAAGGAAGAAGGGTGCGGCTCAATCGGGTCGGATCACGAAACGCAGCGTGAGGTTGGAAACTTTTTCAATGGTGGCGATGGCGACGCGAGTGGGGTGCGGTGGTTGGTTGATCGTATCGCGGGAGACCTGTAGCTTGGTGCTGTCCGCCGTGTATTCGATGGAGATCGCAGTCGCTCCATCTGCGAAACGGAGGCTTTGGTCGCTCTCAGTGATTTCGCCGGAAGTAATGAGCGCGCTTTCGTATGCCGTGGGTTCGGAGAATTCGACGGTATCGGTGATCGTGAGCGATCCGTCTCCGCGCCGATCGCAAATGAACTCACGTTCGAGTTTACGCAGGGTGGGACAATCGTAGGCCCCACGCAGATCGAGGATCATACGATCCACTTTATCCGTGAATTCCGAGAGTAGGGCGGGGGCTTGGTGAGTAGGACCGGGCTCTTGCAGTTTGCCTCCGATGAGAGGCACGGGGTGGCCGTAGGAATTGAGCAATTGGCTGTCGTAGCGATCCACACTGAACGTGCGCATGCTGTAAACTTCCGGTCCCGGATCATAGATGAGGGCTTTGCCATCGAGCAAGACTGTGAAGGTGCCGAGGTCGTTGTGATTGTGATTCACCCCGTTGTTTCCGCCGAGAAACGTGGCCGCGAATTTACGGTTGGTGGTCGCAGCAGAACGGCAGATCAGAAAATGAGAGGGCGCAAAGAAATCGCGCAAAGCGACGGCAGGAGGTCGAACCATGGGTTGGTGCGGGTCGCGGGTGCCGAACATCCAGAGTAGCATCGGATCGATGGTCACAGATTGGATATCAGCCAGAGCGTCGAAATCAGCCGGAGCGGGTTGAGCGAGCGAGTCGGGCTGGCTATCGCGCCGATTGTCGAGCCATGAGCGGAGCCAGAGGCCGGGTTGAGCAGTGAGTGAGCAATCGGAGAAAGCGGGATATTTGCCGGGCTGGATTTCGGCGCGATCGGCAAACCGCGCGATTTGGCGGGCTTTCGGAGTGTCGAGCAGATCGAGAGCGTTGCCGGTAGCAGTTCTTATTATTTCGGCGATCAGCACATAATGGGTGAATCCGTAACTCCAATAACCGACCCCTTCGGTGCACAGTCCGTCGTCGGCGAAACCATCGGTGAAGTTGCAGGCGAGAGACTCAGTCAATGACACCCACCAGGCGCGATCTTCGACGTCCGGCAGCATGGCGACAGCGGCATGCGCGTAGCAACTCAGGCAGACGGAATTCCAATTGTGTTTTACGATGAGCCACCAATCCATGTCGCGCCCCGCTTCGATCCTATTACGCGTGGGAGTGAACATGCGCCGGTTGAGCTCGCTGGAGAGGAGCTCACGAAACTCATCCGAGATCCGTGCGCCGAGCACATGATGGATGAAAACAAAACTCATACTGTGGTGGAGCGAATGCAGATCGTTGTCCTGGGCGTGTCCTTCGAAATTTTTCCTCTCCAGATCGTTGTTCGGATGCACCCACGTGCGGACTTGGGTGAGGCTGCGAGCATCGGCTTCGATCTGGGTAAGAAACTCGCCTTCGTTGAAAATCGCCTCTGCCAGGATCAGCACGTTAAACTGCGTGCGAGTGGCCCTATTCATGGCGTTGTATTCGGTGACGCTCTCGTTTTTTAGACAATCGAGGAAGACTTGATCGGTAATCGTCGGAGATGGATTCCTGACTGCCTCACGAGCTTCGCGGAGCATACGCTGGCCAAACGAATCTTCGCGCCACTGGTCCCAAGCGGTGCGATCCGTGATTCGTGGTGCGGTGGAGAAATTATCAGCGGGTAGCAGCTTGCTGATAGCGCGAACGCGTTCCGGACTGGGGCAAAAGGTTTCGCCGGAGGGCAGGTTAAAATTGAAATCGTAGGCTCCCATGATCGGATTGGTTCTTCGAGGTAGGACGGGGTTTAGCTAGCTTGATGCTATGACGATTAGGAGGCTTGGGTGGTCTATACGTGGGGGCCAGAAATAAGCGTTTTCGGAGACTGATTTGAGAGAATATCCGCGCGAAAGTGTTTTTGGGCGAAGGTATTTTGCCGGTCATTGACATTCGACGACATGGGTAGCACCAGAGTCCTTCTCCGATCCTTTGAATGACTGATACGATGAAAACTCCCGGCACGCGTTGGCTATGGCGATTCAGTGCTCTGGCTCTGCTATTGGCAGTGCACTCTGTCTATGCGAAAAATGGAGCTAGCGACGAAGGTTGGAGGTTGTTGTCACGCTATCTCTACGCCGATGCGGCAGATAAATTTCAGGGAAATGATGCGGCGTCGAAGTTGGGACTCGCGGCCAGCCTGATCAATAAACCGCCGATCACACAGGGTAAGATCAAGGATGCCGAGGGCTTGCTGCGTGAGTTAATTAGCCAGGATGAATCGACCGATATGGCCCAATACGCGCGTTATCTGTTGGTGCGGATTGCGCATCTGCATCGCGAATCGGCGGTGACAGAAATTGAATCCAGATATCGCGATGTCCTCGCAATGAATGAGGGAAGTGCCGTCGCGCAGATCACCGCCTCTCATCTGGCCTTGGTGCTTTTGTATCAAAGTCCTAATTTGTCGGTTGAGGAGCGCTTGGCGTCAGCGGATGGATTGGCGCCGATGGCGTCGCGAGCGGCTTTACCAGAAGTCGCGATCAGTTATTATCGGACGCTTGCCGCAGCCGCGATGTATTACGGGGTGGTGGATCAGCGGCTGGTGACATGGTTGGAAGCAGCGCGCGCCCTCAATTCTGCCGACGAATTGATCCGCATCGGCGTGAGCCTGCAATTGGCCGAGATTTCCCGAGTGCTTGGACTGCACGAAAAAGCGGTGGGCTACTATCGTGAGTTTATCGCCGAGGCCGTGCCGACAGATCAACGGGTTAATACCGCGAGACTACGCATGGAAGAGTTGGAGGTGACGCCGTGAACCCGAAATTATGGGGACGTAATTTTACCGTGGCATTGTTGATTGCGGCCTTTGCTTATTCGGGCTCGATGGTTTGGAAACATCATCGTGAGGATGCGGCGAATTCTGAGGTGGAAGTGATCCGGCTCGCGCACTGGCAACTCGAACCGGGGATGCGCGAAGCCTTTGATGCGATCATCGCGGACTATGAAGCGTTGCATCCGAATGTGCGCGTGAAACAGGTGAACATTCCCGGAGGCGTTTGGCGGCAGTGGCTGCGCACGCAACTGGTAGGCGGGAATCCGCCCGATCTCATCGAGGTCGCCAATTATCTCGTGAGCGATGAGATGTTTGCGCGCTATTTCGTGCCACTGACGAGCTATCTCGAGGAACCCAACCACTACAATTCTGAGGAGCCGGATTTGCGGGAGAGTAGTTGGCGTGAATCCTTTGTGGGTGAACTCGTGCCGAATGAGCCGGTGCACTATTACAGTGCCAATCTACTCGAGTATTACGCGGTGCCTAACGCGATGATGACGGTGCGAGTGTTCTATAATCGCGATTTGATGAAGGAGCTCATCGGCAGCGATCGCGTGCCGGAGACATTTGCGGAATTCACCGCGCTGTGTGAGGCGCTGAAAATCGGCGCGCGCAAGCAAGCGAAACGTATCCAACCTCTGGCGGGATCGATCTTCAATACCCGACAGATGACGGCTTCACTCGCGCGGGTGGTTACCCAGAATCTGGCGATCGAGTTGGATTATAATCACGATCTCGATTTGACGATGTTTGAGGGCAATGTGGCGTATTTGCGGGACCGGTGGTCCTACGATACTCCCGTCGTGCGCCAGAGCTTGGAATTGATCCGCGAGGTTTGCCGCTACATGTCGCCGGGGTGGGTGCAAATGAAACGCGAAGATGCGATGCTGCAGTTTCTACAAGGGCAGGCCGCCATGCTCGCGACCGGGACTTGGGATGCGAGTGGGATTTTGCAACAAGCTCAGTTTAATGTGGGCATCTTTCAGTTTCCGGAAATTGATGCGGATAACGAGCATTACGGGGAAGGCTCTCTCGGACCGATTTCCGAATCCAATACCTTTGGTGGCGTGCCGATGGCCTTATCACAGACCTCGAAGCATCCGGAGAGAGCAATCGACTTCTTGCGCTATCTGACCAGCCGTCGATCCAACACGAAATTCTCCGAAACTTCGAATTGGTTGCCGGTGATCAAAGGGGTGCCCATCCCTCAACTCGTTGAGGCGTTTCGACCGATCGCAGACGGATACATTCCCGGGTTATCAGCGCAGTCATTTGGACAAAGCCCGGACAAAATTTACGACAGCCATGTGCATTTATTGAGTGGCGAACGCGCGAGCGTAGAGGCTTACGTCGAGGCCACACGGGAGCTTTACCCGAAGGCGATTCGTCGGGAATTGAACCGCATGTCCAAGACCTATCGCGAAACGATCCGGCAAAAGGATTCCGTGATGGCAGGATTACACGAATTGGAAAAAGACGGAGACTTGGCGCGATCTAAGTTCGACATCGTGGCGGCCAAACAGATCGAAGTTGAAGCCTTGTTGCTCCAAGCACAGCGCACGATTACGGATTATCGCGTGGAGGATTGATTCACTACACTAGCCGCTTTTCCATTAGCTGGAGGAAACCTGGTTGATCATCTATACATCGGGATGGTGGTCGCAGCTGGTGTCGCTACTAAATAGACTTTTAAGGCTCTGCGCTCGACCCGAGTTTGAGGAATGGTAAATCTTTTCTGATGCAACCAAAGAACGTTTTGAATCGACGACAGTGGCTGAAATCAAGCGGAGCTACGTTGGCCGCACTTGCGTGTTCGTCGAAGCTCGCGGGAACTGCTGCACCAACTGCGAACCCGGCTTTGACGCTTTCAAGTCCTGTGAGCCTTTCACTTAATGAAAATTCACTTGGTCCGTCGCCGGTTGCGATTCGGGCGATGCGGGCACAGGCAGCTGAGGTGTGTCGTTATCCGATCGCGGATAGCCGTGCTTTGTTAACTGCACTGGCGGAGAAAGAAGGTGTGCCGCGCGACCAGATTCTGATCGGAGCAGGATCGGGTGAAGTGCTCGAAGCTTATGGAGCGTATTTGGGTGGAGAAGGAGGTGACGTTGTCACAGCTTGGCCAAGCTATCGTCAACTGACTGGCGCGATGGAACGCCGCGGTTCAAGCGTGATCGAGGTGCCGTTGAATGATCGCTTGGAACTCGATCTTGATGCGATGAGTGCCGCGATCACGGCGACGACTAAATGTGTTTACGTGTGCAATCCCAACAATCCCACTGGCACGATTGTTGATCCGGAAAAGCTTCGTGAGTTTGCAATCGAAGTATCAAAGCAAGTGCCGGTATTTATCGATGAAGCATACCTCGAGTGCGCGGATGATTTTGTGGCAAACACGATGGTGGGTCTGGTGGCGGAGGGGCACAACTTGACGGTCTCTCGCACGTTTTCGAAGATCTACGCAATGGCGGGGCAACGGATCGGTTATGCGGTCGTGCCGGCTGATTTGGTCGCGCCCGTGCGCTCGTTTATCACCGGTGGCACCAGTATGCTCGCGATGGTGGGTGCGCAGGCGAGTTTGGCCGATTTGGGTTACGTCGAATCGATGCGGCGTAAACTCAAAGCAGGGCGAGATGGGTTGATCGCCGTGCTAGATGAACTTGGATGTCGCTATGTGGAACCGCAGGGGAACTTCGTGTTTTTTCAGAGCTCCGTTTCGATCGCTGATTTTCGCCCTGCGATGCAAGCAGCGGGCGTCAAGGTAGGGCGGGCATTTCCTCCTTATGACGATTGGTGTCGCATCTCGATTGGCACGCCAGATGAAATGACCGTGGCTCAGACGGCTCTGCGCGAGGTGTTGGCTAAGTTTGTTTAAAAAACTTTTTGAAGATCGCTCGCACCATTTTGGCCGGTTCCTTTTTCGTGATACCGGGATGATGGGCATTGCCTGTGGCGATGAGTTTGAGGGTGCGAGGGTGCTGCGCGGTAATCTCCAGATTGATCAGGTAGGAACGGAAATCCCAGGTCCAGCGAGCATCATAAGTGATGAGCACATCGATATCGTCCGGTATCATGGTGAGATGGCCATGCGTGGCCTCGAATCCGAGGCTGCGCAGCTCGGCGGCAATGACAGCGTCGGTGGCGTGATTGTCGTTGATCCGTGTCTCTACGTAGAACCGCTTGAACTGGTTCAGATCAGTCGCGGGGTCGCGGCGAATATCCGTCGAGGAACAGGCCGTGAGAGAGGCGAGAGAAACAATCAGGAGGAGCAAGCGCATGGAATTTACCTAGGAGACGTCAGGCGGAGTGGAATGGACACAAAAAAAGCCGCTCGTTCGAGCGGCTTAGGAGGAGAAGGATTAAGATAAGGAAAAGGGTCGCTTAGCCGTGGAGGTAGGTGTTAAGGAGGTTTTCGAGATACTCCTGTTTGCCTGAGAGTTGCTTGGGTTCGCCGAGTTTCGTGAGCACGAGTTTCTCGAGGCTCTTGAAGTTGGCTTTGCCGATCTCGATATCCTGGCCGAAGCCGGAATCGAACGAGCTGTAACGATCGGCCACGAAGTCTTCGAATTTACCGTCGGCCAAGATCTGACGCGCGATCTTGAAGGCGAGGGCATATGCATCCATGCCGCCGATGTGGCCGTGGAAGAGGTCTTCGAGATCGGTCGAGGGGCGACGGAGCTTCGCGTCGAAGTTGAAGCCACCCTTGCCGAGTCCACCGGCGCGGAGAATTGAAACCATCGCGAGGCTGAGCTCTTTCACGTCGGTATTGAATTGATCGGTATCCCAACCGAGGAGTGGGTCGCCGGAGTTGGCATCGATCGAACCGAGCATGCCTTGAGCCGCGGCGATATCGATCTCGTGCGAGAAGGTGTGGCCGGCGAGCGTGGCGTGGTTGGTCTCGATGTTGAACTTGAAGTGCTTTTCGAGGCCGTGGGTGCGGAGGAAGGCGATGCCACTGGCGACATCGAAATCGTATTGATGCTTGGTCGGCTCCTTCGGCTTGGGCTCGATGAGGAACTGGCCTTTGAAACCAATCTGCTTCGCGTAATCGACCGCCATGTGCATGAAGCGGGCGAGGTGCTCTTGTTCGCGTTTGAGATTGGTGTTGAGGAGAGTTTCGTAGCCTTCGCGACCGCCCCAGAAAACGTAGTTTTCGCCGCCGAGTTCTTTCGTCGCATCCATCGCACTCTTCACTTGAGCCGCCGCGTAGGCGAAGACATGCGCGTCGGGATTAGTCGCGGCACCGCACATGAAGCGCGGATTGGAAAAGAGATTGGCGGTGCCCCAGAGGAGTTCAACGCCGGTCTCTTTTTGGAGGGCTTTGGCGTGGGCGACGATCTTCTCGAGGTTCCGGTTGGACTGCGCGAGCGAACGGCCTTCCGGCGCGATATCGCGGTCGTGGAAACACCAGAATGGTGCGCGGATTTTTTGGAAGAATTCGAAGGCGGCATCAATGCGATTCTTCGCGATGGAGAGCTCGTCTTTTCCTTTTTCCCAAGGCCGCACGATCGTGCCAGGGCCAAAGGGATCGGAACCCGCGCCGCGGAAAGAATGCCAATAGGCGATCGAGAAGCGCATGTGCTCGCTCATCGTTTTGCCATCGATGATCTCGTCGGGATTGTAATGCCGGAATGCGAGCGACTTCTCGGTGCTGGTGCCTTCGTAGGCGATGGTCTTGATGCGGGGAAAGTGGGATTTACGGGATTTCATAGATAAAAGGGGAAGCGCAAAAGTTGGAGAAGCTTGGATAGAAGGGAAGTCATTACTGAACGTATCCCAAACGCAAAGAGCCCGGAAGCGATTGTGCCCGGACTCCCTGATTTTGCGAACTTCGACCTGTGAGATCTGAAAGGTTGGGTTTAGAACTTAAGCTCGATACCGGCGGTGGCGGTGCGTGGTGGGCCGGGGCGCGGGCCAATCGGGACGCGCGAGCTGATGTATTCGCGGTCGAGGAGATTGGTGATGGCGAGCTTGAGCTTGGTGCGCTCGTTCAGGCGATAGTGCACTGAGAGATCGAGGAGGAAGAAGGCATCGACGGAACCGTAACGACTATCGGCGCGGGGTTGTAGGCCGGCCGCCGAGCTCGCATCGGGATTGATTTGCGCATGCTCGTTGTTGGCCGAGGCGTAGGTGCTCGGTTGATAATAGGCGGCGGCGAAAATACCCCAGGCGTCTTTTTCGATGCCGGTGCCAAGCGCTAGCTGATAGGTGGGGATATAGGGAAGCTCGTTGCCATTGCGACCGCCGGAGAAGATCGATTCGGCAACATCGCCACCGTTGCCCGATGCATTCACATCGTTGCCGAGGACGGCGTGCGAATAGGTCGCGCTGAAGTTCCAGGGATTACGGAAATCCCAACCGCGGCTGATCGAGGGATCGTAAGCGAGAGTGAGTTCGACGCCGGTAGAATCGACTTGGCCGATGTTTTGGGTGACGCCAGCGCTACCCCCGCCGCCTGCATTGGCTTCGACGATCAGGTTGTTGAAAGCGGTGCGGAATACGACGAGTTCGGATGAGAAATTACTCTGATTGTTGAAACGAATACCAGTTTCGAAACTGAGGGAGGTTTCTTCTTCGAGGGTGTTTCCCGCGCTGCCAGGTCCCGGAGGAGAGATGCCGCGATGCATGCCGCCAAACCACGTGGTCTGCTGATCGGCTTGCCAAGTGAAGCCGATGCCGGGCGCGGCGGTCGTGAGTGTCTTCTCTGAAAGAGCGGTGATCGTGCTCAAGCTCGCGGGATTCGTGCTGCGGCGAATATCCGTATAATCAATCCGCTCGATGCGTATGCCCGGAGTGATCGCGAGACGGCCCATCGTGATAGTGTCTTGAATGAAGAACGCGAGGGCATCGCTTTCCGCGCGACGATTACTTTGTGTGCCGGGCGTGCCGGGATTGGAAAGGGTCGCGCTGCCATCGTTGGCTTGCGTGTAGATATCCTGCCATTGGAAGCGATCGATGAAATCCTGATGGAAACGGAGTCCGGCTTGGATGCGATGTGATGCGGTGTCAGTGGCGATATCCAAAGTGGCATGAGCTTCGAGGCCTTGGGCTTCGTAGGTGCGATTGTTAGCACGGATACGGAGGTAACCAGCCGCATCGCCTTTGAGCACGTCGATCTGAGCGTTGCCATGGGCTCCGGCGAGGGATTCGGAAGCGTTTTTGAAACCACTGGTGAGGGTGCCCGCATCTTTTAGCTTATACCAATTGCGCGCAAATGTCGTTTGGTAGGCGGTGAGCCTGAGTTTGAGATCGTCGGTCGCGCGGAGGGCGTAGCGTAAGGAAAGGCGTTCTTGCTCGGTCGCGATATTATCGTAGCGCGTGGCGGCGTAACGTTGGTGCGGATCGTTGCGGATATCGATTTCAGTCAGGCCGAGGTAAGTTTCATCGGCATCGATATCGGAGCGCCCGTATTTGAATTCAATGGATTGAGGTTTACCCGCATCCAGATCGAATCGGAATTTCACGATGGGTTCGTTGCGTGAGAAACCAGTATTATCGCTGCAGGCATAACCGCCGCCGCTGGTCGCGTTGATGGTTTTGAAACCGTCTGTCTCACGATAAACGTTTTCGACGAGGTATCCAAAACTTCCCCAATTTGTTTTGGAGGTGCCGCCATAGTTGGCGTGCACGCGGATGTCGTTGTTGCTGCCATACGCCGCGCCGAGGAATCCGCGCGTGTCGGTGGGGATGGGAGTCGAGAGATAGTTGATCACTCCACCCGTGGTTTCGGGGCCGTATTTGATCTGACTCGAACCTTTGAGAATTTCGAGGCCGCTCATCCGACCGACATTGGGCGAATAGTAGGCGGCGGGAGCAGAGTAGGCGGCGGGGGCCATCAGGATGCCGTCTTCCATGATGGTGATCTTGCTGTTGCGCGTGGTGGAGACGCCGCGAAGCGAAACATTGGGGAAGAGTCCGTAGCCGTCTTCCTGACGAATATACACGCCGGGGATGCGACGGATAACCTGATTCAGATCATCGTATCCGAAATCGCGAATTTCCGCTGTATCGACGAATGAACCCGATCCGGGGATTCGCTCGAGGTTGTGCTTCGAGCCAATGACGGAGATGGCGTCGAGGATCAGGGGCTCCGAATCGTCGGTTTTGGCCTGATCTGCAGTGGAGGCTGCGATTTGCGCTGAAATTGAGCTGACGGAAAAACAGAGGCAGATGAGGGTTGAGAGGTGCTTAGAGATGATATTCATAGATGAGGTGCTGTTTGATGATGAGACACAGTATCAAGTCAATAGGTTAATGAGATTAATACTCAATTTGTTTCTGGATGAGGTGCTGTTTGAAGATGAGACACAGTATCAAGTCAATAGGTTAATGAGATTAATACTCAATTTGTTTCTGGAGTAACCATCCAGCTAGTAATTGACGATTTGAGAATGGCAGGATTTACCAAGGGATGGTCGAAAATCTCACCGTCCAACTAGCCGAACGGAGCTACGCGCTAAGCTTTGGCGCGACTCTCGTTGAGGAAATCCGTGCGATGGTCGCTGATTTGCATTCGGCGGGGCGCAAGGTGGTCGTGCTTACAGATGCTAATCTCGCGGCGGAGCAGGCGGACTTTTTTACCGAAGCATTCGTCGGATGTCCTCGATTGGTCGTGGAGGCGGGCGAAGGCACTAAATCTCTTACAGTGTTTGGGACGGTTCTGGATTTTCTGGCGGCACAAAAGATCGATCGCGGTGGCGTGTTGATTGCAGTGGGCGGCGGCGTGATTGGCGATTTAGGCGGGTTTGCCGCAGCGGCCTACTTGCGTGGAATCGATTTTTATCAGGTGCCGACCACGTTGCTCGCGATGGTGGACAGTTCGGTGGGCGGTAAAACGGGGATCAACTTGGCAGCGGGCAAGAATCTCGTCGGTGCCTTTCATCAACCGCAGCAGGTCTTTATCGCGACATCACTTCTGCAGTCGCTACCTGAGCGTGAATTCGCGGCGGGGATGGCTGAGGTGATCAAATACGGGATGCTCTACGATGCGGCGCTTTTTGCGGAGCTGGAACAGAACCCGCTCAACGTGCAGAGCGATTCGCTGTCGGCGGTGGTGCGACGTTGCTGCGAGATCAAAGCGAAGATTGTGGCTGAAGATGAACGTGAAACGGCGAAAGAGGGCGGTCGCGCGTTGTTGAATCTGGGGCATACTTTTGGGCACGCGATCGAACAGGTGGCGGGCTACGGTGTTTACTTGCACGGCGAGGCGATCGGGATCGGGTTGGCGGCCGCTGCGCGGCTATCGCAGAAACTCGGACATTTAACCGAAGCGGATGTGCAGCGAATCGAAGCCATGATCACGGCGCATCAATTACCCGTGCGTGTTCGCGAGCCGATGGCTTTGGACGATCTCATGAATGCGGTCGCGCTAGACAAAAAGGTGCGCGCGGGGCTCCCACGATTTGTAGTTATGACTGCGATTGGCACGACGATTACAAAGAGCGATGTCGAATCTGCGATGGCAGAGGCCTGCTTCCGCGAAATCGGGGCTGTTTGATTTTGGAGTTTGGAAGGCGGATTTCCATCCCCGGAATTGTTGAGCTGCATTGCTTTTCGTGGATGCATTCTCATCATTTCCATTTATCTGTTCGTTATCGAACCCATCTGAAATCCGAACTCTAAAATCCAAAATTTTCCATGGCCGCCATTGATGAAGGAATCGTCCGCGAGTATTTCGAGCAGAATGGATTTCTTGTGCGTCAAATGCGGAAGTATCAGGTGCAGGCTCGACGCAAGACGAGTGATGAGGAGATTGATCTGCTGGTTTACAATCCCTCGTGGAAAGGTGGCGCGCGAAAGCCGGATTTCTTTTTGTTTTCGAATGAGCTCCCTTTCATCCATCGCGCGGTAGTCTCTGTGAAGCCGTGGCACACGGATGTGTTTTCGCCCGGGATGTTGAAGAGTAGTCCGGAGATTTTTCGGTTTCTGGAAGAGAAAGTGCTGAAGAAAGCGCAGACAATATTTCCCTCTGATGCGGGAGAAGATTTGACGAAGATATTGGTATTGCCAGGTCTTCCGACGGCGGAGCCGTTTCGGTCGCAAAGTGTGGAGGTGTTAAAGGAGAAGGGAGTGGATGGAATCATTTCGTTTCGCTCCATGCTGCTCGATCTGATCGATAAAGTGGAGGTGAACAGAAGTTACGGAAAGAGTGATACTTTGCAGGTGATCCGGATCTTAAAAAATTATGATCTGCTGAATAACGGGCAGCTCGATATGTTTCCCGAGCGTGGGGCGAAACGGCCGCGCAACTGATTTATGGCTACGTTGATACATCCGACTGCAGTGGTGGAGCCCGGTGCCGAATTAGGCGTCGATTGCGAGATCATGCCTTATGCGATCGTGACGAAGCATAGCGTCTTGGGTGATGGGATCGTGGTTCATCCTTTTTCCGTAATCGGTGGGGATCCGCAGTATCTGCAGTTCGATCGCGATCTGAAGACTGGCGTGAAGATCGGCAGCGGTTCGGTGATCCGTGAACACGTGACGGTGAATAGATCGATACACGAAGGGCAATCCACGATTGTGGGTGAGAAGTGTTTCCTCATGGCGACGAGTCATGTGGGGCATGATTGCGTGGTAGGTGATCACGTGGTTTTGGCCAACGCGGCATTGCTCGCGGGTCATGTGAGTGTGGGGGTGCATACTTTTATGGGCGGCGGATCGGCGGTGCATCAGTTTTGCCGAATCGGTGAGAGTGTGATAGTCGCTGGTCACGCTTCGATTACGCGAGATGTGCCTCCCTATGTCATGGTCGCTGAGCGGGATGATGTGATTGCGCTCAACAACGTGGGTCTGCGTCGTCGTGGTTTTAGCCGCGAGGTGTTGAAGGAATTAAAGAGCGCTTATCAGGGCGTGTTCATCACGACAGGAAATATTCGCACGCTCGCGTCGGAGTTGTTGTTGGCATCGAAAGAATTGAGTGCGGAAGCGCGTCATTTTCTGGGATTCTTTGCCGAGGGCACGCGTGGTTTTGTGCGTATGCGCAACAAACGTGAATCAGGGGAGAATAGTGACAGCTAAGCTGGCGATTACCTGCGGCGATCCGGCTGGGGTCGGGCCCGAGATTATCGCGTCGTGGTTGGAGGCTAACCCAGATGAGCAGGGGCAAGTCGTCGTGCTCGGCGCACCGCGCTGGTTGCAAGCGTTGCCGGCTGATGTGCCCACGATTGCGGTGGGACTGGAAGAGTATGAAGCGAAGTTCGGCAAGCCTGATGCCGAGGGGGCTTTGGTTGCGTTGGCGGCGATGGAACGCGCGGCAGAAGGATGCAAGCAGGGCGAGTTTTCGGGAGTCGTCACCGGACCGGTGAGTAAAGCGGAACTGGCGAAGATTGGTTATGCGTTTCCGGGGCAGACAGAATTTTTTGCGGATCGTTGGGGCGGTGATCCGGTGATGTGTTTTTGCGGCGAACGGATGCGGATGACTTTGGTGACTTGGCACGTGCCGCTGGCTGAGGTGCCTCAACTGCTGGGACCGAAGATGTTGCGTCGGGCAATCGCCGCGGCAGACGAGCTGGCACGTTGCGATGGAGTGGAATCACCGCGCATCGGCGTTTGTGGGCTGAATCCGCATGCTGGGGAACGCGGCTTGATCGGCGACGAGGAACGCAATTTTATCAATCCGACTTTGGATCGTTTGCGGGCAGATTTTCCGGGGCTCTTAGGATGTGAACCGGGCGACACGATTTTTGCGCGGCATTTGCGCGGCGAATTTGATGTCATAGTGGCGCTTTATCACGACCAGGGCCTGGGACCGCTGAAGACGATGGAGTTTGATACGGCGGTGAATGTGACGCTCGGTTTGCCGCAGGTGCGGACGAGTCCGGATCACGGCACGGCGTTTGGGATCGCGGGGCAGGGTAAAGCCTCGAACTTAAGTTTTTCGAATGCAGTGAAAGTCGCGCGACGCTTGATTCGTGCGCGATCTGGACAATAGTAAACGGATTGATGACCACTGCTACTGAACAGTCTCCAACCACTCCACTGACGGTTATCCCTGAAGGGGTGCGTGAAGGTAATGAAAGGCTCGTGCAACTGACAGAGGCTTCCGGCGTGAAAGTGCAGAGCCTGATCGCGCGTGAGCAAAAGGGAGATTTCCTCCGGATCGCGATCACGGGTGGGGGTTGCAATGGGCTGAGCTACAAGCTGCGTTTCACGGCGGCTCCAAAGCGGGGAGATATTTTGGTGCGGACCGCGGATGTGCCGGTTTTAGTGGATGGTAAGACTGCCCTCTATCTTAAAGGGACGATACTGGACTATTCCAATAAGCTGATTGCGGGTGGGTTCAAGTTTACCAATCCGAATGCGAAGGCGAGCTGCTCCTGTGGCGAAAGTTTTAGCGTGTGAGTATAACGGGCTTTCTGAGATCACCTGAGATTGGTGTTGTCATTGCTAAAGCGAGCCATGAGAAATCCCTCTCCTGATTACTAGTATTAACCTTATTTAATGGCCAATTCGTTCCCTTCTTCCGGCGGCAAACGCGGAAACTACTATCGCAAAAATAATAATCCCTTTGCAGGCATTCGTCGCAATCACCGCATTCGGGTTCCCGAGGTTCGGGTGATTTCGCCCGAAGGTAAGCAGCTCGGTATTTTGCCGACCGCGAAGGCGATCAGTCTCGCGATTGAAGTTGGACTGGAATTGGTCGAAGTGGCTTCTAATGCTCGTCCGCCTGTTTGCCGGATCATGGATTTCGGTAAATACGTTTACGAGGAATCGAAGAAGACTTCTAACGCGAAAGCCACGGCGAGTAAGATTAAAGAAATCGAATTTACGCCAAGGATCGAAGAGAATGACTTTTTCACGAAACTGCGTCGCGGAGAAATCTTTCTCTCACATGGCAGTAAGGTGAAGATACGGCTGAAGTTTCGTGGTCGGGAAATGGCCCGCACGGAACTTGGCTTCAATGTGATGAAGCGTGCGATCGAAGAATTATCGACGATGGGCACGGCCGATGCGGAACCAAAACTAGTGGGCCGTAACATCAACGTGATGTTAACGGCATTGCCGGCGAACAAGCGTAAGCTGAAATTTCACTCCGAAGCGGAGGCAGCGAAGAAGGGCGGTTCAGCAGCATCATCGGAGATCGAATCCGAGGAAAGCGAGGCTCCTAAGTCTGAGTTTAAGCCTAAGGCCGAGTCCAAAGCGAAATCCTGAGGATTTTTGGTGTGAGCGCGGCCTGGCTGAAATCAGTGCGACGCGCGCTACCCGTTTTCGCGTTGCTCTCGACCTGCATGCTCCCGTTGTCGACTAAAGCGGCCTCTGTCGGCCAAATACAATTGGCGGGCATCGAGTATTGGTCGATCGATCAGTTGGCGGCTCGTTTCGGGATGAAGGTTATTTCCGAGAAGTCGGAACGAACCCTCACGTTGAAAAGTGCCTGGACGACCATCGATTTAGAAGCAGACAGTCGGGAGTGTCTCTATAATGGCGTGAGGTTGTTTTTCGGTGATGCTGTGCGCGAATTAAAGGGGAGCTATTATATCAGTAGACTCGACGCAGAGAAGAGGCTGACGCCGCTGCTGTTACCGGGTAAAGGAGTGTCGGTTGTGCCTCAGTTGCGCACGATTGTCGTGGATGCCGGACATGGTGGGCGCGATCCGGGAAAGGAAAATAAGCGGCTGAAGGTGAACGAAAAGGAGATGGCGCTGGATACTGCACGGCGTCTGAAACGAGTTTTGGAACTGCAGGGCTACCGTGTCATTCTCACGCGAGACGCGGATCAACACTTGGACAAGACCAAGGTAGGTGATTTGCGTCGACGGGCCGAGATCGCCAACGAGGAGAAGGCGGATCTATTCATCAGTCTTCATTACAACGCGGTGGGAGCGCGGGCGCAAAAAGTAAGTGGGGTGGAAGTCTACACGTTGACACCTCAGTCCCAATTTTCGACGGCCGACCCTCAACAAAAAGATCAGAAAGGGGCGGCGGTGATGTTAATCGGCAATGCCAATGATCACTGGAATACGGTGATCGGCTACCAAGTGCAGCGTCGCATGATCAAAGCGATGGGCGCGACTGACCGTGGGGTGAAGCACGCGCGTTGGGCGGTGCTACGATTTGCGGAATGTCCGGCGATCTTGATCGAAAGCGGATTCCTCTCCAATGACTCGGAAGCACGAAAAATCATGCAGCCCGGTTATCGTCAGAAAATCGCTGAGGCAATTGGTGATGCGGTGCAGACCTATGGGAATATTGTGGCAGGTGCGCGCAAGAGACATAATCAGCCCTAGGGCGATCTCACCATTGCATTGAATCTTTCTTACTAACCCTCGTTTTTCGACATGAATTCGCTACAGTCTATCTCATGAAAATACGCATTCTTCTAGTGGCCCTCCTGATAGGTGCGGCGGGAAGCTCTCCTTTGTTCGCCTGGAATTACGAAGGACATCGCATGGTGAATCAATTGGCTCTCGCTTCGTTGCCAGAAGAGTTTCCGGCCTTTGTTCACCAACCGGAAAATGCCGAACGGATCACCTTTTTAGCGGGAGAGGCCGACCGCTGGAGAAATAATTCGGACTTACCGCTCAAGCACTACAATGGGCTCGATCATTATTTCGACGCCGAGCAATTGGCTTCGGCGGGACTGGATGCGGACACAGTATCCGATTTGCGCTATTCGTTTGTCGTGAAATTTGCGCAAGGTCGATTGGCCCATCCGGAAAACTTTCCTGAGATCGACGCCGAGAAAAATAGCGACAATACGAAAGAGTGGCCGGGCTTTTTACCGTGGGCGATCACCGAGTATTACGGAAAATTGAAATCAGCCTTCTCTTATTTGTAGACGTTTCAAAAAACAGGAACACCGGAGGAAGTAGCGAACGCACAGGCGAATGTTCTCTATATTATGGGATTGATGGGGCATTTTATCGGCGATGGAGCGCAACCCTTACACACGACTATTCATCATAATGGTTGGACGGGCGACAATCCAGAGCGCTACACGAGATGGCCGGGAATTCATTCTTGGATCGATGGTGGTTTTATTGCGAAAGCGGAAATCACGATAGAAAAGCTGCTCCCTCAAATTAACACGGTTCGAGCAATTGAATTGAAAAAGCAATTGGATGGCCGCGACCCAATCTTTGTCGCGACGATGGAATATCTCACGGCGCAAAATGCGCAGGTGGTGCCTTTCTATGAAATGGAGAAGGAGGATCGATTTAAATCAGCTCAAGCGACCAAGGATTCGATTGGCCGTGAATTTATCGAGAAGCAGTTGATCCGCGGAGGTGAAATGTTAGGTGCGATTTGGCTGACCGCCTGGGCGAATGCTAGTGACGATAGCTATCTCACGAGGGAGCTGGCAAAACGTGCTGCAGCGAATACGACGCCCTAAGACTGATTGAGGAGTTCGGCCGCTCCGTGACCGAGCCAGACGCCGATCAAGCAGAGCACGACCGATCCAACCACATAGGCGGCGGCTTGTGGCCAATCCCCATCGCGCATGAGGTTGAGGGTCTGCACACCAAACGTGGAGAAGGTGGTGAAACCGCTGCATAGACCGGTCATCAGAAATTGCCGCGTTTCCAGATTACCCCAGAGCCGTCCATCTGATCCTGAGAGATAGGCCAAGATACCAATCACAAAACAACCGAGTAAATTGACACTCAAGGTGCCCCATGGAAATCCTTCGCCCCAACGCGTGTCGATTGAGGTGGAGAGGGCGTAACGGAGGATGCTTCCGAGTGCGCCTCCGAGGGCGATGGCAAGGTAGGTCATGGTGCAGGATGGCTGGCTGTTAGGTAGAGATTAACAGGAGTCTTCAGCTTCGTTGCGAAGCGGTTTACCAATGAGGAGGGCGGAATCCATCGCCAGCGTAAATGCTAGTTTCGAATCGTGCGGCTTGGCAAGTAGTGGAATGAAGACTCGTCAGGGTTCACGGCACTGGACAGATTGATAGCGTGCGAAAGTGGCTCGTTATATATCTTTGTTTTATCGGTGTTGCATCGATGGCCAGTGCTGCGGATGGGGCGGCGCGAGTCGTTTTGGTGACGAATAGTGCCGACCCGGATTCTCAGCGAATTGCGGAGTATTATGCGCTGCGACGTGGAGTGCCGGTGGAGAATATTATCAGTCTTGAAATGCCCAAGCAGGAGACGATCACGTGGCGGGAATTTGTGCTCACGGTTTGGCAGCCGTTACAGGATGAATTGGTTAATCGAGGGTGGATCGACAGTGTGGCCATGAGTCTTCATGATGAATATGGGCGTAGGAAGATGGCTTTTTCCGGTCACAATATGTCGTATCTGATCGTCTGTCGTGGAGTGCCGCTGAGGATTAAAAATGACCCGAGCTTGGTCACCAAGGTAAAGGGAATGCCTGATAACCCGCAGATGCGGACGAATCGTTCCTCAGTGGATTCTAAACTGAGCCTGCTCGCGGTGGGGAATTACAATATCAATTCGTATGTGCCCAATCCGCTCTATCGCATGGATGAGCCCCAGCAGCTGATACTTGAAAACGTGGTGCGGGTCTCGCGACTCGACGGTCCCAGTGCAAGGGACGTTTTTGGAATGATCGATGGCGCGCTCGAGGCCGAAAGGAATGGGCTAATCGGTCGAGCCTATGTGGATACGAAGGGGCCTTACCCGCAAGGGGAGCGTTGGCTGAAAGTCACGGCGTAGGAATTGAAGAAGAAGAATTTTCCCACTACTCAGCGAGATGAGAAGGGGACGTTTTCGATTGGCGCCAGATTTGATGCCCCAGCCCTTTATGCAGGTTGGTATACGTCAAATGTGAATGGACCGTTCACCCTGCCGGGGTTTCGTTTCGCACCAGGTGCAGTCGCGTTGCATATCCACAGCTACTCTGCGCAGACTCTGCACTCAGAGAGTCAATCGTGGTGTGGTCCTTTATTGGCGCGCGGTGCCGCCGCGACGGTGGGGGCTGTTTTTGAGCCGTATTTGCAATTCATGCACCATCCAAATCTTTTGTTTAAGGGTCTCGCCCAGGGGATGACGTTGGGAGAAGCGGCCTATTATTCGCTTCCTTCGCTGAGTTGGCAAAACGTGCTGGTTGGCGATCCGCTTTACCGGCCCTTTCAAAGAAGCTTCACCGAACAGTGGATCCGGCGAGACGAAATTTCGAGAAGACTGAGCCTCCATTTGGTTTTAAGAGAAATGGATCGGCTTAAGTCGGCTGATCACACGGAGGACGCAATGGCGCTAGGCAGAAGCGAGCAAAAGGAAAGACCTAGTCTGCCGGTGGGACTCGCATTGGCTGAGATGCTGACTGAACAAGGTGATGCGATCGGAGCAGCTCGTGTGTTAGGTTTTGCGCATTACTTGAAGAAAGTGGATGTGAATGATTGGGGGCTCCTGGCCGAGACTGTTCCGTTTCTGATTGCTAGAGGTAACGCGAAAGAAGGTTTGGACGTTTATCGTAATCTCCTCGCCACAAAACTTGTGCCTAAAGTATTGCGAGAGCTGTGGCTCAAGGAGGGGATCAAGGTAGCTCACGCGGCTGAGGAAATGCGACAGGCCATTGATTGGGAAAACGAGAGAACACGTTCAGTGGGCGAGATAAAAAAATAGGCGAACCCGAAGGTTCGCCTAGAATGTTTTGCTGCTCGAAGTGAGGTCAGACCTTGTCGACGATCTTGTCGGCCAGTCCGTATTTAATCGCTTCCTTGGCATTGAGGTAGAAATCGCGATCAGTGTCTTCGGTAATGCGCTCCAGAGGTTGTCCGGAAGCATCAGCGAGGATTTGGTTTAATTCTTGCCGCAGTTTTTCCATCTCCTGCGCTTGGATATTGATGTCGGTGGCAGGACCAATGAAACGCCCAGAAATAAGCGGTTGGTGAATCAATACGCGAGAATGTGGATAAAGTAGGCGGCGGCCTTTTTTCGCTCCGCAGAGAAGAATCGACCCCATCGATGCGGCCATGCCCGTGACTACTACGGTGATGGACGAAGTGACCATTTGCATGGTGTCGTAAACCGCCATACCTGCCGTGATCGATCCACCCGGGGTATTGATGTAAAATGTGATTTCTTCGCCAGGATTGGTCGCTTCGAGATAGAGTAGTTTCTCGGTAATATCTTTCGCGGTCTCATCGGTGACGGCGCCCCAAAGGAAGATCTTCCGCTGCTCGAGGAACTTCTTTTGGATCAATGCAGCGACTGGCGCAGCGTTCTTGGCGGTATCCGAGGATTCATCTTCCTCGTCATCGTCGGCGCGTGGGAGAGATTCCTTGAGTCCAGTCTGGAGATTGGCAAATGACATAGGATGAGAAATTTGCGCCTCAGACGTGATTTGGCAAGGGCTCAGGGATGATTATCTGGATGAACCCCGGCTTAGTAATAGAGATCCAATTTGGCTCTTAGTTCTATCGGGAGGGGCCGATCTTCAGGCAGGTCACGACTGATGGTTTGCAGAATTTTGGTCGGTTCGGGATACATCGTAAAGAGGTCAGGCAGGTATTCGAGCACACCACTCCAATTGGAAACCTCGAGATCGTTTTGGGCGAGAGTCATCAAGGGAAGCGGATTGCCCTGACTACGCTCGACTAATTTGAGGAGCACGCGGCGCATATCTTCGTTCTGTCCCAGATCGCGGAGGCGATTCACCAGGAGGAAAGTGTCGGAAATCATCGAGGCGTATTCCTCGGAAAGGGAGAGCTTTAACCAGCTATCTCCTTTTAATGGCTCATCGAGCCCGTAGTTGGCCCATGCTCGCATGAGATTGATGTTGGCCAGATACACTTTTGAGAGCCGTGGGTAATCGTCGAGTGCCTTGCCGGTTTTTAGGGCGTTCTTGTATTCGCCAAGAGAGCACTGTGCTTGCATCACAGCTATTTGGAAGAGGGCAGGAGGTCGTCCAGATTCATCTTTGGGTGCCGTTTCTCTAATCTGGATGGCGAGATCTGATCTCGGGAAGCAAATCACCGTGTTCGTTAGTAGACTCAGAGCTCGTTGATCCTTACGAAAGCTTTCAAGAAAGGTGCCAAACTCCCGCTCCATGGTCTCTTGATCATGTGTCTCCTGGAGGAGCGCGATAAGATCAATGCGAGCTCCGGCACTATTGGGACTGAGGAATACACGTTGCAGGGCTATACGCCGTGCATCCTGCAAGCGGTCGTGCTTACGGTAGAGCGAGATCAGTTTAATAATGATCCGGTCATTCTTCGTTTCCTCGTGGAGGTGCTCCAACTTAAGGATAGCGATTCTTGGATAGCCTTGAGCCTGATCGACGTCGGTGAGAAAAATTTGGCCTCGCAAGGTGCGATTCAAATCCCATTCACCAATAATCTCTTTCGCGCGGTCGCCTTGATCCAAGCTTAAATGAGCCTGAGCGACATGGTAAACGGTTTCCTGATTTGAGGGCTTTTTGTCAGGAGATGAAGGCAGCAACTCGGTTCCGATTTCTATAATCCGGCGATGCTCATTTTCTTGTTTCAAAAAAGTGAGCAGGCGTCGCATGTAATCGGCGTCACCCTTGGCTTCGACCATGCCTCGTTCCAGTAATTGAATAGCGAGATCGGTGCGTTGGATCTGATCGTAAATATCGGCCAGGATGCGGCGTGCTTCGCGTTGATTTGTATTTTTTGCGATGGACAATCGAAGGCTAAAGACAGCTTTTGACCACGATCCTGTTTGTAGATGCGCCTGAGCCGTTTCGAGGTAATGCTGACTCAGCGTCTCGCGATACTCCCGCGCTCTCCATGGGTAGAATGCGATGTCGGTAAAAGCTGCTTCGGTGACCCCGCGCTTGTATTTGACGAAGGTCCACGTCGCGGCGGACAGACTTAGCCAACCGAAGACTGCGAGGATGACAAGTAGCGTGAAAATTCGCTTCCAAAAGATGTAGATCAGGCTGCCGTCCGTAGAGCGCAGTCGTATCCAGAGATTCCGGCGAAACCGTTTATCCCGCGGGTTAAATTCCCCGGTTGTCTTTTTATTGGTTCCAAAGGGGTTTAGATTGAGCAGCTAGTAGTGCGAAGCAATCGGATTTGATCTCAGGCCCCCTTAGGAAAGTGAGGTCAGACCAGACCGAGCTTCATCTTACCTTCCTCGGAGATCATCGATTGATTCCAAGCGGGCTCCCAAGTGATATGCACATCGGCTTCATCGACTCCGGGCACGAGTAAAATTTTGCTTTTGGCGTCTTCGGCGATGGCCGGGCCCATACCGCAGCCTGGGGCAGTCAAAGTCATCGCGACTATTACCTTATAACCCTCGTCTTCATTTTTCTCGATATCCATCGAGTAAACTAAGCCAAGATCCACGATGTTAACGGGGATCTCCGGATCGAAAACTTTGCGCAACTGCGCCCACACCGTTTCCGGATCAGGGGAACCATCGGAGAGAGCTTCCGCTTCGACCTTTGATTCACTGACTTCTTCTCCGATCGCATCGGCGTCTTTTGCCTCGATGCGGAAGAGGCCGAAATCCGTTTGCACGGTAAAGCTCCCACCCAAGGTTTGGTGAATGAACAGCTTGGTGCCTACAGTTAGAGTATGCTTGTCTCCGGAAGGAATCTGGGTGACGACGATTTCTCGGGAGAGGGTGCGTTCTTTGGAAGCGGACATGACTGATTAGGCTTGAAACTTGGTTTGAATCAACGAGCTCAGGGCGGCATGCAGGGCATCGTCGTCCAGTTTGTTGAGCACTTCTTCGAAGAAACCGAAGACGAGGAGTTCGTTGGCTCGCTTCTCGGGAATACCTCGAGATCTCAGGTAGTAGAGTTGATCGGCATCGATGCGTGCGCTGGTGGCACCGTGGGTGCAACGCACATCGTTCGCTTCGATTTCCAGGCCGGGGAGAGAATCCGCCTCAGCTTCATCACTCAGCATTAGGTTCCGGTTACTTTGGTAAGCATCGGTCTTTTGCGCATCGGGATCGACGACGATGAGTCCGGAGAAAATCGTCTTCGCCTTGTCGAGCAGGGCGTTTTTGTAGAGCAGATTGGAAGTGGTATGAGGCGACACGTGGGTCTGCAGTGTGCGCTGGTCATACTCGCGTTCTCCATTCGCAACCGTCAACGCGAGCATTTCGCTGTGAGCGCCGGGGCCGAGTAGGCGGCTATGCGATTCATGGCGCGCCTGATTGCCGCCGAGGTGGACGTTAAGCGAGAGCACTTTTGCATCGCGTTCGACGGCGATGGAATTGGTTTGAAATGCTAAGGTGTTATTTGACCAGCTTTGCACGCCGACGTAGGTCAACTGTGCTCCCGCCGCGGCGTGAAGATCGTTAACGCCCGAGACCATGTGAGCTTCCTCAGCGTGGGCCGAGACGAAGTATTCCACGAGGGTGGCTTTGGCGTTATCTTCGAGGATGACGAGCGTGTGAGGGAACGCTGCGTTGTGATCACCGGAAAGAGTGTGTTGCACGACGACGGGTTCGGGGATCTCGACGCCTTTGGGCACGTAGAGCACCGCACCGGTGGCCGTGAACGCAGTATTGAGAGCCACGAATTTTTCGCTGCCGAGATTGGCGGGATGTTTCTGGAAATAGCTACGAACTAGATCGCCGTGATCACGCAGAGCTTCGTTCAGTGGCGCGAAGATGACGCCTTTCTCGATTAACTCGGGCGGGAGCGTTTGGCGACCGATGAGCTGGCGGTTAGAAAACGTCATTTCTCCCGAATGCGCAAAGTCGGGAAGGTGAGGAACGTGAAGAGAAGCTACTTCTGGCAAATCGTAACCCTCGAGCTTGAGCCCCTTCAGTTTCGAGTAGCGCCAGCGTTCGTCGGAACGAGTTGGGAGCGGAAGGGCGTTGTATTGGTTCCAAGCCTCTTTCTTGGCTTCGAGCCACCATTGAGGAAGAGCGGCTCGTTGGCCCATATGGGTGGCGAAACGTTCAGCGTTGAGGCCGGTATCACCGGTCGTAGCAGGTATGGCAGACATTCTTTGCGAAATAATAGGATAGGTTGATTACCCGACGGAACCTTCCATCTCGAGATCGATGAGGCGCTTGAGCTCGACCGAGTATTCCATCGGGAATTGACTGGCGAGATCGTTGATGAATCCATTCACGGATAGGCTCATGGCCTGGGCTTCGGTGAGGCCGCGTTGCTGCATGTAGAAGATCAGCTCTTCACTGACTTTAGAAACGGAGGCCTCGTGTTGGGTGGCATTCTTGTCCCCCTTGGCGATGATCGAGGGATAGGTGTCGGTGCGGCTGTTCGAGTTGATCAGGAGGGCGTCACACTCGGTGTTATTTTTGCAACCTTTGAGGTTCTTCGGTATGTGCACCATGCCGCGATAAGTTGAGCGACCTTGCCCGACCGAGATAGATTTGGAAACCACGTTGGAAGTCGTGTTGTCCGCCAGGTGAATCATCTTCGCGCCGGTATCCTGATGTTGACCGTCATTGGCGAGAGCGATCGAGATCACTTCGCCCCGAGCACGTTCGCCCTTCAGGACGACGCCCGGATATTTCATCGTGAGGCGACTGCCGATATTGCAATCGATCCATTTTACCTCGGCATCCTCGTGGGCAACAGCCCGTTTGGTGACGAGATTGAAGACGTTGTTGGCCCAGTTTTGAACCGTGATGTATTGGATCTTCGCTCCCTTGAGGGCGACGAGTTCGACGACCGCACTGTGTAGAGTGGAGGTGGAAAATTTTGGCGCGGTGCAGCCTTCCATGTAGGTGACTTCAGAACCTTCATCAGCGATGATGAGGGTGCGCTCGAATTGACCGAAGTTTTCTGTGTTGATGCGGAAGTAGGCTTGAAGCGGTTGCGCGACTTTGACGCCTTTCGGCACGTAGATAAACGAGCCTCCGGAGAATACGGCGCTGTTGAGCGCGGAGAATTTGTTGTCTCCGGTTGGGATAATCTTGCCGAAGAACTTTTTGAATAGCTCGGGATGTTCGCGAAGCCCTTCGGTCGAATTGACGAAAATGACACCTTGTTTCGCGACGATATCCTTGATGTTGGAGTAGGCCGCTTCGGAATCGAATTGGGCTTCGACACCAGCGAGGAATTTACGCTCCTGCTCAGGCACGCCAAGACGCTCGAAGGTTTTCTTGATATCGTCGGGCACTTCATCCCACGTGCGTTTGGGCGTTTGGCCCTGCGAGAGATAGTAGCGGATCTTGTCGAAGTTGATGTTTTCGAGATCCTTCGTCGCCCAATGCGTAGGCATGGGCATGGACTGGAATTTTTTCAGTGCTTTTAGTCGAAAATCAAGGATCCACGGAGCTTCCTTCTTAACGGAGCTGATGTAGCGAACGGTCTCTTCGGTGAGTCCGACACCCGCGTCGAACGCATAGTCGACCTTGTATTGAAAGTCGCCCTTACTCTGGTCGATTCCATCGAATGCTTTTCCTGCAGAGGAGGGTGCTTCGAGCGTGTCTGTATCTGTAATATTGGCCATGGTCGGGGTATGTGATTAGGCGGTAGCGAGTTCCTTGGAAACCCACTCGTAGCCTTTTGCTTCTAGTTCGATGGCGAGTGATTTGTCGCCGCTCTTCACGATACGACCGTCATACATGACATGCACGTGTTCGGGCACGATGTAGTCGAGGAGACGTTGGTAGTGAGTAATCATGAGTGCACCAAAGCTGTCGTTACGCATGGCGTTGACGCCTTCGGCTACGATTTGGAGGGCATCGATATCGAGGCCCGAATCGGTCTCATCCATGAGAGCAAATTTGGGCTCAAGCATGGCCATTTGGAGGATCTCACAGCGTTTCTTTTCTCCGCCGGAGAATCCTTCGTTGACCGAACGTGAAGTGAACTTCCGGTCGATCTTCAGGAGATCCATTTTTCCGTAGAGGCGCTTGTAGTAAGCGGAGGCATCGAGTTCCTCATCTTCACCCATGCGCGCTTGTTGAGCGGCGCGAAGGAAATTGGCGATGCTCACGCCCGGGATTTCGCTGGGATATTGAAAGGCGAGAAAGATGCCTGAGCGACTGCGTTCATCGGGCTCCATGACGAGGACGGATTCTCCATCCAGAAGCACGTCGCCCGAGGTGATCGTGTAGTCGGGGTGCCCCGCAATGGCCTTAACGAGCGTGGATTTACCAGTGCCGTTGGGGCCCATGATGGCATGCACTTCACCGCTGTTGATGGTGAGCGTGAGGCCCTTAACGATTTCTTTTTCGCCGATGGCGATGTGGAGGTCTTTGATTTCCAGTTTGGACATGTGTGTAAATGATTGGGTCAGCTGACTTCGTGCTTGGGAGAGTGTCCGCGAAAGCTGATCTCAACGGATGAGGCATCATAGCCGGCAGGAAGGATGGACTTCACTTTATCGAGTAGCCCTTCGGGCAGATCGATATCGTGGGTTGAACCGGCCGCTTCGTCGTGAAAATGAGCGTGAGGACGGAGATTGGGACAGTAGCGGGTAGGGCCTCGCTCAAAATTGACCGCGCGCACCATATCGCGCTGCACGAAGGTTTCGAGACAGTTGTAAACAGTCGCGAGAGAGATGGTCGGCATCTTCGATTTCACCCGAGCGTAGACTTCGTCTGCCGTGGGGTGATCTCGCTTCTGCAGTAGGCTGTCGTAGATGACCTCGCGCTGAGGAGTATTGCGTATACCGCTATCGGAAAGGTCGCGTGTAAAGGTCTGGGGTGAGACTGTAGATCTGGACGTCATAGGTGAGGAAAGATTAGCCAATTGGAATGGTTCTAAATCGCAAGTGAGAATTAGAATTATTCCAAAGAAAGAATAAATAAGATTTGCAACATGATGCAAATAAACAGCTTAATGGAGATTCACTGGTGGTTGCAAAATGAACACCAGTTAACAACCGGCACCGAAAGGACCCCTCTGCAGTTTAGTAGAGAGGCGCTCAGACCCTCTGGACCGAGATTTCTGCCTGTTCTGTGCGCGCAGTTCGCCTCTTAAGCTGGAGTGAAGTCCTTGGTATGCAGTTGGCGAGCTGCTGCCAATTCTTCGGCTGAGTAGGATGCTGCATCAGTAGCGGTGGCGCAGTCCAGAATCTCCTCTAGTTTACGTGAGCCGGAAAGGACGGTCGAAATATTTGGATTGTCGATCACCCAACGCATGGCAGCGGCGGCGAGCGATTTCACATCATCACGCACGAGCACGTCCTTGTAGCGATCAGCGAGCTCGACGCGTTCGATGATCTCTTCACGCGGGTAGCGTGAATTGAGTGAACCTTCGGGAAATACGATGTCCTTCCTGAAGACACCGGCGAGGAAACCATTGGCCAGAGATTCACGCGCGACGATGCCCACACCTTTTTCTCCGAGATGTTGGAGATTGGGTTCCCATTCACGGTAAGTCAGGCTGTAGGCGACTTGAGCTACGGCGATCTTGCCGGTGTCGGCCCAAGCGCGAGTCATCTCTGCCGTGTCTTGCATGAAACCGCAGGACAGTCCTGTGAATCGCACTTTTCCGCTGCTCTTTAATGCGTCAAAAGCGGTCCAGACGTCATCCTTGATATTATCGGGATGGGTTGGGGAGTGGAAGAAGAGCACATCGATGTGATCGGTGCCGAGACGTCGGAGACTCTGCTCGACGGACCAAGTGAGAGTTTCCGCATCGAAAAGCTCATTGGTGTGTCCACGAGAATGGTAACGGCCAAATTTCGTCGCGATGCAGACCTTCTCGCGGTCGGTTCCAAGGGCTTTGCCGAGAACTTCCTCGGCGGTGCCATCGGCCTCCGACGTTCCGTAGAGAGGGGCGGTATCAAAGAAATTGATCCCGGCATCGAGCGCACCGCGGATTGCGCGATGAGCAGCATCGGAATCGACCGTGCCGTAAATTGAGGGTGAGCCAAAAGCCCATGTGCCAAGGCTTACTTCACTAACGTTGAGACCGGTGCGACCGAGAGGGCGGTATTTCATAAAAGGAAAATCGTAATTTTAAGTGAAAAAGGGATGTCAACTATTGGATGATGTGGAGTATTAGGTGCCGAGGCTCGGTAATCGAATGTCACCTATTAAGTGACATTGGTGATTCGAGGTTAGTTTTGGGCGAGGGTGTCGGCGATGAGCTTTTGCGCGCCTTCGAGGAAAGCTTCCGTGTAGGCGCGACCTTTGTCAGCTGATGACTCCCGTGGGTCGGGCCCCCAGACGGCGTCGTCTTCGAGAGTCGGCACGCGATCTTGGGGCAGGCGCGACAGATCCACACAATCCGGGTCGGTATGCATGAGGAACGACACCTCGCCGAGAGCTGCGTGGTTTACGACTACGATGTCCTCGGAGATGAGATCCGTTTCGGAAGTCGCGATGATACGCGTGGAGCTTTGCGATTGGTTAAACTTTTTCGCTTCTTCTTTGATGATGTCGTAGTGCGGTTGGCCGACATGACCACAGAGCGTGAAGACGATGCGGAATTTTTCCTCGGCAAGCTGTTCGAAATATTCTTTCGCGAGAAGGCGCAGCAGTTCTTCGCTGAAGTTCAGCGAGTGGCGGGTGTGCTTGATATCGGGCACCGTTTTCATCGTGTTGGCCGCGACATTCACAGTAGGTATCACGAGACCGCCGGCCTGTTGGGCGAGTTTAACGCATAGCCCTTGGGCTTTCAGACTATCAAGACCTACGGAAGCGTGTTTGCCGTGATACTCCAGAGCGCCCCAAGGAAGGTAGGCGATAGGGTGCTGATCGAAAATCGCTTCGATTTCAGTGGGCATAAGCCGCTCATAGAGGCCCCAAGCGGGATTGGTAGAAGGTGACGACATGATTGCGCTCTACGATGCGAGCGTCAGCAAGCCCGCCAAGGCTATTGTTTGCCGACACCTTTCAAATTGACTCAGGTCGGCATTGCCAATGCACCCAAACCATATTGAGTAGGGTAGCAGCGACTTTCATTAGCGTGGCGATTATTCTAATCCCTCAACTATTACTATTATGGCAACGTTTGTTCCTCTCATTAGCTCCGGCACCGTCGGTCCCCTCGGTGTTCTTCACCTCCCACGCATGTGGCTCAAAGTTTCTCTCGAAGCGAGTGGTAAGCTCGATTCACGCTATCCGGGTGCTGGCCAAGGCTACGATCAAATGACGATCGATGCGCTCGGTCTCAATCGCGACGCCGTCCTCGCTTTCATCAAAGACAGCAAGCCTAGCTATCCTCAGTTCGAGGCCTGGGTAAAAGCCCAGCCTGGTGTGAAACTTGATGCTGCTTCAGTCGAAGCGCACAACGCTTCCGTGCTTGGCTACAACCATGACGACGAAACCCGTAAGGGCGTCCTCGACGCTTCGGGTATCGCTGATGACGGTTCAGTCCTCGACGCCGTGCGTCTCAACGATCTCGACAGCTGGCAAGAGTTCCACGCTGACGTGCTCTCCTGAGCGAGGCGCAATCTTCTCAAGCAAAACGCCGCCACACATTAGTGGGCGGCGTTTTTTTGTTTCCGTAGAAAACTGGAAGTGGGGAAAGGTTTACGCTTCTTGTTCAGCTAACCAGCGCTCTGTTTCTATCGCAGCTTGGCAGCCCATACCGGCAGCGGTGATCGCCTGGCGGTAAACGTGATCAGCGCAATCTCCCGCGACATAGACGCCGGGGATATTGGTCTGCACTTGTGAGCCGACACTCGGCTTAAAATAGCCCTCATCATCCACATCGACTGCCTCGGCAAACGGTCCGGTATTGGGCAGATGACCGATGGCCACGAAAATGCCTTTAACGGGTAGTGTGCTTTCTTCGTTGGTCTGGCTGTTCTTAACCTTAAGTCCGCTTACGGAATCTTCTTCCACCCCTTCGACGGAGACCGGAACACTGTTCCAAACCATCTCGATCTTCTCATGGGAGGTGGCGCGATCCGCCATGATTTTGGAAGCGCGCAATTCCCCGCGACGATGCACGAGGTAAACCTTGCTGGCGAAACGTGTAAGAAAGAGGGCCTCTTCCGCCGCACTATCGCCACCACCGATTACGGCGACTTCCATGTTGCGGTAAAATGCCCCGTCGCAAGTCGCGCAAGTCGTCACGCCCTTGCCTCCGAAAAGTTCTTTTTCACCAGGAATGCCCGTCATGCGGGGCGAAGCTCCTGTCGCGATGATCACGGTCTTGGCGAGGATCGTGCGATCGCCGCAGACCAGCTTGCGCGGTGTGGAGGTGAAATCGACGGAGTCTATACGAGCTTGTTCAAAACGTGTGCCAAATCTCGTGGCCTGCTTCCGCAGATTATCCATCAACATGAAACCGTCTACGCCCTCTGGGAATCCGGGAAAGTTCTCCACTTCGCTGGTCGTGGTCAATTGGCCACCGGGCTGAGTGCCCTCGATGATCAGAGGATTGAGATTGGCTCGGGCGGTATAAATTGCGGCCGTGAGGCCCGCGCAACCGGTTCCGATGACGACGACGTTTTCGATTGGGGATGACATGATGACTTAGATAAAAAAGAGACCATGGACTAGGTGGAGTGCAACCTCTCAGATCAGATTATTATCCAACTTAGCTCAAAGGCATAGCGGTTTCGATCAAACGGGCCCAATAGGTCGCACCATAGATCAGGGCCTCGTCGTTGAAGTTGTATTTTGGATGGTGAACCATGGGTGTGCTGCCATTTCCTACTAGAATGTAGGCCCCCGGTCTTTCCTCTAACATGAAGGCGAAGTCCTCACCGCCCATGATGGCAGGAGTATCGGTAGTGACGTTTTCTGAACCGACGATCTTGGAAGCGACTTGGGCGGCAAATTCGGTTTGCTGAGGTGCATTCGACATCACCGGGTAACCGAGGTCTAATGTGACATTGGCGGTGGCCCCAAAGGCCTTGGCCGTTTGTTCGCTGACAGAGCGGATACGATCCTTAGCCATAGCGCGTATATCGGCGTCCATGCTGCGAATCGTGCCTCTGAGTTTTACTCGTTCTGGGATGACATTGAACGCCTGACTTTCAGTTTGGAATGAGGTGACCGAGACGACTAGGGGTTTAAGCGGATCGGCATTGCGTGAGGCGACTGATTGCAGTGCGACGACGATATGGGATGCGACCAATGTGGTATCGATCGCCTCGTGTGGTTTGGCTGCATGTCCTCCCAATCCCACCACATCGATTTCAAAGGTATCAGTCGCGGCGAAAAAAGCGCCGGGTCGGATGGCGAACTGTCCTATCGGAAGATCCGGCATGTTGTGCATGCCGTAAATTTCCTGAATGCCAAATTCGTCCATCAAACCATCGGCACACATTTCTCTGCCTCCTCCTCCGCCTTCTTCAGCGGGTTGGAAAATTACCACAGTGGTGCCATCGAAGTTTCTGGATTCGGTCAGATATTTGGCAGCACCAAGCAACATGGAGGTGTGACCATCGTGCCCGCAGGCATGCATTTTGCCTGCTTCTCTTGAAGCATAGGGCAGGCCGGTATCCTCAGTCATCGGCAATGCATCCATATCGGCTCGCAGACCGACCACCTTATTACTGTTGGAGGTTTTGCCTTTGATGACTCCAACGACTCCGGTCCGGCCAATGCCCGTCTTGATGGAATCACAGCCAAATTCCCTCAACTTGTCGGCGACGATTCCCGACGTGCGATGGGTCTCGTAGAGAATTTCCGGGTGCTGGTGGAAGTCGCGTCTCCACGCAGTGATTTCGGGTTTCAGTTCGGTCAGGCGGGGTATGAAGGGCATTCGCAAACCATGCCGCAAAATTTGCGCGTGGGAAGTGCCAATAAATTTTACCAACCAAAACGGCGTTTGATCCGCAGAGGTTCGTAGAGATCAGTGGGGAGTTCCATCAGGAAACGGCTCGGTTGGAGGAGCATCCCGCCGGGGCCGCCGCGCGTGGCGACTTTGGGGTAACAGAGGTAGAGTTCGTTGCGGGCACGAGTCACGGCGACGTAAAAGAGACGGCGTTCTTCTTCGACATCGTCGGCTTCGATCGAGCGGCGACCGGGGAATTGTCCATCAGCCAGCCCGACCACAAAGACGACATCGTATTCGAGGCCCTTGGCCTGATGAACTGTCGTGAGTTTGATCGCCTCGGTGTCGCCATCGACTTGTTGGTCGCTGGTCTCTCCGTTGAGCAGCACGATCTGCGCGAGCAGGTCCTGCATCTCCTCGTTGCGTCCCGCGAATCCGATCAGAGCTTTGAGTTCTTCGAAACGGTCGACGTAATCGGCAAACGCTCCCTTGAGATAATCGCCATACCAGCCATCGATCGCGGTCTCAATGGCTGCCGCGGGAGTATCCGTTTCCATCGAAGACGCGACTTGCCGGAGTGAATCGCAAAAATTATCCCAATCGTCCCGAGCGGCCTTGGCTACCTTGCTCTTCACATCGTCGGTGTGGAGCACATCGATTAGGTTCTTCTGTAGAAGCTGAGCATTTTCCAACGCCACAGCGTGGATCTTTTGGGCGCCTTTTTCGCCGATCTTGGGCAACAAGACGACAACACGTTGCCACGCTTGTGTATCGGCGGGGTTGTAAACGAAGCGCACCAACGCGACGAGATCGCGCACGTGTTGACGTTCGAAGAATTTCACGCCGCTCGTGATCTGGTAGGGCACGCCTGCTTTGGAAAACGCGAGCTGCACTTCGAGTGCGAGGAAGTGAGAACGATAGAGAATCGCGATTTCGTTGGCCGAGATACCTTCGTCTTCAGTGAGCGAGCGGATGCGTTTAATGATAAACTCAGCTTGCTCGCGATCGTCCATCGTTTGCACGACATATGGCTTTTGGGAATGATCACGATCGGCCCGGAGTTCCTTTTCGAAATGGCGCCCGACGGGTTGTGCGAGGAGCACTCCGTTGGCGAGGGCGAGGATCTCGGGAGTAGAGCGGTAGTTGGTTTCGATGCGGTGCAGGACAGTTCCGGGGTGCCGTCCCTCAAACGTCATGATGTTTTCAAAATCTGCCCCGCGCCACGAATAGATGCACTGAGCATCATCACCCACGGCCATCACTTGATGGTGCGCAGCGAGTTTATCGACGATCTGCGCTTGGAGCGTGTTGGTGTCCTGATACTCATCGACGAGCACATGACGGAAACGATGCGCGAAGTATTCGGCGACCTCAGGTGCTTCGTTGAGCAGCTTGAGCCAGAGCTCGAGCAAGTCGTCGTAGTCCACGACATTTTGCTCCTGCTTACGCTTCGCGTAGGCTTCGGCAAAGGGTTCGAAGCGATGTTGAATTTCGTCGTATTGAGGGAAGTTCTGCTGAACCGTGACGTTGATACTCAACTGCGTATTACGTGCCAACGAAAGCACGTTGAAGAGCGGACCGGGGCGGGGGCGGGTCTTGTCCTTGAAGAAAGTCTTATCAACCGATTCGACGGTTTGCTTGAGCAGTGATTCGGATTCGTCGGCGTCGATGATCGTGAAATTACGCGTGAGCTTGATCGCTTCGCCGTAAATGCGCAGCGCACGATGGCCGAGGGAGTGAAAGGTGCCGCCCCAGAAACGTGCTGGCTCGATCCCGGTGAGTTCCTGCACGCGATGCAGCATTTCCTTCGACGCTTTATTCGTAAAGGTGAGCAGCAGAATCTCGCTCGGCTTCACCCCTTGAGAGAGCAGGTAAGCGACGCGATAGGTGAGGGTGCGAGTCTTGCCAGAACCGGCACCTGCGAGCACGAGCAACGGACCCGGCTCGGCGGTGACGGCGTTGTATTGATCGTCATTGAGTTCGCCGCGGAAATCGATGGGCGGGATGCCTGAAGGGGGACGTGCGTCGAGATCGAAATCCATAAAAACTCAATAACTCATGCAAAGTTAAGTTGACGCAAAGCGGAAATCGAAAAACACCTCAACGCTCACAACAGCGCGAGGTTGTCGCGGTGGATGATTTCTAGTTTTTTGCGCTGTGGGAAAAGGTCGCGCATTTCGTCGCTTTGTTTTCCAGCCAATTTAGGGATTTCTTCGAGAGCAAAAGCCGTCTTGCCTCGGGCAATGACCGTCCCGTTCGGTTTGGCGACGTTGACGATATCGCCCGATTTGAAATTGCCATCCGCATGGGTGACTCCGACTGCGAGCAGACTGCTCCCTTTTTTGCAAAGGACAGGCACAGCGCATTCGTTGACGAAGATCGTGCCAGTAGGACGTTGGAAATATGCGATCCAACGCTTGCGGGCTTCCATGGGTAGACAATTAGGTGCAAAAAATGTGCCGGGACCATTTCCGGCCAGCGAGCGGGCGATCACATCGGGTTCAGTTCCGCTGACAATAAATACCCCGCAACCGGCGCGGGTCGCCAATCGTGCGGCAGAGATTTTTGAGATCATTCCACCCACGGCGGTCTCGCTCGTGGTCCCGCCCGCCATCGCGGCAATTGAAGGTGTGATCTTCTCCACCATGGGCACGATATGGCCGCCGTTGCGGTAATCGATTAGGCCGGGAGCAGTAGAAAGAATGAAGAGGTATTGCGCATGGACGAGGCTCGCAACCATAGCGGAAAGTGTGTCGTTATCTCCGAATTGCAACATGGCCTGAATCTCGGCGGCGCTCACGGTATCGTTTTCATTGATCACTGGAATGGTGCCATAGGAGATCAGTGCTTCGAGCGTGGCTTTCACGGCAAGATGGCGCTCACGACTGCGCAAATCCTCATGTGTAAGGAGAACTTGGCCGACCGTGAGATCGTGCGGGGTAAAGCCTTCCTGCCACGTTTGCATGAGGATGCTTTGGCCGACGGCCGCGCAGGCTTGTTTTTTGGTGACATCGGTCGGACGGCGCTTGAGACCAAGTCGGCCCATGCCCAAGCCGACTGCACCGGAAGATACCAAAATGACTTCCGAACCCGCGTCACGAAGCGCTGCCACTTGGGCGCAAACCGAATCGATTCGCTCCGGATCGAGTTCACCGATGCCTTTGGTTAAAACTCCCGTGCCGAGTTTAACGACCACACGCTTGGGCTTGGCATGCTGTGGTGTCGATTGGTTCATGGCGAAGATGCGAAGGCACGGAATGGATTACTCAGGTATGATCCTTCGGTTCAGATTTCGAGCAATTCCTTCTCTTTGTGTGCGAGGTGTTCGCCAATCTCTTTGACGGAGTCGTCGGTGAAGGTCTGCACATCTTTTTCGAAACGCTTGAGATCGTCTTCGGAAATATCGCCGTCCTTTTCGGCTCTCTTGAGGGTATCCATCGCATCGCGACGAACGTTTCGCACATGCACTCGACCTTCTTCGGCCAGACCATGCGCGACTTTAACAAATTCTTGGCGACGTTCGCGGCTCATCTCGGGCAGGGGAATGCGAATGAGTTTACCATCCACGACCGGATTGAATCCGAGGTTGGCCTGTTGGATACCTTTTTCGATGGCTCTGATGAGACCGGCATCCCAGGGCTGAACTTGAATCATGCGGGAATCAGGGGTGCTGATGGCAGAGCATTCTTTGAGGCGCATCATGGAGCCGTAAGCTTCGATCATCACGGATTCGACCATGGTGGGCGTGGCTTTGCCGGTGTGGATGTTACTGAACTCATGCATCGTGTAATCGACGGCCTTTTTCATTTTGGCCTGTGCTTCTGTGGTCGCGGGATGGCTCATAGGAATTTAGATTTTAGAATGTAGGGTTTGTATTGTTAGAAAATTAGCCTCGGGCGCTGACGAGGGTGCCGATCTTTTCGCCGGTGATCGCTTTGCGAATCGCGTGCTCATCATTGAGATCGAAAACGAGGATGGGCACGTTGTTATCGAGACAAAGGGAGAAAGCGGTCGAATCCATCACGGTGAGGCGCTGTCTGAGCGCATCGATGTAGGTGAGGGTATCGTATTTGACGGCGTCGTCGTATTTCTTGGGATCCTTATCGTAGATGCCATCGACCTTGGTCGCCTTCATAATAATGTCGGCATGCATCTCGCTCGCGCGAAGAGCGGCGGTGGTGTCGGTCGAGAAATAAGGGTTACCGGTGCCGGCGACGAAGATGACCACGCGATTTTTCTCCAAGTGACGCATGGCGCGACGAAGGATAAAGGGCTCAGCGATTTGATTCATTGGGATCGCGCTTTGCACGCGGGTGGTGACACCCATTTTTTCCAAGGAGTCCATGAGCGCGAGGCCGTTGATCACCGTCGCGAGCATCCCCATGTAATCGCCGGTGGTGCGATCGACGCCGCGTTCGGCGCCGTTGAGACCGCGGAAGATGTTGCCGCCGCCAATGACCACGCAGACTTCGACCCCGAGATCGTAAATTTCTTTTACCTGTGCGCAGGTCTTTTCGAGAGTAGCGGCATCGATGGGGTCGCCAGCTTTACCGCCATTGAGCACTTCGCCGCTGAGTTTCAGGATGACGCGCTTGTATTTTAAGGGTGAATCGATCGTGGCAGCTTCTTGCATGACCTACAGGAAACGACAGCGCAAATTCCGCGTCAATTCCCGAGATTGCGCGTTTGGGGCATGAGTTTTGTGACTATTGGCTGTGTAATCGATCTTTGGTCAATATGATCATGCTAGAGAACGACTTAAAATATATCAGCGAGAAATTATGAGCGTGCAATCTGATCACTCTGATAATTCTAATTCTACGCCCGTCGATCCTTCGATGTTTGACGCGTATGCTCCCGCGAAAATCGCGGAGCAGCTCGAAACCGTAGGGTTAGGCAAAACCGGCATGGGAATCGTGCCCTTATTGATGTTGGGCATCTTGGCGGGTGCCTTCATTTCGTTTGGCGCGATGTTTTATACCGTCGTGATGACCAATAGTGGTCTTGGATTGGGAGTCGGTAAGATGGTTGGCGGATTGGCGTTCTGTTTGGGACTGATCCTCGTGGTCGTTGGTGGTGCCGAGCTTTTTACGGGCAACGTCCTGATCGTGATGGGATGGGCTCACCGTAAGGTCACCACAGCCGCGCTGCTGCGGAATTGGACGGTGGTCTACATTGGCAACTTTATCGGTTCAGTGTGCATCGCTGTTTTGGGATACTGGTCGGACTTTATGCATATGGGAGGCGATGCGGTCGCGGATACCGCGATCAAAATCGCCGAGGGCAAGGTAGCGCTGTCATTCGATACCGCGTTTGTGCGGGGTATCTTGTGCAATGCCCTGGTTTGCCTGGCGGTGTGGCTCTGTTTTGCCGCGCGTTCGGTGGTCGATAAAATCGTGGCGCTCATTCTCCCGATCACCGCCTTTGTTGTCCTCGGTTTTGAGCACTCGATTGCTAATATGTATTTCATTCCCACGGCGATCTTGCTCATGAGCGACACGACTTACGCGGGTGCGTCGTCGTTGGCCAATGGTGCGATTCCGGATATCACTATCGCTGGATTTTTTGGCAATCTGATCCCCGTAACCATTGGTAATATTTTGGGTGGAGGGGTGTTCGTCGCGCTCAGTTATTATCTGATTTATCTGCGTGGTAAAAAGTAAGGATCGCATTTTCATAGATGTTTGGCGCTCTCATGCGTCTAAACATTAGATGGCTTCCCCACAGACCATACCCCCTCGCATTTTTGTAACCGCCTTCCTCAAGCCAGAAGCGCTCGCTTTAGTTCACGAAGCGTTGGCCGGAGAAGACTACTACGTCGCGGATCGGTTTAATCCACGCGAGGAGGACAAAGCCGAGTTTCTCAAAGCTGATGTCGCGTTTGGCAATGTGCTGCCGGATTGGTTGGAAGAGTCGACGTCGTTGAAATGGATGCAGCTCGAATCGACCGGCTTCGAATACTATCTGGGATGCAAGGGACTTTCACCTGATCTGCAGATTACGAATCTGCGTGGCATGTTTGAGCGACCGGCCGCGGAGACGGCGATGGCAGGCCTGCTCGGTTTGTTTCGTGGAATGAATCAACTGATCCCGGCGAATCGTGAGCGCAAGTGGTCGGAAATTGAGGTGCGAGTAAACTTGCGACTGCTTCACGGCAGCAAAGCGGTCGTGCTCGGCCACGGTTCGGTCGGCAAACGGATGCGCAAACTTTTGGAAGCCTACGAATGCGACGTGCAATCCTACGCGCGCACCTCCGAAGGTGCGGAACTGCGCGATCAGAAATCGCTCGGAGATGCTCTCACGACAGCGGATGTCGTGGTGTGTTGTTTGCCGAATAATCTGAGCACGAAAGGTTTGATCAACCGCGAGCTGCTCGCGCGACTGCCCGAACAGGCGGTGTTTGTGAATATTGGTCGTGGAGCGGTGGTCGACGAACCAGCCCTGATCAAAATGCTCAATGGACATCGCATCGCCGGCGCGGTGATTGATGTCACGCAGCAGGAGCCGTTGCCACCTGAGCACCCTTTATGGGGATGCCCTCATACGATCCTCACGCATCACACGGGCGGTGGTTACCCCGATGAATATAACGCCAAGGCGCGCTACTTTATCGCTAATCTTCAGCGATACAAACAGGGTGAGGCGTTGCAAAATATTATCAGCCTCCAGCCCTGATTCCACCCCATGTCCAAAATTACCCGCGTCCGTCCGGTTCTTCTAACTGCTCCCTACACTGATCCTAAACGTAGCGTCGAAGGGCTGCTCTGCTTGCCGACGGGCTATCGCACGACGGGTCTCGTTGAGATCACTTTGGATAATGGGGTTGTGGGATTAGGGGAGGGCTACCTCGCGGTGTTTGCGCCGAAAGTGTTTCGAGAGATTGTCGAAATCGTCGCGCCGATGTTAATCGGTAAAGATCCGCGCGATTTCGAAAAAGTCATGGGCGAGCTGTTGCTCACAACTGGCTATTGGAGTTTGCAAGGCGCGGCGCAACACGTGATCAGCGCCTGCGAAACAGCGCTGCAGGATTGCCGCGCGCGATTGGAAAATGTGCCGGTGTGGAAACTCCTCGGCGGCGAAGCGCGATCGATGAAACTTTACGCAAGTGGTGGCGATGCGATCGACCAGGACGGGATGCGGGCTGAGCTCGACCAGATCCAGGCAATGGGAATTGATGTCTTTAAAATGCGCGCGCGACGAGGGCAGGAAGACAAGGCGGCGTTTTGTCAGCGCGAGGGCAAACCTCGTGGAATCGATATTGCCGTGGACATGACTCAGAATCTAGCGGTGCCATCGCAGACGATTGAAGACATCGAGATATTTCTAGAAGAGCTGAACAACCGTGGCGGTCAGATGCCAGTGTTTTTGGAAGAAGTGCTCGGGCCGCAGGAATTGGATGGTTTTACCGAACTGAAACAGCGTTTGCCGGAAGCACGGATCGCAGGTGGCGAGATCGTCACGACTGAGCCCGAACTGTGTGCACGCATTGAAAAGGGCTGCTACGATATTGCGCAGCCCGACGCGACTGTTATCGGCGGACTCAGTGCGACCTTGGAAGTATTCGCGGCGGGGCGAAAGCACGACACGGAAGTCTATGTGCATTGCTGGGGTGGCCCGGTGGGAATGATGGCTAATTTTCATGTCGCGCAAGCGGGTGGCGGCATGCTCGTTGAGTGGCCGACATTGCCTTACGAACTGCGCCACACGCTCGTGCCGGGGCCCTGGCAGATAGAGGCGGGGCATATCACGCTGACCGATGCACCTGGCTTGGGAATCGAACTTACCAAAGAGATCGAAAAGGCTTATCCTTTCCGTGAGGATGCGACTTATAATTGTTGCGTGGATTTTTCGAAACTGCCTCAGGTAAGCTGGAAATAATTATGGAAATCAGCGCCCCATCCGAAACCAAACGCGCACTCAAAGCCGTCGAACTATCGTGTGATCTGGCGGTGGCAGGTGGCGGTCTCGGCGGTGTTTGCACGGCGATCACCGCGGCGCGAGTTGGTCTGAAAGTCGTCCTCGTGCAGGATCGTCCGGTGCTGGGTGGCAACTCATCCAGTGAGGTGCGGCTGTGGGTGCTCGGCGCGACCTCGCACATGGGGAACAATAATCGTTGGGCGCGTGAGGGCGGGGTGATTAACGAGATCCTTGTCGAAAACATGCATCGCAATCCTGAGGGTAATGCCGTGTTGGTCGATTCGTTGCTGCTCGAATTCGTCGTGCGCGAGCCAAACATCACGCTGCTGCTCAACACGGCGGTTTACGATTTGGAGAAGAGCGATGCGGATACGATCCAATCGTTACGCGCCTTCTGTTCGCAGAACTCGACCGAGTATTTCGTTACTGCGCCTCTGTTTAGCGATTCGACAGGTGACGGCATTGTCGGGTTCATGGCGGGGGCGGCGTTTCGCATGGGGGCGGAATCAGCGGAAGAGTTTGGTGAGGGCATGGCGCCGACGGAGGAATACGGTGAACTGCTCGGTCACTCGATTTACTTTTACTCGCGCAATGAAGGTAAGCCGGTGCGCTATGTGCCGCCATCGTTTGCGTTGGACGACATCACGAAGATCCCCCGCTTTCGTGATCTGAAGGCACATCACTCCGGCTGCTGGTTGTGGTGGATCGAATACGGTGGTCGTCTCGATACGATTCACGAGACTGAGACGATCAAATGGGAGCTTTGGAAGGTCGTTTACGGGGTGTGGAACTACATCAAAAATTCCGGCAAATTTCCCGAAGCTGAGAATCTGACTTTGGAGTGGGTGGGGATGATTCCCGGCAAGCGTGAGAGCCGTCGTTTCGAAGGCGACGTGATGCTCACCCAGCAGGATGTGATCGAGCAACGCGAGCAGCCTGATGCGGTTTCGTTCGGCGGCTGGTCAATCGATCTGCATCCTGCGGATGGCGTGTTTAGCGAGAAGCCCGGTTGTAATCAGTATCACTCCAAAGGCGTTTACGGGATTCCCTATCGCGCTCTCTACAGTCGGAATATTAAGAACCTGTTTCTGGGTGGTCGTCTGATCAGCTCCTCGCATGTTGCCTTCGGTTCGACCCGCGTGATGGCGACTTGTGCAAATAACGGTCAGGCCGTGGCGATGGCCGCGAAGCTGTGCCGCGATCACGGCTGTTTGCCGCGCGACGTGGCGAGCGGTGATCGGTTAATCGAGTTGCAGCAATCTTTGCTTAAGGTTGGCCAACACATTCCCGGTAGTGCTTTAGATGATCCTACTGATTTAGCGCGCACTGCCACGATTACAGCCAGCAGCACGTTCGAGCTATCCGAGCTTAAACCGAATGATCAGCAACGCGTGCTCGAAGATTCGTGGGCGATGATGTTGCCGGTGAAGCAAGGCAATGCGCCAGCGGTCACCTTTACGGTGAATGTAAGTGAAGCGACGACTTTAGCTGTCGAACTCTGTGCTAGCTCTAAACCCTGCAACCATACACCTGATCTTTCATTGGCGAAGCGCGAGATCGAGTTATCGGCCGGAGAGAATCAAACGGTGACTCTCGATTTCGATGCGGTGTTTCCACACGAGGGTTTTGCGTTCTACACGTTGCATGCGAATCCGCTGATTAGCGTGTCGCTCTCGGATTCGCGAGTCAGCGGTTTGCTCGCGGTCACGCATCAGGCGCACAAGGCCGTCGTAAAATCAGCGGTGCAGACTCCGCCCGAAAACAGTGGTGTGGATACGTTTGGTTTCTGGACGCCACTGCGTAGGCCCGGTGGCGAGAACATGGCGGTCGCTATCTCTCCGGCCTTAGCTGTCTTCGAAGTTTCTAATCTCACGAATGGCGTAGATCGGCCAGTGAATCAGCCGAATGCCTGGGTCGCTGAATTCAAAGATGAGTCGCCGAGCATCGAATTGACGTGGTCCTCACCGCAGACGATCTCGCGAGTCGAACTCGTGTTTGATACCGATGCGGATCACCCGATGGAATCTGTTTTGTTCAACCACCCTGAGCGAGACGTCATCTTTTGCGTGAAAGAGTATCGCGTGATTGCGGGCGACGGATACGAGCTGTTCGCTATCACGGATAATCACCAGACGCGTCGTAGTCATTTGCTGTCCGAGCCTGTCACGACGAATCAACTTCGGATCGAGCTCACTCGTCCTCACACGGATGTGCCTGCGGCATTGTTTGCGGTGCGTATTCACAGTAATGCTGAGGAAGTAGAATAGATTTATGAGTGTATCCCCAGACAATGCCTCGTGGTCATTCGCGCATATTACCGATATTCATCTGGGTTCGGAAAAATCCTACCGGTTCGATCCATCGCGAAATGCGAACTGGGCGACGGCGCGAAAGCAGATGGAAGCATTTCGCCCGGATCTGTTGCTGATGGGTGGGGATGTGACGCGCGACGGCGATACTCACGAATGGGAATACCAGATGGTGAATGACGATTTCGCATCGCTTCCCATGCCCATGTTTACGATACTGGGGAATCAAGATGTCGGCAATTAACGCACCCGGGTTCAAGGAGGCTGGGATGATGGCCGTGATGATTTGAAGCTCAGCGTGACCTCGGATCGGCTTTCGCTCTTTGCGAGTTATTTTGGCCGTTGTGTTACTCGACTGTCCCAAATCTATAAGCTTGGGGAGTAGCGTAAAATGTTCTCTGCGTTAGTATCCTGCGATTACCTCTCAGCTATTGCGGCAAAGCAGAGGGGAGCCCTCTAATAGGGACAAACGGGGGACACCAGCTAATTGCCAATTAGCAATCAATTACATAAGTTATTGATTACCAACTGGCTGCCCGACATGGGTTCGAACCATGACTGGGTGAGTCAAAGTCACCTGTGCTACCATTACACCATCGGGCAGTGAGATCGGTAAGGAGAGAATACGCTGCAAGGCTTCCCATAAGGGTCAAGGATGGAAACTGAAGAAATCTGAATCTGTGCTTTATGCATTCGTGTGCTTGCCGTGCTGCTTGGTTTGGAAAACGCTCCGTCACCATGTTATCACATAACGTTTTCTTCTGGCTGAAACCTGACCTGACCGCTGAGCAACGCGCGGAGTTTGTCGCGGCGTTGTCGGCCCTACGAGACATCCCTACCTTGCACACTTTCTTGATGGGGACGCCGGCAGATGTCGCTGATCGCCCGGTCGTGGATAAGTCGTTCGATTACTCGGTCACTTGCCTTTTTGAGAATATGGAGGATCACGATACCTATCAGGCGCATCCGTTGCACGTGGCTTTTCTTGAACAGGGAAAGACGAAGTGGGTCCGCGCGCAGGTCTATGATATGGATTAAATAGGTCGACTCGGGATCCTATTTAGCAGCGAGCACGAAGGCTTCGAAAAATCCGGTTTGCGTGACGGGGAATCGTCCGCGGATAAAGACGCCATCTTCACGGTGTTCCTGTTCTTCGATGTGGCCCATGCCATGGAGTTTGGAAACGACGTCGTAGCGATCGTGGGGGATGAGCAGCTCGGTGGACCCAAAAGCATCGGCGATGCGGTCGAGGCAGAGCTCTTCCAATGCTTTGAGTCCGTCTCCGGAATGGGCACTGGCAAAAATGGCTTCGGGCACGAGCAGGCGTGCGCGCTGTATTTGATCGGGAGTGGCGACGTCGATCTTGTTGAACACTGTTATCATCGATTTATCGGCGGCACCGAGTTCACTGAGCACGCTAAGGGTCGTGGCGTGATGCTTGTCGAAATTGGGATTGGTGACGTCGATGACGTGGATCAGAAAATCGGCAACGATGGTTTCTTCTAGGGTCGCTTTGAAGGATTCGACGAGGCGATGGGGGAGGCGACGAATGAAGCCAACGGTATCGGTGACGAGGAGCTTCTGATTCCCCCGTAAGAGGAGCTGTCGCGTGGTGGGATCGAGAGTGGCGAAGAGTTTGTCTTCGGCCCCGACGTCCGATCCGGTGAGAGAATTAACGAGCGATGATTTACCCGCGTTGGTGTAGCCCACGATGGAAGCTGTCGGCACGGGCACGCGCAGACGTTTTTGACGCTGCACACCACGCTGCTTTTGCACGACAACGAGCTCGGATTTTAGGCGAGTGATTCGGTCGCGCACGAGACGGCGATCGATTTCGAGTTGAGTCTCACCTTCGCCACCGAGATTACCCGAACCACGCTGCCGAGAAAGGTGAGTCCAAGCGCGAGCTAATCGTGGCAGAGAATACTCCATGCGAGCCAGCGCGATCTGCAGCACGGCTTCGCGGGTCTGGGCACGATCAGCAAAAATATCGAGAATAACCTCCTCGCGATCGATCACGGCGATGCCGGAAAGTTTCTCCCAATTACGCTGCTGGCCAGGGGAGAGTGATTCATCGAGCACGATAAGATCGGCTTCGATGTGTTTCGCGTGCGCGATAATTTGATCAGTCTTTCCCTTGCCCAATAGAGTCTTGGGGTTGGGCTCCCGAAGATTAACGAGCTCTGTGGCGACTACTCCGATGTGGAGATTTTCGACGAGTTCGGTGAGCTCGATGAGGAGCTCTTGGGCTTCGCCCGGTTCCATAGTTTGCGTTTGCACGCCGATGAGGAGGGCGCGTTCGCAGCGGTTGGGGTCTGCGTCTTGGGTGTTGTCTAGAAAGTCGGCCATTTAGGATGCGTAGCGGATCAAGCTAGCACGACGCTGAAGAGGGTCAACTCACTGCTTGTTTAGGACTCGGAATAGAGGATGGGCGTCATCTTGCCATCCATGACTTCGCCGACTTCGACATCCGAAGCGAAGGCCTTCCGATCGCCTTCCCGGTTTTTGTTATGCGGTTGGATGAGTTTTATATGTTCATCCATGTAGATGATGGTCATGACGGCGCGGGCTTGTTCCGAGGTGTTGCGCTCGGCGCGATGAAAAGTCCAGCCGTAGTGAAAGCTCACTTCTCCAAGATCAAAGGGGGATGAATCCAGTGGGTAGTTTTGCTCTCTCATCGATTGGCCGATCTTCTTTTCGCTTTCATCGCTGATCTCGATGTCGCGGCCTACCTTGGATTCATGGCTACCGCGTGCAAAAGCGAGAGGCCCCATTTCCATGGTGGTCGCTTGCAGGGGGATCCAGACAGTCACGGTGCTGGCGTTGCTGAGTGGCCAGTAAAACTGATCGGCATGCCACGGGGTGACGCCGCCGCTGGGCTCCTTATAGAGTGCTTGATCGTGATACATGCGCACGCCGCTTACGCCGAGTAGTTCTTTGGCGATCCGCGCGAGACGCTGGCCCCAGCAGAACTCTTTTACGGTGTCGTTTTTCGTCCAAATGTTGATGACTTGGAGGAACGCTTTGCTGTAGGTGTCGCGCTCTTCGATCGGAAGATGCATCGTGTTGAGTCGTTGGACTTCAGCGCTGATGATCTTGCCGTAGTGCTCGAGGACCTCAAGCGAGAGCACGTTTTTGAGTTTGATGTAGCCGTTTTCGCGAAACGAAGCGATCTGCTCGTCGGTTAACGGATAGGGAGAATCAATATCGAGATTCATGTGTTTTAAGAGGCTATTTTAGGGGAGATAATTGCAACGAATAGCCAAATGCTCCTGGAAGCGAGGTGTTTATTTACATGAAATTAGCAGTGGTGGTGCTTGCTGCTTACGCGGGAGATTTTGATCTTGGAGGAGCCATGTCGAAGTATCGCATATTGGTCGTAGATGATGAACAGGACATTTGTGATGTCTCGTGTCTCCTGCTGGAAAAATCGGGCTATGAAGCGGTTAGCTATGAGGGCGCTCAGGCAGCGCTCGATGCGATGGAGAAGGAATCTTTTGATCTGGTGCTTAAGGATATGCTGATGCCGGATATGGATGCAGTGGAATTGGTCACCGAGATTCGTCGTCGTGATCCCGAGCAAGTCATCGTGGCGATGCCGGGCGGCGGGCATGCGCCGAAAGAAAGTTACCTACAGATCGCCAAACTCTACGCTGTGCAGGGTGTAATCCCGAAACCGTTTAACCGGGAAAAACTGGTCGCGGCACTGGTCGAATGCGTTGCGCCGCTCAACGACCTCGAGAACGCTTAGTTCGCAAAGACCACGCAGACGGGCATGGCCACGCTCGCGGTGTGTTCGGAGGAGGTCAGTTTGCCAGTGTCGGCATCGACTTGAAAAACGGTGAGCGAATCAGATTGCTGATTCGCGGCGACCAGCCACTTGCCGTCGGGCGACAGGTTGAAATTGCGTGGATTACGTCCGCCTGTGGGGGTGTGATCGATGGGCGTGAGTTTGCCGGTAGTGGAATCAAACGCGAAGACGGCGATACTGTCGTGGCCGCGATTGGAGCCGTAGACGAATTTGCCGTTGGGATGCACTCGCACCTCGGCGGTCGTGCTGTTGCCCGTGAAATCAGCGGGGAGAGTAGGTTTGGTATCGACTTTGGTGAGCGCGCCGGTGTCGGCATCATAAGCATAGCAAGTCAACGTGCTGTTGAGCTCGTTGATCACGATCACGTGTTGGCCATCGATGCTAAACGCGGAGTGTCGCGGGCCAGCGCCGGGTTCGGTGGCGATGAATGGAGTGGCGGCCGGAGTGAGCGTCGCGTTTGCCGCGTCGAGTGCGTAGGTGAAGACTTTGTCGAGGCCGAGATCGCACACGATCACGAAGCGATCATCGGGCGCGATGTTGGCGGAGTGAACATGCGCCGCTTCCTGTCGATCAGGATTCACACTGCTTCCAGTATGCTGGTGAATGCTTTTAGCCGGACCGAGTGAACCGTCTTTGTTGATGGGCAGCGAAGCGAGAACGCCATTGTGATAATGCGCGACGACGAGAGAGCGTTCCGTGGAATCAGCCATCAGGTAGCAAGGAGCTTTGCCACCGCTATCGCTTGATTCGTCGGGCACGAGTTTGCCGGTATCGAGATCCACGGCGAAAGGCGTCGCCATGGTCGAACCTTCGCTCACCGCATAGAGATGGCTCTTGTCTTTCGATAAGGAGATGAAGCTTGGATTAGACGTCGTGGCGACCAATTCAGGCGACGATAGTTTTCCCGTCGTGCTGTCGAGACGCACGGCGTAGATGCCCTTGCCGGTTGAGCGGGTGTAGGTGCCGATGTAGATCAGATGTTCGGAAGTGGAGGCAGAGAGACTCATGATGATGAATAGAAAGAGACGTATGGGATCAGGAAGCGGCAAGCGCTTCTTTGTAATGAGCGCGGCACACGGCGACGTAGCGCTCGTTGCCCCCGATTTCAACCTGCGCGCCTTCGTGCAGGGCTTTGCCATCGAGACCGAGCCGTAGATTCATCGTGGCTTTGCGTCCACAGTGGCAGATGGTTTTTAATTCGACCAAATGATCAGCTACGGCGAGTAGCCGCGCGCTACCCGGAAACAACTCGCCTAAGAAATCGGTGCGTAGTCCGTAACAGAGCACAGGGATGTTGAGCGTGTCGGCGATATCGGTGCATTGATTGACCTGGGCCGCGGAAAGAAACTGAGCCTCATCGATCAGCACACAGGAGAGGGAATCGCGCTGGTGTTCCGCTTGCACGCGCTGCAAAAGATCGTCCGATTCGCTAAAGGGTTCGGCAGGTGCTTCGAGTCCGATGCGCGATTTTACGCGACCGGTTCCGGCGCGATCATCAATCAATGGGGCAAAGATAATTGTCCGCATACCGCGCTCGTGATAGTTATAACTCGACTGCAGCAGCACCGTCGATTTGCCGGCATTCATCGCTGAGTAGTAAAAGTAAACCTTCGCCATGGATTCTCAGTAAATCACTGCATCGATTGCTTTGTCTGCTGCTGCCGCTCCGTCCACTGTAGCCAAGATAGAAAATGCTTCACAAATATCAGGAGGCTCTCCCCGCGTTTTCATTTCCTCTACTGCCGTCAGGACAAGTGATGTTCGTTGCGCTTCCGGAAGGCTAAGTAGAAACTTTAATTTTCTCATGAGCTTATCGTTTTCGCGAGCGGCGAGAATCAACGTAGCCAGTGAGTCCGTGGCGTCATCTGTGACTTGGATTCCACAGGCTTTCTTCAGCCGATCAATGAGTTTCATTATTCGCTGATGGTTCTGTTTTGTCATTTTTCAGCTCCCACTTTTTAGGAGCTGCTTCACCTTTCCAGATAATGAATATGAACAATACGGCGACCAAAGCGGCAGTATAGCCGACGATGGCTCCGGTGCCATATTTGCGGAGAAATATGATGCCTAACCCGAATGTGAAGAGATACCCCAGCATTACGACCCAACCTTGCCATCTTAACGGGAGACCCCAGCCAAAGCCTGGAGCGATTCGGGGGAACCATGCTTGATCTTTTGGAAGGGGCATTGGCGAATTTCATAAACCTGATCCTGACTAACTTGAAGTCTATTTGGTGCGCCGGCTTTCTTCCAGTTTTGTTCCTTCTCGGCCCAACCGGGCACCCCGAAATCAGTCACCCTTTCGCTATGCTGCAGAGCCCGCCTTTCGGTTGGACCATCTCCGCGCTGCCGCGCTTCGTCCTGATTTCCACATCATTCAGATCACGTCTATTTCCGAATCGCGGGCTCGGCGCCGATGGTGCCGGTGAGGGCTGCAAGGTAGTCCGGGCTCTTGACGCGTTCTAATTCGGCTTGGGCTTTCGTTAGTCGATCAGCGATGCCGAGTCGGTTGGCTTCGTTGGCGTAGTTAGCCTGTTCGAGGAATCGCGTGAGGTAAGCGGTGTGGCGCTGCCATTGGGCGATATCGACTTCTTGCTTGGTCTGCAGGCGTTCCTGATACCACTCACTGGCGAGGATAGAATCGCGATCGAAGTAGGCGCGGATTTCAGGATGCGAGAGGCCTTTGCCTTCGTATTGACCGTCGCGCATAATGTGGAGGAGCACGCGGAGCGGCGGGCAGGCTTGTTCGATGCTTTTGTCGGAGAAGTAGTTGGCAGCGACGCGTTTTTGCGTGCCTATAATGTTCTCCATACCATCGGCGAACTCAGCCAGATCCTGCAGCTCGGGACGGAGCATGTCTTTGGAGAACACGACGTGTGGATGGTTGAAAACACGGCCGCAGAAATTGGCCACAAACTTACGTGTAATCCGATAGCCTAGACAGCTCGCGGGCACAATTTTGCCTTCGTGGGTAAAGTCTTCGCACTTCTCGAGGAAGCCTTGTTTGATGAGGGTTTGAGGATCGCGTTCTTCGACGCCCATCCGGCACCAGACTTCGGGCACGAGGAGACTGATGTCGTGATCGACGCGGGCCCTCGGGCCGATACAACCGGCCGAGGAGAGGAATCCTGAATAACCGGTAACCACAAAGGAAACGAACGCCGCATTGAGATCATAGATCGGAGGCAAGGCATTGAAAGGGCCTTTGGTCAGCGCGCCTTCAGAACCGGCTCCGGTCGTCGAAGGGGATTTACCGGTCATGCTGCAGATAAACTCCATGAAGAGTTCGGGCAGTTCCATGTAGTGCAGGGGATTGTAAACTGCCAGAGAGCGAATGCCCGCGACCGGATCGGCCGCATTGTTGCGACGACCAGCGAGCACAGCATTTACCGGAGTAAGCACTGGGTCAGGAGCAGCGACTTTGCGCATCAAACGCAGTCCAGCCTCAGCGATATAGCTTTCGCGCGGCTTGAGCAGGCTCGTGCGAATTTGGAGGTAGCGCGGGTTTTTCGATGGCTTGCCATCGACGATGCGAGGATGGGCGGAGGAAACGAAAAACTCCGGCACGCCATCCTGAGCATCGCTGATTAATTTCTGGATGGGAGCCGAGTATTGATCGAAGCCAATGGCATCCTTGACGATCTCTTGGGCCTGTTCGGCATCGAGTGGTTCGTAGTTCGAAAAGAAACTGCCGGGCTTAGAGAAATCGGATTCGGTCTGGGTATCGTAGCCGCGATGGATGGCATCGTCGGGACGCTGGAAGAGGCGAAATTCACAGTTCTGAATGAACTTGATTGAGGGTTCGACGGCCGAAGCACCGAGTCCACTGATCTGTGATCGAGGAGCGACGACACTCGCCGTGATATCGTCTTCCATTTGGATCTTCATCGCGGGATGGAAATCTTTGCGCAGGCCAAAGGTGCGCCATGAACCGTCCTTATCGAATCCGACGCGAAGGAAGCTAGATTCGATGCGTTCGCCGTCGAGACGAAGTTCGTTGGCCGGAGTGCCGTTGACGACATCGACGCCGAAGTGAGAGCGCCAATCGTCTCCCCAATTGGTGCGATGGAAACGTTTCACGACGAGCACGAGTTCCTTGATGTGAGGAGGAATGGTTTCGAGCCAAGCGTTGTATTCATCTGAATACTCGATGGGTGCGGGAGTCAGTAGTTTGATGACTGAGCCCAATGAACGGTCGTGGCTGAGGATCGGACGTGGATCGATGCCGTTTCGAGATTCATCACGATAGCGATGTCCGAAATCATGTTTGAGCAATTCGGCGACGGCATCGAGGTCACCTTGGAAATTGGCGACGTAAACGGGGCCTGCAATAATCGCATCGGAGAGGCTTTTGGAGATCTCGGATTTACCACCACCCGAAACAGTGCAGGGCTTGTGGCAGAGGGTGCACTCGGCGTGGGTGCCGATCAGGCGCCAGACGCGACTACCGCGTGGCTTTTCAAGATTTACCTTAAATCCTGAGGGCAGGATGTAGGTGTGATTACTTCGCAACGGATGCGTGATGATATTGCCATCGTGAGGCCAAGTGACGCTAGCTCCATTGAGTTTGAAATGAGCATCAGCCGGAACGTAGATGATATCGGGGTAATGTCGGTCGGTCGCGCTGCCATCGGGCTGCGGCACAGCGTTGTCGCCGAGCAGGGCGAGCGCTTCGGGCATCGTGCGCGGGTATTTGTGAGTCACGCGCTCGGAGGCAAATTCAGCGGAGAGATCATAGCGCGTGAAGAGGAGAGCACCACCGGCGTGTTCTTCTTCGGCGAGTCCGAGGAGGTTGGCCGAGTAGCTGATCTGGGTCTTCACCTCTTTTTTGCAGTAACCGAAATAATTGTCAGAGATCACGGTCACGATCACGCCATTGGCATCGCGGCAGGTGGCTTTAAACGCACCGCCTTCGTTGTAGAGTTCGTCGGGTTCGCGCCAGCACATACCGTGGCGTTGTTGGCGCTCGGTGGCGTCGTCCCACTTCGGAAGTCCAAGTTCCTTTTTGGTGAGAAGATTGAGGTGAGGCGCGAGCACCACGCAGCCGGAGTGGCCGCTCCAATGTTCGGGATCGAGGGCGGAATCGTTTTCGGGTAGGCGGGGATCACCGGCATTGCCGAATATGCTTTCGACGAAATCGAGATTACAGACGAGATTGCCCGGCACGAAGAAACGAATCTCCATTTTCTTCTCTGGCGTAAAGCCGGGGATCTGCGGGCATACGGTGGGCCGTAGCAGCAACGAGACCATGCACTCGGCTGGCTTGGGTTGAGTGGAGAGAAAGGGAAGTTCTTTTAGCTCCGCTGGCGGGTTGAGGGCATGGGTCAGCAGCTTGGCGAATACGTTGAGTGGCACGCCTTTCTTATCGTCGGGGATAGGGAGTCCGCCTTCGGCGACGTGGAAAATGCCCTTGGTGGTGCGCCGATCACTTTGCGGGTTATGGAGGACTCCTTGGCGAAGGCGATATGAGGTGACGATATCGGATTTGAACGAGTCGCGGTCGGGTGGAAGCGATAGCATCCGCGAGAGTCCGTAGCGATCGAGCACGAAGCTCGTAGCCGGTAGTCGAGGAGCATGATCGCCCAAGGTGGTATCGAGATAGTCCTGGATGCGCTGATCGACTGGGCAGAGATGTTGGGAAAGGAGGCGGTCTTTTTCGCGGCTGAGCGCGACTAATCCACTCGTGAGTTCATCGAGGCCAGAGTCCTGTTTGAAAGGGAATGTCGGGCAGCCGAGGTAGCGTAGGCGAAGGTTAATGTAGAGCTGGAGAAGGCGCTCATCTTCAGGCTTAGGGGTGGATGCTAAACCGATGCAATTGAGTTGTTCAGCGGGAAGTTGACCGTTCATAGGCTTAACGAAATCAGGAGTCATAGCTCCCCGGCAAGCATTGCTGATGCCATTGCGTGAAATGTTTCGCAGAATTAACACGAAAAGGCTTTCCGTCGTCTGGCGGTTAGCAAAGCTGCCCGCGTAATTTCTCGTGCTGCTTCAATGCAGATCAGTTGCCCCGATCCCTCGCTCTATGATACAGACCCCTCCTGTTCAATCCGCTGGAGATATTAATGTCCTGAAGACACAGTTTGCCGATCCGGCGCGTGAGTTCGGCTTTATGCCGCTGTGGTGCTGGAATGACGATCTGACCGACGAAGGACTGATCGAGCAGATCGGTGAATTCTATGAGAAGGGCTTTGGTGGATTCATTATCCATCCGCGCAACGGATTGTCGCGGCGGATTGGTTATCTAACGGAAGAGTTTTTTCGATTGGTGAAACTCGTCGTGGCGGAAGCGGCCCGATTGGAGATGAAAGTGATTCTCTATGATGAGGCGGGATATCCGGCGGGATCGGCTCGTGGAGCGGTGGGCGACATCGCGGAGGTATTGATCAACGATCAGCGAGTAGGCGTGCAGGCGTGGGCTCCTTATATTATTTCACTGAATGAAGTCTGCCATCTCGGCAAAAACCGGGTGCAGATCCGCGTGACTAATTCGATGGCCAACCGCTACGATGGGCGCCAGTTGCCATCTGGGTTGATAGGTCCGGTGACGCTTCGAAACTAATTCACTACATGCCAATGTATCCCTAACCGATGATGATGCGCATTCGTTTATACTCTCTCAGCGTCCTCTTCGGACTATCCCTCGCACTTACTATGACCTCACGATCTACCACAAATCATGGCCCTGGCATGACCCAGTCTGAATGGCACGGCTACGAGCGCCTCGACTTTGTCGTGGATGGACAACCGGCGACTCTCATCGTGCCGCATGAGGCTGCTCCGGGAAATCCATGGGTATGGCGGGCCGAATGGTTTGGCGATCGACATGGTCCGCAGGTTTCACTCGCGCTGCTCGAAAAGGGATGGCACTTGGCCTACATCAACGCGAGCGACCGTTATGGATCACCTGCGTCGATCGCGATCTTCGATACCTACTACCAGAAGCTGACTAAGGATTTCGAACTCTCTTCGAAAATCGTCATGGAAGGATTTAGTCGTGGAGGACTTTACGCCTTTAATTTTGCGGCAGATTATCCCGATCGGATCGCGGCCCTTTATCTCGATGCTCCTGCTCTCGATCTGAAAAGCTGGCCGGGATATCAAACTTCTCGTTGGGAGGATGTCGCGACGAATTACGGCCTGACTGTTGAGGAATTAGAAACGGCCAAGGTGAGTCCTCTGGATCGGATTGAACCGGTGCTCAAAGCGGGTATTCCGATCATCGGAGTGAGCGGTGATGCAGATAAGAGCGTCAACTTGGAAGCGAACTTGTGGGTTCTCGAGAAACGCTACCGCGAAGGTGGTGGCACGATTGAGGTAATCATCAAACCGGGCGGTGGACATGATTCGCACAGCTTGCCCGATCCCACGCCAATCGTGGAGTTTATCCTCAAGCACGCACGCTATTGATCAGCGGAGCTTGGCGCAGACTTTGTGGCGTGGGCAGGTTACGAGGTGATCGTTGACCATGCCGGTGGCCTGCATGAACGCATACATGATCGTGGAGCCTACAAATTTGAAGCCGCGTTTGAGCAGGTCTTTACTGAGCGCGTCGCTTTCGACAGTTTTGACCGGAACGTCTTCCATTTTACGGAAGGCATTTTTGATCGGTTTACCGCCCACGAATGACCAGAGATAAGCGTCCAAACTGCCGAACTCCTTCTGCACGGCGAGGTAGGCTTTGGCGTTTCCGATCGTGGAAGCGATCTTGAGTCGATTGCGCACGATACCGGCATCGGCAAGGAGCGTGGCGACTTTCTTGTCACCAATACGAGAATACTGCCGAGCACGGCGACGAAACGTCCGCGAGGAATCCGGGAAGACATGCTAGAATGGTGGTTAAACGAAGCGTCGAGTCGAACTGGAAAGGGATCCCATAGTGGTAGATGGAAATGCGGTAGGCTCTAGACAACATCGTCTTAGCGTCTACGCTAGCCCACAACTACTCCTATTATGAAATTGCTTAAACTTAAGTTCATTCCTCGCAGCACAGATTTCGGTCTGCTGCTTCTTCGCATCTGGGTCGGTCTCACCATGTTTCTTAATCACGGTTACGGAAAGGTGATGAACTTTTCCTCGCTGATGGAAAAATTCCCCGACGCGATTGGAATCGGACGCACTCCTGCGCTGATCCTGGTGATCTTTGCTGAAGTGATTTGCGCGTTGATGATTACCATCGGTTGGTATGCGCGTTTTGCTGCGTTGAGTCTCGTGATCACGATGGGCGTGGCATTTTTCCTCGCACACGGCGCGAAGCTTTCGAATCCCGGCAGTGGTGAACTCGCGTTCATCTATCTTGCCGCTTTCATGGCGATCCTCTTTGCTGGCCCCGGCCGTTTCTCACTCGATGTGAAGAAGGGTGGAATCTGATTTAACCGGTTAGTCATTAATGACAAAAAAGCCCCGCACTTGATGCGGGGCTTTTTGCTGTCGGTAACTGAAGTAGAGGAAGGAACTAGCGCAGCTTTGCGAAGCTGGCCTGGAGGAGTTCGAGGTCGCTGGCTTCCTTGGTGCGTTCACGGGCTTTCTTCACGAGATTCGCTTCGAGCTCGTTTTTGGTAGGCCGGCTCTTTTCCAGGTAAACTCCGAAACGGCCCGGCCATGGTTCGAGGGCGAGCTTGGCAGCGGCGAGTTCGTCCGTCGGATCGTGACGTTCTTCGTCTTCCGGGGTGCCGTCGTTTTGCTTGAGTTCGATTGGCGTAAAGGCGCCACCTTTACGTGGATTGGCGTCGTCGAAGCAACCGGGGAAGAACTCCACACATTCGGAAAGGATTTCGACGACGGAGAATCCGTCGTGGCGGGCGGCACGCTCCATCATTTCCATCATGTGCTTCACTTGAGTCGCGTGACTGCGGGCGATGAAGGTCGCGCCGGTATTTAGCAAGGTGCGCATCGGGTTGATGGGTTGATCCATCGCGCCGGTAGGATCGGTCTTTGATTTGAAACCGATTGGAGAGGTCGGAGAGGTCTGCTTTTTGGTGAGACCATAGACGAAATTGTCCATGATCACGTAGGTCAGGTTCACATTCTTACGCGCGGTATGCACGAGGTGATTTCCACCGATGGAGAACCCATCGCCATCGCCGCCGAAAACGAAAACGTGTAGATCGGGGCGTGAGAGTGAGATGCCGGCGGAGAAGGGCAGTGATCGCCCGTGGATGTAATGGCCGCCGTGTGTATTGACGAAATAGGGGAAGCGCGAGCTGCAGCCGATGCCAGCCATCGTCACGATGTTTTCGTGAGGCAGCTGAAGTTTTTCGAGCACACGGTAGAACGAGGAGAGCACGGCGAAATCGCCACAACCGGGACACCAGGTAGGGTGATCGGCGGTGAGTGCTTTCTTGGTGAGCGGTGCTCGTTCGCTATCGGGTTGCGCGGTAGAAATAGTAGAGGAACTCATGTGATGCGAAATTTAGAAATTCAGTTCGTGGGGTAAGCCGAAACGGTGGCGGAAGCATCGCCGCAGAGGCGTTTGACGCCCTCGGTGATCTCTTGGGTTTTGAATCCGAGACCGTCGGTTTTGGTGATGCTGCGGATCGCAGGGTTGGCGTAGCGGGCTCGGAGTAAGGTCGCGAGTTGGCCGTAGCCATAGAGTCCCTGATCGTTGATCTCGATCACGAAGATTTGCCGGTAGCGGGCAAAGACGCGTTCGAGCACCGGTGGCAAGGGATGCAGATGTCGCAGATGAAGATGTCCGCAGGATTGACCTGCCTTGCGCATGCGATTCACGGCTTCTTTGGTCGGGCCGTAGGGCGAACCCCAGCTTATGAGCAGAATGTCGCCTTCTTCGTCGCCATGGACAGGAGGACGTTTCAATGACTCGCCAAAGGCTTTGATTTTGTCACGACGCCGCGCGGTCATTTGCGTGTGCAACGCCGGATTGGCGGTGGGGTGACCCATTTCATCGTGCTCGAGACCAGTTACTGTGGGGTAGGTGCCAGAATCGATCACTGAACCCGGAGCGGCGTGGCGAGTGATCTGATTAAGGGGGTAAGGCTTAAAATCTTCCGAACGGTTGGTGAGATCGAGGGTGGCATCTTTCACGTGTGCTGCGAGATCCGGCTCATCGAAGGCTTCGATCCGAGTGGCGAGGGCTTGATCGGTGAGAATGATTACGGGCACGCTACATTCCTTGGCGACGCGAGCGGCCTCAAGTGCGGTGTAGAAACAATCTTCGACATCGCGGGGCGAGATCACGATACGAGGGGCATCACCATGGCTGCCGTAGATCGCCTGCATGAGATCGCTTTGCTCGATATTGGTGGGGAGCCCGGTGGAGGGGCCACCACGTTGCACGTTGATCACGATCAGCGGAATTTCCGCCATCACGGCCCAACCGAGCGCTTCAGCTTTGAGCGAAAGACCGGGGCCTGAACTTCCGGTGACCGCGAGGTGACCGGAATAGGCGAAACCGAGCGCGAGCGAAACGGCGGCGAGCTCATCTTCAGCCTGCACGAAGGTGCCACCGTATTTGGGTAGCTCGTTGCGTAGCATCTCCATGATCGTGGACCAAGGAGTGATTGGGTAGCCCGCACCGAATCGCACGCCCGCAGCAAGAAGGCCGTAGGAGAGCGCGGTGTTTCCATCCATCGTGACCTGTGGCTTGTCGCTCACGCGCTCGGATTTTCCAAAACTGTAGCTGTGGCCGAGGAGATTTTCGACAGGCGTGGCGTATCCTGCATCAAGTGCGAGCAACGCATTGCGGGCGACATCTTCACCTTTGCCCGCGAATCGCTCGCGCACGAGCGCTTGGAGCTTCAAGACATCAAGGCTGAACACGCGTGAGATCAGCCCGAGGACAAACATATTCTTACCTTTGTTCTTCGCGGAACCGCCCATGACTTCTATCGTATTGCTCGTGATGGCCACAGGCACATAGAGGAAGCGTCGATCGGAAGTATCCGGCTCCACATGATCGCTATCATAGATCAGCACGCCACCTTCGCGGAGGGAGCTGATGTGCTCCTCATAACTATGTTGGTAGAATGCGACGAGAAAGTCGGTCTGATCACCCACGGAGAGGATTTCTCCCGTTCCCATGCGCACTTGAAAGATCGAAGGTCCACCCGAGATGGTGGACGGGATTGTCATGTAAGTGATGACTTCCTGATCACTTCTTCCAGCCAGTTTGGCGAGAAAGCCGCCGATGGTCTGAATGCCATCCTGGGAATTACCGGCGAGGCGGATAATTGCATCCGGCAGCGTTGATGTTGGGGTGGAGTCAGCGTTCTGATCGGAGGCTGCGTTACTTGAGTCGGGGTTGGGACTAACCATTTCAACAGGAATCAATTGGCAAGATATGCGCAGCACACCACGAGGAAATGCGTTTAGCCGACGTTAAGAATAGAAAGTTATGCGATGCTGACGGTGGATTACAAAGCGCGAGGGCTCGGAATACAGCCGATTAGGCCAGAAACGGTTTGGCCGTGAGCCTTATTCAGCGCAATCCCCTCAGGATGAATCGAACGGACCGGCTCGTGGCGATGGGGATGTTTATGCAGGGGCGGCGCTTGGTGAAAGCGGATGAGCTGGCCGAGCATTTCGAGATCAGCGTGCGCACGGTCTATCGCGACATGTCGGCGTTGAGCGAGGGTGGGGTGCCGATCTCGGGCGAGGCGGGAGTGGGCTACAGTCTGGTAAAAGGCTATCATCTGCCGCCGGTGATGCTCACTGCCGACGAGGCTTCGGCGCTGTTTTGGGAGGCGAGATGGTTAAACATTTCACGGATGCGTCGCTCGGGGCACCGATGGCTGCGGGCTTGGATAAACTTCGCGCGGTGTTGCCGACTGATCGACAGGACCATGTAGAACGGCTCGCACGGCAGACGGTGGTCTATGGCAGTGCGTTTGGGGCCGTGCCCGATTCAGGTCAACAACCTTGGCTGCTGGCGCTGCAAAAGAGCGTGGTGAATCGGCACGTGCTCGAATTGCGCTACGCGGGTTATGAGCGCGAGGAAACCACACGTGAGGTCGAACCGCTTGGTTTGGTGTATTCCGGCGGTGCCTGGTATCTGATCGCGTGGTGCCGATTGCTGCAGGATTTCCGTCAATTTAGAATAGATCGGATTCGTGACCTGTCGGTCTCTTCGGAGCGATTTGAACACCGGCCCGATTTCTCATTGCGAGAGCATCTGGAAAAGGAATCGGAAGGGGAGGAAACGATTCGAGCGCGTATCTGGATCGCCGATCCCATGCAGGGCAAGGCGCGGATGGAAAGCTACGCGACTTTGATTGAGGAAAACGAACGCGACGGCGGCAGAGAGTTTTCGCAATACACGTTTTCTCTCGAATGGCTCGCGTGGTGGCTCTTCACGTTTGGGCCGGCCGCAGAAGCGCTTGATCCGCAGGAGCTGGGCGATCGGATTGCGGGGATCGCCCAAGAGAAGTTGGCGAAATATCAGAAGTGATCAGCCGCGGAGGGTTCTACTCACGCGCCCTTCTTTCCCAGATTCACGATCTGCGTGAATTCATCTTTGGATAGCGGCATCACGGAGAGGCGGCTTTGACGAATCAGCGCGATGTCGGCGAGAGACTTTTCTTCTTTCACGCGTGCCAAGGTGACGGGTTGCGCGATCGCTTTCACGGCTTTGAGTTTCACCGAGACCCAACCCTGCTTGTCCGCTGTTTTATCCTCGGTTGCGATTTCCGTCACCTCGGTGATGCCGACGACGGCCTTAGTGCTCACGCTCTCGTAGAAAAAAACGCGGTCTCCCTTTCGCATGGCGTTGAGATGGATGCGCGCTTGGTAGTTTCGCACGCCCGTCCAATCGGTTTCTCCTTCCTTGAGGAGGTCGGCCCACGAGTAGGCTTCGGGTTCGGATTTAACTAGCCAGTATTGCTTTGTCATGAAAAAGGGGTTCAGTTCACACCTATGGATACGAATGAGGACCCATCTGAAAAGGCAAAAGCCCGCCGGACCATTCGGATTCTTTATGCACTGATCTTTGTCTTTATAGTTGGGCCCGTGCTGCTTTATATCTTTTAGACTAATTCCCTCGGTATGAATAAAACACTCTTCGCAATCCGGATGGTATTTATCGCGCTCTGCAGGACCAGCGGTTGGTTGGTGTGCTACACGGTGCGGGAATGAGATGATTATCGTAGTCTGGCTGCGCTGATTGGCGCGTTAATCAGCGCGCTGGTCTTATTAGAAGATGTGCTCTTGAAGGGGTTTTCCCTGCGTGGTCTCTCGGCCATTACCTTTGGTTTATCGATTGGGATGCTCATTTCGTATCTGATCGGCACGTCTCCGCTGCTCGAATACGGCGAACCGCAGAATATCTTCATCGTGCGGTTGATCCTGTTTATTATCATCACGTATCAGTGCACCGTGAGCGCGCTACGGGGCCGGGATGATTTCAATCTGGTGATTCCCTACGTGCGGTTCGTGCCGCATGAAGTGGATGTGCCGCTCGTAGTGGTGGATACCAGTGTGCTCATCGATGGTCGTATTTCCAAGATCTGCGAAGCGGGCTTTCTGAGCGCCGCGCTCGTGATTCCCAGTTTTGTGCTTCGAGAGCTCAACGCGGTGGCCAATTCCAATGATCCTCAAAAGCAGGCGAGGGGCCGTCGTGGATTGGAAGTGCTGAATGAATTGCGCCGGATCAAGAATCTCGATCTGCGCGCACCTGAAAGTGAAGTCTCCAACCGAGAAGATCTCGACGCCAAGCTAGTGTTTTTAGCGCAATGGATGAAGGCAAAGCTCATGACGACGGATTACAATCTTTCGAAGATGGCCGAGTTTCATGGTGTGCCTCGGTTGGACCTCAATCAGCTAGCGCGTTCGCTCCGTCCGGAGTTGATGCTGGGCGAATCTTTGGCCGTTGATCTGACCAAGCCGGGTAAAGAATGGGGACAAGCGGTCGGCTACATGGCAGACGGGTCAATGATAGTCGTCGAAGGCGGCAGCGATCACCTCGGCCAACAGGTGCGCGCCGAAGTAGTGAGTGTGCTCCCTACTGCCGGTGGAAAGATGGTCTTCGCGTGTTACACCGGCGCGGCTAGCTGATCACTCGTAGGAGATCCTCTCCTGCCCGTTCAGACCGGAGGCGTAGCTAAATGCCGCGGTTTTCACGCAATAACACGACTTGGGTTAGGGGCGGCTCGCCGCCGAACTATTTCTTAGCTTGTTCGTTTTATTCTTTGAACCGCTCCACGGAGGCTTGGAATTCTTCCTTCGTGCCGAACAGCTTCTTTTTGATCCGGACCAGCACGAGGCTCATGATGATGGTCGCGATGATCGTGGGCATAAACAATTGGATGCCGAGAATCTCACTGCCAGGTTCGGCGCTATTGTAAATCAACCAACCGCCAATCAAGCCGACCACGCAGGTGAGGAATATTACGAGAAAGTGAGGCCGATGAACTTCTTCAGTTTTGCGTCGAATTCAGCTTTGTCAGACATGCAGGCATCAAGGCGATCCACTCAGTTGAGTCAAGAGGAGGGCTTGCCTCAGATTGCTGGCCGTGCCATGAGAAACCTTGGCGAGCATGGTGCGGTGGGCGGGACTCGAACCCGCGACCGTCGGTTTAGAAAACCGATGCTCTATCCAGTTGAGCTACCACCACAGAGAGTTGATCACCAGCGTTCTGCAAACATATGACCTCGCACGCAATCCTTCTGTTGTAACTCATAGTTATAACTGAATTTTCCACAAATAGTCGGCGATCTTCCTCCAAAATTAAAACCGCTCTTGACTTGGCCTGTGCGGTTTCTAGCTTCCGCCTCTTCCCCTTTATTGGGGTGGTAGCTCAGTTGGTTAGAGCGTCTGCCTGTCACGCAGAAGGCCGCGGGTTCGAGTCCCGTCCATCCCGCCACTTTTAAACCTCCGATTTTCGGAGGTTTTTTTGTGTTTAGATGCCAGCAATCACGTTTCGCCAGAGGGTGGGTTCTCCGGGGTGGCCGTGGTTTTGGAGGGATTCGGTGATTTGATCGAGAGTGGGTTCTACGACGTCGTGCTGAGGATCTCCGGGCCAGGTGGGGTTGGTTTTTTTGGCGAGGGTCCAACAGGCCCAGGATCGGGCTTTGCGCTGCTCGCGGCGGGGTTCTTTGAGGCGATCTGCGTAGTGTTGGAAATGGACGCGAGGATTGCCGATGAACACGTTAGCCGGTGTGTGACGCATGAACCACACCATCGCGGCGTAGGGCAGGGGGAATTCGTGGAGAACGGGTTCTTCGCCTGTGAGGTCGGCGCCCATGGCACGATCCAGACAGAGGAGGGCGCGGGCGGGTAGTTGCTGCTGCCAGAGGTGATGACCGTATTCGAGACAGGCGTGGTAAAACTCGGCTCCTCGTTCCTGCGCGCGGAACTGATTCAGACTCCGCCAATCGAGATTTGGACGGGGCTCGGGCAGATGCGGGCAGGGCGGAAACGATGCGACCATGGCGTTTGGTGAGGGCGGGGGTCTATGAGGTCAACGCGAAGTCGTGAGATTCACGCTTGGCGCGATGCGGGGAATCGCCAAAAACTAGGTCTCTGAATTCTAATACGACATCTCCCAAGTCCTCCAAAGAAGTGCTAGGCGTCACTGGTTGGCGCCGGCTTGTGATGTGGCCCTTTGCTTTGTTGATGCGGCTGTGGGGTATGTCGCTGCGTTTTGAGGTGAGTGAAGAAGATCTGCGCAACTACACCAAATGTGATGAACCGGTGGCAATGGTGCTTTGGCATAACCGGTTGTTTCTCGCGGCGGAGATTTTTCGGAGATATCGCAATGGCAGGCGGGTGTATGCTCTGGTTAGTCCAAGTCAGGACGGGGCATGGCTGTCGGCTTTCTTTGGGCTGATCGGCATGCGCACGGTGCGCGGCTCAAGTAAAAATTTGGGGCGCGAAGCAGTGACCGCACTGGTGAATGTGCTCAAGGATGGTAACGACGTGGGGATCACGCCAGATGGCCCACGCGGTCCACGTTATGAGCTCAAGCCGGGAGCATTAATTGTGGCCCGCCGAACGCAGACGCCCTTGTTGCTCTTCGGAGCCGATTTCGAATCGGCATGGCGGTTCCGCAAGGCATGGGACATGTTTTACCTGCCCAAGCCATTCTCGAAAGTGCGGATGCGCTGCGAGCTGGTCACCGTAGACCAACTCGCAGATCGCAATAAAGCCGCCGAGCAATTGCAGCAGCGGCTGCGCGAGCTAAACCCAGATCACGGATAATCCGCGATTAGAAGGAGGGTGTAAACGTGCCCGACTGATTGGAGCGCAGGGAGTAATCCTCGCCAGTGCACCACACTTCATCGTTGATGAGAAATTTGAACACACGTGGTTGTGCGGATTTGGCCACCGTGAGGCTCCATTCGTCGTCGGCCACACATGTCATGATCACGCCTTGGTCCCAGCTGAGGCCTTTGCCTTCGCCACGCAGGAATAGCGTGTTGCCGAAGCCGATATCTACTTTGGTCGAGATCGTGACCTTGGTCGCTTTGGTAGTCACGGTTTTCTTGGCGGGGCTAGTCTTCGGCTTTTTAGCTGTTGAGGCAGCCGCTTTTTTTACCGGTTTCTTGGTCGCAGTCTTTTTGACTACGGCTTTTTTTACTTTCACAACCGCCTTTTTGACGGCCTTGGTTACCGCTTTCACGGCTTTTTTCGCTGGGGCGGGCGTCTTGGATTTAGTGGTCTTAGTTGCTTTTTTCATAACGTAAATGGCTTAGATAGGATCGATATAATGTTGCTCCAGATAGAGAGCAAAGCAAAGTCGGGGCCAAGTCGGTCTGTTGCCTGAAATTTACCGGGCCGTCACGCGTTCGACCCTGAGAATGATGTTTACTCACCTAAACCGATTCCTCTAATAGCAGCTACCAGATGGGGCTGTAGCTCAGTTGATAGAGCGCGTCGTTCGCAATGACGAGGCCGTCGGTTTGATCCCGATCAGCTCCACCAGCCTTCGCTCTGTCGAGCTACGGCTCGGCAAGCCAGCTACCCGATTACCTTACGTTTACTCCGTCCGTATGGTTATGAGCAGCGAAGGCTGCCGCGCCATAGCCTTGGCGACGGCGGGCCTTGGCCAGATGAATCGGGTTTCAGGTTTGTGCAGATATCCTTTTGAAAAAGGCCCCTGACATAGGGTTGTCATAAAGTGTGCTATACTACCACTCATGAACTCCCCCATTAAAGTCACTGAAATTGCTTTCACCGGTTATCCCGTTACCGACATTCCCCGAGCCCGCGCCTTTTATGAGGGAGTGCTTAATCTCAAAGAGACGGTTAAATGGTAACACGAAGGAAAGCACTGGATCGAATACGATGTGGGACCCGGGACATTGGGCATTTCCAATATGTCAGCGGATCAATGGAAGGCCTCTCAGGATGGACCGGCCATCGCGTTTGAGGTCGAGGATTTTGAGGCGGCGATGACCACTCTGAAAGAGGCGGGAGTGGTTTTTTATCTCGAACCAATGGATACCGGCGTTTGCCGCATGGCGATCATCGGTGATCCCGATGGCAACTCGCTCGCAATCCATCGGCGCACGCTGAAGGAGAGTTGAATCAGATCTTCATTCTCGTTCTCGTTCGTCAGAGGAGAAAGATTAAGATAAAGAGAATGAGAAAGATGATTTGGGGATTACCTGATCCGCACTTCTCGTCCGGTGGCGGCGGATTTGTAAATCGCGTCGAGGATCTTTTGCACGGCGAGGGACTCGGCGGGGAGCACGTAGGGCTTGGCCTTGCCGAGCAGGCAATCGATGAAGTGCACCATGCGATTCGGATTCACCAGATTGATATTCGGAACGAGCTGTTCGATTACATTCCCCTTGGGCGTGGAGCGGAAGAGTTTGAGTGGCGGCAACTGCAAACCGGCTTCAGTGCCGAACAGTCGTGTGCCGTTGAACCCATCGTCTTCGGCGTGTTCGGCCCATGAAGCTTCGAGTAGGATGGTGCGGCCGCTTTTCAATTTGATTAGAGCGATGGAGAGATCATCGACATCGAAGGGTCTCTTCGGATCAATTTCGCCTTTGCCCCAGCCGCCATCACCAAGACTGCGGTTGCCAAATTTCGTGTAAGTCTGACCACTCACCGCAGCCACATCGAACTCGCTCATCAGAAACAAACAGCGGTCGAGTGCGTGCACGCCGATATCGTAGGTGCAACCACCGCCGGCAAACTTAGTCTGCGTAAACCATGAGCCAATCCGAGGAATGCCCACGCGACGGGTCCAGCCCGTCTTTGCATGATAGACTTCGCCGAGCGTGCCATTGGTCACGAGTTGCTTGGCGGTCTGCACTTCGGGTGTGAAGCGCTGGTTTTGGCCAACCATGAGCAGGCGTCGCGCTTTCTTCGCGGTCGCAATCAGTCGGGTAGCATCGCGGGCATTGGTCGCGATGGGTTTATCAACCATCACGTTTTTACCCGCACGCAGAGCGTCGATGGCGACCTGCGCGTGGAGGAAATTTGGGAGGGCGATCGAAACGACATCGATATCGTCGCGAGCGAGCAGCTTTTTGTAATCGGTCTCTAGAGTGGGTATGTCGTAGGCTTCAGCTGCCTCGCGTCCGCGCTCAGGGGAGATTTCAGCGAGTGCAACTACGCTCGCAGCCGGGTGTTGCTGAAACGATCGGATGTGATCGTGGCCGATGCCTCCCGCACCGATGACCGCGACGTTGAAGGATTTTTTTTTAGGCATAATGAAAAATTAAGCGCGACCCCAGGTGCGGAGTTGTTCGAAAGAAAGGCGGCACGATTCCATGGGATCGTGATTATATTCTTCGACTTCGACGACGTTCCACTCGACCGATCCGATGCTATCGACCGCAGTAAACACGGCTTCGAAATCGACGGGGCCGCCACCGATTTCCGACTGATCCTTGAGGTGTATTGTGCGAATACGGCGACCCTGCTCGCGGATGAATTCCGCCGGATCTTTACCGCCGACTTGCACCCAATAGACATCGGCTTGGCAACCAAGGTCGCGTGGCGCGGCGGCATCGAGCATCCAATCAAACACACGGCGTCCATCGACGATGGCGAGCTCGATGGCGTGATTGTGGTAGGCGAATTGGATATCGTGAGCGCGAAACGCACCGCCGATGATTCCGAGCTCTTTACCGATACCCTGACACGCGGCAGCGGAGATGAAATGATCGTGGGGCCAGCTGGGACAAATGACGTGTTTGGCACCGAGTTTATGGGCATTGGAGATACATCCATTTAGATCGCTGCGCAGAGCATCGATTCCTGCATGCATCCCCGCACATTTGAGGCCCGCAGCTTTCAGTGCCGCAGCAGCTCCCTCGGCGTCGAGATCGCCGAATCCAGCGGTCTCCACTCCAGTATAGCCGATCTTGGCGACTTCGGCCACAGCGGCAGCGAAATCATTTTTTACGTGGTCACGAATCGACCAGAGTTGGAGAGCAACGGGGATGGAGGGCATAGGGGGGAGGGGGCTAACGCTTATTGGTTAAATGCTATGGGTTATTTGTTATTGGTTGGACGGTGGGGCGAGCAGTTTATTGGTTTCGGGGAGAGTTTTTCGGGCGATATCGGCACTGCGCTTGCCAGTGGGGGGAACGGCAGTTCACGTTGGAGGGCTATGGCGCTACTCAGCCTGCTAGATATCAACCTTAGCTTTGGTGGTCCGTCGATTTTGGAGGGTTTAAACTTCCAAGTCGATGCGGGCGAACGCGTGTGCTTGCTCGGGAGAAATGGCGCGGGAAAGACGACGCTGATGCGGGTGATCGCAGGGGAGATTAATCCGGACTCAGGTGATGTGTATCGTCCGCAAGGTGCGGTTTACACGCGCCTGCCGCAGGAGGTGCCGGACGATCTGACGGGAAGTGTGCACGATATCGTGTCGAGTGGGCTGCGTCCCAACGACGACCATCACGAGGAGGATTGGGAGCGCGATGTGCGGGTGGAGGATTTGCTCGAGCGATTGAAGCTTGAGAGTGATCAAGACTTTTCCGAACTCAGTGGTGGTTTGAAACGTCGCGTGCTGCTCGCTCGCGCTTTGGCGGGGCAACCCGATCTACTCCTGCTCGACGAGCCGACCAATCATCTCGATCTCGATTCGATTCTGTGGCTGGAGGAATTTCTGCTGAGCGAAAAAATCACGCTCTTTTTCGTGACTCATGACCGGGCGTTTCTGCGCAAGCTCGCCACGCGCATCATCGAGCTGGATCGCGGCCAGCTCGCGAGCTGGTCCTGCGATTACGATACCTATCTCGTGCGCAAAGAAGAGGTGTTGTTGGCCGAAGAAAAACAGGCCGCTGCTTTCGATAAACGTCTCGCGCAGGAAGAGGTGTGGTTGCGACGCGGCGTAAAGGCGCGACGCACGCGCGATGAAGGTCGCGTGACACGACTCAAGAAAATGCGCGCCGAACGTCGCGCGCGGCGCAGTGCGGTCGGCACGGCGAATATTAATCTCAGTGAAGCTGAGCGCAGTGGACAGCGCGTGGTCGAGACCATCGGGGTGGATTTCGCTTACGACGGTGGCGAGTCGCTCGTAACGAATCTCGATTTGATGATTAACCGTGGAGACAAGATCGGCCTTATCGGACCGAACGGCGTGGGTAAGACTACGTTTATCAAAATGCTACTGGGGCAACTCGAACCGTCGGCGGGTGAGATCAAACGTGGCACGCGATTAGAGGTCGTTTATTTCGATCAGCTTCGTTCACAGATCAATGGCGACCTCACAGTGGCGGAGAACATCTCCGATGGTAATGAGACCGTGATGGTTAACGGACATTCGCGTCACGTGATTACTTATCTGCAGGATTTTCTGTTTGAGCCTTCCCGTGCACGCACACCGGCACGGGTGCTTTCGGGCGGTGAGCGCAACCGACTGTTGCTCGCGCGGCTCTTTACCAAACCGGCCAATGTGCTGGTGATGGATGAGCCGACGAATGACCTCGATGCCGAGACGCTCGATCTGCTGGAAAACCTGCTCGTCGAATATCAGGGCACGCTGCTGGTCGTGAGCCATGACCGTGATTTTCTGGATAACGTCGTCACGAGCACGCTGGTGTTTGAAGGCGAGGGGCGCATCGCGGAATACGTGGGCGGTTATGCGGATTGGATCGCGGAAAAAGCGAAGCGCGCGGCGTATCAATTGCAGCGCGAGGAGATCGCGGCGGCGAAAGCGAAGCTATCGGAAGTGGCGGTTTCGACTGCGGCCAAACCGAAACGACTGAACAATAAGGAGCGTGAGGAGTTGAAGAAATTGCCGGCGCAGATCGAAGCGTTGGAAACCGAGCATACGCAATTGACAGAGAAGTTGGGCGATCCGGATTTCTATAAGAATGAAGCGGCGAAATTCAGCGAGGTGAGTGCACAGCTCGAAGCGAATGAGAAAGCGCATGAAGTCGCGTTTACACGTTGGGAAGAGCTGGAAGCGCGACAGGAAGGCGCTGAGCAATGAGCGCGTTGGCACCGCAACGATTGCCAGCGCGGTGGCTGTTGATTTTGATGCTCGGTTCACTCACGGCGTTCGTGCCGTTGAGTATCGATATGTATCTGCCGGCATTTCCGCAGATCGCGAAAGAGTTTGGCGTGGAGATCGGGCAGGTGCAGCTGACGTTGTCGGTCTATCTGATCGGGATGGCGATGGGGCAGATCTTTTACGGAGCGATGTCGGATCGATGGGGTCGCCGTCGGTTGCTGATTTTTGGGATGATCATTTTCGCTCTCGCGACGGCGGGTTGCGCGCTGGCGGGATCGATTGAGGCGTTGATGCTGTGGCGCTTCGGCGTGGCTGTGGGTGGTTCGGCCGGGATGGTCGTCACGCGTGCGATTGTGAGGGATAGTTTCGATGTCAAAGAGTCGGCCAATATCTTTTCTTTACTCATGTTGGTGATGGGGGCGGCTCCGATTCTGGCTCCTTTCATCGGGGGGCAACTGCTCTTGATTACGGAATGGCGTGGAATTTTCTGGGTGCTGGCGATATTCGCTACGCTGAGTATTGTGACGGTGGTTAAGTTTATGCCGGAAACGCTGGCTCAGGAGGATCGTGTGCAACGTGATCTCCGTGGTATTCTGGGGATCTATACTGGGCTGCTGCGCGATCGAGTTTACTTCGGTTATGTGCTGAGTATCGGGTGTGTCTCCGGAATGCTTTTTGCCTATATCGCGGGATCGGCCACGCTCTTCATCGAGCAATACGGGGTGAGCGCGCAGGCGTTTGGGGTATTCTTTGGAGTAAATAGCGCGGGCTTGATAATCGGCGCGCAAGCCAATCGTTGGTTGTTGAAACATCTGGCACCGCGAAAGGCTCTGGAACTTGCCTACGCGCTGAATACGGCGATGGCGCTGGTGTTGGTGCTGCAAGTATGGACGGGCTGGGGTGGATTTCCGGCGGCGATTTCGATCCTGTTTGTGACCGTGGGATCGACCGGGTTTCTCTTTCCAAACATCACGGCATTGGCAATGGCCCCAAAAGGCAGAGTTGCGGGCAGTGCTTCCGCCATCATGGGCACCGTGCAATTTGGCATCGGCGGCGCCGCGGGATCGGCCGTCGCTTTATTATACAATGGCAGCGCACTCCCGATGGCTGCCGTCTTAGCAAGCTGCAGCATCATCGGCTGCTCAATGCTGCGAGTGATGGCGGTCGACGATAGCGCCATACGCTAAACGGGTTTCAGCAGACGCGGCCGCGTTTTACTTCGTCGCGATTGGCCATGGGGTTGTCGCCGATCCAGCGCTCGTCGATGGGTTGGCTGGCGCGTTGATAGCGGGTGTCGGTCGAGATACGGAGTTTATCGGTCTGATTATCAAGGCCGCCGTGAATCATGTGCATGCCGAAGGTGATGAAATCGCCCATTTTCCATTCAGGGGCGGTGAGCCAGCGTCCGCCGATTTTCTCGCGAAGCGTGACGGGATTTTTGCTCAGGTAGCCGGGATGGCTCCAACCGTTGTCGACTTTGAGCTTCTCGAGATCGCGCGGACGATTGGTGCAGTAAGCATCCACATCGACTTCGAGATACCGTTTGATGCGGTCAGACTTTTTATGCGAACCCTCCAGCAACATGAGGCCACCCATTTCCGGCGTGGAGTCTCCATAAGGAACCCAGCAGGTGTAGAGTTGGTGGGTGCCGCGACCCATGTAAACGAGATCGCAATGGGGCGTGGAGCCTTGGCCGCGGCTCATGGCGCGAAACCAGGTGTAGTCGAAATGACGAACTGGTTCGCCGAAGAGCTGGGTGTAGAATCCGACGAGTTCGGGACCGTAAACGACACGTTGCACTTCGGCATTATCACGCGCGGGTTCGCGGTTGAAGTTGCTGGTTTCGTTGGGATAGGCGATGCCCTCGATGCTGGGATAGGCGGGATCGAGTTTACCGGCTGCAGCGAGCCGGTCGCAGACAGAAGCGCGAGCTTCCATGATCAGCGAGGGATCAAGGAAGCCGGGGAGATAGAGGTAGCCATCATCTTCAAGGCGGCGATTGAGTTCTTCAGGTTGATCAAGGCAATCGGTCGAGCTACGCACATGGCCAAAGGCATCGTCGGACAGGTCGAGGGCATGGCCGCAGGAAGACACCGCGCCTAACGCGGTCGGAGATTGGAGTTCGGAGTTCCGAGCGAGGGGAGGCATGGGGAGGTGAAGGAAGATGGGGGGAGTCAGAATGGTGAATTCAGAAGGAAGAAGAAGGTCGGGCTCTTTCTCGTTCTCTTAATCTTTCGTCATGGGAGGTAGGTGGAGCTATGGGTGGGGAAAACGATTAAGATAAAGAGGAAAGAGAACGAATAACTTGGTGCCTCGATATGAAGAGTAAAATGGGCGTAAGGGCGAATTCAATCGGGCTCCTGGGCGAGGGCGTGTTGGAGTTGGGCTATCTCCAGTTCGCGGGAGATCTGTCCGGAGAATAGTCCAGCGGCTCGATCGAGTTGAGTTGTGGTGCGATGCAAAGCAGCCATGACGATCGTATCGGTGCGCTGGTTAGTTTTGATCTGATCTTTCAGGACGGTGCGCAGATCGCTGATGAGGGATTGGCGAAACGTATCGGTGGTATCGTCGACGAAATTTTGAGCCGTGCCGCCCGGTTGGAATAAACGATAACTATTGGTCATGAGCCAGCGATGAGACTCCGCACCCACGCCAATGTTAAACCCGTGGACCGGACCGTCCTCCACTCGAGCGAAGACTCGGAGGTTTTGATCGGTGGGTTCGATTTCCAGCGTGGCGGGCAGGGTGTGGGTGGAGGTGGCAAAACGAGCACTGGCAGTATGACTGGTGAGATAGCGTAGGAAATCCAGAGCCTGTTCGCGATGCCGGCTGGATTTGGTGATGCCAAAGACGCCGTTCATATTGCCTTCTCCTTCATGAGGTTTCCCGTTGGTGAAGTGTCCGTAGTCTGGATCGGCGGGGTCGGGTAAAGGGAGGGGCCCGACGATGAGAGGAAAATTACATTCCTGACCGAAGAGGAAATAATCCCAACTACCGCTGAGCATCGCGAGGGTCTTTTGTTGAGTGAAGATGAGTGAGGCATCCTCGCGTTTGAGGTGTAGGAACCCGGGTTGCATACCTCGACCTAGAAATTGGAATACATTGAGGGCTCCTTGGATTTCAGCATCTTGTAGGCTCCAGTCTCCGCGCAAATAGGCCAGCGCGACTTGGGGAGGCGGTATTGGCGCAGGCGCGCCTTGAACCTGGAACAACTCTACTTCGAAATCGATACAGGCTCGGATGCCTCTGCTCAACTGTCTGATCATGCGCGGCGGATCAAAACGGAAGAACTCTGGCAACTCGAGCTGCGTAAGGTCTGGGCCCGGTTGGAAAGACTAGAGTCGCGACTGAAGGTCCCCGAGGGGTGGACCCGCCGGCTGCCACAGGAGGACGATCTCCCTGCGATTGGTGAGTTGGCCGAGCACTACAAATTGAGGACGAAAGATGAGATCGAATTGATACAGGAGAAGTCTTCGAAGGAAGTTGGAAACGATCCGACGATTTCCTCGATTGTGCTCGATGAGCAGGGGCTCCTCGCCGTGATGCTGGTGCAGAATGCATTCAGACTGAATTGCCACACGGATTTACGGATGGTCCACCCTCGGGCGAAGGAACGTTCGGGACACCTGAACCTGATATTGCTGGCTGACGCTTTGCGGCGGGTGATTAAGGCCGGATATACGACCACAACCCTCACTGTAAATACGGGGCGGGATCGTGAGACGCGACGTCTCGCGGAGCGTTCAGGAGGGCGTCTGCTGAAGTCGGTGGATTTGTGGACTTTGGACCTTTAGGAGAGGATTATAGGCCCGAAAAAGCCCCGCGCCGGTGATCCGCCTTCGCCATGCTTCGGCGCGACGAGGGGCGGGCAAAAAAAGAACCCGCCATTTCGGGCGGGTTCTGAAGTTGGCAGAAAGTGTGCGTTTACTTGCGGTCGGCGAGTGCTGCCTGAGCCGCAGCCAAACGGGCAACTGGCACCCGGTAAGGCGAGCAGGAGACGTAGGCCAATCCGATCTTGTGGCAGAACGCGACTGACTGAGGATCACCACCGTGTTCGCCACAGATACCGAGCTTGATGTCGGGACGAGTCTTACGACCCTTGGCGATAGCGATTTCCATGAGTTGGCCAACGCCGGTTTGATCGATCGAGGCGAAGGGGTTCTTCGTCATGATCTCAGCTTCCTGGTAATGCCCGAGGAAAGAACCGGAATCATCGCGGGACATGCCCATGGTGGTTTGGGTGAGATCGTTGGTGCCGAAGGAGAAGAACTCCGCGGTCTTGGCGACTTCATCGGCGGTCAAAGCGCCACGAGGCACTTCGATCATGGTGCCGACAGAGTAGGAGACCTTGGTCTTCTGTTCCTTCATGACAGCCTTCGCCTCGGCGTGAACCGCGGCGACTTGGATTTCCAATTCCTTGGCGAAGCCAACGAGAGGAATCATGATTTCAGGCTTGGCCTTGATACCCTTCTTCTTGGCCTCAACAGCGGCCTCGATGACAGCACGAGCCTGCATGCGAGTGATCTCAGGATAGCAGATGCCGAGACGGCAGCCACGGAAACCAAGCATCGGATTGAACTCATGTAGAGCGGCGACGCGGCTCATGATCTTCTCAACAGGAATGTCGAGGGTGTGAGCCAAATCGAGCTGCTGTTCCTTCGTGTGAGGGAGGAACTCGTGGAGAGGCGGATCCAAGAAACGGATCGTTGCCGGAAAGCCATTGAGGGCCTTGAAGATACCGAGGAAGTCCTTGCGCTGGTAAGGCAAGAGCTTGGCCAGAGCGGCTTCGCGATCTTCGAGAGTATCCGCGAGGATCATCTCGCGCATGGCGTCGATCCGGTTGCCCTCGAAGAACATGTGTTCTGTGCGGGTGAGACCGATACCTTCGGCACCGAAGGCGATAGCTTGAGCGGTTTGCTCAGGAGTATCGGCATTGGTGCGCACCTTGAGTTTCGTAGCCTTCTTACACCAAGCCATGAGCTGGGTGTAGCTCTTGTATTTCTCGGTTTTTTGAGCGGCTTTGTTGCCATTGATAAGTCCGGCGACGATTTCGGAAGGAGCGGTGGCGATCTTACCGGCGTAAACGGTGCCGGCGGTGCCATCGATGGAGAGGAAGTCGCCTTCTTTGTAGGATGTGCCCTTCACGGTGGCGACACGACGATCGTAATCGATCTCCAGATCAGCAGCACCACAGACACAGACCTTACCCATTTGGCGGGCAACGAGTGCGGCGTGAGATGAAACACCACCGCGAGCGGTGAGGATACCTTCAGCAGCGATCATTCCGCGAAGATCTTCGGGAGAGGTCTCGACGCGAACGAGAAGGACTTTTTCGCCCTTTTCCTGTGCTTCGACGGCGCGTTCGGCGTTGAAGTAAATCTTGCCGGTAGCAGCACCAGGACCTGCGGGGAGGCCCTTGGCGATGACTTTGGCCTTCTTGACCTCAGCGAGATCGAAGATGGGCGCGAGGAGTTGCTCGAGCTGATCGGCGGGGTTGCGCGTGATGGCGGTCTTCCAGTCGATGAGCTTTTCTTTCACCATATCGACAGAGAACTTGAGCGCAGCTGCAGCAGTGCGCTTTCCGTTACGCGTCTGGAGCATGAACATCTTGCCTTCCTGAATGGTGAACTCGATGTCCTGCACGTCCTTGAAGTGCTTCTCGAGGATCTTACGGATCTTGAGGAGCTCGGCGTAGCTCTTGGGCATGGCCTTCTTGAGCTTGATGACAGGCTCAGGGGTGCGGACACCGGCGACGACATCTTCGCCCTGGGCGTTGATGAGAAACTCACCGTAGAATTCGTTGACGCCATTGGCAGGGTTGCGGGTAAACGCGACACCGGAACCAGAGGTCTTGCCGGTGTTACCGAAGACCATTGCCTGCACGTTAACAGCAGTGCCCCATTCGGAAGGGATGTTGTATTTGCGACGGTAGACGTTGGCGCGGTCGTTCATCCATGAACCAAAGACGGCACTGGCTGCGCCCATGAGTTGCTCCCAAGGGTCGGTCGGGAAGACGTTTCCGGTGCGATCCTTCACGAGCTTCTTGAAGCGTTTAACGAGCTCCTGCTGATCCTCGGCGGTGAGGTCGGAGTCGATGATATCCTTCTGATAAACCTCTTCCTTGTAGTGTTCGATCGCAGCTTCGAATGGCTCGTGATCTTCGTGCTCAGCCTTCTGCACACCAAGAACAACGTCGCCATACATCTGGATGAAGCGGCGGTAGCAATCCCATGCGAAACGGGCGTTGTTGGTGGCTTTCTCGAGAGCGACGACGGTTTGGTCGTTGAGACCAAGATTGAGAATCGTGTCCATCATGCCCGGCATGGAATCGCGGGCGCCGGAACGCACGGCCACGAGGAGAGGGAAGCCCTTATCGTCACCAAACTTGGTGCCCATGACTTTCTCCATGTTGCGGACGCCAGTTTCGATCTGAGCTTGGAGCTCCTGAGGATAGGAACGATTGTGGTCGTAGAAGTAGTTGCAGACCTCGGTCGTGATCGTGAAGCCGGCAGGGACTGGAAGTCCGATACGGGTCATTTCTGCTAGGTTGGCCCCCTTACCGCCGAGCAGTGGCTTCATGGTGCCGTTACCGTCAGCTTTGCCGTCGCCCCACTTATAAACGTATTTGGTCGCCTTCGGAGCGGATTTCTTGGTGGACTTAGCCGCCGGTTTAAGGGCGGTTTTCTTTGCGGTGGTTTTCTTTGCCATGTGCTTTGTTTGTTTAGGAAAGGGTGCGGATAAGCTTATACGTAAAAGGCCATGGAATTAGTAAGTCTATGGCGTGACTGTCAACGGCGTAGGCGGAATTGACCGCTTGGACACAGGGGAACTTAAGCAATCGTGGAGTTGCAGATTTCGCTTAAGCAGCCACTTCAAATATAAGATGTTGATAAATTGGCAGAGAAACCTGAAAGGCTATCCAGTGAACAATAATCGCACTCGGCGACTGCGCATGAGCAGGGAATTGGTGAGTCGCTTTCTGGTTAGACGGTTGAGTTGAGTGCGGAATCACGACACATCTGCGCTTCCTTTTTGACGGAATCCACGCAGCATGGCCAATTTATTCAACCGTGAGAGAAGTCGAAGACATCAACGAAGATCCGCTACGCAGCGATGATGAAACCCTGCTTTGGGAGAAGCCGATGGGCTTCTTTGATCATATCGAAGACCTGCGTTGGACCTTAGTGAAATGCGTGGGGATATTTCTGATCTTTGCCGTATTGATCGGTATCTTCCTGCGGCAGTTTAATGATGTGTTGCTGTGGCCTCTCAACTCGGTGCAGGAATCGAATCCCGATTTTGTGGTCGAGCTGGGCACGATTTCGGTGATGGAGAGTTTTACTGTATTGATCCAACTGTGCTTCCTGGGCGCGTTTGTGTTGGCGGCTCCATTTATGCTGGTTTTCATCGGGCAGTTTGTTTCGCCGGCTTTGACGGAACGCGAGTTGAAGGTCGTGTTGCCTCTTTGTATTGCGGCGATGATCCTTTTCCTGGTGGGGGCGATTTTTAGCTTTGGGTTTCTCGTGCCGAGCACTTTGCGGGTATCGGTCGAGCTGAACGAGTTTTTCAATTTCGTGACTCGCTGGACGGCGGGAAGCTACTACGGGCTGCTGACTTGGCTCGTGCTGGGAGTAGGCGCGTCGTTCGAGTTTCCGCTCCTCATTGTGATGCTGGTTTACATGGGCATATTGACGACAGCGGCGCTTAAGAAGTATCGCCGACATGCGATTGTGGCCATTTTCATCGTCGCGGCGATAGTCACGCCAACCCCAGACCCTTTTACCCAAACACTTTTTGCCGCGCCGCTTTATCTGCTCTTTGAGCTCTCGATTATCGCTGGGGCCAGAGTCGAGCGAAGCCGCGCCGCGAAGGATTGAGGCAAAAGAAAACCCGCCGGGATAAACGGCGGGTCAAAAAAATAGAGAAACTAAGCGAAGATTATTTCTTGGCGCGATTGGCTTCGCGTTGAGCGCGTAAGACGACGCGAAACATTTGCACTGCGAGCCAGAATACGCCGGACATACAGGCGGCGGTGAGACCCGCCCAGAGCATGATCATGTTGGGATCATTCGATGGCACGTGCTTTTGGAGCACGCCAAACATGAAAACAAAGAAACCAATCACGAGGATGGCATCAACAATGAGGCTAGTGGGTGACGTAAACTTTTGTTTGGGCTCGGCCATGAGTCGAAAGCAGAGCAATAAGCCCGCATTTGTCCATGGAAAATTCCATGGCGAAGCGATCATTTGATGAACAGATCGCGCCTATAAGTTAGGCGGCAGCTATTTCTTCGACTTTTTTTTCTTCTTTTTCACCGGAGGCATGATCACGACTGGGCAGGGGGCACGTTTGATCACGCCAGTGGCGGTGCTACCGGCGAGAAGATCATAGAGAGCCGTGTGGCCATGAGAACCCATCACGATGTAGCTCGCGCGCGATTTTTTGGCCTGCTCCAGGATGTGGGCGACAGGTCCGCCCGTGGCTTGAGCGATACTCACCTTGAGCCCGGTGGCTTCCAGTTTTTTTTGGTGGCGTTTCAGCTCCTTGAGTGAGGTCTGCTCGTTGACCGCCACGATTTCGCGCACATTGGAGAGCACCGCACCGTATTCACTGGTAATCACGGGTGGCTGAATCACATGGAAGAGAACGAGACGACCTTCAATCGCTCGGGCTAAGTTAATCGCTCCTTTGAGAACGGAGTCGCTGACATTGGAGAAATCTAGAGGGGTAAGCACAATTTTCATAATGCTCAATATAGCACTTTAGTGCTCAAGAGACCATGCGCCCCTTGCTATCGACTTCGCATATCTTGCTCTTTGCGCTGAGCCGAGGGCACAGGGATAGGGTCTGCGATCAGATGGGGATCTCACCAGTGCCGTCTGAAGGAGTCTGCTTGGTGCCTTGGGCTGCGTCGCGACCCTCTGTTACCATCTGAGTGAGAGTGGTTTGGAGTTGAGTGATAGCTTCAGTTAGGCAGATAAAATTGAAACCGCGATTCATCATGGTCGCGCCATCGCCGATCACCCACATGTTTTTACCGACATTAGCGGCTGATTGCTTCACTTGGGCGAAGGCCTGAACGAGTAGCGGATTCTCGGGTTCCCAGCAGATACCGAGATCAGCTGAGAGATCGTAGGGTCCAATCGCCATCGCGGTGGTGAGCGGGTCTTTGGCAATGGCATCGACGTTGTCTAAGCCCTTTTTGTTTTCAATTTGCGGGAGGATGATCAGATCATCTTCCACTTCTCGCAACCATGTGGAGTAGTTGTAATCATGATCTCTGACCCATGCGTTACCCAATCCTCCAGGTCTCCGACGTCCACGGGGTTTCATGTATACTGCATCCCGCACTTCATTGAGGTTTTCAACGCTTTCGACGTAAGGGATCAGCATGCCGCAAGGCCCGAGATCCAATGCCAGTCTCACTTGGGTGAATTCTGAGGAAGGCGGGCGAATCAAGACGGGGAAATCAGCGCGCCGTCCAATGGCGCAGGCTTCGGCAACCCTTTCGTGGTTATGGGTGAGGTGTTCCAGATCGATGATCAGGAAATCCATCCCGGATTCGATCGCGATCTCGACCAGACCCGGCCAGAAGTGGAAAGTGGCCAATACGCCAAAGACGGGATCTGAACCTGATATTTTTTTACGAAGAATGGAGGCGGATTTCATGGATATTTTTAGATGGAGTAATGAATAGCTGCATAAGAAGTCTAGTCGTCTGCTCAATCACTTCTATCGTAATGCCGCTTAACACTTCGTTCGAGTTTTGAGACACTTCGGGACATATGAGAGGAATACGTTTCAAATCTGGATAGGTGGTTAACATTTGGAACGAATCGAGCTCTATGAGGAGTAATTTAGCGCACTGAATTCGTTCCAAAATTTCAGTTCGGGTTGTGAGGTTCGCCTAATTTCACCTCAGTTTTAGTCAATTCAACCAGAAAGCGGCTCTGATGCACTTACTAAGGCTGCGCCTAGCAATGCTGGTTTGCGAAATTCAATCACAAGGCAAGGTCACGGTGGCTAGGTGCCGGAACTGCATTGAGCTCGGGCCTGATGACAGAAACGTGCGGCGCACCTAGGTCAAAATTACATTTGCTCTCCACGGTTGCCTCTCACGATCATAGTGGGAGTACAAATCGTCCGGAATATCTTTTTCTACTTCTCACCGTTGATCGGTGCCGTGCTTGGATGGTGGATTGGGCTTTCTCACAACATATTTTCTTCGCTCATTGAATCCCTGATCGGTTTTGGCGGCGGCTGCCTAGTTAGTATAGTGATGATAGTGCTTTCGGTGCGGGCGAGATTCAAATCCGATGTTACCCTCACGCAGAGCACTCTGGGGAAGGAGAGCGCTCCGGAATCGAAACCAAGTTCGAAGTGATCCCCCAGCATGAGCATGGAATTGAGCAAATATAATCATGGGCGTTACGATTTGCGGCAACAAACTTTCTGTTTGTCGATGCTCACCTGTCTGAGCTTCAACTTGACGGAACCCCAACCGCGCTATATCGTCTGCAGCAGCGGTTGGAGTCGACGGAAACGACAATGCAGCGCCTACCGGTGCGGCGCGCCTTTCACTCGCCCCTTATGGATGCCGCCGCTCCCGAATTTCGGGTTTATTTGCAGGGCATACAACCGGGAGTTCCGGCTGTCGATATCGTCTCCGCGACCACCACTGCTCTCTCGCTGGGGGCTCGAAGGATTGTGGAGTGCCACGCGCGAACCAGTGAACTTTCTGCGCACCATTCGCCAATTGGAAGAGGATCATCCCGAAGGTATCACTTTTCTTGATCTTGGTCCTTCGGGGACGTTGGCAACGTTCATTAAATATATCGGTATCAAGCCCGGATCGGTGGTTTTTCCGACCATCACGCCTTGGGGTGGAATCAGAGGAAAAGTGGAGGCTTTTGAAAACGCTCTTTAAGAACGGCACAAGAGAGCTTTAAGGATCTCCATCAATGGGGCCAGGAGAGCGTCCGAAAAAGTTAACCTCTACCGGATATGATCAGATTGAGGTCGAAGATTAATAATCTGTCCGGCCTTTTCTCTGGAGCATCGGGATATCCCTATTGCGCATTTCGCCCAATTTATTAACTGATCTCAAAAAATCGCCATTCAGAAAAATGGCTGCTCGGGTAGGGGTCGAACCTACGACCAAGTGATTAACAGTCACCTGCTCTGCCACTGAGCTACCGAGCAGTGGGAAGGGGATGAAGAACATGAGTCGCGGAGGGGTTGTCAATGCTACTTTGAGCTAAAGAGGTGAAATAATAGGGGGCGCCAAAGTTTTGATTGCTTTGAGGAGGCGAGTTTGATGTTGTGGTTCTCTTTTCCATTACGCCTGCCCTCAATTACGGGGCGACAGGGGGAACGACATTATGAGTGATTTCACACTAAATACTACAGCACGCACCCAGACGGGACGCAGTGCTTCGCGTCGGCTTCGCCGAGCCAATCAAATCCCTGCGATCCTTTACGGAAAGCATTCAGAACCTGCCAGCTTGGTGATTGCGGCTCCTGAGTTTCGCCGTCTCTTGAAGGTGATGGGCGGCCGTGCAGTCTTGGTTGAATTGAATCAAGAAGGTAGCAGCGATAAAACGTTATCCTACCTGCAGGAGGTGCAACGCGATCCTCTGACTAACAATTACCTCCATATCGATTTCCACGAGGTTAAGGCGGGTGAAAAGATCGATCTTCAAGTCCCTGTTACGATTACGGGCGAGTCCGCTGGTGTTAAAAACCAAAACGGTGTGCTTGAGATCACCACTCACGAACTGCACGTTCGTTGTTTGCCCAAGGATCTTCCTGCTACGATCAGCGTTGATATCTCTGCTCTAGATGTGGGCGAGATGATTAAGGTATCCGAACTCACGGCCATCGATGGCGTCGAATTCCTCGATGATGAGGGGCAACCTGTGGTGATTTGCGCCGAAGCTGTCGAAGAAATCGTCGAAGAAGTCGTTGAAGAAGCGGCTATAGACCGGAAGGATGAAGGCGAAGAAGCTGCACCGGCTGCTGAGGCTGACGCTGAGGCTGAGAAAAAGTAAGTTTTTATCCGCGTGCGGCCCCGCTTGACCTGGGGCCGTCTCGCTTGTTCTTTGAGACATGTCCATTTCGCTCGTTGCCGGACTCGGCAATCTGGGCCGCGAATACGCCTCAACCCGGCATAATCTGGGTTGGGTGCTGATCGACGCGTTTGCCCACCAACACGGACTCGTTTGGCAATATCAGTCTCAATTTGAGGCTGATGTCGCTCGATGGGATCGTCCCGGTGGTAGACCGTGCTACTTCCTCAAGCCATTGACCTATATGAATGAGAGTGGTCGTTCGGTGGCTGCTTTTGCTCGGTATTACAAAATACCGGTCGAGGAAATCACCGCGCTCTACGACGAATTCAATATAGACCTGGGATTAATCAAAATCTCTGAGTCAGGTAGTTCCGGCGGCCACAATGGTGTGGCGAGCTTGTTACGCACCGTGGGAGACGGATTTATTCGCTATCGTTTAGGGATTGGCCCGAAAACGACCCCACACATGGACATCAAGGACTTCGTGCTCGGAAAATTCACTCCTTCCCAACAAACACTTATTACACAAACTTTAGATTATTACCTCAAAGGCCTGAACCTACTGCTCACCAGTGGGGTTGAACAGGCAATGAACACATTTAACCGCAGAGAAAATCATGAACCAGACCAACCGTAACTACCGCGCTACCTTCATTATTGATAATCGAGGCGAGGAAGACACCGTCGAAAAAATCATCGACGAAGTTAAAAGCGAAATCACCTCTCTTCAGGGTGAAATTTCTAATGTCGAAGACTTGGGCAAGCGCGACTTCGCCCGGGTGACCGACCGCAAACTCGTCGGTGCTCCGTATGTGCAAATCACGTACAGTGCTCCCGGAAATGCTCCCGCTGATCTCAAAGAGCGTCTCCGCCTCAACCATAACATCTATCGTATCTTTATCCAATCAGCCTAAGTGCTGATCGGATCGATGCCCACACCCCATGGCAAATTTCAATAAAGTCTATCTCATCGGCAACCTGACGCGTGATCCCGAACTTCGGGTCACTCCTAAGGGCACGGCCATTTGTCAGTTTGGTTTGGCGGTTAATCGCCAGTTCAAGGATGAATCCGGTTCGGTGCGCGACGAGACTACTTTTGTTGATATCGAAGCTTGGGGGCGTCAGGGCGAAACGATCTCCAAGTATTGCACCAAGGGACGTCCTTTGTTTGTCGAAGGTCGTCTGAAATTTGACCAATGGGAGGATAAAACCTCCGGTCAAAAGCGGAGCAAACTTAAGGTCGTTCTCGAAGGCTTCCAATTCCTCGGTGGTCGCGGCGATGGCGAAGGCCAGGGCCAAGGTGAGGGTGCGTATTCCGCACCAAACCCTGAGCGCAATGCGCCTCCTGTTCGTGGTGGCGGTGCCCCAGCGGCTTCGGCCACCAATGATGGCGTCGATGAAGACGTCCCATTTTAAATCGTTTTACTAAACTCTAATTCTCAAAATCCAACCAAAGTCCTCCCATGGCATATAGTGAAGTGCTCCTCGTTCAACCCGTCGATGGTCTCGGCGGTGAAGGCGACCAAGTTAAAGTCCGCGCCGGCTACGCCCGCAATTTTCTCCTGCCCCGCAGTATCGCGGTGCCGGTGACAAAGGCGAACCGCAAGCAAATCGAATCTCTCAAAAAGCGTCGCGCCGAGCGCGAAGCCCAAGAACTTAATGGTGCGCAAGAACTCGGTCAGAAGATCGAGAAAGTGCCTTTGGCCTTTGCCGTGAAAACAGGCGAGGGTGGCAAGATGTTTGGAGCTATTACTTCGAACGATCTGCACGAGAAGCTTGTCGAAGCTGGCATCGAGATCGAAAAGAAGCTCATTCACCTGCATACACCGGTCAAGGCGCTGGGTAAGCACACCGTGAAGGTGAAGCTGCACGCTGATGTGAGCGTCGAACTGAGCTTCGATATCGTCTCCGAGAATCTGATCGTCGAAGAAGTCGCTCCCGAAGAATCCAAGTAATTCTTCAAAATTGTTTCCCACGGGCCGCGTCCATGCGACGCGGCCTTTCTTTTGGGAACCGATTGTTAAAAACCTGATGTTGCCCGTTGTCTGCGAATCCTTCCTGATGAAGAGCTCTTTTTATGGCTGAAACCCAACGAGTTCCACGTCGCGATAATCGCACTCCGGAGACCCCAATGACTGCGTTGGGGCGAACGCTGCCGCACAGCATCGAAGCAGAAGAGTATCTGCTCTCCTGTTGCTTACTTGATGGGAACGACACGATTGCGCGTTGTCTGGAAGCCAAGCTCGCGGGAGCGGCCTTCTATTCGGCCGCTAACCGGCTGATTTACGAAAAGCTCTGCGAGATTTATGCAAAAAATCCGCCGGTGGATGTCGCGATCCTGGCCGAAGAGCTGAAGACGTCCAAGCAGTTGGAAACGATTGGCGGCTATGCCTACCTGACTCAGATCAGTAGCCGCATCCCGACGACGGCTCAGGCTCAATACTTCATCGATAAGGTTCGTGAGCTACATCTCTTGCGCGAACTGATTAAGGTAGCGACCGGGGCCGTGGAAAACTGCTTCAACTACGAGGGCGACCTCGAACAGTTTATCGACAAGGTCGAGCAGGATATCTTTGGCGTGACGCAGGATCGTATTTCCGATGCGGCTAAGCAGATCAAAGAGCCGATGCATGATGCCATGAAGATCATCAATAAAATGATGATGGAGAAGGGCGAGCTCACAGGTGTGACTTCAGGATTCAAGGATCTCGATGCCCTGACCTACGGTTTCCAAAGTCAAGAGATGATCGTGCTCGCGGCACGTCCATCGATGGGTAAAACGTCGCTCGCGTTAAATTTTGCAGAGGCGGCCGCGATGCCTAAACGAGGGGAGGCAGCGGCGACATTGATTTTTTCTCTGGAAATGAGCGCCTCACAGCTCGCTTTGCGTATGTTGTGCTCGCGATCACGGGTGAATATGAAGCTGCTCCGTGAAGGTTTGTTACCAAAAAATGGCAATGAACAGCAGCGATTGCTCAAAGCCGCTGACGAATTTTCGAAATCGAAACTCTTCATTGATGATTCCAGTCACCTATCGATCATGGAACTGCGGGCTAAATCTCGCCGAGTTCATGCCCGCACTAAACTCGGTTTTATTATTGTTGATTACATGCAATTACTCAGCCCGACGGATCCTAAAGTTCCTCGTGAACAACAGGTGGCGGAAGCTTCGCGCGGATTAAAAGCGCTTGCGAAGGAACTTGAAGTCCCCGTTCTTGTATTAAGTCAGCTTAACCGTGCCTCCGAGAAAGAGAATCGCTCGCCAAAACTGGCTGATTTGCGTGAATCTGGCTCGATCGAACAGGACGCGGATGTTGTTCTCATGCTTGCCCGACCTAAAGATGCCGATGAAAAGTTCCAAGTGGCCGCCGACTCAGCGGAGTTAATCGTTGCCAAGCAACGAAACGGGCCAGTAGGAGATTTGAAACTCACCTTCCTTAAAGATATCACACGCTTTGAAAATTTTACCCAGTAACCCTCTACGCAGGGTCACCTGTTTTAGCTCAGTCTCCTTACTCCTGCTCTTCGCAGGTGTTAGTTTGGCTACGGCTCAATATGCCCCAGATGGCACGCAGCAAGAGCTTGGCTACAAGGTGGGCACTCTGAAGGTTAAGTTTCAGGGTGCGACTAATGTGAGTGCGGAGGTCGTTCGCGCTAATATCCAAGTGAGAGAGGGCGGTGATCTCGACGATGCTATGATCGATGGGGACATCCGTGCTCTTTATCGAACTGGGTTGTTCGAATTTATCGAAGTCAAACGCGAATCGGCGGGTGATGGTGTATTTAATCTAGTTTTTGAAGTCGCGCCAAAATTTAGGATTATGGCGATTCGTTATCAGGGCAACAGTCGCATCAGATCGAGCCGTTTAGAAAAGGAAGTGGAAATTCGGCCTAACTCGTCGCTGGATGAGCGTCAGGTAAAGCAAGATTCTGAAAGTATTCGCGAGTTTTACCAGGAGAAGGGTTATAATCAGGTGTCGATCAATTATGCGATCGAGAGAGACCGGAACTCAGGCTTTGGCACGGTTATTTTTAACATCCGTGAAGGGTCCCGCGTAAGAATTGGTAAGATTATTTTTGTAGGAAACGAGCACACGAGTTCCCGTAAGCTCCGCAAAGAAATGGATACTCGCCGGTGGTGGTTCATGTCATGGATGACAGGGACAGGGCGCTTCCAAGACGATGTGTTTGATGAGGATTTGGATAAGCTGCGGGATTACTACCGCGAAGAAGGTTACCTCGACGTAGAAATCCATGAGGAAGATATCTCTTTCAATTATCCCAAACCTTCACGACTTGATTTGACGATTCGCGTTGAGGAAGGCCGTCGTTACCGGATTGGAGATATTGATATTTCGGGTAGTGAAATTTACGAAGGAGCTTTGCTTAAAAGATTCCTTCGTCAGAAAACAGGTATGGTGTTTCGGCCTTCAAGAATTGATGACGATACCACTCGACTGGAAGACTTTTACGGAACATCCGGTTACCTCGACACTGAGGTTCGTTTGATCCGCAAACCAAATATAGCTTCAGGGGATATTGACCTCGAATACAGAGTTCGGGAGAGCGGCAAGTTCGACATAGAGTCGATTCGGATCGAAGGGAACACGAAGAGCAAGAGCGTCGTAATTCTTCGCGAGTTGATTATTGGGCCGGGTGATGTCTTCGATACCGTTCGCATGAAGGTCAGTAAGCTGCGTCTCGAAAATACACGGTTTTTTGATGATGTGCAGCTTTCACCGCAGGAAACAAACATTCCTGGGCGCCGCGATCTGCGAGTGGCTGTCCGCGAGGCTCGCACGGGTAATTTAACCTTTGGTGCAGGATTTAACTCCATCGAGAACGCGACAGTTTTCGCCGAAGTCACTCAAGGAAACTTTGATTTGTTTAACCGGCGTTCCTTCTTCCAGGGTGACGGCCAAAAATTCCGCGCAAGATTGCAGTTAGGTTCCTTGTCGAGCGAGGTGCTGATCTCTTTTGAAGAGCCGTGGCTCTTCGAGCGTCAGTTGGCTGTGGGATTTTCAGTTTACCGCACATCTTCAGATTTCAATAGCCAGTTCTACACTCAGGTATCAACAGGTGGTGAAGTATATCTCCGTAAGCGCCTTTTTGAATTGGTGGACGGCAAACTCTCCTATACCCATGAGACCGTTGAAATTAGTGATGTTGATCCATCGGCAATAAGCTCAATTCCCCCAGGTAAAGACGTAGTCTCACGTGTAGGGTTTCAGCTGCTGAGAGATACGCGTGATAAGATCATCGGGACGACTGCGGGAAATCGCGTGGAACTGAATTTTAATATTGCCGGAGGAATATTGGGAGGTGATGCCGATTACTATAAAATAGAATTTCGCGGTTCTCAATTCTACCCCATTTTCGAATTCCAGGAACAGGTTATCTCCGTAATCTTACGAGGCGGCACTGTTGATATATATGACGATTCTATTGTGGTGCCATATTACGAACGGTTTTACCTTGGAGGTCCCAACACACTTCGTGGTTTTGAGTTTAATTCGGTCGGACCGAGAAATAGCCAGAACTTTTTGCTTGGAGGTGGGTCATACGGTCTGTTGAGCATCGAGTATTCTCTGGATGTTGTTAGCCCAATTCGCGTCGCAGCATTTTATGATGCTGGTTTCGTGAATGAAGATGCCTATGATTTTAATCCTTCACAAATTTATGATAATGTCGGCGTAGGAGTGCAGTTATTTGTGGCGGGAGCCCCATTACGACTGGATTATGCTATTCCTCTCACAGGTAAAAACCGCACCGGCGATGGAGATGGTGGCGGACAGTTTAACTTTTCCTTTGGCACACGTTTCTAAAACATTTTTAATCCTAATTTCACCCAAACCCACTCCTATGAATAAATCTGCTAAAATCCTTATTGCTCTGTTGGCCATCAGTGTCACCGGTCTGTTTGCGCAAGCCCAGTCTCCGCGAATTCTATTCGTGGATATGGTCAAAGTGATGAACGAGCACTACAAAACAGAGGAGCAAAAAACTAAGCTGCAAGTCGATGCAGAGAAAGCCAGCGCCGAGGCAGAGAAAATCCTCAAAGAGCGAAATGTGATGGTTGAGGAATACAAAGAATTGGTGGAGCAGGATAAGAATCCCATGACCACGGATGCTGTGAAACAGCAAAACCGAGCTGCTGCGGAAAAGAAGATCCAAGCGATCCAAAAGACAAATAATGATCTGCAGAGCTTCAATACCAACACGCAGAATCTTCTTCGCCAACGCTTCCAAAACTTTAAGGAGATCATGCTGGAAGAAATCTCCAAGATCGCCCGCGAAGTAGCTCAGCGCAGAGGAGTGGATATTCTGATGGATAAATCTGGTCCAAGCCTGCTCGGAATTCCTGCCGTTATTTATGCTGATGCTTCGATGGACATTACCGCAGAGGTGCAAGCCGAGATTAATAAATCGAGGCCTGCTTCAAGCGGATCTCCACAGATTACAGTGCCGATGGGCAACTAAGCTGAACTTCATTTGGTTTTTTCAGACCCCGCTTTCATGGTGAAGCGGGGTCTTTTGTTTGTGGCGTTGAATTCGCTCAATGATATGTCACTGTGTGCGAATGCAGCTATCATTTGCGTCCGAGGAGATTCTGGAAATTGTGCAGTCGAAGATCACGCGAGGTCACACTGATGCGAAGATCTCAGGGATAGCAGGTTTAGAAAGCGCACATGATGGTGATTTGTCGTTTTTGGGGAATCTGAAATACCGCTCACAGGTCCCTGGGACAAAAGCGTCGTTCGTTTTGGTCCCAGAAGATTTCGAGGGAGAGCCAGGTGATAATCAGCTTTATGCGCTAGTCTCAAATCCATCGGCTGCACTGGGGCAGATATGCTCAAGGATCGAGCAGCAGCTTTGGCCGAAACCATCGCCGGGTGTTAATGCCAGCGCGGTTGTAGGAAAGGGCGCTGAGATCGCAGCCACGGCCACCATCGGGCCACAATGTGTGGTCGAGTCCGGAGCGGTAATTGGGGAGAATGTTCATTTACAGGCGCAAGTCTTCGTGGGGCGAAACGCTCGCGTGGGCTCGGAGTCATGGTTGATGCCAGGAGTAGTCGTCGGGGCGGAATGTGAGATTGGCAGTCGTGTGAGATTACACTCGGGTGTGGTGATAGGTTCCGATGGGTTTGGTTATGAATTTGTCGATGGGCGACATGAGAAAGTGCCCCAGGTCGGCTCGATTTTGATCGAAGACGATGTGGAGATCGGAGCGAATAGCACGATTGATCGAGCTCGTTTTAGCCGCACTATTATTGGGGAGGGCACCAAGATCGATAATATGGTGCAGATCGCTCATAATGTGATCATCGGCAAGCATTGCATCTTGTGCGCTCAAGTGGGGATTTCAGGTAGTGCGGTGCTTGAGGATTATGTAATTTTAGGTGGTCAGGCTGGAGTGGCTGGCCATATCAAGCTGGGCAAGGGCGTGAAGTCTGGAGGCCGAGCGGGTATCACATCGGATGTTGAGGCGGGTGCGTTCGTGAATGGGTATCCTGCTATTCCTTATATGCAGGAAAGGCGCATCCAGGTGCTCCAAAGGAAATTGCCAGAGTTGTTTAAGCGCGTTGCCGCCTTGGAAGAAAGTGACTAAATATGGCTTTCTTGCTTCACTGGGGTGCTCTCGTTTCTATATGAGAGGAGGTTTGAGATTATACGGATGCTTGAGGGAACCTCTGGCTCCCACGGCGATCCAACCAAAAAGTTCAATAATTATGATTTCAAAAACGCTATCGACGATTTTCACCCTTTTTATCCTAGGCACTAGTGCTGCGCTGCTCGAAGGCGCTAAGGAGCAGGAGGCTACTGCGGATAAACCCGTATTAAAGTTCGATGCTACCCCTGTCTCGCAGGGCAATAGTGGAGTAGTGACGAGCTACGCCGATATCGTTGAACCGGTGCAAGAGGCTGTCGTCTCAGTATATTCAACCAAAATTGTGGCGCAGCGTGTGCCGACAGACCCCCTATCGCAATTATTTGGAGGCGGATCGAGTCGTGTGCAGGAGAAAAAAGAAGAGGGTTTGGGCTCAGGTGTCATCGTTTCGAAAGATGGCTATATCATCACCAATAATCATGTGATTGAAGGAGCCGATGAATTGAGCGTCTTACTCCCTGATGATCGGGAATATCCGGCTACTTTGATTGGTAGCGATCCCAAGACCGATATCGCGGTTATTAAGATTGATGCTAAGAACCTCCCGACCGTGACGCTGACTGACAGCGATATGCTGCGGGTGGGGGATGTGGTGTTTGCGATGGGCAATCCGCTAGGTGTGGGGCAGACGGTGACCATGGGAATCGTTTCAGCTAAGGGGCGTAATAAACTCGGCTTGCTCGAAAACGTGGAGGGTTATGAGGATTTTATTCAGACTGACGCAGCCATTAATATGGGCAATTCGGGAGGAGCCTTGATCGACGCGAAAGGTCGTCTGGTGGGGATCAACAGTGCGATCGTCTCCAATACACGTGGTAACATTGGGATTGGTTTTGCGATTCCGGCGAATCTGGCGGAGGCAATTATGCATAGTTTGATTGATACGGGCACCGTGTCGCGGGGGTATTTGGGTGTGTCGGCCGAGTCGGTAACACCTGAGATTGCAGAATCTCTAAGCCTACCGGATGGGATGCGAGGAGTAGCGATCACCGATATCACGCCACCTGATGGGCCGGCTGCTGAGGCTGGTCTCCAGCGCACCGATGTAATCTATGCGATCAATGATCAGCAAGTGACCTCGCTTGAAGATTTGCGGCTTCTAGTCGCGCAGTCAGCTCCCGGAACTGAGGTTAAGCTCCATTTGATTCGGGATGGTGAGAAACTGGTGGTCCCAGTGCTCCTTGGACAGCGTGATGAGCTTCCGAATGAACTGCTGGCGGGAGTCGCCGCTACTCCATTGAGTGAAGACCTGCGTCGCCAGCTCAATGTCGATGCTCGAGTCACCGGGTTAGTCGTTACAGAGGTCTCAGTAGATTCCCCTTACGCTAATCGCTTGCTGCCCAATATCGTGATCGTCGAAATTAACCGCACTGAGGTTGCTGACGTTGCCTCTGCAAGAGGGCAATTTAAACACGGGCGTAACCTACTTTTGGTTTATTACCGAGGGGTTTACCGCTATCTGACAGTCCAAATGGACTGAACCGATGCCTTAGCTACCGGGTTTTTGAACCGGCAGTGCAGCCAATTCCGATGGTAGATCGTCAACCGCATAGGTTGGGAAACTCAATTCCAACAACGAGATCGCGGGGATATCAAATCGTGTTTCGTTGGCGCCGCGATCCACCAGCATAGCAATCGCTACGGGAACGGCACCTGCTTGACGCACAATTTCAATGCACTCACGAGCTCTGCCACCTCGTGTGACAACATCTTCGACAATCAGCACCTGCTCGCCGGGTTGAAAGGTGAACCCGCGGCGCATGACGAGCACGTCGTTCTCTTTTTCGGCAAAGATGTAGCGCGACTTGGTTTGGCGCGCGACTTCTTGGCCAATGACCAATCCACCCATAGCCGGAGCTAGCACAGTCGTAAATGAGAGAGATTGGGATTTGCTGGCCAATAAGGTGCTGAGACGCTCCACGGCGGCCATTTGCTGGCAAACCTTCGCACATTGAAAGAAATGTCCGCTATGTAGCCCGGAACGCAGCACAAAGTGGCCCTCTAGTAGTGCCCCTGTCTCCTTAAAGATGCTGAGGACTTCTTCTTGCGAATCTTCCATGTCTAAAACGGTGAATACTTGCGCGCAAAAAAACAAAAGAATTTTACGTGGGCTGAGAATAGGAGTAGGTTCGTCTCATGCCTGATATTGTGGTGCCACTGGAAGATGAACTCGGGGATGTGCTCGAGAAGGCGATACGTGGCTGTAAACTATCGGTAGATGACGTGGCTCGCGAAGCAGGTATTTCTCGGGACAAGCTTGGAGATGCGATGGACTACCGGAGCGAGCTAACTTGTGCAGAGTTAGAATGTCTGGCGAAGGTGGTGCATCTTAATGAAGTAGGATTGTGCGCCTTGGCTCAGGGTAAGTATCCTCTCCCGGACATTCCGGGGCTTCCATTCAGCCTAGAATGCTTACGCATGCCGCATGGGGTAGGAGTCGCCAATGCCTATCTCATATCCGTGCCCGGTGAATCTTCAGGACTGCTTTTCGATACCGGCCCCAGTTTTACTGCTCTGCAAAGCCACTGGCCTAAAAATCTCAAAAAGGTAGAGGCGGTGTTTCTAACGCATTTAGAAGCGGAACATGCCGGAGGTCTTTGTGATGTGGTCGACTGTTTCGGGGTTCCCTCGGTTTACGTTCCTCAGGGCAGTCAGGCTCCATGCGGTGAGGCTCTCGACGATGGTGATGCTATGCACTGCGGTGATTTTGAGGTTACCGCTTACAGCACTCCAGGGCACTGTTCGTCACATTATTGCTATCGTGTATGCCTGTTAAATGGATCTAACGGTAGACGAGAGGTGTTGATCTCGGGAGATTTAATTTTTGCGGGGTCGGCCGGTGGTGGTTATTTTTGCTGCCAACAGCAGCAGAAAAATCTTCAGAGGATTCTGGCCGTATGCCCGGAGCAGGCAGTTATTGCGCCTGGTCATGGACCGCTCAGCACCGTGGGGCATGAACGAAGGTTCAATCCTTTTGTGAATTGATTAAAGATACTCGTCGCATAGCGGATGCTAGCGCTCCTGATCTGCTTACTGACAGCAGCTGCTTCGCGAGGCAGCAAGCCCTATAGACTTCGATACATTTAGAGCCGCCTTATTCCTTAGGGTTTTATCAACAAATTTATGGGATCATGAGCTGGTTTCCCATGTTTGCTGATTACAAGGTGACACAAAAAAGCCCGACAAATGATGCCGGGCTCGATAAAGGAGGGCAGGAGAACTTAGCGCCGTCTTTTGGTAGGGACTGGAGGAGGAGGCATCTGAGCGACAGCGCTCCGTTCTGCAGTTCTGATCATCATTTCCGTCTTACGTTGAATCTCTAATTCTGCGTTGCGCTTGGCTATGCGTGCCATTTCAACGCGCTTTTCCAAAGCCAACTCAGCGGCGTTAGTCTTCGCAGTAGATTGACGAAGAGAGTCCAATTCGATCTCCAGTGAGGCGATGTTGGCTGCGTGGGTATCAGCTTCAGCTTTATGTCCGATGGTAGCCATTCTGATATCTTTAGTTTCAGCATCCCATTTTGCGATGCGATCAGCTTCCCTCTTTTCCGCTTTAGCTTCACGCTCAGCCGTGCGCTTTTCTGCATCTATGCGCGCATCTTCTTCGATTTTCGCCTTACGTTCGGCTTCAGCCTGAAGTTCGGCAGCCACGCGTTCTTTACGGATTTCTTCCCTTTGGGCCATCTCTTCTGCATGCGAGAAGTAGAAGAAGGTGAAAATGACCAGCATGATCACTGGTGCGATTAGATATATCCACTTTTTCATATCGGTGTAAGAGTGTTATCGGGGTTACGACTTCTTTTCGGCAGCTGCAGCGGCAACGGCCTTTGCTCGAGCAGCGTCCGCTGCTGTAATGCGCTGAATGACTTTCGTGACATCGTTTTCGTTTTTACGAGCGATGGTAACGTATTCGAGAACGAAGGCTTCTTCAGCGATCAAGATGCGCATTTTTTCTTCAAGTTTCTCGAGCTTAGCCTTTTCATCGTAGACATCATCTTTCAAACGGGAAAGTTGGCGGGCTAGTTTCTGCTTTTCGCGATCAGCTTGACGGCGAGCCTCGATGTCAGCCTGCCGTTGTTCGCGGTCAGCTTGGCGTTTGGCTTCACGTTCGGCACGTTCAGCTCGACGGACTTCCTGATTAGCCAAAGCATCTTCGATCGCTCTTTTCCGATTGAGAGCTTCCTGCTCCAACTCGGCAATTTTTTCTAGGCGTGCGACCTCTTTTTTTGCCTCCTGCTTGGCTTGATATTCGGAATTAAAGTTCCACCAATAGCCGAAGAATACCAGCATCAGAAGGGTAGGAATAATAACGTAAGCTTTGTTCATGTGAGATAGGGTAGGTTACAATCTGGGGTTGGATCTATTGATTAAATTTTCAGGGAGTTACTTGCTTTTTTCGTTAGCCTTCGTGTCAAGTGCGGCTTGGCGCTCTTTCAGTGATGCTGCAATTGCTGAACGTAATTGGGGGAGTTGCTTATTACTTCCGTCTCCCAATTCTGCTGCTTTTTCGATGGAAACCATCGCTTCTTCATATTTCAGGAGTTCGTAGCAGATGTAGGCTTTGAAATAGTAAACATCGGCAGGTGATGTAATGCCGCCCTTAGCTAAGGCCAAATTCAAGTGACGATAGGTTTCTTGAACCTTGTCTATGGCGTAATAAATCTGGGCAATTTGGTTATCCAATTGACCGGATTCGGGGAAGATTAGTGAAGCTTCCTTCAGGACCTCGATGGCTTGATATGTCTTATGAATTTGTTGGTAGGAGTAGGCGAGTAGTTCCCACTTGCGTTGATCGGACTCGATAGAACCGTCTTTAAGACCCTTGTACAGGAGTCCAGTAGCCTTATCGAACTGTTTGATGTTAAAATAGATACCAACGAGATTGTAGTTATCCTTCTGGCTTGTCATGTGCCCCAATGCTTGGGCCCGTTCTAAAGTCAGAATAGTGCGCAAATTATGTTCCCAGGCATCCTCCTCAGATTTACTCAATCCCGCCATTGTGGCGTAAGTATTCATCAACTGTTGCCAGTAGGATTTCTTGGAAGGGTATTGCTTGACCAATAATTCGAGGATTTCTGCGCTTTCCTTGTGATTTTCTTCCTGTTGGAGAGACGCCATGAGAATAACATAGAAACTTTCCTTGGGATTTAGGGCAGAAACAAGAGCCTCATGAACTTGCTCCTGTGCTTTTTTGAGCAGGGCCATATCAATGTTTTCTGGATCGAGGATGGCCTGATTGTAGAGCAGGGAAGTGTAGAACATGCGTCCTTCAGGCGTTGGCTTTGGGTTGTCCCGAAGCCATATCTCAATATAGGTGGCCGCTTTATTGAAATATTGGTCGCGCAGGGCGATGCTCTTGGTGGTTGCAGCTTCCTGATAGTAGAGCTGAGCAAGGTAATATAGTCGTTCTAACTGTGACCGCAGGTTGAAGAACCCCTTGTTGGCCACACCAATTTGATATGAACGCTCGAGTGGGTTAATCGAGGCGGCGTAATCACTCTTCTGTAGGTATACCTTGGATATGATATCGTAGGCTACCGCTTGGTCATAACTGTTGGGCTGAGAGTAGCGCAGCATGCCCTTGAGTAGATTCAGCGCTCCATCCCAATTCTTGGTATCGATGTAGGGTTGAAGTTTCCCTAAGTCGGCTGAAGCACGTTCAGTTAATTGGCCCTTGGTCTCTTGGGCCAGAAGCTTGGGAGTGGTCATCGGAACCACCACAGTTAACATAAGTGCGAGGGTAAGGCGCTTAAGACTGGAGGCCGGAAAAAGTGTCATGTTAAAATATCGGGTCACAGGTAAACTCCATTAATCGTTCAGCTTAAACACAATAGGGATTTGCATCCGTGTGTTGACAGCGCGGCCACCTTTGCGGCCGGGGCGGAACTTCCACTTGTTTACCGCCTGAACGGCGGATTGTTCGAATTCACGTTGAGTTGAGCGAACTGCAAATGCGTTACGAGCATCTCCCTTCGAATCGACGATGAATTCGACGATGACTGTTCCTTCGACTCCAGCACGTCTCATTTCGAATGGATACTGAGGTTGAGCACGAAATTTAGGAATAGGGGCCTGATCCAGCTTACTAATATCGAAGACTTTAATGCCTTTACCTAAGCCAGTTTGACGAGCCGTAGGAATCGAGACGACGCCTGTTGTCGGTTTCATGCTCTCTGGAGGAGGAGGCTGAATGGGTTGCACGAATGAATCGACCTGCACCAGTTGCGGAACATCAGTTTGCATAGGTGGAACGAATTCTAAAGGCTCATCTGGTGCCTCTGTATCATCGATGATCTCCTCTGGTTCGATATCAAGTTCCGGCATTTCCATTAACTCAATGGTTGGAGGAGGTGGGGGAGGTGCAACAAACTTAGGCTTAGATTTGATGTATGAACTGCCAAAGAGGCCTCCGTGCAGGAGGGCAGAAATGAAAATACCGATTAATAGATCCCGTCGCATGTTATAAATATTTCTAGTGACTTAAATTAGCGGCCGGTAGGGCGCACGCGGGTTTCGATGGAGACTTTTGAAATGTTTGCTTTGCGCACTTCATCTAGCACGCGAACCGCTACTCCAAATTTAGACTTATCGTCAGTGGTGAGGAGGACACGAGGCTCAGCCACTCGCGAGATGTAGTTCTCTAATCGAGGTTTAACCTCTGATACATCAATGAGTTCAGTAGTTTTTCGATATGTCCAGTAGCAGGTGCCGGCATCAGATATCTGAAGTGTAACAGTCTCGTCGTCGGGGTTTTCTTGCGCCGATGGTGGGGTAGATACGGGCAGATCAACTGGAAGGGACTGGATTTTCTCGAGCGAGAGGATGAACAGCACGAATGTAGCCAGCAGAAAGAAGATAACATCAATCAGAGGGATCACCTCGATACGTGCCTCTTTCTTACCTCCGGAGTGTTGTGGGGAGCCTGCCATATGATAAATTACTGAATTTTAGAAAGTAGGATGTGAGGGTAGACACTCAGGTGCCAGCAGGCAGCACTCTGGTCTCGATTAGGACTTTGTTTATCCCAATTTTGCGGACTTCATCAAAAACGTAAATGGCTTGGCTGAAATAGGAATTCTTGTCGCCGTTAATGAGTATTTTCGGATTGTCTGACGTGGATTTATAGGCACGAAGACGGTCGAGAAACTCATTTAGAGTGATTGGATCCTGATTCCAGGCCAATGTTCCTTCGGCCGTGACTGTAATCGTCACAGCACCTGCAGGGTCACGGACTTCAGCTGTTTGAGAGGCAGGAAGTTCAACCTTCAAGCCGTTTGATTTGTTCAGCGAAAGCGTGAACAGAATGAATGTAGCTAGTAGGAAAAAGATAACATCGATCAGAGGGATAACCTCAATACGTGCTCTCTTTTTTCCACCGTCACCGCGTGAGCTTGATCCGGCCATAGTTTAAGAGTGTTTCCTAATTAGATACGTTCTAGTTCTGATTTTATTGGAAATCAGCTTAGGCGGTGGTCTTTTCGGCAGCAGCTTTATTTCGGATCAAAGTGAGAGCATCTGAGGCATCGCTGATCTGCTGTTTAGCATCTTCGGTTCGTCCATTCAGATAATTAAAGGGGAATAGGCCGACGATAGCGATAGCGAGACCGCACATCGTAGCGATTAGAGCTTCACCCACACCACCGGTGATTGCTCCGGTGCTCTGCGATATATCGCCGTCACCCAGGGCAGCAAAGGTCTTCATCATACCCGTAACCGTGCCCAAGAGACCAAGGTAAGGGGCTGCTGTAACTATGGTATCGAGAATTCCGATCCCTTGACCAAAACGAGTAAGCTCTTGATTGGACGCACGTATGTAAGCGGTGGAAACAGAGTGTTCTTTGTGTGAAAGGGCGTAAACCAAGATGCGGGCAATGAAATCCTTGCTCTTGTTGCCAATTTGAATCGCTCCGTCGGTGTCGCCCTGCGCAGTTTTTTCGAGCATCTTTTCAACTACTTCAGGTTCGCGGGTGCCATTTTCTCTTATGATGAAGAGAATGCGCTCAATCATGACGGTGATCATGACGAAAGAGGCCAGCAGGATCGGCCACATGATAGGGCCTCCATGCGTGAAGAGCTCCATCGTGGTCATGTTCATTAGGAAGGCGAGAGACATAGTATCGAGAATCATAGTGGTGTGATTATTGGAGAGTTCAGTTAGGTTTAATTAAAAGAAAGTGGTTGTAGGTTCAACGCATGAAACATGCCGTTTCCTATACCTGATTAGCAATTTCTTAGTGTTAGATGCTAGCCGAATCGTCGGCGAGCGATGAGAGGGAGGGAAAGGGTGAGAAACTTGAGGGTGGTGGGGGAGGAACATAGGAGCAAGAGGTTCAAGCCTGTCAACACCCATCAAGCCAATTTGACGAACTTTGGTGGTTTCATGGCTATTGTATGAGTGCGGTAAAAATGGCTGCCCGACTAGGGCTCGAACCTAGACAAGCAGAGTCAGAGTCTGCTGTGCTACCATTACACCATCAGGCAAAATATTTACACTTAACAGCTTCTTGCTGATTATACCTTCATAGAAGAGCATCACATCGACTTACTCTGATCCGGTTCACCATTTGATCCGATTAGGAAGCCATAAATAAATAGGCTGCTTTTATCGAAAATGGAGCCGGCGATGGGAATCGAACCCGCAACCGCCTGTTTACAAAACAGGTGCTCTACCATTGAGCTACGCCGGCTAAGAAAAAGATACTAGTGTTAAGTATTTAATTATAAAGAACCTCGCTATTCCTAGGGTATCGATTGATACCGTTGGTGGCCCCCCGGGGACTCGAACCCCGAACCAATTGATTAAGAGTCAACTGCTCTACCATTGAGCTAGGGAGCCAAAACGGAAGCGCGAAAAACTCATATCCACAGCGACCTTGTCAACTGTGATTTAGGTCGCGCCTCCTATTTTTGCGATTTCTGAACTCATTTGATAAACTCAGCGCGAATTCTCACGGAAAATAAAAGAGGACATGCGATGTGCATCTTGCCGCAATGGATGTGATTCAGTCCCATCAAGCAGGTGTTCGGATTCTGCCGAGCGGTTTTCTGTCCACAGAAAGAAGAAACTCTCAGAATTCCCTTTACAGGACTGATCAAGATCGATGCGTTTGCCCGTTCATACCTATGCAAAAGACAAAAAAGTCCGTCGCCAAGCGGTTCAAAGTGACCGGCACTGGTAAATTACTGCACCGTTCCCCTGGGACCCGGCATCTTGCCAGTTCTAAGACTCGGAAGCAAAAGCGCCGTTTGGGCCAAGCGAAAGCTTTGTCTAACACGCATGCAGTGCCGCTCAAACGCTGTCTCCCCTTCAGTTAATCAATGTTCATTGGAGCGCAATCTACTAACTTCGCTAGGCGGGTGATCTATAAGCCGACCTGTCAGCGACAAAAAATAAGGAAATAAAACATGGCTCGTGCAACTAATTCACCCGCGTCGCGTAAGCGTCGAAAGAAAGTCCTGAAATATGCCAGAGGCTATTTCGGTAACAAATCCCGCCTCTATCGCTATGCGAAAGATGCTGTTCAACATGCTTGGCAACACGCCTACATCGCCCGTCGCAAGAAGAAGGGCAACATGCGCAGCCTCTGGATCGTGCGTCTCAACGCCGCCTGTCGCAATGCTGGGATCAGCTATAGCCGCTTTATGGAAGGCTTGAAAGCCGCCAATATCGGACTTGATCGTAAGATCTTGTCTGACATCGCGATTCGCGACGAAGTGGCGTTTCAAGGCATCGTGAAGCAATCTCAAGAGGCTCTCAAGGCCAAGACAGCTGCTGCTCAGGCCTAAATTCTGAAGCGTAAGTCGTTATTGGCTTACCTTTCTTTCTAAGATTTTAAGAAGGACGGGCTTCAATTGAGCCCGTCCTTTTTCTTTTTGTCGTGTCGTTTGCCCGGCATTGGTTCAAAACTCTCTTTCCATGCAAGACACTCTTAATGCCTTGGCCGCGAAGGCCCTGACTGAGCTCGCCACTATCGAGAGCCGCCCCGATTTCGAGGCGGCCAAAGCCCGTTTGGTCGGGCCCAACGGCGAACTCACGGCCCAAATGAAACAAATGGGCAAGGTGCCCAAAGAAGAGCGTCCCGCGATGGGCAAGCTCATCAATCAGACCAAGGTCCGCATTCAGGAACTACTTGATGCAGCCTTGGCCCGAATCGAAGCGGCTGAATTGCAAGCCCAGCTGGGTCCGGCGATCGATCCCACGCTGCCATCCCCTGATATCGGCCCTGGCACTCATCACCCACTCACTCTCGTGCGGGAAGAGATGTGCCGTATTTTGCATAAAGTTGGTTTCAGCGTGGCCGACGGTCCGGAAGTGGAAACCGAGTATTACTGTTTCGATGCGTTGAATACGCCGACGGATCATCCGGCCCGTGATGCGCAGGACACGTTTTATTTCCCCAAGACGACGAACTTTAAAAACGTCGCCAAGAAGAATCATGATGAGCGCTATCTATTGCGCACGCATACTTCATCCGTGCAAATTCGCACAATGCTGAAGGGCGAGCCGCCGATTCGGATCGTTTCTCCCGGTCGCGTGTATCGTCGCGATACTTCAGACGCGACTCATTCAGCCAACTTCCAGCAACTTGAGTGCCTCTACGTCGATAAGAACGTGACGGTGCGCGATCTGAAAGCGTTGTTGGATTACGTCTTTGAGGCGTTGCTCGGTAAGGATACGATGACGCGTTTTCGACCGCATTATTTCGGCTATACCGAACCGAGTTTCGAAGTTGATCTCAGCGCAGCTCATTTACCCAAGGTGAAGAAAGAGTGGATCGAAATCGGTGGCTGCGGTATGGTCGATCCCACTGTTTTTTCCGATGTCGGCTACGATCCTGAAGTTTGGAGTGGTTATGCTTTCGGCATGGGCATCGAACGTCTCGCGATGCTGCTCTACGGCATCGATGATATTCGCTATTTTTATCAGAATGATCTGCGTTTCCTGAAGCAGTTTGCGTGAGGAAATCATTATGAAAATTTCCCTCAATTGGCTTAAAGATTATCTTCCTCTCGAAGCATCCGACGACGAGATCAGTCGAGCGGTTACGTTTCTTGGGTTTGAAGTCGAAGAGATTATCAAAACCGGTGCTCCCCAGCTTGAGCACGTTGTGGTCGGTGAGATTCTCACGCGAGATAAGCATCCTAATGCGGATAAGCTTTCCGTCTGCACGGTCGATGTCGGCCCAGCCGGTGGAGTGAAGACAATCGTCTGCGGTGCTCCGAATTGCGATGCGGGTAACCGTGTAGCCGTGGCATTGCCCGGCGCAGTGTTGCCCGGTGATTTCGTGATCAAAGAATCGAAAATTCGCGGGCAGGCCTCATCCGGCATGTTGTGCGCGGGTGATGAAATCGGCTTGAGTGGTGATCACTCGGGTATCTTGATCTTAGCGAAGGACGCGCCACTCGGTGAGCCGATCAATAACGTGCTTCCCGCCGGTGACACGGTGTTCGATGTTGAGATCACCCCTAACCGTCCTGATTGCCAATCACACCTCGGACTCGCTCGAGAATTGGCAGCATGGTTCAAGCAGCAACTGACCTATCCTGAGGCGAATTTTCATGATACCTCTTCAGAGGATGGGCGGAAGGATTTGCTCAGCGGAGTTTCTGTCGAAGATCCCATGGATTGCCCGCTCTATACGGCGCATGTTATTTCCGGTGTGAAAATCGGTCCGAGTCCGGATTGGATGCAGGCGCGACTCAACGCGGTGGGATTGCGCCCGATCAACAATATCGTGGATATCGGCAACTACGTGATGCTAGAGTATGGCCAACCTTTACACGCGTTTGATGCGAGCACATTGGCCGGTAATCGGATCATCGTTCGTCGCGCGAAAAACGGTGAGAAAATCATCACGCTCGATGAAAAAGAGCGAACGCTTAACGACTCGGTGCTCGTAATCGCCGATGCTAATAAACCAGTCGTGATCGCGGGGATCATGGGCGGTGAAAATTCTGGCGTCAGTGAGACGACCACAGATCTCGTTTTGGAATGCGCTATTTTCCGTCGTCAGTTGATCCGTCGCACGTCGAAGCATTTGAATCTTTCTTCCGATTCGTCGTATCGCTACGAGCGCGGAGTGGATGCGCATTCTGCTCAAGAAGCGGCGAATCATGCGATCGATTTAATTCTCGAGATAGCCGGTGGAAAAGTCGTCGGTCCCGCTTACACAGTGGGCGGAGATGTTCCTTGGGAACGCGAGGTGGTCTTCACGCACGATTACATTTGTGAGAAACTCGGCTTCGATATTCCTGCCGAGGAAATGAAAGCCGCTTTTGAAGCGCTGGAACTCACAATTACCCGCGAAGAAGAAACCGAGAAACGGGGTCCGGCCTGGACGGTTTCCATTCCGAGTTGGCGCCAGGATCTTGATCGACCGATTGATATGGTTGAGGAAGTTCTGCGTGTCTACGGCACGGAAAAAATCCCCGACAGCGTGGTGAGTTCACCCGGCTTAGTGGAGCACGATGCTCCGGTGGTTCAATTCACGCGTCGCGTAACCGACTATCTGGTGGGTCACGATTTTCACGAATGCGTGAACTACACTTTGCGTTCGGGGAAGGAGCTTTCGACATGGGTTTCGAATACAGCGACGGCAGAGCTGGGAATCGAAAATCCCTTCGTCGTCGATCAGTCGCATCTGCGTCCGACTTTGGTTATGGGCTTACTGGATACTTTGAAGCTCAATCAATCGCGTGGAGTTGCGGTGACGAAGCTCTGTGAAACCGGCCGTGTTTTTGTTGAACACAACGGGCAGAATCTGGAGTGCACCTCGGTCGGCTTTATCATTGCTGAGAATAGCGAGCGACAATGGCTCAATCGTGAAGCCCCGGATTTCTTCACTGCAAAGCAACACATGACTGCCATCGCCACCGCGGCTGGAATCGATTTCAGCCGACAGCCGCTGGGGGAAGTGGGGAGCGATTACTTCGGCTGGCAAGAAGGGCAGTGCGCTCGTGCCGGCGATATCCGTCAGGGATGGACCGCTCGCTTTGGATTACTCAATCCGGCGATGGTCAAAACGCTTGGAGTCGAAGGTAAGGTCTATGCCGGATCGTTCGCGATCTTGCCGGAAAAATTAGAGAGTGTTTCCACTCGCCGTCGTTTCAAAGACTTCAGTTTGTATCCGACGGCGTTGCGCGATCTTGGTTTGGTCGTAGATGCGACTGTGCCCTCCGATGAGGTGCGCAAGAAGTTGCTCAAAACCGCGCGTGCTGTTGTTGGTAACGCTTTCGAGGTCGAATCGGTTTCTGTCTTCGATGTTTATCAAGGCAAGGGATTGCCGGATGATAAGAAGAGCCTCGCATTCAGTATCGTTTTTCGGGCTTCAGATCGCACGTTGACCGATAAGGAAGTGAGCGAGGTTTTCCAAAAAATTCAGGATGACCTAGTCGCCGCTACAGACTACACCGTGCGCAAATAGACATGGCGAATCACAACGACATCGATATCGATCGCGTGGCCCAATTGGCTCGCGTCGAGCTAACCGCAGAGGAGAAGGCAAAGTTCTCCCGTCAATTGGGTGATGTGCTTCATCATATTACTCAACTGGAGCAAGTGGATGTGACCGGTGTTGAACCGAGTGCGCACGCTTATCCCATGGTCAATGTCTGGGCTGATGATGTCGCTCAAAAGGGGCTCTCGGCTGAGGATGCACTGCGAAACGCACCTGCTAAACGCGACAACATGATCGCAGTGCCCAAAGTCGTCGAATAATCCCATGGCCGACGAATTGTATTTTCAGACCATCGCGTCACTTTCCGATCGATTAGCTGAGAAGGAGCTCAGTTCGGTTGAGCTGACCAAGGCTGTGATCGCACGCACGCAGGCCGTGGAATCGCAAGTGGACGCCTTCAACTCTTTCGATGCAGAGGATGCGCTCGCTCAGGCTGCCGCTTCGGATGCGCGTCGTGAAGCAGGGGAGATACTCGGCCCTCTCGACGGAATCCCCGTCGGCTTGAAAGATGTGATCGCGGTAGAAAATCAGCCGCTCACGGCTTCGAGTAAGATGCTCGCTGATTTCGTTTCTCCTTACGACGCGACGGTGACTCAGAATCTTAAGAAGGCGGGTGCCGTTATATGGGGTCGCTTAAACTTGGATGAATTCGCGATGGGATCTTCGACCGAAAATTCGGCCACGAAGAAAACCACAAATCCGTGGGATCGCACCTGCGTCCCCGGCGGTTCATCTGGTGGCAGTGCAGCGGCAGTATCCGCAGGCCAGGCAATTGCTTCGCTGGGATCGGATACGGGTGGTTCGATCCGTCAACCTGCTGCGTTTTGCGGCGTGGTGGGCATGAAACCTACCTACGGGTTGGTTTCGCGTTATGGGTTGATCGCATTTGCATCGTCACTCGATCAAATCGGGCCGTTTGCGCATACGGTTGAGGATGCCGCGATCATGCTGCAATCGATCGCCGGATATGACGTGAAAGACTCGACTTCGTATCGCGCAAGTATCCCTGATTACCGTGCGGAATTGTCGCAACGCAAAGGGCCGTGGAAGCTCGGAATCCCCCAGGAATATTTCGGAGAGGGACTCGATCCTGAAGTGAACGAGGCGGTTGAAAAGGCGATCGCGTATTACCGTGAGCAAGGGTGTGAGATTAAAGAAGTCTCACTGCCGCACACCAAGTATTGTCTGGATGCCTATTACGTGATCGCGACGGCCGAGGCATCTTCAAACCTCTCGCGTTACGATGGTATCCGCTATGGCCATCGATCGAAGGATGCGAAGGACGTCGAGGATATGTATTTCAAGTCGCGAGGCGAGGGATTCGGCGAGGAAGTTAAGCGCCGGATCATGCTTGGCACCTATGTGCTCTCCAGCGGCTACTACGACGCGTATTATCTGCGTGCTCAAAAAGTGCGCACCTTGATTCGTCAGGATTTTATTAAGGCTTACGAAGAGGTTGATGCGTTGATCACTCCGACCGCACCGACTCCAGCATTTAAACTCGGCGCTAAAGTTGATCCGCTCGCGCTTTACCTGTGCGATATTTACACGATTGGCGCTAATCTGGCGGGTCTCCCCGGGATCAGTTTGCCCTGCGGATTCGCGTCGTCGGGACTGCCGATTGGGTTGCAACTCATCGGGCAACCTTTCGAGGAAGCTAATCTGCTTTCCATTGCTCACTCTTACGAACAGGCGCATGAGTGGCGGAACTCTCACCCTCATATTTAATCTGCCGACATGTCACAATACGAAGCAGTTATCGGTCTTGAAGTGCACGTCCAGATTCGGACGCAATCCAAGATGTTTACGCAAGTAGGGACTGGCTATGGTCACCCTGAAAACACGCTCACGGACCCCGTCGTGTTGGCATTGCCCGGAACGCTGCCGGTGTTGAATAAGGCCGCGCTCGATGCGATTATTAAGACTGGTCTGATGCTCGGATGCGAAATTGCGTCGGTGTGTAAATGGGATCGGAAAAATTACTTCTACCCTGATTCTCCGAAGAACTATCAGATTACCCAATTCGACCAGCCGATCTGTATCGGTGGGGGAGTGGAGATCGAATTGCCCGGTTCCGCGCGCAATGTAATGGGTGAGCATAAAACCATTCCACTAACCCGGATTCATCTCGAAGAAGATGTCGGTAAACTGAATCACGGTTCGCATGAATCACTGGTCGACTACAATCGCGCGGGCACCCCGCTGATGGAGATTGTGACTGATCCCGCATTGGAGAGTGCCGATGAGGCTTACGCGTTTTTAACGGCGATCCGTGCGGCGATCGTTCAGGGAGGTATTTCCGACTGCGATATGGAAAAGGGTCAGCTGCGCTGCGATGCCAATATCTCAATTCGCCCCGTCGGGACGACTGAGCTTGGCATCAAGGTGGAGCTGAAAAATCTTAATTCGATTTCGTATGTGCGTGACGGCATCGCTCATGAAATTAAACGCCAGCTGTCTCTCACCGCCTCGGGCGGAGAGATCGTCCAAGAGACGCGTGACTACGATGGCACGACTGGTGCGTCGCAGTCATTGCGGAGCAAGGAAATGGCTCATGATTACCGCTATTTCCCCGATCCAGATCTGATGCCGGTGGAAGTTGATGAGGCCTGGAGGAAGCGAATCGAAGCGACCTGTCCGGAAATGCCGTTCGATCGCCAACGTCGGTTCTTTGAAACTTACGAACTGCCTTATACGATTACGTCTGTCCTCGTCTGGGATCGTCCCCTAGCGGAATACTTCGAAGAAACGGTAAAGCTGGCTGGTGTCGCGCGCGCTCAACTCGTTGGCAATTGGATCGTGAATGATCTTTTGCGCGAGGTGGGGGCGGCGAAGATTGCCTTGGCGGATTCGAAGATTCGCCCTGCGCATATTGCTGAATTGGTCGAGCTGATCGACAAGGGCACGTTGCTGAATAATGCTGCCCGCGAGGTGTTTGCAGAAATGTTCAAGTCAGGCGAAATACCCGGTGCGATTGTGAAGAGCAAGGGCTTGGCGGCAGAGCCTACCGATACGGCCGAACTAGAGCAGTGGTGTCGCGATTCCATTGCGAGTAATGATAAAGCCAAAGCCGAATTCCAGGGAGGAAAGGGCAGTGCGATTAACGCCTTCAAGGGCCCTGTGATGAAGGTATCCCGGGGGAAGGCTAATCCGAAGCTGGTCGATGAGACTCTGCGACGTTTGCTCGCCGAATCGTAAGTTTTTCCTGCTGCTTGCACGCGGCCTCGCTCGGTGTATTTTCAGAGGATGAATTCATCGCCATCATTTACCCGTCGCGAAGTTATCAAAACACTCGGTGCAGGAGTCGCCCTGGCGGGACTCGGTATGATCACCACGAATAAATCGGTCGCGGGTCCTGCTCTGACGAAGAAACCGCTGCAACCATTTGTGCTGCCGCCGCTCGATTACGCCTTCGATGCTTTAGAACCTTATGTCGATGCGCAGACGATGGAGATTCATCACGGCAAGCATCACCAAGGCTACGTGAACAAAGCGAATAACGCGCTGGCGGATTACCCCGAGCTACACGGTCTCCTCGCGACGCAACTTTTGGAGCGCCTCAATGAAATCCCTACCTCGATCCGAATTGCTGTGCGCAATAATGTCGGTGGACATGTGAATCATTCCCTCTTTTGGAAAATCATCGGACCAAACCAAGGCGGTGCTCCGGTCGGTAAACTGGCTGATGCGATTAAATCTACTTTCGGTTCAGCATCAGGCTTTCAGCAGGAGTTTGCGACCGCCGCGAACACGTGTTTTGGGAGTGGCTGGGCGTGGTTAAGCGTGAAAGGCGGTCGGCTTTTGGTGCATTCCACCGCCAATCAGGATTCTCCCTTCAGCGAGGGCGCGACGCCGCTGTTGGGTCTCGATGTCTGGGAGCATGCCTACTATCTGAACTACCAGAATCGCCGGGCGGATTACATCAACGCGTTTTGGTCGATCGTAAATTGGGAGCAGGCAGAGGTGAATTTCACTGCGGCATCCTGAGCTTGTAGATCCGCACAAACAAAGAAGGCGCGAACCATTCGGTTTCGCGCCTTCTTTGTTTCTGCCGTAATCGACTTAGTTGACGACAGGCAGTGGGCTTTGCACTCGGGAAGGGGCCGGAGCGGTTGTGAAAAACTCCACGACATGCGACACATCGGAATGCCCGTGGGCTCGGAGGCGTGCTTCGATGCGTTGCACCACTTCACGTAATTCAGCGGCGGACTCGGCATCGAGTTGCTCAACCAATTCAGCATTGCGGCTCACCACGTGGTATTGGGCTTCAGCGCCGAGACTGATTTCGTAAAGGCTGGTGCCGTTGTGTTGGAAGGAACGACGGACGGCACCGATCTCTTCAAAGGCGGCGAGGCAGCGATAAACCGTAACCAGATCACAACAGCCTTCTTTCAATTCCACATGAATCTGCTCGATCGTCGAAGGGCGATTATGCTCGATCAAGGCCGTCAGGATCGCGATGCGGGGCTGCGTGATGCGTAGTCCCTGAGCTCTTAAGATCTCAAATGCTTTATCCAAGAGCTGAGAGTTCTGATCTCCAGCCTCTACGTTCACGAGAGGGTGGTTGGTTTGAGTGGAGGAAATCATGTGTAACACCATTGTTGCTATTCATTGGCTTCTTACGAGTTGAAACTAGTAGGCTATACACCTTAAGGGCTCGGTATGAACGTAGGTATACTTTTACACGTGTCTCGGATTGCGCACGACTTAAGCGTGTGCTAACTATCCCCTTCGCCATATGCCTGACCTAGAATTTGAGGAAGTTATCGATCTGATTTGCCGAGAGGATACTCGTTACGGAAAAAAAGCCTACGACTTCGTTCGTCTGGGTTTGGATCACACCGTCAAGGAGTTGCGTAAGCAGGATCCGAAGCGCGAGGGACGTTCGTTTCATGTCTCCGGGCCAGAGCTACTGGATGGGATGCGCATTTACGCGTTGGATCAATACGGCCCGATGGCGATCACCGTGTTGAAAGCCTGGGGGGTGAAGCGTTGTCGCGACTTTGGCGCCATCGTGTTTAGCCTGATTGACTACAAAGTATTCAGCAAAACCGAGAAAGACCGCCGCGAGGATTTCAAAGAGATCTACACGTTTAAGGAGGCCTTCGTGAAACCGTTTTTGCCGAGCGAAAAGATCGCGGACGATCTTTCTGATTCTGCGACTGCGAATGGCGTGGCGTAAGTTCTCACCCTGTATTCCCATCCCATTTTATGCCTGCTAAAAACGCCGCGCGCGCTGATTCGAATTTATTGGAAACACTCTGGTCGGCTGAGGTTAGCCGGCAGATCTTGCCCAACGGGCTCACCCTCATTGTAAAGCCGGATCAACGTTCGGATTTAGCGTCGGTGCAGGTTTGGGTGAAAACAGGTAGCATCCACGAGGGGGACTATCTGGGCGCCGGTTTATCGCACTACTTGGAACACATGCTGTTCAAAGGCACGACGAAGCGCGAGGGGCGCGAAATCTCACCGCTGGTGCAAGCTCACGGAGGCCACATCAACGCCTACACGAGTTTTGATCGCACCGTCTATTACATCGATATCCCTTCGGAAAACACGGAGGTCGCGATTGATGTGTTGGCCGACATGGTGCTGCACTCCACTTTGCCCGAGGAGGAATGCACGAAGGAGAAAGATGTGATCCTGCGTGAGATCGCGATGGGGCAGGACGATCCGGATCAACGATTGGGTGAGGCGCTTTTCTCAACCGCTTATCGTCAGCACCCGTATCGGCATCCGGTGATCGGGCATCGGGATGTGTTCTCCGCCGTCACTCGGGCTGATCTACAGGCTTACTATCAGGCGCGTTATGTGCCGAACAATCTGGTGGTCGTCGTGGTCGGCAATGTGTCGATCGATTCAGTGCGAAAATCAGTAGAGCAGCATTTCGGGGAGATTCCCCGGGCGCGGCTCGCGCCGGTTTATATTCCCGATGAGACTACTCAACTATCGGCCCGCCAATGGCATCGTTTCGACGACGTGGAAATTTCACGCGCCGGTCTATCGTGGCAGATTCCTGCGCTCACGCATCCCGATACTCCCGCGCTTGATGTGTTGTCTATGATTCTGGGCAGCGGTGATAGCTCGATCTTGTGGCAACGCATTAGAGAGAAAGCGGGCTTGGTGCATAGTATCGATGCGACGAGTTGGAATCCCGGCAGCACGGGTCTATTTTACATCTCATTCAATTGTGATGCCGACAAACGCGAAAAGGCCACGAAAGCTATCATCCGAGAGTTGCGCCAATTAGAGCGAAAAGGAATCACGGCGGACTTGGTGAAAAAAGTCGTGCGCCAATTGACGGTGATGGAAATTAACACGCGCAAAACCGTGTCTGGCCAGGCTTCGCGACTCGGCGTGGCGGAGGTAGTGGTAGGGGAGATGGGCTATGGTCGCGCGTATTTTTCACGTTTGTCGACGGTGACGCCGGCTGAGGTAAAACGGGTGTTGCGCGAGTATTTACGCTTAGAGGTGTGCACGCAGGTTTCATTGAATCCTGAAGCAAGCGCTTCCAAGGCTGATGCCAAGCAGGAAAAATCATCCCGCACTCGGGGCGATTTTGAAGAGATCGTTCTGCCAAATGGAGCGCGACTGCTTTTGCAGCAGGACCACTCGCTGCCGAATCTGCATTTCCGGCTCTGTGGACTGGGCGGACCTTGTTATGAAGCCCCGAATCGGCGAGGCGCGACCACGTTGATGGCCACATTACTCACGAAAGATACGAAGCGTCGGTCGGCCGAAGAAGTCGCTCGCTACCTGGAAGAAGTGGGCGGCTCGTTTTATCCGGTTTCCGGAAATAACACTTTTGGCCTGGCAGCAGAAGTGCTCCCGTCTGATGCGGATCATGCGTTGGAAATTCTCAGCGACGCGATCCTGCGCCCTGTATTTCTGGCTTCGACAGTGGCGACAGAACGCGCCGCTCAATTGGCCTCTTTGCAGGAAGATAATGATGATGTCGTCACGTGGGGATCGAAGAAGCTGCGGAACAGTTTCTTTGGAGAACATCCTTTTGCGATTGGCACGAATGGCGATAAAGCCGGCGTGAAGGCGATGAAACCCAAAGACCTAGACGCGCTTTATCGAAAGCTCATGCGCGGTGCTAATCTCGTGCTGGCGGTATCGGGAGATTTTGATCCGAGAGTCCTCCGCAAAAAATGCCGCGCAATGTTGTCGAAGGTTCCAGCGGGTAAGGTGTCTGCTCGCAGTGACGGTTTTTCCGGCGGAGCGCAGAGCGGCGTCTTGGTCGAAAAGCAACCCAAGCAGCAAGCGATTGTCTTTGAAGCGTATGAAGGCCCGTCAATTAACGATGATGACTTCTTTGTGAGCGAAGTGATGGACGAATTGTTCAGCGGCATGTCGTCACGATTGTTTGAACGCGTGCGAGAGGATCACGGTCTCGCCTATTTTGTGCGATCGACCCGCGTGATCGGTTTGGATGCCGCGATGTTCTACTTCTTTGCGGGCACGGCGCCCGGAAGTGAAAAAGCGGTCTGGCATGAGATCGATGCTGAGATCAAGCGAGTCGCACGAGGGGAGGTCGGCCAAGAAGAATTAACTCGTTGCCAAGTGCGATTGAAAGCCGCGCGGCGGATGGGCATGCAGACCAATGGCTCGCGTGCGATGCAGGCCGCCTTGGATGCGCTTTACGGCACGCCAATCAACGATCAGGCGTATCATGATCGTGAGATCGATAAGGTTACCTCTGCGGCTTTGGCGCGCTTCGCGAAACGCTACTTCAAGCGAACGAAGCGTTTGCGACTTTGTGTTGGACCGTAGGTCTTAGGTGCGGCTGTCGGATCGCCGTTGATCATCAATCCACGAGCCCGCCGGTCCACTTGAGCTTGGTGCGCACGACCGAGAAATGAGAGTAGTCGGCACGCTGGACAAGGGGGAGGCGTAGTTTCGAAATGGTGATTTCGATTGGCGAATCCATACCCACCTTCAGATTGCGCTGTCCATCCATGGCGACGAGGAGGCGTGAGTTCTCGGTGCGATTGTGCACGCGGAGTTTGACCTTCTCTTGGAAAATAATGGCGCGGTTGCTCAGGGTGTGAGGGCAAATCGGAGTCATCGAGATCACTGCGGCATCCGGATGAATCAACGGGCCGCCCGCCGAGAGGTTGTAAGCAGTGGAGCCGGTCGGGGAGGAAAAGATCAACCCATCGCAAGTGTAGCGGGTGACGAGTTCGTTATTCGCGAAGACCTCGAGGTGAACGATGCGCGAGTTGATCTGATCTTTGATCAGCACATCGTTGAGCGCCAGATCGTGAGTGCCGGGACCCGTCGAACAGTCGAGCATCGCGCGGTGATCGATGGTGAAATTACCGCTGAGCAAGTCGGCAAATTGGGCTGGCGATTCTTCAGCGGAGAAAGTGGTCAAAAAGCCGAGGCTGCCCCGGTTTACACCGATGATCGGCACTTTGGCGCGAGCCGCTTCGCGGGCCACTCCGAGGAGGGTGCCATCACCGCCGATTACGCAACAGGCGTCGAAGCCTTCGAGGTAACCTTTGGGCACAGGAAAACGTTTCGTCTGCTTATACTTAACTCCTGATTTTTTGGCTACGGTGATCAGCGTGCTCGCCAGCTCCGGAGCACCGGACTTCTCCTCGTTGACGACGAAGGCAAGTTTACGAATAGGTTTCATGTGAGATCAAAATCGTGGTGAAACGGCGGATGAGCCAGTTCATTCTTGTTTTTTCAACACAAGCAGAAACTCCCGATTTCCATCTGTACCTTTGATCGGCGAGTCGATCGTGCCGATGAGGGTCGCGCCGGATAGATGAGTGAGGGCAAATTCACGGATATCGTTGAGCACGGCATCTTGCACCGCCGGATCGCGAATCACGCCCCGGCCTTTATCGACTTCGGCTTTGCCCGCTTCGAATTGAGGTTTTACGAGGGCGACGAGAAAACCGCCCGGTAAGAGAAAGGGCCACACGGCAGGGAGGATCACTTTCAGCGAGATGAACGAAAGATCCATCACGAGGGCGTCGAATTCGTTGCGCGGCAGATCGCCGAGCTTGAGGTGGCGCGCGTTGACCTTTTCGAGATTGGTGACGCGTGAATCAGCTCGGAGTTTTCCGTGGAGTTGGGCGCGACCTACATCCACGCAAACCACGTCGGTCGCGCCGGCCTGTAGCGCGCAATCGGTGAAACCACCAGTGGAAGCCCCGACATCGAGCACATGGGCATCCTGAAAACTTAGATCGAATTCCTCGATTGCACCCGTGAGCTTTTCGCCCCCGCGACTTACGAAGCGGGGAGGTTGTTCGACCTCAAGCTCAATGTCATCGGGGAAATCCTTACCGGGCTTATCGAGTCGCGTGGTGCCGTGTTTCACGCGACCACTCATGATGAGCGCCTTGGCTTGGGAACGCGAAGACGCGAGTTCGCGAGCTACGAGAATTTCGTCGAGACGAAGCTTCGGCATGATCACATGGGCACGTCGATTGCGTTGAGAAACGCACGCGCGATGACGGAATGACCAATGGTGTTGGGATGCACGCGATCCCAAGCGATGGCGTTGGCGTGCATATGAGTGAGTAGATCGTCGAAGACGGCTTGGGTGTCGATGAAGATGGCGTCGGACTTATGCGCGACTTTTTTGCAGATGGCCCCGTATTGATCCATCCGTTTGCGCATCGGATCTTCGCGATTCGGCTCAAGATAGAAGGGCGCCATGATGATGAGGCCTTTTAACTTGGGTCGCGTCTTGCTCGTGAGCTCGAGCAGCGTCTTTTCATAAACTTTCGGGCTCACGTGAATCTCCTTTTGGCGGGGAAGGTCGAACTGACGCCACACGTCATTCACTCCGATCATGATGGAGAGCCAATCGGGTTTGAGATCGAGCGCATCGGTCTTCCAACGCTTCTTGAGATCAAGCACAGTATCGCCTGAGGTGCCCATATTGACGAGTCGGATCGCGTCGGCCGGGTGGATCGCCGTGAGGAAACCTTCGACGAGGGAAACGTAGCTTTTGCCGATTCCGTCGAAGAGTCCTTCTCCAATCGGGCGGGTGCGTTCGCAGTCAGTGATCGAGTCGCCAATGAAGACGATTTTGCTATGGGGTGCTAGTTTCATGCTGAATCAATCCTAGGTGATTGCGCTTTCTTGACGAGGAGATCGTGAACTATCTCTCAAGTAGAGAAACTTCCCTCAACCGATTGGCACGCGGGGGAAACCCGTTTCTGGAAATGGATCGCCGATCGTGAGATTAAAGGCATCGGCGATGCGGTGCGGATAGCCGCTGTAAGTAGTGTCGTCTGGCATGTAGATGATGGCCATGGCCTGACGCATTTGATCGGAGCGGTTGGGGCCGGCGTAGTGAAAGGTTAGACCATTGTGGAAGGTGCAATCCCCCGCCTTTAATTCGCAAGTGACGGGTTTCACTCCCTTTGTTTGCGGGGCGATTTCGTAGAGCTCCTGCGGGTCATGCAGATTGACCGATTCGATATCGTCGAGCTCATGCGTGCCGGGGATGAACGACATGCAGCCGTTGTGAACGGTAGCGTCTTCCAGAGCGATCCAGATGGTGGTCTGGTCTTTCTTCTGCTGGTGCGGCCAGTAATGGGTGTCCTGATGCCACGGTGTTTTCGCACCAGTGTGGGGCTCTTTAAATAGAGCCTGATCGTGCCAGATTTGTAGGGTGCGCCCACTGAGTTGGGTGGCGAGGGTCGCGAATCGAGGATGCAAGATAAACGGCTCCACGCTTTCGTGGCGTGCCCAGAGATTTACTTTTTGGATAAAGATCTGTTCGTAGCTCGATTTTTCGCGCGCGGGATCATCCTCGGCTAACTCTTGTTGCACGGCTTCGGCTACGGCGTTGCGCATGGCGGTGAGATCGTCGACAGTGATGACTTGCTCGAGTTTGATAAACCCGTCGCGTTGGTAGTCGGCGATTTGCTGGGCAGTGAGTGGGTATTCAGCATTCATAGATTTGGGAGAGTTACAGTGATTGTCGGGCAGGTGACCAGCAAGTCGTGCGTCCGCCAATTTCTTCGCGAACTAGATCCACTCCGGATTTTGGACAACGCCCACCGTCGCGCCAGCGATGTTTGAATAGCCAGGTGTCGGGGATGTGCACGTTGAGATCGGGTGGAAGGTAGTCTCCCTGTCCAGCAATCTTGCGGAGGGCTAATCGGCAGACCTGTCGGCATTCACGTCGCAGCGTTTGCTGTTCCTTGGCGGTTAGTGAACCAGCGTGCCTCCGAGGATGAATCTCTGAACGCCAGAGAATTTCATCAGCCATCCAATTGCCGATACCGGGGAACTGTTCCTGCATAAGCAGCACAGCTTTGATCGGAGAGCGATCGCGTCGCTTCAGGAATTCGGCGAGTGCTACGGCGGTGAATTGATCAGAGAGAACGGCCGGTGCGATCGATGACCACCATTCGGGCGCTGCTTTGCCTTGATGATATTGGATGCGCCCAAACATTCGTGGATCGGTGAAGACGAGGCAGTGTTTTGTTTGGCGCAGCACGAAGTGGTCGTGCTTCTGGACGACGTAGTCTCTGGGCTCCGTTCGTAATTCACCAGTCATTCCCAGATGCAGTCCGAGCCACTGTTGGTTGCTGAATTGAAACAGCATCTGTTTAGCGGCCGCGGCAGAGTTGCGCAGGAATGATCCGCGTAAATGACGCGCAATCAGTTGAGCCTGAGTATCGCGAAAGATCCGTGATCGTGGATGAACTTCTACCTCCAAAACCTTTGCCTCGTGGCCGACACTCCAGCGCTTGCGGTAGAATTCAACTTCGGCGAGTTCAGGCATTGATTGAGTATTGCAGAGCTGGAAAGTGGGGAGTCGAGAACGATTGTTTTAGATCGGCAAGCATTGTAAACGTGGCACAGTCCATTTCATGCCCCGCAATCCCAAGTTGCCAGATATACCAGAATTCGATGGCGGTGAGTTCGTTCATCGCCTCGGGCAGTGGTTGACCGATAGTTTGAGTCTCAAATCGTTGCGTCAAAATGAGGCGATTCCGGCTGATGCTCCCCCGGGATCGCGGGCGGGCATCGAATCATTTGATGAAATTGATCAGCCGAATGAGGCGGGAAGTGTGCAGATTCAGTGGTATGACTATGGTGCTAGTGGAGTGACGTTTCAGGAGTCTGAAGATCTGGAAAAGCTTTGCTCGTCGGAGAGACCCGAGGGACAGGAAGTTCGATGGATCAATGTCGATGGGCTGCACCCATATGTGGTGAATCGATTGCGGCAGACTTATGATTTTCACACCTTGGCGGCGGAAGATGTTCTGCGCACATCGCAGCGTCCAAAACTGGAAGCCTTTGAGGATCACATTTTCGTGGTCGCGCGGATGTTGGCTCTGATGAATGGCAACCTTCGGCAGGAGCAGGTGAGTTTCTTTTTGTTCAAGAACACCTTGATCACTTTTCAGGAGGTGCATGGTGATATTTGGGATCCTATCCGTGAGCGTTTGCAGAAAAGCAACTCAAGGATGCGCACCATGGGAGCGGCCTATTTGCTCTACGCGCTGCTTGATGCGGTGGTGGATCACACCTTTCCAATTTTGGAAGGCTACGGAGATATGTTGGAGGAATTGGAAGCTTCGGTCTTGAATAATCCAAAACCAGAGATTCAACAAAAGATTCATCGGATCAAACATGAGCTGGGCATGCTGCGGCGGGTGCTTTGGCCTCTACGTGAAGTGGTGAACGATCTCCATCGAGGAGATGGCGACGAGATTCCCGACTCCGTGAAACCCTTTATGCGTGATGTTTATGATCACGCGGTTCAGGTGATGGAAATCGTGGAAACCTACCGCGAGCAAGCGGGTGGACTGAATGATCTCTACATGTCGGCAGTATCCAATCGCATGAACGAGATCATGAAAGTGCTCACGATCATGGCATCATTTTTTATTCCGATCACTTTCGTGGCTGGGGTATATGGTATGAATTTCGAATACATTCCGGAGCTTGCCTGGAAATACAGCTACGCCTGTTTCTGGGGCGTGTGCCTGTCGATCGTGATTGGGTTGCTGGTGTTCTTTTGGCGGCGTGGATGGCTTGGTGGAAAGCAGTAAGTGCTTTCTAATGCGGTAGTGAACCCTTTCGACTAACCGCATTTCGAGAGTCATTGCGGGATTGGCAGTCCATTGCGCTTCAGAAAGGTGAGGCATGGATTCGGATCTGCGAAATACTTTGGAAAAGCGTTTTCGTCATTTCGCTTTGGAGGAATGCTACGATTCATCGCCGATCTATGCGGTGTTCGCGCTGACGGTTGCCGACCACGATGAGCTGGTGGAATTAGCCGGTCATTGCCGGATGGGTCAGCCACCCGAGAATCTGCTATTTGCGGCGTTGCAGGATATTTTAATGCGCGGTGAAGAGCATGCCTTGAGAGAGTTTTATCCTGCATTTGCTGCACCTGCTCGACCGTGTGACGAGGCGGGTGAGCATTTTTTGGATTTTTGCCGCCGGCACTACGATGAGATCAAATCGCTGATTAGCGTGCAGCTGGTGCAGACCAATGAGGTGCGCCGGTGCGTCTACTTACAGGCCGCCTTTGCAACCGTGATTTAACGGATGGGTGAGCGGTCACTTTCCTTGATCGAGTTGGGGCCGAGCGCGGCCCTGAATTTGTGCTGGGATCGTTATGATTATGGATTTGATCACTGGGGGCACGATTCGTCGCTCAAAATTACCACGGAATGGCGAGGGGATAAACGGCCGCCAAATTGGAAGAGCCGTCCAAACGTAGTTTTTCGGTCTGGAGTGGATCTGAATGTGATCGATATGAAAACGAAGCTGAGCGTCAATGGTTGCAGGCTTTGATCTGGCCGGAGCATAGTGAACGTCGTGAGCGACTACCTGCGGCGATTGAGATCGTTCGAAAGGAGAAGATTTATCATCAGGAAGGGGATGGAGTTGAGTTCCTCCCTCAATTGATCTCCGCAACTCCTGCGGATTCTTTGCCCTGCGTTTTTCATACGCACGTCGCCAATCAGATGACGGCCGAGCAGCAGAAACAGTTACTTGATCAGGTCGATGAGATCGGGAAGCAACGCGATCTCTGTCACATCCATAACAATATGGGATCCCATCTTCATGACTTACTATCTAGATGGCAGTCGCCATGATGTCCCGTTAGCGAAGACCGATGGCCATGCGCGTTGGGTCGAGTGGCTCGCGTGACGGGCTAAGTCAGCGTTTTTAAGAACGCCCCGAAGTCTTCGTGGAGGGTGGCTCCCTGGGGTAGCTTATCCTGCCATGTCGCGTGGTTATACTTACCGGTGCAAACCGCGATGGAGTGGATGTTGCCATTAAGCCCGGCTTCGAGATCGCTTTCACGATCACCGATCATCCAACACTGTTGCGGATCGAGCGAATGCTTCGCGCGCATTTCTAAAATGAAACGTGGGGAGGGTTTACGGTATTCCGAGGGTTGCTCCGGTGATTCCGGTGCGATGCAAATGGCGGTAAACAGATCAGCGCCCAGATCGAGGAGTTCGAGCATACGTTGATTACAGGCCTGGGCATCGTCGATCGTGTGGTAACCACGACCGATCCCGGATTGGTTGGTGAAAAGAAAGAGCAGATAACCAAGGTCGCGCGCGGTCTTGAGCGCATCGGTCACACCGGAGATCAGCTCAACTCCCGCCGGATCAGAGAGGTAATCCTTGTCGAGGATGAGCGTGCCGTCGCGATCGAGAAACAGCGCTTTGTTCATGAGCGTCGGGAGACGTAGGCGAGCAGTTCTTTTGGAGTGACTGTCGCGGTGCCGAGTTTACCGGCGACAACACCGGCGGCGGCGTTGGCGAAGTGGGCGGCGGTTTCGAGTTTGGCTCCCGCCATGATGGCTAACACGAGGCCAGCGAGTGAGGTGTCACCGCAACCAGAAGGGTCCGAGACTTCGCGCGCGGCGGTCGGGATTTGTTTCACGATTTTGCCTTCAGTGCTGAGGAGCAGGCCGTCTTCGCTTAACGTGACGACGAGGTGCTTAACCTGATATTTTTCGTGAATCAATCGGCAGATCTCTTCGGCGGGGAAGGGCCGGCCGGGATGCCATTCGAGGCCAGCCAATTGTGCTGCCTCCATGCGATTGGGCGAAATGACATCGACGTTGGTGAATCGGATAGGGCGCTTCGGCTTGGGATCGAGTGCGACGAATTTGCCCAGTGCTTTCGCTTCGGTCGCGATCACGTTGATGAGTTCTTCGGTGACAACACCCTTGGCGTAATCTGAAAAGAGCACGGCGTCGCAGGCGGCTAATTCCTTGCGCAGTAATCGCAGCGCGGCGGGAGCTTTGATCGCATAGGCTTCGGGGAGGTCTTCGCGATCGAGTCGACAGAGTTGCTGATGCTGAAGGATCACGCGCGACTTGATGATCGTGGCGCCGTTGCCCTTGGTGCTGATCGTTTTGATTTTCGCCGCACGGAGGAGTTTGCGTAGTTGCTCGCCCGCTTCGTCTTTACCCATGAATCCCGCGAGGGTGGTTTTGGCTCCAAGCGAGGTGCAGTTGAGTGCGACATTGGCGGCGCCACCGGGCACGTAGGTGTCCTGCGCGACTTCGACCACGGGCACAGGTGCTTCGGGCGAAATGCGATGCGCGTTGCCCCAGATGTAATGATCGAGCATCGCATCTCCGATCACGAGGATGCGGAGGCGGGAGATTTTCTTGAGCAGTGGCGCAAAGTTTTTCATCGGATTTCCCAGTCGTAGTGGTGATCAGAAAGTAGCTTGGCGCCGCGAGCGGTGACTTGCACGACATCTTCGATTCGGCATCCCCCCAGACCCGGATAATAAAGTCCCGGTTCGATCGTGACGACGGTGCCTTTTTTCAGTGGAGCGGAAACGAGTCCGGATACGCGCGGGGTCTCATGGATATCAAGTCCGAGCCCATGACCGGTGCCATGAAAGAAACCAGTCGAGCCGTTCTTACCACGCGTGGTTTCGTAGCCACCTAGGTCGAATACATCGAGGACTTGCTGATGAACGTGGCTGCCTTCGACTCCTGCTTTCACCGATTTGATGGCGGCTTGCTGCGCGTTAAACACGGCTTGGCGAAGTTGACGTTGAGCTTCGTTGGCGCGACCCCGCAAGTAGGTGCGGGTCATGTCGCCAAAGTAACCGGTTTTCAGCACGCGCGGGAAAATATCGATAATGATTAGCTCGCGCGAGCGAAGTGGGCCATGTCCACGTTCATGCGGATCGCAGGCTTGGTCGCCTCCAGCTACGATCGTGTCATCCGAACGGCCACCTTCAGCGAGGATGGCTGATTCGATGGCGAACTGCACGCGCTCTGAGGTGAGGACCTTCTTTTCGTAAATGAGCTCATTCCCACGAATCCGTGATTCCCGTAGAATGGTTTCGGCGACGGTGAAGCCGAGCGAGCTGAGCCGGTTACCTTCGCGGATCGCGTTGGCTTCTTTGGTGGTTTTGGTTTCGCGTTCGGGGAAGAGCGGGCCATCGGCGAGCTCAAGGGCGAGGCCTAGCTTTTTGAGCTTCAGGTAAAGCGCTGCAGGGAAATCATCCGCGACCCGGAAACCTTTGACGCGATAGGAACGCGCGAGCTCGGCGATGACCTCGGCCGGTCCAATCGCGCTGCGAGGATGGCGTTTGCGGACCTTCGCGACCCAATCTTCAAGTGGGAGCACCTCATCGACGGAGCGCGCTTTTTTAACCCGCCCAAACTCGAGCGCGTTTTGCACCGTGTAGCGTCTCTGACCGGCCCCAAACGAGATGAAGGGATCGTGCACGGATACTCGGCTAAAGTAGAGCTGATCAGCGCTTGTTGCGGTATCGGCGTAGAGTAATGGGGGAAATGGAGATTGGGGCACGGTTGAGAGAGAGGTTGATAAGGTTGAAAACATGATTAGCCACAGAGTCTGTGAAAAACGCAAATCCGGTTTCGTGGCTTCTCCATTGTTGGGTCGTGCTCTTACTGAGCCTCAGCCTAAGTGGTTGCGGACAAAGCGAGCCGACTGAAGTCGTCGCTTCTAAAACTGTTGCTGACTATTTCGAGATCAAGGTCGGCGAGCGCCCCGTGCAGATGCAGCTCGCTCTGCTGCAAACCGAGATGCAGCACGGGCTGATGGGGCGCCTCGAACTGGCGCGCGATTCAGGAATGCTCTTTGTTTATCTAAAACCGCAGCGCATGAGCTTCTGGATGCGTAATACGCCTCTTCCGCTGGATATTGGTTTTTTCGACGCGGAAGGTAAACTACGGGAAATCTATCAATTGCATCCCTTCGACGAAACACCCGTCCCAACCCGTGGGAGCAATCTGCAATTCGCGCTCGAAATGAATCAAGGCTGGTTCAAAGCCAACGATATCCGGCCAGGCGATCAGCTTGATCTCACCCAACTGAAAGCAGCTCTGCAGGCCAGGGATTACCGTCCCGAGCAGTTCGGCCTGGAGTGATCGCAGGATCTGATGCTCGGCGGTTCATTGAACCGTCATCCTGTAACTGAAAAACTGGAAGCGACTCCAGAAATACACGTCAACTAATAGATGACGTGTAATTGTTTGGTTAGAAAGGATTTAGGATTCTTCGTCTGAGCCGAGGGCGTGGCCTTTTTCGACGGTGAGATCGTCAGTGGGGATCTCGTTGTTGGTCTTAACTACGAATACAGGTTCCTTCGTTTTGACCCAGCATTCGGCCTCCTTGAAGAATCGGGCTGGGACACTTTCCATCGTGTCACCCACGGTGGTGGTGGGGAGAAGTTGCCCTTTTTTGGTGGCGTTGAAGTCGTAGGCCGCGCGATAGACACGTTCGGCGGTGGAGGCTGGGCTTTCGCTCTCGGGAATCTGCAATACCCAGCCGGTGAAGTCATCTGCGGGGAGTTTGCCATCGGGGTCGGAGATCATGAAAACGAACTGTTTTTTAACTGCAGGTGGTTTCTCCTCTTCCCCCGGATCGGGTTGCACGGCGATGTTCATCTCTTCGATGACTTTGCGCATGAGAACCGGGTCGACTTGGTTCTTTTTTAGGATTTCGGCTACTTTATTAACGTCAATTTTCGGCATGGTGTTTTCGGCTTACTGGCTCTGACTGGATAGCGAATGAATGCGAATGTAAAGACCGAGACGGAGGGAGAGTGGTTTGATGTCGTGAATCAGCGCGACGAAGTCATCGGCCGCGAGTTGAGGCATATCGTTCACGCCAAGGGGCTGATGCACCGGGCGGTGCACATTCTGGTGTTTAACGCGGAGCGGCAGGTTTTTCTGCAGAAGCGATCACTCAGTAAAGATGTTTCGCCGGGGCTTTGGACGGTATCGTGCTCCGGGCATGTCGATTCCGGCGAAGATTACGATCCAGCGGCGATGCGGGAGCTGGGCGAAGAACTCGGCTGGCAACCTGCCACTCTTCCCAGGCGGTGGATGCGGGCGGAAGCGAGTGCAGTGACTGGATGGGAATTCCTGTGGGTTTACCAGATTCAGGGGGAGGGTCCGTTTACACTACACCCCGAAGAGATTGAAACCGGCGAGTGGTTGACGCCGGACGAGATCGAGCAGCGTCTGGAAAAGCAGCCGGAAATATTCTGTCCGGCGTTTCGCTGGCTGTGGCCCCGATTGTCGATCAACTAATCGTCGTTTGTCGGCCCGGGGAGACTCGACCTGCCACCGGATCGAGTGCCGGGACCTTCGTTGAGGCTGAGGCGTTTGATCTCGTCGTATTGCTTTTGAGTGATCAGGCGGCGGGGGATCCGTTTGTCAGCCTCATACATGAGGCGTTCGCGATCTTCATCGTCGGGACTGTAAGGTTGCCACGGCGTGTGATGTCCTTGGTGCATCTTCCACTTGATGTTGCCCCCGTGGACTTCGACCTTTACTTGAAATTTGCCGACCTCGGGCCGTTTGTTCCACCAACCAAAATTAACGCTCATGAGGATGGTGTGACAGAGGGTTTCCGCGGAGTCAGGGGAAATTGTGTAACTATCTTCCCGGGATGGTAGTCTTGCTGCTTTCGAAGGACCTTGCGCACTAGTAATCGATCTTCTTTGAGATCAACCATGAGTTGACCTGAAGGTGGGCAAAACGAACCAGTATTGATGAGGATTTGTCCATTTGGCCGCCGCCAGATGCCGGGACGGTGCGTATGACCGCAGATGAGTATACGTGCCTCGGGGCGATGAGTTTGCAGGAGTTTCTGTCCGCGATGAGGAAACTCTCGCCACGCTTTCAAAATACGAAGGATGCGGGTGGGTGGCCAGATCGTGTCGGTGATGAATCCGGCTAAGTATTTTAGCCCATGCTTATCGGCTTGGTGGCGCTGTGGGATGTCACGCGCTGCGCGGCGATGAGCAATGAGGAGCTCGTTAAACGTGGGTTGGGTCGACGCGAGCTCGTCTTGGAAGTGTTGCACGAGTTGATCCGCGAGCGCCGCATCCTGGCCCCAGGGCACGATGTTGTGGTAAAGAATATCTCCGTGGGTGAGCAGCACTTGGCCTTCGGCCAGATCGAGAGAGTGAACCTCGGAGATGTCGGGATCGTGATTGCCGGTGAGGAACTGGACGGGTGTGGAGTATGCTTGGGCGAAGCTCGTGAGATCGGCGCGACGTTGATTGACCGCATCATGATCGGGCTCAGGGCGAGTGTCGGTCGTATCGCCGTTGCAGATCAAACTAGTGGTGTCGTCAGCGAGGGGCGCGAGCTGTTCCAGTCGATGCACGGCGCTGGCGCGATCACCGTAGTGAATATCGGAAATGATGCGTAATTTAGCGGACACGTGAGTAAGGTTTGATGAAGCAGGCTTGCGAGAGGCGGCAGTGTGAGTGACGGTGTCGGGATGCGTCGAATCGGAATTTTGATTTTACTGCTCTGTGCGGCATCCGTGATCACACGGGCGAATGAGGCACATATGCTAGCGCGTATTCACGTCGAAGCGATTTGGGGAGAGCATCGTCTCGCGGCGTTGAAGTCACTCAAAGTGAAGGGGCATGTGGATATCGATGATCGTCGGCTGCATTTCACGTTGTGGGCGGCGCGACCTAATCAGTTGCGGATGGAAACACGCTCTAGTGATCGTGTGCTTATTCAAGCGACCGACGGTGTGAATCAGCCTTGAGAAATGGATCCGTAAGCGGAAATACTAAGCCCCTCTCTGCTAACTGGCGATGAGGCCCGTGAGTTCTCGGGTAATTCGCAATTTGATGATCCTCTTGTCGATTTCGAGAATCGGGGCTACACACTGGATTATGCGGGGACGATGAAGTGGCAGGGACGCAAGACGCATCGTATTTTTGTGACTCGCGGTTTCGTGGACGGGTTTTACCTCCTGCTGGATGCGGAGAATTATTGCATTACGGGTAAGCAGTGGACTCGTAAAACTGACTATGGGCGTGAAATTAAGATGGAGATCGTCTATAGCGAGTTTCGGCCGGTCACCGGTCTGATCATGCCACATCGTTTCGTCACAAATGCCGATGATGAACTCTTATATGAAACGATGCTCCAAAAAGTGCAGCCCAACGCGCCGTTGCCGGAAGAGAGCTTCTCCTTCCCTATCGCCAAACCGGTGGAGTGATTTCTAATCGGTGCTGCCTTTACGAAGCGGCCGAGTTATTGGCCAAACATTTTGCCACCCATCGGACCTTGCATGCCGCTGCCGAGTCCCATGAAGGAACCGAGTTCGGTGGTCGCCCAGATTTCCGTGGTGCCATCACGGCCCTTGGCGAGATACTTGGTGCATTCGTAGCCGAGGATATTCTTGGTGATACCGGTATTTTCCAAAGCGGTGTCGCGGTTAACTTTGCCCGAAGTGGCTTTGTCTATGGTCTGTTTCATCGGCATCGTCATATACATCGATTGAGCGGGCATGAGGACGGTGATCATCTGCTTGCCGGTATCAATAATGGCCGCGGCATTCATTCCTTCTTCGCCACTCACTTCGGTGCGAATCATCGAATCTTTGAAGCTCTAGGAGATGTTTTGCGTCTCTCCGCGCCCGCCTTGCATCGTCATCTTAACAGTGCCTTCAAACGTTTTGGCCGAGAGAAATACGGAAGCAAGGAGGAGACAGGAGAGTAGGGTGGTTTTGAAAATAGATTTCATTTAGCAAACGAAAAGCGGGTCTCAAATCGGGGCAAGTTTCTTTCCGTTCTTGCGAGCAGACCGGCGATCCGTGCAGTGTCCGGCATGGCTATCTTTGGATCACTCTCTGTCGTGCGAGCGCAAACTGAAGGTCGGGCGAATTTTGCACCGGCGTTCACTTATTTGGAGGAGGTATTACGCGAAGGCTCGGAGGCTCGGCAGCGTATCCTCGCTTTAACTGCAGGGCAGGGTGAAAAGGTGGAGCTTAGCGCTGGCGTCTTTGCGATGGAGCAGAGCTACGAAAGCAAGGAGCGTTACGATGCGTTTGAATCGCATCGCAGCTATATTGATATTCAAGTGATCGTGGCTGGAGAGGAGTTAATGGAGGTAGCAGATATTTCGAAACTGCCCGTGTCTCACCCCTACGATGCTGACCGCGACGTGATCATCTATGGTGATTTCAAGCTGACGAGTGTGCTGCGAGTGGTCGCAGGTGAAGCGGCGGTCTATTTCCCCGAGGATGGGCACATGCCAAACCTACGAGTGGGAGCTGATCCTGTCTTGATCAAGAAGACGGTCGTGAAGGTTCCGGTCTGATTCGAAGGCGATGAATTATCGTCATCACTTTCACGCGGGTAATTTCGCCGATGTGATGAAGCATGTGCTGCTCGTGCGACTGGTGTCAGCGATGCAGCGTAAGGATAAGGGCTTCCTCTATCTCGATACACACGCTGGGCGTGGAAGCTACGATTTAGGCGACGCGAGCCGAGGCGATACGCTTGAGCGTGCGCCGGAATGGCCGGATGGGGTTGGACGTTTGTGGAATCACATGCCGGAACTCGAGATCACGCGTGACTATTTAAAGATCGTGCGCGACTACGATGCGGAGCGAGGCAACACCGAGGCGACACCACGATTCTATCCGGGTTCACCCCAGATTGTGGGGCGCATGATGCGTGAGCAAGATCGGATGCTGCTCAGCGAGCGTCAAACCGATGAATGTGATGAGCTCGATATCGCGATGGGGCGCCAGCCTCGCTGCTCAGTGCAAGCACGCGATGGGTTTGGCTCACTGCGCGCGACCTTACCGCCGCCAGAGAAACGCGCGCTGGTTTTGATCGATCCTCCCTTTGAATCGCCAGATGAATTCAAGGCGATCGCGAAAGCCCTTAAAGATGGGTTGCGGCGTTTGCCGCGAGGCGTCTTCGCGATTTGGTATCCGATCACGCAACGCGCGCGGGTAAATGGTTTCTTTCGGGAAATTCAGGGAGTGGACCTGCCGCCGACCGTGGCGGTTGAGCTCACGATTGCCGGTGAGGATGTGGAGATCAAGATGCGCGGTTGCGGTTTATTGATCGTGAATCCGCCGTGGCAATTCGAGGAGGAGGTGGCGTCGGATCTTAACGAATTGAAGGAGCGGTTAGCGCAAGCACCGGGAGGCTCGAGCCATTTCGACTGGCTCGTGCCAGAGCAGTAGTCTCAATCAACCCGCGTATCGCTCCTCATCCCCGCTGGACGATGGACCGTGAACGGGAGTGGGTCGAAAATGACGCTTGGATTCGGCAATTTCGGTGCCTGAAATAAGGGGCGTCCCCACGCAAAATCGCGCACTTCGGGCGGATGATCCAATGAGCGACGTTTGATCGCTGGTGTGGTGAAGGTATTGATACGGTAGGCTGACATTGGTCGAGTGATTAGAGGGTTATGCTCTATTATGATGCACACATATAGGGACTTCGTTTCGATCGCAAGTGTTCCCACGTAGTTTGCATAAATGTCACATATTTGCGCTTTTGGAGCACGCTCCTGCGCTGCGTTGGGAAACTCTGCAATTGCCTGATGGGCTTCGTGCCTTCCTATTGGACACCCCTTTAACCCCTCTATCTATGACTCGTGTTCTTGCTTGGTTAACCAATGCCTTTCCCCTCTGGGTTCTCGCCGGTGGTATCTTGGCGCTCTTTTATCCGGCTTGGTTTACGTGGTTTAATGGGCCGTGGATTGTGTGGGGGCTGGCGGTGATCATGCTCGGGATGGGAGTGACGCTGACATTTGACGATTTTCGTCGCGTGCTCGTGATGCCGCGTCCGGTGGCATTGGGATTTGGTGCGCAATTTATGGTGATGCCTTTTCTCGGGTGGGGGATTGGACGGATGCTCGATTTGGATACACCACTCGCGGTGGGCTTGATTCTCGTTTCGTGTTGTCCGGGCGGGACCGCGTCGAATGTCGTGGCTTACCTCGCGCGAGCTAATGTCGCGCTCTCGGTGGTGATGACGATGTGCTCCACTTTTGGAGCCGTCATACTCACGCCGCTACTCACCCAGTTCTATGCGGGCACGATCGTCCACGTGGATGCGTGGGGTTTATTTCTGAGCACGTTCAAAGTGGTAGTTGGCCCGGTGGTCGCCGGGGTGCTGCTCAATCAATTGGCACCGAAAGTGGTGAAACGCATTTTACCGATCTCGCCTTTGATTTCGGTCATCACCATCACGCTGATCGTGGCGAGTATCATCGGGCAAAGTGCTGATGCCGTGAAGGCGAGCGCCGGGGCGTTGCTCCTAGGCGTGGGACTTTTGCACATCGTCGGATTTACGGTGGGCTATGCTTTGGCGCGGGTCTTCGGTTACGACAAATTGATCGCGCGCACGGTCTCAATTGAAGTAGGGATGCAAAACTCCGGGTTGGGCGTCGTGCTCGCGCGGAAGCATTTCGCGGATCCGTCGACGGCGGTGCCGTGCGCTATTTCCAGTGTCTTCCATTCCGTGATCGGCAGCATGCTGGCGGGGTGGTGGCGGCTGCGTGACCGGAAGTGATTGTCGTTTGGCAGGCTCGGGCCCATGGTGGGCGCATGAAGACTGCTCTGACCGACGCCTCGACGACTGTGGGTGATTTAAAAGACCGTGTGTTGGCCTTTGCGCGAGAGCGTGATTGGGAGCAATTCCATGCGCCGAAAAACCTCAGTATGGCGCTGGCCGCCGAAGCGGGTGAGTTGATGGAGCACTTCCTGTGGGCGACCGCCGATGATTCGAAAGAGCAGATGGCTGACGAAAAGAAACGCGCGAAGATCGAGGAAGAGCTGGCTGATGTGATTATCTACGGCCTCGAATTTGCCAACATGACGGGCATCGATGTCGCGGCTGCGATTGAGCGTAAGATGGCGGCCAATGCGCAAAAATATCCGGTGGAAAAATCGCGGGGCAATTCGGCCAAATACACCGAGCTATAAAAAAACGCGGAGCACAGTGGCTCCGCGTAATGTAAGTGAGAGATTGAGGAACGATTACATCTTACCGCCGTAGCTCACGTAGTCGTCGAGATCGAGTGCATCGGCAAAAGAGCGGATGTCATCGCGGTCAGGACCGTTTTCTTTGATTACCCCTGCGATCCACTCATGCCCATCTCCAGAACCAGGACCGTGCTGCTCAAGCCAAGCCGACCAGGCAATCACATCATGAGGCTGACGGGGAGCCTTCTCATTAACCCAAGCGAGCATTTGGGTGTCGGTCTGGCCGGACTTCACGGCAGTAAACATTTCCTCATGATCGATGCCGGTGAAAGCGAAGAACAGTTCGTCGAGCGGGCAGTTGTAGTGGTAGTCGCCGCCTTTTCCCGCGATGACCGCGCGGGCCTTGTCGAGTAAGCGACAGAGATGCGCGTAACCGCCGAGGCGGACGCGAATGCTGCGTGGAGGATGTTCAGTGAGATCGGGTTGGGATTGGTTGATCATGTGGTGATAAGATAATGATGGGGTGGATGAGATTTCGCAAGCCGGACGGGAAACTAGGCGTGCCTGTTTTCTCGAGAGGACGATGAAACGTCCCCGCTTCTGTCATGGCGAGGAGTGTAGCGACGTGGCCATCCACGCATCACTTGTCGGCCACACTTGAATTTTCGTGGATTGCCGCGCCAACCTGCTCTGCAGGTTTCCACACAATGACGGTCGATATCCTACGCCCCTTTGGGTCGAAAAACTTTCATGGTTTCGGGATTCGATTCGAGACGGGGACCGCCGATGAGATCTACGCAGTAGGGGATCGCGGGGAAAACGGCTTCGAGGTTTTCACGAATGGCTTTGGGGCGACCGGGGAGATTCACAATGAGCGTGCTACCGCGAATGCCAGCGGTCTGCCGCGAGAGAATCGCGGTGGGCACATATTGCAGGGAGGTCGTGCGCATCTGTTCGCCGAATCCGGGGAGCATTTTCGAACACACCGCGGCGGTCGCTTCTGGTGTGACGTCGCGTATTGCCGGGCCGGTGCCTCCGGTCGTCACGATCAGGCAGCATTGATCTTCATCGGCCATCTGCTTCATCGCCGATTCGAGTTCGGCCTGATCGTCGGGCACGACTTTGTAGGCGACTTCGAATGGCGTGGTGAGCCATTCGCGCAAGAGGGCCACGCAGGCTTGGCCAGGGGTGTCTTCGTAGACTCCCGCGCTGGCTCGATCCGATACATTCAGGACACCGATGGTAACGCTCATAATAGGTCGCCGAATTTGCTGATGATTTCCTCTGGTGTCACGCCTTGCTCGCGCAAAGTGCGGAGGCTGAGGGAATCGTGTCGTTTGGCGAGGCGTTCACCCTGATCGTCGAGCATGAGGGGACAGTGATAAAAAGCGGGCGGCGTGTGGCCTAGCGCGCGAAAGAGAAGGAGTTGACGAAAGGTGGAGCGAATCAGATCCGCGCCACGCACGACTTCGGTGATCCCCATGGCGATTTCATCTACGACGCAGGTCAATTGATAACTCGGGATATTATCCTTCCGCCACACCACAAAATCGCCGAAGTCATGGCCAACCCGAGCGGTTTGTTTTCCGGCCGATCCATCTTGGAAAGTTAACTCTTCTCCGTCGGGCACTCGAAAGCGCCAGTTGATCGAGATCGTGTCCTTAAGCTCAGGCACAGGTGAATCTACGGGTGGACGAAATTGGGTCGGATAGACCGGTTCGTCATGTTCGCTCCCTTCATGAGGCGCTCCGGCTGCTTCGAGCACATCGCGCCGAGAGTGAGCGCAGGGATAAATCAGACCCGCGGTATGCAAGGTTTGGAGGGCGGCCCGATACAATGGGATATGATCGCTTTGAGAGACCATGGGCTCTTCCCAAGTAAACCCGAGCCAGTGCAAGTCCTCGATGGTGGTGGCAACATAATCGAATTTGAAGCGATTGGCATCGATGTCGTCATTACGCAGGAGCAGCTTGCCTCCGGCTTGCCGCGCGCGTTCGGCCGCGATCCAAAAGGTGCGAGCATGACCGAGATGGAGATCGCCTGTAGGGGAAGGGGCAAGCCGACCGACGTAACTGGATGAATTTTTAACCACGGATAGACACAGATGAACACGGATGGAAAACGCGGTTCCGTAATCAAAATTACGATTTTAATTTATCTGTGTCCATCCGTGTTTAACCGTGGTTCTCCTCCATGAAACTACTTTGCGTCTATTGCTCGTCCAGTTTGCACCTTTCGTCAGATTATTACGAGATGGCGGATCGGGTGGGGCGCGAGCTGGTGTCGCATGGTTGGGGGCTGGTTTACGGCGGGGGCAACGCTGGTCTGATGGGCTCGGTCGCGCAGGGGGTGAAGGCAGCTGGTGGCGTGGTGGTGGGCGTGATTCCGGAATTTATGAAAGTGCGCGAACTAGCCTTCACGGATGCGGATGAGCTGATTTCTGTTTCAACCATGGCAGAGCGAAAGAAGCTGATGATTGATCGCGCCGATGCGTTTCTCGCCTTGCCGGGTGGGATTGGCACGCTCGAAGAAATATCCGAAGTGCTCACTTTGCGTTATCTTGGGCAGATGGATAAGCACATCGTCTTCATCAATCAAAACGGCTACTACGATCATCTATTTCGCTTTTTCGAGCACATGCAGAGCGAACGTTTTAAGACCAGTGGAATGGAAGGCCTCTACGATGTTGCGACCACGGTGGAAGATATCTGGACGCACCTTCACGCCGATCAAAGCTACGAAGCGGATCAGCTTTGGAAGGAGACTCACTGAAATGCACCGCGAAGCTGTGCTGGCGCTACTCACGCGTCACTCCGAGCAAGACCTGGACTCACACGAAAGTGCGATGACGCGGGAAACGATTCGCTTCGTGCGCGAGCATGAGGATTGCCTGCTGCGCACACAGTTGGCCGGCCACCTCACGGGCTCAGCTTGGGTAGTCGATTCAAGCCGACGAAAGACCTTACTCACGCACCATCGTAAACTCGACAAATGGCTCCAACTCGGTGGCCACGCCGATGGCGATCCCGATCTGCTGATTGTCGCTCTGCGCGAAGCCGAAGAGGAAAGCGGCCTCACGAAACTGCGCGTAGTCACTCCCGAACTATTTGACGTGGATCGTCATCTGATCCCGGCGCGAAAAGACGAACCCGAACACTGGCACTTCGACCTCCGTTTCATTATCGAAGCCGATCTCGACGAGCCGTTGGTCGTGACCAACGAGTCAAAAGATCTCGCGTGGGTAGACGTCGATCAAGTGACGTCGCTCAACCCCGAAGAATCCATAGCGAGAATGGTTCGGAAGACGGTGTAAGCCATAATGGCTGACAAAATATCTGGGCTGAACTATCCGATCAATAGGGCTCTGTTATTGCGGGGCAGCTATCTCGATTCGCATGTCTCGTCCAGTTAGAGATGTGACGATGAGGGTGGTTTTATGGACACTTTCCTCAATCCTGATATTGGGGGCATCCTCATCATACCAATTGATCCAATTTGTTACAGATGAGCTGAAGTCAGCAGAATAGGGATGAGGAACTCGTCTTTCATAAAGGAATCGCCAAGCCTCGGCACTGATGTGATTCGGAATTCCAAGAATTTCGTAATCGATCAGAAAATAATCGCCGACCGGTTTGATGCGATTACTTAGAAACTCTGTAGCTTGAGAGGATTTCTGCCGAAATTCTCTCATTGCCTCCTTTGACAAGAGAGCGACAGCACAGGAGATATGCTCCTTATGGATAAGGTCACCATCGATTTCCCAAACCATAAGTTGGTATGGATTGTAGAGCATAACGGTTGATAGCCCCACAATGTATTTATGGTCAGGCGAGATCCAAATGTATGTAAGTGCGGATGATGGTTGCCTGAATATGAATTCCCCATCGCTATTCGATAGCTCGATGTAAGCGAAATCATTCACCTCCTTCAGGAAGGCTTCATGATTACCTAGATCAAGAAACAGTTCGGGGATTTTAGGTGAGCTCCAATTATGGTAATGCACCGCATGGAGTTCGTCCCTCCTTGTTTCACAATCGTGTTTTCCACTATATGCGAAGGAATCAGCTAAGGCGTAGTTTCCTGTGAGCAGTATCAAAATGAGTGGGATAATTCTCATATGTTGGTCTCAAGATTACATTTCAGAACTTAGTCTATAATCTACCGATTGAAAAAGTCCGGTGATAATGCCTGAAGAAGAATGCTTTTTCCAGCTTTCCTGATTTCCACATTCAATCTGCTCAGGTATCAGATTTGATCTTACTTCCAGATCTTAACGAGATCGTCTTTCCGGACCCAGCCGGTTTGGCCGTTGGGGAAGGTTAGGCGAGTCCAGCCGAGGAAGGTGTTATCCATCGTGCCCATGGAGCCAGCGGAGAGGGCGGTCGTTTGCTGAGTGGATTCGACTTCGGTGGGGATCGAGAAGAGCGTGCTGTCTTGCCAGACGAGGGCGACTTGAGGATCGGCCGCGATTCCGTAGGCGGATCGGCCGGAAACTGCGGCGCCGATGAGGATTGCGTCGATCAGGATGATCAAGAGCGCGACCCATTTGACCCAGCGTGGGGCGAGATTGTAGCCGACGAGCAAGAGCACGATCAGGGCGACGACGATACCGATGGCGCTGACGATGATTAACCATTCCCATTTGGCGGGAGACGCGAGCTGGGCGAGATCGGCTAGGGGTTGCGATTCCAGCAGGGGAGCGATCGCGGTCGGCGTATAGCCGGCATTTTGATAAGCGAGCGCGAGGTTCCAGCGATTGGCATCGTCGCTTGGGTTTTGCACGAAGGCGGCGGTGGCTTGGGCGGCGGCTTCGCCCCAACGTTCTTGTTGGGCGAGCGCGAGTGAGAGGTTATGCCGCGCGATCCAATCAGTTGGGTTGGCATCGACGGTGCTTTGCCATGCTTTTGCCGCGTTCTTAAACTCGCCTTGTCGGTAGTCTTCGCTGGGTTCGGCCTGAGTGTTCGGCGACAAGGCCACGCTGAGCATGATCGCGAGAAGAGGGAGTAAGTTGCGCGGGAGAAAGGTGCGAAGCCACGCGGTGTCGGACACTTTTTTAGCGGTAAGTGCGGCCTTTGCTCGCGCCGACCAATCGCTCGGTAGATCGCGCTTCGAACTGTAGAGGGCTTGCTCGGCTTCGATCCAGACCGTGGTCCATTCCGGATCGTTTAACGCTTCGGCAGCAGGCGCGGCGTGATCGAGCGACCAGAGTTTAGCGGTATCGTGCTGCCAGGAAATCAGGAGTAACTCGCGTTCGGAATCAGAGGCGTGGTCGAGTTTGGATAGCGTCTGGCTGAGCCGTTGTTTGGCGGCGCGCTGTGGCTTGCGTGGATCGGTTTGGGCGGCGCGTCGGGCAGAGAGGAGCAGCCAGGTAAGGAGCACGGCGGCGAATGGAAGCGAAGCGTAGCCAATGAGTTGAGATGTTGAAGCGAAGGGGGTGCAGACTTCATCGCTGCCGGAGATAGGGTCGCGGGGGATGCCTTGCGGATCGGTGGGGGCTTCGGGCGCCGTGATCGGTGAGGCAGGATCGACTGGTGCGTCGGTTGACGCTGGAGGAGCAGTTACGTTGCCGAGAGCAGATGCGGAAACGGCGTCCACAGTGATACTCTTTGCTGGTGTGCGTGCTGTTTTGTAGCTGCCGCTCTTCGGATCGAAATAGGTGAACTCGACAGCGCCGAGGGTGTAGGTGCCGGGCTTGGTGGGCACGAGCACGACATCCTCGAATAGAGACGCGTCGAACAATTTACCTTCCTCTGGTGTTTGCTTGGCCTCGGGCGTGATGACTTGGAAATCGCGCGACACCGAACGGGCTGGGAGTCCCGCGATTTCGGGCCAGTTGCCCTGACCGGAGAGTTCGAGGGTCCACGTGATCGGTTCGCCGACTGCGGCTTTCTCAGGCACGACTTTTGAGGTCAGCTTGAATTCGCCAACGGCTCCACTGAACCCACCGGCAGGAGCGGTTGGCAGGGGGCGAACTTCCAACGCCACCGGATCGGTGCTGATGGTGATTTGCTCGACGCGCTGCTGTTGAAATAGACGGAAGCCCACTGTGCCGAGGGAAAGATTGAGGAGCTGGTTGACGGGGTTGAGCTGGTAAGAGCCCGCAGTGGGGGCGTAGGCGCGATTGCGAAACGCGACGAGCAGGCGGGTCTCGCCATCACGCTTGGTTTCACCGGCTTGGTATTTGCCCCATTCTTCGGTGATGAGAGGCGCGGAGTCCCAATTGATCTCGCCACCGAAATTACTAAACGAGCGTCGCGCGACATCGAAGCCGTAGGTGAGCGGAAACACTTCTCCGGCCCAAACGGAGGGACGGTTCGTGTTGAGCGAAGCGCGGATGTCCGCTTCCGGACCGGGTTGCACGGTAGCCGTATTATAAGCGGGCACGGTGAGTTCGCCTTTGTCGGTCGAGACCTTGAAGGACGGGATGCTGACCGCAGTGGCCTTACCGATTTGGAGGCGATAGGAGTAGATGACCGTGCGCGAAACGGAAAAGTTAATGACCGAAGTTTGCTCGGAGCGTCCGCGAAAAGTGAGGCGCGCGCCACTGATCGCGGGGAGCTGGGGATCTGCGGTGGGTTTACAATCTTCGTAAACGAGTTGGAGGTCGGCTGAGTCGCCGGTGCCGGCACTTTGCCATTTAACATTCTGCGCAAGCGCACTGGTAGCGATTAAGCACACACAAAGAATTGAACGGAGGTATTGCATGGTGGTTACCAAGTCTTGCCTTTTTGTTTCGGGGAGGACTCGGGCGAGTCGTCCATCATTTGAAATAGTTTCGCTGGCGAATCCTGATCACGGATCTTCTGAAGTTTTTGCAACGGCACAGCGAGGGAAGGGTCCAGCTGCTCGGGAGAAGCCTTCGATTGCTGATCAGCGCCGCCGACTTGCTGCATCTCACTTTGCTTTGGTTTCGGTGGCTCCGGCTCTTTATCCATATCACCAAAGGCGGATTCCTTCTCCTCTGGTTCTTGTTCTTCTTCGGGAGAGCCAGATTCATTTTCGGAAGGCTGTTCCTGCTGATCGGATTGCTGTTCTTGATTCTGTTCTGATGAGCCTTCCGAATCTTCCTGCTGATCTTTAGAGGAATTCTGCTCGTCGCTTTGCTCGCCGTCTTGCGACTGGTTTTGCTGATCGGATTCTTGGTCCTGATTTTCCTGATCCTGCTGTTCCTGTTTTTGTTGCTCTTCGGATTTTTGCAGCAGGGCTTCGAGTTCGCTGCGGAGCTTGGTCCAATCCGCGGTTTTCGGATCGAGTTTGAAACCGAGCTCAACCGCTTGAAGAGCATCCCTCACAGGCACGGGTGGGATCGGCTGTTGCTCGGTCTGTAGCTTCTGTCCCCAGGTGACCGTTTCACGGGCCAGCTCGGCCCAATCGCGGCCGCTTTTGTTTGCTTGGCCTGAGAGACGACTGACGATCTTGCCTAGCGGAGTCAGCTCGGGCTCGGGAGTGGCCTCCTGAGCTTGGCTGGTGGAATGTGGACTAAGCAGCAACGCAGCGATCAAGAGCGCAGCGGTTTTAGGAGCGGAGATTTTCAGAGCGCGTGGGCGTGGGTGCACGGGGAATTCGCGCCATAGGCTCATCAGCATGCAGAGTAATGCGAAGGCGAGCGGCCACTGGTAACGCTCGACGAGCCGCACGGTGTTTTTCTCCACGAATTCGCCTTTGCGTCCGGCCTCGACGGTTTCTTTGAGCAGAGCGGACAGGTCGACCCACGAGCTCGCGTCTTGGTAAACGCCATTGGTCTGCTGGGCCAAGTCGCGCAGGGTATTGGGAGCGAGTTTAGAGAGCACGACCGCGCCGCGATCGTCTTTCACGAAGGCGCCGCTGCCATCCGGGATCATCGCACCTGAGGCGGTGCCGATGCCGAGCGAAAGGGTGCGGATGTTCTTCGTTTTCAGTTTCTCGATCAATTCCTGCCAATTCTCATCGGTCGCCTCGCCATCACTGAGCACGATCAAAAACCGATCCGCCGATCCACTGGTCGCAAACGCGGCGAGTGCGGTTTCGACGAGAGCCTGATAATTCGTGCCGCCCTTTGGCAAGTATTCGGGGTCGAGCGCGGGGAGAAATTCGCGCAGAATCTCGTAGTCGGCACTGAGCGGACTTTGCAGAAACGCAGTGCCTGAAAATACGATCAAGCCCACGCGCTCGCCTTCGAGTTTTTCGAGCAGGCTACTGATGAGCAGCTTGGCGCGATCTAATCGCGAGGGTTTGATATCTTGCGCGAGCATCGAACGCGACAGATCGATCGCGATGAGGATTTCCCGTGATTGATCGAAGACGGGTTCTTCGAGTTGTCCCCATTGAGGTCGCGCGAGCGAAAACACCGAGAATATCAGACCAACGTAGAGCCAGTGGCGCGCGCGACTTCGCTTGGTCACTCCTTGGCCAGATAATTGTAAGTGCTGCTGACCCGCTTCTGCCTGGAGAATCTTCGGGTGATGATTCGTCCGCTGGTGTTGGCGCCGACGCCATTCCCCCCACAGCAACGCGATGGGCACGATCAACAGGTAGAGTAGGTGGGGCCAAGCGAAATTCACGTGCTCTCCTTTCGCCATGGGCTGCGCACGAGGATGGCACCAAAGAGCAGCGCAACCATGCCGGGCACGGCGACCCAGTGAAACAGTTCCGTCCTCACGAGGTAGCTCTTCGATTGAAACTCGATCTTCTTCGCTTCGTCGATCGAAGCGAAGGCTTCCTTAATCGTGTCGTTGTCCGCGGCTCGGAAATAACGCCCGCCTGTCTGGTTCGCGATTTCGAACAGCGTGTTTTCATCAAGATCCGAGACTACGCGACGCATCCCGACCCGGTTGCCAGCATCATCGAATACGGGCATCGGCACGATTCCACTGCGGCCTGCGCCAATCGTGTAAACGGGCACATTGCGCGCCTTCGCGATATCGGCGGCCTGCTGCGGTTGGAGCGAGCCCTGATTGTTCGCGCCATCGGTGAGGAGCACGACAAACGCGCCTTGGCGTTGGCCGTCTTTTTGGCGCGCCGTTTGTTCGAGTCGCGTGAGCGCGATGCCTAGTCCATCGCCGAGAGCGGTGCCATCTTCGACGATCAGGCCAATGCTGATCCGCTCGATTTGTCGCTCCAGCCAATCGTGATCAAAGGTGAGCGGCGCCATCGTGTAGGCGCGTCCGGCGAAGAGCACGACGCCGATTCGATCCGTGGGGCGATCATTGATAAACGCCTGAATGACCGGCTTGATCGCCTGCAAGCGATTCACGGGCCCACGATGGTTTTCGTAGTCCTCGGCCTGCATCGATCCGGAGAGATCGATGGCGAGCATGATATCGTAGCCCTTGGTGTTGACCTCGTGTTTGTCCTCCACGCGTTGCGGTCGCGCGAGGGCGGCCACGATCAGAATCAAACCGAGTATCGCGATGCTCGCGGGCCAGCGCGAAAGCGTCGTAATGGAGGGGCGATGCCATGCGGCAACAAACGGCACGAGCAACACCGGCACGCGACGTCGCCCCCGCAACCAAATGAGCAACGGTAAGACGACGAGCGCGATAAACCACCAGGGATCTTTGAAGATGAGTTCGCCCATGATTATCGAATCGCTCCGGCCCGCATCCGGGCGTGAAAGAATTTAACGAGGGCATCCAATCGATTATCCTCTGTGCTGAGCACGAGGCGACTGAGCGGACCGGGAAACAGATTTTGCCACGTTTCCTCGCGTTCCTTTTTCCAAGTGGCGTGGGCAGCGCGTTCGGCGGCGGAGCCTTCGAGGGTGACGAGTCGACCGGCTGTGGGATCGTAAGCGGCGAAAGGTTCGTCGCGGGGCAGCTCGCGCTCCCATGGATCGTCGACGCGAAACCCCATGCATTGATAACGCCGTTGCAGCACGGTCCAACCTTCGGGTTGTTCGCGAGGCGGGAAATCGCCGAGCCAGATCATCACGCTGTGTTTAGGAGCGGCGCGCGCTAAAAACCGCCAAGGAATCTCAGCCGCACCCGCCGTGACTTCAGGCGCGGGTTGCGCGAGAAGGGAAGCAGCGGAGTGCATGATCGCGCCGCGACCACGCACTGGTTCGCGAAACATGTGTCCACCCGGAGCGGCATGCACGAGAGCGACGCGATCGCGATTGACCGCGCCGAGCAGCATCACGAGACCCGCGAGTTCAAGCAGCGCCTCGCGCTTGGTTTGCGCACCGGAGCCGAAGTTGAGGCTCGGTGAATCTTCAAACACGATCAGCAGCGTGACTTCGCGCTCTTCGACGAATTTCTTGCGATACGGTTCTCTGAGACGTGCCGTCACGTTCCAATCGATATCGCGCACATCGTCGCCGAATTCGTAGCGCACCACCTGATCAAACTCCATGCCGCGTCCACGAAACGCTGAGCGGTATTCGCCGCTAAGCACGTTTTCCACTGCATGGCGCACACGCCACTCCAGCTGACGCAAGAGCATCAGGGGATTTTGGATTTTGGAATCCGGATTTTCGATTACCATCGGAACCTTCGGTGCTCGGTTGCTTTTACTGCGTTGCAGGCACCGGAGTCTGTTCGAGGACTTGCGAGATGATCTTATCGGTCGTGATCTCCTCGGCTTCGGCTTCGTAGGTGAGGCCGATGCGATGGCGGAGCGTATCGGGCGCGATGTCCTGCACGAGAGCTGGCGTGAGATAATCCTGACCGCGCAACCACGCGAGTGCTTTGCCGGCTTGATACAGCGCGAGTGAGGCGCGAGGCGAGGCGCCGAAATTGAGATAGCGCTTCAGACCACTATCGACATCGGCCAGCGCGCGCGTGCCACGGACCAGCGAAAGAATGTAACCCTGAACGGCTGGCGAAACGTGCACGGCATCGACTTGCGGACGCAGCGTGAGCAGCTCCTCGCCATTGGAGACCGCTTGGACCTCTGGCTGTTTGGTGACCTGTCCCCAGCGCTGCATCATGGTCGATTCCTCATCGGCGGTCGGGTAGTCCACGATCAGCTTGAAGAGGAAACGATCAGTCTGCGCTTCGGGCAACGGGTAGGTGCCTTCCTGTTCAACGGGGTTTTGCGTCGCCATGACGAAGAACGGTTTGGGCAGGGGATGTGTGTGACCACCGATCGTGACCTGCCGCTCCTGCATCGCTTCGAGCAGCGCGCTTTGCACCTTGGCAGGCGCGCGATTGATTTCATCGGCCAATACGAGATTGGCGAAGATCGGACCCTGATGTGCGGTAAACTCTCCTGACTTAGGTGAAAACACCATCGTGCCAACGACATCGCTGGGCAGGAGATCGGGCGTGAATTGCACGCGCTCAAATTGCACTCCAAGCGAAGTACCGAGCGTTTTAATCAGTAGCGTTTTGGCGAGCCCGGGCATGCCCTCAAGCAGGACATGTCCATTGGCGAGTAGCGCCACGAGCAGGCGTTCGACGACGGCGTCCTGGCCGATAACGGACTTGCCGATTTCATCGCGGAGTTTTTGGGACCAAGTGGGACCTGTAAGCATAGTAAAAGGGGAGTGAGAGTGGATTGCCGGATTTGACTCTTAAAACGGAAAATGGTTTCACCAGAAAAACGATTCGGCCATGCAAATTCCAACCCAAATCGAAGAACGGTTCCGCGCCCTCGGCTTAAACGTTCAGGAGGTAGAGGAACGCTTCGTGCGTGGAACAGGTCCGGGCGGACAGAAAATCAACAAAACATCGTCCACCGTTTGGCTGCGTCACGGACCTTCGAGAATCGAGGTTAAGTGCCAAGCGGGCCGTTCACAGTTGGCCAATCGTGAAACAGCGTGGAACGAGCTGTGCGGTAAACTGGAAGGCCAGCAAGATCAGAAAAAGCAGGCAGCGAAACAGGATCGTGAAAAACAGAGACGTCGCGTCCGCCAGAAATCACCGCGTCAAAAAGCCCGCATGGTCGATGGCAAGAAACACCGCGCAAAGCATAAGGCCAAGCGAGGACGAGTGCGCGGGGAGGATTAAGGAAACCTGCGTGCGAGCGGGTTGTTTGTTTTACCGCGAAGGGCGCTAAGATCGCGAAGAAGGAGTAAAGCCAGATTGGTATCAGGTCTTCAGTTTGTTGTCTTTAGTGTGTTTTGTGGTTATATGGTTTTTTGGGTAGAACGAGTAAGATAAAGAGGAAAGCGAACGATTTTTACGTCAGCATTGAGGCGACGCAGGCGGTGAGGAAACAGGCTATACTGCCGCCGAGGAGGGCTTTCACGCCGATCTGGGCGAGAGTGGAGCGTTGATTTGGGGCTAGGGTGCCGATGCCGCCGATTTGGATACCAATCGAAGCGATGTTGGAGAATCCGCAGAGGGCGTAGGTTAGAATGATCTGATCGCGCACGTTGGGAAGGAGACCGGCGGCCTTGGCTTGGCCGAGGGTGCCGTAAGCGAAGAATTCGTTGAGGATGGTTTTCTCGCCGATGATTTGTCCGGCCACGGTGAGACTTCCGTATTCCACGCCCATCAGCCACGCGAGTGGGGCGAAGACGACGCCGAACACGTATTGCAGGGTGAACTCGTTGTAGCGTCCATCGGTGGCGGAGGCGATCCAATCGTTGAGTCCGGTCCAACTGCCGATGCCGGCGGCGAGGATCCAATTGGCAAACGCGATCAGCGCGGTGAACACGAGGAGCATCGCACCGACGTTGACTGCCAGTTTTACGCCGTCGGTCGTGCCGTTGGCGATGGCTTCGAGGGCGTTGGCTCCGAGCTTCTTTTTATCGATCTCGATGGTGCGATCTATTTCCTCGGTTTGCGGTTGGAGGATTTTGGCGGTGAGCAGGGCGGCGGGGGCCGACATCACGGAAGCGGTGAGCAGATGCTTCGCAAACGTGAGTCGCGTTTCCGGATCGTCGCCACCGAGCATCCCGATGTAGGCGACGAGCACGGCGCCCGCGATCGTAGCGAAACCGCCACACATTACGGCCATCAATTCAGAACGCGTCATCTTCGCGAGGTAGGGTTTGATGAGTAGGGGTGATTCTGTTTGCCCGAGAAAGATGTTGGCCGAGGCACTGAGGCTCTCCGCACCGGAGAGTTTCATCGTTTTCGACATCACCCAGGCGAAGGCGTAAACGAGTTTTTGGAGGATTCCCAAATAGAAGAGCAGGGAGGTGAGCGCGGAGAAGAATATAATCGTCGGCAGCACGTTGAACGCGAAAATGTAGCCAAAGGTATGCTTATCGGTGATCAGTGATCCGAAGAGAAACTCGGCTCCAGCGGCGTTGAATTCGAGAATGTTGACAAAGAACATGCCGACCCACTCGACGACTTGGCGGACAGCATTGACGTGCAGCACGAGGAAGCCGAAGAAGATTTGCAGACCAAGACCCGTGAAGACGAGGCGCCAGGGGATCGCGCGACGGTTGGCACTGGATAAGACGGCGAGGCCGACAAATGCGGTGATTCCGATCAATCCGCGGCCGATGTGGGTGAGTTGTTCCATGGGGTAAAAGGTGTTCGCACAATGGAGGCGATTAGACGCGGCGCGAGATCGTTTTGAGGCTGGACGTTTGCGTGTAAATTGAGGTGACGCGGAAGCGCGAGGACTTCATGCATGATCCCATGAGCGTGCAGGATAAACTAGCGAAGCATCTTGGAAAGACCCCCGATACGGCCCAAGCGCTGTTCGTGGCGGATAATGCGACCGTGAATGGTGATGTGGTGCTCGGACCGCAAAGCAGCGTGTTTTATGGCGCGGTGCTGCGGGGTGATATTCACGAAATCAGAATCGGTGAAGGGACGAATATTCAGGACAATGCGATCGTGCATCTGGCGGATGACTTCGGCGCTTATATTGGCGATTGGTGCACGATTGGTCACGCGGTGATGGTGCATGCTTGCAGGGTGGGCAACGAGTGCTTGATCGGTATGGGCGCGATTATACTTGATGGTGCGGTGATCGGGGATTGTTGCATCATCGGAGCCAATTCGCTCGTGCCTCAAGGGATGATCGTGCCATCCGGTTCGATGGTTTATGGATCACCCGCGAAAGTGATTCGTCCGCTGCGAGACGATGAGATCGCGGCACTGAAATCTGGTGCGGAGAAATACGTGGCAGTCGCCAGAGCGCACGCCGCGAGGCAAAGGTGATTTTACAGGAGGATGCAGGGAGCGCGGAGTGGAGTGGTATGTCATCCTGAGTCTTGCGAAGGATCCAGAGGGATATTCGCCATCCAATCTCGCAATTTCCTATCCAGCTGGATTCTTCACCCATCGATTGGGTTCAGAATGAAAGAGGCGGGATCTTGATCTAGCGCACGCGTTCGAGGACCGAAAACGTGTAGCGATAGTTGGCATCGCTGCTTCCGCGTTTCACGATTTCGCGCCAATTGAGATGACGCCATTCCGGGAAATAGGTATCACCCGGGATTTCGGCCTGCACCAGAGTGAGGATGATACGGTCGGCGCGTTCGAGAGTCTCTTCGTAGATGCTTTGCCCGCCGCAGATCATGATATCGCCAGATAGAGATTGGGCGATGCTCAGCGCTTCATCGACACTCCCTGCGGAATTCGCTGGGGGATCAATAAGTGATGAGTTGCTCGTGATCACGACAGGCTGGCGGCCATCGAGAGAAACGTGCGGCCACGTCTGATAACACACGCGCCCGAGCACGACCGTCTGCCCAGCTGTCGTGCGATGAAAATGCTCCATGTCCTCGGGGATATCCCATGGCAGCTGTCCATCGCGCCCGATGACGCGATTCTCGGCACAGGCGACTACGAGATTGAGAGGTTTAGGCATGGGAGGTAATTACTATTTATTATTGGTTATCTGCTATTTCGCGCTAACACATCCATTATTCTGAACAACAATTAGGTAGGTGCGCAACAGCGGGAATGGGATCATAAGAAGAGACATGCGATTAGGCCTTTTGGCTTGGTTTCAGACATTGCTTTGGGGGTGGTGATTCGTGTCATAAACGGCATGCTAATCGGAGTTCCCCAAGAAACTAAAATAGGTGAAACGCGCGTCCCTATGACACCGAGTTTGTGTCGTCGTTGTGTGTCCTTAGGCGCAGATGTGTTGGTAGAAAAATCAGCGGGTCTCAGCGCTGGTTTCAACGATGCAGAATATCGCAAGGCCGGCGCGAGCATCGCGACGACCGCGAGCAAGGTTTGGAAGGAGGCAGACCTGATTCTGAAGGTGAAAGAGCCATTGCCGACTGAGTATTCACTCATGAAAGAGGGGCAGACGCTGTTTACCTATCTGCATCTTGCGGCAGGTCGCGAGTTGACCAAGGCGTTGTTAAAGAAACGGATTCTTGGCATCGCCTACGAGACGGTTGAGGGCATGGATGGTTCCTATCCGCTGCTCAAACCTATGTCGCAAATCGCTGGACGTCTTTCGATTCAGATCGGCGCGTATCGTCTGCAATCCCAGTTGGGCGGCTCGGGAGTCTTGCTCGGAGGCATTCCCGGCACGATGCCCGGTCATGTCGTCGTGATCGGTGGAGGCAACTCCGGCGCGCATGTCGTGCAGATGGCGGTGGGGGTGGGCGCGCGAGTGACAGTGCTTGATCTTGATATGCGCAAACTAGAAGCACTTGATGCAGAATATCGCGGTCGAGTAGTCACTTTGATGTCCAATCCCGCAAATATCGAGCACGAGGTAGCCGATGCCGATTTGCTGATCGGGGCCGTGTTAATTCCTGGGGCACGAGCTCCTACTGTCGTCTCGCGTAAGGTTGTGAAATCGATGCGCCCCGGCAGCGCGATTGTAGATATCGCGATCGACCAAGGCGGCTGCATCGAAACGATTCGCCCGACTTCTCACGAAAAGCCGACCTATCTTGAGCACGGCATCGTGCATTATGCTGTGCCAAATATACCTGCACTGGTCGGGCGCACTTCAACGATGGGATTAACCCAAGCGACCGAACCTTATCTCGCGATGCTGGTGGAGAGAGGCGTCGAGAAAGCGCTCGCAGAAAACAAGGGCTTGGCTGCGGGTGTGAATACTCGCGATGGACATATCACCTGCGCCGCCGTGGCGAAGGCGTTGGGGTACTGAGGATCAATTCACAAAAAAGCGGCTCCGTTTCGGGAGCCGCTTTTTAAGAAACAAGAAGGGGGCTTTTTAAACCGCGACGATTTCGACGCTGGTGACTTCGATGCGCTCGGTCGGGGTGCTCTTTTCGCCGCCACCGCCGTTTTCAGTGGCGACGTTGGCAATGCGTTCGAGAACGTCGTCACCGGCAACGAGTTCACCAAAGCCAGTGTATTGGCGATCGAGGAACTTGGCATCGCCATGGCAGAGGAAGAATTGCGAACCAGCGGAGTCGGGATTGGCGGAGCGGGCCATGGAGATGACGCCACGGACATGAGACTTTTCGTTGAACTCGGCTTTGATTTGGTAACCAGGGCTGCCGGTTCCAGGCGTGCCGGTTTCACCTTCCTTGGTGTTGGGACATCCGCCTTGGATCATGAATCCTTTGATGATGCGATGAAAGGCCGTGCCGTTGTAGAAGCCTTCCTTAGCGAGCTTCTTGAAGTTTTCGACTGTCATGGGTGCGACGTCGGACCAGAAGGAGAGGGTTAGGTCTCCGTGGGAGGTCTTGATGATGGCTCGTTCGTTTTTGTTACTCATAAAGCCCCAGCGAAACGTTCACCGTGAATTGCCGCAAGTCACAAAACGAAAAGCGCACCCTTTACGCGAATTCGCCGTCGATGAGTTCGCAGAAGTGGTGGATGAGGAAGAGGTGAGCTTCCTGGCAGGCGGTTCCGCTTTCGCTGGGGATCATGAGATCGCAGGTGGCGAGTCCTTGAGCTTTGCCGCCACCGCGACCGAGGAACGCGATACTGGAAAGCCCCATCGTCTTGGCTTCTTGTAGCGCAGTTACGATATTGGCGGAATTGCCGCTGGAGGTGAGCGCGACCACGAGATCGCCAGGTTTGGCGAGTCCAGTGAGCTGGCGAGCGAAGATCTGATCGTAACCGTAATCATTGCCGATGCAGGTAACGAGCGAGCCGTCGGCGGATAACGATACAGCGGGGAGGGAGGCGCGATTCTTTTGATAACGACCGACGAGTTCAGTCGAGAAATGCGCTGCTTCGGCGGCGCTGCCCCCATTTCCGAAAATGAGAAGCTTCTTGTCATGGCGCAGGGTCTCGAGAATGAGTTTGGCTGCGGCGTCGATCTCTGAACGAATTGCAGAGAGAGCTGAGAGGGTGCGGATGGATTCGGCGAGAGACTCTTTGAAGGTCATATTTGCATTAAAGCAGGTGAGGGCTTGCCCGCGACTGAAAATTTTCCGCAACTCGTATTTGCATGCGCCTGTGCCAACTTACGCTCCAAGATTTTCGCAACGTTTCGTTGGCGAAGCTATGTTTGCGTGGGAGGCAGACTTTTCTGCTTGGGGCGAATGGGCAGGGGAAAACTAATCTGCTCGAAGCGGCGGGGGTTATTACGGCGCTACGTTCGTTTCGCACGTCGGATATTAAACTGCTCCTCGCGCAAGGTCAGCGCGAGGCGGGCCTGAGATGCAAAGTCACGCATGAGCAACTGGCGCAGACGAGTCTGACGATCAAGTTGCGATCCTATGGTCGGGAGTTGTGGTGCGACGATGAGAAGGTCTCGCGTTTGTCTGATCACTTGGGGCGATTCCCGACAGTGGTGTTTTCTTCTCAGGATATGATTTTGGTGCGGGGGGCTCCGGCGGAACGCCGCCGTTGGCTCGATCACGCGCTGGCGGCGATGGATGGAGCATATCTGAGTGCGCTGCAAAACTACCATCAAGCGTTGAACGAGCGAAACAGTTTGCTGAAGCAGGCGAATGGAAATGTGAAGGCGCAATTGACGGCCTTTGAAAAGATGCTCGCGCCGGCTGCAGCTGAACTGGTGACGCGACGTCGGGCTGGTCTCGAGGAATTGACGGGGCGTGTTGCGAAGGCTTACGCGGAGATTTCCACTGAAGACGAGATAGCCGGACTGCGCTACAGCCCGGATTTTGATGTGGATACGGAGGAAGCATGGCTGCAACGGTGGCAACAGGGGCGATCACGGGATATTCAATTTCGCACCACGCAAAGCGGGCCGCATCGCGATGATTTCGAGTTTTGGGTGAAGGGAATGGCCGCGAAGGATTTCGCCTCGGAAGGACAACAGCGCTCGCTTGTGATCGCGTTACGCTTAGCGCAGGCGACATGGTTTCATGCGCGCTCGGGAGTGCGGCCGGTTTTACTGGCCGATGATGTTTTGGGTGAGCTTGATCCGGAACGGCGTAAGCGGTTTTGGGCGGCGATTGATCCGGAGTCGCAGGTGATCGCGACGGGTACCGAAGCGCCGGATGCTGATCTCGGGCACTGGCAGATTTTCAATGTCGTTGGCGGAACGTTTATAGAACAATCAGCGAAGGTGGAGGAAACGAAATGACGTGGGAGCTATGGCAATGGGGGCTCGCGATTTTTGGCGCGCTGATCATCGGCGTGGCGAAGACTGGGGTGGGTGGTCTGGGCATGTTGGCCGTGGTGGTCTTCGCAAGTGTGATGCCAGCGAAAGCATCAGCCGGATTCGTTTTACCCATGCTGATTTGTGCGGATGTGGTCGCGGTCCTGGCTTATCGTCGGCATGCACAATGGGCGTTGCTCTGGAAGCTATTTCCGTGGACGGCTCTGGGCGTGTTTCTCGGCTTCTTGGCGATGGGGCGGATCGATAATCAGGATGCGGGTTTGTTAATTGGCATAATCGTGCTGGTGCTCACGGGGATTCATGTGTGGCGGCAATCGCGTGTGCAGAAACAGGAGCCGGAGCACGCGATCTGGTTCGCGCCGACTATTGGAGTTTTGGCAGGATTCACTACTTTGGTGGCGAATGCTGCAGGACCGTTGATGGTGATTTATCTACTCGCGATGCGTTTGCCAAAGATGGAATACATGGGCACGGGCGCGTGGTTTTTTCTGCTGATGAATCTCTTCAAGGTGCCGTTTATGATCCACCTCGGCTTGGTGACGACGGAAAGCGTGACGGGGAACCTCTGGCTGGTGCCAGCTGTCTTGATCGGGACTTGGATTGGTTGGGGCATTCTTAAGAAGTTGAACCAAAAACTATTTGAGCGACTGGCGTTGTTGCTCTCTATCGCTGCGGGCATCAACCTGCTCTACAAATCATGGCCCGGATGAACGTGAGAGACATGTGGAAAGCAAAGCTGGAGGGAAAATCTGTCCCCTGTGGCGCTGCTTCGATGTCACTCCAGAAGCCTCCATTCAAAGGACAGGTCATGGGGGTTGATCCGAGTTTGCGTGGGACAGGTTTGGCGCTAATCGAATTCACTCCTGGGCAGCAACCCGTGATGTTGCGCTGTCGCACTGTGAAGGTCCCGCCGAAGTTTTCGATGCCTCATGCGCTCGCCGAGATTCACCGCGCGATCCAATCGTTTCTGGATGATTTTCCAGTCAAGCATGTCGCGCTGGAGCAGACGATCTATGTGCAGAATTTTCAGACCGCACAGATTCTCGGCGCCGCTCGTGGTTCCGCGATCACGGCGGTCGCGTTGCGGGAATTACCGGTATTTGAATACGCTCCGCTCCGCGTGAAGCAGGCCGTCGTTGGTGCAGGTCGCGCGAGTAAGGAGCAGATGGCGAAAACTGTGATGGGCTTACTCGGTCATGGCCGCGCGCTCGCCTTCGATGAAGCCGATGCGGCCGGAGTCGCGCTCTGTCACGCATTTACTTGGCGCGATGAAGCTAAGAGCTGATCATTTTTCAGGTGAGCCGTATGGAGACCAGCTGGCCTATTCCACGAATACGTTCTCGAGGATTCTCACGTTAGGTTAGTCAACTAATAGTTGACTAACCTTGTTGGGACTTTGCGTGGTTTTTATTCTGAGGAGCGGGCAGGTAACGTTTAGCCCAAGACGGCTTTGATTACCTTGCCGAGATCGGTGACGCGATAGGGCTTGGTGAGGTAGCCGCAGAAACCTATGTCGAGGAAGCGCGTGGCCATTTCCTCGTTGTCGTAGCCACTGGAAACGATGGCGCGCACATCGGCGTCGAGCTTTTGGAGTTCTTGGAAGCACTCTTCACCACCCATACCACCAATCACGGTGATGTCCATGATGACGGCATCGTAGGGGCGCCCGATATTCAAATAGCGTTGGTAAAATTTGATGGCTTCTTCGCCGTTGTGGGCGATGTCGAATTTGTAATCCAAGCTCTCGAGCATGGTGGAAGTGAGATCGCAGATTTTTCGATCATCATCCATGAAGAGCACGCGGCCCGTGCCGAAGCGGAGGGTGGGGGCGCGGCGGGCTTGAATCTCTGCGGGTTTGTCAGCACGAGGCAGATAGACCGTGAAAGTGGTGCCGGTGCCGACCGTGGAATCGACGCCGATTTCTCCACCGTGTTTACGAACGATGGAAAGCACAGTTGCGAGGCCAAGACCGGTGCCGTGTTTCTTGGTGGTGAAAAACGGATCGAAAATGTTTTGGAGGTTATCCTCGGAAATTCCGGTGGCATTATCCTGCACGCTGATTTCGATGTATCCGCCTGCGATGAGCGAAGCCATTTGGCCATCTTCGAGTGTGATGTTGCTCGCTTTGATTCTTACGATGCCACGATGCGGTTCCGGCGGCATGGCTTGGACGGCGTTGACGATTAGGTTTTGGAAAACCTGCAAGATTTGACAGCGTTCCACGAGCACGGGCCAGACTTCCTCCGGCGCATCGACATCGATCACCGCGACGCTTCCCGCGGCGGCGATTTTCACGGAATCGCGAATGATTTCCGGTGTGGCGATTACGCTCATCGCACCGGTGCCTCCCTTGGCTGCGGCGAGGAGTTGCTTAGTCAATCCCTTGGCGGTCATGCAGGCTTGCTCACTGTCGGCGAGGCCGGAGTTATCGTGGTTGTCCTTCGCGAGAGAAACGCCGCCGAGAATCGTCGCGAGGAGATTGTTGAAATCGTGCGCGATGCCGCCGGCGAGGAGCCCGAGCGCTTCGAAGCGATTGGCTTTAAGCAACTCTTCTGGCGTGAGACTCATTTCGTCGGGATTGCGGAAAACCACGACGACCCCTTGAGCGATATTGTCAGGTCCGAAGGAGACGCGAGCTGTCCAAACGATAGGCACTTGGGCGATCTCTTCGCCCAGATCGAGGGCGTGATCGTTGTTGAGTGGGAGAGAGCCTTCGGCCGCAAGCGCGCGTTCGCAAACATCGTCGCCGGGGAGGCCGGATTGCGGATTGATCAGGCGCATCACTTCATTGGCGGCGCGGCCGACGGCTTGCTCCTTCGGCATGTTGAGCAAGCGAGCGCAGGCGTCGTTGATGTAAGTGACTTTACCGCGCACATCGGCGACGAGCACTGCCTCCGCCAAGGCGGCCAGCGTGTCGTTAACCATCGGCGCTGCGAGCGATCCGGAATCTGCGATAGCACCGAGTTCATCCGGCAGAGCGCAGAGAAATCCTGTCACGCTCGAGAGATCTTGTTTGCGGTTAATTTGGCGTTCAGCCCCGAGCAAGAGCGTGATCGGTGAACCATCACCACGTTGGAGTTTAACGACTTCTGACCATGACGATTGGCCGGGACTACGGGTGAGCCACCAACCCTCCAAACCAGCACCCGATTCCTCGAGGGTGAGGCAGGCGAGGAAGGGGTGAGGGCCTTCGGGTATCGTGTCTGGATCATATCCGAGAAGTTCGCACCATGCGGGTGAATACCAAAAATCACTCGAATTGAAATCGAGCTGAAACGCTCCGAGCGGTCCACCGTCGGTGAGCGTCTGCATGCGCTCGTCATTCGCGAGACTGGCTTCCTCGATTTCTTTGCGCTCGGTGATGTCGATGATGAGACCGAGCACACGCTCGACCTTGGTTTCATCGTTGATAATTTGCAGGCCGAGACAGTGGATCCACACGTAATGCCCTTGCTGATGGCGCATCCGAAACTCGACGCTGAAGTGCCGCGATCCTGGGGCAGCTCGACGGCCTACTTGATCGGGAGCAGCGCCGGTATCTTCCTCGTGAATTAAATCGAGCCAAGTCGCGTAAGTATCGGCTAGTTCGGCATCGACATAGCCGAGCGTCTTCTTCCACGCAGGCGTGTATTGAGCGGCTCCAGATTGTGGATTGAGGTCGAAGAAACCGAGCCCTCCTTGTGCGGCAAGTATATCCATACCGCCAGCGGTAGCTGAGGCCGTTTCCGCGAACGTCTGAACTGGTGTGATCGTGGCGATGAGACGATTCTCAAGACCCGAGGCCTTCTCAATGCGCAGCACCACTTTTTGTGTGATGCCGCCATGGGTCTTGGCATCCATCTTCGAATCACGATCCAGTGAAGAATCATGGACCGCCATCCACTGGGCTTCGAGCCAATCGGTATCGTCCGAATAGATATCAAATTCAAAGAGGCTCGTGAACGCCTCGCCATTCAGACTGTCTGCTTCCGTTTTCCAAAGCTGGCAGGCCGACCGATTTGCCGCCTGCACGGAACCAGCCTCGTCCAGAATGAGGACGGCTGGGGGAAAGCTACTGGAAGGGGCGGAGGTCACGGGTTACTTGCTAGCCAAAGATTCACTCGCTTAGCGAGAAAATCGATAAAGGCAGGATGGTCGTTGAGACAGGGGATTTGTTGAAACGATGTGCCACCGGCTTCGAGAAAGGATTCGCAACCTTCCATTTGGATTTCTTCGAGGGTTTCCAGGCAATCGGTGGTAAACGCAGGGCAGATCACGAGGAGCTTCTTTACCGCAGTAGTCGGCAATCGCTCCAACTCCTTGTCAGTCGAGGGCGTGAGCCACGGTTCCTTGGTGAGACGCGATTGGTAAGCGACGGAGTATTTCTCGGAACTGATTCCTGCTCGTTTGACCAGCTCGCGCGTGGTGGCGAGGCATTGGGCTTTGTAGCAAGTCGCATGCGCGGGGGAGGCGGTGGTGCAACAATCGGGAACGATAGTGCAATGCGCACAGGATGAATCGGCTACGCGCATGTGGCGCTCGGGGAGGCCGTGGTAGGAGAATAGGAGATGGTCGTGTTCTTGTTCGAGATAAGGCGCGGCGACGCTGTGCAACGCTTCGATGTAATCGGCATCCTGATAAAATGGCTGCACCGTGGTGACCTTGATCGCGGGTTTTTGCGCAGCGACTTCTTCCTTCACTTTCACGACGACGGTTTCCCACGAGGACATCGCGTAGTGGGGGTATTGCGGAAAGAGCAGGATCTCGTCGATGCCGTCGGCCGCGATCTTGCTCACGATAGAAGAGATAGAAGGCTGTCCGTAACGCATAGCCAGATAGACAGGCGTGTCCGGACCGAGCGATGTTTTGAGTTTTTCGCTAACTTTTTCCGACATGACCACGAGCGGTGATCCTTCTTCCGTCCATACTTTGGCGTAGGCTTCAGCCGATTTCGCTGGGCGCGAGCGGAGAATCACGCCTTCGAGCAGAATCCAACGCAAAGCGGGGTTGATATCGAGCACCCGTTCGTCGTTGAGGAATTCCCGCAAGTAGGTGCGCACATCTTTGGTCGAAGTGGAGGCAGGGGAACCGAGATTAACAAGAAGAACGGCGCGGCGTGACATACGGATGAAATTGGTCGGAAGTTTTGCGATTAAGTCAAACGGTGCAGATGCTTTAGCTGATTTTTGTCGTTGCCTTGAGGGGAAGGCTGTTAGGATGCGAAACTCTTCATGAATTCACCGCGCAATCCAGTTCTCCTCGTGATCCGTGACGGTTGGGGTAAAAATCCCCATGCCGAACAAGATGCCTACAATGCCGTGCATTTGGCGAAAAAAGCCTGTGATGATGCTTTGCAGGCTAGATACCCACACACGCTGGTTTCGGCCAGTGGGTTGGATGTGGGGCTGCCCGACGGCCAAATGGGAAACTCCGAAGTAGGACATGAAAACATCGGCGCGGGTCGGGTTGTGGATCAGGAACTCGTTCGATTGAACAAACTCTTTTCGGATCGGCAACTCGCGTTGAATCCCGTCTGGCACGACGTGTTGGTGCGGCTTAAGGCGAATCCTTCCGCGAAAATCCATCTGATGGGCATCGTTTCCAATGGAGGCGTGCACGGGATGTTGGAGCATCTTTACGGCATCCTTCTGCAGGCAAAGGAAGATGGGCTGGGTCCAGATCAGGTTTTCATTCACGGCTTCACTGATGGCCGCGACACCGCACCTCAAAGCGGGCTCGAGTTTATTAATCAAGTTGAAGCCAAGTGTCGCGAAATCGGAGTGGGCAAAATTGCGACGATCTGCGGCCGCTTCTGGGCAATGGACCGCGACAATCGCTGGGAACGCGTGCAGAAGGCCTACGATATGCTCACGGGCAAAAAATCGGAAGCCACGGCGAAGAGCGCAGCTGAAGCGATTTCCAACTACTATGCTCACCCGCTCAGCGAGACGCAGAATGGCGATGAGTTCGTGCCGGCCACTTGGATCGTGGATGATTCTGGCCAGCCCCTCGCGACCTATGGTGATGGCGATGCGGTCTTGTTTTACAATTACCGTGGCGACCGGCCTCGTGAGATCACCAAGGCATTTGTGATCGATGATTTCGACGGCTTTGATCGCGGCGCGAAACTCGACCTCTACTTCGCCACGATGACGGAATATGAAGCGGGCCTGCCCGTGCATGTGATTTCCGGCAAACCTCAGAAACTGAAAAACATCTTGGGTGGAGTAGTCAGCGATGCGGGGATCAACCAGTTCCGTTGCGCGGAGACGGAGAAGAACCCGCACGTGACTTTCTTTTTTAACAACTATCGCGACGAACCTTTACAGGGCGAGGATCGCGCTTGTCCGGCAAGTCCGAAAGTGGCGACCTACGATATGCAGCCAGAGATGTCTGCGAGTAAAGTCACAGCCAAGGCCAAGGAGGCGATTCTTTCCGGTCAATACGGATTGGTAGTCGTGAACTACGCGAATCCTGACATGGTGGGCCACACCGGATCGATCCCTGCCGCAACCAAGGCCGTCGAGGCCACGGATGCCGGTGTGGGTGAGCTGCTCGAAGCTCTAGCCGAAAAGGACGGCCGCGCGGTCATCACTGCTGATCACGGAAATTGCGAACAGATGTGGAATCTCGAAACGGATTCCCCCCACACCGCACACACACTCAATCTCGTGGAGCTTTTTGTGGTCGGTAGCGATTACGCGAAAGGCACGACCCAGATGCGCCTTGGTGGTCGTCTGGCCGACATCGCGCCGACTCTGCTCGATTTGATGGAGCTACCGAAGCCGACTGAAATGTCCGGTGAGAGCCTGATTGTCAGTTAGCTCGCGCCTCATCTTCGCGGAGAAAACCATTGCGCTTACTCAGTGCGGTGAGTTGTTCTTTCGGGCTCTATCTTATCATGAACCGGACTCATCACTGTGCCCAACTCACCAAAGCTGATCTCGACACGACTGTGTCGTTGGCCGGCTGGGTGGACTCGATCCGCGACCACGGCGGGATCAACTTCATCGACCTACGCGACCGTAATGGCATCACGCAGGTCAAATTTGATCCTCAAGATGACGCCAATTTGGGTGGGCGTGCCGCGCATTTGAAGCCCGAGTCGGTGATTTCGATCACTGGTAAGGTTGTTGAGCGCCCTGAAGGCACGGTTAATTCCTCGCTGCCGACCGGTGAGATTGAGGTCAACGCGACCGTTTTGGAAATCCTCAACGCTTCCGAAACCCCTCCATTTCCGCTCGATGATGCGGGTGGCGATAAGGTGAACGAAGATCTACGTCTGACTTACCGTTACCTGGATCTGCGTCGTCCTAAGATGACGAAGAATCTGCAGATCCGTCATAAGGCGAGTAAGTCGATCCGCGATTACTTCGACAGCCAGGAGTTTATCGAAATCGAAACACCTTCGCTTTTTAAGAGCACGCCGGAAGGCGCGCGCGAGTATCTCGTGCCATCGCGGATTCATCCCGGTGAGTTCTACGCTCTCTCGCAATCGCCACAGCAGTATAAGCAAATCCTGATGGTTGCAGGCGTGGAAAAATATTTCCAAATCGCCCGCTGTTTTCGCGACGAAGATCTGCGTGCAGATCGCCAAATGGAATTCACGCAAGTCGACGTCGAAGCATCGTTCGTCACGCGCGAGGATATCTACGCCTTGTTTGAAGGCATGTTGAAGAAGGTCTGGAAAGACGTGCTCGGCACTGAAATTGAGACGCCGATCCTCCGGATGCCATTCCACGAAGCGATGAATCGTTTCGGGGTGGATAAGCCCGACATGCGTTTCGGCCTCGAGCTGGTGGACTTCACTGAGACGTTTAAGAAATCTTCTTTCAAGGTGTTCTCAGGCACGGCCAACGGTGGTGGTTCGATCAAAGCGATCAACGCCAAGGGCCTCGCTGATATCACTCAGGGTGAGCTCAAGAATCTCGAAGAAGCCGCCAAATCACTTGGCGCCAAGGGACTCGCCTTCATCAAGATCGAAGGCGGCGAATGGAAATCGCCGATCGTGAAATTCTTCAACGACGAAGAGAAGGCCGCGCTCACCGCACAGCTGAACATCGAGGATGGTGACATCATCTTCTTCGCTGCTTCCGAATGGGAACAAGCCTGCGCGATCCTCGGTCGCGTGCGACTCGATGCCGCTCAGCTCCTCGTGAAACGTGAGAAACTCACGATTCGCCATGATGATTGGAAATTTGTTTGGGTGATCGAATTCCCGCTGATGAGCTACGACGAAGAGCGCGGTGGTTTCGCCGCGACTCATCATCCGTTTACTTCACCGGTGCCGGAAGATATCGAGCTGCTCGATAGCGATCCGAAGAAGGTTCGCGGCCAGCATTACGATCTCGTGCTCAATGGCATGGAACTCGGTGGTGGTTCGATTCGTATTCACCAACCTGAGTTGCAGAAGAAGGTTTTCGAAGACGTGCTCAAGATTCCTCAAGACGTCGTCGAAAGTCGTTTCGGCTACATGCTCAAGGCCTTCACCTTTGGCGCACCTCCTCATGGTGGTATCGCGTTCGGTCTCGACCGGATGGTCGCTCTACTTTGTGGCACGACGAGTATCCGCGATGTGATCGCCTTTCCTAAAACCCAAAGAGGGCAGGACCTCATGGCGCAGAGCCCGACTCCTGTTACGGCGAAACAACTCAAGGAATTGCACATCCAAACCGTGGTTCCGACGGAAGAGTAAGTCTTCCGCTTATCTTAGCATTTTCCAAAACGGAGTCCTTCGGGGCTCCGTTTTTTTGTGCTCTACGACTGAAATGCAGGAAGATTTCAGAGGAATGATTTCCTAAATCGAGTTGGCACGGTCTTTGCTTAATAGGAACGATCCTTTGAAAAAAGGACCCTAACTAGATAATAAACCCACTGGAAACGCACCCAACAATATGAAGCAACGGTCTCCAAACCTTAACAAATGGCTAAAGATGACAGGCATCTTTACCTTTCTGGCTCTGGCCTCGACGGCGCTCGCGCAGGATGCTGCGCCAGCTTACGAGAGCTACGAGGCATTCACTGAATCCTCCGGATTTGCCCTCTTTACGATTAATAACCTCTGGATACTCGTATCCGCTGCATTGGTTTTCCTGATGCATTTGGGTTTCTCCTGTCTGGAGAGCGGACTTACGCAGTCGAAAAATACGGTTAACATTCTCTTCAAGAATATGTCCATCGTCTGTGTGGGTATCCTCGGTTATGCCCTCTATGGCTTTAACGCGATGTATCCGGGCGACTTTAACGGTATCTTCGCTGCAGGAAGCTGGTTCGCAGTCGATAATAGCGATGTCGCCATGATGACAGATGCTTACGCACCATATACTTGGTGGAGTGACTTTATTTTCCAAGCGATGTTTGCCGCCACGGCCGCGACCATCGTTTCTGGTGCGGTTGCTGAACGGATCAAGCTCAGCAGCTTCCTGATTTACGCGACACTCCTCGTGACCTTTATCTACCCGATTACAGGTTCATGGCAGTGGGGTGGTGGCTGGCTCTCCTCCCTGTCCATGGGTGGTATGACTGCTGATGGTGACCCAATCGGCTTCTATGATTTCGCAGGTTCTTCTTTGGTCCATGCGTTTGGTGGATTTGCCGCTTTGGCTGCCGTGATGGTGCTCGGACCACGTCTAGGAAAATATACCAAGGATGGTCGTGTTCGCCCCATCCTCGGTCACTCAATGCCTTTGGTTCTGATCGGTGTTTTCCTTCTCTGGCTCGGCTGGTATGGCTTTAATGGTGGTTCGGTTCTCAGTGCCGATCCCCGTGGTGTTTCCTACGTCTTCGTGACGACCACCCTTGCTGCTGCCGCGGGATGTGTGGGTGCTGTCACACTTTCCTGGATATTGTTGAAGAAGCCCGATCTTTCGATGGGCCTCAACGGTATCTTGGCCGGTTTGGTGGGTATTACAGCTGGTGCCGATGTGATCGGTATGGCGTCCGCAATTGTGGTAGGATTGATCGCCGGTGCACTAGTTGTTCTCTCCGTGCTCTTCTTTGATAAGATCAAGATGGACGATCCCGTCGGTGCCATCTCTGTGCATGGTATCTGCGGTATCTGGGGCACCTTGGCCGTCGGTATCTTCGTTGCCGAAAAGAGCTTCCTTAATCAATTAGTGGGCACCTTGGCTATCTCAGCATTCGCCTTTATCGTTTCCCTCGTGCTGATGCTAGCTATCAAGGCTATCACGGGTATTCGGGTGAGCGAAGAAGAAGAGACTGAAGGTCTCGATATCGGCGAACACGGTAATGAGGCTTATCCTGATTTCACCGCCGCTCACAAATGATCTACTGGGGGCCGGCACTCAACGCTTGCGCCTGAGCGGCCCCTATTTTTAACTCTAATTCAGAATCCTCAAAAAATATCCTGCATGAAACTTATTACCGCTATTATTAAGCCGTTCAAACTGGAGGAAGTGAAACAAGCTCTCTCCGAGATCGGTGTCGAAGGTATGACCGTGACTGAAGTCAAAGGCTTTGGTCGCCAAAAAGGTCACACCGAAATCTACCGTGGCAGCGAATACACCGTGGATTTTCTTCCTAAGGTGAAACTCGATATCGCGCTTCCCGATGAACTCATTGCAAAAGCAATCGATGCCATCGAAAACGCGGCCAAAACCGGCAAGATCGGTGATGGCAAGATCCTCGTGTCTCCGATTGATGACGTGATCCGTATCCGCACAGGCGAACGCGGCGACACTGCTGTCTAATCGCACCCGGATGGGAATTGATTCCCGCATTTCAAAAAGCCGAACCTTTCGAGGTTCGGCTTTTTTGTGCGCTCACCCTAGAGCTTACTAGCGTGGAAGCGAATCGCGCGTTGGTAGGTGGTTAGCCCGGGATCTTCAGTCGTATCGGCGATGGTCGTGAGGAGGAGCTTCATCGCTTCGGTATTCTGCCCGGCGCCATGTAGTGCCATGGCGAGGAAGACCTCGAATTCACGATTGTCGGGGAACTGCGCGAGGGCGGATCGCAGCACTTTGATCGCGCGATCGTAGTGGCCGAGAGAACGCAACGTGGAGCCCAATCCGATCAGGGCACCGGCAAGTTCGTTTTCCGATAAGCCGAGTGCGACCGCTTTTTCGTAGTAGGGTAGTGCTTCGGCTTCCTTGCCGAGCACATCACAAGTCCACGCGATCTGGTAGTTGATCTCCGCTACCTTAGGAAAGCGCTCATCGAACTTCTTGAGCAGATCGAGCACGTGATCGATCTGCCCTCCGTGACGCGCGCCAACGATGATATCGAGCTCTTCCTTCCAGGCGGGTGTTTCCGAAGTATCGGTCATGAATTGATTAACGATTACTCAACTGAGTGTGGCAACAAGCAGAGTGTATTTCTGTGAAATACGCCGAATCTGAATCTGAATACTCAATATGTGATATCTTGAAAGTGGAGTTTTGAAGAATCGCTGGATAGAAAGCCCAAGCCACTTTCAATTTCGATGAGACCGAGAGTTATGCCGGTGATCGAGTGAGAATCGATATGGCGACTATCTTTGATTATGTGCAGCATGCTTGAAGACCAAGCTACGAGCGTGCCGTTTGGTCCGGCTTCCATCCCTTGGAGAGTCGTATCTAAGCGAATCGAGGATATCCGATTTCCTTGGGGATTGAATGCCGCGATACCACCGAATTGATCGGCCACGTAACAGCGCGCCTGCTCCGCGAAGTCCACGGGCATCACGACCAACGCAACGGGTGAGCTACTTAGCGTGGCATCCCAGAGCGGTTCACTGGTGGCGAGGTCGTAAGCAGTGAGCTGATTGACTGCTCCATGACGCAGGACGATTAGTCGTTTTGGCTGGTTTTGCTCCAGTGGAGAGATCTGAAAATCAACGACGCCGCAGGTGTCCCAACCGTCCATCGAACGACCCATGGGTGTGAGGCTCTTTTCAAAGCGCATCTCTTCTTGCGCCTGTGAGCTCCAAGCGCGGACCGTCGAGCTGCAGGTGAGGTAGGCGTGGCCCAGGAGGAATTGGAGATCTCCATTTTCTGTTCGATGGGTTCGGATCCTATCCGGCAAACCGTAGGGGCTGATGACATCGTGCAAAAGCTCACCCGTCTTCGCATCGAGGAAATTTAGATTTGTGCTACCGGTGCCAGCCACGATGACGTCGTTTCTAGCCGCGATAGCCGCGACCTTGGGCGTGGGCAGAAACCACCACGGCCAAAGGGTGCGTTCGCTGCGAAAGCGACATTGATGCTGCCATTTAATTTTCCCCTCCGGATCGAAACGTGAAACCTGTCCGGAGTGACTGCCGATGATGAGATCCTCATCGTGGAAAGTCATCGCAGTGATCTTTGAATCACTTCGTGTTTGCCAGATGGGTTGGCCATTTGGATCGAGGAGCAGGGAGCTGCCGTCGGCTAATCCTACAGCGAGTGAGAAGCTGTCAGCAGGTTGAGTCCAAGTTGTGACCTCGGCGGATAGTGACGCAGACCATCTTGTTGTGAGACTCGCGTTCTGTGGCACTCGCGGTGTCGAGACTTGATCACCGCGCGCGAGCCAATCGATGGGCTCGTTGGTGGGATGACGTGGTTCGATTTCGAGTTCACCAGCTTTCGACCCCAATTGAAACCCGAGTGCTTCATCCAAACCGCTGACGATCCATCCATCTTGCGATGTCTCTAGTTGATAAGACGGACCTTGCGCGTCCTTCGTCGCGTGGAGGAGGGTGGCTGTTTTTACCGTTCGGTCGTTGCCTGAATACGGCACGATGCTGTGGAGGATCGTTTCGCTGTTGGGCTCGGTATCTTCCGAAAGACCGAGGACGGGGTAGTGATTGGTTTCGACCGTAAGCTCCACGCCAGTATCGGTCTGAATATGAAATCGAACCTCCGAATCGAAATCCAAGGTGGCTAGGTTTTCTCGGATCGAGCTGACTTGCCCTCCGCAGCGCCAATTCACGCCGACGGTGAAATCTTCATCTGTTTCTAGCTCCACCTGATCAATAATCAGCACATAAGCGGAGGTTTTCCAAAAGAGCGTGCGAACCCACCGACACATCCTGGGGCTGTTCATTTGGAAGGAGAAGAGATGCCCATCAGCGACTTCACGATCAGTCAGCACTTCGGCTCCGGAAAACATACCCGGCCCGAGTCCGCCGATATTCACACAGATTGTGGAATGCCGCCAAGGGCTGGCGCTTGCCGGATAGAGGGGCACTGAATCGGAGGTGATTAGTCGCTGGCCAAAACGTTCATAGGCCGCGAGTGCGCCGACATTTGGGAGTGCTTTGGCTGCGCCTCGCACGCCGATTAGCATGAGGTAGTCGTCATCCTTGTTCCAACCCGCACGAGCGACCGCGCGATCGAAACCTTGGTCCTCACCAATCGTTGGAGCCATCCAGTGCCGCAGACGTTTATTCATCGGAGTGACGAACAGCTTTCCGCACTCGGGCTTAATCGTCGCCTGATCTCCAGCGAAGGCTTGTCCGGCGGAAAATTGATGTAGGCGATCCATGCCTGCATGCACACGTTTCTCGCGTAGATCAGCTACGAATAGGTATCGCCCGTCGTTGAGTATATGGGCCAGCTTGCGCAACAGGTTGTAAGGGTAGCGGAAGACGTCGGTTTGCGGGCCGAGCACCAACTCACCTGTGTTGGTGCATAAAGCCATGACGCGTTCCGCCCAGAGGCTAATATGACGATTGCTCTCAATCTGATTGGGGCGACTCAACAGCATCCATTCGAGGTAAACTTCCAGATAGGAGGCGTAGCCCTCGGTCAGTCCGGTCAGGGGCACATCCACGCCGGCTTGTGATTCGAAATAAGCATCGGCCTCAGCGCGTTTCTTGAGCCATTCGTTATCATCAGTTAGTCGCCAGAGCCAATCAGTGCCGATCCACATGTTCAGTGCATCGCAGGCGGTGTGGCGGTTAAAGATATTCCAGTCCTTTCCGTCGGCACTAATTTCTTTACGATTCGCGATGCCGCTTTCTTCGATCAGGTAACGCTGGATAGCAGCGGTGATCTCCACAGATTCTTCAGCAGTGAAAACCGAACTTAATCCGAAGATCGACCAGAGCTGAAACATCCTAAGTGATTTGTAATGGTAGAGCTTTTGCAGGACGCCGGATCTGACTTCGGAGAGTAACGTTTCGCGGTAGCGATCTGCGTCTGCGGCGAGACCAGAATATAAGTAACGCAGACCAAATTCTGACGAACGGCAGATATGATAATTATCGGCATGCGGACCATACATGCCTAATCGCAGCAGATGGTTTTGCGGTGAACCTCCCTTGAAAGCACTTGCGTAAGGTTTTTCGGGTAACGCACTTTCGGGGATCTCAATCTCGCTGGGAGAGGTGCCGAGCGCATCAATCCGATCTTCAGGAAGAGGCAGGTGGCTGTCGCCGAGCTGCACTTCGAAAGACCAGGGAATCTGAGAACCAGAATACGTTTTCAGACTAGTGATGAATTGATCAGCGGCGGAATCGACGCCGGATGCATGAGTGCCACCGAGCAGCACAACATGGTTGCCCGGGCGCTGGGGTGAAAAGAGCGTCTGGATTACCCAGCCTCCGTCACCAGGATACCAGCGATCCACCAGCGTATGCCAACCGTAGTAGAGGGATTCGATATACGGATTATCCGCCAAGCATCCTAGCGCGATGACATGCGGTGTGGGCAGTTCAGTCAGTGATTGAGTAGAGGCGAGGATAGCCGGTTCGATCCCGAATTGGTCTTTGATCGCTGCGGCAACCCTATTGGCTGCTTCATCGTGCGAGCCATCAGGAGCGGTGATGATCGTGACGGCGGCTCGGCCGTCTTGGATGAGATCCAGAACGGGCTGCGCGTTCATCAGGCAGAAGCGTTCTCAGTCACGGCTTTTTGCAGCGCTGCGCGCGCGAGAAGTCGCGTGGAATCAAATGCTGGGAGAGGGCAGTCTTCGGGTCGGACGATCAGCGGGATTTCGGTGCAGCCTAAAACGACTCCGTCACAGCCTTGATCCTTCAGGTCCTGGATCACCTCGTTGAAATACAACCGCGATTCTTCGCGGATGTCTCCATAGACGAGTTCGTTGAAAATGATGCCGTCGATTTTTTCGCGCTGAGCCGCGTTGGGGATCTTACAATCGATGCCAGACTTCTTCAGAGTTTCGGGATACACCGGACCAGTCATCAGGTATTTGGTGCCGGTGATCGCGAGGCAGGAAAGGCCTGCTTGATTGGCAGCGGAGGCGACCGAATCAGCAATATGGATCCACGGGATCGGAGACTCGGCGGAAACCAGATTATACGACTGATGAATCGTGTTATCCGGGCAGAGAGCGAAATCTACTCCGCATGCTTGGAGTTTACGTGTGGAAGAGAGCATCAGGTCGGCGACGGCCCGCCAGTCACCAACACGGATGCCGACCATATATACACCGAGCGAGTGAGTGTGCATAGTGATTTCCGGATGCATGTGCTCGCCCATGATCTCTTTGGCTTCGGCACAAATCGTGCGGTAACAAAGCGCCGCGCCTTCCGCACTGCAGGCCACGATTCCGATGTGTAAGCTCATGATTGGGTGGATGGAAATTAACGCTTCGACAAACGTCCGTAAGTTTCGGGACGTCGATCAGCGGTGAACATTTCACGATACTCGTCTTGTTCGTTTTCGCCGAAGTGAGGGCGATCCAGACGTTCATCCAAATCGATGGTGCCGATGGCAAGACCGGGTTGGAAACCTGCACTGAAACGCCATTCACCGCGAGGACCGATCACGCCGCTACGGGCCAGGGCTCCATTGGAAACCCAAGGGGTTCCTGGCTCAGGACCGAGCGATGCGGTGGCGAGATAGACTCCGTTGTGAATCGCGGTGGCGCGCATCAGTGAGATCACATAATCGTCGCCCCAGAGACCGGCATAGTGGGTGGGCCAGAAGAGAATCTCGGCGCCGTTGAGGGCGAGGCAGCGCGCCGATTCCGGGAAGTGCATGTCGTGACAGATGAAGACGCCAATGCGTCCAAAATCTAAACCGAAGACCGGCCAGGTGGCGCCGTTGATTTTGCCAGAGTCGCGTTCGGCTTTGGTGAGGTGCACCTTTTCGTAAACCCCGACGACCGCTCCCTTACGGTCAAACACGATGGCCACGTTTTGAAACTTGCCGTGATGAAAGCCGACGGTGGGCAGGATGAGATTGATGTGATGCTTCGCCGCTTGCGATGAACCCCACTGGAAATCAGGACCATCAAGCACATCTTCAAATGCACCTTCCTGATCTTTAGGCCGCACATCGATTCCGTGGCCGGGGGCGCCTTCGGAGAAACAAATGATATCAGCTTTTTCTTCGGCCGCCTGAGCGACCAAGGGCGCCATCTGGGCATGATGGTGTTGTCGAATCTCCTCTGGCGTCGCGTTTTTGGGCCAACCATTTGGCTCCTGCCCCAGGGCGATTTTTACGTTTCTACTCATGGGGTTCTTCGGTTGATTGATGATTCGCTCGGGGGCGAATGCTACGCGCTGGTGCCCTGCTGACGATCGTAGAGGGTTCGGTAGAGCGTATTTGATTCGTAGAGTTCGGCGTGGCTGCCGTTGCCGACGATGTGGCCTTGATCGAAGACGAGAATTTTTGAGGCGTCGCGAATCGTGCTGAAACGGTGAGCAATGATCAGAACGGTCTTGCCCACGACGAGTTTCTTCAGGGCGTCTTGGATCATCTGTTCGCTCTGTGAATCGAGCGCGGAAGTCGCTTCGTCGAGGATGAGGATCGGGGCGTTGCGCAGGAAAGCTCGGGCGAGGGCGATGCGCTGCTTTTGTCCGCCTGAAAGAAGTGCGCCACGCTCGCCAACGATCGTTTCGTAGCTTTGGGGGAGCTCGCGAATGAACTTATCGGCATGGGCATCGCGCGCTGCCGATTCGACTTCTTGACGAGTGGCATCGCTGCGACCGATGAGAAGATTGCTGTAAATAGTGTCGTTAAAAAGCACGGGGTCTTGTGAAACGACGGCGGTATTCCTACGAAGATCGGCAATGTTCATCTGCCGCACATCATGATTATCGACGGTGACGTTTCCGCCGGTGACCTCGTAGAAACGGGGAACGAGATTGGCAAAAGTGGATTTGCCCGCCCCACTCGGGCCTACGAGTGCGCACACCGTGCCGGCGGGGATGTCGGCATCGATGCCATGCAGAACGGGTTCGCCGGTTTTATAGGCGAAGGTGACATTTTTGAATTTTAGATCACCCCGTAAACGCGCGACTTTGACGGGATCCGCAGGATCGGTGATGGTGACGGGTTCATCGAAAACGTATTCGAGACGGACGAGGGCACTGGTGCCGCGTTTGGTCTCGTTGTTGAGTGCACCGAGTTTCTTGATCGGTTCGTAGCTGGAGTAGAGGGCTACGATGATGGCGATGAAGGACTCCAACGCCACGCCCGAGCGGTAGGCATAGATGAGGGTTAAGGCCAAACCGAAGGCAGAGATGAGCTCGAGGGCCGGGGTGAGGGCTTGGGCGTATTTAACCGCCTTCATCTGAAAGAGTATCAAAGCACGACTAGCTACCGCAAAGCGGTCGGTCTGATCCTGCTCTAAGCCGAAAGCGCGCACTTCTTTGGCGGCGCTGAGATTTTCGGCAAAACGATCAGTGACGGTTCCGATCTGGGCTTGGATCTGATGTGCTCGGGCGAGAAGTTTGCGGCCAATGTAGCGGATGGGGAATACGCACACGGGAATCAACGCGAGGCAGACAAGAACGAGGACAACCCCTTTTTCATAGAAGGCGGCCCAGATGAGATAGCCGATGGACCCAAGTAGTGCTGCGGGCTGTTTGATGCCGTCGTTGGCGATCGCGGTCAGAGAAAATTGAAGCTGATTGGTATCGGCGATGCCGCGCGAGATGAGATCACCCGAGGTCTGCCGTTGAATGAATGAAAGGGGCAAAAACTGGAGTTTCCGGAAGAAATCATAACGCATGGCCTCAAGCACTTTGACGCCGGAGTATTGGATCAGGTAGCTGTTGATGAATCCGGCGATGCCACGGATGAGGAAAATCGCGGGTAGCCAGGAGGCGACGAGGATCAATTGGCTGGTGGTGAGTCTGACCGCGTCTTCCGCAAAGATGCGCGGAAAGACCATTTTGATCATGAGCGGCAGCCCGGCTCCGCTGGCGAGGCCGTAGATCACGCCCGCGATGATGGCCCCGATTAAAGGACCGCGGACACGCTTGAGATATTTGAAGTAAGGCCGGAAGCGGCTCATAGGTATGTAGAGAACGCGATCTGGAGGAAGCGTTCCACCTCAATCTTTCGAGGATCGCACATCGAGCGCATCGCGCAGGCCGTCGCCAAGGAAATTAAGGGAGAATAAGGTGAGCGAGAAAATGGTGCCGGGGAAGACGAGCAGCCACCAAAACTCTTCCATTTTTTCCGCTCCATCCTTGATCAGCACACCCCACGAGCTGAGCGGAGGTTGCACGCCGAGGCCGAGAAAGCTCAGGAAGGCTTCAAGTAACATCACGGCCGGAATCGTCAGAGTAGTGTAAACGATGATTGGGCCGAGCACGTTGGGGATCATGTGACGGAAAATGATGCGGCGCTTGCCGAGGCCAATCGAGCGCGCGGCTTCGATGAACTCCATCTTCTTGATAGACATGATTTGCCCACGCATGATCCGGGCCATCGTCAGCCATTCGACCGCGCCGATCGCCACGAAGAGGAGCACGATGTTTCGACCAAAAAAGACCATGAGCAGAATTACGAAAATCGTGAACGGCAGGGCATACATGATATCAACGATTCGCATCATGAAGGCATCAGTCTTGCCGCCAAAGAAACCAGCCGTCGCGCCGTAAACCACGCCAATCGTCAACGCGACGAGAGTGGCGCAGAGGCCAACACCGATGGAGATGCGACCGCCGACGAGGAGTCGCACGAGGAGGTCGCGTCCGAGAGTGTCAGTGCCGAGCCAGTGGCTCATGCTGGGAGCGCTGGCGCCGAGATTGAGGTTTTGATCCTCGTAGGAATAGCTGCTGAGCAGTGGCCCGAAAATACAGGCGACCGTGAGCACGATTAGGGTCACGCCGCCGAAGACCGCGATCTTGTTCTTCGAAAGGCGGTGCCAAGCATCGCTCCAAAGCGAGGAACCCTGTTCGAGCTCGATGGGCTCATCTGGAATGGGTTCGGAGGGGAGAATCGTAGGCATGGCGCGCGCTTATTCGAATTTCAGTTTGGGGTTCAGCCAAACTTGGACGACGTCCACGATGAGATTGAGGATAACGATCAGGCTCGCGTAGAGGATAACCGTGCCGAGCACGAGGGTGTAGTCGCGGTTGAACGCGCTGTTCACAAACTCACGACCGAGGCCGGGGATTTGAAAAATCGTCTCAATGACGAATGAGCCGGTGAGGATACCGGCGATGGCGGGCCCGAGAAATGAGATCACTGGCAAGATGCCACCTCGTAAGGCATGACGAAAAATTATACGAAATTCCGAAGCGCCTTTAGCTCGTGCGGTGCGGATGTAATCCTGATTGAGCACCTCGAGCATGCCGCCACGAGTGAGTCGTGCGACGTAAGCTGCGTAAACCATGCCGAGCGTCATGGAGGGTAGCACACGGTCGATACCCGTATACCAGCCGGAGGCGTTGAACCAACCGAGGTGGATGGCGAAAAACAACACAAGCACTGGGCCGAGCACGAAGGTGGGCACACAGATCCCGACCATGGCCACCGAGCTCGCAAGGTAATCGAAGAACGAGTTGCGCTTCACTGCGGCGATCACGCCGAGGATGAGCCCAAAGACGAGCGCAATGCTCAGAGAAATGGCGCCCAGCTCGATGGAGATAGGCAGCTTGTCGGCGATGATTTCATTCACCGTGCGGCTCGCGTATTTGAAGGAGGGGCCGAGATCACCATGGAACAGCAAGTTGCCCATGTAATCGAAATACTGCACATAAAGCGGCTTATCTAAACCGTAGTGTGCTTCGAGGTTACGTAGGATTTCCGGAGTGACGGCTTTTTCCGCGGTGAATGGCCCTCCGGGAACGAACCGGATCATAAAAAATGTGGCCGTGACAATAATCCAGAGCACGGGGATGATCTGAAGGAGTCGGCGGGCAATGAAGCGAAACATGAGGTTCGGAGATCGAAAATCGAAGTTGGGAGATCGGCGAAGATCGGACGATGGAGGGGGAGCGGCGAATTGGGAAACGAAAACTGCTGAGGCTAACTATTGGAAAGATGGGTGGAAATCTAACCAGTCATTGCGAGAGCGTTCCGGCTCGGCGGATCGGGCGTGGCAAACTACGAATACTGGCAGACGCAAACGATGAGTAATCGTGGATTGCCGCGTCGCTCCACTCCTCGCAATGACAGAAGAGGTTAGTCTTCCAAGTAAATATATTTGTAGGGGTGGTTGTCCAGCAGGGTGGGCCAGTAGCCTTTTACCTTCGGGCTTAGCGCATACACGCTTTTGTAGTAGTAGATCGGGATGACTGGCATTTCCTCGACGAGGATCTCATCCATTTGTTGGTAGATCTCGTAGCGTTCTGCTTGATTGGGTGTGGCCAGAGCGGTGTCGGCGAGCCGGTCGTATTCGGTGTTCGACCAGCCAGTATCGTTGTTGAGATTTCCCGATGTCCAGATTTCGAGAAAGACGTTGGGATCGACGTAGTCGGCGATCCATCCGGCGCGTTGGATCCAGAATTCGCCGGTGTCCTGCGAATCGAGATAAACCTTCCATTCCTTGTTGGTTAGTTGGACCTCGATGCCAAGATCTCGGCGCCACATGTGCTGGATGGCCTCGGCGATGGCCCGGTGATTTTCGGAGGTGTTGTAGAGCAGTTCCACCTCAGGCCAATTTTCGCCATTTGGAAATCCGGCTTCGGAGAGGAGCCGTTTTGCTTCTGCGAGATCACCAGTGAGCTTGGCTCGCGGCGTATAACCGGCCGTTCCGGGGTAGCTCACGGCGTAAGCGGGATCTTGTCCGCCGCGCGTGACGTTGCGCACAAGACTTTCACGATCAATCGCCAGTGCGAGAGCCTTGCGCACCCGTTTATCATCGAGGGGAGGTCGCGTGATATTGAGCCGATAATAATAGATGCCTAGGTAAGGCTCGATTCGGAGCGATTCAGGATATTTTTCCCGGTAGGTATCGATTTTAGAGGCAGGGAGCTCACGGGTTTTGTGGAGTTGGCCGGTTCTGAAACTGCGTTCTTCCGTGGAAATATCCTCAGTGGGGTAGAAACGGATCTGATCTAGTTTTACCGTTTCAGCGTCCCAGTAGTGGGGATTGCGCTCCATGACGATCCGCTGATTGGGCACCCACTCCGTAAGTCGGAAGGGGCCGTTGGAAACCATATTTTCGGGTTTCGTCCAACGCGTGCTTTTTCCGGTTAAGCTACCAAATTTGCTGATGACTTTGATGGGCACGGGATACCACGCGTAGTGGCTCGATATTAAGCTCAGGAGAAAAGGAGTAGGGTTTTTTAGTGTCACCTCGAGCGTTTGATTATCGAGGGCTTTGAAGCCCACTTGAGAAAAATCATTGAGCTGCCCATTGTTGTATTCCTCGGCTCCGACCACGAACCAGAGTAGGTAAGAGTATTCTGCTGCGAATTCAGGGGTGAGCATACGTTGGTAGGATTGAACGAAATCATCAGCGATGATGCGCGAACCATCGGACCACTTGGCGGCGTCTCTGAGTTGAAAAGTGTAAACCAAACCGTCGTCGGAAATATTCCAACTCTCGGCCATACCCGGAGCGGGGCTGAGGTCTTTCGGATTCGCCGAAACAAGCCCTTCAAATAATCCCATGAGAATGTTGTTCTCAGGCACGCCGGTGACCACCTGCGGATCGAGATCCTGCGGTTCCGCACCGTTGCCGACATTCCATACCATCAGTTTTTTACCGTCTGCATCAATCGGTGCATCGTAGCCTGATGAACCGGGATCGTTTTTTGCGCAGCCAGCGAAAATTAAGACGGCGGCAAGCGGAATACAGCTAACAAGGAAACGTCGAATCATCCCACTAGGAAGCAGGATGGAGAAAGCTCACGCAAGCCCTGCTACAGTGGACCTAGTGGTAGATAACCCAAAAGAACTAAGGTGTTGTGATCGAAACGTCTTTGTAGAAGCGAGTCCACAGGGCGTCCTCTTGCCAGCCTTGCACCGTGTTTCGCTGCAGGATGTTTTTAGCGTTAAAGTAGAGGGGCGCAATGGGGCACTGCTCGGAGATGATTTCCTCGGCTCGCGCGAGCACGGTAAGGCGCTCCTCGGCATTCGTTTGATGATCCGATTGGAGGAGCAGCGCATCGTATTCGTTATTAGACCACTGTGAATAGTTGTTGGTCGCGCCGGTGCTCAAATCCTTGAGCAGACCGATGGCATCGGCGATGTCGGGGATGGCCGTGATGAAGCCGATGTCGTAGCGGCCATTCGTGAGATCGGATACGTGCACCTTCGCGTCGCGGACACCGATGTTAACGGTGATGCCGAGCTCACGCTTCCATATGGCTTGCACGACTTCGAGGACGGCGCTTTGTGACCAACCGGTCATTTCAAGAACAGGGAAACCTTTGCCATTGGGGTATCCGGCTTCCGCCAGTAGTAACCGCGCTTGTAATGTATCAGTCGCCAAGCTGCTGACCGTGCGAAATCCACCCAAACCTTCAGGCACGAAATGAGTGGCTGCTGTTTGTTTACCACGCAGCACATGTTCAGTGATTGCTTTGCGATCAATCGCGAGCGCGAGCGCTCGACGCACACGGATGTCACCGAGCGGATGGCGTTGCGTGTTGAAGGCGAGGAAGCGCGTTTCGTAGAGAGGGATCTGTCGTAACGGTGTCGCAGCTTTCGCGGCGTAGCCGGCGATTTTGGTGAATGGAACCGACATCGTGATATCGATTTGCCCGGCGCGATAGGCGCGCTCCTCGGCGTCGCTATTATCGAAAGCCTGGAATCGGATCGCACCGACGTGGACACGATCAGCATCCCAGTAATCCGAGCGCCGTCGCACGATGATGTGTTGATTTGGTTTCCAATTGACGAGGGTGAACGGGCCGTTGCCGACGAAGTGGCGTGGATTCGTCCAACTGCTGCCGTGCCGCGCGACTATTCGTGGGTTGACGGGAATCCACGGTCCGCTGGCCACATATGAGAGAAATTGCGGAGCAGGGTGTGCGAGGGTGATGCGCAAGGTTTGGGCATCAATTACGGTAAAACCCACCTTGGAAAAATCAGTCAACTCGCTGCGATAAAAGGCTTCCGCTCCTTTGATCAAGAAGAACAAATTAGCTTTAGGCGCAGCCGCTTTCGGCGACAGGACGCGACGATATGAAGCGAGAAAATCATCAGCAGTGAGTGGTTCGCCATTTGACCAGGTCGCGTTGGTTCTCAGGTGAAACGTATAGGTTAATCTATCGTCAGAAATATCCCACGATTTGGCGGCTGCGGCGATTTCGGTGCCACCATCAGGTGAGGGTGAAACGAGTCCTTCACTGAGCGCGCGGATAATGAAAAACTCATCTGGTAGTGTTGCCAGAGCAGGATCGAGGACGCCGGGTTCGTTGCGCTGACTGATGCGCAAGACCGATTCGGAAGAGGGCTCTTCCTTTTTTTGGCAACCGCCGAAAAGACTGACGATTATCAATCCGGCGACGAGAAGACTACGGTTCCAGCCAGACATGTTTGTAGGGGTGACGATCGAGCAGCGTCGGATACCAACCGCGCACGGCAGGATGCACCAAGCGAACCGTCGTGTAATAGTAGATCGGAATGATCGGGGCTTCGCGGAGCAGGATTTCTTCAGCGCGATACATCAGCGCGTAACGAGCAGTGGTGTCGACGGTGCGGGCGGCCTGATAGAGGAGATAGTCGTATTCGGGATTATTCCAACCGGTGTGATTGTTGCCGGAGTTGCCGGAGAAGACGTTGAGGAAGGTGGACGGATCGAGGTAATCGCCGACCCAATCGGAACGCATGATTTGGTAATCAAGCGTGCGGCGTTGGGAGAGCAGGGTTTTTTGCTCCATGTTGACGACGGCTATTTTGATTCCAAGGTCGCGTCGCCACATTTCCTGAATGGCTTCGGCGATGATTTGATGGTTGCCGGAATTGTTAACGAGTAGTTCTAATATCGGGAGTCCTTCGCCGTTGGGATATCCGGCTTCGATCAGGAGGCATCGCGCCGCATCAATGTCTTGGGACACGCCGTGAGGCGGTTCGTAACCGGCGGTGCCGGGTGGGGTGAAACTGTGTGAGGCGAGTTGTCCGCCTTGGGTTACGTTTTTGACGATGGAGTCGCGATCAATGGCGAGGGAGAGCGCGCGGCGAATCAGCGGATTGTTTAGCTGAGGCCGCGTGACGTTTAAACGCAGGAAATAGGTGTCGAGGAAAGGATTGATCCGCAGCACCTCGGGATGATCGCGACGGTAGGGCGCTACTTTGCTGATGGGGAGTGCTTCGGTGATGTGAAGTTGGCCGGCACGATAAGCACGCTCTTCGCTATTCACGCTATCGTTGGGATGAAAATGGATCGCGTTGAGGCGAACCGTTATGGCATCCCAATAAGTGGACGATTTCTCAACGATAATGACGCGGTCGCGTTTCCATTCAGCGAGTTTGAAAGGGCCGTTGCTTACGATGGTTTCGGGCCGTGTCCAAGGATTGCCACGCTGATCGATTGCGCCAGATTTTTCGAGTGTAGGCAGATGAACGGGATACCAGATCGGATGCGAAAGGAGAGTGAGAAAATGTGGGGTCTGATGATCGAGCGTGATGATCAGCGTGTGGGCATCGGTCGCGGCTACGCCGACCTGCGTGAAGTCGTTCAGCTCGCCTTTGTGGTAAGCCTCGGCGTTTTGCACGACATAGAGCATCGAAGCGTAATCCGCACCGAGGGATGGGGTGAGCACGCGGCGAATCGAATTCACGAAATCCTGCGCGGTCACTGAATCGCCATTGGACCAACGGGCATCAGCCCGCAGATGAAATGTGTAGCGAAGTTGATCGAGAGAAACTGCCCAACTCTTGGCCACTCCGGGCACGGGATGCAGATCGTGAGGATCTTCGGCGACGAGCCCTTCGAAGAGCGCGGAGAGGACATTGAGCTCAGGCAGGCCGGTGACGATGTGCGGATCAAGCTCGGCCACATCGGCGCCTAATCCGCGATGGAGCACTTGCTCCTGATTGCCTTGTGCGACGGGTGATTCACGCGACCAGCATCCGGTTAAATTGAGCAGCCCAACAAGGGCGAGTAAGGGCGTGAAAAAGGAAGTGCGGCGCATCGGCGAACTTTCGATCGATCAGGCCTTAGTCTTTTCGATTAACGCCACGGCGTAGGCCGCGATGCCGCGACCGCGACCGAGATCGCCCATACCTTCATGCGTGGTCGCCTTGATGCCAATCGTATCGGGTGAAAGAGCCATCGTCTGCGCGAGAGCAGTTTTCATTTCACCCAGGTGGGGAATCAGACGTGGCTTTTCGGCAATCACGGAAATATCCACATTCACGACTTCGTAGCCACGTTCTTGTAATTCGTTGATCACATTCTTGAGGAGCAGTTGCGAATCGATGTCCTTGAAGGCTGGATCGGTATTGGGAAAGAAGTGGCCGATGTCTGGTAATCCAGCCGCGCCGAGGAGCGCATCGCACAGGGCGTGGGTGAGCACATCGGCATCCGAATGACCATCGAGGCCGTAATCGGTATCGAATTTAACTCCGCCCAAAACGAGTGGAAGGCCGGGAGCGATGCGGTGAATGTCGTAGCCGTTGCCGATGCGCAGATTAGTCATGATAGAGGTAGTTTACTCAGCCAACGATTGGAGCAGAAAGTCCATGTAAGGAATGTCGGATGGGGTTGTGAGTTTGGGATTGGGCTGCGTGTTTTCAAGCAATGCGATGGGATGCTTCATAAGCTCTACGGCGGCGGCATCATCAGTGACCTTGAGCTCCTTGGTAGCGACACGCTGGTAGGCTTTAACGATAAGCTCTCGTTCGAAAACCTGCGGGGTTTCCATCGCCCACAGGTGATCACGCTCGAGAGTGCGCAGGAGGCCATCTCCGTGGTGTTGTTTAATTGTATCGGTGACCCGGTGAGCGAGCACCGCGGCTCCTTCTTTTCGAACGACTTTGTGCAGGCCGACGAGTTGCACGGGTTGAATCAAGGGGCGCGCGCAATCGTGGATGAAGACGTGTTCGATATCGTCTGGGAGCACGGCAAGCGCGTTCATTACGGAATCCTGCCGTTCTCGTCCGCCTTTCACGAGAACCGAGGGTGTGGGAGCGTAAGCCGACAGCGCAGTCATCTGACGTTGATCGCGGTAAACGACCACGTAGTAATCGATAGTGCCGCTTTCGATAAAGGCGGCGGCTGAATACGCGAACACGGGACGGCCAGCGAGAGGCGCGAGCACTTTATCGAATACCTTTCCATTCATGCGTTGGCCATTTCCGGCGGCGAGAAGGATGGCGGCGGTGCGGCTCATGATGAGAGCTCGGCGAGAATGGCTCGCGCGGCTTCGGCGGGATCAGGTGACTGGAGAATGGGGCGGCCGACCACGATATGCGTGGAACCCGCTTGGGCGGCTTCGCGAGGAGTCATCACGCGTTTCTGATCATCAGCGCCTGATTGGCCTGCGGGTCGAATACCTGGTGTGATCAATTGTATATCGGCGGAGAGCTCGCGTCTGAGATTGGCGACTTCGAGGGGAGAGCACACAAGACCTTTGAGGCCTGATCGGGCGGCGAGTTTCCCGAGTCGTGTCACTTGGTCGGAGGAGCTGGCAGAAACCCCAATTTCGCGAAGACCAACCTTATCCATTGAAGTGAGCACCGTGACTCCTAGTAGGAGGAGATCCGGTTTGGTGCTTTCCTTGGCCTGATTCGCTCGCATCATCATTTCGGAACCGCCCGATGTGTGAATCGTGAGCATATCGATGGGTAGTGCGGAAAGTGATCCCACGGCCTTCGCGACGGTGTTGGGGATGTCGTGAAGTTTCAGATCGAGAAACACTTTAAAACCTTCATCAGCGACGGCCTTCACGTAATCCGGTCCGTAAGCTGTGAACATTTGCAGCCCGATTTTTACCCAGCTCAAGGAACCGTGTAATTTGCGGAGCATCGGGGTGACGGCATTACGATCAGGGAGATCAAGGGCAAGAATGAGGTCGCAAGATGGAGGAACAGACACGTAGTAAGGAGAAGACAACTGCTCTGTGCAGTCACGACCAATTTCCATTTATTCCCACGTGTCTTCCGCAACGTTATTCTCACCAGCCAAAGTGAACTTGTTTCTGGCGATCACTGATCGTCGGAAGGATGGATTTCACAATTTGGTCTCACTGGTAGTCTCACTGGATTGGGGCGATACTCTGCACGCGGAATTGGCCGAGGAGACTCGTCTGATTTGCGATGATGATGAGTTGCCAGTCGATCAGTCGAATCTGGTGCTGAAGGCTTTAGCTGCGTTTCGCGAATCGACGGGTTGGACGGCAGGGGTGAAGTTGCAATTAGTGAAACGTATCCCCGTGGGAGCGGGGCTGGGCGGTGGTAGCAGCAACGCGGTGGTGACTTTAAGGGCGGTGAACGCTTTATCGGGAAATCTCCTCGCCGATGATGAGCTCGCCAAGATTGCGACGAAATTGGGGGCGGATTGTGCACTGTTTCTACAGAATGCACCGGTGGTGATGCGTGGAATCGGCGATCAGATAGAAACGCTTGATAATAAGACACTTCAGAGAATATCCGGTCAATCGATCTTGTTATTTAAGCCACCTTTTGGTGTCTCTACGCCTTGGGCTTACGGTCAGATGGCCGCGCGACCGGAAACTTATTTACCATCAGATCAGGCGGAATCTCGCTGGAATCAGTGGCAGAAAGGTGAATCCACGGATTTGTCTGATTTGGGCTATAATTCGATGGAATCGGTAGTTTTTGGCAAATATCCGGCAATCCCGGCGCTTTTTAGGCTTATTAGGGAGAAATTCGGACTTTTGCCGCTGATGAGTGGAAGTGGCAGTGCATCCTTCGTGTTTTTGGAAAAAGACACTCCGGTTGACGAGGTTACAGCGCTGATTCAAGAAATGTGGGGCGACGCTTCGTTTGTGACGATCGCAGGTCTGGCGTAAAACGAATTGACCACGCGTCCTCGAAGCCGCGATATACTGTGGCGTGACCCCCGCTCTGGATAGCGGTTGGTCAGTTTTATGTCTTCGGATATCACGAAACCTCAAGAAATCACCCTCCAGGGGATACCCGCTTCGCCGGGAATCGCTTACGGTAAGGTCTTTGTGTATATTCAGAGCTCCGTCGAGGTCCCGCATTACAAGGTCGATGAAAGTAAGCGTGAAGCCGAAGAGGCCCGATTTGATCAGGCGTTGGTCTCAACCAGACAGCAGATCAGTAAGATTCAGAATGAGGTTTCGACGAATATTGGACCCGAGGAGGCCCGGATCTTCGATGCGCATCTCATGGTGCTGGAAGATCAGGCACTGCTCGCAGAAACGATTCGTGAGTTTGAGGCTACCAGCGAAAATATTGAGACCTGCTTCGACCGCGTTTCTCAGCACTACATCAAAGCCTTCTCCGAGATAGAAGATGAGTATTTGCGCGAACGCGCGGGGGATGTTCGGGATGTGGCGCAACGAGTTTTACAGAACCTCTTAGGGCAGACCAAAACTAGCCTGAGTCAATTGGCGGGTGAGCAAATCATCGTGGCGAACGATATTTCACCGTCAGATACCGTGAGCATGGATCGGATGGAAGCTCTCGCAATCGTCACCGATTCGGGGAGTAAGACGAGCCACGCAGTGATCATGGCGCGCTCGATGAAAGTGCCCGCAATCGTAGGCACGCACGATTTGAGCTCGAAGGCGACCAATGGGGATTGGGCGCTGATTGATGGCTACGCGGGAGTGGTTATTCTCAACCCTTCGGAGTCCACGCTCTTCCGCTATGGTAAGATTCGGGAGGAGAAGGAATCTCTGGAATCTCAACTTCTTGAGGCCAATAAAGAGCCGTCTATCACGCTTGATGGCGTTGCGGTCACGTTGCAGGCGAATATCGAAAGGGTCGACGAGGTCGGTCTGATCAATGACTACAATGCTGATGGGGTGGGCCTGTTTCGCACCGAATACCTCTACCTCAATAACGATCATATCCCGACTGAGAACGAGCATTTGGAGGCTTACCGGACGGTCGCAGAGGCACTGGCCCCACGGCCTTTGATTATCCGCACTTTGGATTTAGGTGGCGATAAAACCATCCCCGGAAATCCTCATTTGTTCCCCAAAGAGAGTAACCCGTTTATGGGATTCCGCGCGATTCGATTTTGTCTCGAGCATCAGGAAATTTTCAAAGATCAGTTGCGGGCGGTTCTCGCGGCTAGCGTGCATGGTAACATCAAGCTGATGTATCCGATGATCAGCGGGGCAGACGAATTGGCGCAGGCCAATGCGGTTCTGTCGGAATGCAAAGTCGAGCTGAGAGAACGTGGCGTGGCATTTGATGAGTCTCTCGAAGTGGGCATGATGATCGAAATCCCCAGTGCTGCGGCGACGGCGGATATCTTAGCTGAACAGTGTGATTTTTTCAGTGTGGGCACGAATGATATGATTCAATACCTGCTCGCGGTTGATCGAGTGAACGATCGGATCGCCCATCTCTACGAGCCCACGCATCCCGCGGTATTACGCACCTTGCACCACGTAATCAAGGAAGCTCATCAGCGTGATTTACCCGTAAGTATTTGCGGTGAAATGGGCGGTGATCCGATATTGGTTCCGTTGTTACTAGGATTGGGAATCGATGCACTCAGCATGAGTCCTCCACAGATCCCGCAAGTGCGCTATTTGATTCGCTTGATGACAATGAGTGACGCGCAGCAACTCGCGGAAGAGGCGCTCAAGATGTCTTCGCCGGAAGCGATCTACCAACATTGCCAGAAGTTCTACAAAGAACGTATGGAGCGGTTTGCGTCGTAAGAAGCGATCTCAAGCGATTCGTGTTCTCCAGCGTTGCGACCGACATCGCATCACTCATGCTCAGGCGAGCTTGAAATCTGAGTCTCCCGTCATCGCTTATCTATTTACGACGTTTCCGAAATCCACGGAAACATTTTTGCAGCGTGAGATCATCGCAATGCAGGCGTATGGACTGAAGATGCGGATCTATTCGCTGTGGGGTGGCGGAGGACATTTTCGGGGCATGCCGGTGGCGACGTTTCCGAAGTGGAAACTGCTTACATTGATTTGGATGATTCCCTACACCGCGATCCGTTGGCCGAAGCTGTTTGGTGAGCTATTGAAGGGATTGTTTACACGCAAAGCGCCTTCATGGATGAATTTTTGGGAGAACATGCTGGGAGCGGGATTCGCGTGTTTGTATGCGGGGCAATTTCGAGATGATCGCCCTACGCATATTCATGGGGCATGGGGAGGTGCTCCGGCGACGGCGGCGTGGATCCTAGGGCGAATGGACGGGCACCGATTCAGCAGTGGGGCGCATGCTTACGATATTTACGAACATGGTGGGGATTGGTGGCTGCAGGATAAACTGGTGGATGCCTTGTTTATTCATACGTCCACCGAAATGGGTCGCGCCTCATTGATTGAGCACAATCTGGATGCAAAGCGGATTTTTTGCATTCGGCGGGGATTAGATGCGTTTCCGGACATGAAAACATTACGCAGTCCACGGAAACCTTTGCAGATTATTTGTATCGCGCGACTGGTGGAGAAAAAAGGCCTGCGCCATCAGCTCCGAATCTATGCTGCCCTGAAAAAGACAGGATTAGAGTTTGCGGTGAAAATCGTCGGCGAGGGGCCGCTGCGTCAGGAATTGGAGCAACTGCGCGAAGAACTCCGACTCGATTCGGAGATTACGTTTACCGGACATCTATCAAACGAAAAGGTCTGGGCAGAATTGGGCTGGGCGGATGTGCTGGTGCATAGCGGTGTGATCGCCGCGAGTGGCGATCGAGATGGGTTACCCAATGTTATTCCCGAAGCCATGTCGATTGGCACGCTGGTGGTGACTTCGCCGATAGCCGCGACGACTGAAGCGATTGAAAACGAGGTGACAGGTTTAGTGGCACTGGTAGAAAGCGAACAAGCTTGGCTAGATGCATTACAGCGACTGGCGGAAGACGATGGCCTGGCCGAAACGTTGCGCACAAATGCGCGAGCTTGGACCGAAGAGAATTTCGATGCGCATAAAAACGCGAACCAACTACGCGAACATTTCGAGAGGGTTATTCAATCATGATTTGGCTGGATACTACGAAATTGGGGAAGTCTGGACATCATTCAGGTCTGATGCGCGTGACCTCGCGTTTGAGTAAAGAGTTGGGTGATGATGCGACTGAAATCCGCGGAACCGACTGGATCGAACGTGCTGAAAAAGGAGATTGGTTTTTAACCGCGGAAGTCTTTTCCCCCGATGAACGCGAGGGGTGGGCGGATATGCTTGAGTCGCGGCCGTGTCGATTGGCGGCGATCTATCATGATGCGATTCCGATGAAGTTTCCCCGGACAACTTGGCCCAAAAGTGTGGCTCGTCATCCGACTTACCTAAAGATGCTCGCGCGATTTGATCTGGTCTGGGCCGTCTCGGAATCGAGTAGGAGCGAACTGCTTGGGTATTGGAGTTGGCTCGGTTTACGAGCCGTGCCGCTCGTGAAAGTGATCGCACTGGGAGCAGATTTTGATGGGCAATCGCGCAGCAAATCCACGGCCCCATCAGCGGAAAAGGTTCTTTTGAATGTGGCGATTCTGGAACCGCGAAAAAATCAAGGGCAACTGCTCGATGCTTGCGAAGTGTTGTGGAGTGAAGGCTTGGAGTTTGAGCTACACTTAGTGGGCCGAGTTAATCCGCATTTCGGCCGCGTGATCGAAAAGCGAATCAAGCAAGCGGCGAAAACGCAGTCACGTCTGCATTTTCACGCGGCGGCGAGTGACGAGAAGGTGGCTGAGTTGTTTGCGAAGACGCGAGCGACCGTGTTTCCCACGAGAGCAGAGGGTTGTGGATTACCGATCATCGAATCGCTTTGGCGTGGACTGCCGTGTGTTTGCAGCGATCTACCGGTGCTGCGTGAGAATGCTGATGGGGGCGGCTGCGTGGCTGTTCCGCTTGATGATTTGCCGGCATGGGTTGCAGCTTTGCGCAAGATTCTGACTGATGATGCGCACTATGCTCGGTTGACCAATGAGGCTCAGAATCGCCCATTGGTTACGTGGCGCGAGACGGCGAATACGATTCGCTCGGAGCTAATCTCTTAACCGACTTTCTTGACGGCGTAGGCCATCGCTTCGGCGATCTGCTCAAGCTGCTCATCAGTGTGCATTGCGGAAATTGCGGTGCGCACGAGATCCTTACAGGGAGGCACGGCTGGGGCGATGGACATGACGCTGAAGATGCCTTTTTCGAGAAGGGCTTTCCAGAAATGATAAACACGTTCTTTCGAACCGAGCACGATGGGTATGGCGGGAGTTTCGCTGCTCCAAGTGTTGATGCCGAGATTCTTGAGAATGGCGTTGTATTTCTTGGTGTTGCTCCAGAGCCGTTCGTGGTGTTCAGGCTCGGTTTGCATGATATCGAGCGCGGTAGAGGCAATGGCCGCCTGAGCGGGACTGAGAGCGGCACTGAAGATCGTCTGTTTAGAATTGGTGCGCAGGTAATCGATGACTTCGTTCGATCCGGCGATGAATCCGCCCGTGCTGGCGAGTGATTTGGAAAGACTACCACAGATGACATCAACTTTTTCATTGAGACCGAAATGATCGACGGTGCCACGACCTTGACGACCAAGAACTCCGAAGCCGTGGGCATCATCCAATACATTGAAGCAGTCGTATTCGTCGGCGATTTTAATGATATCGGGCAGCTGACAGATATGCCCTTCCATCGAATAAACGCCTTCCACGATCAACATTTTTGGGGCATCGGGGTTGACTGATTCGGCGGCCGAACGGAAGTCGTCAGGATTGTTGTGCGAGAATCGTTCGACGGTCCCCATGGAGAGGCGGATGCCATCCCAAAGGCAGGAATGAATGTTCTTATCGGCGAAAATAATATCACCACGTTGGGCGAAGCTCGCGATGCTCGCTATGCATGAGAGATAGCCCGCGGCATGCACATGGCAGGCTTCTCGTCCGAGAAAGTTAGCGAGCTTTTCTTCGAGTTCGACGTGGTAGGCGCGTGACCCATTTGAGGGGCGGGCTCCGGTCGGACTGGTGCCCCATTTTCTGAGGGCGGCAGCTCCGGCTTCGATTACTTTGGGATGAAAAGAGAGACCGAGATAATCATTGCTCGATAGCATGATCATGTCGCGGCCATCTAACCGGATATTGGTGCCAGACTGTGCCTCGATCGCATGATAGTAAGGATCGTATTTTAGGCGCATTTTGGTCGGATAATCGTCGCGACAACGATTAAGAAGGGCCTTTTTGTTTTTGCTAAAGAATGACAGCGCCATAGGAACCGGCAGAACTTAGAGGCCGTGAGGGGCTTGGCAAACGGAAAGAACGCCTCGCTTTTGTTTAAATCAGATCACTTCAGCGATCTGGTCCAGATGATGAGATCAGAGGTGTAGTTCTTCCATGATCGGTAAGTTCTGGCGCGGGTCGCCTCGGAGAGTTGATTACGTTGATTTCTGTCTAGCAGCAAAGTGCTGATTGCCGTGGCGAGATCTTCAGACGTGAGCGTCTCAAGCATGAGAGTGCCACCGCCACGCGCTGATTCGCCGAGGGCCCCATGAGCAGAGCAGATGGATGGCTTGCCGCGTTGGAGACTCTCCAGCACAGGTAGGCCGAAACCCTCCATCATCGAAGGATAAACCGTGAATAGACACTCTTCGTAAGCGGATTGCAGCGTTGCCTCATCAACGGCGCCATCGTAACGCAGCGGATGGCCATTTGCGATCAGCTGAGAGATTTTTTGTAACGCGGCTTGGCCGGTGGTGGCATGAGACATGCCAATCAGTCGCAACTGGAAATTCTGCTTTTGCTGCCACAGCTTTTCGCAGGCTTGCAGCAAGGCCAGGTGATTTTTTCGGCCTTCAATGCTGCCAATGCACAGGACAACAGGAGGATTGTCCTGTGTCGTCGAATTGCCAATGACAGGAGATGGATCGATGCCGAGAGGGATGGTTTCGACCGGAGGAGTTTGAGTGAAGCCTAGCCACTTCCAGTAATCGATTAGCGCGAGACGTGAATCTTCGGAGACTGCGGCGACACCTTGGAACGTCAGAAGCTCTTGCATGTATCCGGGGAAACGGGCTACTGTTCCAGGCGGAGTAAGTTCAGGTAGTTTCAGAGCGATCGCATCATGGAATAGGGCGACGCGAGGGACTTGAGCTGAGAGTAAGGGCAGCGCGGTGTGAACGTTGGTGGAGAAAATCTCTGGAACGATAATCCCTTCGGCAGCTGGAAGTTGGGGATCCGCACCGCGAAGCGCATGCCAGTGCCCACGTATTTTAGAAGACAAAGGCCACTTGGCACCGCGTTCTTTAGCGGGGGCGTTACTGTTGAGATTGGCGTTCTCGTGCTCATCGAGATAGCGCCATTGCTGCGCATAAGGATCCCACGTGATGGCGGTGGCCTCTGCACCCAGAGTATTATGGAGAGAGCGGGTGACGCGTTGAACCCCGGTGCGGGCTCGGGTGTGGCTGGTATGGCTGAGATCGAGAAGAAACATGTCAGCCTTTTAGTTTCCAGATCGTGATGTAGCCGATGGTGGCGACTTGTTCCCAATTGCCACCCAGCTTTGCTGTGACGACGGCCTCTATTTCGAAAGGAAATAGAGGGGCGTAAATCGGCTGTCCGTGCTGGCGAGCGGATTCAAAGACCAGTGCAAGTTTTTCGGGACTGATCACGTCGTATCTCACCAGAGGATACTCTGTGTAATAATGCAGAGAACCGCTCGCTTGCATCGCAACTATGATGGCGTCGTCGGAGACGTTGTTGAGGAGCCATTCGTTGGTATCAAAGTAGGCCCGATCGCCAGGCTTCACATGAGTGACATCCAATTGGCTATTCATGTGATACTGGGAACTTAGCGCAGTGCCGAGTATCGCGAGCGGAAGGATGGCTCGTAGCCAAGGATTGCGAATGAATTCCGCGAGCCGCTGGCCCACCATGAGGGCGGCGAGAATTAGAAAGGGAAACACAGGTAGAATGAAACGCAGATACCACCACGTCTCCCCTGCATGGTAGTAAAATGTGTAGAAGGTGATGAGGGCGACGATCCACGCAATCATCGCAGAGATCAGCCGTGGGTAATAATCGAGTAACCATGGAATCGCGCCGGCAAGAATGATAGCCGGAGTGAGTAGTCGTGGTATCCATTGTGCAAAATGAATCGAATTGTGAGCGACGAATTCGCTTTGGAGCAGGGTGGAAACATCACCGTAACCGGTGGTCAGAATTTCCCCGTAAGTCTTAAGGTTATAGGCAATTTGTATGACCGCGAAAGGAAGACCGCCGAGTATAAGGTAGCCCCATGCTTTCCAACTACCTCGCAGAATTATGAGGACAGGAAGCATCACGAAAAGGTTGGTGGGTCGCAACAATACCGCGATGCCGACGGCAACTCCGGCGAGAAGTCCCCAGATGACGCGTTGGCGGGCATTGAGCGCGCTAAAGAAAGCGAGGAGGCACCAGCCAGTTGATGGCATATCGCTCATCGGTTGGAGCGAGAAAAAGACGAAGAGTGGGCAGGTCCAGAGTAAGAGAGTCGCCGCAAGGGCCCATGCTGGCGAGAGGTGGCAATATTTCCTTGCGAGCAGGAATGTGAGCCAACCACTGAGAAATGCGCCCAACACATTGACGAGGATGGCGGCATGATCCCAGCCCACTACTTGTGCGGCGATGAGCAGATGCAACGGCAGTCCTGGCGGATAGGTGGGGACGAGGCTTATCGTTTCGTTTACGACTGAAAAGCCCAAGGGCTGCTGGTAGTAGTAATCTCCATCAGTCGGTGTGAAATGTGGGATAGTCTTAATTGGGGTGCTGACCGCGGCATTTGCGAGCAACTGGGCGCTGTTGAAATAACCTGACGCGTCCGAGCTACTTGCGTAGGAGACCCCACGAGTGATCAGGAATCCTGCGTAGATCACACTCAGGACGAGAAAAATTGCGACGATGGCCCCATTTGAGAAACGCGAAGGTATGCGAAAGCGAGGGGTGCGTGAGGTGGGGAAACCTCGATCGTTAGGATCATCCATAATTATCGTTGTCGAGAGGCGCAGGCTGTCATTGTTTCCGAACATGGCACAAACCAAAAACCGAATAGGACAAATCTGTAATTTGACCCCGATTGAGGTATGATTGTGCGACAATACTTGGCGGAGCTAAGATGCGAATGAGAGCGATGCTGAAAAATATGCAGAATAAGGGGATTAAACCTCTCGTGCTGCTGGCATATGTTCTTGGGATTGGTCTCTTTATCGCGGCATTTGCGCGCTATTACATTCCGGAAAAGGGGTTTAGTTACCTGATCTCATTTGGGGGGAAGCAAGCTCACCGAACAGTTGATGAGTTGAAGAATCTGGATTTTTATGTGCAGGCGGATTCGGAGGGTTACGACGCGCAGTATTATGTGCAGATTGCGATGCATCCCGATTTGCGTGAGCCTCGCTTGAAAGAGGCAGTGGATAGCCTACCATATCGAGCGCGACGTATTCTGATCTGCTGGGCATCCTATGTGATGGGTTTCGGACAGCCTGAAGGGGTTATGGCGGCCTATGTTCTGCAAAACGCATTGTGCTGGTTTTTGCTCGCGGGGCTTTTGTTGCGCTGGTTTCCGCCAACTTCGTGGAGTAATTTGCTGCGGTGGAGTGGGGTGCTGTTTTCTTTTGGAATGTGCGTAAGTGTGCGCAATTCGCTGGTCGATGGGCCTAGCCTGCTCCTGATCGCGATCGGTGTGATGCTGTATGAGAAGGGTAAACCTTGGTGGAGCACGGCTGTTTTTGCGATCAGTGGATTGGGCAAAGAAACCAATATGCTGGGTGCGGCCGCATTGGCTCCTTGGAAGGATATTAAAAAGGTTTGGAGGTGGCCGATGTTGCTACTACGGGGAGTGCTCGTCGCGTTGCCTCTGGCTTTGTGGCTTATCTATATTGATCGTGTGGTTGGACCGGCAGCCGACATGGGTGTGCGAAACTTCGATTGGCCACTGATGGGCTATGCACGAAAGTGGCAAGAGGTAGGGAAGGAACTTGTTGATCCTGATAGTTGGGCGATGGGCATCTTTTACTGCCGACCACTATGGAGCGTGTTCATGTTGGTAGCATTAACCACGCAGTTCCTGTTTTTGGTTTTCCGACCTGCAATTAAGCAACCTTGGTGGCGGATTGGTATCAGTTTTGCGGTTCTCATGCTTGTGTTGGGAGATGCGGTTTGGGAAGGCTATCCAGGAGCGGGTTCACGCGTGCTGTTGCCGATGCAGTTAGTCTTTAACGTTTTGGTTCCACGCGGCCGTGCTTGGCTGCCTGTGCTCATTTTGGGTAATCTTACGTTGCTCGGTGCGCCCAGCGCGCTGCAACCTCCCGAGGGGGATGGCTATCAATTGAATGGCACGGTAAGTGTCATGTCTTCACTGGAGGGCGGTCGTTTTCGAGTGGTTTATGGTGAAGAATGGCATGAACCCGAAAGGCATCAGGAACGCTACTGGCGATGGTGTCGTGCTTCTTCGGAGGTGGCGTTTCATAATCCACACCCTTTTGCATTGGAAGCGGAAATGAATTTCATTTTGTCTTCGTTGGAACCGAAAGGAATCACGCTTTCCGACGGCGAAAATAATGAGCTATGGAGTGGTCAGATCAAAGATGGCGTGACTCGAGTGCATCTGGAAAAAATCGTGCTTCAACCTGGATCAAACGTCATTTACTTTAAAACTGATGACCAAGTGATTCACGCGAACAAGGATCCTCGACGGTTGTCCTACTGTCTAAAAGATTGGGTGATTGATCTGAAAGTGGCACCCCATGACGGAATCGTGCTCACAGGTCCCGTGACAATCTTCGGTGCAAATGGGCATCGACTCGTAAAAGTGGATTTTCTTGAAAATTGGTTTGAGGCAGAGCGTCAGAACGAAAATTACTGGCGTTGGACCGGAGGTTCGGCGGATCTACTCATCACGAATAACCACAGTGAGGTCGTGCACGCGCGGTTGAGTTTTATGCTCAATGGAATCAGTAAACGCACCGTGATACTTTCCCATGGCGAGCGGACTTTATGGGAAGGCAAAGTATCCAGCAAAAACTCTGAAAAAGTGGAGTTGGGTTCTCTGGGGTTAAATCCAGGAATTACACGCCTCCGTTTCAAAAGTGATCGTGCGGCAAGTGGCGCGGACAACGATAATCGACTGCTGGATCTCTCGGTGAAAAACTTACGCTTGGAATTAAGCGCACCCTAGCGGTCTCACCACATGGTGATGTTTTCGAGCCTCTTCCGGTAACGGGCACCAATCACTTCGGGGGAATAACGAGATTCGATCGTCGCGCGTGCCTGACTTCCGAGTTGTTGAACCAACGATGTGTCGCCGTGCAGCTTGCGCATCCAATCAGCCGCATGCTCAGGGTCGGCTTCAGCCCAAGTTTGCCCTTTACCGTAGGGCCCAAAATTTCTCTCCAAGGTCTTCAGACTATAATCGACGGGGCAGCCATTGGTTGTGTCGACAAACTCCGCCGTAGCAGACCAGTCTGTGCTGATAACAGGTTTGCCGAGATACATGCACTCCGCGATAGCCAGACCGAAGCCTTCGGAGCGATGGAGCGAGACATAACAATCACACGCGGCCTCAAGCGCATAGACGTCCGCACGCGAAAGAGTATCGGTGATAATGACTGATCCCGGAAGATCGGAGATGTCGGCGCGTAATGTTTGTAGGTCCTTCTCGTTACCATGGACATTGTGCACTTTCAAAACGAGGGCGGCGCCTTTCTCTGCGAGCCCAGAAAGTCGGAAAGCGTTAATCGCGGCACCTGGATTTTTGCGTTCTGAATACGAATTTAAATCGTAGAGCACGAGGAAGAGGAATCTATCCGCAGGTAAGTTAAAGCGTTGCCGAACATCGCCGGTTGGTCGCTTGAATGAGATCGCATGGGGCATGGCGATGACTGGGAGTGAAACCTTCATGGCGATGGCTTCTCGGGCGAAGTCACTCGGACACCATATTTCGTCGAAATAGACGCAGGAGGGCACCCACGCATCGGGGAATTCGGGCAACTCCCAGGCCCAGTAAGCGATATTATACTTCCCCTCCCGAAACGCTTTACCGTGATGGTGATCAATGTCGCGTGATGCCGGGGGATCGAGATGCACGACATTGAATTTGTGTGGATTCTCGTTTTCCATGCGCGAGGTGTAGGTGTCATCGCCGAGGCGATTCTTGCAGTGTAGTTTAAGCGGCACCAAGGCGGTGTCCAATTTGACAGCGTCGGCTGCTCTTACCATGCAACGTGCGGACTCCCCGATGCCTAGATCAGCCGTGAGGAAACCAGTAATATTGAGCCCTAGTTTTGTGTGCCTGCGGGCAAAACTACCTGAATAAGGAGCGGTGCGATTTGAGAAATCGAAGATGGTGTCGCCTTCGGATGTTTCGATCGAAGTGAGCCGCAATTGGCGGTTTTTATTCTGCGCTCGAAAACGCTGCAGGAAAGTCGTGTTTGTGAGGCGACCCATCCAGGCGAGAAAATTTGTTTGTGCGACCCCGTGTAGTGAGAATTGAAGAAGCGTTCCACTTCGGTTTTCACTGGCCGGAATCGCTACGCGGATTTGGAAATGCCCGGCTTTTTTCGGGGAGGGCGAGAGAGGTGTCTGTCCTGCGAGCTGACAGATGAGAGTGGGAAATTGAGCGTCGATTCCGTCGGTATCAGGATGCGGCACGCATTCACCGTTGATTACGATATCCAAGGTGTCAGCCAGTGGCGGAAAATGAATGGAGGCCTTGTCGCGCAGCCAGGCGGAGTCATGGCGAAACTCATCGAAAAATATGCCCTCGTAGTGCGTGAAATGACGCTGGTAGAAACCGGCGTCTGGTATTCGATTGGCGGAGGACATAAACGTGAACATACGAAGCGAAAGACTCTGGCTTGGTCTTGGCAAAACATATTGGTATCGTTTGCATGGATGGCTGAAGGATGGGAGGAGGGTTGATGAAACGATTCCGATCTCGTTTTCCATATTGGTAGTTGGATAAACCTATGGATTAACTTCGCCGTATTTAGCCTTTACCGAAAAGCGCCTGCCATCGAGCGAACTCGATTTTCATCATTTGCTCGACACCCGTGATAGCGATGCGTGGCGCTCGTGACGAAAAATGAGAAAGGTAAAGGAGAGAGATCACGACATCTTTCCAAATCGCCGATGGTATACTCGTTAACCAGAGTTCCGTGAGGTAGCGTCGCGTATAAGGGCGCAGAGCCAAGGCTTTGAGCTGGGGGCGCCATTTGGAGGCAAGTAAATAGGAATTGCTCTCGTCGCGCATCTTCCGGCCTGGTGAAGCACTCACATGATGGAGCACAGTGCTCCGTAAGGCGACGACGTTGATGAACTCCTTGGCAGACAGGCGGAAGCATAGGTCTACATCTTCGCCTCCATTGAGGTAGGACTCATCGAATCCACCATCCTGAAGAAATGTGTTCCGGTTGATTAGCAAGCAAGCACCGGTGACTGCAGGCACTTCCCGTTTCTGATAGGGCCAACAATAATAGTTTTGATCGTGCTCGGGTTTGCCTTTTGCGTTGATGCGGATGCCCGAATGATCGATGCCTTGATCTGCTACTCGGCGCTGAATATTGCCAATCGCGCCAGCTCTTTCACCGAGCTGTTCATAGATTTTGGACATCGGTTGCCACCAACCATCTTTGAAAATTAGATCATTGTTGAGTAGGCAAAGTAGACTGCCTTGAGCGAGCTGTGCGGCGCGATTATTGGATTTGGCGTAACCAAGATTGGATTTGTTCAGAATGATCCGAAATTCAATGGAGAGAGTAGCAAGCCATTCGCGTGTGCCATCAGTGCTACCGTCATCCACGAGAATGATTTCATATTGCAACTCTGTCGGTAGCGATTTCTGCAGCGTCGCGACGCATTCACGCGTCAGCGAGAGGCAGTTAAAGAGAGGTATGATAAAGGAAACCAGCATCTACTGACTTATCCGCAGGCTAAGGAACAAGACTGCTAATTGGCGTTTGTCGTAGTCCGTGATCAGCGAACTAGAGTATTTGAGGGTTAAGGTATGAGAGCCCTTCGGCAGAGTTAGGGAAAGTGAGAGGGTTTCCTTTTGGTTCACGCGAGTGAAGAGAAGTGCGCCGATTTCTAGCTCATTTAGTAATACCGTAATTGATTGGTTCTCGACGTAGGTGAGGGCTTCCACGTGTAAATTTACAACCTGATCTGTGGCTGCATCTATACGCAGCTGCGAATGAGGGAAGTGGCCCCAATGGAACGAGGGAAGGAAGGCTTCCGGCACGGGGCCTTCAGGCGGCCCCCAACCTGATATCGGAGTAAATCCATCGAAACGCTTACTTGCGTCGACCTTGTCTGGCAAGGGAGTCGTGGAAGAACTGATCTCACGGATTTGAGGATCACTTTCGTTCGAGTTACTTTCGCCATCGATTAATTTTCCGTGATTAATCGCCAGGTGCTCTAGAAATGGGAGGAGAGCCTGTGGCAGACGATTCCAGCCAGCACTCTGCTGAGAATATCTTAGTGAATCGCCATGATAGGCAATCGGGCAGAGGTGGAGTTGAGAAGAAGGGGGGCAGAGTGTGGCGAAAAACATATCGGGGTTTTCGGCCAGTAACTGGTATCCCAAGCGGTAGTGAGTATCTAGTCCTTCAGAGGCACGTCCGTTACTAAGTCTGTGCAGTTCGGCGTTTACGACTCGCAAGACCTGATGCTGAGGTGAACGCAGGGCCAGATGGGCAAGGTGAAATTCTTCGGGCAGGGCTTGATCAGCAAGAAGCTGTCCACCGCGATGGAGCGCGTGACTCCCTTTTACCGCCATCACTTCGTCGTCTAAAGCAAGCGACCGTGGAATGATAAGCTTCTTGGTTTGAGACAGGACTTTTTGGCAGTAGCGCAACCTTTGAACAGGATTTATCTCTGTGGCGTTGTCTGACTCGCTCGGATAATAATCACGCAGCCGAAGGCTCAGAGGTGTATCCGCTTTTACTGACGTTAATCTTGATTTGAGGTCCTGAGGGTCTGGGCCAACAATGATCTCATCTGCATCGAGGAGCATGACCCAATCGGCGCCAAATTCTTGAGCAGCGAGCCGAGTTAAATGATTACTGCGCTTCTGTTGGAGATTAGCCCAAGATCCATCAGTGTAGAGAGTGACTGCTAATGATTCTCGCTGGAGAGCTTCCAGAATCTGACGAGTGCCGTCTGTGCTCTTGTGATCAAAGATCAAATGGTGATCGACCCACGATGCCGTATGACGGACGAACGCTTCGATAATATCGGCTTCGTTTTTAACAATAGAGACCGCGACCAGACGCATGAGATCAGTGTGGGTATCTCTGCCAGAATGCAGAGAAAAAACCGCGCTTAATGATTACCCTCGGAGTCGGCTGAGATATGCGCCGTAGGAGGATTTTCCGAGTTGAGCGATGTTGGCGTCCATCTGGGCGTCATTGATCCAACCTTTTTTCCAAGCGATTTCTTCCAGACAGGCGATCTTGAGCCCGGTGCGATTCTCGAGGACTTCGACGAACTGGGCGGCTTGCAGCAATGAATCGTGGGTGCCGGTATCGAGCCAGGCGGTGCCGCGGCCGAGTAGCTCGACATGGAGGTCGCCGCGTTCGAGATAAAGGCGATTGAGATCCGTGATCTCGAGTTCACCACGAGGGGAAGGCTTGAGGTCGCGTGCGAGGCCCACGACGTCGGCATCGTAAAAGTAGAGGCCGGGGACCGCGTAATTGGATTTGGGTTGCGCGGGTTTTTCTTCGAGTGAGACGACTTTACCTTCCTGATTGAATTCAGCTACGCCGTAAGAAGTGGGATTGGAAACGTGGTAGCCAAAGATCGTTGAGCCTTGGGTGCGTTGGTCGGCTTGGGAAAGCGAATCGGCGAAGTCGTGTCCGTAGAAGAGATTGTCACCGAGGATCAGGGCAGAGGGTTCGTTGCCCGAAAGGAAGTCGACATCGGCTGCGATGGTGAAGGCCTGCGCGAGACCATCGGGGCTGGGTTGTTCGGCGTAACTGAGCTTAAGGCCGAGACTGGAGCCATCGCCGAGGAGCTTTTCGAAATTGGGCAGATCGGTCGGCGTGGAGATGATCAGGATCTCGCGAATGCCGGCGAGCATCAGCACCGACAGCGGGTAGTAGATCATCGGTTTATCGTAAACCGGCATGAGCTGCTTGGAGACCGCGATGGTGAGAGGGTAAAGTCGAGTGCCGGAGCCGCCAGCGAGGATGATGCCTTTGCGTTGCATGATTATGATTTCGTGCCGATACGGTCGAGTTGATAGCTGCCGTCAAGGATGGCCTGCCACCAGGTCTGGTTGTCGAGATACCATTGGACCGTTTTACGGAATCCGGAGCTGTGGTCTTGTTTGGGCTCCCAACCCAACTCGCGTTTGATTTTCGTTGCGTCGATCGCGTAACGCAGATCGTGGCCGGGGCGATCGGTTACGAAGGTGATTTGATCGGCGTAGGGTTTACCGTCCTCGCGGGGCTTGAGGTCGTCGAGAAGGGTGCAGAGTAGGCGGACAAGATCGATATTCCGGCGCTCGTTGTTGCCGCCGATGTTGTAGGTTTCGCCAACCTTACCATTGGCAATCACGGTGTGAAGCGCTTCGGCGTGATCGCCTACGTAGAGCCAATCGCGGATGTTTTCACCTTTGCCATAAACAGGGATCGGATCACCGCGAAGTGCTTTGAGAATGACAACTGGTATGAGTTTTTCCGGAAATTGGTAGGGGCCGTAATTGTTAGAACAGTTGGTCACCAAAACGGGCAACTTGTAGGTATCGGCCCAAGCTCGTGCGAGGTGATCGGAGGAAGCCTTGCTAGCGGAATACGGAGAATGTGGATCGTAAGGAGTCTCTTCGTTGAAGAGCCCGGTTTCGCCGAGTGAGCCGTAAACTTCATCGGTGGACACGTGAAGGAAACGGAACTGATCGTGGGCGATGCCATCGAGCGATTCATAGTGGGCGCGAGCTGCTTGCAGCAGAGTAAAGGTGCCGAGGATATTGGTCTGGATGAATTCGCTGGGGCCATCGATGGAGCGATCTACATGGCTTTCGGCCGCGAGGTGCATCACCCAGTCGGGTTGGAAATCGGTGAAGAGTTTCGTGATCGCAGCCGTGTCGCAGATATCGGTTTGGGAGAACTGGTAGCGCGAGTTCTCGGCGAGATCGTTGAGCGAATGCGGGTTGCCCGCGTAAGTGAGCTTATCGACATTGAGAATCGTGTGCTCTGTCGTTGTGACGAGAAGTCGCACGAGATTGCTACCGATAAATCCTGCGCCGCCGGTGATGAGAATCTTCATAGGATTAGGAAGTGGCTTTCGCCCAGTTGCTCAGGTCGCGTGCAACGGCTTCATGCACTTCGGTCATTTTGATGCCGGTAGCCTGGAGTTTAGAGGAATCCATGACGCAGTTTGAACGAGGAGTCTTGGCAGCGGTTTGCATGAATTCGTCTTCGTTGTCGAAAAAGGAATAGTCTTTGGTGCAGACGCCGCTTTTCAGAATGTGATCCACAACTTGACGAGTGGTGACTTGGCCAGGGTTGGTGACGTTGTAGGTGCCGAAGGGCACGCGCTTTTCCCAACAGGCGAATGAGGCCGCCACGAATTCGTGGAGCTGTGAAATAGAATTGGAGGCTTCGAGAAGGCGTTGGTAGCGCATCATCTTGGTGAGATAGTTGCGGTGCCCTTCGTTATGGTCGAAGGGGATTCGCAGCCGCCAGATGTAAACGTCGTCGCGACCTGCTAATACTTCTTCACCGAGTGCTTTGGTGCCACTGTAGAACGAGCAGTTATTGGTGCGGAAACTAAAATTGGGCGTATCTGTTTCGGTGAAGCCTGATCCATCTTCGTGAGCACCGGTGTAGATACATCCTGACGAGACATGTCCCCAGGGGATACCCGCAGCCGTGCAGGCTTCGGCGACGCGACCGGGAAGCACGCCATTGCCGAACAGACACTCTGCTTTGTGGAGTTCACAGGCGTCGACATTGGGCTTACCGGTATAGCCAGCGGCGTTGATCAGAAAATGGGGCTTTTCGGTGCGCAGGAGTTTGGTAAGAGCAGCCGTATCGGTATAATCGAAATCAGCCCGTCGCAGATTGCGAAACGGGATGTCCTTTTTCTGTAGTAGCGCCTGATAAGCAGACCCCACATAACCGGAACCTCCGAGCAGATAAATCATGAAGCGTTTACGAGACAGGGCAGAGGGCTTCAGGTCAACACGCTGTTTACGGAATGCATGACTTGATTGTGACTCAGCTCTAGTGATTTCGTCGGTAGTCGCCGCGGCTGAAATACTTTTCGAGCCAGATATACGCACAGATGAAGAAATAGCGGCTGCCCATCTCTTTGATCTTTAGCTTGGCCTCACCAAATTTCCGGTTGTGCCATGAGATGGGCATCACCCTCCACCGATACCCGCGAACAATCGCTTTCAACGGAATTTCAACGGTTAAATTGAAGTGGGGAGCCAAAAGGGGACTGCAACCTTCGATCACCGTGCGTCGATAGGCTTTAAAGGCGTTGGTCGTATCGTTGAGTTGGATATTGAAACCGATCCTCACGAAGAAATTGGCTAAGCGATTGACGAGCAATTTAACCCGTGGGTAATCAATGACTTGCCCCCCTTTCACGAAACGACTGCCGAAAACACATTCGTAGCCTTCGTTCAGAATATTCCAATACTTGACCGCATCTTCAGGATCATCCGAGGCATCGGCCATCATGATGACACAGGCATCTCCCTTCATATGATCCAAACCGAAGGTAACGGCGCGACCGAAACCATGGGGCCCGGGATTGCGGACAGGAGCCAGACTCGGAATGTTTTCTTTGAGACCTTGGAGAACCTCCCAAGTCGTATCACTGCTCCCGTCATCCACTGCGATGATCTCGTGAGGGATATTCTCTTTGGCGAAACATTCATAGATCGCCGTTAAGGTAGGCGGTAAAGATTCCTCTTCATCACGGGCAGGGATGATGACCGAATAGAGTGATAGGGGCGGGAGCGGCGCTTTGGACATACGTTCTAAAGAGGAGCCGAGAGGTTGAGCCAATCAGGGTTCTGATCTGCATGATCAGCGATTTCGGTGAGGATAGCGTCGGTGTGGGTTTGCGGTTCCCAGTCCCAGATGTCTTGGGCCTTAGCGGAATTTAGCACCATCCAAGGAATGTCGAAAGGACGAGGGGTCGCTTCGCTGGCGACTTCCCGAGGGCCATATCGATCTGCGCACCATGCGCTCAATTGACCGAGGGAACGTGAAGATTTGATGCCACCGGCACAATTGATGATCCGCTGATCGACGGGTAGTGAACCGGCCGCGAATTGCTTTTGCAGAAGAGTAAGCAAGTCACGGGGATGAAGACAGTCGCGCACCTGATGGCCATGACCGTCGAAGCCGATGTATTTGAGCGGCCGCTGTTGTTTCCAACTGTTGATCCAATACGCGAAGATGCCTTGGTCGGGCCGACCGAATTGCCCGGCACCAGCGAGCACGCCACAGCGATTGATAAAGACCGGGAGTTGGAAAGTTTCGCCGTATTCCAAGGCGAGTGCTTCTGAGGCTAGCTTGGTCGCACCGTAAAGTGACACGGGGGAGTTGGTTGAAAATCCTTCACTGACTCCCGCGGCAGTGAGACTGGGAGGAAGATTACGATCAATGACCGGGCGATAAGCTCCGTCGATCACTTCGACGGCCAAGTCGGCCAAGGGTGGGATGGAGTAAACGCGACTGGTGCTGAGCAATACGAAACCCGCTCCGTGCTGTTTGCAAAATTCGAGCATGTTGACCGTGCCGAGGAGGTTATGCTCCACGAGTTGCCGGCTACTGGATTTACCATCTACTCCAGCGAGGACACTGGGGTTGGCGGCGGCATCGATCACGAAATCGACGACAGGCAGGGTTTCCAAATCAGAGGGATTTCGAAGATCTCCGTGGAAGAGTTTTATCCCGAGATTTTTTAGGTCAGCTCGGTTTGATTCACTGCCCGGTCGGATGAAATTATCCAATCCGTATAACAGGTTGCTGCTATCAGCATCGAGCAAGGCCCGAGCCAAGGAGCTACCCACAAAGCCACAAATGCCGGTGATGAGGATTTTCATTTAAGGCAGGAAAGCATCAGGGGTGGATAAGCGAAAGCGGATTCTACCTGGTAACTCATCTGGCGCTCTGACGCTTTTGCCATGCTTCAACTATCTGGCGAATCGTATCTTCGAGCGTTTGGGTGATATCCCAAGACGGATAGTGTGCGCGCATCTTCCGTAGATCCGAATAATAGCAGATGTGATCGCCAGCCCGATTGTCGTCGAGGTAAGTGTGAACCTGAGCTTGGCCCGTGAATTTTTCGGTGATCTTAAACGCTTCCAGAATCGAGGTGCTATTAGCTTTGCCTCCCCCAAGATTGTAAACTTCACCTGCGCGAGGTGCCTCCACGAAAGCCGCCATGAATCGGGCGACATCGAGAGAGTGGATGTTGTCACGCACTTGTTTGCCTTTGTAGCCGAATATCTTGTATTCGCGTCCCTCAAGATTGCATTTCACAAGATAAGAAAGGAATCCATGGAGTTCGACTCCAGTGTGGTTGGGCCCTGTGAGGCAACCGCCGCGTAGAGCGCAGGTCGGCAAATTAAAGTAACGCCCATATTCCTGGACCATCACATCAGCCGCGACTTTCGAGGCTCCGAACAGTGAGTGTTTGGATTGGTCGATCGTGAAGGTTTCCGGGATGCCGTGTTCGTAGGTCGCGTCGGTATAATCCCAACGGGTTTCGAGTTCGGTTAGTGCGATGCTATTGGGCGCATCACCATAAACCTTATTGGTGCTCATGTGCACGAAAGGTGATTCGGGGCAGGCTTGGCGGGCGGCTTCGAGTAGATTCAGGGTGCCGACTGCATTGGTGTCAAAATCGTCAAAGGGAATAGCCGCAGCACGGTCATGGGATGGTTGGGCGGCGGTGTGCACAATCACCGAGGGCTTCACTTCTTTGACCAACGCAAGGACGCCAGCGCGGTCGCGAATATCAATCTCGTGGTGGACGAATCCCGGGAGGTCGCGCTCGAGTCGCTGCTGATTCCACCGTGTGTCTCCTTGTGTACCAAAGAATACGGCACGCTGATTATTATCTACACCATGAATGGTATAGCCTAATTGAGAGAAATGACTGCAAACCTCAGATCCGATGAGACCCGAGGAGCCGGTGACGAGTAGTGTTTTAGCCATGATGAAGAGTCTCCATACCCTGCATGCACGTCTTGGCATTTCCAGTCGAATATTACATCCAGAAAATCATCTTTTTGAGCTAATTGTATTTGGATGAATATTTTGTGTCAGATTGTTTAACCTAGTGATTTCGAATCCTGCGCTTGATTTGTGGAGTGGTGTGGCCGTCATTTATAGCATGCTACATAAATTGATGGCTGGTTTGAGTGGTCTGAAATGGGGGATGCTAGCCGGTGCGCTGATGGCAACTGGAGTCACCTCGCATGCAGTGGAACGCAGTTTGAAGATTTCTGCCCCATATTCCGTGCATGCGGATCAGATCGCCATGGTCACAATTGAGGCGAGCACCGATGCTTTGGGTGAACAGGTTGGTTTCCTGCAGGTCGAATTCTCAATCGATGGCGGAAGAACGTGGAAGGCGGTCTGCTATTTGCAAAATTCAGGACAGCGAGTTGTGCAGCCCGCCCAACTTGAACCCGGCCCGGCCGGATCGGTGATTGAATTGCGTGCGCGCGCGGCGTTTCGTGATGGATTGGCCGGCGATGTCGATTACCGTGGAGCCGCCATTATGTGGGAAGGGAATTGGAAGGTTTGGAAAACCCCGCCAGCCAAGCGTGTGGTGATCAAGGTAACTGCACCTAAGTCTTCCACAAGCTAATGCAGGTCGTAAGCGCGCTGAAGAGCTTTGGCACGTTCGATGTGCATGAATTCCATCGTAGGCACGGTGATCTTGGGATCGTTGGTGGCCGGTTCAGACAAGAGGCGACGCAAGTCGGTTCCCCGCCAATCGGTAAATTTCTCGAGTGTGGCGGGCCAACCCCAAAGGCAGTATCCGACAACCAGCACCGATACACTCACGGTGGCCCATCGGCGTGGTTTGATCGCAGAGATACGAGACAGTGCGGCGGATAAGAGAACACCGATAAAGGGCAGCGTGGCGATGAGTGAGCTGTATTGATAGCGCGAACTCATGGCGGCGAGAAAACCAGTGTGGTAGCGACCGATTCCCAGCAACACGGCGTTGCCTAAATCGAAGGCGAGTAAGAGAAGGAGAACGTGCAAAACGCGCCCGCGACTCATCATCAGTGCGGTGAAGATAATCCCGACTTTGGCCGATGCGATGAGCATCATAGTGACGGGATGGAGGGCGGTGTTGCTGAGAAGGGCGTGAAAAGGATTGAGCAGGAAGTAGCTGGCACCGAACTCTAGGATTTCTCCCCAATGCCCCGTCATATGTTGATGATTACCGGCAGAGCTCATCTTGATCACGATGGCGACAGTCACAGCTGGGATTAGACAGAGGAGGACGCCGGGTAGTTTTTTGAGGATGAGCCGAGGAGCCAAACTTATCGCGACTGGCAGCAAAAAGCCGAGGGCAAGCACAGCACCGGTCAACACACCCCGAGAGAAGGAACAGGCGCTCGCGGTGGCGAAAAGAAAGAGAGGAAGGTGTACGCGCCACGAAAACCCGTCCAGGTGATCCCGTTTTTTTTCCAGCCACCATAACCCGATGAGTAAAAAATTCGTGGCGAGCACGGCAGACCACTGCACGGACCACCCGAGAGTTTCGATGTTCACCGGTGAAAGCGCGAAGATGAGCCCGCAGAAAAGAGTGACAAAAAAAGGAAACCCGGCGCGCTGTAAAATGCGCGTGAACAGAAACGCATTCAACGCATGGCTCAGCCAAAGCAACCAGAGCATGGCCAGGTAACTACCGCCAAACCAGAATACTGCGATGCCCCAGAGGACTTTGAACAGAGGCACGAAGTTTTCCGAAAAAACCAGAGTGCTCCACTTGAGCAGTCCCATCTGGGCGATTTGATCGAGGAGAAAAAAATCGTCTCCAAACCAAAAGAGTTCTTGGAATTCGCGATACCAAATAAGAAATGGGAGGAGAGCACAAAGTCCAGCACACCACGAGAGTCGGCGGGCCAGATTCGATTGGCTCTGTCTGTCCTGATGCGTTGCCGAGTTCACGGTCGGTGCGGTGTTCGGGAAAGAGAACAGCGGAGAGCGACGTTGATTCCAGACGGAAAAGAGCTCCCACGCGACGGCCAAAATAAAGACCAGAAGTAGCGGATATATGGGAGCGAACGAGGTCACCGATAGAACGGGAAAGGAGGTTGTCTGGATCAGACTGTGAATCACGATTGAAGCTGCGACGGCTCCGAGGGCGGCACACGCTACCGTTAAGGGGAAGGTCCAAGTTCGGTTCCAGAGTGTCCATGCTGCTCGTAGCATCAGGACCGTCAGTGAAACATAGAACAGGATAGGAATGGCCTGACGAATAGATTTTCCAATGCGATGCAGGGATTCGACTTTCCAGGCATTGAGCACGTAACGTTTGGCACCGACAGTATCAAGTTGCCCCGTTGGTGGAGACAGTCGTTCGTGCGTGATATCCCGGAATAGTTGGAGTTGTTCAGGTGACCCTTCGCTAGGTGGGGGGCGCGCGCTAAACAGACTGTACCGAGCGACAAAATCGGTAAAGACGACCAGGTTGTGCACGAATGGGGCGGCATCCTTTTGGTGCCAGACGGGCAGGAATCCGCTGCGATACGATCGCGCAGGTAAGAGCCCTTGATCGCAGGCATCGTTGATTTCCTGAGCCATGGAGGCGTAAAAATCCATCGCTTGGGATGGTTTGTTGCCATGTCCCGCTTTGACAGTGGCCTCGCGCAGTGCCCATATCATCCAGCCCCCACCAATTTGCTCCTGATCTGCCGGGAGGTGAGTGAAGAATTCCGATGCCCCCGCCCAGCCTTGAGCGATTCCAGCATCGAATTGCTCCTGCAATTCGGCGAATTTAGGACTGACCCGGGCGATGGTCTCGCGTGCTTCGCGGGTTACGGGCACGTAGGGGAGATTCGGCCCCACCTGCACTCGTAACAGCGCGCCGTAGGCATCCTGAAATTCCGAAGCACGAAACTCGCAGGTGCCAAACCAGCCATAGTGATGCTTGTTGAGGGCGCTTACCGTAAAAATGGGCAAGCATGCTATCCCCAATCCAAAACCAATAAAGCGGAGGGCGCGCCGACCCAGGTTCGGGGAATCTCGCCACGCTTGAAAAATATAAGCTCCGGAGAGCAGAACGATACTGGGTAAGATCCAGGAGCTTTCCTCTCGAGTAAGATAGAAAGCTCCGGTGGCCAGACCGAATAGTAGACTCCAAGAAATTAAACGACGTGGTAATTCCGCGCGGCGCAGATACATCGCGATCAGTGCGGCAAACATGATAAGAGCCAGTGATCCGTAAACCTGTTGGCGCAGCACCCGTCCCATGCCGGGCATGTCGTAGGTCATCGGATTATACAGCAGCACCGCGTAAATGGTGAAGCGCGCTCCAGCCGATTTTATCGCAGGTTTTAGTGACTGTGCGAACAGAGCACAGGCGGCTGCATAGAAAGTGTGCTGGGCTAGAAAGAGCGGCACACCGACAAGGAACGAAGCTGCAATGAAGAGGGAATAAAATGGCCCTTTGGCCAGAGTGAGTTCGTTGTAGGGCCCCAACCAATTCCCGTTGATCAGTTGCTGCGCGAGTTGGACGAACAGCAGGTCATCATGCCCTGCGTTGCCGATCGCAAAGATGCTTTGGCCGCGGGTGAACCAGAGCTTGATCCCAGTGAGAATAATGGCTGCCGCTAACCAGAACCATCTGCGTCCTACGGAGGTCATTCGGACTTGAATCTGGTATCAAGACGAAGCACGCCGAGAAAGAAACTGGTCAGGATCATCTGAAATCCGAGCAACATACTGAGAGCACCGGGGATAACCCAACGCAGTGTTTCGGTAGGCTGAAGGCTGCCGAAACCTTGATCGCCCCAGAAACGCACAGCTCCGATGGAGAGAATAAGGCCGATAGCGACGAGCAAGCTCCCCGCTACGAGGCCAATTTCTAGGGTGAGATATCTCATCCATTTCTCAAAACCGGCCTCAGCGCGGTAAAGTCCTGCGCGAACAGCGAATAGTTTGCTGAGCACAGCAAAGGCAACGGCCTGAAATCCGATCAGCACCGCGACACCGGCGAAGAGTAAGGTGTGCACATCTAAGGTGATTTGTCCCAATGGCAGTGGCCCTGGTAATAACGCTGCACCGACAGCGATTCCTAGGGTCATGAGCAAAATACCCGGATACCAAAACAACCATCGAGGGCTGAACAGCAGCATGAAACGCAAGTGACGCCAGCCGTCTCGCCAAGGCCGAAGGTGAGGCGGGCGATCGCGTCCGTCTCTGCGCAACACGGTGGGCACTTCTTCGACGCGGAGACCGAAGAGCACGGACTTGATGACGATCTCAGACGCGAGTTCCATGCCCGTGGTGCGTAGATCCATGCGTTGGTAAGCCTCGGTAGTGAAGCCGCGCAGGCCGCAATGGAAATCACCGATGCCGGTATTGAAGAACAGGCGACCGATGAAGGAAAGAATGGGGTTTCCGATATGACGGTTTTTCCAAGGCATCGCGCCGGGTTCGATTCCACCGAGGAACCGATTGCCCATGACTAAATCTGCTCCGGCTCGCAGGCGTTCGACGAAGCGGGGTAAGTGGGAGAAATTATAGCTCCCATCCGCATCTCCCATGATGATGTATTTCCCGCGCGCGGCGGCGATACCTCCGCGCAAAGCATTGCCGTAGCCTTTAACTGCGACTGGTTCGACTCGAGCGCCGTTGTCGGTGGCTATCTTTTGTGAACCATCCGTGCTGCCGTTGTCGGCGACAACGACCTCTCCGACGATATTGTTCGATTGCATGGCATCGATGGCTTCGCTGATGCATCCGGCGAGAGTCAATTTCTCGTTCAAGCATGGGATGACTACTGTCAGTTCTATTTGGTTTAGGGTATCGTTATCCGGCACAGTGAAAATTTTAAGCTATGAGGAGCAACTTCAGTGCAAAAGCCAAGCAATGCTTACGATTCTCTGCGACGTTGACCGATCCAGCTAGTGGTAGCGCAGATCGCGGCAATGAAAGTAATGATTCCAAGGGTAGAATGAAGACCTGCGTGTTCTTCGCCCTTTAGACGGTGTTGCAGCTTTTGGGCTAGCTCTGGGTCCTTAGTTGGCACCGGAGCAGCAGCGGCGATCCATGCTTCGGTATCGGTTCTGCCGTCGTAGAGAACCACGCAAGCGTCGCGCCCCTGAAATTTGCTGAGGTCTACCTGCCAATAGTCGATGCCAATTCGATTGGGTCCGGGATACCCAATCTCGGTATATGTCGCTTGTCCTGTTGAATCGAGAATGCGAATACGGAGGCCATTGCCATGTCCAATCGGGTAGCCGGCGAAGGGCACGACGAACCATGGGCTAGTGATCGTGAACGTAGAACTAATGATGGTGCCAGTGAAGCCAGGGCCGTCCGGGGCGCTTCCGAAAAATTTGTTTCTCAGCACTACCGGCGTGATCGGAGCAGCTCCTTGTAATCGGGCGGAATTAAATGCCGCAGAACCATAAACAGCGAAAGTCACCCCTTGAAGTGCTTCCGCGCCACCGAGGGTTTGAAGCCATCTTTTATCTTGGTTGAAAGTGAATGGATTCACCCACGTCGATAGCAGTATTGTCGCGAGACCGCCGACCAAAGCTGGGACCCGCCAACGCCAAGGATCATGTGAATCAGGTATGAGTGCGATGGATTCAGAGGAGGCACTGTTTCGTAAATAGCGGCCTAATGCGACTAGTGCGGTGATCAACCCGAGGACGAGAAGCCATAACCATTTTGATTGGAGGAAACGGATTGCTCTTTCGGAGAAACCTAGGGCGTTTTTCGGGAATACTGATGAAGGTAGCACCGACGAAAAACGGGGAGTATCGAGCAGTTCGATTAACGAATCGATGTCATGATAAAGAAGCCCGCGAGCATTGGGCGCTTCCAAGGGAGCGCGATTTTGGTGCAGCAGGTAACTTTGCATGATATCACGCCGAATTTCGGCATCGCTAGCGGCAATGTTATGAAAATGGCGTGATTGTCCTTCTAGCGTGCCAGTTGTCAGACCGCCCACAAGCAGCCCACTCCAGATAACGCCTAGCGAAAGTAAGGCAGGGCGCAATTTACCTGATTTGGGAATGAGTCGAGACAATGCCATGATGCCTGCCAGCACGCCGATGTGATGTATGTCTCCATAGCGTGAATCGAAACTCCCACCAGCATCGGGTAGTCTTGATGCGAGGAGTAATGTGTAGGCAACGTTCCAAAGACCGAGTGAGAAAACAATCCGATCAAATGGAGTGATCTCAGATCTGTTGCGCAGTCGCAGGGCGTGGATCAGCCACGGTAGCAGCATGATGCCGGCGGCACCGGGCAGAGCGCTGGGCCATCCCAGTAGACGTAACCAAGCGTGGAAGAAAGAGATCGGATTTTGAAAAATCGAAGATGCCGGAAGCCCTTGTTTCAGTATTAGGCAAAGCACCAGGCCCATCGACGCGATGGAAAGCGGGACGATGTGCTCGCGAAATTTCCGAGGGCTCGTCCAAAGGAATGATGCTACGACGACAAGAGGTGTCAGCCACATCCCATCAATGGTGAACAGAGCGAGCAGAGCGGCCACTTGGGCGACCCACCAGAAACGGGTCCGAGGTTGCTGAGTGCAAGTGCCGTAGATATGCAGAACCAGAAAACCCAACGCGAGAGTAGAGCCAGATTGATAGCCCCAAGTAATGCTCTCCCATGCGTGAGGAATGCTTCCGGCGAGAACGAGAACGACGAGAATGGGCAGGGCGGCAATAGGCGTGAGAAATCGCAAAGCCGACTTAGCGATGATCAGGACAAAGCCAGTGAACAACACCGCGTTAACCGTCACCTGAACCAAGGGATCCCATTTGCCGATGAGCACTAACTGAATCCACATGAAGACACGATTCCACAACGGGATATGTTCTCCGTGAGGAATGAATAAATCGCCTAGGGATAAAGTGCCGGTGAGCCAGGGCTGCACGACTTGCATTCCCTCCACCAGCCATTGATCGTAGCGTGGGACATCACTGGCAAAGATGTGGATTTCCCCGAGCCTCGCGGTAAATATTACCAACGCGGTTCCTCCGATGATCAGGCTGGTGAGCAGTGATGAATGGCGCCCTTCTTTTTGAGGTCGATCCCTGACGCGAGCGGGTGATCGCCAAGCTTGCCATGCATCTATCGCGATAGCAGCGAGTGCGATCAGATACAGGGGATAGGCGGACGCGAGCGCTGCGGTGCTTTGATTATAAAACGAAGTCACCTGAACGAGAATGTTGATGGCAAGGTAGGCAGAACAGGACGTAAGCAAGGCGACTGCTAAACCAAGGCAGAATGAAACCTTTCGATCTGCGATACTCTCCAGAACACGCGCTAGGCCGATCACTAAGAGAAGTGGTCCGAGCCATGACAGCATATGGCCAAATCCGATTCCGATGGAATTGAGTGCTCCTAATTTATGTTGGCGCCATATCTTGTTTTCAGAGCTCTCTTCAATGGGAGAGCGCGGTGCATAGCTTAGGGGAGTGCCAATGTAGTCGCGGAATATTTTTAACTCGGCGTAATCGCCGCGACTGTCTGGCGAATAGGCGGAGAAACCATTGAAAGTATAAAAGTAGTGAGTGTATTCGATGGCCGTTTCATAAATCGGGCGGGCTAGGCTTAGATTCAGAATTGGCAGAAAACCGCTTCGGGCAGGGCGTGAAGAGAGGCTGCCATCATCGCAGGCTTGATTTACTTCATCAGCGACTTGGCAATAAAAGAGTGACACGGCTTTGGCATCAGGTGCGAGGCCGGCCGCGACTACAGCATCGCGCAGAGCCCACATGAACCATCCACCGCGAATTTGTCGGTCGGCGGTGGCGAACCGAGTATTATCAGCCCAGTGTTCTCCGACTGGACCTTCCAAGTAGGGCTGCAATTTCGCGAAAGTGGGACTGACTTTGTAGGTCGCCTCGCGCATCTCTCTAGTAACAGGCACTTGATCGAGGGTCGGACCTACTTGAGGACGAGTCAGCGCGCCATAGGCATCCTTGAAATTTGCATCACGGAACTCGACGGTTCCAAACCATCCATAATGCTGCCAGTTCAGGGTGCTGATGGTGATGATGGGGGTTGCCGCAGCGAAGACGAAGATGGCGGTGCCACTGATGAGACTCCGCCAACGTTGAAACACTTCTTGGCGTAATGATCCCCAGATGCCGAGAAAGAGTAGCCCCACGGCGGGTAGCAGCCAGACACTTTCTTCACGAGTGAGCCAAAACCCGCCAAAGGAAAGCCCCGCGAAGATCGCAGGAAAAAACATGCGCCGCACGGTTTCTCGACGACGAGAGAAGAGCATGATCAGACCTGCGATGGTCAGTAACGCGAGCGGTGTGTAGAGATTCTGCCGCATCAGACGGGTGAGGTTCGCCGCGTCGTAGCTGATTGGGTTGAGTAGCAGTAAAAGATAAAATCCGCACTGGAGTGCCGAGTTTCTCAACCAAGGTTTCATCGCTACTGTGAGAACTGCGCTGGCTCCTGCGTATAAGAGCTGTTGCGCGAGAATCAGAGGCAGACCGATCCAGAAAATTGCCGCAATGAAGAGGGGGAAGAGGGGGCCTTTTGCCAAAGTGAATTGGTCGTAAGGGCCCAGCCACTCTCCATTGATAATATGGGCGGCTAATTTGACGAATAGCTGGTCGTCATGAAAAGCCGGACCAATGGCAAAAAACGTCTGAGCATTCGTGAGCCAGAGCTTCAGAAGGGTGAGGAGAATCGCCGTCCACAACCAGCCGCTCCTGATTTTTATACCAGACATGGACGGATGGTAGATAGATGGAATATCATTTAAACTCGATGCCGCTCCAACCAGTCCAGTCGAAGGCGAATTCGTTATACGCCCCGGCACCTATCCGAAGGTAGACTATGCCTCGTCCTTGAGGGACTTTTGCATGGAACTTATGAAGGCCACGATCGTTTACCTTGTGTCTAGGATCGAGAAAACGTTCATGAAGGACGACAGGCTCGTTGTTCTCATCGGCCCAGATAACTGAGAATATGGCCCCATTGGTTTTGCCTTCATCGGAATAAGCACCCTTAACAAAACCATAGTAGCCGTTGATTTCCCCAGCTCCAGAGGGAACTTCGAAAATCATTTCACTGGGCGCGTGCATGATCATTATTCGCCGATTATCGATGACCTCTTCGTTGGGCTTCTGATAGGCGGTATAGGATGAGGGCGTATCGACGAACATGTGGAACATCGCCTGATCTGCCTCTTTGTAATACGTGGCGCCAGCGTCTGATGGGGGCATCGAAGAGAAGCTCACGGTGATCTCATTCTTGAGGCAGTCCAAGTTCTGAGGTGTGGTTTCGATCACAATCGCTTTGACGCGCCGTTTAGGGGTGCCTCCGGACGCGCGCATAAAATCGAGCAGGTCATTGATCACTGGATTGAGCATGAAACCCGCTCTTCCGATCGGGCCCGGAAGTCTATGAACCGATTCCACACCGTCTTCATCTATGATGCGTAGATTAACAAGTGGTGGTTTGAAGAAGAATCTTCGAAGTTTGCCTAGGAAGTTAAACTCGTAGTCGATTTCGACCCAAATGAGTTGGTCATTGAGGTCGGAAATAATAATTTGTTCTAGGGGCCGGACTGTCGTCTTCCGTATGAATTTGGGCTCATAAGTCTTTGCATCAAAGGCCTCAGACTTGCGTTGCCAGATGGTGAATCCTTGTTCGGAAAATAAGTATTCGTAGCGCTGGATGAGCATTCTGAGTGCATGTGGATCATCCATAGTCGCCAGACGGAAATCGACCGTTTGCAATTTGAATAACACGTATTCTGGTGCGCTGTCCCCAGCGTAGTATTCGTAATTCAGTCGGGAAAGATAAGGGGTGTATGCTGAATAGCCCTGAAATACGGGTCTAGGCTGGTAATTGAATCCGTTAAAAATCGCGATAGATTGTTCAAAGCCTAAAACATCTACGGAGGCATCGCCAATCTTGGTCTTGGATTTGCTCCTAAGCATTTCGACGAAGGCTTGTTCTTTTTCGAGCCGTGCATCGTAGCCCCGTCGGCTATCTTCCACATTAGATGCGAAATGAATGTTTTTGTTGATGGTATGCTGGGTATTGCCGAGGCCCCCACTAACTAGCCCCGGCAAGACTGCTTCCATTCCGATCAGCGCTGTCAGGCCAGCGACGGTGAGGATAATCTGTTTAGGAATTCGAAACTTTGGCCCGTCTTCGAGCATCAAGACTGAAGTCACGATCACGGTCATAGCAGAAAAATAAAATCCGACCTGGTGCCCATCGGCTCTGATAAAACCGTGCTTCCAGTTTAAGTAAATGAACGCACCAACGCCGGCTGTTAGCGCGAATCCACGAATTCGGTTGGTCTGACTAAAGAGGTTTATAAATGTATGCAGGATGACCAATCCTAGAACTGTTAAACCCAGATAGAGTTGCAGGGAAGGACAGGAAAAACCCATCGCATCCTGATACCCTTGGCTGATCTGCCATGAACTATGAAAATAAGCCGGTAGGTTAAATATGTGCTGTCCGCATAGCATCCAGCCCAAGATGAACATTCCGGCATAAATTGAAGGGAGGTGCAGAGCAGTCTGCCACTTTCTCTGGGTCCAATAGCCAAGGCCGGCGGCCAAGCTTATCAGGGCAACACATAGCACAATGTTGGTGAACTTAATGAGGGACAAGATAACGAGGAGCCCCACTATCACCAAAGAACTCCAATGCCAAGAGCGGTCACTTCGTTTGATGAGCTCCAAGCCTAGGAGAGCGATTATGATCTGCTGAATAGCATCCTGATAGGAGAGACCAAACAAAAAGAAGAACGTGAAGTAAAACAGGCGATTGTAGCCGCTTAGCCGCATTCCATGCCAGAAGATGATTGTGGAGAATGTCACCGCCAAAAAGGCATGCCATGATATCAGACTGGCCCATTGCCCGCCCCAGTAGGTATTCCCCATGACATATCCTAAAGGACCGTAGGTAAATACGACTTCGGTGCCAAATTGACGACCCTCGACAAAAAACTTACCCAATGCCATCCTCCAAGATGAATCTAAGTCATGGGCGGGGAATTCTGGGACTCGAAAGGCAACGACGACCAAAACGAGGAAACCGAGCACACGAAAAACCCAATCAATGACGGAAGGTTTGGAAAATGGTTGCTTAGTCTGAAGCATATGCACCATTTCTTACAGATTTGCAGGTCATAGGGTCTAGTCGTAAATTTTAATAAATATCAATTCGCTTAGATAGAGAACCTCTCAGTGACCTTTATCGGTGTTCGAAACGAAGATCCTTCCAATAACTCCATGTGTAGTCGAGACGGCTGGAATCTCTGGGTTCGGTTCGGAGAATGAGCTTAAACCCAGCTTGGATGGGCAGAACGGCATAAAAATCATGAGCTCCTTGATCAGTTGAAACCGTATAAGGTTGCAGGAGCCGATTCAGCAAGACTGTGCGTTGTCCATCGGGATCCACAGATTCTATGATGAATCTTACCCCATCGGTATTGCCGCTGCCGGTATAGGCACGTTGGAGTAAGCCAATCTTTCCAGTGACTAGAGTTGCGCCATCGGGAACAAGAAAATCCAAACGCGAAGGTGCATGGGCGAAGAGCACTTCCTGCCCTTCTTCTTCCATGGTGGCGAAACCGTTGGTAGCGTCGCTATCGATAGAAGTCACTGCGCCTTCTTGATGAGCGATAGTTGTTGAAAAGCTTTCGGCTTTTATCTCGTGCCAAAAGGTGTAATTGAAGGCGTTATCTAAAGGGTGAGCCGGACGGATAGTGAAGTGGAGTTTGGAATGAGGTATCGTTGGAATATCAATGTTGAATGACTGAACGGCGCGGTGCTCGAGATTTTGGGCTGGGCGCAATGTTTTCGAGAATAGTAAAGTCGTGGATTTGTCCTCGCGGATCTGGACGATCTCAAAAACGGCGCCAGCTGTTTTTTTAGATCCCATCCACGCACTCTCGAGAAACCCAAATTCACCGGTGAGTTTACTAATGCCTGGATATTGCCTGAAGGTGAATGAGCTCGGAGCGTGGGCAAACGCGACTTCCTTTTCGTCGTAGGGCACCCTGTTTACTCCGAGTGGTGCTGTATATGATTCGGGATCGAATATCTGACCGCGAAAAAACAAAGACATCGCATTTCGCCGACGATAGACGACGAAATGCGAATCGAAGAGCAGAAGATCCCGTCCCTCTATGTCCAATTTTTCAATGTCGGAGCGGCGGTCAAAGTCGCGCATCCGTTCATAATATTTTCCTTCTAGATGGGGGGCAAATCTTGGTAAATCTTGTGGGCCACCAGCTCGAAGCACGAGCCAGTCCGGTCGCAAGAGAGTGATCAGCTCACCCCAATTATTACCGACTTGTTTCGTTGCCTCAGTGACTTCGCGAGAGGACATGCCGGGCCAGTCGTAAGTTTTAAGTTCGGAGAAATAGCCGATATAGCCGAGAGGTTCCATGAAGACAGTGTCTCCCGGTTTAGAGTGTTCTTTGAGCCACTCGCCGATTAAGCGTCGGTTACCGTCCTCCACATACATTTGTTGAGCTTTGGCCTGCCGTGACGCTGCGACGGTGAGTAACAGACCGCCAAAAATCACGCCAACGCTACCGACTCCGACGATCCAGCGAAGCGACGAGCTGTTCGATTGCCACAGCTGACCGACTGCCCCCGCAAGAGCGACCCAGGCTAGTAGCGTGGTGACGGGCAAATACCAGGGGAATGGAAAATAGGGGACGAATGAGAGATAAGAGATTGCGACAAAGTAAGCGAATGAGGCTGCGCGACTTTCCAGTCTCAGTCGTGGAATTAACCATAGCATTGAAGCGATGATTCCGAGGATACGTCCGAACGGTAGGCTCCACGATGGCCAGGAGGGAAACATGTAATACGCTGGCAGAAAACTGCCTTCAGCGGCGGTCGCACCTTTCCAAATCATGTAGGGTAGTTGCCAGATGCCATTTAGAAATTCCTGTAGGGCTTCGCCCTCTTGAGTCATGGCCGCTTTGGCCACGATGGTATGGGGAATGGGGGTTCCGTAATACCAGCCTGCCCAAATAAGCCAAGGGCTGTAGATTGCCGTGGTGAGTAATCCTGCTTTGAGGAACAGCAGAAGTTGCTGGCGACGATCACCACCAGTGCGCTCAGGCTGATTAAAGAGCCAGCACCCTGCGGCAATCAGGCCGACGTAGATGAAACTATCGGGTCGAGTCCACATCAACCCCGCCCAAGCTGCTCCCAGATGCTGCCACTGTCGGGGACGAGGACTTAAGTGTGCCCAAAGGGCATAGGCCAAGAAGAGCAGCATGAAAGCGGTCTCCATCCCATTGATGGTGAAATCTAGCGACTTGGCATCAGTGAGTAGCATGACTGCAAGCAGAGCGGTAGCTATCGTGGGCCAAGCGAGTTTACGCATCAATGAGACTAGGAGTGTAATCGCACCACCGAACGCCGCTGCACAGATCCCGCGAAATAACCACAGGGCTGCGGTATCGGAACTATTGCCCGTCACTAAACTGCAGACCGCCGGAATTAGCACACCCAAAGGCGAAGTAAATGTATGCAAGCGATCCCCCACATTGTAGACCAACCCATTGCCCATGGCTAAATTCTTACTCGAACGGAAAGTGATGTAGTAATCCTCCCAGACGCGATTGGTATAAAGGGCAAACAGCAGTGCTAAAATGAAGCCTGCCAGAAATGTGATGCGTAAAATGGGTAGTGAGCGGATTGTGGTCATATACGACGTGGTCTTCGAAATTCTCGTCCGGCTTACTCCTGCACGAGCACAGCTTCGCGGGCGAAAGCGGTGTGTTGCGGAAGGACTTTGCGGTGATCGTAAATGCGCAGCGCTTTTGAATAGGCGGTTTCGGTCAGAGATTTGCCGCTGCGTTCCTTAGCCAGGCAGGTCCAGATCATGCGGGAAAGAGCGATGGGATCACCTGGCTTAACGAGATAGCCTTGTTGGCGTTGACCGATCATTTCGGCGATACCATGCACATCCGTGGAGACGATCGGTGTGCGGAATGCCATCGCTTCCATCACCACGCGGGGAAAAGATTCCTCATAACTCGTGCAGACAAATATATCGCTCGCACCAAAGAAGTCGAAGACCTGATCTGTTTCCGGAACGAGGGTGACGTTGTCCAGCTTGAGTCGCGCGAGGTCTCGCTTGAGCAAATCGAGATAGATGCCTTCACGGGCACCCACCATGAGGAAGCGGAAATTGCCGCTGTGGTTCTGCAGATTGAAATGCTCGATGGCACGTAGGAAAGTATGCTGTCCTTTGCGTTCACAAACGGTGCCGATATTGGCGATCACAATTTCCTCTTCACCGATTCCGTGCTTCTTCCTTAACGAACTGCGATCCTGTGCCGCGCTTACGTTCGCAATGTCACCGAGTCGGATCCAACTCGGCACGATCCGGAAATTGTCGTGTAAATTGTCGTCCTCGTAGTAGGCGCGAGTCGCTTGGCAGAGGAAGAGGGCCCGAGTCGATGAGGTGAACGCTTCATGTGCGAGATGGTGGAGATCCAAGCGTAGTTTTTCCTCGAAGAAGCGGAAGATCGAAGTGCTTTCGTGAATGTAGAACAGCGAGGGTTTGGCGGCAGAACGGGCGAGATGGACGCCCCAGAAACTCATCAGCGTGTTGCAGACGACCAGATCGATTTTCTCCCAGTCGAGAGTATGTGCTATGTCGTGGATTCGGCTGTGGAAAATCTCTTCATCAGGCGAAGCGAAAACGGGTTCGACATCAACCAGCGTGATCTGCGCGCCGAGTTTTTCGTAGTCACTGCGGAGGGGACCGTCCTGTCCTGCAAGCACTTCGATGGAGAAACCGGCATGGCGCACCATGTGAGCAGCGTATTCCAACAGAAAGAGCGGTGCTCCTTCTAAATTGAGGTTGTGAGTGATCAGCAGGAGGTGGAGTGATCCAGCGCGTTTGGTTCTCACGAAGTGGGCTCCACGACACTCGGGACTACCATTTTGCAACGCGAGCTGTTCACTGAAATACGGATCACTATATTGGGGGTAGCGTGTAACGAAGGAGATGTGCTCCGCATCATCAAAAGTGACTCCACGCGTCGCGCTGCCCCAATGCATGAGTTTGGCTTGAGGGGTGTAGATCACGCGTTGGCCGATTTCGCGCACGCGCAGGCAGTAATCCACATCGTTGTAGGCGACGCTGAAGTCTTCTTCGTCGAATCCAGCGAGCTGTTCGTAAAGATCGGTGCGGGTCATCAGGCAGGCGCCGGTGACAGCGGAAACCTCCCGCGCGGCCGCATGATCGATCACCGGGCAATCGATTGCAGCGACATTGGCGTAAGGCGTATCGGCGAGGCCTCCATGCGGACCAATAATAATGCCCGTGTGATTGAGCGTTTTATCAGGACAGACGAGCTTCGCGCCAACGACACCGACATCAGGATGGGTAAACCAACCGGCCATTTCTTCGAGCCAGCCGCGTTCGAGCGCATTCACGTCGTTATTGAGGTGAAGCACTAGCGGCGTATCGAGGTGAGGTCGCGCGAGATTAACGAGGTGAGAATAATTGAAGGGTGCACTGCGATCTTCGGGACGAAGCACGAGGCAGTGCAGGTCAGTGCGTTTTTGGATGCCTTCCAGGTAAGCGACCGCATCGGCATCGCGGGAATGATCGTCTACGATGATGAGCTTCGCGTAGGCCCAATTGACGGTCTCTTCGAGCAACTCGACACACTCCTGCAAGAGGTGGAGTTTGTCACGCGTGGGGATGACGATCGTTACAGGCAAACGCGCGAGAACTGAATCTGACCAACGTAACTGATGGTAGCGAATTCGCTGGTGATGCCCGATCTCGGGCAAGAACGGGGCGGCTTCGAGTGAGCGACGTTGCATCGCTTCGGCCAAGGCCTGTCGAGCCTGTTCGACAGAGTGATCAGCGGGATCAGTGTGACGCGAACGGCTCAATCGGCCATGGTAACAAACCAAAGGAATGTGGTAGACCTGCTCGGAAGTGAGCGTGTCACTAAGACGTAGGATCAAGTCATACCAAGGGACCTCGCCAAACGAGTCGCGGAAAGATCCTAGCGACTCGAAGCGTTCGCGCCGGACAACGCAGAAGTTTCCGGGGAAAAGGCCAGAGTCGGCGAGTGCCGGGCTCCATTCTGGTTTAAACTCGGGAGCCGAGCGATGGCCGCTATCGGACATCGAATCTTCATCCGTGTAGGTAAGTCCGAGCTCGGTGTTAGTGGTCCAACGCTCCGCGGTTTCGATCAGCGCATCACGAGATAGACGCGCATCGCCAGTGATCAACGCGAGGTGAGTGCCGCGAGATTGATGCGTGGCGGCATTGAGCGCGCGAATGTAATCCTTCGAGTCTTCGCAGAGCTCGGTATGGAATCTGGAATCACCGGAAGGTGCGGAGATATCACCGATAAACCATGCCTCCCAAAGCGGGTGAATTTGGTCGACTAGGCTGGCGACTAATTGCGCGACATGTGATTCACGACAGCCTCGAGTGTCCACCAAGAGAGTGAAGGAAGGGGCATCGGAGCCGAGTTGCTCAGTCGATTCCCGGAGACATTTCTCTAATTGAGGTGTGAGGTGATTAGCCGTCTGCCACGCGTGGTAAGGATCGGGGTTGGCTTGATCGTAGTGGGCGAGTGAGGTCGGTGCGAATTGCTGGTAAATCTCTCGGGCGCGACGGACACCACGGCAGAACTCACGCAGTGAGCCGAGACGAATGCGTTCCGAGCGACAGGCGCCGATGAACAAGGCGACAGTGCGTAATAGGAGACTCTGGCTAAACTTGGGCAGAGGCTGTTCATCGCGATTGCAGGCGCGCTGAAAGAAGCGGCGGAGAAATACTAATTGGCGCGTGCCATCCTCGAGTTCGGCGTAGATTTGAAGGTAGGCGGGGTCGCTGGCAGTTTCTTCAATATCCACCATGCCGAAGAACTGCGATCGAGCGGCGTAGGGATGATCGGGAAACATCTCTCCGGCTTCCGCTCTCTTACGATCACCGTAATCCAGCTCGTTTTCAACCATCGGATTGGTCGTGGCGAGTAAGCGGCGGATGCGCAGTTCGCGATGGATGATCCAGCCTTCAACGCGAATCTTTCCGAATTGGGAGCCTCCGGTGAGGAGTGGTTTTTCAAGCGCGCCAAAGAAAGGAGGGTTCGGTAGAGTTTCAAAAGCGACGGTCGCTGATTCAACGGCGAGCTGTCGCGCGTAGTCTCGGAGATCACGAGCAGGATCCGTGCGGTGCGCTTGCAGGAGTTTGCGCAGCTGATCAGGTAAGATTCCCGATTGGAGCTTGGGACGGCGACCGGGACCTTTCGACGTTTTGATTTCACGCCTCCAGAATTCAACCCAATTGCCTCCGGAATCGCGTAGTTCCAAACGCATGAAGTGCTTGCCATGGGGTGGTCTGATTTGCAGGGAAAAACCGGCATGGGGAAATCCAGTGTAGCCGCGATGGGTGCGCTCGATGTCTTCACGAGGCAATCCCCAGAGTCCGGGGTAGGGGATACCATTGATGACCGCGCGAAAATCCGTGAATGTAGCACCGGTTTTAGAGAGAAACCATCCGCTGATCCACGTGGGTTTGCCTGAAAACTTCCAGTCTTCAGGTTGCTCGATATCAAAGATATAGGAGTCGTTCTCGTTCACGCGGAATGCTGAAACAAGGCAGAGAGCGGCGAGTGGCGCAAGCCGTTAGCTATGGCTAGCCGCGACCGAAGAGAGCATTTTCTCCCACTGCGTGAGTAAACGATCCGGAGCATGATGTTTCCGAATCAATACCCCAGTGGTTTCCGTTTCCGATTGGAGATAATCCGGCTGTCGGTCCCTTGCGATGAGATGGTGGGCCAAGGCGAGTGGATTAGACTCCGCAACCATCGGTAACCGTGAGTTTGCGAGATACTCTTTCGTGATGGGGGTCTGCACCGCGACAGTGGAAATATTGGCGGCCAAGGCATCAAAAATGGGACGAAGGGGGCCACGCGCAAAGAGTGGCCCCAGACAGAGATCGAGATTTGAGGTGCTCCAATCGGGAGCTGCTTGCAGTGCGGGCATGTTGAATTGCTCGTCGAGACGCGTGAGTTTTTCCCGAGATGTTTCGGTGGCGGGTCCTTGGCGGAATTGCCAACGTGCTGCGACTTCCGGGTGATGTTTGTTTACCCAATCTGCGGTGCGCAGGGGGGCGATCGCGATGCGGGAATCAGGTTTGGTTGGCTTCGCGGTTATTCCAGGTGTATGCCAATAAGGGATGATTTCTGCCGGCGTGGTCGTAAAAACAGACTGTTGGACACGCGCTACGGATTGAGAGGGGAAACAAACGGCATCGGTAGACTGCCAACTTCTGCGCACCAAATCTTGCACGTAAGGGATCGCCGTTTGATCGGGTTGCAGTGTGCTTTCCTGTCCGCAATCGAACAGGGTGGGGATACCGTGTTGTTTCGCGAGAGGGAGAGCCCAACCGCAGAGCGGATCAAATATCACGAAGGCATCGAGATGATCCCAACGGATTTGTTGTTCGAGATGCGTAAGTGCGTTGTCTGCGGCCGGTTCGTCGGTCGCGGAATATAAACTACCGGGATCGACAATGAGAGATTCCGTATCGATTTCTAGAAACGCATCGCGCAAGGGGCCATCCTCCATCGCTACGACTCGTGCGGCCCAGCGATTGGAACCCTTGAGGTGGCGGACCAGATCAAGCGCGCGCAGGCAGGCGTCGTCAGGGAGCAGGGCTCGGAGCATGAACAACGCGCGTCGGGGACGACCGGACGGATAGGCAGCTAGCGTGTGAGGAACGATAGCCGGGTATTCTGCCCTTTGCTGCGATGCGGAAGTGCTTTGTTTTTGCGCTGCGATTCGTTGGGCAAAACAGAGGGTGACTTCACCCTCATTAGAACCGGCATAGACTCGGAGCAAGGCGGGCTCGATCAAGGTCGCGGGGTAATCGATCTCACCTTTCAATCGGGCATGACGGGCGTTTTGATGTTCAGGGACTTTGATCGCCAGAGCGTCATCGGTTTGGCTGTGCTCGAGATGGTTGAAGACGAGCGTATCAGTCGTCGCGAGGACTTGGGCGAGTGACTCGGTTTCGTCGAGCAGCCAGCCGATTACGGGAGCGCGACCGTGATTCAAAATAGGACTGTTTCCAGGCTGATCGAGATGCCCATGGAAAGGATGATGGGCGTCGCGCGTGGTCCAAGTGCCATCGGGGCTTGCCTCAAGTCGGCCTTCGACCCGCGGCGGCGGGAGTCCTTCAGGCGCGATGGTCAGATGAATCGTTTCAAGTGAATGCCAGAGGCCGTGGGAATCCATCACTTCTAGGGTGAGCGAGATGGGGCCGGCGGTGCTGACGGGCACCCCGATGATGTATTCGGCGGGGAGCCATGGTTTGTCGGATTCAAAATGCGCTGCGAGATCCGTGCGGGGAAGTCCGAGCACGCCGAGATGAGTGGCGCCGGCGTGGCGGATCCGTAGGTCGATACAATCGCAACCTGGTTTCCCTACGATCCATCCGCGTAACCACACGATTGGTCCGCAAAGCGTGGCCTGCGGCTCGGGCCATTCGAGATTGTGAAAACAGATGGTGGTTTCGCGCATGATCTAGTTGCGATCTGAGGCAATGCCATCAGCGAGAGCGATGTGTTGGGGCAGAGAGTTGGCCACGTGGTATTTCCGAAGCACTGCAGCGCGCGCTTTTTTAGGCCGCGTGTCGTCTTTCGCGAAATGAGCAGCGAATGCTTGTTTGATGGCTTCGGCCAAGCGGTAGCGATCACCCGGCGGAGTATGCCACGCTTCTTCGGGCGCGAGCATTTCGGGAATACCATTCACATTGGTCGTGACAATGGGAAGATGGAAAGCGGCCGATTCGAGAAGCACGCGGGGAAAAGATTCTTCGAAACTCGTGCAGACAAAAATATTCGCGAGTCGGTAGAAATCAAAGATGTCGGAAGTCTCGGAAATGAAGACGACGTTTTCGAGATCCAACAGTTTGATTTCCTGTTTGAGTGAATCGAGGTAGAGGCCGGCCCGCGCTCCCACCATCACGAATTGGATCTTCTGATCAGGATAGGTGAAACTGAGTTCAGTTTTGAGCAGATCAAGTGCGCGGATGAAAACGTGCTGTCCTTTGCGCTCGCAGACGGAGCCGATGTTGACGACTTGGACCGCATCGGGATCGAGACCGTGTTTTCGTCGGAGTTTACGGGGATTGGTTTTCTCAATAAATGTATCAATGCGATTAGTATCCACCCAACTCGGCAGAAGCGTGAAATTTCGACGATCACCGAGATGGTCGTGGACGGCACGAGTGGAATCAGCGGTGAAGACCACTCGGCTCGCGAGACGGAACGCATCCTCCACGACAGGGAAGAGCGCGCGATCCATAATCGGAGCAAAGAATCGACTGATTGCTGCGCTTTCGTGAATGTAGAGCAGGGAGGGTTTTCCTGCATTCTTAGCCGCCTGAACAGCCCAAAATGTGACCATGGTATTGGCAATGATCAGATCGGCCTCAGCCCAGTTTATCGATTGGGTTTGAGCAGTCAGTGCCGCTTTAAATTCCGAAGGATCCTTTAATGCGAAAGCGTCCTGTAGATCGACCAAATGCACGGTCATACCAGACTCTTCAAAAACAGCACGCATCGGTCCTTCAGTCGGAGACACGATGGTTACCGATGTGCCCGGTCGCGATGAGAGGTGATTGGCCAGTTCAAAAATAAACCAAGGCGCTCCCTCGAAATTTAGATTATGCGTGGCGACGATTATCTTGCTCGCCTTGCTCTCATCCGTCTTGGCGGTGATTTTGGGAGCGAGGCCTGTGTGGTGAGATCGAGCCGGAGCATCTGAGGAGTAGGTTGCCCACGCGCGTTCGAGGCTCGGCTGCAGTTCGCGCCATGATCCACGATCAAGGCCGTGTCGTTTGGCGGAGCCATGCAGCGCCCAGGCGGCATGCGCGAACTTGAGGCGAGAAAGAGGGGGCAGAGAGACATCAGCACCGGCAATAATCCGGGGCGTGAATCGCTGAGCAAAGATGATATGCTTGGTGCCATCGCTGAGCTCGGCGAAAATCTTTAATAACACGGGTGCCATCGTATCCGCGGGTAAATCCACGTGACCGACAAACGCGGAGCTTTTGCTGCCGGGTAGGTTCTTAATTACGCCTTCGATGTCTTCGCGTGACAGTCCGTGTAACAGCGGTGTTTCCAACAGCGGATCAATCATCGCGGTCACGCGCGTGATGGATTCGCTGCGATGAGCAATCCAACCGGTAATCGAAAGACGACCGTAGCGCACCCAACCTTCTTCACGCGGCTCCTCCAGGGCTCCGTGGAAGGGAGGGTTGGGTAATGAATTTAACGGCTCTGCGATAGCGGAGGAAACGAGTTCATCAGCGAGTGCGGCAAAAGGGACATCGTTGCGTTGGGTGGAATTGCGGAGCAACGCAGGGACGAGTCGGTCGATTTGGGCCGGCAAGTTATGTGGTATCGGGGCTTCGGGAGCATCGGGAGAAACACTGATTTCGGTGCGATGAATTTCCTGCCAAACACCGGTTTGATCACGCACTTCTAAACGAAGCATAGTCGCGCCGGGATGGGGAGTCGCGAGAATGGTAAACCCAAGAAAAGGTGGGCCGGGACGATCGAGGAATCGTTCGTCGAGACCGGGTTTTGGAATTCCCCAAATCGCTAGAAAGGGGCGACCATCAATCCAGAGTCGCAGATCATTGAGCACGCGCTTTTTTGGCGACCAGATCCAACCGGCAATCCAAGTGGGTTCGGCGGTAAACGCCCAGTCTTTGGGCCGCACTTCGATATCAAACTGCCAATCGCCGGATTCGATCATGATTCCAGTTTTGCAGTGGAGACCTTGGCCGCGAGTGCAGAATGCCGGGGGAGGAGGACTCCTGCTTCGAATTCGGCGAGGACGCGGGCGCGAGCTCGGGCGGCGATGTCGCGGCCGATTTCAGGATTGAGGAGTAAGTGGGCCATACCTTCGCAAAGCGCGACGGTATCGCCGGGTTTGATTAAGATGGCTTCGAGATCGGCTCGCGCTTGTTCGGGAACGCCATGAACGCCGGAACTTAAAATTGGAGTTTGGCAGGCCATGGTCTCGAGAATGACGCGGGGTGATGATTCCTCGTAGGTCGAGCAGACGAAGAGGTCGGCGGCCGCATAATACGGGAAATAGTCCGGGGTGCCGGGATGCACGGTGAGGTTGGGGCGATCAATTTGCTCCAGCAATTCGGTGAGCACTTCATCGAATGGCGTATCGCTTCCACCGAGCATGATAAACTTGGTGCGTGCGGCGAGTTCCGGATAACGATGGCAGAGTAGATCCACCGCGCGTGCGAAGATATGTTGTCCTTTGCGATCACACACAGAACCGACGTTGGTCACGAGGAGTTCGTTGTCCTGAAGTTTGAAATCGGCGCGCAGGGCATCGCGTGAGTGTTCGGTTCGCCACGTATCAATCCGGGCCACATCAATCCAACCAGGGGTGAGCCAGTGCTTCTCGGGGCGCCCGTAGTCGAGGTGATAGTTTCGCGTGGAAATGGTGGTGAAGGAAACGGCGTCGGCGAGAGCGAACGCTTCATCGGCAAACGCGACGACTTCGGGAGCCACGCGACCAATGTAGAAACTAGCAGGGGTGGTACTCTCATGAACATAGAGCAGCACGGGGCGTTTAGCAGCCTTGGCGAGGCGCACGGCCCAGAAGGTCGTGAAGGTGTTGCAGACGACCAAGTCGTGGGCGGTAAAATCGATATCCGTGCCGATTAGATCGAGGGCTTCTTGGGCTGCTGGTCTTGTTTTGGAGGCGAAGAACGCGTCGGTATCGACGATCTGGATAACGGCACCGCATGCTTCGAAACGTTTTCTTAAAGGGCCATCCGATGGGCTGATAATGGTGAGCTTGGCTCCCAGTGAGGCGTAGTGATTCGCGAGATCGATCAAGAAAAGCGGGGCGCCTTCGAGATTTAGATTATGGGTGACGAGAAGGATTCGCTCTGGGAACGCGGTGGTCGCCTGGTGCGGAGCGGTGCGCAGTGGCGCGACATCGGGAAGAGTGGAGGGCGCTCTGAATTCGAAATCTTTGCGCACGCGTTCTTTTTCCGCAGCCAACTCATCATCCTGCACGACCTCAATGTTCCGTTTTTGGAAAGCTTGATCGAGTGCTGCGATCGTGTCGTCAAAAGAGCAGCGATCCCGCGGCAGGTAGGGTCGCTTTTCATCTTCGTTAGTGAAGAGATGACTGTGGGCGACTGAGCAGAGGTGAAGGCTGCCGTCTTCTAGTTGGGCATAGAGTCGCAGGCAGACGGGGTTGGGCAGCTGCGCTGGGACGTCGATGATGCCGAATAGACCGGCATTCTGCGCATTAGTAAACTGATCGAAATGTTCGCCGACCAAAGGCGAGGATTTCGCATGATCAACTGCTTGCCAGACTTGCAGATCAAAAGTCGCGAGCACGCGCTTGATCGGGAGCGATTCGTGAAAAAGGTAGCCGAGCACGGCGGCGCGGCCAAAGCCGCATCGAGTGATTGCGGCGGGTTCGTCGAGGTGCCCGTGGAAGGGCAGGTGCGGATGACGGAGATCGCGCGGATAGGGGATGCGCGCGACGAGTTCGTTTGCGAGGGCGTCGAGGGGCTGTCCGGTTTGGGCGCGTTGCTCGCGCAACAGAATTTGCAGTGCGCGTCCATATTCGTGCCAGCGAACAGGAGCCGATGGCGTGGGCACGTGCTCGGGAGTTTCCGCATCGACGATTTGATAGGTCGCGGTTTGGAACGGCGTCCAATGCCCTTCGATATCCAGATGTTCGAGGACGACACCCGGTGAGCCGACGGGCAAATCGACTACGATGTAAAACTCAGCAAGAGCGAAGGGGCGACCCGTTTTGAAATGGGTGGCAAGATCGGCGCGAGGGATGCCGTGGACGCCGGGGAAGAGTTGGTCGCCGATTCGGGCGCGCACATCGACGATATGTCTGCCTGTCTGTGGCCAGACCCAACCACGGATCATGTGTTGGCACCCGTTCAGCTTAGAGCCGGGTGAGGGCGACTCCAGGTGGCTGAAACTGGGAGGGGTTTCGGACATGTTGATGGGTTTAACCAAGCCACGCTTCGCGGATTACTTGAACGTGAGCGGAAAGGACACGGGCGTGGTGGTAACTGCGGGTGGCACGGGCGTGGGCCATGGAGATCATTTTTTGATTGTCCGCAAAGTGATCCGTGAGTGCAGCTCTTAACGCGGTCGCGAGTTTGAAGGGGTCACCAGCGGGGACGAGATAAGCTTCATCGGTATTGGTGAGCATCTCTGGAATCCCATTCACATCGGTGCTGACGATGCGGGTGCCAAAGACCATGGCTTCGAGGAGGACACGAGGGAAGGATTCTTCAAAGCTGGTGCAAACGAGGATGTCGGCGAGGCGATAGAAATCGTAGATGTCAGGGGTCTCAGGAAAAATTTTTACTTCATGCAATCCCATCAACTGGATGTCCTCTTGAAGCGTCTCCATATAGAGGCCTTCTCTTGCGCCGACCATACTCCATTGAATGGCCTTATCCGGGAACAGATCGGGCAACTCTTTTTTGAGAAGATCGATCCCGCGTATATAGATATGCTGTCCTTTGCGTTCGCAGACAGAGCCGATGTTGACGACAACCACCGCATCCGGATCGAGGCCGTGTTTGCGACGCAAAGTAGCACGATCATTCGCGGCGGAGAATCTTTCGATCCGTTCAAAGTCTACCCAACTCGGTAGAGTGCGGAAGTTGTCGTTGATGTTGAGTTCTTCGTGGATATCGCGAGTGGCTTGAGCGGTGAAGATAACTCGAGTCGCGAGGCGGTAGGCCTCTTCAATAGTTTCGTGGAGCTGGACGGGCAGCAGTGGCGCGAAGAAACGCTTCACGGTATTGCTTTCGTGAATGTAGAGCGAAGAAGGCTTGTCGAGATGAGCTGCGAGATGGATGGCCCAGAAGGTCATCATGGTGTTGCCGATGATCACATCGGTGCCATCCCAGTCACGCGAGCTGCCAAATTTCTTGAGTGCAGTGCTGAATTCGTCCGTCTTCTTTGCTGCCATCATCGCGGAGATGTCCCAGATTTCGAGGTCGAGATTTTCGGCTTCGAATCGTTTACGTAGCGGACCGTCTTGGGGGGAAGCGACGGTGATACTTACGCCGGGGAGGGAATTGAGATAGCGGGCCAATTCAAAAATGAAGATCGGAGCGCCTTCATAGTTGAGATTGTGAGTGACGACCGTGGCGTGAAACGGGCGCGCGGTTTGCGCGTAACGTTGATAGTAGGGATCAAGCGGGAGATTTCGCGGCGGGAAGGAGAGCGCTTCGTTGAGATAGCGATCACGGGTGTTGCCGTGGCGGGCGATGTATTCGACGTGTTCGCGCTCAGCGTAGTTATTGCCACGCGAGGCGCTGCCGATGTGGCGGAGGATGGCCTGCGGGGTGTAAACAGAACGATGACCAGCGTCACCGGCGCGCAGGCAGTAATCTACATCGTTGTAGGCGACTTGGAGTTTGGTTTCGTCGAAGCCGTTCAGTTCGCGATAAAGGTCGGTGCGGGTCAGTAAGCAGGCTCCGGTGACAGCAGACACGTTGCGCGCAGCATGCGGCAAGAACAGGTGACCGAGATCATCGACGGGTTCCTTTTCGAAGAGCACATGAGCGAGACCGTCTTCGTGGCTCAACCCGATACCGGCGTGGTTGATAGTGCCATCGGGGTAAACGAGTTTAGCCCCGACGATTCCGGTGCCAGGCAAGGTGAGCCATCCGGCCATGTCTTCGAGCCACCCGGGAGTCAGTGCTTCGACGTCGTTGTTGAGATGGAGGAGCAAAGGTGTGTCGGCTTCGGCGCTGCCGAGATTTACGAGACGCGAGTAGTTGAATCCCTCGGGCGACTCGGGCGCGTGCAGGACGGTGCAACGCAGGTCCGTGCGATCGGCCAGTGTGGCGAGGTAATCGATCGCATCCGTGTCGGTAGAATGATCATCCACCACGATGACACGCACGGATTCCTGCGGCGTGGTTTTCGCAATCGAATCCAAACAGGTGCGGAGCAGGTCGGCGCGATCTTTGGTCGGGATGACAATGGTCACTGGATTTTCGCAAAGAATATCGTGGCTCCATTTCAGCTGATGCAAACAGAGCGCGTAGTCTTGGGCGATTTGCGGAAGGAATGGTTCGGCTCGTAACTGACGTCGCGTGAGGTTATCGACGATGCCACGACGGGCTGCCTCGAAGAGGTAGCCTTTCTGATCGCCGCGACTCGCGGTGCTTTCGGCGTGAGCTCGCCAGTGGTAGCCGATGAAGGGGATGTGGATCACATCGTCGTCATCGATCTGCGCCCAACAACGTAAGAAGAGATCAATGTCTTGAGCTCCGTTATAATCAGGGCGTAGTCGGCCGACTTTTTCGACAATGTCGCGGCGAATCACCGTGAGGTGATGGGTGAAGTTGTGAGTGAGCGACATCGCGGGGCTCCAGTTGTCCTTGAATTGAGGATCAAAGTGCCGGCCAGTGTCGTCGATCTTGTCTTCGTCGGTGTAAAGATAACCGGCCTTGGGGTGTTGCTTAATCGCCTGCGCGACGTGGAGCAGGGAGTCCTCGGGCAGGATGTCGTCATGATCAAGGAGGGCGACGAATTCTCCGGTGGCGACATCGAGAGCGGAGTTGGTTGCACGGGAGATATGACCATTCTCGGTGCGGAAGATCGGTTTGATGCGGTGATCTTCGCCCGCAGCTTTTTCCAGCATGCGACGCACGTGAGGTTGCGGTGACGCGTCGTCGGCAATGCAGAGTTCCCAACGCGGATAGATCTGCTTTTTCATGCAATCGAGCAAGTCGTTCAGATAGTTTTCCGGTGTGTTGTAGGTGGGCACGACCACACTGATCAGTGGACCCTGGTCTTCGACTAATTTGGCGGCATCCTCCGTCAGAACTTTGCGGAGACGTGGCGTCATTCGGTTGTGCCAACACCAACGGGTGTAGGGATCTTGATCGCGACGGCGGACGATGGCTTGAGGAATCTTCTTCTTTTCTCCACGGCCGAGGCTGCTGGAGAGATGCTCTTTGAGACGGGCGATCTCACCACGCGCTTCCGACCAGCTATCAAAGGTGAATTTCCTAAACAGTTTTCCGCGTAGAAAGGCCGCGAGGATTTTCAGAAAATAGAGCGGTTTGTAGATGGGGATGGGGCCGCTGTGTTCGTCACGTCGATCCAGATACATGCGACGGGCGAAAGCGAGGGGCCGGGTGCCATCACCAGTCTCGGCGAAGATTTTCAGATTGGCGGGGTTTGGCGCATCGTAGCGGATATCGACGAGACCGTAGTAACCTGACTTGAGGGCGTTGTCGTAATCGCTGCGGTGACTGGCGACATCGGGACGGTTCTTGGGGAAGACTAGACGGTTTTCCGTGAGGACGCCGGTGGTAGCGCTGAGTTGCTGGATGATGTGCCCCACGCCGAAGATCCAACCGGTGATGCGGAATTTGCCGTAGCCCGCGTTGATCCAATGCCCGGGGTTTTCGATGTATCCGAGGAAACGTTCACCGATCGCGATATCGCTCGTAGGAGTGAGCACATCGTGGAGCACATGATCGGTTTCGCGACAAAGCTCCTTCCAGTTGGAGAGGTGAAAATGACGATAGAGGTAGTGGAGCGTCTGGTAGGTGAGGGCGGCGCGTAATACGCGACGTGGTTTGAGCGCCGAGTCGGGTAATTGAGCCGTATTTAGAGGGGTGCTGAAAAATTCATGCCACTCGGTGCCGTCGTGCCATTCCAACGCGAGGGTTTGGGCTCCTTTCCAGACTTGCACTTGCTGGACGAACCCGGTGCGGAGCGCGGCGAGTGAATTTCCGAAAGCAGCGGCGGTGTCGGGCCGCTCAAGGCCGTAAATGCCGAGATAGATGCGATCATCGACTCGAGCACGAATATCGACACAGATCGCTTCCTCACCGGGATAAACCCAGCCCTTGATCTCGATACCTTCGACTGCGAGGTTCCAGCTAGCTGGGCTGTCGATATGGTATTGGGGGGCGTTGGGCATAGACATTGAGAACTGCAGATTAAGCGACAGACCTCAGTGTTGAGTAAAGCATGTTTCAGGCAATGTGATCTAGTAGGGAATCCGGGAGAATGTTTCAGGTTGGCAATGATCGTCCGGTGAATTTCTCTTCGGTGATGGATTTACCCCATGATTCTTGCATACCAAGCCGTTTAGAAAGCCGATTTGCTTTGGTGTTTTTCATTTTCTGCCTGGGGTTCAGCTTTTGGGGCGTGCAGGTAGGTTGGCAGAACAAGCATTTGCCGGGGGTCGAATTTAGACAGGCGCAAACCGCACTTTCGATTTACTGGATCGATGCGAAAAACGATTTCTCGTTGGCATATCCCACGCCAGTCTTAGGCAAGCCATGGTCGATCCCAATGGAGTTTCCGCTCTATCAATGGACTGTGGCGGTGGTGAGTAAGGTGACGAATTGGAGCATTACCAAGGCTGGGAGGGCGGTGAGTATCGGCTGCTTTTATCTGTGTTTACCGGCGATCTTCTTGCTAATGAAGAGGTGGGCGGTTCACCCGAATCGACGATGGTGGATTTTGTCGGTCGTGGTCACCTGTCCGCTGTATATTTTTTACACGCGAGGGATCTTTATTGAAACGATGGCTTTGATGTTTTCGTTGTGGTTTTGGGTGGCGTTTGAACGAGCGGTGACGGAGAAATCGAAGGCATGGCTCGTTGTTGCGGCGGCGATGGGCGTAGGTGCGGGTCTGGTGAAGGTGACGACCTTCATGCTATATCTTATGCCTTCGGGAATTTGGGCTCTGCATAGACTTTGGACAGCGCCGCGTGAGTCGCGTTGGTTGGAATTTAAATGGATGGCGTTGGCGGTAGTCCTGCCATTCACGGCTACGGTATGGTGGGTGCACTATGCGGATGTGATCAAAGGGCTGAATCCGTTAGCGTCGTTTTTGAACTCGGGGAATTTGCGAGAGTTTAACTTCGGAACTCTGAGCATGCGGCTTGATAGCGAGGTATGGATGAAACAGGCCCGCATCATCTTCGAAGAATTGACTTGGTTGCCGGCTGTAGGATTGGCGGTCGTGGCGGCGATTATCGGACGAGGCAGTAACTCGCGCGCGATCCTAGGCTGTTTGGCTGGGTTTGTGAGTGTGTTGGTGATCTTCCCTCTACTTTATGCGCTGCATGATTACTACTTCTTGGCCAATACAATGCTCTTGTTACTGGCCATGGGATTGGCTTTAACGGGATGGCTCAATGCCGGTCGCTGGCGAGTCTTTGCCTTGGCTTTTGCGGTCGCAGTGCCACTGGGGCAGTGCTGGGGATATTGGCAGCACTACTATTCGATTCAGGAACGCGATGCTCCCGATGGAAATGGTCTGACGGAAGCGCTTCGTGCCTTAACAAAACCAGACGAAGTAATTGTGGTTTTGGGTGAGGATTGGAATTCTATGACCGCCTATTATTCTCGTCGTCGGGCTTTGATGTTTCGCAATGACGTCGCTCGCGACTCTGGTGTCGTGGAGTCCGCTTTGCGTCGACTCGAGGGCGAAAAACTGGGAGCATTGATTATCGTGGGTAAACAGGATGGAGCAGAATGGCTGATTGATCGAGCAGCCCAGTATGGTCTGATGGAGGCACCCCTCTGTGTGTGGCGAGATGCACGAATCTTTCTACCTAAAGAGCGCTTAACGGAATCGGTGGATTGTGTGCTCAATAACTATTTTCACGATGTGGCTCTGTCGCCAGATTTCAAAGTGCCACGTGATCATCTTGGAGGGAAGTGGTTCACAATGGCTCCACTAAAAAAATGGGAACGACAATCTTTTCACGCGATGACACCTCAGCCCGTGCGTTTTTTTAGCACATTTGGGCCAGCGCTCGATGAATCAGGGGGGCAAACCCGTTTCGGGGCACACCCAGTCACTCGTCTTATTTTTGAGCTGCCGGCGGGAAAGCACACCTTGCGCACAACACTGCAGTTACCTGATGCGGCCTATGCTGTGGACTTGGAACCAGGAGCGAAGACAGATGGGGTCGAAGTGGTGCTCTACGTATTGGGGCCGAATGGAGAGCAAGTTCAGTTGGCTCGGAGGTTATTCGATCCCGTCAACAATCCAGGAGATCGCGGTAATCAACGTCCTCTCCATTTGGATTTCACATTGATCCATCCCGGCGAGGTTGAATTGTTCTTTGGTCCAGGGGCTGCGGGTCGCGATACACACGATTGGATCGAGATGGGGCCGCTGCAATTTTTACGCTCTGATTAACGAATCTGGATTGAAGTCCAATACGCCCAGTCGTTGGTGGGGTCGTTTTGCGGACCGTTTCCAAGCTGAAAGATGATCTTTCCGGTGAATGTATCCGGTAGCTCCAATTTGATTTCTTGCGGCCCTCTGTCCTGTTGGTTTTGGGCGGGGTTAAGCGTCCGTTGATAGAGACGTTGCCGTCGACCAGATAAAAAGTGTGCGATGATATCGATGGTGATACCGTCGGTGACAGCGGGTGAACCGGAGGCGTAAGCAGCATCAGGAAGCCCAAAGACGGCTTCGACGTTACGAGCACCCGCCGGAAGGTTGAAGACTAGCTCGGAAGGAGCGTGGGCGTTGATGATAGTTTGGCCTTCAATCTGAAACGAATTAACTCCGTAGCCACTGAGGATGGATTCCGGAGTGGGCGAAAAAATGGACAGATCCAAATCAGTCAGGTCGTCGATTTTGAGTTTTTTGGAAAATAAATCCACAGCGGGAAGCTTAAGCAGCTCGACCGATCTATCTGCGTTATGGGCAACAGGTGACACTGAGCTGGGAAGGTAGAGTTCGTCGTTACCGCTCCGTGCGTAGGGTTGCGAAGCGAAGCCGAAACGTCGTGTCCGATCCTTAATGAAATCAGTATTCGCGAGGAGTCGTTTGCCGTGCACAACCATCGCGGAGATACTACTTGGCGGGAGGTTTGCTAAAACGTCTTCGAGAACTTGGGTTTCGTTTTCGCGCTCACCGGGCACCATGATGGTTCGTCGTTGAAAGAAGTAAGGTAGTAGTGGATTCCAGTCGGCTCCATAAATCAGAACGACTCCTTCTGCTGGCACTGAATTACGAATGATTTCTGCTAAGGCTGGAGGAGGAGGCGCTGGGTTACGGTGATGGGAATAGTAACCTCGATAAAACGCGTATCCTTGGAAAATAAGGATGAGAGACAACGCGAGCCAGTTGGTGCCGCGAGGAAGTCGTCGATCATCCCAGATGGAAGCGATGATCAATCCTGCCGCACCGACGAGCAATAAGGCATTGGCTGAGTAATAGTAATCGTGCGCGTGATAGAGATTGGCAAATGTCAGGGGCCCGGAAATGAAACCAGCCACGGCGACCCCCGCGATGATGCGGATGCGTCGACTCGCGAAAGGAACACATAAGAGAGCAACGGCGAGAGCTCCCTCCGCGAGCACATAGCCAGCGATGTTCTCCTGAACTTTGACCCAAAACGACCAATCAAAGCGCAGGCTTAATGGACCGTAGTTCCAATTGTGTAACTCTCCAGAAGTCAGAAATCCGGTAAATGGATTTGAGTGCTTAACTCCGTCGCCGTGGCGAATCCACAGCCAGGTGATGCCCAGAGAAAGTGCGGCGAGAAAAAAGGAAAGTATCACGGGCCGTGCTTTCACGCTTAGTGACGAGGGGGCTTTCCTTGTTGCCAAAAACGTGGCTAGGGCCATCGCAACGGCAGGGATGCCAAACACGATGAATGTCGTGATCTTGGTGAGAGCGGCTAACACACCGAGAATGCCGGCGGCCGCGATCACAGCCAGGTGTGGTTTCAGCAGAGCACGTCGATACAGGGCGAGAAACCAAATCGAAAAGCATAGCGCCGTGGTTTCGATCATGAATGCCCGAGCATAAAATAGATACATCGGGCTGGTAAGAACCAGCGTGAGCACGATGAGACGGCGCGAGCGTGGCAAGCGGCTGATGGCCAGCAGTTCGTAGAGCGCTGGAAGCGTGGCGATGAGAAACACGATTCCAACGAGTCGGCCACTTTGTTCCAGTGGGAAGCCGGTAATCTGATGCAACTGCGCGACGATAATTTGGTAGGTCGGGAACTCCATGGGCACTGACCACGGTGGGCCAAAGAGCGGAAGGAAGTAGTCCATCTGCCAACCTTCCTGCACAATCCAAAATGTGCTGAGCGCGGTTTGGATCTGACGAAACTCGTATCGATCAAGCAGTGAGGCGTTCCAAGACAGCGCCATGATGCCGAGCGTGGCCATCGTGACGGTGACAAACATCACGATCAGAGCACGGGGTGATGTTTCCGATGGAACGCGCATCAGGGTGAGAGGAAACCGGCAGCGGAACGACGGATGCCTTCTTCGAGTGTTACTTGAGGCTTCCAGCCAATCGCTTGACTGAGTTTATCGTTATGAAGACGACTGTCCTGCACATCCCAATCAGGTGCTGGGAGTTGCTCGATGGAGATTTTCTTTCTGGTTTGATTTTCGACTAAAGTGATAATTTCACGGATGGAATGGGATTCGCCAGACGCGAGGTTGAAGGTCCCGATTAATCGTTGGGCGACGATCTCTTCCAGCGCGGAAAGGAAATCAGTGTAGTAGAGAAAGTCTTTACGTGCATGCCCATCGCCCCAGAGCTTGAGGGTGTGTCCTTCAGTGGCAGCGCGGATAGCGTGGGGAATGATTCCTTGGGCGCGGCCTGTGGGCACAGGATAACCGTAGGGATTGGAAATACGCAGGACGGTGCAGGGTAAGTCGTGGTCGGCGATGGCGCGCTCGATTAAGGATTCGGCCTGCTGTTTGGCGCGACCATAGTTCCCGATTGGTTGGCAGGTGTCGTCTTCACTATTCGGCCGGTCGGGAGCATTTCCGTATACAGATCCGCCCGAGGAGAAAAAGATAAAATGCGGACGCTGGGTTGCGGGGAGATTGGTCAGGGCTGCTAGCATCTTTCTAAGCCATGGAATGTCCTGCTGTTGTTCGATCCCGGGGGTTTGTTCGGAAGTGGCGGGTAAGGTGCTCCATGCTAAATGCAGAATGCTATCGCTGGGGGATACCCCTTGCAGCGTTTCCAATTGGGAGAGGGCATGAAAGCCATCTCCGGCAATCCGTGAATAGGGTTCAACGGTATGTTGAGGAGCTCGGAAATGATCTTCAATCAGAGCGGCGAGACGACCGCGACCTCCGGTTACGTGAAGCTTCTGTGGTGTAGAAACAGAATTAGGCATGAGCAATTAACGTGTCAGCTGGCGATAGAATTTAGCAAGTTCTGCCGCACTTCGGCTCCAGCTGAAGTGTTTTTGAGCGAAAGCGATGGCTCCTTGAGAGAGTTGTTGGCGGAGGCTGGAATCAGAGCGAAGCTCTTTGACTGCTTGGCTGATTCCGGCGGCATCGGCATTGTCGAGTACGTAAGCATCTTGGCCGTGATGAACGATTCGCCCGAGATTGGTGCGCGGCAGAATCACAGGGCGACCAATCGAGAAGAATTCAGGAAGTTTGGAGGGAAATCGATAATCGTTAAAGGTATCCGCAGTGCCGGGTTGCACGAAGAAATCAGCCAAGGCCATGATATCCGGGAGGTGATGGTGATGTGGAATCTGGCCCAGGGTGAGAACATGCTGAGCTACATTGGGCGCGAGGTCCTGAAGGAAATCGACAGTATCTAACCCTGTGCGAATGAGGGTTGTGGGGATACCCTCTCGATTGAGCTGCGCGATGGCTTGATAGAGCTCTTTCACCTCGGCGGCATTTGAGGCGTGAACATTGCCGTGATAAAAGAGAACGGTTTCATCTTCTGCCCGATCAATGATATGGCGAAACTCGTTCGTTGGAGGGCGTTGGTAAAAACAACTGGAATCTGCCGCAGGCCAGAAAATGTGATGCGGACAAGTGAGTGGCACAAACTCCTTAAGTCTCTCATTGATGATTGTCATCCCGTCGCAGGAGGAAAGAAATTCGCTGCTCCGTTTCGGATGGGAAAGCTCTGCAGTGATGAGCTTTTCCAACTGACCATCAGTAGATTGGTCCAGTTGCTCTGTGGTGAGACCAAGCTGCTCGGCGAGGATGTGCTGTTCGTTATCCTCAAGGTGGATCAAAACCTTGGACTTGGGATGCAGGCGACGGAGCTGATCGGTGAGGATCCGGACGTTCTCTCGGGTAGTCCAAGCGTGAATGATATCCGGTCCGGTTTGATTGGGATAGACGACGCCCTGTCCGGCATCGGCGTGGAGGACAGCCGTGAAATGTGAAACACGATGCGCTTTGAGCGTGTCGATGTCGTGGGTGACGGCGACAGCGCACGAGTGACCCATTATGGCCAATTCGTTGGCGAGTGCGGTTACATGTAAAGCGCTGTTGGAGGCAAAACTGCCGTGCAGCACAAAGAGAACATTGAGGGGATGGGTTGTTTTTTCGGGCTCAGGTTGCTCTGGAAGTGAGGGGGTCTCGGGAAACCTGATTCGTTTGCCTTGGAGATCAATCTCAGCACCAATATTTTCGTCAGTCGCAATGGCGACATTGTAGGGGGTGGAGGCAATGGCGGTTGAGTTGTCTGCGAACGTCGCCTTCACGCGAAGCTCTCCGACGCCGGCGTCGAGGATGGTCACGCTTTTGAAACCGGCCTGCTCAGCGTGGGAAGATTCTGGGTAGATCGCAGGGAGATCCCGGCGATGTTTTCCCAAGGTGCAGGTGAGTTCGCGATGTCCGTAACGAAGCGCCAAAGTTTGAACGATTTTTTCTGGATGAAGGGCCCAACCTTCCAAATGAATTCGTTTGGTTAATTTTGGCGAGGGGCCCAAGGCATCAAAACTTGCCTTAAATGGGACGGCTTCCACAGCGAGGCAGAGGCTTTTGAAGGGGTGCCAAGAACCATCAGTTAATTGGCCTTCAACACGCGCCAGATGAACACCGGAAGGCACTTGTTCATCGAAGCTGAATCCCGAATTAAGAGCGGCAGATTCGTCCGGCATCTGCGTTGCGAGATCCGGGCGCTCGACAGAATTTGTGATCGGCAGGATGAAGGCATCACAAGACAGACGCACCGCCGGCGGTTTGTTTTCGCCCTTGAGAAGGCACCAACCCTCAAGTTTGAGGCGGCCCTTTACTGCACGAAGGGGGCGAGGAGTATCGATATCACCGCACAGTGTTGGCGGGGGCACATTCATCGGAAACGACGTTCGATTGATCGTATCCAGGCGGTCCATCGCCAGCTACGTGAGGCCTTCATGTCGCGTTGCTCTTGGTCGAGTTCTTCGAGACGCGCGATGTGTTCACTCGTTTCTACCTGCATGGCGCCCAACTCGGTTTCAAGTTTGGCCAAGCTCTCAAGATTCGTTTTTTGATCGGCTTGGTATTGCCGGATGTGAGTTTGTTGCTTCTGGACCTCCTGATGAAGCGCTTCGGTCTGGTTGGTTTTGCTCGTGAGGGTGTCTCTTGCTTCTTCGAGAGCGGTATTTGTCACGTGCTGGACGTGTTGCAGATGCTTATACTGTTTTTGGAGATCCGTTCTTACCTGAGTAAGATGGCTCGCTTCTTCGACTTTGCTTTCGGCCAGTATCTGGGCGTCGCTAAGGAGTGCTTCCGTTTCAGCTAGTTTGGGGGCTACTTCATTATGAATATCCTCCAGTTCCATAATCCGCACCTGCGCTAGAATCAACTGTTGGCGTAGTTGCGTGATGAGTTGTTCCGGTGGTGGTGAAGCGGAGGACATAACTTGCTCATATCAAGCCGAGGCAAGCGGGTGAAGTGAAGCCAATTAGTCTAAACGAAGACAGGGGCATAGGCCTACAAGGTGTAGCCAGCCGCCTGCGCGTCGTTGGCGAACATCTTGACGGTGTCCAAAGATAATTCAGTGAGATCTTGACCTAGCATCCTGGAGGCTTTGCTGAGAATGTCATGCGGGACAGTGACTATGGCGCAACCGCATGCGTCGGCTTGGAGAATATTAAGCACTTCGCGGACACTGGCCCAGAGAAGCTCCGCATTGGGTTGTTCTGCAAGGAGGGCGATGCTGGCTTGCATCATCGGAACGGGATCTACACCGGTATCGGCAATCCGGCCAGCAAAGACGGAAACAACAGAGGGGACATTTGGATTGAGAACCGCAGCGACATCACGCACCTGTTTCAGGGTGAGCAGAGCGGTTACGTTGAGTTTTACTCCCTCTGATGAGAGCTCCTGGATGAGAGGAACACAGGTGTCTCCCACGGAATTGGTAATTGGGATCTTGGTATAAACATTGTCGCCCCATGAGGAAATTTTGAGCGCTTGCCGTTTCATTTCATCAAGGTCGTCAGTGAAGACTTCCAGCGAGATGGGTTTGGAGGTGACTGTTTCCAAAATGTCTTTGGAAAAGGCCTCGTAGTCTTTAATCCCGGCCTTGTTCATCAAGGTGGGGTTGGTTGTGAGTCCTTTGATATAAGGCTGTGCGTAGAGGTCCAAAATGCCTGCTTTGTCGGCACCATCTGCGTAGATTTTAACGTTTAGATCAGTAAGTGAAGTCATGGGTAAGGGGTGGGAAAAGGTAACAGTTGAGGTCAGCGACGAGAAAGGATAATTCGGGTCGCTCCGGATAGTGAGTCAACGGTGAAATCCGGGGTGTGATCTGGTCCACGCTCAGAGTAGCCGCGATCGATCAAGACGGTTCGACAACCTGCCGCATAGCCGGCATCGATGTCGCCCCAGCGGTCTCCGACCATCCAACTCTGAGCGAGATCGACATCTAGGTCCTTGGCGGCATCCAGAAGCATGCCGGGCGCAGGTTTGCGGCGATGGCTGTCAGGATGGGGCTGATCGCGTCCTGGCGCATAGCACACCTCGATACGATCAAGAGAGGGAATTAAAGAGTGGAGATGATCGTTAAGCACTTCCACCGCAGCCTGACTTTGAGTTCCTCGACCGACATCGGGTTGATTGGTGACGACGACGAGGACGTAGTCGGCATCCTTGAGTTTGTCGCACGCCTCTATTACGTCATCAAATAGCCGAAACTCATCAATCGTGTTGGGCGGGTAGGGCTTACCATCACGCACGACAGGTAGATTTAGTGTGCCATCCCGATCCAGAAAAACGGCGCGTCGTTTGGTTGAACCATCCATCGACGTCACGGTTTGCTCACAGTAGCGACGCTCTCCCATTTGGTTTGGTTAACCTTGAGATCAGGATGGGATACAAACAGATGCCAGACGACAGCTTGAAAAGCTTCGGAGTGAGGAGTAATGTTATTGGGGTTGACGGTGGGAATAATCACGCAGGCATCGGCCTGGGTGGCGGTGTAGCCGCCATCCTTTCCCAGAATGCCGAGCACACGGGCACCGACCTCTTTGGCCAACTGGATGGCTGAGATGAATCCAGGGGAGACATTGTTTTCCAGATTGCCTCCTCCGACTGAGAGAATGAGTAGGCAGTCCTTTTCGTTCAGGCGTGATCCGCGCAACCATTCGGAGAAAATGGTGTGCCATCCTTCGTCGTTGGTGCGGGCGGTGAGTTCGGAAACGTTGTCCGTGGGGGCGTAACATTCGAATCCAGCGATTTTTCTGAAGTCGTTTACGGCATGAGAAGCATTGGCCGCGCTGCCTCCGACACCCAGAATGAAGAGTCGGCCGCCTCGCTCACGCGTGGCCAAAAGTGCGGCAACGCATTTCTCACAATCGTCGGCACTGATTTCCGAAACGATCTCAGCAGTCTCTTTCAAATGTTGGGTGGTGTAGGACATGTTGGTAATAGTTGGGAGTGGGATTAACGAGAGCTGAGCAGATTGTCGAGTTCCTTCAATCCGGACGGAGAACCGATTTCATAAAACCGCTCTTTGATTTCGTAGCCGAACAGTTCATGGCACTGACATAGTTCGGTTTGGATCAAAGCGAGATCGACCACTTCGTTTGGACGATAGTCACGTAGAGCAGAGGCTCGGAATACGCCTAAGCCGTAGTCGATATGGTGCATCTGGGGTAGCTTCTCTGATTTCGAATAAAGTCGAATATCTCCATTCTCGAACCAGACATTGCTCGCATCATAGGCTTCCCTATTTTCGAACACTGTCATGCAGCCTAGTTTGTTCGAGTCATGAAAAGTCCGACCAACTGCTTGATAATCGACCGGCAGATAACTGTCCCCATATAGCACGTAAAACGAATCGCCGAGTTTGGGGAGCGCGCGAATAAGAGCTCCACCGGTGCCGAGTAGTTTGTCGCCGTCGAAAGAATACTCGATCTGAACTTCCCAATCATCCCCGTTACCGTATTTCTCCACAATCATCTCACCGAGGTGGCCAACGCAGAGCACGATTTTGGTTAAGCCGTTCTTTTTCAATAGACGGAGCTGGTGGGAGAAAAATGGTTCGCCGGCTACTTCGATCAGGAGCTTGGGAATCGTCTCAGTGAGTGGACGTAAGCGAGTAGCGAGGCCCCCAGCCAAGATTGCCACCGGGAAGTCAGCCTCTTGCATCGCCATGGTGCCGATCAGTTCTGAGCTACGACCTTGGTGCCTTCGAAGTCAAAACGGAAGCGCACTTCTTGAAGACCCTTTTCACGCATCGCGTGGCGCAATCGGGTATTGTCGGCTGTGTAGAACATGAGAAAGCCACCGCCACCGGCACCAATGAGCTTTCCGCCCAGGGCACCGTTGGTCATCGCGTGGTCATACCACTCATTGATCCGAACATTGCTCATCCCGGCACTTCGCGTTTTTTTGCGCTGCCAATGAACATCCATGAGACGAGCAAATTCAGCGAGATTGCCTTCCTCAAGGGCCGCTAGCGATTGATAGCCAAGATCCTTGGTGAAATGGAGGTTGTCGAGCATGGCCGATTCATTCCCTTTGGACTTGTCGTCCTGATCTTTCAGAATGGATGAAGCCGAGCGGGAGTAACCGGTAAAAAACAGCAGTAGATTATCCTCCAAATTAAAGAGAGTCTCTTCCGCAATATTGCACGGTCGATGATCAACTTTCCCGTCTTGATGAAAAGTGAAGGCGGTAATGCCGCCAACCGCAGAGATATATTGATCCTGCTTCCCAATGGGTTCGTGCAATTTATCGATTTCGATCTGGCACGCCTGTTCCGCGAGATCTGCAGGTGCGATATGATGCTTGTTGGCGGTGTGCAGTAATTTGAGCAATGCGGTCGTGAAGCTGCCGGAGGATCCCAGTCCGGTGCCGCCGGGAATATCTGCCATTGAGGTAAGCTCCAGTGATTTGCCATCCATGCCGAGTAACCCAAAAGCCTCACGGATGATGGGATGTTCGAGCTGATCGGCCGTGGAAACGCGTTCCAGTTTGGAATACTTCACAATCAAATCCTGCACGAAGGTGCGGTGTAAAGTAAGGTAGACGTATTTATCCAAAGCGCCCGCGAGTAGAAAACCTCCATGATTTTGGTAGTAGGAGGGGAGATCGGTGCCGCCTCCGCCAAGAGAGATACGTAAAGGAGAACGTGTTATGATCATAGGTTATCGCCGTCGATGGTGGGGTAGCCGCTTGACCGGTAGATGCTTTCAACAATTTCCAGTGTTCGGCAACCCTCCTTTAAACCCGGACTGGGCTCGCGGTTAGTGAGAATATCCTTTTCGAAATCGGCCAATTCCAGAGCCCATGATTGGTCTCCCGAAGGATATTCCCATACGGTGGTTTCGGGAGGGCCCATTTGCGGAAGCATTTTGTAGTAGGTGCATCGTTCCGGACCGTAGCTGCCGCCGAGTCCTTCAATGGCAATTTTGGCGTCGCGGCCATAGAGCTCAAGTGAAAACATGTTTTTCCATTCGGTGCAGCTGACGTGGAGCCACGCGGTTTGCCCTTCTTCTGTGCGCAAAGAGAGGAACGCATTATCGTCAACGGGCATATCCCAGTAATACGTCGTGGCATGGCCATCAATCGTGGCGAAATCGCCAAGGAACCAACCGGCCAGATCGATCAGGTGAACACCTTGGTCGATGAGCTCACCTCCGCCGGAGAGTTTAGGATCGGCGCGCCACTCGCGGTCATAACCTTTGCGACCTCCATGGCCGTAGCGCCCGCGGAGAAACATCATAGGGCCCAAAGCCCCTGAATCAGCGAGTTCCCGAGCCTTTTGCAAAGAGGGGTGATAGCGGTGATTGTAACCAATCCGCACCTTCACGTTGGATTGCTTCGCTACTGTCTCTACTCGGCGTAATTGAGTGACAGTGAGCGCACCAGGTTTTTCGAGGAGCACATGCTTTCCTGCTCGCACGGCGTCTAGAGCAATCGGAGCCAGTGCGCCGTTGAGGGTGGAAATAATGACCGCATCGACGTCGGGATCGTTCAACGCGATCTTGAAATCCGTGATCGCTCGTGTTCCATCGTAAATCGACGCAAGTTCGCTCGCGCGCTTTTCGTCGAGATCGCAGGCATGACTCAGCTGCCCAGCCTGTAGGCTAGCGGCACGTTTACGGCCAATCAGACCACATCCAATAATGGCGTATTTGAGAGGAGTAGGCATCAGGAGGACGTATTGTTTGGACGATCCTCCGGGACGATGCGTCTCAGAGTGTAAATATCGCCTTGGGTTTGCTCGCGAAATTTTTGCGGATCCTTCCATGGATCCCACTTTGCGCTGATGAGTTTACCCGTGATGCCATTGCTTTCCTTGCTGGCCAGATAGACGCAAAGCTCGGCGGCGAGATGGGGATCATCGGCACCTTCACTATGCCACTTTTTATTTTTGGCGAACATTGCCTCACCGGCCATGGCTGGTCCGGCGGCGAGCACTTGTTCTGTCAGCCGCGTGCGGAGTGCTCCGGGAGCGACTGCGTTTATGTCGATATGGTAAGCGCGATATTCTTCCGCGAGTGTTTCCGTAAGGCGAACTACAGCTGCTTTTGTCGCAGCGTAAGCGGCGAAGCGCGGCATGGGGCTGGTCGCACCACCACCAGAGATGGTGATAATTTTCCCCTTACCAAGAGGTTTCATTGCGCGGACTGCATGTTGGCATACGACAAGGGTTCCGGTGACATTGATCGACCAGGCCTGAGTCCAATCGTCTAGAGTTAACTCTTCGGTGGGGCCGATGGGTCCATAAATACCGGCATTGTTCACGACGACATGCAGCGGACCGAGTTGAGCGGCGCGAGCAAACAGTGCGGCAACGCTGGCGGGATCGGCGATATCGCAAGTGAGGCCAATCAGCTGCTGGCCTTCCTGCAACTTGGGCTCCAGCTCGGATGTTGTTCTGGTGATATCGGCTGTGGTCCGTGCGCAGAAAACCACATTGGCCCCGGCGGCCAGGTAGGTTTCTACGATATGGCGACCGAGGCCCTGACTGCCGCCCGTGATAAGAGTATTAAGTCCAAGAAGCTTCATTGGTGTCCAACTGTAAGGAATCTGACATCAGTGATTTCGGCGACCGTTTTTTCAAGATATCGATTCGCATCAATCACAACGGGGCTCGTCATCTTGGCGAAGAGAGTGGGCCAATCATAATCGAGAAAGTCGGGCCACTCGGTGCAGACCACAACGCAATGAGCCCCGAGCAGCGCTTCCTCGATCGATGACACGACGGGAATATCACTGTGTTCATTATCGACCGATTTAATGAGGGGATCAAAGGCTCTCACTTCCACGCTATCGGCAAGAAGATGGCGACATAGTTCGACGGCAGAGCTTCGGCGCAGGGTATTGGTGTTGGGCGTATAGGCCAGCCCGAGCACAGCCACAATGGGGCGATCGACATTAGCGAGTGCGGTTTGAGTTTTTCGAAATGCCCACCCACGGTGGCGATCATTGCTTTCCTTGATCGCGGGAATGAGTGAGAGGGGGATATCATTTGCTGAACCAAGTTGACTGAGGGTGACGACGTCGCGAGCGAGAGTGCCGCCTGCAAAGGGCCCGCCGGGGCCAAGGTAAGCACGGGTGCCAATACGCGGATCACTCTTTAGACCCATGGCGACTTCTTGCGCATCGGCCCCCACGGTTTCGGATAGACTGGCGATCTCGTTGATATAGGCAACCGAGAGCGCGAGGAATGAATTCAGCGCGTGTTTCACCATCTCTGCAGATTCAGTCCGCATCCATATGAGTGGAGCTTCGATTGGCGAAAGCAGGGCCTCGAGCCGAGGACGTCCATCCGGGGGCGTCCCGACAATGATGCGCGCCGGATGCTCGAAGGCGTCGATGGCTTTGCCGAGACGAAGGTTTTCGGGGGAACAGGCGAAGATTAGTTCAGGATAGTGTTGGGTCAACTGAGCGCAGGTTCCGACCGCTAGTTGAGATGATAAAAGCACAACTGTGCCGACGGACATCTCTGGGAGCACTCGGTGCAATCGAGAGAAGACCCAATCGAGATCGGATCGATCATCTGCGTCCACTGGAGTGTCGTAGCAGATCCATAGAACCTCGGAATCCTTGGATTTTGTAATATCGCTGGAGAAAGTCAGTTTGCCACTTTCCACGCCAGCAGCGATGAGTGTATCGAGTTCTGGTTCGTGCAAAGGGGCAATCCCGGCCCGGAGCTTGGCAAGCACTGGCTCATCGAAATCCAGACCGATGACGCGATGATGTCTTGCCATACATGCAGCGGTGACACATCCGAGATGCCAGAGGCCGAGAATCGTTATCTTCATGAAATCAATATGGTCACAGGGTGGGGAGATTAGGACGTTGATAGAGTGACATCTGCCGGTCGAGGAATCGAAATTCATCAATTTTCACTAGATGTTGATCGCACCAAGTCTGTAGAAAATCGCGGCTTTTGACCATCTGTCGGTCATAGGGCCAATGCCCATGTCCGGGCATTTCATCCGTCAGCACGAATAAGTGGCAACGTTGCAAGCGATCCAGTAAATCCTCGTCCGCTATTTCGAGAATGTTAATCGGCAGCATTACACGGATCGGTATCCATACCTTGTGGCGCTCATAGCACATGAGTCGCAAAACCACGCCGTCGAACGAATCGGAGATTCGATCAAATCCAACATAAGGTTCGGCGAGTTCCGGAGTGAGTGAGGCAGAGTGAATCTTATCGGCAAAACGCCGAATATTGTGGTTGGCGTTGAGAAACTCTTGGGAGTGAGGAGATGGAATCTGTCTGTATAGAAAATAACCGCTGCCGGATAACAATGTGAGAAGCAAGGCAACGGGAGCATACCAGCGGACCTTTGATTCATGATGGCTAGTTGTTTCAATACAGCGGATCATCGCGGCCCAAAACCACAGCAGTAGCAAAAATAGACCAGGCACTAGAATGCCCAGCACATATGCCGATTTCTGTCGATGTAAGCAGAGGATGACAGCTGGAAGGAAGAAGAACGCCAATCCAGTGAAGAGCCAGTCGCGATCCGGCCATTTAATGGTGAACTGGCGTCCAATAATCACAGCTTGGCCCAACATGACGGTCACTGCGGCGATTACGACTAGTAGGAAAGCCCCTACGTGTAGACTCATGAACCAGCTTAGAACATACTCGATGGAAGCTCCAATGCTTAAGCCGGATGCGCGGGCGGCACTCTCAGCTCCGATGATATGTCCTCCCCAATAATAATTAAGAATCCAAGTTCGGTTAATCCAGAATTGGGGGCCGGCGATAATGGTGGCGACTAGACCAGCCAGAAGGAGATTCAACCACCGTTGGCGGCGTTCGCCGGTGATGGCGATCCAGATTCCAATCACTAGAAAAATGGGGGCAAAGTATGTTCCCGTGAGAAACCGCTCCAGCACCGTAACCCCCACCGATAGACCGAAAAATAGGGACCACCCACGTGAACGAAAGCCGCGGGTTAACAGAGCCAAGAGTGACGTGACTCCCATCAGGCACATAGCCCCATGATCGAGACGAAAATCGACCGCCGATCCGGGGCCACCTGACCATGGTCCGGCCAAGGCCAGAAGAAGGCCAAAGCCCATCCAACTGAGCACACGCGAGCCGCTCATTCGATAAATAACCAACAGTAAGGCAACCTGCCATGCGAGGAAGGCCAGCATGTTTAGGCTGAGAGCGGCACTTCGTGATGGTCCGACCAACTCGAAGAGCGGAACCGCCAGAATATCGTGGAGCGAGCCTTGTGCCGCCGGGTTCGTAAAAGCGTATTCTACACCGGCCCAGAATCCATGGGCCTGCGAAGCGTCGTAGCTTTGGTAAACTTCCGAAAGATACTGGATCTGGTCACTCCACTGGGGGAAAATACTGGCGTAGTGACGAGAGGTGGCCTGATCGAAAACGAGAAACTCCAGAACAACGACCAGTGTGATAACAAGCCACATGCGCCAGGATGGAGACTGAGGCGTTGGTTTCATTGGTGGCCCTTGGAACGTGCTTCATAGACCCAATGGTTGGCTTCAAGCCAGCGCAGAGTCTGCTTAATGCCTTCTTCGATGGTGAGCTTTGGCCGCCATCCAGTAGCTTGGATTTTCTTTGTATCCAGAAAGATAAACGGATTGTCACCGATCCAACCCCGTTCACCACCCGTGTATTCCAGGGTGGGGGTAAGTCCGAGGCTAGAGCAGATGAAGCTTATGCTGTCGTTAACCTCAACATATTCGGGGGTGCCGAGGTTATAGATTTGAGTATGATGCTTGGCTTCGCGCGCCGTATGGTTGCGCGTGACGTGGAGCACAGCGTCCACGCAGTCTTGAATGTAAAGGTAGCTTTTGCGCTGTTTGCCATCTCCTAGGATTCTGAGTCGATCGGGGTGTTCGATAAGTTGCTGATAGAAATCGTAGACATGGCCATGAGTGTAACGCTCCCCAAGTATCGATACGAAACGGAAGATGTAGGCTTCGTCGATTTGGTTTCCTTCCGCATAGGATGAAATGAGGGTTTCTCCCGCTACCTTGCTCGCGGCATAGAGAGAGGTTTGGATGGGAAATGGAGCGTCTTCAGGCGTAGGGATTAAGGTCGCTTCACCATAAGTGGATCCGGTCGAAGAGAAGGCGATGCGACGCACTCCATTGGCGCGCATGGCTTCGAGGACATTTGAGGTAGCAATCGTGTTTTGCTCGAGATCACGTGCGGGGTGTTCCCATCCGTCCTTGATATCGGCATTGGCCGCGAGGTGAAAAACGAAGTCGGCACCGGCCATAGCCTTGGTCAGCGCCACGCGATCGAGATTATCACCTCTGATCAGCTTAAAGGAGGGGCTTTTCAGAGCACCTGATAGGAAGCTTTCTTGCCCGGTCGTGAAGTTATCCCAACCGGTGACCGTGACGCCATCGGCAAGGAGGCGATCAACGAGTGAAGAACCAATGAAGCCAGCGGCGCCGGTTACGAAGACTTTTTGCATAAGAATACACCAAGGAGTTAAAGAGATCCCGCTCTACGTCCACCCTGAAGCTAGCAGCAAGGAATTTCGAAATCCGTCAAAGGCGAAAAGCCAGCAGGTTGATAAAAGCTTTTGCAGCCAGATTTTTATCCAACTCCATTAGATCCACTGCGATGTCTTGGTCAGATGAGTCCGCGAGTGTCACTTGGAGCTCGAGTTGGCGTAATGTATCAGCTAACTGCTCAATTTCAGTGCCTGCCAATCGAAGGCCATGCGGCCAAAATTCAAAATAGATTTTCAGGTCGCGATTTGCATCAAGTAAGTCGGAGACTCCTTTTAGGGCTTCACCTTCCCAGCCCTGCACATCCATCTTAATGAAGTCTAACCGTCGTCCTTTCAGAACATTCTTCAGAGCGCAGATAGGGACTGAGACTTGCTCGTTATGCAGTGCCGATCCGGTAGTTTTGCCCACTCGGTTATCACCGGAATTCATCGCATTTCGCTGCAGAATGATTTCGCCTTCGGTCGCGCCGACGGCGCATTCAAACACTTCCACTTGCGATGCATTATTCTCGGCCAGATTTTTACGCAGGGTGGCCGCCATAAGCTGGTCCGGTTCAAAGGAATAGATCTGACCTGTCGGTCCGGCGCAGCGGGAGAGATAGAGCGAATAGAGCCCAATGTTGGCGCCCACATCGGCAACATGCATACCAGGTCGAATCACCTTTGAGAAAAAGTCAGCCTCCTCGCGACCCATTCGACCAAGACGATGCATCCAAAGGTAGAACCAGCGGTCGAATGAAGGTGCGCGCATGGAAAACCCCCACACTTTTAGCCTTTGTCGCCATAAGGGGAGGCGATTGAAGGTGGCGATCAGCGAACTCAGTTTCATACGGGCTGAACAGAGATCAGGTGAACTTCAGCTTGCGGGCGGCAAAAGCGACCATGCGCAGCAACAGCCAACCGTGGCTCCAACGATGGATATTGGTGCTGCCGTAGGTGCGCTCCCTATAGCGTATGGGCACGTCCGCTATTTTTAGGTTCAACTTGGCGGCGCCAAAGAGTAGGTCGAAATCACCGAAAGGATCGAAGTCACCGAAATAACTCCGATTTGCGGAGATCCGATCATAGTGAGCACGACTCAGCACTTTGGTGCCGCACAGGGTGTCTTTCACAGGTTGCCCGAGTAGCCATGTGAAGATTATCCCAAAGGTCTTATTCGCGCAAAGGTTGAGAAACTGCATGGCTTTTTCATCCATGGGATAAACCAACCTCACGCCGTTGGCAAAATCTGCGTGTCCACTAGCAAGCACTTCGTAGAACTTGGGTAATTCTTCGGGAGGCATGGTGAGATCTGCATCAAGAATCATGAGGATATCGCCAGTGGCGGCGGAGTAACCCATGCGGACGGCATCTCCTTTGCCTTTGCCGGTCTGTTGCATGATTTTAATCTTCAGATCCGGATGCTCTCGCTCGACTTTTTGGATCTGCTCCCAGGTGTCATCTTGGGAGTGCCCCTCGACAAATATCAACTCGGTGCCTGCACCCATCTCGGGAGTGCGGGCGACTGCGGCTGCAATGTTACCCGCTTCGTTACGGGCTGGGATAATGACGGATACAGTGCGCGCTTTTGTCGGGCGAATGCGAACTGGGCGTGCCACGCAAAATACGGTCATGCAAAACCAGCTCAAGACTGGGGCCAACCAACGATTGATAAGATACTCCAAACCTAGACATCTTACGGGAATGAGCACGCGCGGTTGGACGTGTAGAGGGTTCCAGTCTGATAATTCCAGTAAGTTGCGGACGTCATCGTCACCCAGCCAGCTGTATTGTGGTTGGGGAGCCCGTAGGCCAAGTATCCTCGCAAGCGCAAACAGCGGTCGCCAGAGCGACGAATAATAGTTAATAATCAATCGAGTGTCGGGGTGTGTGACCGAATGTAATCGCTCAAACAACAACTGCACATCTGCCGCTAAATTCAAAGTGTCCGATATAATGATACAGTCGAACTTCTCCGTGAGGGAAAGATTCTCTCCGGCTTGCACATGAAAATCTGCGTCTGGCACTAGCTCTCTCGCGGTAGTCAGTTGGGCTTCTGATAAGTCCAAGCCAACCTTGCGACTGGCATTCAATTGTGAGAGCAACTCGCCAGAACCGCAGCCTATCTCGAGCACCGAGGCCCCGCGAGGAATGGTGAGGTTATAATAACGAGCTAGCCATTTTCGGTAGTAGCGACCAGAGCTGCTATGAGTGGTAGGAGCGGCATCGAAAAACGAACGGATTTTCTTCAGGTGCTGGCTTGTGAGTTCTGAGGCTTCATTCATGTCAGTTTTTTTCTTTTTCGAGCACGACTAGTAAGCGCGCAGCAAAGATCTTTGGGAACGGCTTGGTGAGGTAGTCGAGCGCGCGCATCAACCCGTGCAGGAAGCGTCCGCCTAGTTGGGGCCCGGAAAATCCTCCAGAAGCGAAGTAGTCGAAGGAAGGGATGGGGCTCACTTCGCTTAATTTCCATCCATCAAGTCTATCGTGACCTTGGCCCCACCAGAAAAGCCGAGTGGCTGATCCCTGAGCAGCGTAATAGTCGGACTGCGAGGCAGCAAAGTCGTCTGGGGCATCCCAGGTAATGGGATCACGCACGGCGACAGGTTCGTGATGGCAGTAATGATACACTAGTCTCCCTAACCAGCTGGCCGCGGGTTCGAACAGGATTAATCGTCCGCCGGGAACCAGCACACGGTGGAATTCCCGCAGGGCTGAGCCTGGATATCGGAGATGGTGCCAGACATCAAATAGGATGAGATGGGAAACCGATTCATCGGAGAAACTCAGCTCATAGCAGTTTTCGTTGCGATCCAGCCAAGGGTTGGAGAATAGATCGGTGGTGATGCATTGCGGGATGACGTCCTTTATTTGCCCCATGCCGGAACCCAGCTCGACCACTGGTCCCGGGATGACGGAATCGATACGAGTCGCGATTCGGCGGTAAAAATCATGATAGATCTCCCGTAGCATGGGTTTGCGTGCCCATGCCTCGCGATTTTGTTGGATCTCGACGTTGTGTTGTTCGAGGGGAAGTTCTGCAGCGGTGCTCATATATCTGGTGCGAGCATCAATGGGTGAAATTGTCAGCAGTTAACACAAGCTCATAAAGCCAAAGGGTATCTCCGGGTTCCAGATGATAGACTGTTAGGGTGAAGGCAGAAGCACCGTCAGTCGGGATTTGATTCACTTGCAGCGGGACCGGTGAGTCGGGTTGAAGATCATTTCCCCACATGGTGGACGTGGGTGAGCCGATCTCAACTACGTGGAGATACACAGGTGTGTGCCGCTGGGCGATGCCTGCGGCGGATTCCAGCCTAACACCGACGCGGAAGGATCGCTGGCCACGTGTGCTAGCTAAATTTAACTTTAGACGGATAGTTTGATCGGTTTCTGAGGCACGCAGTGCAAAGCGCCGGGGAAATTTCAGATCACCTGAATTCTGTGACCACTCGGGTTCGGCGCCTGAGATAGTCAGGGCTCCAGCGGCAGTCAGCTGCGTAGCTGATTTGGCCAATGGGAAAACTACGATCTTTTCAGTGTTGTAGGATTTACCGTCGGGGGCCAGTGGGATGAAGGCCTGCACTGCGGGATTTTCAATGTAATAGATCTGGTTGCTAACTTGAGCAGTATTTGGAAATGAACGGAGGACCCAAGCCCCCTGCCGATTCATCCACTCTCTCTCGGGCACTTGTCTCGATATTTCCACATAAATGTTACGAGGGCTCATACTGATCGGTTGCACGTGGTCCTGCTGATAGAGTAGGAGCATGCTGCGTTTCTGTCCGGTAAGATTCCATACAAATCCGGAACTCATCGCTTTAGTGAGAAGGGGGACTCCAGTCTGGGCATTGATGGCGACTCTAAGCGGTGTGATGTCTGTCAGCCGAGTTGCACCTTGGATAACGTCGAGAGAGTGTAGAGCGTCGAGCGAAGGGTAGGTTGTAGGTCTTTTTATCGCCTGTTCGACTAGTCTCCACGTCACGATAACAGCCCCTGTGCCGAGTAGAACGGCGAGTAGCACTAGCAGACCACGCAAACCGAGAAGAGATAATCGCGTAGCGGAGGATGAACGCCCGAGTAATCGGTGAGTAGATTCGGATTGAACTGCACCCAAGGTGATGGAACCGAGTAGGCCAATAATGAGAAGGTCGGCGGAAAAAAAGAATTGAAAACCAAGCCGGTAACCCAGGGCATTCAAATCCTGCACTGCACCGACTGGAGGGCCCCAAGTGCCGCCAGTCAGGTATAACGCCATTACTCCAACCCACCAATAGACTGTCCAGAGAAACAAGCCACGTTGACCTGATAATAAGGCTGAGAGGCCGAGCCAACTGGCTCCCAATACAAACCAAGGTTGGGTCTGTGGCCAAATAGCCCATATCGCGCCGATGGAACCGACAGCGAAAGCTGCCAAGAATCGACGCTGTCGAAGCATCATGATCGTAAGGCCCAACGTCAGAGACCATTTGAAAATTCCCCGCCAACGTTCAGTGAAGCTAGAGGACACAGCGGATCGCTTTGGTGTGAAACTAGCGAGTTCAAATGCGTTTCGCCAAAGCCGTTCCAAATGGTAACGCCAATGCATTTGGTAATTAGACCGTGTCATGTTCCAGAACTCAGCATTGAGTTGCTTGGGGGTAGGTTGTTCGGTCTGAAAATGCTTTTTCGCAGATTCTCTGACCGGGATATACATGTCTCCTCTCCAAACTTGAATTTTCGGATCACTGGCAGCGTAGAAAGCAGAAGAATCCTGACTTTCACCGGTCAGAGCGAAATTGCCAGTGGTTGCCGCCATAAATGTCATCCATGCCACCGTGGGCAGAACAAATGCAGAAAGCATAAGGCCCAGTGCCGTGGCAAGTTTCCGCCATTCTCCCCATGCAGCAACGATTACAACAAGAGCTGCTGGGGCCAAGAAAGGCGTCATTAACGGACGGGTGAGTGAGGCGCAGGAAAATAAAATACCGAATCCAAAAATCCATCGCAGTCGTAATCTATCGCTCACCCCGGCAATCAGGCAGAGGATAGCCAAGAGGTTGAGGATGAGGCCTAGAGCGTCGGAGGTGGAGATGGCCAACCATTCGGCCGTAAAGGGATTGAATACTAAAAATAGAACCGTGGCCGCCGCAGCGATTCGACTGATCAGTCCTCGCAGCGAGGCATACATGCCACAGGAAGTGACAAGAAATACGATCAACAAGATTTGATGGAAAACTCGGTATTCGGGGCCAAGCACTGCAGCAATCAGTCCACCAAAGGTTGCGTAGCCCATTCGGTAGGTGATGTTGGGGTTTTCTTCCACGATGCCTTGAGCGAAATGCAAGGCCCCGTTCCACCAGAATTCTGCATCACCATACTGGGCGCTACCTACATAGGCCATTTGCCCCCAGTGTGGAGCGTTGCGTAGGAAGAAAAATCCCCCAAAAATAACGAGCGAGAAGAAAGCTATCTCCAACCAATTGATACCGGACTGTGGAGATGGTGAATCGCAGACAGGGTTGGGGGCAGGTTTAGAAGCCGGCATAAACGAAGGGTTTGGCTGGTAGGGCGCATCCTATTATGGCGAATTGGAGTTGCGCAGTTTTTGGTGAAGTTATTATTTCAAAAGTGATCAAAGACATGCTAACAGACAGGGCAACGCAAGTGAGGTTTTTTAGGTTTATGATTGTTGGCAGTATTGCTGCTATTGTGCAGTTCACGTCACTTTCCGTATTGGTGCATTTACTCTCACCGACGCCAGCCTTTACACTGTCGTTTGCCTGTTCAACTTTCGTACATTATCTGATGAATAGATTTTGGGCACTGCGAAGCAGCCGTTTGGATCAGGGGAAGCAAGCCGCAGAATATTTACTGGCAGTCGCTGTTAGTTACATCGTTAACATAGCAATGTTTACAGTATGTCGTACTTTGATCGGTCTTGAAGTGCTCTGGTCGGCAATAATTGCGCTTCCTCCATCTACAATAATCGTATTTCTATTATTAAATTTCAGAGTGTTTCGGAAATAAGGCTGTCTTGTAGTATGTCCTACAGCTTCCTACCTTCCGGAACGATCCGCGAAGCATCGAGATGTTGCCGGTAGCGATCTTTCGGAATTTTTTCAGGTTCTTGCCATGGGCACCGCTTGGCGCTGATTAGTTTCCCGGTTATGCCATCGCTTGCGCTGCAGGTCAGGAACACACTCAAGGGACTGGCCAGCTTTGGGCACCTGCCCTCTCGTCGGCCCACTTTTTGTTCTTGGCATAAAATGCTTCACCAGTGATCTCCGGGCCTGCCCCAACACTCAAAAGGTGAGGCGCGTACGGAGCGCACCTTGGGCAATGGCGTTCTGTATTTGGCATGGTATCCTCTGCGAGCAACTCGGTGAGACTATCGACCGCGGCTTCGGTGGCAGCATAGCGGCGAAACGGGGTATGGGGTTTATGGGCACCTTACCCGAAATGTTGATAATCTTGCGGCATGATTAGGCTTCATTATGCTAGGGGATACAGGCAGACCAAAAGCGTGCCGGTGACATTTACCTGCCAGGCTTGTGTCCAGTCGGAGAGTGGGATTTCTTTGGTAGGACCGATAGGACCGTAATCCCGGCATTATTGACCACGAAGTGCACACCGCACAACGCTTCCTGTGGCGTGGCGATCAGATCAAGATCAGCATCCGGTGTCTTAATGAGGGGATCGTAAGCTCTCACCTTGATTTCAGCGGCAACCAATTTCCGACATGGGGGGGGGAGGATTGCAGGTCATTCTATAGTCAAGGCACCGAGAGAGGTCCAATCGCGGGTATCACGGCCATTATGCCCGGGGCCGATGAAGAGTTCGACCTCGGAGCCAGCGGGCATTTCAAAGGTTACATCCACGGGCAGGGTGCCGCGGTCGGCTATGTTATTGAAAGGATCAATCTCACGGGTGAAGATAACTGTGCGACCGCGGCTGGGAGTGAGAAGTGCGATCTCTACCTTGATACCATCGGTGGCCTCGTTCTCTGCGAGATTTTCGTAGGCGCCCGGACTCACCTCTACGGTGGTTTGTAACCGACGGTGCCCAGCGGGGACTGGGAAATAGAGGACGGTGACCGGATGGCACCGAAGGAAATACCGTCCAACCCAAAACTAAAAGTGGAATAGATGCGCGACGGCCGCGGATTCATATTTTGGAGCGGGATCAACTGATCAGACTTTAGGTGCTTGCTCTCATACCAGCCATCCTTCAGCAACGCTATGGATGGCCCGGTTCCGTTGGGACATACAGTTGAAATGAGCTGACTTGGGCCGGTTGCGGCAAAGGCCCGAGAGTCAGCGTGTGCAGCCCGGGCCCAATCAGCTGAAGCGGCAGAATGGCACGCCCGTTGGTGTTGATTTTGATGTCTTGCACGGCATCACGGTCGAAAGCTGCGGGCAGGTAAACGGGCAGGTCATCTGGGGCGAACTGCAACTCGATGATGATGGGCTGGGTCGACCGACTGAAAAACTTGATCTCAGTCCTCTGAAACAAGGTGCGGGAAAGAGGCAGACCGCGTTTCTTCATGAAGTCCTTCGGGAAGCCATTCAGCATGGGGAAAGTGTCGCTATCGAAGAATGGTTCAAGATGGTTCTCAATCACCTCGAAGTCACCGGAGACATATAGCTTAGGCTTGGTAGGTATTGATTCCGACCGGTCAAAGATGTCGATATAGCGCAGATTCCGCACGACCAAGTCAGATTCATAAACCACTTCCTGATTTCCGACGTCGGTGAAGAAAACGAATTTTTGATAGAATTTTGGTAACCCCAGTCTCACTGGGCTCAATAGCACCATCGCATTGGCCATGGCGGTAAAAGAGGGGGTTTCGGTGGACAGCACCATGGAGTGGGACTCGCCCAAGCGGGAAATTTCTGCCCGGTCCTTTAGACTGTCGGAGGTGTATTGCGCATCAATGGAGTGATTGTCGTAGGCGAACTGGTAATGTTTCAGGTCGTTCTGGACAAAATGCACCAGCAAGGGAGCCAGCATGGCGAGTAGAACGAGCCGCCCGGTTGTGGCCCGCCACGTGTGGTCATGCCCGGCCACCACCCACGGCAGCACGCATACGGCGGCCAGAGGCACGAAGGCGAAGATCGCCAGAGCCCGGAACAGTTCGTAGTCACTTTTAAAAATCCCCAGCAAGCCAAGCCCGAGGATCAGAAGGAAACTGAGGAGATAGGGCAATAACCGGTGCCAAGGCCGTCGCAGCAAGTTCGCCCCGATAAAAAAAACGAGCAGTATGACAAAACCCCAAACGTAGGGCTTTTCCCCGGCTAGTAGTGGCTGCGGCGGGATCATATTCAGATTGAGAGCCGGCCAGACATAATCGATTTTGGACAGAAAGTGAAGTTGCGATCTGTCACTTCCCTGCAGTGCGTTGCTAGGTGCGGGGGAGAGCACGGCGAGCAGCCGCGCAAATGTGGTGGAGAACAGCACCCGGCCAAACGGTGCGACCAATATCAAAGTGGTGACCACGGTCAGAGCTCCATTACCCAGTAGCCGGAGCAACCGGCGGCGCTGCCACGCAGTCCACATAAGGAAGGGAGTTACGACAGCGAGAACGCCGACTAGGGCGAGTTCCCCGTCCGGAAATAACAGCGTTTGAGCGGCGAGGACCAGACCCACATAGATGGCCGAACGCCACGTGGTGACTGGCCGCACCGCGAGCATGATCAGCGGATAGAACGGTAGAGCCAACACATTGGCGAAAAACGTGTGACTACTCAGCATCCAGACCGGCATCGCCAAGGTGCCCATGATGGCAAATCCCGTACTGGCCCAGAGCGGCAGCCGCAGCAGCGACCGACCGAAGACGACCAGCGCCAGATAGAACAGGGCTAGCCCCGTGATCAGCAAGGGGGAGAAAACCTCGTGAGTGGAGAGACCGAGGAGCCCGGCCAGTCCGGCCAGTGATGACATCGTGCCGGGTTTTTCGGTAAACGAGCGCTCGTGGAAATGGCGCAGATCCTCGGTGAGAAAGCCCGACACTCCATCATAGGGCCCCACAGTAGGCACGATGCCTGTACCGTGACTGGCGATGTTTTCGGCCATGCGCATATACATGTAGCCGTCGCTCCCAGCGTAATGCCAGAACACAAGATCGGGATTTTGGACGAAGGGGCGGAAGTTGATCTCTAACACCACTACGAGACCGACGGCCACGAGTCCGCTCGAGAGGGTGCAACGCCAGCCGGGACGGAAGGGGAAACGCCGGGGCGCGGAGCGCCACCAAAGCAGGAGCACGGTGAGCCAGAGGGCCCCGAGCAACAACCAGAACCAGGGAATGGATGTGACTATTGGTCGCGAGGTGGCGTAGAAGAAACCGGTGAAGACAGTGAAGACGGCCAGGCCGGTCACCGGTGCGAGCAGGAGCCGCGCGGAAACCCGCCACCGCCCGGGCGGGCGATCAATGCGCGTCAGCAGCAGCAGATTCACGGGCAGACCCAGTATCCCGAACAGAGCGAGGATTTCCAACGTTCGAAGGATGACAGTCATATGCGGGTCTCTTCAAACGAGGCTGGCGGTGTCAGGCGGGACGGTCAAAACCGGCGCTGTGCTCCACAATGAACTTGGGGCGGGAGCGCACTTCTTCATAAATCCGGCCGATATATTCGCCGAGGATACCTACGCTAATCAACTGGATGCCACCGAGGAATGAGATGATGATTACCAAGGTTGGGTTGCCCCATAGAATTGTCCAACCCATGAACTTGTATAAAAGATATATGGCCATGAGGAGAAAGGAAAGGGTGGCGATAATGAAGCCCATGATCGTGCTAAGCTGGAGTGCGTAGGTGGAGAAACAGAATATACCGTTGAAGCCGATGCGTAGCGAACCGAAGAAGCGGTTGTAATTGGTTTCTCCCGTGTGCCGTGTTGGCCGATCGAAGGGGATGATGATTTGCTTGAACCCCACTACTGCGACCATGCCACGCAAAAAGCCGTGAGATTCCTTGAGTTTAACCAGTTCGTTTACCACCCGGCGCGACATTAATCGGAAATCGCCGATGTTAGGGGGGATTTGCACGTCAGCAATCTTGTTGATGACCTTGTAGCCGACTGCGGATACAACCTTTTTGATCCAAGGCTCACCCGTTCTTTGGCGGCGCTGAGGCAGCACCACATCGTAACCCGCGCGCCACTGGGCTACCATATCCGTCACGAGTTCAGGTGGATCCTGCATATCCACGTCCATCACGATAGCCGCTTCACCAGTTGAATACTGCATGCCGGCCATTGTGGCCATCGGTTGGCCGAACCGTCGTGAAAATTTCAGTAGCTTGATTCGCTCGTCGCTAGCGCGGGCCTCAAGGATGACGTCTTCTGTCCGGTCTGGTGAAGGGTCGAGAGCGAAAATAATTTCGTAGTTCTCAGTACTGGCGCTTAGCACCGGCCGGATCTGGCGTAGAAACTCTGGGATATTCTTTTCTTCCCGAAAAACTGGGACGATAACAGATAAGAGGACAGGATTCATGAAGCGGGAGTGATCTTGATGGCTTTCAGCAGCACGGTTACTGGCCGATTATCCGGAGCTGGTAAAGACTGGGTGCAGTCAAATCGCAGTTCAATCTTAACTTGCTGTGCGGCTGTCGGGAGTAGTGCTTCCAAGTTTACTGTGCCGGCTGTAAGGTCCTTAGTTAATAGGCTGTGTCCATTCGCAAGCAACTCGACCCTGTTAGTGGCAGGAGACTGGCCAGGTATTTGAGGCAGTAGCGCCTGAACAGTGATCTTATCTCCAGGATTGACTGGCCCAAGCACGACGAAAGTGTGGTGCGACCCCCATCCATCCTCATAGATGCCAGAATATTCGAGGTTATTTAGCGTGAGCAGATCGTTTGGAAAGCGTGAAATCTCCTGCGGGAGTTTGCGCGACTGATAGGCATCCTCGTCGATGGCAGATATGTCTCGGCAATACCCCAATGCAAGTCGTGTATCCAGAGATAGATTCTGATTGTAGATTCCTTGTAGATTACGTGCAGGCAGGCCTAAGGGGATAGGAGGCCGACCGAGATCGATTGCAATGTAGGCGGCTCCGTTGATCCATGTTGGTTCCACCGGAGGGGAATACACATTGGCGCTGCCGGATCCGACGAAACCGAGTCTGGCAGCATCATCTACTCCGAAACGAACCAGGGCATCTTCTGGTAGCTGAGTCCGGCCTTGTCCGAGAACCGTGGTCGACATGGATAGGCGCAGCCGGATTTTTTTCGTGGGATTGAGGACACGCATGAGCAGATGTCGTCCGATAGCGAAAAATTGCTCTTCTGGTTTAAATACGTCCGCTTGCGACCTATAGACAGCAATATGTCCGGCGGCTCCCAAGTAGTAGTGTTGGCCTTCTTGGGATTGGACGAATACTAGATGGTTTCTCAGATCGAGTAGCTGCGCGTAAGTGAATAATCCGTTGGAGGCGAGGAATGGTCTGTCCCCAAGCTTGTTGAAGGCCCGAAGCTCGGCTTGCGAAGTGATGAGAAGATCTTCCGCATGAGGTGAGCGATCTGCTGTGCGAGGGGCCCAAAAATGCAGTCCTAGCACTTGGTTCTTACTGTAGACTTCGGTTAGGATATACTGTCCCACAGCCGTGACTGTGTCGGCCGTCGCGTCTCCAGGAGTCATGCGCCAAACCCAAGATGGATACGGCTTTGAGGTACGTCCCATAATGTTCGCGATAACTAATTGGCTCAGAAATACTGGCTGTGCATCTTGTCCCTCAAGCATCAATAGCTTGTTGATTGGTGCGCTCGCGGTATCTGACCAAGCTGGCCTGTCGGGTAGGACACCGCGTGACTGGGAAGCATTCAGTAGTTCACCTTCGACACTCCTTTCAAGATGGGTGAACGAGTAAGTGTAACGCCAAGTCCCCGTAATCCACACTGCCAGCAAGAGGACGTATAACACGAGAAGGGTTCGTCGGTGTCGACAAGCTACGGCCTTTCGCGTGAGTTCCAATATGAGAAAAGGCAGGGCGAACATGGCTAGCTTGAACAATCCGAAGCCATTGCTGGTATAAAAAAGCAATGCCCCGATTGGTGCCATGGATACTAGCAAGGCAGCTGGCACGGTGAAGTTACGGCGCCAGGACAGCATAAGTGCGAGTGTGCTTACTGCAGCGGCTAATCCGCCAACCAGCGCGAATGATGTCCAAGGTTCCGCGTAGCGGGTGACAAAAACATCGAAACCAAAGAAAAACGCCGGACCTGACGGCATCAGGAAATAAGGAAAAAGAGAGATGCGAGCTATCGTGGACGCCGAGGATTGAGCGTTCAATCCATCGGCCGCCTGACCTAGCAGTGTCAGGCTGGTGCTGAGGGCATTATGCCGAAGTAGCAGGAAAACAATGACTAGTGCGGCAGCAGCTGTGGGTAACATGCCGGGGAAGCCTCGTCGCCGCGACCTCATCTGCACGATCATGTATAGTATCCAACCTAGAACCAAAAATGGAAGGACCTCGGGATAATAGATGCACAATGCGGCAATCAAGATAGCACTCGCTCCAGCGAGTCGCACCCGTCCTCCACGCGAAGAAGGAAAGCGGGTGCGCGCGATCAGAACTAAAATGGCGGCTAGCAAGCCCAAGCCGGCAACTTGGGCAATGAGCTGATACATAATTCCTACATGCCACAGCGGTGCGACTCCGAGGGTGACGGCCGTAATCAAACCAATGAGACGCCCGGCAATCGTTGCGCTAGCCAGTGCAATGATGGCGGTCAACTGGGTTAAGCAAAATGCCAAGAGGGTAGGCATGAAGATGGCGATGGGCTTCAGATCAAAGATACCTGCCACGTAGGCCAACATATGCTCGCTGCCGAAACGCATCAGTCCTGCGACATAAAACATCCAATAAAGTTGAGGATAATCCTTACCATCCAGATCGACCGGCTGGGGGACATCATAGAATCCGTGGTGGAGAAACCGTTCAGCCCCCAGACAGTAATTGGTCATGTCGTCGTTGCCATAGCCTACCCAAGTCCAGCCGTAGATCAGCAGGGGCCAGCCACTTAGGAGTAAGACTGCGAGAAGAATAGTGACTGTCTTGCCTAGACCTATTGGGGCGCAGATTCTCTTCCATATGAGTATTCCGATTCCTATCACACTTGTGGCGGCGAATAACCAGTGCGCAAAGGAGTCAAAGGGCAGACCAGCCTGATTCAGGAGCATGCCTAAAAGACTCAGTGCCGCCATGCCGAATGTAGGTGCGAGTAACCAGCTGCGTGTGCGGCCACACCTCAGACCAAGTAGAATCTGAAGTACCTGTCCAGTGAGCGTAAAATGCCCGAACAGCACCAAGGTTAGTAGTAATGGCAGCATGGTTTAGTAACGCATCCCATGTCGATGCAGCCACTCAATCATGGCACTGCGGTTGATTTCGTCGTTAAGGTGTTTGAGTATCTCCTTCGGAGGAACTTGGCGCTCATGTGTGCGGCGGCGCAGCTGTGTCATTTCATTTTCGCCTACCGATTGGATTTTAGCGCTGGTTTTTTGTTCACCGTGTGACCGGAAACATCCGAGGAAGTAGGGTAGACGGCGGATGTTGCAACCGGCTTCCTCGAAACGGAGGAGGAGATCCCAATCGAGTGCGAACTGAAACGAATCGTCGAGCCCACCGATTTCCTGATAATGACGCGCCCGCCAGAACATCGTTTCCTGTGGCACGAGGTCGAACCATTTGAGCGTGTCCGAATGGTATCTGGGGAGAAACCAGCGCCCGATTTCGCGATCCTGTTCATCGATGATTACGCGATGGCCGTAGATTACATCTACTTCTGGATGGCGGGCAAAATAGTTGCCGACGAAATGGAGAGTGCCCGGCATCAGTATGTCGTCGGAGTTTAACCATCCCATGATGTCATCGGAGGTCGGGTGAAGTTGGGCGAAGCCGCGACGTATCGCGTCCGACTGACCTTTGTCAGGCGCGCTTTCGGCATGTGATAACCGTGAAATATGGCGGTTGATTATCGTAGTGCTTTCGTCAGTGGACCCACCATCCTGCACTCCATAGGCTAGATTGGGATAATTCTGGTCGAGCACGCTCAGCATGGTCCGCTCAAGGAATTGCCCTTGTTGATAAGAAGGAGTCGCAAGGCAGATTCGAGGCCATGTCGAAGGGCTTGCTTTTCGGGGAAATTTCTCCAGCTGTTGCGTTCGGGGATGATATTGCTGGAGTTTACCCAAAGGGAATGGTGTGACATCGGCTAAACGGCCTTGCCAATTATTTAGCATCCGTTGCGCGAAAGAAGTGGCGGCCTTGCGTGACCTGAGCTTCTCCGCGTGTTCCAATTTGCTCAGACGGTTGTGCTTATGCTGCAACTGACGGCGGGTTACATCCAATTGACATCGCAGGTCGATAACCTCATCGGCGAGAGCGGGGAGGTCAGGGCTGCCCTTTATAGGGTCCTGAGTGAACTCGGTCAGGGAGCGTTTCGTTTGCCTCAAGGCGGTGTCGAGTTTCTGAATCAAGGTCAACCGCTCGGCGGCGGTGGCGTGAAGCTGGGTTATTTCCCTTTTCAGTTCTGTTCGGTGTGTGGTGGCATCTTCTATCAGTTCGAGGATTTTTTGCTCTTTGCTGATTAATTCATCCGATTGATCTGCAGGGGCGGCCTCGGAGGTGTCATTGAGGCCAAGAACGATATTTTGGATGGTTTCATCCGATAATATTTGTGGGGGCAGTGGATCCAATTCGGCCGACAATCTCTGGAGCCACGGGATGGTTTCGTAAACTCGTGTGAATGGAGTCACGACAGTGCTAATCATCGCACATTCCACGATCTCGGCGATCTTGGTCCAGAACCAAGCACATCGGCTGGCTTCCTCCGGTGCCATTGATTCCCATAAGGTTTCAGCGGCCCAATTGGCGGCAGGGGCCGGCAGGTCGACCGAAATGTCCCGGAGCTGCAGTTGGTGGGATGCCCAGGGCCAGTGCGTTGCGAGTGAAGGATGAGAGATATGTGTCTGCAGCATGCGCAACTGACGATAGGCGAGTACAGGTGTAGGTAGACAAGAGTCCGCGGCGACGTACTCAACGTCGAACAGACGGACTTTCGTGCCATCGGGAGAAGGAATTAGATTTTCCATGATCCAATCCGGTGACCACAGGCACCACGGCTTCGTTTGAATCTTGTTTAGCGAAGCCATGGCAAATGACTCCTGCTTCTCGACAAAGCTTAAAACTCCGGCGGCATATGTAAGTAAACCGTTGAGCGAAAATTGGCTCTTCAGCTTTTCCACAAAACGCTCCCAGCTTCCTTGGCTGGCAAATGGGAGACAGTCCTGATACAGGCCGTAGTTATGACGCAGAGTCTGGCCAAGGAGTTTTTCGTATTCAGCAGCTGAGTTGGTGGCGGCACCAATGGAATGACGCAATGATTCCCAGAGGGTGGGGCATGATGAAATTTCCTGGGTCGTTGATTCGCAGTCGGCTGTGATGATCGGCGCGATGAATTCAGCTTTCGGGTTTCCGGGGGCGTGGGCAGGGAGCAGCGTTTCAGGCTCAAATTTCTTCCCCGAAAGAAACTTGCGCTGCACCAATCCTTGCTCAGGAAAAAATACGGCACCGATTGTCTGTGAAGGTTTCCGTCTCAGAGGGAAATAGTGAATTTGATCGGTTGCCATTTTGGCGTCACGGGCACCCGGTTTGGGGGAAACGATCAGGAAAGAATTTGCGAAATCTCCCGCGGTGCCCTCATCAGCAAGTGAGCGGAATACCGAAGGTTCGTCGAAATGATGGTCGCGTGGGCTGCGCCATGCGGGGGAGTTGTCGATGAGCCTATCCGCTGCAAACCGCCAGTTGGGACGATCATCAGGAACGATGACCTTTGTGAATTTGTAATCTGGGAATGGATATTGAAAATGCGTATCCGGGTAACCCGCTTCATTGAACAGCCGGGTGATTTGCGGTCGAGAAAAGGTGCGAATTGCCGGACGCTTTTTATCAAGGGTTCGGTATCCTTCAAGTCCCACAGATGTTTGCCCGAAATGATCCTCGGGAGCGCCAGCAAAATATTTTAGACCTAGCCTGTTTTCAATGGTCACAACGCAGCGGCCGCCGGGTTTCAGTAACCGGAAGGCTTTTTTAAGCATCGTCACATAGGGCGAGGCCTCCTGGGAACCAGCGTAAATCGCAGCATATTCCAGCACTCCATTGAAAATCACCCAATCAAAATTGGGGCTCCCATCCAGCAAATAAAAATCAGTGCTGAGCAATGCGGAATGATATGGATTAACATGCTTTCGCAACAGCGAGGCGGCAGCTTGAGCTCGTGAGACCGAAGCTTCGATGGAAAGGGTTTGCGCACGGCTCCACAGATACTGACTGACAGGACCGCACCCGCTACCCACTTCAAGTACACGATCCGTGGAAACCAAGGGGAGGGATCGCAAGACGTTGGCCCGATCCGGGGACGTGTTGTATTCGAGAATGAATCGTTGTTCTTTGGTGAGAGGGTGCCTTTGCGCCCACGCGGCAAGCTGGTTTGGTTCTTGTTGGTTGTAATCAGTGATCAGGTCTTCCAGGCCGTCTGCATAATCTGCTGATGTTGCGAACGGGGTCACCAGCCAAAATGGCCCCGGAGGGCTTGATGGCAGTGGAGTCGCCGAAGTATCTGCGGGTTTTAGCAGGTCAAATTGAACGAAAGGATCAGGAGAGATAGTCATTGGATTTCCTCCACATTAATTTCTGCAGGGAGATGAAACATACCCAGAAATGGTGCGGTTTCCGTATTGTAATCCCAGTTAATCGTAATGGGCCCGAGCCATGGCGTGCTTGCGAAACGGCCTCCTAGATTGGGTTGGTCATGCGGTCGGCCCAGCCCCAGTTGAAAAGAATATAATCCCGCTTCGAGTTTGAGGTGTATGCGAGTTTCGAAACACCAGAGTTGCCCGTCCTGAATCGCTACCGGGGATAAACCTTGAATCCGACTGCTGAGACTGGAAACGAGTTGATCGTGCCGATTTTTTAATTCCAACGCCACATGGATGCTCGCTTCGTTTTTTGCCCGGAAGTATCCACGGATAATGCAAGTGGATCCCATCCGGTGCTTCAGGGCGGGGTTTTCATCCAGATCGAGCACTTCCACCGCGACCAGCTCAGCGGGGGAGCCTTCGGAAGTATCTGCAGGATCGTTTCGCCACATCGGCTGTGAGGGACCTCCGGCATGACGAGTGGGTTTAAGCGCCGCCTTCGTGGGAGGAGCCACGAAATCCTTGTCTTGTTTAACGGAGTCGACCTCCCTGAAATATCTGGAAATGGCCTGTTGCGAATCACCAAAAAACACGGACTGACCTTTTCTCAGATATAATGCCCGGCTGCACAGATCACGCACGCTGGCCATGTCATGAGATACAAATAATATGGTTGTGCCCCGGGCTCTTAATTCAGCGATGCGTCGGAAACATTTTTGCTGGAAAAAGAAATCACCGACACTCAAAGCTTCGTCGATGATGAGAATGTCAGGTTTAATCGCGGTTTGGACAGCGAAAGCCAGTCGGACCAGCATGCCGCTGGAGTAAGTTTTGGTGGGTTGCTCGATGAACTCACCTATGTCGGCGAAGGCAGCAATGTCAGCGAATCGCTTTTGCATCTCTTCTTTTGGCATGCCGATGATCGCGCCGGTCAAGAAGATGTTTTCGCGTCCCGTAAACTCAGGATTAAAGCCCGCGCCGAGTTCGAGGAGTGCGGCGACTCGGCCTTTGATGGAAATGCTGCCCGACGATGCCTGCAAGGTTCCGGCAATGATTTGGAGTAGTGTGCTTTTACCTGCCCCGTTTCGGCCAATAATACCCACGGCCTCGCCGCGCTTCACGTCAAAAGTTATATCAGATAGTGCGAAGAAATCATGATACCCAGCGGTTGATTTGAGTTGGAATGCTGAAGCGAGTGAGCCAGGCATTCCTTTAGCAAGGCTTGCCCATATCGGACTCATAATCCGATCCGATGGGTCCCGCCAGATACGGTAGGATTTGGTCAAGTTCCGCGCCGAAATGGCGATGGAATCTGCGATGGGTTTAGAGCACATCGGAAAAGGCAGGTTTCATTTTGCGAAACATCACGTAACCCACATGGCAGGTGACGATTGAAAAAAGATAGAGGTAGCCCAGATGGTGGTAATTCATCGGTTGGGCCCACAAGGCCGTATTTCGAGCCAACTCAATCGCCAACAAGAGAGGATTGAATTTCAAGAAAACCCACATCGAGGCAGGGATCTTTGTCGCCGAAAAGAAAACCGCACTCGAATACATCAGCGACAGGGTCAGAAATTGCATAAGTTGTCCGATATCACGGAAAAAGACGCCTAAGGCGGCGAAGATCCACGTCACTCCTAATGCGAGCAGGATGAGGGGAAAAATAATGACCGGTAGCCAGATCAACTCGGGATGAATGGTCCGTCCAAAAACGACCAAAAAAATCAGAGCCAACCCCAAGCTGATCAGCAGATGAAACCCTGCGGCCGCAACATGGGCCGCCGGTAGAATTTCCATTGGGAAAACCACCTTTTTCACAAAATTGGGATTCGCGATGATGATGGTGGGGGCGACGGCCATGACCTCACCGATGAAGCCGAAGAGAGTCAGTCCGAAAAATATGCCGATCGCATAGTCGACTCCGGTCTCGTTCTCAATGATCCCGAATCTACCCCCAAAGATAAAGCCAAACACAAATACGTAGAGGCCCAGCATTAGCAGGGGGTTAAAGAATGACCAAAGCAGGCCTAAATGACTGCCCTTGTGGCGAATCTGCACAGTGCGCACTGCGAACTGGCGGAGCAGGTCGCGATGACTCCAAAGATCATGGCAATATGGAAGTAATCTTCTGAGCATGGTGGGAACGCGGTTAAGGCGGGCGACTTAATTCAAGTAAAGGTTATTTCCAAAAACGAAAGTGGATGGAATTACCAACCATGGAAGGCATCTTAATTAACTGTTGCAATAACCGAGCCAATGGAAGGGTCTCTAGCTAACAATTTTATGAAAACAATTTTTAGTAAATATGTTCTGTCGTTGGCAGTGGTGCTGGGGTTATTGCCTGTGATCAGCTTTGCGCAGCAAGGTCCGCAATTACCGGAAGACGTGTTTCCCGCTTTGCGTCCAATTTTGGAGCAAGCGGTCCAACAATCACCTCAGATGGTTTCTCGCAATCTAGAGTTGTTAGCGGCCGACGGTGATTTGACGCAGGCCAAGGCAGGTATGTATCCTTCTTTAAGCGGCTTTTACCGGTATTCCCAGACCAGCGATCAAAGAGAAGATATTGCTGAACGTCTTAAAAGCGACAGAACTAACTACAGCATTACCCTCACTCAGCCCCTGTTTCATTGGGGGGAACACGTTAACAATGCCAAGATTGGTGAGATCCGAAGAGAGATAGCGGACGAGAATTACAGTGAAGCATACCGTCTCTTGGCTAATCAGATCAGAGCGAGCTACCTGTCGTTGATCATGAATAAAATTGGGGTTACTAATGCGGCCTATAGCTTAAAACTGGCTGATGAAGCTCTCGCCTCTGCTGAAGATCGCTTAGAGAAAAAAGTAATCTCTGAGGGAGCAATTTTTCAGACTCGGATTGCCGCTGATCAAGCTCGTTTAGCCAACGAGACGGCTGTTTGGACCTATGCACTAGCTAAGCAAAGTTTTTCGAAACTGACTGGGCAACCCGCTTCGTCTGATTATGCAATTCCTAGTGAAATTCCAGCGCTGATCGAATCCAAAGATAAAGTTGATGCATTGCTTGCGGGCTTTCTTTCTCAGGAAAAGCCGGAGACGGCGGCCTTGAGGATCGCCCTCAAGAACGTTATGATTAGCGACCTGACTTATAAAAATCAGCGCACCCAACAGCGCCCCAAGCTCAGTTTTGTGGCAGGAATTTCTCAAGATGAGCAGAGCTACACATCTAATATCGCTCAGAAATATGGAGTGGAATCTCAATATGTAGGCTTGCAGGTGAGCTGGAATATATTTGACGGGTTCGCAACTCGTGGTGCCGTAGCCAGTGCACTTGCTCGCAAAAGAATGGCGGAGCACTCCTACAAACAGCTTACAGAGACATTGGCTCAGGATGCGCGAAAAGCCGCTAAAGCGGTTGATCTGGCTCAACGTCAACTGGCGATTAGCGAGCGGCTATTGAACAATGCCGAAAATTTTCTAAATTACACCAGAGACGAATTGAAACGTGGGCAGTCCTCGGAAGCTGAAATCAATGCGGCTCAGGCTGGTTATAATGGCACGAAAAGCTCTACGAATTCTTCGCGATACATTTACTTAATGCGTGTGTCTGAGTTCGTATCTCTGATTGCGGCAGATCCGCTGGTAAGACAAATAGATCAGAATTAAGTATTACCTATGAGTTTAGGGAAAAAAATTGGCGTCGTCGTGACGGTGGTCGTATTGGCTGCGGTGGGATTTTTCTATCTCTCACGTCCGACAGCATTAGTGGTTGAAGTCTCAAGTGGGCGAGCGGTCAAGGCCGTGCCGGGCAGTGTGACGGTGCATGCCGAATTTCAGATGGAGCTGAAAAGCGAAGTAGGAGGTCGCGTGGTCAAAAGCGAGTTGGATCCGGGCAATGCGGTCATGGCGGGTGAGATTCTTTGCCAACTCGATACCGGCGATCTGGAATTAGAGATTGAGAAGATCACCAGCGAATATGAGACGGCTAAGAAGCGTATTGCGGTGGGGTCTTCGATCGCGCTCGAGCTCGCCAATGCACGCGATGATATCGTTAATTTCGAGCAACTCTACAGATCAGGCAATATGCCTGAATCAGAGTTGATCAAGAAGCGGCGTGGAGTGCAGCAGATTGAGCAGAGCTACGAACTTGAAAAAGTGAATAACGCGCAGTTGCTTGAGGGGTTTGAGAACACGCTACGTGTGAAGAATCGGCAGCTGGAGAAAATGACTATCGTCGCCCCTTTTGATGGGGTCGTCTCCATGGTTTATGCCCGACCTGGTGACTTGATCGGGAGTAATTCATCAATTGCCACGCTCATATCCACAAGCCGCACGGTCGAGGCTAAGATCAGCGAGGAAAATTTTGCCGATCTCAAAGTGGGGCAATCGGCTTCCGTGCGATTTCTCCCTTATGGTGCATGGCTCTACGATGCCACTTTGGTAAAGATTCTACCTACTGCGGATCCCACGACACAGCGCTACATCGTGCATTTGGAGGTGGATATTGAACCCGAGAAACTCGTGCCGGGAATCACCGGTGAACTTACGGTAGTAGTTGGTCAACGTGAGTCAGATACGAACATACCGCGTCGCGCGCTTTTTGGTAACTACGTTTATGTAGTCACAGATGGTCAGGTGTATTTGCGAGAGGTGCAAACAGGTTACGTGACGATGACCGCAGTTGAGGTGCTGAAAGGATTGTCCGCGGGTGAGCAAGTGATCGTGGATCAATTGGATCGATTCCGCGACGGCGACAGCGTGCGTGTGGTGATGGCTGACCAAGGGGAATCTAAATAAGGAAGTGCCGTTGATACTGCTGCTGCAAAAGCTGTTCTGATGTCGCCTAATTTACGTATTGCCTACCGCTTTCTGACCGCGAAAAAGCGGGCCATGTTGATGAGCCTATCCTGTATCGTTCTCGGCGTAGGTTTGTTTATCGTGACACAGGCCACCACCAGTGGTTTTGAAAAGTTTTTTATCCGCACGATTCTCGGCACGAATGGTGCGGTGCGGATCGAGGATAAGATGCAGGATACGATGCGTAGCATGGAGGTTGGCGGCTACGGATCGGGCTTTGAGATCAAGCAATCCGAAGGCTATAAATATATCGAAGGCATCGAAGAGCCGAAGCTGGTCATCGACGCGCTGAAGCAATTTCCCAACGTGATGGCAGTTTCGGAAGTGGTCTACGGTTCGGTGGTAATCAAAAGCTCCTTCAAAAACGAGTCAGTGAAGGTTTACGGGGTCAATATCGAAGACCACATGCGGGTATCTGAACTCGGCAATCAGATTGTTCGTGGTGATCTCAGCACCTTTAGCAGCACACCTTCCGGCGCGTTGCTCGGGATGGAAATGTCCCGAAGGATGCAGCTCGATGTGGGAGATTCCTTTATCTTGGAAGCGAGTGGTGAGCAGCGCAGGTATCGAGTTTCTGCTATCTATGAGACAGGCGTGAGCGACATTGATAAGGTGAGGCTGTATTTGAATATGGGTGAGGCGCGTTCTTTGCTAAAGAAAACTACCGGCGCTTCGTTTTTACAGGTCAATTTAATCGATAAGGATCGAGCTCAGGAGGATGCCTATCGCATGAGCGAGGTGACGCAACATAGTGCGAAGGCTTGGCAAGATCGTGAGAAATCGTGGTTGCAGGCTTTTGCTGCACTGGGGCTTTCTTCTGCGATTACGGTATCGGTGTTCACTCTGATCGCGGGTTTGGCGATGTTCAATACGCTGGCGATGATGGTGATGGAAAAAACTAAGGAGATCGCGATTCTGAGGTCGATGGGTTACACGCGTGAGGATATCACGCAGATCTTCCTTTGGCAGGCGGTAATCGTGCTCTTCATCGGTAGTGCGCTTGGGATGCTCTTTGGCGCTACGGTGACTTACATCGTGGATAATATACCGCTGACCATCACGGGTATTTTCAAAACCGAGACCTTTGTGGTCTCGTGGAATATTTGGCATTATGCCGCGGCGACTTCGACTGCGGTGGTGATGGTCATGCTGGCTAGTTTGGTGCCGGCGCGACGTGCGGCGCGGCTTGAGCCGGGCGATGTAATTCGAGGCACGGCTCAATAAGATTTTTGATGAGTAAATCCGATTCCATCGCACTGAGTTGTTCCAATATTCACCGTTATCTCGGTGAAGGGGAAGGGCGTGTGCATGTGCTCAAGGGCGTGACGTTCGAGGCAGAGCGTGGGCAGGTTTACGCGATCGTTGGACCATCGGGTTGTGGTAAGAGCACGCTGCTCTATCTGCTCGGACTACTCGATCGTCAGGACGACGGAGACATCACAATTGATGGAGTGGCTATGTCGCAAAGTAGTGATGCAGATCGCACTTCGGCCCGAGGTGAGCACATCGGATTCGTTTTCCAGTTCCATTTCCTGATGCAGGAGTTTTCCGCGTTGGAAAATGTGATGATGCCCATGCGCAAATTGGGAAAGCTGACGCAACCGGAGATGGAGGCGCGAGCTTTGGAATTACTGAACGAAGTGGGATTAGGTGAAAAAGCGCACCGTCTTGGCACGCAACTTTCGGGTGGTGAGCAGCAACGCGTGGCCGTCGCTCGAGCTTTGGCTAATCAGCCGAGTATCATTCTCGCGGATGAACCGACCGGTAATCTCGACGTGAAGAATTCGAACATGGTTTTCGATCTGCTCACTCGTCTGGCCAAGGATAATAATCAGGCGGTGATTTTGGTGACGCATAATCCTGATATCGCTGAGCGTTGCGATCAGGTTAAACCAATGAGTGACGGTCAATTTGTCTGAACTTGCCATCTGAGTGGGTTGAGTATCGCGAAGAATACTTCTTAGTGGCGGATAAATTGGGAAACTCCATGCCTTGCATCGAGGTCTTCGGAACTTCTACGACAAATAATCCGTATTGGATCTGGTTTGGAGTCCCAAAAATCTGGGCATAAAAGACCTTAGTTAGAGTCAAATTGGGGATAAGCTGAGACTGATCTAAGGCGCGCTCTCACTAATGATTTCAATATTTCAAATCTAGTAGCGAATTTTTGGTTTACTTTGGAATTAGCGACGGGTTCGCTGACGAGCTGATTTTGCCGAACACCAACGATCTGTGAGCCACGACCCATTGCGAAAATATATTCACACCCACTCCAACGGCCTTTTTGCCGTTGCTGGACTCACGTCCGCTTTGGTCGAGAATCGCTCCTTTCAAGGCGTTTTATTGTGCGCAACTCCAACTCTTCAATCTGAATTACGTGCGGACCACCGTCACGAGCTGTCGGCTTAACCGGGCTTTCGAAGAACTCTGATCCATGTCGAATATTTTTCCCAAGTCAGCGAATAAGCTTCCGCTGCAAATAGTGATTTTCCTATTTGTGGTCGGTGGTATCGCCACCGCGGCCGTCACGTATTACATGACGCCAAAATACACCCGCGTAGGATATGCTCCCGTGCAACCCGTGCCGTTTAGTCATGCGATTCACGCTGGGCAGCTGGGTCTGGATTGCCGTTATTGCCACGTGGGAGTGGACAAGGGGCCGGTTTCAACGGTTCCCGCCGCGCAGACCTGTATGAACTGTCACAACCAGATCAAGGTGGACAGCCCTCTGCTGGCCGTCGTGCGCGAGAGTTACGAAACAGGGAAACCGGTGCCTTGGGTGAAGATTCACCAAGTGCCAGATTACGCTTACTTTAATCACGCAGCCCACGTAACCCGTGGAGTTAGCTGTGTTGAGTGCCATGGTCGCGTCGATGAGATGGATACCGTGGTGCACACCAAATCACTTAGCATGGGATTCTGTCTCGATTGTCATCGTAATCCAGAGAAGGCGGTTCGTCCGCTCGATAAGGTGACCGATCTTTCGTGGGAGCACCCTCAAGGCGAACAAGGCCAGTTGGAAGACGGTGCCAAGTTTGTTCACGACTGGAATATCAAGCCACCGCAAAGCTGCTCAGGCTGTCACCGATGAAACGCAAATTTCACCATCCCGCACCGTCTGAAACCGAGATCAAGAACGGCCCCAAGTATTGGCGCAGTCTTGACGAGCTGGCTGCTACGCCCGGCTTTAAGGCGCAGCTAGAACGCGAATTCCCTGAAGGGGCAGACAACATGAACGGTGTCGATCGCCGGCAGTTCATGAAGATCATGGCTGCTTCTTTCGCCCTCGGTGGCGTTGGATTGGCCGGTTGCCGTCGACCGGAAATCAATATTTTGCCCTTCGGAAAATCAGTCGAAGGAGTGATTCCCGGTCTTCCTCTCTATTTTGCCACGGCCATGCCAGTGCGCAAAACCGCGATTCCTCTCTTAGCTGAGACTCATCAGGGACGTCCGACCAAGATGGAGGGCAATCCTAAGTATGCTCCTCACGGCGGCGCGAGCTCGCTTCATGCGCAGGCATCCGTATTGGATCTTTATGATCCCGATCGCTCAGAAATTCACACTTTTGATGGTTCTCAACTGAGTAGCGAAGCCTTGAACGATCTTCTTGAGAAGATCGGCTCGGATCACGCGGCGAAAAACGGCGCTGGATTGGCATTTTTGGCTGATGAATCAAGCTCGCCGACTCGGGCACGATTGGTCGCCAAGCTTCATAGACAATTCCCGTCTGCGATTTGGGCTGAATATGAGCCGATCCAAGACGAGGCTCCTGTTTCTGCCGCTGCTGCCGTCTATGGCCGCAACGTAAAACCTCTTTATCACTTCTCTAAGGCAAAGCGCATCGTTTCGATCGATGCTGATTTCCTGAGAGCAGAAAGCGGTAGTCTCGCTTACGCACGTTCTTTTGCCAAGGGGCGTAAAGTTGTCGAGCGTGACGATGCGATGAACCGCCTCTACTCGGTGGAGAGTGCATTTACACTTACTGGTTCGATGGCGGATCACCGTTTACGCCTCGCGAGCAGCCATATGCATGCCTTTGCGGCAGCGTTAGCCAGCAAGGTCACGGGTAATACCGATTTGGGTAATCTCGCTGCGGGCCTCGAATTTCCTCATCAGGAAGAATGGCTCCAAGCCTGTGCTGATGATCTGCGGCATCATCAAGGTGAGTGTGTGGTCGTTGCTGGTGCTCATCTACCTGCCGCCGTGCACGCGATTGTTTACGCGATCAACGAATTCCTCGGGAACGTTGGCTCGACCATCGATTTCGTGGAGATTGCTGCATCAACTGCCAGCAGCATCAAAGACTTGGCCGCATCGATTGAAGGTGGGGCAGTCGATACACTCGTCATTTTGGGTGGTAATCCTGTTTACAACGCACCGGCTGATCTCGAGTGGGAGACTTTGCAGAAGTCTGTTGATAGTGTCGTTCATTATAGCTACTACGTGAATGAAACCACAGTTGCCTCCAATGTTCACATTGCCGCGACTCACTACCTCGAGTCTTGGGGCGATGCTCGCACCGGTGATGGCACTGTAGTGCCTGTGCAGCCGATGATTCTTCCGCTTTTCGACGGACTAACTGAATTAGAAGTCTTGGCTCGTATCCTAGGTGAGAACGATACGGATCCTTACACGCTTGTTCTCGCGACTCTCGCGAAGTTGACCGACGGCGATACGGCCAAAGCGATGCGCCAATTTTTGCATGATGGATTGCTGGCAGATTCCGCTTATCCAGTAGCTAAAGTGAAATTTAACGCCGCCAATGCATCAGTATTGACCGAAGTTTCTGGCGAGTTTCCTCATCTTTCAGGTGAGAGCCTCGAGGTCCGTTTCGCCACTGACAACAAGATGGATGACGGCCGTTTCAATAATAACGGTTGGTTACAAGAATGCCCGGATCCAATTTCCAAAATCACTTGGGAAAACGCGATTTTGGTAAGCCCACGTTATGCAAAAGAGCTCGGGATCACCCCTCAGGGTTCTAAACTACAAGTGGCTCGCGTAGAATTGGCCGATTACAAGCAGGGCAAAGAGATGGCTCCCGTCGCTGAAGTAACTGTCAACGGACGCATGATTACTGGTCCAGTTCACATTCAGCCTGGACTCGCGAATTACACCATTGTGCTCCCAGTGGGCTATGGTCGCACAGTTACGGGCCGAGTTGGCGAAGGTTCAGGATTCAATGCTTACAGTCTCCGCACCACAGACACTTTAGGTTACGCCGCAGGTGCCAGTCTCAAATTGACCGGTGAACGTGTCGCTCTTGCCAGCACTCAGGAGCATTGGTCGATGGAAGGTCGCGCGTTGGTTCGCGAAGCCAATCTCGACGAAGTCCAAGCTCCCGGCAGTGATGGACTCGCTTTCGTCGATGCGATCAGCTTGGAAGCGCATAGCCCTCCAATTTACGGCGAAGATGGGGAGAAGATGTCGTTGGCGGAAAAAGCCAGCACGACTCCTCGTGGTAATTCACTCTACGAAAGCCCTGATTATAAGGGCGTTCACCAGTGGGGTATGACCATTGATCTTAACACGTGCATCGGCTGCAACGCCTGTATTGTTGCCTGTCAGTCGGAAAATAATATTCCAATCGTTGGCAAAGAACAGGTCATGCTTGGCCGTGAGATGCAGTGGATTCGCTTGGATCGCTACTATTCTGATGGCAAAGCTGATGCTGGTGCGTTTGGCGGCCCAGGGAATCGTGAGATTCCCGAGGATCCACAGGTTTCCATGCAGCCCGTCGGTTGCATGCAGTGTGAGCTCGCGCCTTGCGAAACCGTTTGTCCGGTCAACGCGACTATCCACGACGAAGAAGGCCTCAATGTGATGGCTTATAATCGCTGTATTGGCACTCGGTATTGTGCGAATAATTGCCCTTACAAAGTGCGTCGTTTCAATTACTTCGATTGGAATCAACGTGACCGCGATAGCTTTTATCTCGGCCCGCTCGGTCCGAAAGGTATGCCCGATCTCATCTCCATGGTGCAGAATCCCGAAGTCACCGTTCGTATGCGTGGGGTGATGGAGAAGTGCACGTATTGCGTGCAACGCATCGAAAACGGTAAGATTCAACACAAGGTTGCGATGTCCAAAGCAGGACGTCCCGGCGATGTGGTCGTGCCTGATGGCCAGATCAAAACCGCCTGTCAGCAAGCGTGTCCTGTCAGCTCAATCGACTTCGGCAATATTCTCGATCCCGAGAGCGAAGTTTCGAAGGCCAAGGCCCGCGAACAAGATTACGCTCTGCTTGGTTATCTGAATATCCGTCCTCGGACGACTTATCTCGGTAAACTGCGCAACCCGAACCCAAGCATGCCTGATTACGAGCAAATGCCATTCAGCCGCACCGAAAACGCGAATAAGAATCATCCTCCATCCATGCATGGTGATGATCATGGGGGAGGGAATAGCTCCGACGCCCATGGCGAATCTAAAGAAGCCTCGCATCAAGGAGGGCATAACTAATGTCACAGAGTTCTGATACAACCACCCCGGCGATTCTCTCTGAAGTAAACCCCGCCGTTTTGCCCCGTGCAAAACTGGTGGAAAACAACCGCGACTTCTCGTGGATCACCGAAAAAATCTGCGGAATCATCGAGGGGAAAACTCCCGCATGGTGGTGGTGGTGCTTCAGCTTAGCCTGCTTTATCGCTTCGTTCACCGTAGTCGGCATTGTTTACTTGGTCGCAACGGGTGTTGGCGTCTGGGGGCACCGTAATCCGGTAGCTTGGGGCTGGCCGATCGTGAACTTCGTGTTCTGGATTGGTATTGGTCACGCCGGAACTCTGATCTCTGCGATCTTGTGTCTACTCAGACAAAAATGGCGCACATCGATTAATCGCGCGGCAGAGGCCATGACGATTTTTGCGGTGGTTTGTGCGGGTATTTTCCCCGTCTTTCACGTGGGTCGTGTCTGGTATGCGTGGTTTCTCTTTCCGATCCCGAACTCTAACCAGATGTGGCAGAACTTTCGTTCACCCCTGGAATGGGATGTGTTTGCTGTTTCCACTTACGGCACCGTTTCTGTCTTGTTCTGGTATGTCGGCATGATCCCTGATTTGGCGGTTCTTCGTGATCGCTTCTTTAACGCTGGGAATCGGCTGCGTTCGAGCCTCTATGGTTTCTTTGCGATGGGCTGGCGCGGTTCTAATCGCCACTGGAGTAACTACGAAATGGCCTACTTGATTCTGGCCGGTGTCGCCACGCCTCTGGTGTTGTCGGTGCACACGATCGTGTCTTTTGACTTCGCGGTATCTCTGATCCCCGGATGGCACACGACGATTTTCCCTCCATACTTCGTGGCTGGTGCTATTTTCTCCGGATTCGGTATGGTGCTCACCCTGATGTTGCCGCTACGTGCGATCTTCAAATTGGAAGATCTGATCACGCAGTATCACATCGACTGCATGTGTAAGATCACTTTGGCGACCGGCACGATGGTTGGTTACGCCTACGGCATGGAGTTCTTCATCGCCTGGTATGGAGCCAATCCGTATGAAGGCTTCGCGTTCATCAATCGTGCCTTTGGTCCTTATGCCTGGGCCTACTGGATCATGATTTCCTGTAACGTGATCACACCGCAGTTCTTCTGGTTCAAGAAGGTCCGCCAAAACACCTCGATGGTGTGGATCCTTTCGATCTTCGTGAACGTGGGCATGTGGTTCGAACGTTTCGTGATCATCTGCACCTCGTTGACTCGCGACTTTCTGCCATCGAGCTGGGCTTATTTCAGCCCTTCGATTGTCGATATCTTCACATTCTTCGGAACGTTTGGCGTCTTCTCGGTGCTGTTCCTTCTCTTTATTCGGTTCCTCCCGATGATGCCTATCGCGGAGATCAAATCGGTCACACCTGGTGCCGATCCTCACGCCGGACCTTCTCACCACTAACCTATCACGCAAATGTCTGATCAACCTTACGGCTTAATCGCCACGTTTGATAACGCTGTGGATCTCTACCATGCGGCGGAGCAGGTGCGCGATGCCGGCTACAAGAACTGGGATTGTATCACTCCTTGTCCGGTTCACGGTCTTGATGGAGCGATGGGTCTTAAACGTTCCATCGTCCCACGTATTTCCCTCGTCGGTGGTATCATCGGATTTTGCACGGGCATGTCTCTCATCTTCTGGACCGGTGCGATCGATTATCCGCTGTTAGTCGGTGGTAAACCCTACTTCAGTCCGATGTTCGCGTTTCCTGTCTCATACGAACTGACGATCCTTTTCACGGCTTTCGCCACTATTATCGGCATGTTCGTAGTCAATGGACTGCCCAGCCACTACCATCCTATGCTCAAATACGAACATATCGCACGAGGAATGGATGATAAGTTTTTCGTGGTGATCGAAACACGCGATCCGCGATATAATTCCGAAAATACCAAGGCTTTTCTGGAAAAGACCGGCGGTCAAAATATCAAGGAACTGGAAGCCTGATCATGCGTAACGTTTACATCGTCACCGCGCTGCTTGTGGTTCTCACCTTATCGTTGTTGGGACTTCGCGGCACTAAGTTCACCAGCCCTCCGATGGATGTATTTCCAGAGTGGGCATTTCCTGGGATGAAATATCAGCCCAAATACAAGCATCAGGGCAGCAGCGAATTCTTTGCTGATGGTCGTGCCGACCGTCCGCTGCCTCCTGGGGTGGTGCCGGCTAATTTCGGACCACTCGGACATGCCTTGATCACAGATGATCACATGGCGGATGGTCGTGCTTCTGACGGTTCATTCGCTCAAGGCTTTCCAGCCGGGGTGGAAATGAACCACGAGTTTCTGCGGCAGGGTCGCGACAGCTACGTAATTTACTGCGCGCCTTGTCACGGTGCTTTGGGAGATGGCAATGGCATCACCAAGCAATATGGCATGGGAGCGACGCCTACTTACCACGACGGTCGTCTTCGTGATATCGCCGAGGGTGACCTTTATAACACGATCGCAAACGGTAAGGGCAATATGTTGTCCTACGCCGACAAGTTGACGGTGAATGAACGCTGGGCAGTCGTTGCCTACGTTCGTGCTCTGCAGCGCGCGCAACAGGGTTCGGCAGCAGATGTGCCTGCCGCCCACAAATCGGAGCTTGGAATTAAATGAGCACTCCTGCTGACAATAATACTGCCGCACTGGCATCAAAGGCACTTTTCGTCGGCCTGGGTGGAATCATTGTGACGGCGCTTGGACTTTTGTTCACTGATGCGCAGGTCATTGCCATGTCCTGGTTGGTCGGTGTGACCTTCTGGACCGCGATTGCCATTGGCATGTTGCTGCTGGTTTTGATCCATCACATCTTTGATGCATCTTGGTCGGTGGTTTTCCGCCGACAATTCGAGCATGGTTTGGCTTCATTCAAATGGCTCGTGCTTCTATTTGTGCCCTTGTTACTGGCGTCCTGGTTTGGTCCTCGTGATTTGATTTGGTCCTGGATGAACCCCGAACATGTAAACCATGGCGGATATACGGTGGGAACTGACGTGCTCTATCTGAAAAAGTCTAGTTTCTTGAATCTAAACATGTTCACGGGAATGACCGCGGCATTTTTTGGAATTTGGATCTGGCTTTCCGCTCGTCTCCGCAAGGCCTCATTCACACAGGACGTCGATGGTGATGTCGCTTGGACTACCATGAATCGCTGCACGGCTGCGTTCGGTATTCCTCTCGTGGCATTTTCTCTTTCCGCTGCAGCCATTTATTGGATCAAGAGTCTAGAATATCACTGGTTCTCTACCATGTATGGTGTCTGGTTTTTCACCAACTGCGTGCGCGGTGCGCTCGGGGTAGGGGTGATTATCGCAATCTGGCTCTACAATCGTGGAGACTTTAAGGGCATCCTTAGCAAGAACCACATGCACAGTATCGGCATGCTGATGCTCGCTTTCACGGTCTTCTGGGCCTACATCAGCTTTTCCCAATATTTCCTGATCTGGAATGCCAATATCCCTGAAGAGACCTTCTGGTATAACATCCGCGAATACGGCGATTGGCTCTGGGTAGGTATGCTCCTGCTGTTCGGCCATTTCTTCCTGCCGTTCTTCTTGCTGCTCTCCTATCGCTTTAAGGTAACGCATCACATTGTGCGTCGTATAGCCTACTGGATACTCGCGATCATCTTGGTCGATATCTGCTATAATGTGCTTCCGGTTATGCAGGATTCACATGGTCATCCAGAACCATTTTTCTCGATGAAACTCCTCTGGATCGTGACAGCGGTAATCGGTGTCGGCGGTATCTGCGCTTGGTCCTACCTCAAGAGCCTTCCGACCACTAAACTCATCCCTATCCGTGATCCTCGTATCTCGGAATGTCTGACCCATCATGAGTAATTCATCAACGGCGCGACCTATCTCGGTGTTCTCCATCTTGGCGATCATCGTATGCCTATCTCTCTTCTTCTTCCTCGTTTATTGGGCGTATTTGCCTAAGCAGACGGGGGCATTCATCGGCGATGGCATACGCACAGCCGAGGAGCGTAAATCAAATCTCTCTGAGCTTCGTATCGAAGAGGCTAAAAAGGCCAACAGCTACGCATGGATCGATCAGTCCGCTGGACAAGTTCAGTTGCCAATCGAGCGTGCGATGGAACTCACCGTGCAGCGTTATCGCTCACAGAATTAACCTCGGCCTCCTTTTACCTAAATGACCCAAACTACGTCATCCACCGCGTCACCCGGAGTATCGGAAATCGATACTTCTTCACGCTGTGCCTTATCTTTTCTTATCGTCGCCTCACTTCTTTGGTTGGTGACGGGTGGGGTGCTTGCCTTGCTTAACTTGCTGCAGACGCATACCCCGGGCTTTCTGGCTGATTGCTTCCTGTTTACTCATGGTCGCCTCGATGCGATGCAGGAAACTGCATTGGTCTACGGTTGGGCGGGCAATGCTGGCATCGCCGTAGCTCTCTGGTTGTTGTCCCGCTTAGGTGGTTCGGCATTGCGGGGCACGAACTACTTGGTTGCGGGTGCACTCTTTTGGAACATCGGGGTAAAGCTCGGCGTTTATGGAATCGCATTTGGCGACATGACTTCGTTCTCCCTGATGCAAATGCCGGATTATGTGCAGCCTCTCATGTTAGTGGCTTATGCTTTGATGGCTGCTCCCGGTGTGCTCGCATGGACGGGACGCCGGAATGACAGCACCTTCGCGACTCAATGGTATGCGATAGCTGCACTTTTTCTCTTCCCGTGGTTCTTTTCTGCGGCTCAAGTCATGCTGCTCTTCGCTCCGGTTCGAGGCACCCTGCAGTCTGTCGTCAGCACCTGGTATGCCCAGAACTTGTTTAGCTTGTGGATGGCACCACTGGCCATCGCTGCGCTCTACTATCTGGTTCCTAAAATCCGCGGTAAGGTAATGCCAAATTACGATTTCGCGATCTACGGATTCTGGTCTCTGATTATTTTTGGCACATGGACGGGTGGTCGTCACTTGATCGGTGGACCAGTGCCAGCATGGATTCCTTCGGTGGCGCTTGGCGCTGGGGTATTAGTGCTTTTCCACCACATGATTGTTTATCTGAACATGAGCGGCATTGGAGGCTCCGGTGGTGTTGTCATGAAGTTGGCCAAGTATGGCTTCTATGCTTATCTGCTGAGCGGTGTTATTGATGCTCTATTCTCCTTACGTAGCTTTGCGGTGATTACGCAATTTACGCTCTTTCAAGAGGCGCAGTGGCAACTCGCTCTAGCTTCATTCTCACTGATCATGTTTGGCGCAATTTACTACTTGGTGCCTCGGATATCAGGAGCCGTTTGGCCTTCATCCGGTTTGGTCCGCGGTCATTATCTCGCGACCATCTTGGGCTACGCCGTCCTCATTATCTCTCTCGGAATCGCCGGATGGCAGCAGGGCACGGCGCTCAATGATGCTTCGATGTCATTCGAAGCGATCGCTGCTCAATACCGCCCCTGGTTGCTCGTTGCTAGTTCGGCTCAGGCCTTGTTGCTGGTGGGTAACTTAGCACTGCTGGTTAATTTTGTTCGCATCCTCTTTGTGAAAACGAGTGAGGCTGCGACCGGTCAGTTCCGTCAGCCTACTAACCTGGAGGCCTCCTCATCATGAAAAACGGACCGTTATTCTTCTTAGGTCTATTCTTTGCTCTGACGTTGTCCTGGGCCGTATTGGCTCTTGGCACCCACGCACAGTTGGGTGATCTCCAACCTCACTACGATGATCTCGAAGGGAAGGCTTTCCCTCAACGCGCGCCGGGCATCGCCTCGCGTGGGCAACTGGTTTATCAGGATCTGGGATGTATGAGCTGCCATACTCAACAGGTTCGTCGCCCCAGCTATGGAGCTGATGAAGCTCGTGGATGGGGGAGTCGCCAGAGCGTCACCCGTGACTATGTGCACCAGAAGCGTCCGCTTATTGGGCAGAGCCGTCTCGGGCCTGATTTAGCTAATTTCGGAATACGGGCCGAAGCTGCTGGGACGACCAAGACCGATCTACTGGTAAATCTTTACAACGGAATGAACGGAATGCCTGCTTATCGCTTCTTGTTCGAAGAGCGCGAGATCGTTGGCCAACCTTCAAGCAATGCGCTTCAGGGAGTAGCCGCTGCTGGTTCCGAGCTCGTTCCAACTGAACGTGCTAAGACTTTGGCCGCCTATTTACTGAGCTTGAAACAGACTTATGAATATCCAGAAGCACGGCCCTATGCTCCGGATGAAACCCAGGAGGGAGCCCACTAATGAGCTCACAAGACTCTAACGACCCTCGTCTCGAGCAGGCAGCTGCAACGGATGATAGTATTATTTCCGCCCACGAAAAGGCATCTGAAGGCCGTCCCGATGTGGATGGTAACTATCGGTTAATACCGCTTGTGCTGTTGTTTGTTTTCAGTGGATTTATCTTTTTCGGCGGCACCTATCTTCATCGCTACACAGGCTACTTTAGCCCAGAGATATTCGACGAACGCCAGCATGCTGGAGGCGCAGTTACAGAAGCACCGCAAATCGATCCTGTCGTATTGGGTAAGAAACAATACGATCTCGCCTGTATGACCTGTCACATGCCAAACGGACAAGGACTACCGACTGTCTACCCCCCATTGGTTGAATCTGAATGGGTCACCGGTTCTGAAAAGCGTTTGATCGCTATTGTGCTGCATGGTCTGAAGGGCCCTATTACTGTTAAGGGTAATGTCTACAGTGTCGCAGCGATGCCTGCATTCGGCCAAGTAGCTGGTGGTGGTTACAACTGGAGCGATCAAAAAATCGCTGCTGTGCTGACTTACATTCGCCAAGAGTGGGGAAATACTGCTGGTGCGATCGAAACCGCCACCGTCACCGCATTCCGTGAACGTGGTGATCGGAAGGAATGGATCGAAGCTGAGCTTCTGGAACTTCCTTAATCGTTCGCCGAATCATTTTTAAAAAGCAAAGAGCCGCCCTGTTTAAGGGGCGGCTCTTTTGTTGGTAGGGCAGGGCGAACCGGTTTAGTCGCCGAGACGCTTGTCCGGGACCAAGGCGGTTTGCACATAATCGCGCACAGATTCCGCGAGGGGCGTCATCGGTCGGTCGTATCCAGTTGCGCGCAGTTTAGAGATGTCGGCCTTGGTGTAGTATTGATACTTCCCGCGTAGGGCTTCGGGCATATCAATGAATTCAATCTGCGGGTCTTTCTCCAACGCAGAGAAAATAGCTCGGGTGAGAGTGAGCCAAGTATTGGCGTCGCCGGAACCCAGATTGTAGAGCCCGTTGGCTTGGATGCCTTTCTCGACGAAGTGTAAGGTCATTTCAACGGCGTCTTTCACGTAGAGGAAATCGCGCATCTGCTCACCATCTTTGAAATCGGGATGATAGCTCTTAAAGAGCCCGACTTTGCCGGTCTCCGTGATTTGCTGGTAGGCCTTGTGCACAAGCGAACGCATGTCGGCCTTGTGATCTTCATTGGGACCAAAAACATTGAAATACTTCACTCCTACGATGCGATCGAGCCAACCGTGTTGTTGGGCGTGTAAGTCGAAGAGATGCTTGGAATAGCCATACATGTTCAACGGGCGGAGTCGGGCGATATCGTCGCTCTGGTCATCCATCCCTTGTTCGCCATCGCCGTAAGTCGCGGCCGAGGAGGCGTAGACGAATCGGCAATCTTGCTCCATCGCCCAGGTGGCCAGTTCCTTCGTGAACTCGAAGTTGTTATTGATCAGGTAAGAAGCATCACGCTCGGTGGTCGCGGAGCAGGCGCCGAGATGAAACGCGGCCGAGAATTTACCGAATGCTGAACCTTGTTTGTTGAGGCGATCACGGAAAACATCGGCTTCCACGTAATCGCTGAACTTTAAGGGCACGAGATTACGCCACTTTTCATCAGTGCCGAGAATGTCAGTCACGACGATGTCGGTGATACCGCGTTGATTTAACGCCCAGATTAAGGCGCTGCCGATAAATCCGGCGCCGCCGGTTACGAGGATACGTCCGGATAATGCACTCATGTTTCTTGGGATACTTCGATGGCCCGCAGTCGCGCGGCTTCGATGGTGTCGCGAATGAGACCACGTAGATCACCGTCAGCCATTCGATTGAGACCGGCTTCGGTTGTGCCGTTAGGAGATGCTACTTTATTGCGGAGTTTCTCTGGGCTATCCGGACTTCGGGCGAGTAGTCGTGCCGACCCCAGCAATGTCTCGATCGACAAGGTGCGGGCCGTTTCGGCATCAAAACCTGCGTTTTCAGCCGCAGCGCACAAAGCACCAGCAAATTCGAAAACAAATCCAGCACCACTCCCACTGACAGCTGTGGCGGAATCCATCATGGATTCCTCGATTTCAAGTTGTCGGCCCATCGCCGTGAGTAGCGATTCGATAGTGTTGCGATCCTCGCTGCTCAAGGACTGCGCAGCGCACCATGGCGTGATCCCTGCGCCTATCTGTGACGGCGTATTTGGCATCGTGCGAATGACATTGCGGGCCTGCGGAAACACTTTGCTTAAAGTTTCTATTCGTTTCCCCGCGAGCACGGATATCACCAACTTGCCGGAGGTGAGGGTGGTCAATGCGGCATCGGCTGTGGACAGATGATGAGGCTTGAAAGCGATGATTAGCGTATCCGCTTGAGCCGTGAGTTTTTCCAAGCTCGTGGCTTGTTGAATGCCGGTTCGAGCTACTAGCGCTTGGGCTGATCGCCCGCTTGCCGAATAGCAGATGATATCGATCGGTGTTGCCGCTTTGCTGTTGATGAGACCATCAACCATGGCGGCAGCCATATTTCCCGCACCTAGAAAAGCGATCTTACTCATCTTCTTGAATGGCTTTGCTCGCTCTCTTTTCGAACGGGTGGACGAGGGTGTATTTGGCGCCGCCACTCTCGCGGTTATCCATCGTCGCTTCGCCTCCCATGGCGCGCAGAGCATGACGCGCGACGGTTAGGCCCATGCCAACACTCACGGTGTTTTTGGAGCTAATAAAGGGTTCGAAAATATGATCCTGGATTTCTGGATCCAAACCGCGTCCCTGATCCTTGATCGTAATCTGGACCATTTTCCCATCCACGGGATTGTCGACCAGAGTTGTTTTGATCCAGATAGGACGTGGATCGGTGGGCTGATTCTCGTAGCTTTCCCAAGCGTTGATGAGCGTTTTGGAGAGAACTTCTTCAAATGTTTCGATGTTACTTTCGATTGCGAGATCACCCAGTTCGTTGGTGATAGTGACGTCGGCTTCCAATTTGAATTCGTTTTGAAAACGTTGGATACCTCCCTCTATCAAGGTCTGTAAACCAGCCGTGCTGTGAGGGGGGCGAGTCTTAACGACTAGCGAGCTGAGTTGCTTCACAATTGAGATAATGCGCTGAACCGCCTCTTCCACATGCGCGGAATTTTTATTAACCTGCTCTGGCTTGTCGTAGTAAGCTTTGACCAGATCCAGATAGCCGATTACTACGCCCAGTAGATGGTTGAGATTGTGAGCGATGCCTTGGGTGACTGCAACGATGGTTGCGGCGCGACGTGACTCCACGAGGCGACGTTGTAACCCGAGTATTTCACGATTGATGCTCACGAAACGGAGCTGCGTCTGCACCCGAGCCAAAGTTTCATCCAGATCGATTGGCTTGGTGAAGTAATTGCCCGCGCCCACGCCCAGACCCTCGAGTTTTCTCTCCTTGGAAGTGCGGGTCGTGATGAAGATGACGGGGATTGAGCGAGTGTCTTCCTGAGTCTGCAGACGTTGGCAGACTTCGATTCCATCCATATCAGTCATCATCACATCTAGGAGGATAAGATCAGGCTTTCCCTTCTCAACGTGATCAAGTGCTTCGATCCCATTGTAGGCGGCAGTGACACTAAGACCTTCTTTCTCAAGCTTGCGCTTGAGTAACTGCACGTTGATGGGTTGGTCATCAACAACCAGTATATTTTGGGCGGGCATCTTTCACAGATTGAGGAAAGTAAGGGTGTAAGCAACTGCGACTTAATGAGGTGTTAGCCTTATGAAGCGTTGCGCTGATGATAGGCTTTAACGGTGTTTTTCATCAGCATCGCGACGGTCATGGGGCCAACACCTCCAGGCACTGGCGTGATTTGGCTGGCGATCTCAGACACTGCGGAGAAGTCAACATCCCCAGCCAGCCGGTAACCGCGCTTCTTGGTATCGTCATCTACCCGATTGATCCCGACATCGATAATGACGGCGCCTGGCTTCACCATATCTTTGGTGACGAATTCAGGCCGCCCAATTGCAGCAATCAGCACATCGGCATGGCGCGCGATTTCCGGTAGATTAGAGGTGCCAGAATGGCAGACGGTTACGGTGCCATTGGCTCCGGCTTTCTTTTGCAATGCGAGTAATGCGACAGGCTTTCCAACTAACAGGCTGCGTCCGATTACGACGACATGCTTGCCCTTAAGATCTACATCACTGCGCGCGAGTAGGGCCATGATTCCGGCGGGAGTGCAGGAAATGAAACCAGTCTCATCATCCTGAGCGATCTTGCCGATATTCATCGTGCCGAGCCCATCGACATCTTTATCCGGTGAGATGCCGCGAAAGATCAGCAGTTCATTGATCTGCTTAGGCATGGGAGATTGAATCAAAATGCCATCGACCGTATCGTCGTTATTTTGCTCCTCGATCAAGGCGGCCAGCTCTTCGTGGCTGATCGTGATGGGAGGTAAGATGATCTGACTTTTGATCCCGATCTCTGCCGCCGTTTTTTCTTTTTTACGGACGTAGGACACGGAGGCCGGATCCTCTCCAACGCGGATGAGCGCGATACAAGGCTTACGACCACTGATCGTAGAGACTTCGGCCTTTAGTTCGGCGATGATATCTGTGGCGATTTGATTTCCGTCGATGAGTTTCATGAGAAAATGATGCTCGGCAGAGCTTGGGAAGTGGTGCTTACTTCAGGCGCAGGCTCTCGATTCGGATGACGAGGTGCTTGCCGTTCACAGTGGCTCTTGGCGTGCCGAATACGACGACGGTGCGACCATCGTAGCTTTCTAGACGTTCAGCAAGGAGTAGTTTCGTGACATCGAGGTAAGCGTAACGAACACCAGAGGTATCGTTGAGCTGCCAATCGTAAGGGCGTCGAGGAGCGAAGGGGCGACGGGTGGTCACGAATCGACCTTCAAAAAGTCTGGGTAAGCCTGAACTGTCTGTCGCAGAGGCTCGAAAAGTGGCGGCAGGTTCTGTTTTAGCAGTGCCATAGTCGGGCGTAGGTTTTGAGGCGGCGTTGCTGGATTGTTGACGAGGGACATCTTGCAGCACTGGGGCGCTAATCGTCGCGCTCGAAGTGGAGCGTTGGCGCTGAATGTAACCAGTCACGGATTTGTCTAAACTGATTTGCGTCCACTTACCGTGCAGACCGGTGATAGAAGCTTTATCCTCGTTTCCCATGTTTGTGAGCACGCCTGAATTCGACTTAGGCTGCATGTGAATGGGGGCACCGAGTTTTACGCGCAGGCCTTTATCGATATCCTTGTTAAGCACGTAACCTTCGAAGGGACCTTCGTTAATAATCGGCGTCCATCCATTGGGAGCGGCCGCAGTGGAATCTTCCACGAAACTGCCTCCGGGAGATAGCATCATGATCACGCTAGAGTTCGTGTCGGGTTGCGTGTGCACCGCAGTGGGCGAGGTTACCGGCGTCGCTGCGGCGAGCAGGACCAGAAAGAATGATAGTGTGAAGGCGACAGTGGATTTGATCATGATCGTGAAGCGGGTTTCGCAGATGGTTTCCCCATAAAGTGAGGACGCGGAATTTTGAAGAGTAATGCGATATCTTTGCTAGTAAGTTGTTTGACGGCACGCAATGGGATTCCCTTCAAACGTAGCGATCCGATTTGATAGCGTCGCAAGCGTTTTACGTTATGGCGCAACGCGATGAAGAGTTGGCGGATCTCCCGTTTTTTACCGTGATGCATATGAACATCGAGATTGGTGGAGGATTTCGATCTGTCGGGGTTGACCAAGGCAGCAGTCTCAACCTTGAGTTTTTCTCCTTCGATCATGACACCTCGGGTGAGCTGCCCCAGACGTGCGGAGGGGAAGGCGTCTTTGAGAATCACATGATAGCGTTTAACGATCAGATTCGATGGGTGCATGAGGCGATTCGCCAATTCACCATCCGTGGTTAAAATCAGTAGGCCTTCACTGTCCTTATCGAGGCGCCCCGCGCAAAAGAATCGCAAGCCAGTAAAGTCCTTCGGCAATAGATCAAAGACAGTCTTCGGATTATGCGGATCGTCATTGGAGCAAACCACGCCTCGTGGTTTGTGCATCGCGAGAGTGACCTTGGCTTGGGTGAAGTTTACGGTTTGCCCGCTGACTGTGATCTTATCTTCGCCAGGGGTGATTTTCTGCCCGATTGTCGCCATCTTCCCGTTCGCCCATACTTCGCCTTCCTCGATGAGCTTTTCGGCTGCACGACGGGAACAGATAGCGGCCTCAGCGAGGTGTTTTTGAATGCGGATAGGCTCGTTTGGACTCATGAAAGGTGAAGTTGGCGGCATTTCGTCGTTGGGGGCAAGCTCTGGAATGTCTGTTGAAACAAAGGCTTGCGCGGTGGTTTCCCCGCGCCCTTCATTTGCGCCATCATGTCAGCTGATTCTGCCGCCGCACAATTTACGAAAGACAATCCGTTCCCTTCGCAGATTACGGAAAACCGGGTGCTCAATAATCCCGGCTCCGCGAAGGAGACCCGTCACTTCGTGGTGAGTTGGACCGGAAGTGATTTAGCTTACAAAGCCGGGGATTCCTTGGGCGTCTTCGCCACGAATCGCACTTCTGAGGTGGAGGAGCTACTGGAATTAGTGGGAGCAACTGGCGAGGAAATGGTTTCTCCGACCATGTTGCGTTTGGAGGAGGCAATTTTATTGAGCGATGCATTGGGCTCGCGCCTGTCTTTAGCAAAGCCCACCGCCAAGATCGTGAAGACGCTGGCGGAAAAGGCCACGGATCCTGCGGAACAAGCCAAACTGAACGGACTGCTCGATCCCGAGGCGAAGGAAGTGCTCACGACGTTTCTCGCAGATCATGAATATGCTGATTTGTTGGCAGAGTTTCCCAGTGCGAAACTCACCGCGCAGGAATTGGTCGATCACATGCGCAAGTTAATGCCGCGGCTTTATTCGATCGCTTCCTCTCCACGGATGTTTCCTCAGGAAATCCACCTGACTGTCGCGATTGTTCGCTATGAGACTAACAAGCGCGAGCGGGTGGGAGTGTGCTCTACGTTCATGTCTGATCGGGTGACGGTCGGTCAGACGCCGGTCCCTGTTTTTGTTTCTAACTCACACTTTGGTCCGCCGGAAGACGGTGATCGCGACTGCATTATGATCGGCCCAGGCACTGGCATCGCGCCATTCCGTGCGTTTATTCAAGATCGGATCGCCAGTGAAGCGAAGGGCCGCAACTGGATTTTCTTCGGCGATCAGAAGAAGGCAACTGACTACCTCTACGAAGAGGAGTGGGAAGACTACAAAGCGAAAGGGCAGGTTGATCGTCTCGATCTCGCGTGGTCACGCGATCAGGCGGAGAAAATTTACGTGCAGGACAAGATGCGTGATAACGCGGCCGAGCTGTGGTCTTGGCTCGATGGCGGCGCCAATTTTTATGTTTGTGGCGATGCCAAGCGCATGGCCAAAGATGTTGATGCAGCGCTTCACGAGATCGTCGCCAAACACGGCAAGATGGACAGCGCCGATGCGACTACCTACGTAAAACAACTCAAGAAAGACAAACGTTACCAACGTGACGTTTACTGAGACCCTACAAAATTTATGAAACTAACATTTGAAAATCGCACCGCTCTGGTGACTGGAGCCGGCCGTGGTATTGGCCGCGCCATTGCCGAGACTTTGGCGGCTGCCGGAGTCACCGTAATCTGTGTTTCTAAGTCGGCCGAATCGTGTGGCGGTGTCGCTGATGCGATCAACGCTTCCGGCGGGAAAGCTAAGGCCATGGCGGTCGATGTTTCCAACGGTGAAGAAATCGCCAAAGCCTCTGAGGTGTTGCTCGAAGAATTTCCGAACATCGATATCCTCGTGAACAACGCCGGTATCACGCGTGATGGCTTGCTGTTTCGCATGAGCCCGGACGATTGGGAGGACGTGATTTCTACGAATCTCTCCAGCTGTTTCCACTGGTGTAAATATCTGGCTCGTCCCATGACACGCGCTCGCTGGGGGCGGATCATCAATATCGCTTCAGTAAGCGGTATTATGGGCAATGCAGGGCAGGCGAATTACTCTGCGGCCAAGGCCGGCATGATTGGCATGACCAAGTCCTTGGCTCGCGAGTTTGCCGCGCGAGGTGTCACCGTAAATGCGGTTGCCCCCGGTTTCATCAAGACCGACATGACTTCAGAATTCGTTAATAACGAAGAAGTTTCCGCACAAATCCTCGGTCAGGTGCCTTTGAAACGATTTGGCGAATCTTCTGATATTGCCAACATGACCGCTTATCTTTCCTCTCAGGAATCCAACTATATCACAGGCCAAGTTTTTACCGTTGACGGCGGGATGGCGATGTGAAGCCTGCTAACCAAGTATTATTTACCACATGGCCGACCAAAAAACCATAGACCAACGCGTCAAAGAAATCATTGTTAACCAGCTTAACGTAAACGAGGAACAGATTACCCCTGCCGCCTCCTTCCTGGATGATCTAGGAGCCGATTCGCTCGACACTGTCGAGTTGATCATGGCCTTCGAAGAAGAGTTCAAGGACGAGATTAAAGGCGAAATCCCTGAATCTGACGCAGAACAGCTACAGACCGTCGGGCAAGTTACCGACTACATTAAAGTTAAAGCTGCTGCCGAGTAACGCGCTCGACACTTTCCGGCGTTCTACCGCTTTCCCGCCGTGGAAAATGCTGGTGGGACGCTTTTTTTGTGCCGGACCATTGCGACCAATAATCATACTATATGGATACTCAACAGAACCGACGGGTCGTGATCACCGGATTGGGTGCAGTCACCTCGATTGGCCATGACGTAGATACTTTCTGGTCCTCACTGCAGGCTGGCAAATGTGGAGTAGATCGAATCAGTCATTTTGATCCTGCGGACTACGCGAGCCAGATCGGAGCTGAAGTCCGCGATTGGGATGTGAAAGAGCACATGGACCCTAAGGACGCGCGACGTAACGATCGCTACACGCAATTTGGATTCGTGGCATCACGTCAGGCTGTGAAAGATTCCGGACTGGAGATGAACGACGAAAATGGTGATCGCGTGGGTGTGATGATCGGTTCGGGCATCGGTGGAATGCACACGTATGAAACCCAACTCAAAGTTTTAGAGGAACGCGGTCCCCGCAAAGTTTCCCCTTTTACGATCCCAGCGCTGATCGGCAACATGTGCTCTGCTTTGGTCGCGATTGAATACGGTGCCCGTGGTCCTAATTTCGGTTTGGTTTCCGCCTGTGCTACTGGTTCGCACGCGATTGGTGAAGCCGCGCACGCTATTCGACGAGGCGATGTCGATGTGATGATCGCGGGTGGTAGCGAAGCAGCCATCACCCCTTTTGCCTACGCCAGTTTCTGCGCGATGAAAGCGATGAGCACGCGAAATGATACGCCGCAAACGGCGAGTCGTCCCTTTGAGCTCAATCGAAACGGATTCGTGATGGGCGAGGGCGCCGGAATCTTGGTGCTTGAATCCTTGGAGCATGCGCAGGCTCGTGGAGCTCGGATTTATTGCGAAGTTCCGGGCTATGCTGCGACCTGTGATGCGTTTCATATCACACAACCCGATCCGGAAGGAAAAGGGCTCTCGCTTGCGATGACCCGCGCATTGGCCAGTGCTGGAATCGAGCCGAGCAAGATCGATTATATCAATGCCCATGGCACTTCGACTCCCTACAACGACAGGTTTGAGACGTTGGCGATCAAGAAGGTGCTCGGCGATCGTGCGAAAGAGCTTCCCATCAGTTCGACTAAATCGATGACAGGCCATCTGCTTGGTGCGGCTGGTGGTATCGAATCGGTGATTTGTGCCAAGACGATCGAAACTGGGCGGATTGCGCCAACCATCAATCTGGTCGAACCGGATCCAGAATGCGACTTGGACTATGTGCCGAACGAATCTCGTGAGGTGAAAGTGCGCACCGTGTTGAGTAACAACCTCGGGTTTGGTGGGCAGAACGCTTCGCTGGTATTCCGAGCTTTGTAGAGTCCGGTTAGGATTGCTCTGTTTGAGCAGTAATCGGCGCCTCGGGGGGTTCGGGATTAAGCCACTGCGATAAGTAATCATGCAGCGCTTTCTGTCGAACGGGCTTCGTGAGGAAATCCTTCCAGAGGAAGGGTTTAATTGGCACAAAAAAACCCGCAACCATAAGATTGCGGGTTTAGAAATGAGTTGTTGATCAGGCTTTCTCGATCAAACCGGCCTTGATAGCTTTGACTGAGACCAGCATGCGTTTGACACCGCCATTGGGCAGTCTCACGCGGATGCGCTGGAGGTTGGGACGGAATTTGCGCTTGGTAATGCTCGTCACGTGAGTGCCGATACCTCCGCTTTTTTTGCTCTGTCCCTTACGATGTATGATGCTGCCCGTTGTCGGACGCTTACCTGTGATTGCACAAATTCTTGCCATGGTCTTAGTAGTTAAAAGGTAGGAGTAAAGGTCTGGGGATCGGCGAAGCAAGGGGAATATCAACTATCTTTGCAGGTTCATTTTCGACTGGCATGGAGCACCTGAAATTTTTGCCCAAGATGCGCTGGATGTAGGAGTTGCATGAGTGCCAATTTACGCTGGCTGAGGTTGGCGGCTTCTTGGGTGGATATTTCGGCAATCTTGGGGCCTGCATGATGAATAAGAAATGATTCCTGTGATTGGAGACTAGGCGATGCGAAGTCGTGTTTTTGCAGCGTGCCGCTGAGCCAGTCCCAACAAACGTGACAGGTGAGATCCTGATCTCCAGGTCGCGCTAGCAGATCATTACTTTGAGTGTGCCGGTAGTAAGCGCGTGTCGTGCCTCCGGGAGTAGCTTCCGTCAGCTCTCTCCATGATTTGCCGTAATCGCAGGCAATAAAGAGACCCTCCCAAGATTGACTGGCGATTTGCTCTAAGAGACTCACGGCAGCTCGTGGCGCGTCCAATCGGTAGCCCTCTGGTGCGTTCTTCGGTAAATACGTTTCCGCAGCGGGTTCTTCAATGACTGCCTCTATGAGCTGACCCTCGGAATATGTGACGCCTGATTTGTGCCATTGTCCGGCGCGACCGATGAATCGGCGACAGGGTTGAGCATCAAAGAGTTCATTGGAGAAAACGACGCAACGACCCTTAATAGCCAAAGGAGCGCCGAGCGGAAGCGTGGCCACAGCATGGAAACGATGGGGCACATCCTTCATAATGCCGCCATCGCTCTCAGCGCCGATTTCCACGAAAGTGTAATCCTCAGGTGAAACGTCATCGAGAAGTTGTTCGGCGGCTGTTGCGATCAACTCGCCGAAAATACCACCAGACGTGGAAGCAGTATAAAAATCTGTGTCGTCACCATAACCCACCCGTGGACGCGATTGCCGATAGTAGCCCACTTCAGGGTCATAGAGTGCAATTTCCATGAACCGTTCAAAGGACATTACACCGCCGTCGGGGCATTCGTTTTGGAAGCGTGCCAGAAATGCGTCGGAGGGCGCGGTGTCGTTGAGGTTGTGTGATGATCCCATTTACAAACTGAAGCAGATGCACACAGTCGGCTTCATGCTCAAACGCATTCTCACATTATCGGTTGGCGGCCTGCTGGGATTGTTGCTCGCGACGGTGGTGTTGCGGACGGCTTCTGCGTGGGGATTTTTGCCAAATAGAGATCTGAATCGTGCGTCAGATTACGTGAAGGATGTCATTGATACGGTGAACAAGAATTACGTCGGCGATGGCGAGGCTAGCTATGAGCAGCTCGCGCGGGAGGCGATTCACGGCGTGGTCGGATCCCTCGATCCTCATTCCGAGTTTTTGGAAGCGGAAGATTTTCGACGGTTGGAAGATGATCTTGATGGCGAATTCGGAGGCATTGGCGTGCAGGTCGTGATGCGTGATGGCCAGATGATTGTGATCGCGCCGATCGCGGGGACTCCTGGAGAGCGCGCGGGGATCTTGCGTGGCGATGTGATAGAAAGCGTGGATGGGTATTCGCTGAAAAATGGGGCGCCGATGGATGAGGCGATTGAGCGACTGCGAGGTAAACCCAACACTACGGTGCAGGTGGGTATTTTTCGTCCGAGACTCAATAAGCATGTCGATCTGACGCTGGTGCGTGAAATCATCACGGTGGAAAGTGTGCCGGAGGTGAAGGTGCTCGCAGGAAATCTGGGTTACATTCAACTCGTTCATTTCTCTTCAGAAACAGGGAAGGAATTTAAAGCCGCGCTGCGAAAGCTGATGGAGGCAGGTGTGAAAGGAATCATCTTGGATATGCGGAATAATCCAGGCGGTTTACTCGATGCGGCAGTCGATGTGGCGGAGCCGTTTTTCGATGGCGGAGAACTCGTGGTTTACACGCAAGGAAAGGATCCTGAGCAACGGGAAGATTTTCGTGCGGGCCGAATGGGTCTGCACTTGAAATTGCCCATCGCCGTGCTGATCAATGCGGGGAGTGCCAGTGCTGCAGAAGTGGTCACCGGCGCACTGAAAGATACCCACCGAGCGGTCGTGGTGGGGGAACGCTCATTTGGTAAAGGTTCCGTGCAAACGATCTTTCAAATTCGCAATGGCGAGGGCATGCGTTTGACGACGGCGCTCTATTATACGCCGAGCGGAGTAAGTATTCATAAATGCGGTATCAAACCTCACCTCGAAGTGATCATGACGCCGGAGGAAGATAATAAACTGCGTCTGCAACGGGCGCGAAATGATGTGGATGACCCTGAGATGTTTGCGGAGCGTTTTGGATTTGCTCCGATTGAGGACCGCCAATTGCAGACTGCGATCGATGTGCTCACTGGGGCGGACCTACTGTCTAATCGATCGACAGGGCTTGAACCTAAATAAGCTGCGCGACTCATGATTTTGGCACTCGAAAGTTCTTGCGATGAGACGGCGGTCGCGATGTTTGATCCGAAGAAAGGATTGCTGGGCGAATGGATTCATACGCAGATCGCTCTCCATGGAAAACATGGCGGCGTGGTGCCGGATCTAGCGACGCGAGAGCACTTGCGCAATTTTTCGTCGATGCTGGAAAGGGCAAAAGAGGAAGTGGGGTTTAGTGGTGTTTCGGAAGTGGCAGTGACTGCCGGCGCCGGTCTCGCGGCGTGCTTGGCCGTGGGTGTCTCTGCTGCGAAGGCGATGGCGGTAGGATTGGAAGTGCCGATCGTGGGAGTGAATCATTTACGGGCTCATGCCTATTCACCTTTCATCGAGACTCATGCCGAAGATCCGGTTCGCTTCGAAGAGACCTTCGAGGGGCTCTTGCCCCATCTCGGTCTAATCGTATCGGGAGGTAATACGATCCTGTGTGAAATCGATCAGGATCAAAAAATTCGTCTCATCTCAACCACTCGTGATGACGCGGCGGGCGAGGCTTTGGACAAGGGAGCTAAGTTGCTCGGTCTCGGTTATCCGGGAGGTCCATTGGTGGAGAAATTTGCGCGTGATGGTAATCCTACAGCCTATGATTTCCCTCGCGGATTAGGGCGGCGCGATAATCTGGATTTCAGTTTCTCTGGCTTGAAGACGAGTCTGCGTTACCGAATCGAAAAGATGAGTGAAGATGAGGTGAAGATTGAGATGCCGAATATTTGTGCGAGCTACCAACAGGCGGTCATCGATGCGCTGACGCGGAAGATGCGACAGGCTTGCGAGGTCGGTGATTATAAGAGCCTCGGTCTATCCGGCGGTGTGGCGAATAACATGGCGTTGCGCGATGCGGTGGGCGTGTTGGGTAAACGGCAAAAACTGCCGCTCTATCTAGCGCAACCGCGACATACGGGAGACAATGCTGGGATGATAGCTTTTGCCGCTTGGGTGGATCGCACCGGAGCTGATCGTGACAGTGGCCTTGCGCTGGAGATCAATCCCAACGCTCCGGTGTATAACTGATCGGAGAGAGCCGATCTTGCTGCGATAATCTAGGAATAGTCGCGTCGCATATTGCTGGGTAAAATTCCGAGCTCTTCACGATATTTGGCGACGGTTCGCCGCGCCAGTTTTAGCCCTTTGTCCTGAAGCTTTTTAACGATGGTCTGATCGCTAAAGGGCGTGGACCGATCTTCTAATGCGATGAGATCGGCAATGATTTCCTTCACGCTGGTGTTGGAGACAGAATCACCTTCGGCGGACTGATAACCCGTGGTGAAGAAATAGCGGAATTCAAAAATACCTTGCGGCGTGTTGAGATATTTATTGGCGATGGCGCGGCTGACCGTGGTCTCGTGGACGCCGACGATATCGGCGATTTGCGTCATCGTGAGCGGCTTGAGCTGGGAGATGCCATGATCAAAAAACTCACTCTGCGCTTTGAGGATTTCCCGCGTGATTTTTTCGATCGTGCGCTGTCTTTGCTCAATCGAATCGATCAGAAATTTACCCGATTTCATTCGTTCTTTGAGGTATTCTTTCTCCTCTTTGGAAAGCGTGCCTTTGGCGATCAATTCCCGGTAGGTGCTGGAGATGCGCAGTCGGGGAATGTAGTCGCTGTTGAGATCGATTTTCCATTCACCGTCCACTTTCGTGATGGTCACATCAGGTTCGACGACACGGTTGGTGTCTTCGGCAAAACGCCGACCGGGTGCGGGATCGAGTTTCCCGATTTCTTCGATGGCCGTTTGGATATCATCCTGCGATGCGCCGAGTTTACGGGAGAGCTCCGGAATGCGGCGTCGGGAGAGCAGATCGAAATGATTTCGAATAATGCGCGCGGATAGAGAGCTTTCGCGTTCGCGGGCAGCGAGTTGGGCGAGCAGGCAGGTTTGGATATCAGGACTGCCGATTCCAGTGGGATCGAAAGTGGTGAGTACTACGGCGGCTTCCTGCAGTTCCGCGAGAGTGTGGTCAGTCTGAAAAGTGGCGTCGGGAAGATTGAGGGTGAGGAAGCCTCGGTCATCGATACTCCCGATTAGATACTTGAGCGCCTCGGCGACATTCTCGTCTGTATCGGCCAGTTCAGCTTGTCGCATGAGATGCTCCTGAAGCGAGGCATCGCTCACGAGCGAATCCATGAAGTGCTGCCGCTTTTCGCTGTCTTCCTGGGTGTAGGGCTGTGCTCCACCAGCTTGGCTCATGTAGTCGCGCCAATCCTCATCGAGCTTCCCTAAGATTTCGAACTCCTTGGAAAAATCGATTTCCTCGTGAGGATTTTCCTCGTCCTCAGTGGGAGTGTTTTCTTCAGGAGTAGTCTCTGGCTCCTTGCTCGAATGTTCGGGTGGCAATTCCTCGAGAGTGGGATTGCTTTGGAGCTCTTCTTGGATCTCTGAACGCAGATCCAGCGCGGCCACCTGAAGGATCTTCAGCGATTGACGCAGCTGCGGGGCCAGAACCAATGATTGGTTCTGCCGCTGCCGAAGATCGTGACTAAGTCCGGGCCCGCTCATGAGCAATTATCTTAATGGGACAATGCATGCTCAGGGGCGGGAGCCGGTGTAAATTGGAGGGCGGGAACCAGGGTCGTCGATCGAGTAGAGCTCTTTGATGTATGTGCCTAGTTTCTCGATCGTGGGGCCATAGGTATCGCCGTAGAGGTAGAGCTCGAGATCAGTCATCATCTCGAACGCGCTTTGGTAGCGTTTGTCGCGATCCCGCTGAAGCGCTTTGTGGATAATCGTTTCCAGGCGCTCGTCGATTTCGGGACGGAGGTCGCCGAATTTGGGGATCGGCATGGTCTGAATGTTGCGCCGCGACTGCGCGCGATCCACAGCACGGAATATGTTCCGGCCCAGCAAAAGTTCGGTGAGCACGATTCCGAGAGGGAAGAGGTCGGCGCGAGCATCGGTCACCGCACGGCTCGCTTGTTCGGGCGAAAGATATTCGTCCTTTCCGGCGATCACTTTGCCTTCTTCGTTATACATCAGGTCGAAGGCCTTCGCGATTCCGAAGTCGGTCAACTTCACGTCGCCCTCGTAGGCGATCATGATGTTTTTCGGTCCGATATCGCGATGCACGATGTCGAGTGGGCGTCCTTCGCGATCGCACTTTTGATGCGCGTAAGTGAGCCCACGTGCGATACGCGAGACGATGAAAGCAGCCAGATCCACCGGGATAGGGCGATCAAGCTCACGATGTTTTTCCAGGAACTGCTCGAGATTCACGCCACGAACGAACTCCATCACCATGAAGTATTGGCCTCCGAGACTTCCGAGATGATAGGTCTGAACGATACTAGTGTGAATTAAGTCGGCGACGAGTCGTGCTTCGCCGATGAAGTTTTTCTGAAACTCCTCAATCGCCGAGTATTCCTCACGGATGAGTTTCACCGCGACGGTTTTACGGAAATTACCCGCACCAAGCTGCTCAGCCTCGTAAACGAGACCCATGCCGCCTTCCGCTATTTTACGGACCATTTCGTAATTTATCTCGTTAAAGAGAGTTCTTAAAGGAGCCACAGTCATAAAAATACAACGCTCTTACCCATTGGCAAGTAATGAGTATTCATTTCGGCTCGATTCCTGCTGTGTCAAATCAGGCATTTGACAGCGAGGAAGTGAGTTCTACCTTCTGCTCATGATTACACTGACCAGCCGTGCGGCAGATCGCGTGAGACAGATGCAGGAAGAAACACCCAAAGCAGGTGGGTTTTTGCGTGTGCTCGTCGAATCGGGTGGCTGTTCAGGCTTTAAATACGGTATGTCGTTCGACGAATCAAAGGACGATGACACGCAATTGGAGAGCGAAGGTGTTAAAATCGTGATGGATCCCTCTAGTCTAGCCTACATGAATGGCAGCTCGATTGACTTCGACGATGGTTTGCAGGGGAAGGGCTTTGAGATTAATAACCCCAATGCGCAGAGCACCTGCGGCTGCGGTAAGTCTTTCAGCTGATTACACTTGAGCTTCGTGGAGTGCCACGATGCCAAACGTGAGCCCACTCGCTTTCACGCTGGAAAATCCGGCCGCCTTGATCTCTTCGGTCAACCCCTCGCGTCCAGGAAACTCTTCGATCGTTTCATTCAGATAGACATATGCGGCCTTATCTTTGGTCACAATTCCGGCGATTACCGGCAGAATAGTGCGTAAATAGAAGAGGTAGATGGGCTTAAACCAGCGATCAGGCTGAGAAAATTCGAGCACATACATCCGGCCTCCGGGTCGAAGCACGCGGCGCATTTCGGTTAGTGAAAGGTGCCGATCAGCCATATTGCGGAGTCCGAAGGAGATCGTTACTGCATCAAAACTGTTGTCCTCCAAGGGAAGATCGAGCCCGTCTCCTTGCTTGAAGGTGATGCGAGTGTCGGCAGTTTCCAGAGAGTTTTCCTGTTTGTTGACCGCTTCATCGAGCATCGGTTGGCAGAAATCTATGCCGACTATATTATTGGCAGATAACACTTTGCGACTGATCGCAAACGCGACATCGCCACTGCCAGTCGCCAAATCGAGCACATCGGCTGGGGAGCCACGATTCACAGCCGAGACCAATTTGCGCCGCCACCAACGGTCTATGCCGCCGCTCAGCAGAATGTTCGCAAAGTCATAGCGACGCGCGATACGGGCAAACATGGAATTGACGGCGACGGGATCTGGCATGGTAGGAGCAGCTTATTTTGTGGGAGTTAGGGGGCGAGTCATATTCGTTGACGCAATCATAGAACTGTAAGTAGTTTAGCACTGTTATTCCTATACCGGATGTAGCAGCGAAAGGAAAAATATGTCCAATAATCTGACGAAACGAGAGATCGTCCTCGAAATCTATAAGAAGACCGGCTTTCCCCAGAAGCAAGTGGTCGATACGGTTCAGTTGACTCTCGACATCATTCAAAAGGCCTTGGCCGAAGGACGAAATGTCGAACTGCGCAACTTTGGTGTGCTCGAAGTGCAGGTGAGAAAATCACGCATCGGTCGAAACCCGAACAAACCTGAAGCCGAAGTGGTGATCCCACAACGCGCAGTGGTGAAGTTCAAATCAGGCAAGATACTTAAGCAGCAGTTGAAGAAAATCGATTTAGCAACCTTGGATCCCTCGGCCACGGTCGAGCCAGTTGACGAATAGAAACTGCGAGTTCTTTACGAATGGCCGGGAGTTTATCCCGGCCTTCTTTTTGCCCGGATGAAATTTAGAGTGGCGCGAGTCCGCTCTGCTCCACAATTTCGCACGTTCATGGCCACATTTCAGTCACTCCCCGGATTCCGCGAATTTTATCCCGACGCTCTTGCGTGCCGGAACTTCATATTTCGCGTCTGGCGGCAGACCGCGAACATCTACGGATTTTCCGAGTATGATGCGCCGGTGCTGGAACCGCTCGATCTCTACAAGGCGAAATCTGGCGATGAGATCGAAGCACAGCTGTTCAGCTTTACCGACAAGGGTGGGCGCGAGGTCGCGTTGCGTCCCGAGATGACTCCTACCGTTGGCCGTATGGTCGGCGCTAAGGCCAATGCGCTCAAACGACCCATTAAGTGGTTTAGCATCGCAGAGTTTTATCGCTATGAGCGGATGCAGAAAGGGCGGGGGCGCTGCTTTAATCAATTCAATGCCGATATCTTTGGTGAAGCCGGCACCGAAGCGGAAATCGAGCTCATCGCTCTCCTCGCACAATGCCTCAACGCCTTTGGGCTGACCGAGGAGGATTTCTATGTGCGCCTGAGCGATCGTAATCTTTGGTTCTATTACCTTGGCGCGCTGGGGCTGGATGAGACGCGTATTCGGGCGGTGCTCGTCGCCGTGGATCGCTACGAAAAATATGGCGACGATGCTTTCAAAGCTTACACCGAGGAGTTTGGTGCGTTGGACGAATCGATTAAAGCCAAGGTGCTCGCGTTTCTTCAGATCAAATCGCTTTCCGCCCTTGAAGAAACTCTCGGCGGGCTCGGCGATGATCAGCTCACGGAGCGACTTGCCGATTGGCGTAAGCTACTTGGCGGGATCGAAGCGATGGGCCTCACGAAATACGTGGAAGTCGATCTCGGTGTCGTGCGCGGATTGGCTTACTACACGGGATTTGTTTTCGAAGCCTTTGATCGCAAGGGCGAGCTGCGCGCGATTGCGGGTGGTGGTCGCTACGATCATCTTGTTGAGAAGCTCGGCAGCCCGGCATTGCCGGCGGTCGGCTTCGCGATTGGCGACATGACTTTTGCGCTCCTGCTTGAGCAACGCGGCCTCATGCCCGACATGGTGCAGGCGAGCGATGTCTATTGCGTGATCGGTGGCGCCGAAGAACGCCCTGCGGCCTTCGCCGGAATTCAATCTCTGCGCGCCGCTGGTTACCGGGTCGACTATCCGATGAAGGAGGTCGCCTTCGGTAAGCAATTCAAAGCTGCGAATGAATCCGGTGCGAAACTAGCCCTCATTTACGGTGGCGATGAACTCGCCAAAGGCGTCGTGAAGATCCGCGATCTCGCTGATCGTTCCGAACGCGAAGTGCCGCTCGACGAAATCGTCCCGGCGGTGCGCGACACCCTACAAGCGTAGACGATTCCGTGATGAGAATAGCGGCACTAGTCGGAGTAGCTTTCTTGTGCAGCTACGGTCTGCTGGCCGCTTACGCGTATTTCTTTTCAGACCGTGAACTCTTCTTTCCCGAATACGGCTCGCTGGATAAACCGGTAGGATTTCTGGAGATTTCCTATGGGAATGGAGGTCGGCTCGCAGCGCTCTATTTGTCGAACCCTGATGCGAAATATACCCTGTGATATTTTCACGGCAATAGCGGAGACGTTGGGCGATCTGGAAACTCGCATGCTTGATTTCCAGCGTAACGGATATGCCGTTTTCGCGGTCGAATATCCCGGTTACGGTTTGAATAAAGGCACTCCAACTGAAACGGGTATTTATGCGACCACCAAGATTGCGCTGAAGTATAAGCAAGAGACGCTGGTAGTGAGTCCTAAATCGATCATTGCCTATGGTCGATCGCTGGGAGGAGGTTCTGCGGTTGCACTGGCTGCGCAAGAATCGATTGGTGGGCTTATCTTGGAGTCGGCCTTTACCAGTGCGTTTCGGGTCGTAACTAGAGTGAGGTTATTGCCATTCGATAAGTTTGATAACCTCGGCAAGATATCTACCGTTAAGTGTCCTGTCCTCGTGATTCATGGGGAAGACGGACGGATCGTTCCGCTGGCGCACGGAAAATCACTTTACGAAGCGATTCCCAATCGAAAGCAAGAGTTGTGGGTCAAGTTTACCGGTCACAATGACTTGCTCGATTGGGCTGGGCCGAGCTATTGGGAATCTCTGAGCGAGTTCACTCAGGGCTTAGACTAGATCTACTGGACCGAATGCTTTTGGTAGCAATTCAGTGATGGTGTGATCCTGACGATCCTTTGAGCGGCACGTGAAAACCACACGCGCTTTGGGACCAAACTCGTAGATGACCTGGCGACATGCTCCGCACGGCGCGGTGGCTTTGGGGGTGGAGGTGTAAACCACGACGCATTGCAGATCGGGCTTCTTTTCACCAGCGGCGACAGCGCTGAAAATCGCGGTGCGTTCTGCGCAATTGCAGAGTCCGTAAGAGGCGTTCTCCACGTTGCAACCAGCATAGATTTTTCCAGACTTAGTGAGAATTGCAGCGCCCACTTTAAACTTCGAATAGGGAGCATAGGCTCGGCGTGAGGCCGCACGGGCTTCGCTTTTGAGTTTCTTGAGCTGTGAGGGGGTAACGGGCATCAGAGACCTAGTTCCTGTTTCACTTCCGTGAATTTCTCAATCGCAAACGCGAGGTCTTCCTTACTGTGCGTGGCGGACACCTGAGTGCGAATTCGGGCGGTGCCTTGAGGCACGACCGGATAAAAGAACCCGATTACGTAAACGCCTTTTTCGAGCATGCGCGCGGCGAATTTTTGCGAAAGCGCCGCGTCGCCCAACATGACGGGAACGATTGGATGGGTGCCCGGTTTGATTTCTAGGCATGCTGCACTGAGACCCTCGCGAAAAAAGCGCGTATTGTCTTCGAGCTTATCGCGCAGTTCGGTTGAGCGGCTGAGTAGTTTCAAACAAGTGATGGAGGCAGCTGCGATGGTCGGCGGGATCGTGTTGGAAAAGAGATAAGGGCGGGAACGCTGACGGAGCAGATCGATGATCGGCTTGCGCGCGCTGGTGTAGCCGCCGCTCGCGCCGCCGAGTGCTTTGCCGAGCGTGCCGGTGATTATATCCACGCGATCCATCACGCCACAGTGTTCATGCGTCCCGCGGCCTGTCTTGCCCATAAAGCCAACGGCGTGGCTGTCATCGACCATCACGAGCGCGCCGTATTTATCGGCGAGATCGCAGATGCCTTCGAGATCGGCGATGAATCCATCCATCGAAAACACACCATCAGTTGCGATGAGTTTGAACCGTGCGTTATTCGCATCGGCTTCCTTCAATCTCGCTTCGAGATCTTCGAGATTGCTGTTCTTGTAGCGGTAGCGCTGCGCCTTGCAGAGCCGCACGCCGTCGATGATCGAAGCGTGATTGAGCTCATCGGAAATCACGGCGTCTTCTTTCGTGAGCAAGGTTTCAAACAACCCGCCATTCGCATCGAAGCAGGAGGTGTAGAGAATCGTATCTTCCATGCCGAGAAACGTGGAAACCGCTTGCTCGAGATCCTTGTGCAATTGCTGCGTGCCGCAGATGAAACGCACGGATGCGAGCCCGTAGCCCCAGCGATCCAGCGATTCGCGTGCGGAATCAATTAGCTCGGGATTGTTCGCCAACCCGAGATAATTGTTGGCGCACATATTGAGCACTTTCGGTCCGTTCGAGACGCTCACATGCGCGCTCTGCGGTGTGTTGATCACGAGCTCCTGCTTGTAGAGCCCGGCAGCCTTGATTTCGCCCAGGGTCGTTTCGAGGTGAGATTGGAATTCCGGTGTCATGATTGTTTCTCCCAGCTGAGCACGATTTTTCCGCACTTGCCGGAGCGCATCAAATCGAAGGCTTCTTGGAAATCGGTGTAATGGAAATGGTGCGTGATCACCGGAGTGATATCGAGACCACTTTGGATCATCGAAGTCATCTTATACCACGTCTCATACATCTCGCGGCCGTAGATGCCCTTAATCGTGAGCATGTTGAATACGACTTTGTTCCAGTTCACAGCCGCGGACGAGGGCATGATGCCAAGCATGGCGATGCGGCCGCCGTGCGCCATGTTATCGATCATATCATTCAACGCCTGTGGGTTGCCGGACATTTCTAAACCAACGTCAAATCCTTCGCGCATCTTGAGCTCTTTCTGAACGTCTGGCAGTTTTTCGTGGGAAACATCCACGGCACGGGTTGCGCCCATTCTGGTGGCGAGGGCTAGGCGATCAGCGTTCACATCGGTGACCACGATTTTACGCGCTCCGCAGTGCTTAGCGATGGCCACGGCCATGCAGCCGATCGGACCGGCTCCGGTGATCAGCACATCTTCGCCGACGAGATCAAATTGGAGAGCCGTGTGAGTCGCGTTGCCGAGCGGATCAAAACACGACAACACATCGAGAGGAATTGCCGGATCGACATGCACGGCATTGCTCGCGGGGATACAGAGGTATTCCGCAAACGCGCCGTCGCGATTCACGCCGACTCCCTTCGTATTGCGACAAAGATGGCGTCGCCCCGCGAGGCAGTTGCGACATTCGCCACAGACGATGTGGCCTTCGCCATCGACGAGATCGCCTTTCTTGTAGCCCTGCGCATTCGCACCGACTTCCTCGATGGTGCCGACAAATTCATGGCCTATGACCATGGGCGGTTTGATCGTTTCCTGCGCCCAGTTGTCCCAATTGTAGATATGGACATCCGTGCCACAGATCGACGTCTGCTTGACCTTGATCAGCACTTCATTGTTGCCGGGTGTAGGCACCGGCACATTAGTTAATTGCACTCCGGGTTCAGGAGTGAGTTTGGCAATAGCGTGCATGGTTCGTTCAGGCATGGTCGTTGAGTTGCAGCTAATCTGTCCGGCTTCTGCTCCGAAACAACTCCTAAGCTGAATACGCGTGCAGTCTATGCGGATACTTAATCACCATCTTCTATTCCGCGGATAGTTGGGCACCTTCGAGTGCAAGCAGACGGAGCTTGGTTTTGATACCGCCGGGGCCGGAGAAACCCGTCATCTTGCCGTTGCTCGCGACCACGCGATGGCAGGGGATCAGCAGTGGCCACGGATTGGCTCCCAACGCTGTGCCAACCGCGCGACTGATTCCTGTCGGTCGATCCAATGCTTTCGCGATATCGCCATAACTGCAGGTCGTGCCGGGTTTAATCCGCAAGGTCGCGTCATAGACTTGGCTTGGGAAATCGCCGGTCTCTGAGAAGTCGTAGTTGAGATCGGAGAAGTCCTGCCAATCGCCAGCGAGATGATGCTGCACCCGCGTGACGATTGTTTGAATCCACTCCGCTATTCCCTCGCCGCAAGCCACAGACTCTAATGCCGCAGTATAATCCGGCAGGCGAAACGCCGTCAGACTCGCTTCGTGCCAGACGAGGCCACAGGTGCCGATGGAGGTTTCGAAAGTCGTTACAGGCAAGCGTTTTGGGGTTTGCCACGCAGGCAAGCTCGTATAGCTCTCAAAGGCAACACCCATGGAAAACCGGTTCTACAACGAGTTTGATTTTGAGTCCTTTGGTGGTGATCGCAAAGCCGATTACCGCAGTCCTTTTCAGATCGATCGCGATCGTATCATCCACTCGCATGCCTTTCGGAAGCTCCAATCGAAGACGCAGGTGTTTCTATCGGGGGAGTATGATTTCTACCGCACGCGGCTCACGCATTCCATCGAGGTGTCAGCGATTGGGCGTTCGATTTGCAGCTTTCTGCGGACGCAGAAGGGAGTTCTTAAAAGCGATTTCTACATCGATAGCGATTTGGTCGAGGCGAGCTGTCTCGCTCACGATTTAGGCCATCCGCCATTCGGGCATTCGGGTGAACGCACTTTGCAGGAGTTGATGATGAAGTGGGGCGGTTTCGAAGGAAATGCGCAGACTCTGCATCTCCTCACCGCGACCATTTTTCAAAACGAGAAAGGTGTGCGCGGCATGCGGCCTACGCGCGCGCTACTCGATGGCGTGCTCAAATACAAAAAGCTCTATGGCGAGTTTAAGAAGTCTCCGCAGAACCACTTCATTTACGATCCGCAGGTTTCCAGCCGTGACTTCGTCTTCGGTGGCGCGAAGATCCCCGCATCGTTGCACAAGGGTGAGCTGCTCAACGAATTCAAGAGTATCGAATGTCAAATCATGGATTGGGCCGACGATGCAGCCTATTCGCTCAACGACATTATCGATGGAGTGAAGGCGGGTTTTCTCACAAAGGATAGTATTGAAGATTGGGCTCAGGATCAGGCGATTGGCACCGAGGAACAGCAACACCTTGATCGACTCTTCCACGCGATGCGCACTGACCGGCTCGAAGGTGTCTTCGGCGCACGGGTGGGGGAATTTATCCAAGCCTGCCGTTTGCGGAAGTGTGACAATTTTATGGCGAAGAAAACGAATCGCTATCGCTACGAACTCGTCGTCGATGAGTCGGCACAAAAGGAAGCCCTCTTCTTCAAGAACATGGCCAACGATATCATTTTCGAAAGTCCACAACTTCAGCAAATGGAGCACAAAGCCCGTCGCGTGCTCTTCGATCTGTGGGATTCGATCTGGAGCAACTACGTCGATAAAGGTCCGCGCGTGATCAATATCTTACCGCCTCATGTTGGTCGTTTGATCAACACCGCTAAAACCCGCCAGGAAAAAGCCCGCTGCATCTGCGACTACCTCTGCGGCCTCACCGATGGCACCATTGTCCACACCTACCGGCGATTGTTCGATCCCGAGTTCGGCTCGATCCGCGACTTGAGTTAAGGGTAGGGGCGAACCCTTTTGAGGCGTCCTTGGTAAACCGCTAATGAACGCTGATAGGCACTAATTCGATCCTGATTCACTGAGACACCAGAATTGAGTGCATTCAGATTGTCAGTTTTCCGACTAGCCATGCGAGTGGTGTCGTCAAAGTCTCGTGACGATGTCTGATAAGCCGCTGATTACTCATCTTTATATTGCCGATCCCTCTGCTCATGTTTTTAGGGAAGAATTTATGTTTATCCGTCGCATGATGTGGATAAGGGGATTCCGGACGACGATCTTGGGAGTCAGTATGACATGGATGATTACCATGTGTTCTCCATGGACGATGTGGACGGTGAGGTCACGGATCACGGAGTGGCGTTGACTTTGGCGGAGGTGCCGTGGTCAACGAAGCAACTTTGGGCTCCGGATGCGGCGTTTAAAAACGGCAAGTATTTTCTCTATTTCCCGGCGCGTGATCATGAAGGAATTTTTCGGATTGGCGTGGGGGTGAGTGATCGTCCCGAGGGGCCGTTTGAGGCTCAACCCGAGCCGATTAAGGGGAGCTACTCAATCGATCCGGCGGTATTCGTAGATGACGATGGTTCGGCTTTCTTGTATGTCGGTGGTCTCTCGGGCGGACAGCTTCAGGAGTGGCCGAATGGTCAGCACGATCCGAATGGCAAAGAGCCGACCGAGGGACCGGCGCTTAATGCCCGCGTCGCCAAGCTCACAGCGGAAATGCTGGAGATTGATGGCGAGATTGCGGAGATCCAGATCCTCGATGAAAAGGGTGAGCCAATCCAAGCCGATGATCATGACCGGCGCTTTTTTGAGGGAGCTTGGATGTACCAGAAAGATGGGCTTTACTACTTTTCCTATTCCACCGGAGACACGCATTTTCTCGTGTATGCGACCGGCACCAATCCGCTTGGACCATTTACTTATCAAGGACGAATTCTAGAGCCAGTGATCGGTTGGTCGACGCATCACTCCATCGTGGAACACAAGGGGCGCTGGTTTCTCTTTCACCACGATTCTTCACTGTCCGGCGGAAAGAACAATCTACGCAGCGTGAAGGTGAAAGAGCTCTTCTACGATGATCACGGCAAGATCCTGCCGGTGGAGTAGATCGCGATATCGAATCTACGGTTTCGGGGTGTCGGGTAGATGACCTTGGCTGACAGCGTCATCGATCATGTGCAGAGCGTAATCCCACAGGCCAGTCGAGCCATCGGCGACGTGTTGATTGCGGGCGAGCACACGATCTTTGGTGATCCCGTGTTTCCGCCAGGCGTGTCCTTCGGTGAGCATGTTGAGAAGCATGGGATGGAAACGATCACAGGCGGCGGCGAATTTTGATTCGGGAGTGTTCATCGCTTCAAATTCATCCCAGAGCGCACGGTATTCTTTGGTCTGATCGACGGGCAATAATCCGAAGATGCGATCAGCGGCGATGGATTCGCGTGCGTGCTGATCGGCCATGTTTTTCGTATCGTAGGCAAAGGTGTCGCCGGCATCGATTTCGACGAGGTCGTGGATCAGCACCATTTTTAGCACGCGGAGCACGTCGAGAGGCTGGTGATTGGAATGCTCGGCGAGGGTGATGATCATCAACGCGAAATGCCAGCTGTGCTCAGCGCTGTTTTCATCGCGTCGGCTCTGCGTGAGCACGGTTTGGCGGAAGACTTCCTTCAATTTATCGGCTTCGATAATGAAGCGCATCTGTTGTTCGAGCCGAGAAGCAGGGGATTCCATGTAGGTAAATTTGGAGGATTTATTGAATTGGGGCGAGCGCGGACTGGAATAGGCATTTTAAATGTGAAAATCAGGAAAACTGGAATCGGAGCTGAGCCACGGAATCCACGAAAACTCAGTGCCCACGGAACACACCGAAAGATGAAAAGGTGGGGTAAACTCGATCTTCTTTCGTGCATTCCGTGGGCGATCCTTATTCTAATCTGGGTTCGTGAGTTTAGCATATTTCGTGGTTATTAATTCCGGGATTGGTTTCCTGATTTCCAGCTTTCCACATTTATTCAGGTTCTGAATGGGATCGGTTCAGTCGACGTTTTTCATCCGCACTTTGCGGTGAGAATGACTATTCGTGTCATAGGTGGCAGGCCGCGGTCCGACATTCGAAATTCCCTTTGCGTTTTAGGGGGTAATGAATTTCAATTGCACCCTTTTTTACATGAAAGTCCTCGTAGCCGATAAAGTCTCACCCAAAGGAGTTGAATACCTGCGCAATCAGCCAGGTCTCAATGTCGTGGAGGCTTATTGTTCCTCGCCAGAAGAAATCCTTTCTCTGGTGAAGGATGTGCACGCGATTGTCGTGCGCAGCGAGACCAAGATCACGGCGGAAGTGATCGCGGCCGCGCCGTTACTCAAGGCAGTTGGTCGTGCCGGTGTCGGCGTGGATAATGTCGATGTCGAGGCGGCGACGAATCGAGGCGTGATCGTGATGAATACGCCCTCGGGGAACACGATCGCGACGGCGGAGCTTACTTTTACTCATATCCTCTGTGGCGCCCGCCCGGTGCCTCAAGCGGCGGAATCGATGCGTGCAGGGAAGTGGGATCGAAAAGCATTTTCGGGCATCGAGCTGTTTCGCAAAACGCTCGGAGTGGTTGGGCTCGGCCGCATCGGCGGCGAAGTCGCCAAGCGTGCGCAGGCTTTTGGTATGCGAGTGGTGGCCTACGATCCGTATCTCGCACCGAGCCGTGCGAAGGCGATGCAGGTCGAGGGCATGTCCATGGATGAACTGCTCGCGCAGAGCGATTACATCACGGTGCACATGCCGATGACGGAGACGACGCATCACATGATTGATGAGGCGGCGCTCGCGAAGTGCAAAAAGGGCGTGCGACTTTTCAACTGTGCTCGAGGCGGTATCATCAAGGAAGCGGCGTTGATTGAAGGACTGAAGTCCGGACAGGTCGCGGCGGTCGGTCTCGATGTTTATGAAAGCGAACCATTGGCCGAGGATAGCGAGTTGCGCTCGCTGCCGGGAGTTTCCCTGACCCCGCATCTCGGTGCCTCGACGGTGGAAGCTCAGGAAAGCGTGGGCATCGAAGTTGCCGAACAGATCGCGGATGTTTTGAAAGGCGGCGTGATTCGCAATGCGGTCAACATGCCTTCGCTTGATGAAGCGACGTTGAAGATCGTGGGACCTTATCTCGATTTGGGCGAAAAGCTCGGCACGCTCGTGCAGCAGATGGGGCCGGAGCAGATCGATTCGCTCAATATAACTTACTGGGGAAAGATCGTCGATCTGGATACCAATTCAGTGACGCGTGCGATTCAGCGCGGCTTTCTTCGCAAGATCAGCGGCGATTCTGTGAATTATGTGAATGCGCCGATATCGTTGAAACGTCTCGGTGTGAAATCGCAGGTCGTGAAATCGACCGACGATGTGGATTACACGGATTTAATTTCGGTGGAAGCAGTCGCGGCCGATGGTTCGGTGCACGGCGCGAAGGGCACGTTAGTCGGTAAGACCGGCAAACCGCGCATCGTGGAGATCAATAATCTCGAAGTGGAAGTCGAAGCGCAGGGTAAACTGCTCGCGCTGGAGAATCACGATGAGCCGGGCATGATCGGATTTGTCGGCATGTTAATGGCGAAAGACGGCGTGAATATCGCTAATATGTCGCTCAGTCGGCAGATGCCGGGGCAAACGGCGCTCATGGTCATCAATTTGGACAGCGAACCGAGTGCGGCGGCGCGCGACGAAATAAAGTCGCACCCGGCGATAAAATTGGCGAAATTTGTTCAGCTTTAACCACGACGAATGATTCCTTCGATCTTCATAGCCGGCGCGATTGGTTACCTTTTGGGAGCACTCCCATTTGGCTGCCTCGTTGCGCGCGCGAAGGGAGTTAATATTTTCGAGCAGGGCAGTAAGAGCCCTGGTGCGACGAATGTGCGGCGGGTATTGGGAGCGGGACCGGGTAATATCGTGTTTGCGCTCGATGTGCTCAAGGGCGTGGTCGCAACGGCATTGCCGAGACTTTACGTGGCTTGGGCCAATGTTGAGGGCAGCGAAGCTGCGATGATCGATGCGACTCCACTTTGCGTGGCAGGTGTGGTGGGTGCGTTGCTTGGACACTCGTTTTCGTGCTTCACAAAATTTCGTGGAGGTAAGGGCGTGGCGACAGGGGCGGGCGGATTCTTCGTGCTCATGCCAGGGGCGACCGCGATCGCGGCGGTCGTTTGGGTCGGGACGTTCTACGGCACACGCTACGTTTCGCTCGCTTCGATGTTAGCCACACTTTCGTTGCCGCTCTCCGCATTGCTGTTGGGCACACCGCTGCCGCTGGTTCTGTTGGCGTGGCTAATCGCAACTTTCGTCGTTTATCGACATCGGGGAAACTGCCGTCGCCTGATCAATGGCACGGAAAATCGTTTCGGTAAAAAGAAACCGGATGACTCTCAAACATGAGCAAAGAAAAAGTGATCACTATTGGCCTGTGCGGATTTGGCACGGTCGGGCAGGGAGTCTGGAAGCATCTCAAACGTTGCCGCCCCGATCTTGAATCGCGACTGGGCGGGCCGATCAAAGTCGGTGCTATCGCCGTGCGCGACCTCAAGAAGAAGCGTGAGGTCAAGGCTCCAGCTCGACTGATCAGCGCAGATGCGATGGCGGTAGCGACCGATCGGAAGATCGATATCGTTTGCGAACTGATCGGCGGCACGACGTATGCGAAGAAACTCACGCTGGCAGCATTGCGTGCAGGGAAAGTTGTGGTTTCGGCCAACAAGGCGCTGATCTGTGATCACGGCGCTGAAATTTTCAGGACAGCCCGTAAGCACGGTGGGCATTTCTTTTTCGAAGCGAGTGTCGCTGGTGGCATTCCGATCATTAAGGCGCTACGTGAGGGATTGGTCGCGAATAAGTTTCCTCAGATCTACGGGATCCTCAACGGCACGTGTAACTTCATCCTTACGAAGATGGAGGCACTCGATGCGCCGTATTGCGACATCTTGCAGGACGCCAAAGACATGGGGTATGCGGAAGCTGACGAAGCGCTTGATGTGCAGGGCTGGGATACCGCGCACAAGGCTGCGATCATTTGCTGGTTGGCGCATGGCGTCTGGATCGGCTCCGACAAGATGATTGTCGAGGGGATCGAAAAAATCACACCTCAAGATTTCAAGAACGCTTCAGCGCTCGGTTATGAGATCAAGCTGATCGCGATCATCAGCCGCGACTTTAAGAAAAATGAAATCTGCGTGCGCGTTCATCCCACGCTGTTGCCTGCGGGTAATGTGGTGGCGAATGTGAACGGCGTGTTTAACGGCGTGTCAATCACAGGCGATGTCGTTGGCACTACTCAATACATCGGGCAGGGCGCTGGGCAAGATGCGACAACGAGTGCGGTGATCGGTGATATCGCCGATGCAGTGGCGTTAATTCGCAATGGCAAGGGGCTGCATTTGTCCGAGGTATCTCCATCCGAAGAGAAGCAGGTGCTTAAGCTCGCGCCATTGGAAAACATTCGCAGTTGCTACTACTTGCGCCTGACGGTCCGCGATCAACCGGGGGTGCTCGCGAAAGTCACTGCGGTGATGGCGAAGCACAAGGTGAGTATCGCCAGCGTGATCCAGACATTATCCGAATCGGAAGGCACGGCTTCGCTGGTGCTGACCACCCACGAAAGTGATGAAAAAGCGATGGAAGCGACACTAAGTCAGGTCTCTCGGCTCGCGGCTGTGGTCTCGAAACCACTGCTCCTTCGCATCAGCGATTTTACCGAATAAGGAATTTTTAAGATGGCACGTATTGTCCAAAAATATGGCGGCACCTCTGTCGGTGACGTCGAACGAATCAGAAAAGTCGCCGAGCGCATCAAGCTGACTCGCGATCAAGGCAACGAAGTTGTCGTGGTCGTCTCCGCTCGCTCTGGGGTGACGAATGAATTGCTCGCGCGAGCCAAATCGCTCTGCGACGAACCGAGCGACCGCGAACTCGATATGCTCCTTTCCGTGGGCGAGCAGGAGACGATCGCCCTGACCGCGATGGCCCTGCATGGCATGGGTGTCGATGCGGTGAGCCGCACGGGCGCGCAAGCCGGTATCTTTACCGATAAGGTGCATACCCGAGCGAAAATTCAGGCGATTAAATCCGAGACGATTGAAAAGGATCTCGCCGAAGGACATGTCGTTATTGTGGCCGGCTTTCAGGGAATCAACGAGGATGGGCAAATTACGACTTTTGGTCGCGGTGGATCCGACCTCACGGCCATCGCCATGGCCGCCGCAATCCATGCCGATAAATGCGAAATCTACACCGATGTAGATGGCGTCTATACCGCCGATCCACGAGTGGTGACCGATGCCTGCAAGTTGTCTGAGCTGTCCTACGACGAAATGCTCGAATTGGCCTCCTCGGGCACCAAGGTCATGCAGTCCCGTTCTGTCGAATTTGCCAAGAAGCACAACGTCGTTTTCGAAGTGCGCTCATCATTTAATTTCAACCCAGGAACTATCGTGAAAGAAGAAGTCTCCTATATGGAAAAGGTCGTCGTCCGCGGCGTCTCCGTCGACAAGGATCAGGCGAAAGTTATCGTCAGCAATATTTTGGATAAACCCGGCACGTCGGCGAAAGTCTTCCGCGCGCTGGCCGATGCCAATGTGCTGGTAGATATGATCGTGCAAAACGTCGGCCGCCAAGGGATCGCCAATCTCACGTTTACGGTGCCGCAAGGCGATTCGCAAAGTGCAGTCAAACTGCTCGAACCCGTGCTCGACGAAATCGGTGGAGGGCAGATTGCAATTCATGAACATGTGGCGAAATTATCTGTGGTCGGCGTAGGCATGAAGACGCATTCCGGTGTCGCCGCGACGGTGTTTCAGGCACTCGCTGATAACGAAATTAATATCGACCTTATCAGCACTTCGGAGATCAAAATTTCCATCGTGATCGATCAGGATCGCGCCGATGAAGCTGCACGCGTGACTCACGCGGCCTTTGAATTGGATAAAATCGGGGACTAATTCGCGACGCGTCGTCATGCGCTATATTTCTACACGTGGGCAGACTGAACCGCTAAGTTTTTCCGATGCGGTGGCCACTGGCTTGGCGCCAGACGGTGGATTGTTTCTGCCGGAGACAATGCCTGATTTGTCCGCGAAGTGGCGTGAATGGGAGGGGTTGAATTACCCCGATTTGTGTTTCGAGTTCATGAGGCTCTTCGCCACGGATATTCCGTCGGAGACGTTGAGAGAAATCGTAGCGAAGTCTTACACTAAGTTCGCTCATGAGGAGATCGCGCCGCTAAAGAAACTCGATGAGAGCACCTACGTGCTCGAGCTGTTTCAAGGACCGACGCTCGCGTTTAAAGATTTTGCACTGCAACTCCTCGGTAATCTCTACGAATACCAATGCGTTTCGCGTGGGCAGACGATCAATGTGCTCGGCGCGACTTCTGGCGATACAGGTGCAGCAGCGATTCACGGACTGCTCGGTAAACCCGGTATAGCGATTTTTATTCTTTATCCCGATGGTCGCGTCTCGCCGTTGCAGGAAAGGCAGATGACGTGCACGGAGGCAGAGAATGTTTTCGCCATCGCGATCGATGGTTCCTTTGACGATGCGCAGGCTTCGCTCAAGGAGATTTTTGCTGATCAGGATTATCGGAAAGAGCACCGATTGTCGGCGGTCAATTCGATCAATCTAGCTCGTGGGCTCGCCCAGTGCGTTTACTACCTTTACGCGCTTTTGCGTTTGCCGAAAGAAGCGAGGGCCCGGGTAGAGTTTGTCGTGCCGACGGGTAATTTCGGCAATGTGCTCGCGGGGTGGATGCTCACCAAGATGGGCGTGCCGATTCCGGGCTTTAAGGTGGCGACCAATCAGAACGATATTTTGCACCGTTTGTTTACGACCGGGGAGTATCGCGTTGATGAGGTGCGGGCGAGTCTCGCGCCTTCGATGGACATTCAGGTGGCGTCAAATTTTGAGCGCTTTCTATACTACACACTCGATGAAAGTGCGGATCCCGTGCGAGAGGTAATGGCGAGTTTCAAGGCAACGGGCTCGCATCGTTTCGAGGGTTTTGCCCCAGCCGGATTCAGTTCTACGCATTGTAGTGACGATGAGATCCCAGAGATCATCCAGCGGGTCTATCGTGACTATGACTACGTGGTGGATCCGCACACGGCTTGTGGTTTTAAAGAGCTATCCCCCGATCGCGTGAGTGTAGTCTTGGCGACGGCGAGTCCGGCGAAGTTTCCCGATACGATTAAGGATGCCATTGGCGTCGAGCCCAAGCACAAGAGTTTGGAAGTGCTGAAGTCACGGCCGGTTAAGAAACATCTCGTAGCGGCGAATACAGCAGCGATCGCAAAGTTTGTTGCCGATTACGCGGTCTAATCAAGGAATCGATCTATGGCATCTCCGATCAGCAGTCCTCGCGAGGTTACCCAAGACAAGTCACGACTTTGGCAGGTTCGGGTCGCCGCTCTAGTGATCGTATTTGGTGTCTTCCTGTCTTACGCCAACAGCATCTCGACGCCATTCGTCTTCGACGATCTCAGAGGCATCGTGCACAATGAATCGATCCGCAAGTTGTGGCCTCTGACTGATGCGCTCAGTCCGCCGATGATGGCGACCGGGGCTGGAGGGAGGCCAATTGTTAATCTGTCTCTAGCGGTAAACTACGCGATCGGGGGGATGGATGTGCGTGGATATCATATTTTTAACATGATCGTCCACTCCTTGGCGGCGCTGATCCTGCTCGGTCTTGTTCGGCGCACGTTGTTGCGACCTGTTTTGAGGGATAAGTATGGTGATCTCGCACTGCCATTGTCCTTTGCCGTGTCGTTTCTGTGGGCTCTACACCCTTTACTGACGGAATCCGTCACGGGCGTGATTCAGCGAACAGAATCCATGGGAGGACTTTTTTATCTGCTCACGCTCTATACGTTTATGCGCAGTGTTGAGGACGAGGACACTTTGCGTTGGCAGGTGCTCTGTGTGCTCTCGTGTTTGATTGGTATGGCGACGAAGGAGATCATGGCGACTGTGCCGGTGATCGCGTTGTTTTATGACCGCACTTTTGTGGCGGGCACTTTCAAGGATGCGTGGCAGCAACGTTGGCGATTCTACTCTGCTTTGATGGCCACTTGGCTTTTATTGGCTTATCTCGTAGTGATCAATGAGAGTCGTGGTGGGATGGTGGGCTTTGGTCTGGGAATGAGTTCGTGGGATTATGCGCTCACCCAGTGTCAGTCGATCATGATGTATCTAAAGCTATCGTTGTGGCCGAACCCTTTGGTGCTCGATTACGGTGATGGGGTTGTGAGTGGAGTCGGCGAGGTCTGGTTGCAGGGCATCGTCTTACTGACATTGGTTGCGGCGACTTTTGTGGCCCTAGTGCGGAAACCGGTCGTGGGCTTCGTCGCATTTACCGCCTTCTCTATTTTGGCACCTAGCTCGAGTTTCCTGCCATTAACAAGCCAGACTATGGCAGAGCATCGGATGTATCTGCCGCTGGCAGGTGTCGTGGTGTTGGTGATATTCGGACTTTACCGCTACGCAGGGAAGTGGGTGATTCCAGGTGCGATTGCCGTGTCGCTGGTGGCGGGGATAGCGACGGCGAATCGAAACAAGGATTATCGTTCGGTGGTCGCTATCTGGAAGGATACGATTGAGAAGCGGCCGGAAAATTGGCGCGCTCGTTCTAATCTGGGCGCGAGCTATTCAGAGTCCGGAAGATACGAGGAAGCGGTGGCGGAATTTAAAAAGACACTGCGTCTTGCCCCTGAAAATATCAATGCGACGTATAATATCGGTAATATCTATCTACGGATGGAACGCTACGAAGAAGCGATGGACCACTATCGGAAGGTGCTCGCTCTGGAGCCAAATCATGGAATGTCATACTACGGACTGGGCTTTTGTTTGGTGCGCACGAATCAAGTAAACGAAGCAGTGCAGGCATTCTTAAAGGCAAAAGAGATTCATCCAAAAGATGCGACGATTCTGCGGAGCTTAGCCAGCTCTCAGGCCTTTGCGGGGCAAAACGAGACTGCGATCACGAATTACGAAAAGCTGCTCAAGCTGATTCCACCAGATGCAGCTTTGGCGATAGAAGTAGCCGTGGTGCTAGGAGATGTTGGTCGTCATGCCGAAGCCCTTGATTATTTTCAGCAAGCTCTTCGATTGGATCCGCAAAATGCCCGGGTGCGTTTTTCCATGGGGCTTACTTTGTTGAAATTGGAACGTTATTTTACGGCGGCTAATGAATTCCGGCAGGTGATAAAATCCACTCCTGATCTACCAGAAGGACATCATGCGCTAGGCTTGGTTTTGATGGGGATGGAGCGATGGGATGACGCGGCCCGTGAATTTGAGACAACGCTAAGCTTGGATCCACAATATGATGAAGCTCGGCAGAATCTAGATCAGGTGAAACGGCTACGCGATATGCGACGCTAGTTCAGAGCATAGGCGCGAGCATTCGGCTGAGGTCTTCGGTCAGGGCGTTGAGGCGGGGGAAGCGGTGGGTTTGCGGAGGTTCTGCCGAGCTACATGAGGGCAGCAGAGATTGCGCCCATTTACTGATCTCGTGGACGTCGGGTTTAGTGTGGATGACCACACTGTTTTCAAAATTCACGAATAGGTTGTGCAGATCGCAATTGGCGGAGCCGAAGATGGCGATGCGATCATCGATGATGGTCGCTTTACTATGTAGCATAGCAGGAGCGAATAACTGCGCTTTCACTCCGGATGCCCGGAGCTCTCGCACGTGGTGCTTGCGGGCAAAATCGGTGATCGGGTGATTGGACTTGGCGGGGAGGATCAGAGTGACGTCGCGTCCCGCGCGCGCCTCGACGATGAGGGAACGTTGGAGGACTTCGTCGGGAATGTAGTAGGGTGTGACAATGACGATGCTCATATCGGCGGATTGAACCATGCTCAACAGACCGTCGTAGAACGGATCGCCACGCACATCGGGTCCACTGGCGATGATTTGAAGCTCGGCCTAGCCTTCGATTCCGGCGACGCGAGGTGGTTGGATGTCTTCAGGCTGTTGATGACTGGCATAATACCAGTCTGCGACGAAGATCTCATTGATCATGGCCGCAGCTGGCCCCTGCATTTGTGCACCAAAATCAGATCAGCATTGATGGTAGGGTTCGGGCCCGATGTATTGATTGGCGATGTTGTGACCTCCGACGATGGCGGTGTGCTGATCGAAGATCGCGATCTTACCGTGATTTCTCAGATTAGCCGAACTGCGAGACGTGAAAGGTAGGACGGGCATGAACCATTGCACTTCGCCTCCCGCTTCTTTGATGGCTTTGAAAAAGGATTTGAAGATGAACATGCAACCGACCGCATCGATGAGCAGGCGCACTTGGATGCCCTCTTTCGCACGTTGAGCGAGCAGTTCGAAGACACGTCGTCCAACTTCATCACGCCCGATGATAAAGGTGGTGATGTGAATACAGTGCTTAGCCTCAAGGATGCCCTTTTCGAGAGCGTGGTAAGCTTCTTCGCCAGTTTTTAGAAGTGAGATGGCATTGCCGCCGACGGGTGGCGAACCTCCTCCGGTAGTGATGGCACGGGCGATGGGGTAATCGGCGCAAGCGGCCGGAATCACATTCTCCGGTAGACTGGGGAATAAACCGGTCTTTTTCAGAAACGAGTCGGCGTAGTTTACGACCTGCTAGTAATAGATAAAGCGGCACTCCGAGGTAGGGGATGAGCACGATGACCAGCAGCTACGCGAAGGTGTTGCCGGGTTGTCGTTTCTCGCGGATCAGCCTGGCAATCAGTAAAATCGCCAATAAAAAACCGCCAACCGTGAGGAGGTGCGAGAGGGCTCCATACAGCAAAGAAGTGATTGTTGGCTCGTCCATGAGGGAGTTTGCTAAGCGATATAAACAGGCTGATCGTGGAGAAGAATCCAGACGATGTTAAAAAAGCCTTGAACTCATCGCTCAGAGCAGCGAACTTCCGCCCTCAACTTTTGGTAGGATACTCAAGCGGCCAACGAGGGGAGACTGTAAATCTCCTGGTTTATACCTTCACAGGTTCGAATCCTGTTCCTACCACCACTCATAAGCCCCTGACTCTCTTAGGTTAGGGGCTTTTTATTGCATGAGTTAGAGCGATTCTCTGTTCTTCTCCCAGAGACTAACTCTCTCAATGGCCCAGTTTTCGTAACCCCGACCAGAGTTTTCCCGCCTCGGCTTTATCCGCGATTACGAAACCGACGGCCTGCTGCGAGATCTGCTGACAAGTTTTAGCCAGCAAGGGGATGTGCGATGAAATGCCTCCTTCACGTTTTACAGTGCCGCGCTGCTCACGTTCTACGTTACTAGCTGCCTTGACCGATCAGTCCAGCCTCTGCCTGCATGGTAAAAAAATGGCGGCCGCCATTACGGGGAGGATGGTGCCGGAGGGCGGGAATCGGAGGACTTCGCACCCCCGATCGCCGGCTTCAATTCCGGCGCATAGGTGATAGTTCGTTCGAAGACGTTATGGGCCCAGAGGATCGCCACGCCGAAGGAAACGCCGCCAAGGATCAGCGCGACATTGACCAAGCCGTCAGCGTTGAAGGATACCTTTATTAGGATGGTGGAAATGACGAAACCGGAATTCCGAATTACCTTCGGAAAACTGTCGGTGTGGGCGAGGGAAAGCAGAAGCAGGAACACATCAACCATGATGAGAATCCCAAAAAAATCCTCGAAAAATATTTTGTTCACATTGGCGACGTTCACGGTCGCTCCACTCACCAGGAAAAACGTTTCCCAAGCCCAATGGGCAAAACTGAAGACGGCGAGACCCAGCAGCACTGGGACCAACAACAGACTGGTAATGTTTTTAAAATAGATGAACCGCACCAGATCAGGGGAATAAGACTCCGGCCGAATCTCAGGTCCTGGGCAATTGCGGGCGAGCCGGTAAAAGAGGATGATGAGCAAAAAAAGAATCAAGGTCGCCGCGATATCGCACGTCAGTTGGAGATCGCTCGGCCGGCTAAACCAATCTGGGGTAAGCTCTAGATTGGCGATATCTTTGAAAATGCGGCGAACAATAATAAGCGTGATAATCTCATACTGCCTGGCGATGTATTGGGTGATCGACTGGGGCAGGTAGAAGACAAGAAGATAGACTTCATAAACCAAGATAAAGGAAAACGGCGTATAAATTGCCGCGACCGGATTAGTCAAAAGCTCGTCCAGATGATGACCGTGTGGCGGGAGCAAGTCTAAACTCATCAGCCCGATCAGAAGCAGATGCAAAAGAAATGCAACCAGAGCAATGGCAACTACCAACCGTTCTCCGGCGTGGCGCGCCTTATTGGAGATCAAGCGTTCGCGAAGTGTGTTGTAGAGTGAGTTCAGAATGGAAGAAGTTTGTCGACTCGCAGTTCTTTCTAAGTGAGATTTTGGGCGTTTGGAGGAACTTTACCCAAACTACTCATCATAGTAATTAGATTAACTAACTTACTACATGTTGTGGCCAAAAAAATAAATAACTCAACCGCCAACTATGCGCGTATTATTATCGCCGAATATGGGTTTCACCGCCTTCAACCTTGGCGAAAAGATTGCCGGGGGTAGGTTTGCCGCGGCGATGCCACCAGTAAGTCAACACCATGTGCGGCATGGTCAGCGCCGCCAAGCCCACGAAAATAAGCCGGAGAATAAGGCTGTCTGGACTAAGTCCGTCGCCCCAGTGTCTGGCAAGTAAAGCGCCAAGCAGCAATGTCAGGCCCAGCACCGGCCAAGACTCCTGCCAAAGCCAGCGCGCGGCCATGCCGAAAGCGTGTGGCTGGCGCGCGGCCCCTAACGCTACGAGATGACGGATCGAGTGGACGACGCAAAAGTAAACGCCAAAGGCGGCCAGCGGGGGCCACAGCCAAAAAAGTAGGGCAAGGGAAGACATCTCCCAAGCCACCAGAAAATCCGCGCGCCGAGCGGCGGACGGTAGTGAGCGGCCCGCCGCGGATCGGAGGCGAAGACCGACCATTAGCGCGGTTGTGACCAACCAGAATGGGCTCACGAAACGTTCAAAAAAGTGCGTCAGGATTGCCACCTGCGTGCAACCGGCCGGCTGGCAAAGCTGGATAAACAGAGCAAGCGTTTCATCCGGATAAAAAGTTATCGGGCCGGCGATCGCCATGCCACCGCGGACAAAACATTCCCCGCCCCGCCGCCATCCCACCAGGTTTTCCGTGTCACCCAATCCGAAGTGAATCCACGCAACGACCAAAAAAAGGCTCAGCGCCATCGCGGGGAAATAGTCGAAGCCGGCGACCACCAGCCCGGCCAGAGCGACATACAAGATCAGCGAGAACAAAAGTGCTAGCGGTCGAATCCCAACACTGCGCAAAAGGGTGATATCCAGCGCGCCGTGCGGGAGCCCGGTAAGCACCACCAAGACCGCAAGGACGAACAACTGCGGGCCTTGCCCCACACCGCTCAGCCAAGGCGCTAAAACCGGCAAAACCGCCAGGAGGATTGCGATGCAGAGATTATGCTTTTGGGCAAACTCTGGCCCCCAATCTGCGGAAGTGGAAGGTGTGGCGCTCATGAGCGGGCCGGTTTCACGGGTGAGCGCAGGGACGCCGCGGCAACCAGGAAAGGTCCAAGCGGAAGAGCTTTCATCACCGCTAGGCAATCAAGCCAGGTGGGGCAGGATTCCATAAAGCGAATCAAGCGCTCGGATTTTACCTTATGAAACAGTCGCCTCATGTATTCGGGCAGCCGCTCGGGATGCTGATCAATCGCCTTAATAAAAATAGCGTCCATCGTTCGCAGAAATATGTTACGAGCTCGGCCCCTTGGCAGATGGGGATAAGCCGCGGCTAGGGCGTCTGCTTCCTGTTGAATGCAGGTAAACGCGTATCCCGAAGAACTTCGCACCGCTCCTCCCCGCGTGCCAATTGCGGTGATCCGTCCGCTCGAGGTTACTTTCGGAAGGGCAAACATCGGAATGGTGCCTGTTTCCCGATGCAGAATTTCCCAGTCGGAGACGCCGATTCGTTCCGTGGCATAAGCCAGCACTCCAGCCTCCGAGAAAGCAGGATTTTTTCCCGCCGGGCATAACCACGTATCCTCGACCAGAAAGCTATCGGCCGAGAGCGGCAAAATATAGAAGAAGCGCACCCCGTTTTCGTTCGCCTGTCGAAAATCCATCAGAACCACTTTTTCAGGATTCCAGCGCGCGCCTGGGCAGCGAATTTCCATTCCGGTAAAAATTTGCCGCCAGCCCTCGGCGGTCTTGATTTCCGGCGGTCGGCTATCGTAAACCCGTCCGGCAGCGAAGGAATTTCCATCCGACAATGCGACCCGCACCCGTCCGGCGGACTCATGTAAAGCGACCACAGATTGACCCAAAGCCCACGTCACCGAAGGAGCTTGCGCCAGCAAGGTTTTCGCCGTGCAGTAGAGCTTGTCGGCTGGGATCCGCTGATAAGGAAACCGGTCGCAGCGTCGGACGACGGACTCCGGACCCGATCCCACCGCCCATTCTGGCCAGCGATGCGACACGCAGCCGATAAACGGATGAGGATGCACCGACCAACTGCACCAAGTCCGGTCGCGTTCGTGACTCGTTCGGGGGTCAATGATCAGAATTCGAGGCGGATTAGGCCGGGCCGCCAAACGCACCGCTAGGCTGAGACCAGCCAGCCCGGCTCCGACGATTGCAACGTCATATTCTGAGCTCACGAAGGGGGATGCCTCCCGCACAAATCGCCGAGCGCGATGTGTAGCCGGGCTTGGTGGCCCGTGTCCGGGGCGTTTTTAAACGGTGGAAAGGGCGACCACATACAGCGGAGAGCCAGCGTGATCCGTCGCCATTTTGGAACGACCGTGCGCCTTAAAACTGCTGTCGGCCCGAGCCGCAGGATTTCCTGTCCGATTTCCCGATAGACCCGGCCCGCGAGCCAAATCCCACGCCGGCTTTCATTGGGCAAGTAGTGCAGCCCGATGAAACCGCTGATAAAATACTCCTCCGCCAACTGGATAGATTGCCGCACAGCCGGCCACGCCGAGACAGGATCGCTCGCCAAACTCTCGGCGGTGATCCCGTGCGGCAACCATTCTTGCGGCAGGTAAATGCGCGCCAGCCGGGAATCATCGCGCACGTCTCGCGCGATATTGATCAATTGCATGGCAATCCCCAAATCCAAGGCATGCGGACCGGCCGCTGGGTCGGTGGCTCCTAAAATCTCCGTCATCATCAAGCCCACGGTGCCGGCCACGCCATGAGCGTAGCGCACCAGCTCGTCTTTGGTCTGGATACTTCTTGGTCCGGTGTCGTTTGCTAGCGCCGCCAAGAGCGCATCAACCGGTCGGTCATCATTCAGCCCGAGCGAGCGGTAGATTCTGCACGCGGGGCGATCCGCGGTAGGTAAAGCGCTACGCAGGGTGAGCAACTCAGCCTTGGCCGTAGCCTGATTTTCAGAGCCGTCCGCCAAATCATCCAACTCCCGGCAAAAAGCATAGAGACATGTCGCGCGATCCCGTTTTTGCGCGGGCAGGAAACGCGCCGCGAGGTGAAAACTTCGCCCATGGCGCGCCAGCACCTGATTCGCATCGTAGAGGTCGTTATTCACTTTTTCTCCCTCTTCGAGAAGAATATTTTCTACCACCTTGGCCGATGTGACCACGCCGGGCAAACCCGCGCCCGGGTGAACCCCAGCCCCAACGAAATAAAGCCCGGCAACGTCTTCGCTCTTGTTGTGAAAACGAAACCACGCGGACTGGGTGAGAATCGGGGATATTGAAAAACCGCTGCCCTGGGCGGAGAGTAGAGAATCGGAAAAATAATGGGGCGTGACAAAAAAATGGGAGATCACGTGGCTTCGAAGATCCGGCAATATCCGCTTTTCGAGCTGCTCAAGAATCAAGGCCGCATAGCGCGGGCCGACGACATCCCAATCGATGGCGGTTTTGAGATTTGGAACCGGAGCGAGCACATAGAAAGCGTCCCGACCCGGCGGGGCCATTCCAGGATCAGTGGCGGCCGGCCGATGCAGATAAAGGCTCGGATCGTCCGCTAGTTTTCCGTGCTTGAAGATATCGTCCAGGAGCTCGCGGTAGCGTTCGCTGAACAGAATCGTGTGATGGGCCACGTCTGGATAAGTCCGGTCGGTGCCAAAATAGAGCACGAAAAGCCCCATGGAATAATGTAGCCGGTCCAGCCGCCGATCCGTCCACATTTTGCGGTGCATCGGCGCAATCAGGCGGCGATAGACATCCGGGGGATCATTATTGGCTACAACTAATCCGCAGGACTTCCGCAGGCCCGCGCCCGCGCGGAGGGCGACGACCCGCCCCGCCTGCACTTCGATTTCTGTCACGGTCCGATCACAGTGGAAACGCACGCCGTGGCGCTCTGCCAATGCCACCAACGATCTGACCAATTGCCCCGTGCCCCCCCGCGGATACCAGATGGCGCTTTTGATTTCGAGATAGTGAATCAGCGAGTAGAGTGACGAGGTGTTGAACGGATTTCCCCCGACTAGCAGGGGTTGGATACTGAAAAAACGTCGAAGCGAATCGTCCTTCAAATACCGGCAAACAAATTGCCAGACCGTGCGGTCGCCGCGTAAGCGCAGCAGCGCGGGAACACATTTGAGCATAGTGCTCAAGCGGTGAAACGGCTGGTCGCCCAAACGGGTGAAGCCTGCAGCGTAAAGCAGGCGGGAGTGCTCCAGTAATTTACCGTAACCCGCCGCGTCCTCCGGGCAGAATTTGGCGATCTCGCTCCGAACCTCCGCCTCGGTCCCACCATAGTCGAAGGATCTTTGATTCCAGTCCACCATGCGATACCACGGTTTGACCGGCAAAAACTCAACGTGATCTTCCCGTTTTTCGCCAAAGAGCGCATACAGCTCATCGAAAAGAAAAGGCGCGGTAATGACCGTCGGTCCGGCATCGTAAGTGAACCCGTCTTGCTCAAAAACAGCCGCTCTTCCGCCCGGGCTTTGCCCGCGCTCCCAAACTTCCACCTCGTAGCCCATGGCCCGCAACCGCAGCGCCGCCGCCAACCCACCAAACCCCGAGCCTATGACGATCGCCGTCTCGCTGGCAGGTGAGTTCATGGAATTTGGCCGAGCATCTCCTTGGCAAGGTCTGCGAGCAGTTTGCCGGATTGATTGGGTATCGCATCGGCTAGTTCGATGGTCTCAAGTAAGCGGTCTTTAGCCAGTCGGGAGGCGAGGACAAGAGCGCCAGCGGCGTGGCCCTGAGCTTCAAGAATGAGCAAGGCATTGTAACAATTCGGGCTGACCCCATCGCCCCGGTCTTTGTCCAGATCGTGGATGTCATCGAAAATCTGGTAGGCAACCGCAAAGGACTCCGCGCACTTCCGCGCTGTCGGGATGGATACAGTCTGTTCAGCCGCGATCAAAGCAAGTTCCAGGGGAAGGGCCAGCAACGCACCCGACTTGGCCCTAGCAATGGACGCGTAGTCCTGCCACGGATCGGTGCTCTTGGCCAGGGGGGTAAACTCACTGCATTGCCCGTGAATGGTCAGCGAGGCGGCGCGAAAAACCGAGCGGATTAAACTGGGGATACGCCCACTAAGGCTTAGATCGCCAAGCACGGCATAGGACGCGGATAACAACAAATCACCCGTGCAGATCGCGATGTTCGGGCCATAGGCGGCCACCACAGTTTTATCGCCGCGCCGATACTCTTCACGATCCACTATATCATCATGAACCAATGACGCATTATGGATTAACTCGGAGGCGGCAGCCAACGCCACGGCGTCTGGTCTCCGCAGGCCCAGTGCTAGCGCAGATGTCAGGGCCAAGCGGGCGCGAATACGTTGCCCGCCACATTCCAGATGGTAATGTGCCGCCCTATCGGCTTGGCTTGCATCTTTTTCTTGCGCGCAAATATCGAGCATCCGATGCATCAATGCTTCGGCTGCCCGCAAAGGCTCCAGCTCAGCCGGAGATTGATCCGGCCCAGAAATTCGCGCGTGCAATTCGAACATGGTGTAAAAAAGGGGAAATTAAAACTAATACGGGATGTGGGGCAGTTCCCAACAGACTTCCGTTCAGCCTAATTCGCCCCAGAACCTACCGGGCTTCATTTGATGACGAACTAAATATCTAAGTCCTGACCTTTGGAAAACACGCCTTAAACAAATATTGGTCATGCCAGAGCGAAGACGCTGCCAGCATGACCAATTTTCGTAAAACCTAAAGCGCCAAGGTTACTGGCGCGGTGAAGTTAATCGCTTCGATCAGGCCCTGTGCGCTTCGGTATCCTTCACGGCAGCAACCCAGATGATCACACCGAAGGCGATTTTATTCAGGACATCGGCTAAGTTGTAGACGAGATTCAAGGTCGTCATGCTCTCGGCTGGTTCTGAACTGGTGAGGTAGCCGAAGAAGTAGCCAATGGGATAGATGGACCAACCGACCGTGACGATGATACGCATCAGGCTGAAGGCGGACTTCACGGCTGGAGAGGAGAGACTGGCGTTAGCCTTGCTCGCTTCGCCTGCGAAGATTTCATAAAGGATGAAGGCCCAACCTGCCATACCGATGATGAAAGCGGGCATCACGGACATCAAGCCCGCTTCGCCAGCGTAACCACCGATCAACATGACGAAGGTGCCGATGATTAGGCGCCAGAAGATGCCAGAGGAGACCTTTGTGACGGCGGAGAGGATCAGGTAGAACTCTACCATGAGCAGTGGCACCGTGATGAGCCAATCGATGTAGCGAAACACCGTGGGGGAGGTGCCCGTGTTGACCCAGACATCGCGCATATAAAAATAATGCACGGCGGCCACAAGAGTGACCAAACCAGAGACATTCAAAGACGTGCTCCATTTTTGCGAGACGCGGCTCCTTTCGTTAAAGAAGAACGCCGTGGCGGCCACCAAGGCCATGGAGATGAACCAGAACGAAACCCCGACAAGATCGTCGGGCTTGAGGTTAGTGGCAGCCAGCGGTGAGGCTGGAAGTGTAGCCGCTTGGCTACTAAGTGGTAAAAGAGCGAGCATCGAAACTGCTCCGAGGGTCGACTTAAGTATACGTGAACTTATCTTCATAGGATGGGGTTTATTTGTTGAGACAGACATTTTACACTAAACGATACCGCTGAATTTAACGCAGCAGATGATTAATGAGAAACTAATAACAACCACAGACCGCCGAGCAATGAGCTACAACACAAGCATAAAATGATGCGGCAAGCCGCGTGCTGAAAGCTGATCAAATTGAACGCAGGGGCTGGACTTGAAATGCGCCCTAGCCAGGTAACGATAATTGCAGTTTTACAGTCTTTAAGAGTTGAGTGCTCTCCACATTTCAAAAAAGACTTTGGGCAGCCCCTGAAATTCTCCGCATCACTGACAGCGCAAGAGGCCTGGAACCGATTGGGGATGCAAGATATTCGTCGTCGTTCGCGTGAATCGACCATATTTCGCGCGGACGGATTGACGATGGAAGGGGCAACTGGTCTAGCGGTGGCCGGATACAACTCATACTGACCTGCGATTGTCTGATCATTTTGGATTGGCGGAGACCTTAGACCCAATAGGGACAGATTCTTGGGATCGAACCACCTGATCCTTACCTCCTGATGTTACTCCAAATGGTGACTCTGCGCCAGTGATATCCCCATAAGATCCCTCAAGAATAGTGTGCTTATTTGCCCCTAAGAAAATCAGATTAGCAAGGCTTTGTTCTCAATCTGTTCTCAGAGAATATCCCCCAAAGGTAAAACCGAAGACTGTAAATCTCCTGGTTTATACCTTCACAGGTTCGAATCCTGTTCCTACCAACACTTAGCCCCTTTCTTGGCCGGAAAGGGGCTCTTTTATGCCTGGATGGCGAAAGGCCCCGCGCATGCTAGACGAAACGATCATGAGGGTGAGCAAGGAATTGGCGGGCATGAGGATGGCGGCAATCAGCGGATTCATCAATCCGCCCACTGCGAGTCCGACCGCGCAAAGATTGTAGAGCACGGAAAAGATCAAAATCGTGATCTGCGTGCGGCGGCGAATCGCGTTGATCGTAAATAAGGAGCGAATACCGCCGATCCCGCGTCCGAGGTAGTAGAAATCTGATTTCTGCTCGAGGATGCCGCGGTGAATCACGGGGGTGCCGCGACAGTAGGCAGCGTCGAAGGCGAGACTATCATTGGCTCCATCACCGAGCATGAGGGTGTCGTGGTGGTCGTGCTGTTTGATCCAGTCGGCTTTTTCGCGTGGAGGCATGTTGCCGTGGCCGTGATCAGAGGGTATACCTAATTCGCGCGTCATGGTATCTACTTTGTGCGCGTGATCTCCGCTGAGAATATGGATATCGAGGCCTTGGTCTGTCAGTTTGCTGATTTCGGAAACGGCGTCGCGATGGACTGAGTCTTTAAACGTGAAGGTAGCAACCGTCTCTCCTTTGAGCGCGAGCACAGTGGCGGTTTCTAAAGAGGCGGGAGATTTCCAACCCGCGCGACCTAGCGACCAATCTCCCAAAAAGACTCCATCACCTACGGATTCCTCAACCGTGCAAGTGAGTGATGTGGGGGTGCTTCCTCGAGCTAAGAGGTTTTCGAGCAGGCATTGACTTACCGGGTGGGGATTTCCCTGCACCAGAGCATAAAGCGCGGCGCGAGCTGAGTGATCGAGATTGGCGAGCGATTCGGGGTTTTCGAGCGTGGGCGTTTCGAGGGTGAGCGTGCCGGTTTTATCGAAGATCAGCTGACGCACCCGGCTGAGTTTGGACCAGAGATCAGGACTGCGAACAAAGACACCGCGTCGCCGTAAAGCGATACTGGCGAGCTCCTCCGCGAGTGGGAATGCGAGACCGATTGCACAGGGACACGACACGACAAGAATGGAGGTGACGATCGCCCCGGTGCGCAGCATCTCGCCGGTGGCGAGAGCCCAGCCGATGCCCGCGGCGGCGGCGATCACGAGGATGCCAATCAGGTAGCCACGAATGATACGATCGAGAAAAGGATGCTGTTCCTGGGTATCTGCGGTTTGCCGGGTGAGCTCGGCGAGGAGGGATTCCTCCCAGACTTGCTTGGCTTGTAAGCGAATATCTTGGCGACCGAGATGGATCGCACCGGCGGGCACACGTTGTCCTGGATGGAGGTCGCGCGGGGTGCTTTCGCCGTTGATCGAAGCGAGTGAAAAAGTCGCAGCGGAATCGAAGAGCTGGGCTTCCACGGGCACAATCTGTCCGGAGCGAATCTGAAAAATCTGTTCTGCGATCAGTGTTTCGGGAGAGGCGGACTTAAGGGTGCCATCCGGCTGAACGATGCTGAGATTTTGCGGACGAGGTTGTTCCGAGAGGAGTCGGCGGCGATTGCGTTCGACGGTGGCCACTTGAGCCCAACGCCCGATGAGCATGAGGAGAATGAACCCGCTCACGAAATCGAAATAGACGTAGCGTTCGTGGCCGCTAAACCAGCCGTAGAGTGATCCGAGATAAGCGCCGACTATCCCTAGAGAAATCGGCAGATCGATATGAAGCACCCCGAGCCTAAGTCCCTGCCAAGCGCGTTGTAGAAAGTATCCGCCGCCGGTTAAAAGACTGAGGGTGCCGAAGACGAGCGACAGCGTGCCGAAAAGTCGTGCGTAGACGAACGTCTGCTCCATCCCGAAATAGGTCGGGAAGGTGAACAGCATGACATTCATGGTAAACGCGGCACTGAGTCCGATGCGTCGAACCAATGAACGGCTTTCTAGTGGCGGATCTTCCGCACCGACAGGACCAACAAGGTAATTGAAGGCATGCAGTTTTTGCACGAATTCTTCGCACGAAAAGTCGCCAGGGATCCAGCGGATTTCCATCTGGCCGAGTTGCGCATTCACGACGATGTCGCGCGCGCCGGTCTGTTGTTGGAAGAGACGCTCGATCAACCACACGCAGCCGGCGCAGGAAATGCCCTGGATATCCAACCGAAGCACAGGTGGGCGCATGCTGGCGGTTTGCTCGGCCTCAGATTGCAGCTCGGCGAGCCATTCGAAATCACGGGGCTGGAATACCGCCGTATCCACGGGCGTCGTGAGCTCGTCTTTGAGCCCGTAGTAGCCATCGAGGCCGTGTTCGTGAATGAGGCGGTAAACGTAAGCGCAGCCGGAACAGCAGAAGCCTGATTTACGCATCGCTTCATCGATGAGCGGCGCGCCGCAATGTCGACAGGGCGTATCGGCTGATGAATTCGCGCTGACGCGAGCAGCGGTGCGGCTCATCAGAAGCAGACGAGATTGTTCACATCAGGACCGTTGAAACCCAACGTGCCACGCAGACGCCATCCGATGACGAGGGCTGTGATCAGCGCGAGGGTGCACCGCATGCGATTAAGCCACAAAGGTGAAAGCTTTTGGCGCACCCAATGAAATTGCGATTGCGCGAGCCAGAGCAGCGGGATGGTGCCCAGACCGAAAGCGAGCATGAACTCCACACCACGCAGCGCGGAACCGGAGAGCAGGGCGAGACCGACGAGAAAGTAGAGTGGACCACAGGGCAGTAGAGGGGTAGCGAATCCCATCGTGGCTGCGGCTTGGATGCGCGAGCGATTGCAAATCCATGAGCTGATCTTCATGGTGAGTTGCGCGAGAAACAGCGGCTTGGGCACATAACGATCCCAACGAAAAGCCATTCCGAGGAAAAACAAGACGAACACCCAGGGCAACCAGCGAAGGAAATCAGTGTGTAACCAGCGCAGGGGGGCGCCGCCAAGTCCACCGGCTAGAGCGCCGAGAAGCGCATAGCTGGTGAGTCGTGTAAGATGGTAGGTGCTGCTGACGAGTTGCGCATCGGAACGATCGCCTTTGACCGGCATGAGCGTGCAGGCCAGAGGTCCACACATACCCGCGCAGTGCAGACTCGTGATGAGTCCCGCAATAAAGGCGGCAGCAGGAGTGTTGATCGCAGCAAATTCCATTCGTCGTTCAGCGGGAAGATATCGGAGTGACGAGGGGGACTTCCTTGACCGGATTCTGACCCGCTATCGTGAACCAGATTGCCCATGCGGTGATTTGCAAGACGAAGGCGACGACAATCCAGATCCAGAGTTTACTACTCCGTGGTTTACTCATGGCTTTTGGGCTTCGTTGTCCTCGCGCAGCAGATAGGCGTCGGGGCCGAGAAACTCGACTTCGCGGGTGATCTCAAAGGAGTTTTCCCGGTCAGTAACAATCAAAGTGAAGGTGAAGGGACCTTCATAGGTATCGCGTGGCACGCGCAGAATCAAAGGCCGGACTTCCTCGCCCATCGAATTGACGGTCAGAGTTTCGACCAAGCCGCTTTGCTCCACAGGAACAGGTGCCAATACGGAGATGATGAAATCGTTGGGCACCGAACCTTTGTTGATCAGACGAACCAAGAACTGGTTTCGCACGACATCAGTATCGACAAAATAGGGGGCGCCGGTGATACGCGTGATACCGACGTTGGCCGGCTTCAAACTCGTAATAGCCCATGTGGAGACACTCATGCCGATGAGTAGGAGGATGGCGTAGACAATGGTGCGCGGGCGCAATAAATGGGTGACTTTGCCTATGAAGTGATTCTGAGAATCGTAGCGAATGAGACCCTTGGGTTTGTGAACCCGCGTCATCACATCGTCACAGGCATCAATACACGCGGTGCAGCCGATGCATTCCATTTGGAGTCCTTGACGAATATCGATTCCAGTAGGGCAGACTTGCACGCAGCGATTACAAGCGACGCAATCTCCGGTGTCGGGCGCGTTTAGTTTTCCTCGTGGTTCGCCCCGATTTACGTCGTAGCCGATTGCCATGGAGTCGTCATCGATCATCGCGGATTGCAGACGACCGTAGGGGCAGATCACGATACAGAGTTGCTCGCGAAACCACGCGAAATTGAAGTAGAGCGCTCCCGCGAAGATAAAGACAAAGGCAAACGAACTCCAATGTTCGAGCGGTTGCTGATGCATCATCGCCCAGAGTTCCTTGATCGAAACGAAGTAGGCGAGAAAGAGATGCGTGATCGTGAGCGAGACGACGATGTAGAGGGTGTGTTTCAGGCCTCGCTTGAAGATCTTTTCACCGTTCATCGGAGCGGCTTCGAGGGCACGGCGTTTAACGGCATCTCCTTCGATCCAGCGTTCGATTCTACGATAGACATGATCGAGAAACACGGTTTGGGGGCAGGCCCAACCGCACCAGATTCGACCGAATAGTGCTGTGATGAAAAATAGCGTGAAACCCAATCCGGAGATGAGGAAAAACATTAGCCACATGTCCTGTGCGACGAAGGTCCATCCGAAGAGGTGGAATCGTCGCTCAGCCACATCGAGAAATACGGCCGGAAATCCACCGACCTGAATCCAGGGCAAAGACAGATAGAAAAGGATCAGCAGGAGCGATGAAACTTTCCGCGCCAATGTGAATCGACCCGCGACATCGGCGGGAAACATGAAGGGACGCGAGCCATCATCCCGAATGGTAGTGACGGAATCAAGGGAAGGGCGAGGAGCTGGCATAGAGTTAACCTATCAGGGAGCCGTATGCTTACTCAAAATATAAGCGACGACTTCTGAAGTCTTTTTCGCACCGATGACAGGGCCCCATGCAGGCATGCCTTTAGCGAGCACACCTTTGTCCACGACTTCGAATACCTCAGTGGGTTTACCACCGTGGACCCAAGTATTGTCGACAAGATTGGGGCCGATGCCGCCTGAGTCGGTCCCCGTGAAGTCGGCCAGATGGCAGCTCGCGCAAGTGGTATCATAAGTGACCTTGCCGGCGTCGACAAAGATGGAGTTGCGGCTCATTTCCCAGAGTGTGCCGTCGTCGAGTTGAGTCGCAGAAGAGGCGAGTTTAATGGCCTCGATCCGATCAAGCTCCAGCTCCAAGGCAGCGGTATTTGAAGTAGCGAGTCCGCTATCCTGCGTGTAGAACCAGTAGCCGATCCAAAAGGCGATCGCACCGTAGAACGTGAGCAACCACCAATTGGGAAGCTGCTTATCGTATTCTTGGATTCCGTCGAAGGTATGCTCGCGGAGTTTGTCTTCGGGTGGTGTATTTTTAGGATCGTTCGTCATGGCGGGTGGCGTCGTTTTCAAACGGAAGGTTGGCGAAATGTTTCACTTGAGCTTTGGGCATCCGGATGGCCTTCCAGACCGTCGCGATGAAAATCGTGGCGACGACGAGAAAGGCGACGAGGGTGCAAACCACAGCGTAATCTTCAAAGATGAGTCGTTTAAACATGATGGATTAGCGGGTTGAAGTTTCGTTGGTCGCCGGAGTCTCGTATTGCCCGAGCTTTTGGAGGTAGGCGATCAGAGCGACGATCTCCTTCTCCGGTGCGACATAGGCACCGGCGGCACGTAGATTCTTGGCGATGGCCTTGGATTGCTGCTCCACACTATCGAAGATCTGTTGGGGAGACATGGGGCCGTAAGGCACTCCCAGGGTCCGTTGGACATTGATCTTAGATGGGAGGGCGGCGACGTCGGTATTTTTAGTAAATAACCAAGGATAGTTAGGCATGTTTGAGCCGACCGAAATACTGCGAGGATCCTCCATGTGGCGCAGATGCCATACATCGGGGTATTTGCCACCGATGCGGGCTAGATCAGGACCGCTGCGTTTGGAACCCCATTGGAATGGATAATCGTAGATCGATTCGCCCAGTCGGGAGTAATCGCCGTAGCGCAGCACGTCAGGAACCATGGTGCGTATCATCTGCGAGTGGCAGTTGTAGCAACCTTCACTGACATAGATATCACGCCCGGCGAGTTCGAGTGGTGTATAAGGCACCTGCAGTCGATCTTCGACATTGGCGGCTTTGTGCACTAGGACGGTGGGGATGATTTGAATCAATCCACCCGCGAGCACCGAGACGAGGGTAAGCACAGTGAATGGCAGGGCGTTGAGCAGGAGCTTTGCATACCAGTTCTGCCAACTCTTACCGCGGGAATAGAGCATGCCATATCCGGCGACCACGGTGATCAGTGCTCCTGCGAGACCGGCCATACTAAACAAGCCATTTCCCATCATCCAGAGCGTGGAGAAAGCCACGAGGAAAACAGTGAGAAGCACCGGAGCGTTGATAAACGTGCGGACGAGGCCTAGGCGTTCGGAAGGAACTGGTTTCTCGATGTAAACCTCGATGGTGCCATTGACCGGCTGAGCGCCCTTTATCGTGCGATACATATTGTAGCAGAGCACGAACCAACCGATGAGATAGAGACCGCCGCCGACGATGCGCATTAACATCATGAAGCGGATGGAGTTCAACGTATCGAGGAAGTTAGGGTAGGCGAGCACGGTGCCGCCTTCGGTGGTCGCGTTGAGCATCAAGCCCTGCGTAATACCGCTGGTCCACATGGTTGCGACGTATAAGAGGATACCGACGAGGCCGGTCCAGAAGTGCAGATTAGCCAGTGACTTGGAGTAAAGCGGTTTGTTCCAGAGGCGGGGGAGGAGCCAGTAGATCATACCGGCAGCCATAAAGCCGTTCCAACCGAGGGTGCCAGCGTGGACGTGACCGATAATCCAATCAGTGTAATGAGCGAGTCCGCTCACGGCTTTAATCGAGAGCAGCGGTCCTTCAAACGTGGCCATACCATAGAAGGTGATGGCGGCGACGTAGAACTTGATCACAGGTTCGGTGCGAAGTTTGTCCCACGCTCCGCGAAGGGTGAGTAGACCGTTGAGCATACCGCCCCAAGAAGGAGCCCAAAGCATGAGGGAGAAAGTCATCCCCATGGTTTGCAGCCAATCAGGCAATGCGGTGTTGAGCAGGTGATGGGGCCCAGCCCAGATGTAAATGAAGACCAATGACCAGAAGTGGACGATCGAGAGACGATAAGAATAGACCGGTCTCTCCGCCGCTTTCGGCATGAAGTAATACATGATGCCGAGGATCGGAGTGGTGAGGAAGAACGCTACGGCGTTGTGCCCATACCACCATTGCACGAGCGCATCCTGAACGCCGCCGAAGATCGGGTAGCTGTGTAGCAGACTCGTAGGAATCGAAAGGTGATTTACGATGTAGAGCATCGCCACAGTGACGATGGTCGCGATGTAGAACCAGAGCGCGACGTAGAGGGCCTTCTCGTTTCGCTTGGCGAGGGTCCAGAAAAAGTTGACCGCAAAGACGACCCAGATGAAGGCGACCGCGATGTTGATGGGCCAGATGAGCTCAGCGTATTCCTTACTACGGGAGAAGCCGAGGGGCAGGGTGATAGCCGCTGCCACGATGATCAGCTGCCAACCCCAAAAGTGAAGGTTGGAGAGAAAATCGCTCGCGAGGCGCGCTTTGACGAGGCGCTGGGTCGAGTAGTAGACACCCGCAAACATCATGTTGCCCACAAAGGCAAAGATGACCGCGTTGGTATGGAGCGGGCGCAGGCGACCGAAGGTCAGCCAAGGAAGATCAAAGTTGAGTCTCCAAAAGTTTAATTGTGAGGCAATGAGCAGTCCGACGAGCATGCCCACGGCACCCCATGTGACGGTGGCGAGTATGAAGTGCCGGACGATCCGGTCGTTATACTCGATAGTTACTTTTTGTTCGGTCATGGATAAATGATCAGGATATCGGATCAGCTGTGAGAGTGGGCGTGCCCTTTGAGGCAACCAGTGCAAGGAGCGCGTTTACCGGTGCGGCAACCACAGTCTTCTTTGTGGTTGTCGTGGTGGGAAGCACCGCCAGCCAGGCGTGGGGTTTCTTCGGCTAACGGGAGGAGAGATTCACGCTCGATGCTACTGAAACGTCGACGCGAGGTTTCCTTCAAAAAGAAGACGATAAAGGTGAAAACCAGGCATAGGCTGATGGTCAATGTGAGTGGGATGACAGACATAAACAATTAGGATAGGAAAATGAGGGTAATTCTGCTCCGCAGAGCTTGCCGAGCGCTGTGCATATTTTGCTATTGATCAAAAGATGCGCCAAAAGATGCACATGCTTTAGCAATCGATGCGAAGAGGGCAGGAGTGGAAAACGAGTATGATGTTGTAATGCTAGGGACAGTTATTCGGGCCATTCGTGCCCAACGCAGATCAATATGTAACCGATGGGAAATATTGCTGCGCGCTCGTCCCCATTGCTCGCCCCTCGCGAACCCTGTGATACTGACCCATAAGATTCCGGAGACCTGCGATGAGGTTTTAGAACGGCTACACTTCCACCGCATACCGGAAAATTTTGAGATGAAAGAGCCCGTTTGTCCCTGTGCGCTTAATCCAATGCTGGATTTTTTCGCGATGGGAGAAATGGCGATGACTGAAGGGATGCTAAGGGCACTCAGAACAGTCCCGGACTTATCCATGACTGAGCGGAGTAAGTCTCTGAAGGAGCTCCATCACGTGCTTCATCATCTGCGTGTGCAGGAAATCGATCTATTGTGCTCTGTTTGCCAGTTGGAACCTGGGGCTGCTGAGCCGCAATGTCATTGGGCGGCGAGTGCTCGCTCACGATAAATAGTCGGCGATTCTCCTGTGATCTTACGAAATACACGGTTGAACTGGGAGAGAGATTGGAAACCGGTGGCGTAGGCCACTTCGCTGATCCGTTTATGGGGATTGAGGAGCAGATTTTTCACTTTTTCCACTCTCACTCGTGACAAGTAGTCAGTGAAGGTCATCCCGGTGGATTTCTTAAACGTCTTGCAGAAATAAAACGCGCTCATGTTGACGGCTTTCGAGACCTCATTGAGCGAAATTTCTTCATCCTGATGTTTACTAATATATACGCGTGCTCGGCTGACGGCTGGTGATTCGGATTCTTGTTCGCGAACCAGGAGCTGAGTGCTAAGAGTGGAGAGGTGCTGGGCAAATATGGTGAGCAGCTTCAGGATAGCGTTATATTGCTCTTTGGTGAGCACGCGGGTCTGGAAGTAAGCTTCTTCTAAACGCTTTAAATCTACTTCGGTGCCCCACTTGAGAATTTGTCGGGTAGTGCGGGTGAACTCACGTTTAGTGGGTTTGTGCAGCAGGATTTGTCCTGTTTGCAGGAACGCTACTAAGCCGTCACCGACTCGAATGGGAACCGCAGAATCACAAAGACCGGCAAAACACTTGAGAGTCTTGGGCTCCATTTGGGCTTCCTCTTCTATTTTACTCTGGAGCTGAAGGCAGGCCGAGCAGGTTTGATTTGTTTGCGCCATGAGAGCACAAAACGGGTTTTCCTGCGGTGATCCATGATGAGGTAGGTCAAAAGCTTCCAGAGGGCGAAGATTGAGGGGGAGCCCCATGGTTTCGCCGAAGGCTTTTTCGTAATCACGGTAGACCTGTGATTGTTTCAGACGTGAAACAACCGACTTGCTACGTTCAGTCATTTGCCTTGTGGAAGGCATGGAATGAGGTTAAATACGTCCGAGGGTTTGTTCAACAAGTCATTGGGGCAAAATGCATCTATATAACCCCAGCTTCACGGAAGCTATAGTAGCCCAGTGAGGTTGGATCAGTTTCAGGGCGTCCAAGAATGACATGATCGTGGAGTTCGATACCTACCGTGCTCGCTGCATCTCTGAGTTGACGGGTGATTTTGATGTCTGCTGCGCTCGGAGCGGGATCGCCTGACGGATGATTGTGTGCGCAAATAATCGCGGTGGCGGACTGATTGATTGCGACGCGAAATACCTCGCGTGGGTGGGCGAGGGCCGCGGTGGCCGTGCCCGAGGACACCTCCGTGCATTTGATGAGGCAATTTCGTCGATTCAGGGAAAGCACCCAGAATTTCTCAACGGCCAGACCCTGAGCGATTGGGCGCAGGTATTCGGCGACAAGATCGGCTTGGATGAGCAGGGGAGAGTCGCCTTTTTCCTGCATGAGAACGCGTCGCGCGACTTCCATCACCGTGACGAGTTGGAGCGCCTTGATTGGGCCAATGCCTTTGAGCTTACGGTAGTCCTCGACCTGCCATCCGATCAATCCGGCTAGCGAACCCGCTTCCTTAATTAGTTTACCGGCTAGAGTGAGAACATCCATTCCACGGGTGCCGCTGCGGAGAAGCATGGCGAGTAATTCGGTATCGCTGAGCCCGCCCGCACCCATACTGAGCATGCGCTCTTGGGGGCGTTCAGAGATGACAGTGCTCTGCAGGCGATTTTCAGGATAGATGACCGGTTGGATCATAATGATTTTGTTCCTGGCCCTGATTAACCAAAACTGCAAATTCTCTCTTCATGAAACCAATACGCGTTGTTGTTTGGGGAGAGAATGTCCATGAGCACAAGATGCCCGCTGTCGCGGAAATCTATCCTAATGGCATGCATACTGTAATCGGAGAGGGAATCAGCGAGCTGTTGGCCCACGCGGAGGTATCGACCGCGACTTTACAGGAACCTGATCACGGACTGAGCAAGGAACGTCTGGCGGAGACGGATGTTTTGGTTTGGTGGGGACACTGCGCGCATGGCGACGTGGAGGACCGGATCGTCGATCGAGTGCAGCAGCGAGTGCTGCAGGGCATGGGGCTGATCGTGCTACACTCCGGACATTTCGCGAAAATCTTTAAGCGTCTTCTGGGCACCAGTTGTTCGTTGACCTGGCGTGAGATCGGCGAGCGTGAGCGGATCTGGGTTTGCAATCCCGGGCACCCGATTGCTCAGGGCTTAGAGCGGCACTTTGAACTTGCTCAAGAGGAAATGTATGGTGAGCCGTTCGCGATCCCCACACCTGATGAACAAGTATTTATCTCCTGGTTTGAAGGTGGCGAAGTGTTCCGCAGCGGCTGCTGCTGGCAGCGTGGCAATGGCAAGATTTTCTATTTTCGTCCCGGGCATGAAACTTACCCGACCTACTTCGATAAGAATGTGCGCCGCGTGATTGCGAATGCGGTAGATTGGGCCCGCCCGCAGGGGGAATGGACCGATGTCGCAGATTGCGAAAACGTTCGTGAGCCCCTCGAAGATGTGACTCCTACAGATATCTAGACCATCCTTGAGGCGGTCTAGGTGAACTGAACTGAATTGCGCGGGAGGCTTAAATATCCTGCGGATCAGTAGTGCTTCACGTATCCGTTGCGGCGAAGCCGCTCGAGCCAGCGCTCTTCACTCACACTACTCATGCGTTGAATGAGAATACGTTCAATCGTATCACGAACTTGGTCGATGGGTTGGATGCCTGCGTATTTTCGATCCTTAGCGAAGAGGAGGAAGCAACCATCTGATGTGAGGACGGGATCTGTTATCTCACCTTTATCGAGATTAAAAAGGGGGGAACTGAATTCCTTCTTTAGATCGGAGCGTTTCTGCCAACCCCAGTCTCCACCTTTGGAACGTCTGGAATCCTCGCTGTATTCTTTGGCTAATTCCGAGAAGTCTTCACCTCTTTGGAAACGGCCAATCACTTCCATAGCTCGAGTGAGCAACTGGGCTTCTGACTCATCTGAGGCACCATTGAGTTGGATGAGTCGCAGATGCACGCTGTCTTCCTGCTGAAAGCGTTCCTTGTTCTCTTCATAATAGGTTTCGATGCGAACCGGGCTAACGATACTCTGAGATTTGCGCTGCTGTTGCCGCATGTAGCTGTAAATTATGTCGTCTTCTACTTCGATGCGATATTGTCGCAGAGTGGTGCCTCGAGCGCGAAGGAAGCCAAGAAATTTGGAGCGATCGTTATCAAATTGCTGCGATTGAATATCTGCGATTCGGCTATCAATAAAACCGGGAGGAATCTGCTTTTTTTCATCCTTGCGGAATTCATTGATGATGAGCACGCGGTCGATCAGCTCTTGAATGATACTGTCCTGCACGCTTTCGAGACGCTTGTTGAAATCCTCCTCATTGCGAGCATCGCGCTGCAATTGAGGAAGGAGTGGAGCGATTTCCTTCCGAATATCGTCAACGGTGATGACTTTGTTTTCAACAACGGCTGCGACTCCGTTGGCATACCGCAAGTTGAGGCCATCGTCGGCGTCAGGATTAGTTTGTGAATATCCGCTCGAAGTAAGTCCGAGGAGAGTGAGGGCAAGAGTGGCGCAACGACTAAACGTCATGGATTGGGCAGGTTATTTAAAAAGGTGATAATCTCGTTTAACCGTATGAGGGGCTTGGAAGCGGTCAACCTTGGAAACCGAGCGCCTATTTGCACCCAATCGTCTCGGTGACCGCTGTTTCGCAAACACTTCAGGCGGCTGGCCTGTGTTTCGACTGAGAGTAATCCTTTTTGTTCCGCCAGAATACGAATTTCTGTGATGGTGATCAGAGCCTTGAGTTCCTGCCCATAGACTCCGAAACGGTCACGGAGATCTTCGGTGATTTCCTTCAACGCAGCGGGCTTATCGGCGAGGGCGAGTCGTCGATAGCAATCGATGCGCAGACGGGTCTCGTTCAGATATTTTGTAGGGATACGCGCTTGAATGACGGGGAGTTTGGCCGAAGGATTATCCTCCAAATCTTTGAGCACCGTGTAACCGTCTTCGTAGCGATTGCGTCGTGTGGCCTCTTTGCCGCCGCCTTCACCGACGTGAATAAAATCGATTTTTACCGAAGCACGTATGGTTCCGGCCAACTTATCACCCTTCAGGCGGGCCACCGATTGTCGCAACAACTGGCAGTAGAGCTCGAAGCCTACCCCGACGATGTGCCCGCTTTGTTGCGAACCGAGAAGATTTCCCGCACCTCGCAATTCCAAGTCGCGCATGGCTATGCGGAATCCTGCGCCCAATTGGTTGTTCTGGCGCATCGCGGTGAGTCGATGACGCGCGATTTCGAGCAGCTTGGTGTGACGATGGAGCAGCAAATAGGCGTAGGCTTGATGTTTAAATCGACCGACGCGTCCGCGGAGTTGGTAAAGCTGTGAGAGACCGAAGCGATCCGCGCCTTCGATGATGATTGTGTTGCAGTTGGGGATATCGAGGCCGCTCTCGATGATCGTCGTGCAGACGAGCACTTGCTGTTGGCCGGCGACGAAATCCGTCATCACTCGTTCTAGCTCATCGCCTTCCATTTGACCGTGGCCAACCGCGATGGAAACATCGGGCAGGAGTTCCCGTAAACGTGCAGCGACGGCTTCAATCGTCATCACGCGGTTGTGCAGATAGAATACCTGGCCACCACGCCGGATCTCGTGGTGGATCGCATCAGTGACGATTTTCTCGTCGTAGGTTTTGACGATGGTCTGGATTGGATGGCGATTACTCGGTGCCGTCTCGATCACGCTTAAGTCGCGCGCGCCGGTGAGCGCCATGTAGAGTGTTCGGGGGATGGGCGTGGCGCTCATCGAGAGCACGTCGACCATCGAACGCATGGCTTTAAGCCGCTCTTTGTGTTTCACGCCGAAGCGTTGTTCTTCATCGACGACGACGAGGCCGAGATCTTTAAAGGTCACATCCTTCTGTAGCAGGCGATGGGTGCCGATCAGGATGTCCACTTGGCCAGCGGTGACCGCGGTGAGAATCTTCTTCTGCTCTTGGCGGGTGCGAAAGCGGCTGACCATCTCTATGGCCAACGGATAACCAGCCATGCGTTCGCGGAACGAGTTTAAGTGCTGTTGCGCCAAAACTGTCGTTGGCACGAGGATGGCGACTTGCTTACCTCCTTGCACCGCTTTGAAAGCAGCACGGATCGCCACTTCTGTTTTACCAAAGCCGACATCGCCGCAGATGAGACGATCCATCGGGCGGGTGAGCTCCATATCGCTCTTCGATTCTTCGATAGCGCGATGTTGATCATGGGTCTCGGTGTAAGGGAACGACGACTCGAATTCTTTCTGCCAAGTGTTGTCTTCGGGGAATGCAAATCCGGGTTGAGCTTCACGGGTCGCGTGAATGCGGAGGAGCTCGGCGGCGAGATCGATCGTGGAGCGTTCGGCAGCTTTACGGGCTTTTTCCCAACGTCCTGAACCGATGCGGCCGAGCTGAGGTCGCGTCTTGCTCAGCCCGACATAACGGCTGACCAGATGCGATTCCTGCAACGGCACGTGGAGTGTGACTTGGTCATCGAATTCGAGGGAGATGACTTCTTTGATACCTTGGGCGGTATCGAGCTTGGTGAGTCCGCGGTAGAGCGCGATGCCGTGCTGCAAGTGAACCACGAAATCGCCTTCCGCGAGTTCCGAGAAATCGAGGAGCTGATCGATTTGCGCGCGCTGCGCAATCGCACGAGGATTTACGGAAGGTCGGCGTTGTCTTTGCCGTCCGAAGATTTCGGTTTCGGTTACCACAACCAGTCCGCGTTTACCCGGGCCATGCTTCCATTTTATTTTGGTGGGGGCATCTCGAAAGGTGATGCGGAAACCTTCGTTGAGCGAACCCAGCAGAAAATGGGGCGCGATTTTTTTGAGCAGACCTTCCTCGCTGAGGATCTCTTGAATGCGCTTCTGTTCACCATCCTTGGAGGCGACGAGGGCGATGCCGAAACCTGCTTTTCTCCAAAAGATGAGTTGCTGCAGGAATTCAGCTCGCGCCTCTGATTCGACATGCAGGCGTTCCTGAGCGACGAGAGCTTCGTCGGGATAGCGACGGTGATGAGCCATGCTTTCAGTGTCCCAGGTTTGCTCGCTGGTCGCGTCGTGAAAAAGGGCACTGGCTTCATCGATATCAGACAGACCGAAGTGCAGACGGCATTTGGTGCGAAGTGATTGTAGACGTTTAGTGTCGGTTTCCTCGCGCGCGAATGCGCTGAATTCCTCTTCGAGTGAGGCGGGCTCCAGAAATACGAGCGCCGCGCTAGATGGCAGATAGTCAGCCAGTCCCGTTTTGGAATCCGCGAGACGCACGCGGGGAGTTGCCCCGATCGTGATTTCAGAAACGTGGGCGCCGGAGCGTTGATTGACGGGATCGAACGTGCGGATGTCTTCGATTTCATCGCCGAAAAAATCGAGACGATAGGGCTCATTCGCGGTGACGGGGTAGACGTCGATGATGCCGCCCCGAATCGCATAATGCCCGGGCGCTTCGCAGACAGCTTCAGCATCGTAGTCGAGTGCTTGGAGTTGCTCCAACAAGCCGTTGAAAGATTGAGACTGGCCCTTGGTGAGCTTTAGTTCGTTGGTGGTGAACTCTTCTAAAGAAGGAACAGACTGAAGCAGTGCAGCTGGTGTCGTGACGACGATGAGCGAGTCCGGTGCCTGTTCGAGGTGCCGTCTGGCGCGAAGTTGGGAGAGCGCGGTGAGGCGATCGCTGGAAGCATTGAAGGCTTCGCGCATATCGTGGGAATCCGGCATGGATTCGGGGAATGCCAAGACTTGGTGCGTCGCGGGATTTTCGGACGCGCGGTGAAAGAGCTGAAGATCTTCGGCGAGTTGCTCAGTAGTTTTTAAATCCGCAGTGACGACGACCCAGACCGGAGCCGCGTGGCGTTGGATCAATTCGGTGAGGGTGCAACCGCTCGCGGCCGGACAGATGCCGGAATGCGAATGGCGAGTTGGAGTTGCGGTGTTCATGCTTGGAACCGACGAGCGAGACGACCCTATGATTATGCCTTGGGAGGCACTTCCCATGAATCCAAGGCAGCTCGCGCGGCGGATTCTTCGGCTGTTTTCTTCGAAGAACCGTTGCCAGTCGCGAGGGCTTCCCCCCCAAAATAAAGCGTCACCGTGTAGACTTTGGCGTGATCCTCGCCACTGGTCGAAGTGATGGCGTAGCGCAGAGCATTGTTACCGTGGATGGGCTGAACTTTTTCCTGCAAGTGGCCCTTCGGGTTCTCGATCTGATCACGAGCAGCGAGTCGCTCGGCGAAGGGACCGTAGATTTTACGAATGATCGTCGTGGCCGTCTCAATTCCCGCATCGAGATAGACAGCAGCGATGAGTGCTTCGAAGGCATCTTCTAAGGCGGAGTCGCGGGTGCGGCCGCCGCTGTCTTCTTCGCTTTTGCCGAGAAACAGACAGGCGTCCAAATGGATTTCCCGAGCGAGACCACTAAGGAATGAACCTTTGGTGAGAGCGGCGCGACGTTGGCTGAGCACGCCTTCGCGTTCCTCGGGATAGAGCTGATAGAGTTCGCTGGTCAAAACGAGCTGGAGGACGGCGTCTCCGAGAAACTCGAGTCGCTGATTGGACTCAGTGATGTTCTCGTCCTCGTTGGTGAGAGAGGGATGGGTGACGGCAAGTTTGAGGAGATCGGCAGACTTAAAGGTATGCCGGATATCTTGCTGAAGAGTTTGCAGTGCAGTGTTCATGAGCTGGCGCTGGAGTAACGGCGAATGCCGCGGTGAAAAATGATCACGGCGAGTCCAAACCAAAACACCGTTACGCCGGCAAACCAGAGCGTATCAGTGAAGTTGAAACCGTGGATTAAGGTTTCCGCCGGTATATTTGTGACAACGACGACGGGTAAGGCCCACACGAAGACGAAACGAGTGATTCCTTTGAAAGCTTGGCGAGGTAGGCGCGAAAATTCGAATAAGGTGAAATAGCCGGATTCTAGACCTTGAGTGTTCGTGATCCAAAATGAAAGGGACGTGATGATTACCATCGCGCTGTAGTGAATCATGACTGCGCACGCGACCATGAGGGCATAAAGAAGCACATCAATGATTGAGGGCTGGAGACCAAGTTGCATCGCCGAATAAATCACGACTCCACCCGCGACGACTGAGTTGATCAGTCCATCGAGATCGAGCTTTCTTGTGGTGGCCATAAACATGATGTTCCCAGGCTGAGCCAGAAAGAAGTCGAAATTGCCAGTGCGCACGTTGCGCCCCATTTCGAAGAGACTGCTCCAGAAAAACCCCATCAGAAATCGTTGGATGAGCATGGCGGTTCCCACGAGCAGCATCATCTCGTATTTACTCCAGCCTGCGATGTCATCGGTGTGCGTATAAATCACCGTGACGAGCAGGAGATTTACTGACATCCAGAAAAATTCGACCGTGGACCAGAGGATAAAATCGAAACGAAACATCATGGTGCGCACGACTGAGTAGCGCACACTGGCGAGCCAGATGTTTAGGTAATAAAGCATGATCGATTAACCTCCGACCGCGGTGTGCCGTCGCAGGCCGCGGCTCCAGAGAAGACAATTGAGGCCCAAGAGCAGGACGACCCAACCGAGTTGCACAATGAGTCCTTGGATCGCGAGGGCTTGATCAATTCGTCCGGTGAGCACTGCGGCCGGAAAATACATCTGATAGTAAAAGGGCAGACACTGAGAGATCTTGAAAACCCAGTCGGGCATCAGATCGAGGGGAAACATTTGCCCGCCCAGCAAGGTTTCGAGGGCAAGTGAAAGAATGACGAAACCTTGGATTTCCAGAAACCAGAAAGTCAGCATACCGAAGCAGTAAGCGATGCTGAATTGGATGAGGCCGGCTAGGAGAATAGAGGGAAGCCCCAGAGCGATCCGCCAGAGTTCATCAGGGAAGGTGAGGTAGTCTTTGATAAAGGGGAAGGCGATCAAAAGCGGCACGAGGATGAGGAGTCCGGAAACCACGCGTGCCGCAATATAGATGGTGAACCGATAGGTGAAATAATTGATCGGTTTGAGCAGGAACTGGTTGATGAGGCCATTCCTGATCTCCTCGCTGATTTCGTAATCTTCGTTGAACGCGCCGATGAAGAATTGAAGCACCAGTAGCATGACGAAATACGTCATGGTCTGTTGCACATTAAATCCGCCAATCTCCGTGGACCCCTGATAAGCGGCAGTCCAAAGAGTGAAAACTACAATGAGATGAAAGAGGGAAATGAACCCGCGCAGCGCGAAATTCCATCGATAGACGATGTTGCTCTGTAGGCCGACTATGAAGACGTGCCGATACTTGTTAAGCGTGCCTAACATGGCCTATTTGAGGGCGAATCTTTGGATGACTTCCTGGCCGAGATCGCGATAGGCGGTCGATCCGACACCGGTTGGATCGTAATCGAAAATCGTCTTCCCGAAACTAGGTGCCTCGCTGAGACGCACCGTGCGAGGAATCAGAGTGGAGAAGATTTTCTCTGGCAGATGCTCTTTCACTTCTTCGACGATTTGTCGGGAGAGATTTGTGCGACCGTCAAACATCGTCATGATTACGCCACCCAGCTCGAGGTCGGCATTCACGTCGGCAGTCTTGAGTCGTTCGACGTTACGGAGAATCTGGCCAAGCCCTTCCAGTGCCATGTATTCGCATTGCAGCGTGATCAGTAGATGATCGGCAGCTGCTAGGCTATTCATCGAAAGCATGCCGAGAGCGGGGGGGCAATCGATGATGATCGCGCGGTAACCATTGGTCGCACGGAGAGGTGCGAGGATCGCGCGTAATTTCATCAGATAGTTTTCCATCTGGGAAAGCTCAATCTCTGCAGCTGCTAGGTCTTCTTCGGCGGGAATAAGTGCGAGATGTTCGATGCTCGTGGGCGTGATCATATCGATGGCTGAGCCATCGCCGTGCAGTGGACCGTAGAGACTACGGCCTTCGGTTTTCTCGACGCCGATTGCGCTGGTCGCGTTGGCCTGCGGATCGAGATCGATCAACAGGGTGTGGATTTTCTGTTCCGCGAGAGCGGCGGCGAGATTAACAGCGGTAGTGGTCTTGCCGACGCCGCCTTTCTGATTGGCGATGGTAAATACAGTGGTAGCCATGTGTTTGTTCAGTAAGGGAGATTCCTGCCCATGAGCAAGCGTGGCTTCCAGACGAAAAAGGCGACCCTAGTGGGGACGCCTTGAAGATAGGGGATTCGGGGTCGGTTATTCGCCGACCAGATGTTCGATTTCCTCGCGGGTGAGGGTCTGCATATCGATGTCCTTCTTCATGGCTCCCAGACTGACGAGACACTCGGTAAAGAGTTAGCGGGTGCGCAGCTCGAGGTCCTTCGCGTTGAGATTGGTCATGATATCGAGAATGCGCGTGCCTTTACGCACATGGGTGCGTTCATCAGCACGGATGTAGTCGCAGATGTGGCGCAGGAGTTCGTCGTTCCGATTTGCGGTGGTGTCGATTAGTTCGTTAATGGTTTTGAGCACACCTACTTCGCCGAAAAGGTTAATCTCGACCATGGCAAATGCCGGTTCCAATGGGCCACGGCAGGTCAAATTGGTGAGACGATTACGCAGCTCGAAGGGATCGTATCCCGAGGCAAGCATGGCCCGATGACCTATTTCGGTGTGTCGCGCTTCATCCCAAGTGATGCGGGCGAGATCGTATTCTGCATCGAAATCTTTGAAGCGGATGTTCCACACAAAGGTGCCAAAGGCTTCGATTGCGTCGACTTCATCACGTTGGGTGCGGATGAAGCGAAGACGTAGAGATTCGTAGGAGTCTTTGTCGTAACGTTTTCCTCACCGTCAGCGGCGTCGTAGTCACCGGTGTGCTTATAGGTATCAAATCGAACATCGCGCTTAGGAGTAATACCGCGTTCGTAGGGTTTTTCGTCGATGCGTAAAGGTGTAGGAGCCTCAACTCGTGGGTCGGCGCCGGTCACGCCGCCAATGGAAGCAAGAAGGCGTGAGAGGTGCCAGCGCCAGGTGGAAAGTCGCGCTTCGTCTTCACCACCCGCGATGTAAGCGTCAACCGCTTCATCGACCCATTTGAGCATGGGTTCGTAGTCAGTGAGGATACGGCGAAGGCAGCGGATTGTGGGCACATCAGTGACTTGACGTCAGTTTCATCGATATGAAGGCGATAAGTTTTGGCGATGGCCTTCGGTCGCATCTCCTGTTCCGTGAGGCGTTCGCGGAGTGCCCGGGCGGCATCGGCGTGGTAGAAAATGTGGTGGCCGGTTTCGAGCTTCACTTCGTATTCAGGAATCGTGAGTGTCCACGATCCGAGGGCGTGCATGAGGCGGCGTTCGAGATAGAAGAATCAAACAAGGCGTCGGCTATTTTCAGCTACAGTGAACTTGCCGCCGAGTTGCCGACTATCTACCGGAAAGCGGAAGGGATACTTGGCGCGACGTTCGGCGGTGGCTTCGCGCTGTCCTGTGAGGCTTTGCGTGGCGATCGTGGTTTTATCAACGGGCGATTGGCCTGATCTTCGGGGAGCTTCATAGGGGAATGGAATACGGATTACTCTACTGATAAAGATACAAGTATCATATCACCGAACGTATTGAGACGTCCATTTTCATTTTTGAAATGAATAGAATTCTTCGCTTATGCGAAGAAATTAACCTTTGACGGCGCCACCAGTCAGCCCGGCGATAAATTCGCGCTGTAAAAGGAGGAAGATGCACATCACGGGAGAGATGGAAACGATGGTGCCCGCCATGATGAGGGCGTAGTCGGTGCCGTAGAGGCCCTTGAGATTATTCAGGGCGACAGAAAGTGGGTGCAGATCGGGCGATTGAAGTATGATCTGGGGACTGATGAAATTATTCCAGGTGCCCATGAAGCTAATCATGAGAAATGCACCCATCATGGGCCGAACGAGTGGTAACACTAATTCGAAGAAGATACGGGCTTCGCCCGCTCCATCGATTCGGGCGGCTTCGATCAGCTCGCCAGGCACGCCATTGAGCATCGCCTGTCGAAAGAGGAAAACGCCAAATGCTGGGGTGAGTCCGGGCAGTATCAGGCCCGTATAAGTGTTAAGAAGGCCGAGTTGATATAGGAGTTTGAAACCGGGAGCCAGCAGAAGAGGACCAGGAATAATCAGAGCGGTGAGCACGAGCGTGGTGACGAATTCGCGGCCCTTGAATCTTAGCTTCGCGAGAGCGTATCCTCCCATGGAACAGAAGAGCACCGTCAGAATCGCGTGCATTGAAGCGAGGAAGAGGGAGTTGAGCATCGCCCGTCCAATCGCCAGCTCTCCGAAGAGTCGCCGAAAATTGTCCAAAGTGATGCGGTCCCATCCGATGCCGAGAAATCCGTCTCCAGCTGGGAGGAAGAGTGTCGCTGCGTAATCAAACTTAGTCTTGAGAGCACCGGCGAGCATGTGCGCGAACGGGATCAGCGTGATGATGGCAAACACCACGAGCAGGGTGTATACAATCGCGTTGGCAGCTGCTTTTCTATTTTCCATGGCTCAATGTTCTTCGTGCCTTTTCAGGATGCGGCGCTGGATTAAGGCAATGGTGATTAACATGATCGCGAGAACCCAACCGATACTGCTGGCGTAGCCGAGATCTCCGGCTTCAAAACCAGTTTGATAAAGATACATCACAATGGTTAGGCCTCGATTATCGGGGCCGGCACTATCATTAAGCATGATGTAACTCAGTTCGAATAACTGGAAGCTACCAATCACGGAGAGTAGTGTGACGAAGCCAGCGATGGGGAGAATTTCCGGCAGGGTTATATGCCAGAATTTATGCCATGCTCCTGCTCCGTCAATTTCGGCGGCCTCGATTAGATCGCGCGAGACGTTCTGCAGGGCGGCGAGAAAGTAAACCATGTTAAAACCTGCACTCATCCACAGGGCAGCGATGATCAGCGCGCTCATCACGTAGTTTTGTGTCCACGGAAAATCAATCGGCCAATCAGAGATGAAATAGTTTAGGGTTTTGTTCAGGAGTCCGGTGTGTCGGGCAAAGATCGGGGCAAATAACATGGCCACGAAAGGCATGCCTACGAGCGAGGGGGCGAAGAAGATCAGCCGAAAATAGGCGCGACCTTTGAGTGCAGGGCGATTGAGCAGGAGCGCGAGGCCCAAAGCGACGGGGAGTTGGATGAAAAGCGAACCGGCCGCGAATTTAACCGTGTTGGCAGTGGCTTTCCAAAAAAGGGGATCGGTGAGCAGAAACTTGAAGTTGTGAAGACCTACCCATTCGGTGCGGCTTGGCCCGTAGGTCTGCTGCATGGATAGAAACATGGAGTTGATCAGCGGCCAAACCGTGAACAATAAAAACAGGAATAGGAACGGGAAGAGAAACAGCCATGGAGCGTAGTTTAAGCGTTTCATTTTTCATCCTTCACGAGAAAGAGGTTGCGCGAGATCAGACGTTCGAGGGATGCCTGATTGGCCTTCAGAATATTAAGCGCTTCGATTTCCAAACTCGCCACGTCGTAGATTTCATTGGCCCTCGCGTATCGCGCGAGCTCGATGAGGGAGCTGGCAATTTTTTGTCCACCGGCAGAAGTGTAAGGTGAAGAGGGGCGATGGGGGACATGGGGCGCTTGCTCGATATACATCCGGCCAATAGGTTGGCCCGAGAAGAAGGGATCGGGCTCGTCATAAAACGACTCTGTCCATGTCGTTTTTACCGGACTGATGATCGAGGTATTCTCAAACATGTGCTTGGCGAGATCTGGGCTGAGATAGAGATGTTTTACAAACTCCCAACCGGTATCGAAATGCTTACTGGCTTTAGGGATGCCGATCATCGTGCCGCCGGCGACAGTAGTGCGCCGACCGCCTTTTTCCCACGCAGGGACCGGCATGAATTTTAGCTTCCCGCTAAGGCTGGGGTTTTCAATCTTCCAAGACCCTGCCATATAATCGGGGACGAGAGTGCCAATCACAAATCCTTCAAGCCGTTGGCGGTGGCCTGCAGCGGTGTTGGCTGGCACATCAGTGCAAGTTGCATTAGGGCCCGCTATCCAAGTAGTCAGCGTAGCCAGCACATGTGCATTACGTTTGCTCGCGAAATCGGGCTTGTCGTTCTGATCGAATATAGAACCACCGGCTTGGAGGATAAGCATGATCGCGACATCACTTCGCGTGTCATCAGCGGTCATTAAGAAGTGATCGGGTTGACCGTCTCCATTGCGGTCTCGAAAGAGCGGTCGCATCACTCGGAAGTAATCATCCCATGTCTCGATCGTGCTTACATCGATTCCCGCTGCTTCAACTATGTCTGAACGATAGGCGAGAAGCACTGGATGAACGTCATGGGGGAGGCCAAAGATACGACCTCGTGAAGTGTAGGGAGCGAACGAGGGTGTGTTGATCTGCTGATAAATACCTTCTTTGTGAATGAGATCAGTGAGATCAACGAAGCCGATTTCATTTACAGGACCTAGAAACACTTTGGCGACCACACCGATCCCAGCTTCGATAATGTCTGCAACGGGAGTTCCGGAAAGAAAGCCCGAAAGCATTCGCCGTTCCAACGCTCTCGAATGCAACTGAGTCATACCGATTTTCTTATCGGGTTTTTCCTCATTCCACTCGGCTACAAGCTCTACGTATGCTGCGCGATGAGCCGTGGCGGTAAGCCAAAAGGGTAACCCGTCCACTACTTTCTCAGGGAGCGACGCGACGATGAAGCTGGTGACGATCGCGATCGAAAGAATGACCAACGCACCAGGAGAGAGAAACCGGTCGATGTTTTCGCGCAGAGCCTTAATCATGCCACCGAAATCCTGTCATCGCACATGGGAGGTGTGTCTGCGGTTTGAACTGATAGGGCGAAATCTGGAAGCATGGGAACAGGCGCAAAGATGATCGCTAAGGTGCAAGGCTCCTTTGGTTTGGCAACCCGATTATCTGCAGAGCTCGGCAGAATTTAATGGCACCCATCTAACTCAAGCTAAACGTCGCCCATCATGGCACTTGATTAGTGAAATATTGGAGGCGCGGGCCGGAATTGAACCGGCGCATAGAGCTTTTGCAGAGCTCGGCCTTACCACTTGGCTACCGCGCCACTAATACAAGGAGGAGAAAGTTGGATGAATTTTTATCGTCCCGCAAGAACTGAAATGAGATTTACGCGGTAGGGTGCATTTCGTTACGTCATAGGAGGCGAGGTGTCGCCTTTTTCGTAGTCCGTCTGGAGAGTGAACCGAAATACGCTGCCGGAACCTTCAGAGCTTTCCACGAAAATCGTCCCACCCATTAATTCGCACAATCGTTTGCAGATAGCCAAGCCGAGACCAGTGCCATTTCGGCGTCTCTTCAGTGATGTGTCGACTTGGCTGAATGGTCGGAAGAGTTGAGATATTTTACTAGAGGGGATCCCAATGCCGGTATCTGTAATACTAAAGAAGAGTCGCATGTCGCACAACCCATCATTCATGGGGGGCGATTTGCTGCAGGAAATTTCTATCGTTACGCCACCTTCTTCCGTGAATTTGAGAGCGTTTCCAATCAAGTTTGTCAGGATCTGACGCAGCCGTGTCTCATCACCATTCACGATTACGGGGACGTCAGTCGCGATCTTAGTTTTGAGCGTGAGACCACTGTCGCGAGCCTCTTGCTCCAGTAACGCAGTAACCTCTTCGATGCATTTATGCAAAGCGTATGGAGAGTGTTCGATTTCGACTTTACCGGCTTCGATTTTCGAGTGATCGAGGATATCGTTGATTAGTTTGCTGAGGGCCACACCGCTGGTGCGAATCATGCTCACTTGCTCGCTTTGCTTGGAACTGAGCTCTGAGCCGGAGAGCATATCAGCAAATCCCATGATCCCATTAATGGGTGTGCGAATTTCATGACTTACAACGGCGAGAAATTCGCCCTTAGCCCGATCGGTCGCTTCGGCTGCTTCTTTGGCTGCGAGGAGGGCGGCTTCGGCGTTTTACGCTCGGTGATGTCGTGATCAACGGCTTGGTATTCCAATAAGTTACCCGGGTCGTCATGGATCGGGCCCTACGCCCAGAGCATGCACGATATCTGTCCGTCGGCAGTGGTCAGGTTTTGCTCTTTTTGACTGGTATCGTTTTCGGATATTTGGCCGGCATCCATGAAAGGAATGAGCTCACCGACTAATTCGGAACGTTTGCGACCGAAGGCGCGAGCATCGGAACCGTTGACAAAGGTGAGGCGCCCATCGGGTCGATATCGGCAGATCAAGTCGACTTGATCTTCGACGATTCCGCCGTAGCTCGCCTCTACTTTTTGCAGGGAGCGTGCCATGTTTTCGATGTTTCTGGCGAGACCGATGATTTCATCATGGTCGGTGTCTTCGCCTCCGTCTTGGATCTGCGGTCCGGCGGATTCGCGCAAATTTCACAATCTTTCGATCATGGTGCGATCCCACGTAGCCCGCGATCACCAGTAAGATACAACCGATGATGGCCAATCCTACGATGTAAAATGAGGATTCCATTTTCTCGCGCAGACCCTGTTGAAATAACAGGGTGAAGAGGGAAATCACTAGAGAGAGAGTAGGCCCAGAATGATAATGGTCTTATGATTGGTATTATCCATAGGGTGGAGTAGTAAAATTGGGCTATGAGAGGTTAAAGTCTAACCAAAACTAACTGGGCGACATTTGTGGTGGAAATTGCTTTGTGTTGTAGGGGAAGGTATCTACATAGGCTCACTTCTTAACCCCAAACGATCACACCTACCTACTCTTTATGTTATCTCAAAATAAACAGGCCCTCATTATAGCAGGCGGTTGGACTGGCCACGAACCGAAGGAATGCGCTGAACTGTTTGCCTCAAAAATGCCTGCGCGTGGCTTTGATGTAGAGGTCGTAGATTCGTTGGAGGTGCTGGAGGATATTCCGCGCATCCAGGCCAAGGATCTCATAGTCCCAATTTGGACGATGGGAACGATTTCGAATGATCAGGAACGTAATCTCATCGATGCGGTTTTGAGTGGAGTCGGGTTGGCTGGATTTCATGGCGGCATGTGTGATTCATTTCGTGGTGCGGTCGAATACCAATGGATGACGGGTGGGCAATTTCTCTGTCACCCTGATGGCGTGAAAGACTACCGTATCCGCATCGTGAATCATGAAGACCCCATCACTAAGGGCATGAAAGATTTCGATGTGCACAGTGAACAGTATTACATGCTAGTGGATCCGAATAATGAGGTGCTCGTGGCGACGACGCATCAATCGGAGAGTGCTCCATGGACTAATGGGGTAGAGATGCCATTTGTGTGGAAAAAAATGCACGGTAAAGGTCGCGTCTTTTATTCGGCGATGGGGCATGTCTGCCAAGAGTTTACGGACTACCCACAACAACTCGAAATGACGTTGCGTGGGATGGAATGGGCAGCGCGTTAAGCAGCCATTAGTCTTTTAAGTCATGAGATCGCGATTCAAGCGGGTTGAGGAAATCAAAGTAGGTGTCGTCGGGTATGGTGGCGCCTTTAACATGGGTCGTCTTCATTTGGATGATATGCGTAAGGCGGGGATGACGCCTTATGCGGTGGCCGAGCCTGATGAGAGTCGATTAAAAGTCGCGGCTGAGGATTTCCCGGGGATTGAGACCTACTGCAGTGTGAGCGAGATGCTGCGAAAGTCGGAGGTGAATCTCATCGTATTGATCACGCCACATAGCACGCATGCTCCCTTGGCCTTGCAATGTATCAAGGCCGGAAAGCATGTGGTGTGCGAAAAGCCTTTTGCGATTACGACCAAGGAATGTGGCGATGATCGCGGCTGCTAAGAAGCATGATGTCGTGGTCTCGACATTTCATAACCGACACTGGGATGGATCGATTATGAACGCACTCAAAGTGCTGAAATCTGGTGTGATAGGCGAGGTGGTAAGAATTGAATGTCGATCCGGTGGATGGAATAAACCGCGTGATTGGTGGCGATCGAGTAAATCAATTTCCGGAGGTATCCTCTACGACTGGGGGGTTCACTTATTAAAATATGCGCTCCAGCTGGTGGATTCCGAAATTACGGAAGTGACTGGTTATGCTAAGCGGGGTTTTTGGGCCGGCAAAACGAAGTGGGGCAAAGATGGGATCGAAGACGAAGCTTATGCCGTGACTCGTTTTAAAAGTGGGGTGTGGGTGACGCTTCGGATTACTTCGATTGATGTTCATCCGAAGCCGGGGATGATGGAAGTGACAGGCACAGAGGACACGCTTTGGTGGGACTACGACAACCACGAAATTATCGTGAAGAAGGCCAATAAGACCGTCGTGACGAAGGGAAAGAACCCTGAACCCCAATGGGCGAAGTATTACGCGAACGTGGCGGATCATCTGACCAAGGGCACTCCTTTGGTGATTACGCCCGAATGGTCGCGCCGACCGATTCATATTCTTGATCTCGCTGATCGAAGTGCCGCCAAGGGGCGCGCGATCAAAGCGAAATACAGCTGAGCGAATCGCGCACAAAAAAGCCGACCCATAGCTGAGTCGGCTTTTAAATAAGCAGGGTTTAGACGAGAGTTTACTTCGCGCGATTCCAAGACTTTGCGAGTTCTTTGCGCAGGACTGCGGCATCCGGCCAGGCAGGGGGGAGCCCTTCGATATTATATCCGGCACCGCCATCATGGTAAGGGCCCATTTCGGGACAGACATAGAGGGTGCGATCCTTGTTTTTCGGTGCCTTCTTCCACATACGGAAAAGATCGTCGGTGAACTTGAGGTAGCTCTTTACGCCCTCAGTCAGCTTGCCCTTCCCGTTAGTTACGGCGATTTGGCAATGGTGTCCGTTGAACGGACGACAGTGGCTTTGCTCTGAATCCTGAATGAGACGAGGATACTTCAGCATGTATTCACTGTAGTTACCGGGCCCAAGATGCTTAACCACGGCGAAGTGGGAGAAGTCGAAGTTGATCTTTGGTGCTTGGCCGGTCGCCTTCTTGTAGAGCTTACAGATCTCGTATGTTTTTTCCGGAGTCTCGGTGCAAGTATCACGATGCACTTCAAGCGACATGACGACGCCGCCGATCTTATCGGCTTCCTTCATCATCTTTACCCAATTGCGGGCGGCGACGCTAGGCTTGGTGAAATCATCATCAAGTTGGACATTGATGTGCACCGCGCCGCAGGCCTTCTGCTTCTCAATCGCCTTGGCGTATTGTTTGGCATTGCCGGAGTTATCCGAGATGAAACCGAGCACATGTTTCAGTCCGTGTTTCTTGGCTAAGCTGGCATGCTCGGGTGTGAGTGCGGTGGTGATTCCGTCGAAGCCAGCAGCGGCTACGGCGGCAATTTTCTTTTCTAATGACCATTCGCGTTTGGGGGTGGGATGACCGACGAGTGACCAGAGATTAGCGATATGAGCGATTTTTGACATTAGGATTTTAGATTGGGTTTTTGGATTACTGAAAGCTTCGATCTAAATTCGGATTGAGGAAGCTAATCCAAAATCCGAATTCAAAAAATAGAATCAGGCGTGCCGTCCTTTGAAGGTGAGTTCAGCTACGCCGGATTTATCGAGATCACCGAGGCCTAGCGCGACCATCTTGTCGAATTGTGTCTTGGTCGCGGAGGCGAGAGGCATATTGATGCCGCTTTCGCATCCCAGGGTCCAAGCGATCGTGCTGTCTTTGGCGGCATGTGCGCCCGAGAAGTAGCATTCGTGATCCCGGTTTTGCATGTCCTCGCCGTCGGTCTTGAGAACCTGCGAATTAGCGCCGGTTTGGAGGAATATTTCACGCAACATATCAAGATTGAGACCAAGAGCGTCACCGAGACCGAGTCCTTCGGCGAGACCAGCCGTGTTGATATTCATGACCATATTCACGAGGGCTTTCACTTGAGCTGCTTGTCCGGTTTTGCCGACATAGCGAAGCGCAGTGGAGAGCTTTTCAAGGATGGGTTTGACCTCGTTAAAGGTCTTTTTGGCGCCACCGCACATGAGGTAAAGGGTGCCGTTGCGGGCCTGAGGAATCGAGGACGCCATGCAACCTTCGAGGGTCTTGGCCCCGACTTTCTTGGCGCGACGTTCGACTTCGACATGGGTCTTGGGGGTGATCGTAGCGCAGTTGATGAAGACCTTGCCCTTCGCTTTGGTGAGCAACGAATCGCCGGTGGTTTCGAAGATGGCGAGTTGAGAAGCATCATCAGTGACAACGGTGATAATCACATCAGCAGCTGCAGTGACAGCGGCGAGGGTCTTAGCGTGTTTTGCGCCGATTTCTTTGGCGAGCGCGGCGGCGGATGGTTTGTAAACATCGTAAACCGCAGAGACATTGTAACCGCACTCTTTGAGGCGGCGGGCCATGTTGGCGCCCATGCGGCCAACTCCGACGAAGGCAATTTTATCAGACATAATAGTGTGTTGTTTTTAGGGTAAATTCAGCCGGCAATTTAGCGGGCAAAGAATGGGTTGTGCTGTTTTTCCTGACCGATGGTGGTCAACGGACCATGCCCGGGAGCGATCACGGTATCGCGTGGCAGGGGAAGTATCTTCTCCTTATTATTCCGATACTGGTCTTCGAAGTTCATAGGACTGCCGCCCATCGAGCAGGAGAAGATCGAATCGGCTACGATCGCCAAAGGCCAGCTGAGGCCAGTGATGTAGAAGGTAGTCATTCCGGGTGAGTGCCCCCAAGTGAGCAGGGTTTTAATCGCGAGTTCGCCGATATGGAAATGCGCGTTTTCCTTGAAGGTTTGCGCTCCGGGATAATCGACGGGTTCCTTCTCACTGGCCCAAACTTCGGCTTTGGTGGCCTCGGCTAGTTTCGGGAGATCGACGATGTGATCTTCATGCGTGTGAGTGATGAAGATATAGCGTAGATCGAGACCCTCAGTGCTGATGATGTCCAGCATGGCCTGACAATCAGAACCGGTATCAAACGCGGCGGCGTGCTTGGTGCGTGGATCCCAGATGAGGTAGCTGTTTACCGTCATGTCTTCGAAGACGGTGTTGAACATCGCGAAGCCACAAGGAAACGAAGGTTGATCAGGATACCACGATTTGTTGGTGAGCACTTCCAGCGCATCTGGGCTGAGTCGAAGATGGCGAGCCACCCGACGAATCACCGCCATGATAGGCTTTCCCTCCTTGACGGCGGCAAGATCCTCAGCCCTGACTTCAGCGCGGGAAGCAAGTTGCTCATCTGTGATTTTGAGACCGCGTTGGGTCTTGTTGATTACATCGTCGAAGTTGTCCTCAATCGGAATACGGGCCATAGATCTTAGAAAATGCGGACGGTCGGCATTGGGCAAGACGAATGCCGATGAAAGTTTAGCAAAGGGAAATCGTTTTCACTTTTTACATCGGCTTCTGGGTGCGTGGCGGACACGTCGTCGCGTTGCTCAAGGGAGTCATCTCGCGAATGCGAGCGAGCAGATTTTGATAAAAATCGAAGGCTGGATCGCCGGGCGTGCGCGAGAGGTTGGCGTTGAATTCCGCGGCTAGTCGTGCCGATTCAGCTTCGGTTTCGCGAAGTTTCGCGGCGGCACGCTCACGATAGTTGGAATTGTCGACCCCGGCGTGTTCGGCGAGTAGAGGCAGCCAACGATGGGCATATTGCACGTGAGCAGTTTCGTCGATGATGTCGAAGAGCATCATCTCGGCTGATTCGAGATCCTGACCTTCCTTGAAATCTACGTAGCTTTCGTTTTTGACGACGAAGTGGCCGGTTTCAGCGCACATTCCGATGAAAAATACGTTTTCATAGAGCTCCTCCTTGGTCATGTGCTCCATTTTGTAGGGAACGAGAATGTCACACTGGTTAGCGTAGGTCTCGTCTAGCGAAACTCCTTTCTCCTTTGAGTAGGTTTGTAGAATTTCCTCACGTTCGTCCTGCTCATAGGTAGAAAATCCAACTTCATCCAAACTGATACCAAAATCTTTCAGGCGAGAGTTGCCGGAATCGCCATGGCGCGATTCATCCCAGAGGTGCCTAGAAATATCATGATGCCATTCCCATGGCATGTAGTGGCCATCATAAATCCAGATGAGTTGGGAATCGGGAAGGTTCTTCTCCAGCATGTAGGCATAGGCCCAAAAGAGCCGACGGGTTTCAATACTGTGGGTGAAATCCGCGCGCATGTAATCCATCAACGGATACTTCGGCTTGATTGGTTCATCCCGGGCACTGAACCGAGCTAATTTGAAATCTGTCGCGACACCGGCTGGCTGGGCCTCGTCATTGGGACTGACAGGCAGGGGGGCCTTGAAGTGACCGGATGATTCGATGGCTACTGCGATTCTCGCGAGATAGTCCGCATCGGTTTTGTGGGGATGACGTCGCCGATAATCACGATACCAGAGCCATTGCTGACTCTTGATCTGATTGATCTCGTGCAGAAGCGAGATGGTCGGTGCGTCATGGATCGGGTGAACGGTGCCGCAATATTCTCCGTAGGTAGCGACCAGACTCTTCAGTAGCTGCACATAAATGCCGTCGAGGGCATCCTGCAGGGATGGCGCCAAGAGAACGATATTGGCTAGACGTTCGAGTTCGCCCGATACCGGGGCATCTGGCTTCCCACCAGGAAATTGCGCGATGCGCTCGCGCAGACGTCGCACGCATTCGGCTTGATCCCAGACGTGACGATGTAAGGCGCTCTTATCCTCCCAGCCGGAGATGTTGCGGCCCCAACCAGCGAGTAGGCGATGGATAGAACGTTCGATGTATTGCCAATCGCAGAGAAGGGCCACGGTGTGAGGCTTCTGTTTGCTCTTTTGGTCGAGCAATACTTGACGCAATGGGGATTCCACCGGTGCTTGGGCGGTATGTGGAGGCATACGTTAAATATATCAAAAAACTTGAAAATAACCTATATCTGATAGGGATTAACTTATGTCTATAATTGACCATGCGCTCTGGCGAAACCCATTCACTGGTCAAGGGCTGCGTTTGCCCGCGGGTAGAGGTAGCGAGGGATTCCGCATGCATGAGTTAGGGGCGATCGAAGTAGACCACCACTGGCAGCATCGTGACGTATCGAGTCCTTTCTGGCGTTTATTCTACGATTTGAATCCGGGCGTGTGGGTGAAGAGTAGTGGTCGGCAGTTTCATTTAGATCAGGATCACGCCATTATTCTGCCCGAGGGAGTGCCATTTGATTGTGGAGCAAATGTGAAGTTGAGCCATTTGTGGATTCACTTTTCATTGCCACTTTACGACCACCCAACAGTGACGAAAGCGATGGAGATCAATGTGGGGAAGGAGTTTCAGGAGGTGGCGAAAAAAATGAGTGTGATGACTTTAGAAAAACGCGTGGCGCAGGCGCGACGACTGGGACAAGCATTATTGCATTTAGCTTTTGTGGAGATCGATACCCAGTCTTGGGAAGTGCTGGATCCGAGAATGCGTAGGATACTGACCTGGTTAGATATACGTCTTGGTTCTCCTATCACCAATGAGCAATTGGCGAGAATTGCCGGTCTCGGGATCGAACCGTTTATCAGGTGGTTTAAAAAATCCACCGGACAGACTCCGGCAGTATATGTATCCGCGCGACGTATGCGTGAAGCATCACGTCGTTTAGCTTATGAGGATGAAACTATAGATGATATCGCTGAAGCGGTGGGATACCGCAATAGGCACCACTTTAGTCGGGTGTTTAAACGTTTTGCTGGAGTAGGCCCTGCAGGCTTTCGTCGTAATAATATGAATAGGTATGATTAGGCTTATTTGATAATTATCGGTTCAATATATTGTATTAATATGCAATTTTTTAGCGAAATTAGAGGTGAAGGCTTGCGAATATTAAGCTATGCTTTCAAATATTACTAAGGATTAATTCCAAATTACCACCATGATAAAAAATAAGATTAAAGAATTAGAAGCTGCCCGCGCCAAGATCACTAAGCTTGAGCAAGAAGTAGCTTCAGAACGCACCAAAGAGCTTAAGGCTCTTCCTGCTCAATTCGGTTATGATAATGTCGCAGACTTTATCAAAGCAGTGAAAGCTGCCAATGGCGGCAAGGCTGCTCGTAAGGGCTTCACTAAGTCCGGTGGACGTCGCAAGCGCGCTGTCATCACTACTGAAACCAAGAACAAAGTGAAATCGCTCACTACTGCCGGTAAGACCGGTGCGGCGATTGCCAAGGCAGTTGGGATCTCGATTCCTAGTGTTCAGAATATTAAGAAAGAGCTGGGATTAACCAAAGCTCGGAAGAAATAAGTCTTCGTCGTTAAATACTATCATGCCTCGCGTCTCTGCGGGATACGGGGCATTTTTGTTGATGCCTATCGACAATACGCTGCGCCGCTCAATAGCGGGCTAATTTCTGATCGATTTCTATGGCCCAACCATCGATCCCCCCATCGATATTAGTGACGTTATCCAGACCTTGAGCGCGCAGATATTCCGTCACGCGTCGGCTGCGACCTCCGTGATGACACATGATTAATACATGCTTGTCTCGCGGCAGTTCTGAAAGGTTTTCCGGGATTTGGCGCATGGGAATGTGCTGCGCGATTTCGATACGGCAGATCTCCAGCTCATGCGGTTCACGCACATCGATCAGTATCGTATCTTCAGGTTTGTCGGTGAGTAATTGATGCGCTTCTGGCACGGTGATTTCGACAGGATACTCGGATTCATTCATGGAAGTTGTAGGCGCCGCTTCGCAGCTGGGTTGATAACGTGTTGGTTCAATCGTGGTGATAATGTGTTTTGATCCACAAAGCGGGCAATCTGGTGAGCGCGGGACAACAATGCTGGTGGTCTGATGATCGAGTGCTCGATAGGTGAGCAATTTTCCGCGCTGCAGCTCTCCATATCCTGTGAGATATTTGATCACCTCAAGGGCTTGCATGCTTCCAATCACGCCGCACAACGCGCCGATCACTCCAGCCTCACCACAATTGGGCACGCTGCCCGCGCTAGGTGGTTTAGGAAAGAGACAGCGATAGCAGGGGCCACCGTGTTGGGAATCAAAGACGCTGATTTGGCCTTCAAACTTATAGATGCTTCCATGCACAAGCGGACGCTGAGCGAGAAACGCGGCATCGTTGTTGAGATAACGCACAGGAAAATTATCCGTGCCATCCAGGATGATGTCGTATTGCTCGAATAACTTAACCGCGTTTTCGGGAGTCACCCCTTCGAGATGGGGCACTAGAGCGATGAGCGGATTGATCGCACGGAGACTCGCGATGGCGGAATCGACCTTCGGCTTGCCAACACTTCCGGTCGGATGGAGGAGCTGGCGTTGGAGATTGTGCTCCTCGACGTGATCAATATCCGCGATACCGATTGTGCCGATTCCTGCTGCGGCCAAATAAAGAGCTGCGGGACTGCCCAGCCCACCTGCTCCCACGATCAAGACTTTGGCTCGCGCGAGCTTTTCCTGTCCCTCAATGCCGATTTCCTCGAGTAGGATTTGCCGATTGTAGCGACGGAGCGCAGCGGCATCGAGTTGAGTGGACTGATCGGGCATACCTGATTAAGAGAGGCGAATTGTGTGGGGTCGCAAATGAAATTGCGCCCAGCGTGGAGTCGCGTCCCAATAAAGGGATGCGTTGTATAGGCATAGACTACGGCACCCGTCGGATCGGGCTGAGTTACGGTGATGAGATTGGCGTGGCCACTCCATTGCCCGCTTTGGTGCAGACAACAAACGAACAACGTTGGACTGCTTTGGGCGATGTCGTGCAGAAACGAAGCGTGACCGATCTGGTATTGGGTTATCCTTACAATATGGATGGCACGGCGGGATTTAAGGCCAAGGAGGTCGATGGTTTTGCGGATAAACTACGGGATATGTTCAACCTGCCGGTGCACTTAATCGATGAGCGTTTGACGAGCTTCGAAGCGGAATCGTCGATCGCGAAATCTAAGCTGCGCGACCTGCGGGCCAGCGGTCTGGTCGACTCCCGGGCCGCCACGATTATCTTGCAGGATTTCCTCGATCAACGGATCCCGCCCGCATTGCCCATGGAGGAAGAGGTATGAATGCTATGCGCTGGAAATGCGTGTGCGCCTATGATGGCACGACCTTTGCCGGTTGGCAGAGCCAAAGCGGCGGGACTGCAGTGCAGGATGTGATCGAAGAACGGTTGTCTGAAATTTTGAAAGCGCCGGTGCGGATTCACGGCAGCGGTCGCACGGATGCGGGCGTGCACGCGCGGGGACAGGTCTTTCATTTCGACGCGATTTGGCCGCACGGTTCCGCTGCGATGTTGGCGGCGTTACGTGGTGGATTGCCCATATCGATTCAGGTGAAATCAGCGAAGAAAGTGAGCGATGATTTCCATTCTCGCTTTCAGACGAAGGGAAAGCGTTACGCTTACTTTATCCACTTGGGAGATGCAGATCCGTTTACGCGGCCCTATCGTTGGTGCGTGTTTCGTCCGCTGGATGTGAACGCGATGGAGCAAGCGGCAAAGGTGTTGTGCGGACGGCATGATTTTCGCGCGTTCACCGCACTGAACGGGCCAGCCAAAGAAAACACGGTGAGGAATTTGCGAGTCCTTGAAGTTAAGAAACGGGGCAATGAAGTGCGGATCACCGCTGAGGGGGAAGGTTTTCTTTATAAGATGGTGCGGAGTTTGGCCGGGGTGCTCGTGGCCGTGGGTGAGGGACGATTGGAAGTCGAAAAGCTGGCGGAGATTTTGGAATCGCGCCGGCGCACTGCCATGGTGCCGACCGCACCGCCGCAGGGACTTTGCCTCATGAATGTTTCATACTGATGACGGATTTGACCCAACGAATGATTCGTGGTGTGGGTGATGTGGTTTTCCCGCCGACGTGTGTGCATTGTCAGGGTGTCGTTAAGGAGGGTGAGCTTCGTTATGTCTGCGAGTCGTGTTCGAGGAAGATTTCTGTGGTGCGCGCACCGCATTGTTCGACTTGTGGTTATCCGTATTTCGGCGAAGTAAGCGGCGAACGCATGTGTCCTCATTGTCGGGATTTGACGCCGGTGTTTGGGGAAGGTCGCACCGCGGTGTTGTCGAAAGGTCCGGCGCGATCGCTTGTTTTGGCTCTAAAATATCATCACGGGCTCCATGCGCTCAAAGATATGGAGATGCTGTTTCGAAGAGCTGAGGAGCTTACTTCGTGGGTGCGTGGCGCGATATTGGTGCCGGTGCCTTTGCATCCACGCAAGGAGAGGGAGCGTGGTTTCAATCAAGGCCTGCTGATCGCACAACGTCTGGCGCGAGTTGCTGGTGGGGAGACTCGCGTTGAAGAGATCTTACGGCGGGGAATCGATACCGTATCGCAAACGCATCACGACAAGAAAACACGTCTCGCTAACCTGAAAAATGCCTTTGCACTGCGCCGAGGGGCAGCCATAAATGCCGACCATCACTATATTCTCGTTGATGACGTATTCACTACAGGTTCCACCCTCAATAGTTGTGCACTCGTGCTTCGCCGCGCGGGTAGCCTAAATCTCGACGTAGTTACTTTTGGCCATGGTTGAAGCAGAAATGAATTTTGATAAACCCACCTACACGGTGCGGAAAACTGGTAAAAAAGAGATTCCTCAAGGTCTCTACACGCAGGATCCCACTACCGGTGAGACCTTGTTTACCAAAGATATCCAAGAGAATCAGATGGTCGTTCCCAAAGGAGGTTATCATTTTCCGATCGGTGCTCGCGAGCGTATTGCCTCGCTAGTCGATCAGGGCTCTTTTGAAGAAAAAGATGCCGGAGTTCGTTCCGCTGATCCATTGGGATTCAAGGATTCCGTGAGCTATGTGAATCGAATTAAAAAATATGAGAAGGCCAGTGGCTTACCGGAATCGGTGATTTGCGGGCTAGGGAAGATTCATGGCATCGGCGTTTCTCTGGCGGTAATGGATTTTCGCTTTTGCGGCGGCACGCTTGGTTCGGCCGCGGGCGAAAAAATCACTCGCGCAATCGAAGCCGCGATTGAGCATAAGGTGCCTTGCATCATTTTTAGCACATCAGGTGGAGCGCGAATGCAGGAAGGAATTCTTTCACTCATGCAAATGGCCAAAACCAGTGCTGCTCTGGGGCGTTTGGGCGAAGCGGGGCTGCCGTATGTTTCGGTGCTTACTCATCCGACGACAGGTGGCGTTTCCGCGAGCTACGCGACTTTGGGTGATGTCATTATCGCGGAGCCAGGGGCTATGATCGGATTTGCCGGCGCGCGAGTGATTAAGGATACCACGAAGCAGACATTGCCAGAGGGTTTTCAAACTTCGGAATTTTTGCTCGAACGTGGATTGATCGATCAGATCGTGCCGCGCACCGAGATGCGTGATCGTCTGGGTGAGATTCTTCAGGCGCTTTATGTGAAGAAGAAGCCTGCCGCGAGTCGGAAACATTAAGCTCGGATCATGTCAACGGGCGCATCCACCGATTACGAGGCGGTGACGTCATACCTGTTTGGTCTCAAAGCCACGCATGGTCTGAAGTTTGGAATCGATCGCATGCGTTTGTTTGCGGAAGCCTTGGGGCACCCTGAAAAATCGCTTTCTCTGCTTCATGTGGCGGGGACCAATGGCAAGGGATCCGTCGTGGCGATGCTCGACGCGATCCTGCATGCTGCGGGCTGGCGTACAGGGATGTATACTTCGCCGCATTTGGTGAAACTGGGCGAGCGTGTGCAAGTGGATCGGCAACCTTTGACTCCGCAGGAAATAACTGAATATGTGCGCGAGCTACGTCCGATTGCGGAGCAGCTCGCCGATGGTGATTTGGAGGATCACCCAAGCTTTTTCGAATTCGTGACGGCGATGGCATTTTTGCAATTTGCCCGGAAACAATGCGAGATCGGCTTCGTGGAAGTAGGGCTAGGCGGTCGTTTAGACGCGACCAATGTGCTCACGCCAATCGTGTCGGTGATTACTTCGATCGGATTGGACCATTGCGAAATGTTGGGCAACACCCACGCCGAGATCGCAGCGGAGAAATCCGGGATTATTAAACAGGGCTGTCCTGTGGTGATCGGGCGATTGGACGCGGAATCCGAAGCCGTGGTGCGTGCGAAAGCAGCGCAAATGGAGGCGAAGGTTTATTCAGTGCGAGACGTGTTTGGCGATGATGTCGAAAAGTATCCGCACACGAATCTTGAGGGCGATTATCAACGGTGGAATGCGGCCACGGCGACATTGACAGCGCGAGTGCTTGGCGAGAAGTGGCGGATCACCGATGGGGTGATCAATCGTGGTCTCACGCATGTCGATTGGCCGGGCCGTTGGCAACGTGTGCGGATGGGGTCGCGCCTGATGATTCTCGATTCCTCTCATAATCCGGAAGGCGCCAAGGTTCTGGATGATAATTTAGCGAAATTGATCGAAGAAACGGGACGCAAACCAGTGGTGATCACTGGAGCTCTCGGTGTGGCTCGGGCTGGTGCGTTGCTGACGACGATTGGTAAACATGCGCACGAGATTCATCTGGTCGTTCCTTCACAGGCGCGCGCGTGCACTCACGAGCAACTCGCATCAATGTTGCCGGATGCGTTTACCGGTGAGGTGCATCGCACTGATCTGCTAACGCTGTTTCCCGACGCCTCGCAATGCACCGCCGGTGGTCCCGACGATGTGCTCGTGCTCACAGGCTCAATCTACTTGATCGGTGAGGTTATGGCCCGCCTCGCGCCGGAACACGGGGTGGGCGAGGGTAGCCTGCAGGATTTTTAGGCCAGCTTGATCAAGTCGGCCATTGCAGGCACATCTTTGATGATCTGAGACGGTTCCGGTCCTACACCGAGATAACGTAGATTCGGAAGCAGGTCGTCAGCTGGCCAATCCAGCCGTTCGTAAGCGACATCGAGCACCGCCTTGGCCATGCCTGCGACGTAACGCTGTGCGTTGGCGGGCAGATCTTCAAATTGGCGCATGGTGGAAATGTCTTCGCTCCAACCTGCGTAGCTTTCGTAAACAGGCTTCAATGTTTTACGCACGGCTTCGTTGCGAGGAACGTGATGGTAGCGTTTGCCGTCGGCGTCTTCATAGTCCGTGCAGATTAGGAGTTCTCCATCCCAATCGCCAGAGTGGGTCAGAACATCGGCCTTATTAATCATGTAGTCTTGAAAACCACCGTAGCGCAGCGCGTCGCCTTTTTCTACAGCGTCATACCAGCCGACCATACGCTGACGTCCGGTGCTGGTGCCGAATTCTACTTTCTTCAGTTTCTTCGTGAGCGGATGCTCATCATCCATCTGCGTGAGAAACGTGTGGGTGCCCACTTTAGTATCGTAAGCCTTTGCCACGCCAATTGTGTGCACAGGTTGAAGTGGTATCCCCGCACTTTCGAATAGCTCGGGAGTGAAGGTATGCGATGCCGTGACGTTGGGTGAAAACCCATGGCGCTTATCGAGCCAGTAGGATTGACCGAATTCAGCGAGAATGGTGCGCCCAGCATTCTTTTCTTTGAGAATCAAGGAACGCACTTCGCCGACATTTTTGGCGAGGGCAGTGCCCGCACCCCAATAAGTCTTGGTGAGCAGCTCTAAGTCTAAGCTAAACGGTTCGGTGCCGCGAAACTGCGTAAAATCAAATTCGGATTTTTCGAATACGCCTGCTTCGATACTTTCAGCATTCGCACGAACTTCGGCTTCGGTGAGCGTATCAAAGAATCCAGCGAACGTGGCAGCATCGATTTGATAAACGTGCTGGATCATTCGCAGAGCGCGATCGGCCCGTTGAGCGAGTTTACGGGCGAAGTAATTAGGACCCGCGAGAAAATCACTGTAAGTGATCTGCCATTGGCCGACTTCTTCGTAGTAGGCCGGAGTGATACCGCGACCGGTAGAACCGCGCGGCTCCTCTTTGAGCGTGTGTGTGCGGTAGTGTTCCGTGGCGAGATCGAGCAGGCGATGGGTGAGATCGGAGACCATCGTGCGCTCATCGATGGTGAGACGGGAGATGATTTCGTAGCCCCTGTGTTCGAGCGGTTTTGCTTCCCACCAGATCTTACGGGGATCAGCAACGACGCCCGCACCCATGCAGAGGTGAGCAACATCTTTCACTACGACGCCAGCAGGCAGTAAATTGAGTTTTACTCCACCCGCCGTATGACCGGAATTGGCGCCGCCATTGACTTTAATCACGACGGAAATGGGGGAAGAAGTGCCGCGAAGCTCATCGGCTACTTCTGGAATTAAGCGTCCTTTACCTTCATCACCGAAGGAAAGGCCGACATCGACAATCAACTGACTGGGAAACGGAGTGAGAGACATAGTTGGCGCAGCAACCGAAATCAGCAGGACTCCTGTTGCCGTTAATTGAAAAACCGAGGGGTGGGGGGAGGGCAAACAAAAAGCGGCCACAATTGTGACCGCCTATGTCATCATTCCTCAATTTAACTCACCTCGGCCGCCTTTGCTTCCCAAGTGACGCCGCCAGAATTAAACATTTACACGTCAACTATTAGTTGACGTGTAATCTTGCTTATCATCAGGCGACGAGGGCGTTGATCGTTTAGTTTTTACGAGTGGAAACCTCGACGACGTCGTGTGGTGCGGCCTCTTTTTGACCGGCAGGACTCACACGGATGTAGCGGGCCTTGGCTCGGAGTTGCTCCAGCGTAGAAGCGCCGAGATAACCCATGCCGCTTTGGACACCGCCGATTAGATTGGCGAGCACATCGTCGGAATAGCCGCTGACTTCCTTGAGGGCTTCGATTCCTTCTGCGGTGATCTTGCGCACTTTGTCATTTTTGTCGTGACCGTATCGGGCCGCACTGCCGTCTTTCATCGCGGCGAGAGAACCCATGCCGCGGTAGGATTTATAAATTTTGCCACTGATCTCCATGATTTCGCCCGGTGATTCACGGCAACCGGCGAGTAATCCGCCGCAGATCACGGCCTCGGCCAAAGTGAGCGCTTTGACGATGTCCCCTGATTTGTTGATGCCTCCGTCGGCGATTAGTCGCACTCCTTTTGCTTTCGCTGTTTGGCTGGCGACGTAGAGGGCAGTGAGTTGAGGAATGCCAACACCTGCGACGATGCGAGTGGTGCAAATCGATCCTGGGCCTTGACCAATTTTGATCGCATTGGCCCCGCAATCGGCGAGAAATTCGACGCCCGACCCACTGGTGACGTTTCCGGCGATGATGGTGAGTTCAGGGAAGGTATCGCGGACGATCTTGACCATTTCGCCAACTCCCGAGGTGTGCGCGTGGGCTGAGGAAACGGCGACGGTGTCGATGTGCTCGTCTACGAGGTGGCCGACGTGCTCAATGATGGTATCGTGATCAAGCTCGCCCGTGGGTTTGCGGATCGGCGAAAGAGCGGCTCCGACGACTAATCGGAAATCAGCGTCGCGAGCGGGTTTGCGCTGTGATTTGGCTTCGCTGGTGATTTTCTCGACATCAGAACTGGTGACCAATCCGCGCAGCTCATCGTTGGAATTAACAACGAGCATTTTGTTGATGCCGACATTGGCGGTGAAGAATTTATCGGCGGCCGTGATCGGATCGTTGGAGATGGCGCTTTCCAGTTCGGTTTTGAGCTGAGAGCGGGGAGTCATCACATCGGCGATCTTCTTGGTGCGGTAGCGCTCTTTCACGACATTGCCTGAAAGTAACCCCGATAGCTTTCCGGCGGCATCTAGGACAGGAAAGGTGCTGAAAGTGAATTTACGCTCTTCCATCATCGCGAGCACATCGCCGATGTATTCATCCGCGGTGACGGTGATGGGATCCTGGATCAGGCCGTGGATGTGACGTTTGACGCGCGCGACCTCTTTGACCTGCTCCTTGGCTGGCATGTTGTAGTGGATCAGGCCGAGACCACCGTTGAGTGCCATCGCGATGGCCATACGTGATTCTGTCACTGTATCCATATCCGATGAGATGATCGGAATGTGGAGGTGGAGCGCATCGGACAGACTGGTCGAGGTATCTGCTTCCTTAGGCAGGATATCCGAATAGAGTGTCGCGAGAGAGACGTCGTCGAACGTCAGGGCGGCAGGGAGGTTGGCCCGGAAAAATTCGTCGGCCGAGAGATAAAAATCGGCGTCAGACGCAGCTGCTGGTGTAGTGGATTGTGAAGCAACCTTATTCATGTGTTGCCGTGAACTGGATAAAGGGATCTCGAAGCGAGGCAATCGGAATTTTTATTTTTCGTTCATTTAAGAGTGGAAATTTACAGCAGGCCCGAGTTGCTATCTCTTATTTGAGAGTGAACTACCACTTTGACTACTGCCGCTATCGTCTGCCTTTCAGAGCTCCGCTCTGGACAGCACATGGTTGTTGGGAAGCTCGCGAGGGGGTGATCCTGCGATTGGAAAGCGAAGGAGGAGCGATCAGTTACGGCGAAGCGTGTCCGATTCCTTGGTTTGGCACCGAAACAGTTAATGAAGTTGAAGAGGCCTGCCGTCAGGTGGGGGCCGAGACCAATGACGCTATATTGGATGGGTTGCCTGAAAAGTTGGGTTGCCTTCGCAGTGCGGTGCATAGCGCGCGGATGGACTGGAACGCACCAGAGGATGAGTCGGCGCGTGCGGTTGCGGCATTGTTGCCAAGCGGCAAGCAGGCCTTGGATCTGATCGAGCCGCGCGCTGAGGCAGGGTTTCGCACCTTTAAGTGGAAAGTGGGAGTAGGATCAGTGGCCGATGAACTAGTGCTGCTGGATGATATTTGTGGTCGGCTATCCGGAGGTGCGAAATTGCGCTTAGATGCGAATGGCGCTTGGGAGCGGCGATCCGCCGAGAAATGGCTGGATCGTTGCGCGGACTATCCCGTGGAATATGTCGAGCAACCTTGTTTTGCTGAAGCTTCTGCTTTCGCCAAAGCTATGGGGGACAAGTCGGCAGTCTCAGCCGCACAAAGGAGAGCGGAGGATTTGTTGCTGGGATTGGCGGAGGATTTTCCGACCCCACTGGCGCTGGATGAATCAATCATGAGTGGGCACGATGTGACGCGCTGGATTGATCAGGGGTGGCCGGGATATTTTGTGCTGAAGACCAGTTTGATGGGAGAGGCTGCGAATGCCTTAGCTGCGTTGGAAAAGGCAGATGCCAAGGTGGTGTTTTCAAGCGCACTGGAAACGGCAGTGGGAGCGAAAGCTGCACTCAAGCGGGCCTTTGCTTGGAACGGTTCTCCGCACGCGTTGGGTTTTGGGGTGTGGCCGCTGTTTAACGATTTCGAAGTTAACGGGCCAGCCGCCGCGCCACTTATACGTTGGGATGATGTTACTCGAATTGACGAGGAGGCCTTATGGAACGCGCTCAGCTAGAGTCACTCGTCATGGCGACAGGATGTGCCGAACAACACGGTGGCTACACTTTCCTGATCGATCCGCATTGGACTGCCGTCCAACGCGAAAAGTTCGCCAATATCAAACAATCCCAAGTCGGCATTCTCATATCAGAAATCGATCAAGGGTGGCTTTGCATACCTACGGGTGGTTCCAGTGGTGGGCTGAAATTTGCGCGTCACGATGAGCAGACCTTGAGTGCGGCGGTGGGCGGATTTTGCGAACACTTCGAATTAGAGAAAGTCGATGCGATTGATGTTCTGCCACCTTGGCATGTGAGTGGCTTGATGTCGCGGGTGCGCTGCGCGGCGACGGGAGGGCGTTATCTCGCCTGGCAATGGAAAATGTTAGAATCAGGCGAGTGGCCAGAGCTCTCCGGTGAAGAAATGCTTTCGCTGGTGCCGACCCAATTGCAGCGCTTGCTGGCTGAGTCCCGGGCAGTAGCCTGGATGCAAGGTTTGAAGTTGATCCTGATTGGCGGCGGGCCCAGTTGGCCCTCTTTGGAAGATGCGGCTTCGGCCGCGAACTTGCCGGTAGTAGTCAGCTACGGAATGACGGAGACGGCAGCGATGATCTTGGCGCAAACGCCGGATGAATTCGCATCTGGTGATCGCAGTAGCGGGCGAGCTCTGCCGCAGGCACGAATCGATGTTTGTGATGCGGAAACCGGCGCAGTGGTCGGAGCCGATCAATGCGGTGTTATTCGGATAACAGGTAGTTCGGTGATGCGGGGATACTACGGGGATGATCTTAGCGAAGGCTTGTTTTTGACAGCTGATCTGGGACGGCTGGATTCATCGGGACATTTACAGGTCGAAGGTCGCCTTGATGATGTGATCATCACTGGTGGCGAAAAGGTCTCAGCCCGATCAATTGAATCAATCCTCCGTGGCTGTGATGGGCTTTATGACGTTGTGGTTCTCGGCCTTCCGCATGAGGAATGGGGTGAGGAGGTCGTGACGTGCTACTTAAGTGACCACTCCCATGGCGAAGCATCGCTCGCTCGTTGGGCTTCGGCTAATCTGACTAAACACCAATGTCCCAAACGCTTCATGCGTTTTTCTGCAACTGAGTGGCCACTGAATGGTCAGGGAAAAGTGAATCGCGCGGAGTTGCGTCGATTAGCCCTGAGCAACCCAAGCCGAGATATTTGAGGGCAAGGGAGCTCGCGCGTGCTGGCTACGTGACGTGCAGACGTGAGTAGTTTGAGCTCGCGCGGCAATCTTGGCTGGTGGGGTCAAGCGGGTGATCTCGTAATCAATCGTGAAAGTGTTTTCCGAAACTAAATTCGGTTGCACGCTGATGCTCACGTTTTCGCCGCATGACAGCGGACGGAGATAGTCGACGGCGCTTTTTGAGATAGGCACGATCAGGTCGGCGCCGCCGAAAAAGTCCTTCATATCGATCCCTGCTGCTGCAAGCGATGCTTCGTAGGCTTCATGGCAGAGCACGAGGTAGTTGGCGAAAAACATGATACCGGCGGCATCAGTGTCGCCTAGACGGATGGTTCGCTCGTAGGTGAAAGGCATAGGATCAATTTGGAGATATTCGGTCGGTGGGCGAGCATACAAAGATCATTATGAGCCTTCTGAGGCTTAATCCCTGTGGAAAATTCCTTAGACTCAGACTTCTTAACCACGGATGGACACAGATTAACACGGATGAATTCCAGAGTCGTTTCATTTATTAGCGGTAAAATCTAGATCGATATCTATCGTGCTTTTCCTGCGGTTGGTTTTTTGGCTTACGACTTGCCACTTATCACCTACTATTTGAACCATGACTAAAAATGAGATCGCCGATGTGTTGAACGAGATTGGTGTGCTGCTCGAATTAAAGGGTGAGAACCCCTTTAAGATTCGGGCGTATCAGTCGGGGGCAAGGACCTTGGAATCGCTGGAAGATGATGAACTGGATCAGTTGATCGCAGAGGAGAAACTTGGCGGCGTGAAGGGGATCGGTAAGGCGCTGGTCGAAAAGATCACCGAATTGCATACGACTGGAAGATTGGAGTTTTTCGAGAAACTCCAGGCTTCGATTGAGCCGGGGTTGGTCGAGATGCTCGATATTCCCGGACTCGGGGCGAAGAAGGTGCGCGCGTTGAACAGCATGCTGGGTGTGACTGATATCGTGAGTCTGACCAAAGCCTGTGCAGAAAATCTCGTCGCGGAACTCGATGGGTTTGGGCCGAAATCGCAGGAAAAAATTGTGATGGGGATCAAGAACCGTGAGGCCTACGGTAAACGTCACATGTGGTGGAAGGCGCACGAAGCAGCCAAACCGATTTTGCAAGGATTGCGGAAACTATCCCAAGTTGAGCGCGCAGAATTTGCCGGGAGTTTGCGGCGGGGTATGGAGACGATTGGGGATCTGGATTTCTTGGTCGCGGCGGAAGAGTTTGCGCCCGTTGTTGATTGGTTCGTGAAGCAGGAGGGAATTAAAGAGGTGACAGCTCAGGGTGAGACCAAGGCGAGCGTGCGATTTGCGAGTGGGCTCCAAGCGGATTTGCGAATCGTGCCAGCGGATCAATTCGTCTTTGCGCTGCATCACTTCACCGGATCGAAGGATCACAATGTAGCCATGCGCCAACGCGCACTGTCGCGCGGTTTAAGTCTCAGCGAATGGGGCTTGGTTCCCGCAGAGGGTGAGGGCACCGCCAAAGAAAAAGCCGAAGATAAATCACAACGCACTCCCGCTGATTCGGAGGCAGATTTGTTCAAGGCATTGGGGCTCAATTTCATTCCACCTGAGTTGCGGGAAGGACTAGGAGAGATCGAAGCCGCGGAAGCGGGTAAATTACCCAAGCTCGTCGAACTCTCAGATCTGCGCGGTGCGTTTCACAATCACACGACCGCGTCTGATGGTCGCAGCACTTTGAGTGAAATGACGCAAGCCGCCGAAGTGCTGGGGTGGGATTATCTTGGAATCGCTGATCACTCGAAATCCAGTTTCCAGGCCAATGGACTGAGCGAGGAGCGTCTACTCAAACAGATCGAAACGATCCACACACAAAACAAAGAGAAACGTTTTAAGACGCATGTCTTCGCTGGGGTGGAATGCGACATTCTGACGGACGGCGCGCTCGATTACGAAGACGAGCTCTTGGCGAAACTTGATTACGTTGTAGTCTCAGTGCACAACGCGATGACGCAGGATGAGGCTACGATGACCAAACGAATCATTCGGGCGATTGAGAATCCTCATACGACGATGCTCGGGCATCTGACGGGACGAATTTTACTGCGTCGCGAATCCTACAAGATCGACGCGACCAAAGTGATCGATGCAGCCATCGCCAATCGCGTGATTATCGAACTTAACGCGAGCCCCTGGCGGCTCGACATGGATTGGCGTCACTGGCGCAAATCGGCAGAGAAGGGGCTCATGTGTTGCATCAATCCCGACGCCCACGAAACCGAAGGATTGAAGCATGTCGCCGCCGGAATCAACTCCGCCAGGAAGGGTTGGTTGAATAAAGAGAGTGTTCTGAACACTCTCGATCTTGGAAGCGTGCTGAACTGGTTGGCGGCGCGAAAATAACCGTTTCTCTTTGGATTGAAAATGAGTCTTACTATAAGCAGCTTGCATCCGCGCAACAGGTAGCTTGATTCAGAGCGGATGTAATCTGTTAATGAATAACACTCTCAATGAAAAGAACATCTAATATAATTCGGATTGCAGTCCTAAGAATCACACTGCTAGGCGCTACGATTATAAATGCTCAGGTGGTGGTCGATACCTTGAGCTCCCAAAATAACGACTTGTCATTTGATAGTATGGTTACTCGGAATGCAGGCCGCTTCACGACCTCAGGGGGAGGAACCTTGACGATCTCTTCGGTGGTTGTGCCAATTAAAAAAAATGGTGGAGCGGACATCGTTGTCTCGATGAATATTTATGATGATAATGGTAGTGGTTTATCTTGGGGGGATAACATTATTGGGTCGTTGACTGCTGATCAGGATGTCAGTTCCGCTACCTAAGACAATATCACTTTTACCGGATCGGTTGAGTTGGATCCCAGCACAACCTATTGGGCGGTGGTCCTCCGGAATAGTGGAGGGTATGGAACCGTCGGCCGATCCACCAGTGGTTTCCTTTTAGATGATACTTGGTTATCTATAGGGGATGACAGATTTTCTCAATATAGCTCGTTCATGGATATGACATCAGGTAATTCAGGTCAAATCATGACGATGCAGATTACTGCTGTTCCGGAGCCTTCCAGTGTCGTGCTCGTGTTCTCGCTGGTCGTTGGTGGTGCCGTGCTGTTGCGCCGTCGAAGAAAGTCGTGACCAAATTTGGTTAGGCAAGGTTTAGGCTTCCCGCATTAGCCTTTGTGCTTATCGCTTTAACGTATGCGTAAGATTTTCGTCTCTGGCTGTTACGACATTATTCATGCGGGACATATTCAGTTTTTCCGGGAAGCCAGGGAGCTGGGGGATTTTCTGACGGTCAGTTTTGCATCCAAGGAGGTGCTTTGGTTTCATAAGGAGCGTAAGAGTTCTCTGCCAGATGAACACAAGCAGGCACTGCTCAATGGGCTAACTGTAGTGGACGAGGTTGTAGTGGGGGAAGGACTCGATGAGGGAATCGATTTTCGTGAGCACTTTCTGAGAATCCGGCCCGATGTGTTGGCAGTGACGGAGGATGACAAATATAGCCCGCTCAAACGTGCGCTCTGCGAGGAAGTGGGCGCCGAGTATGTGGTCTTGCCGAAGACACCTCCTGAGTTTGCTCCGATTTCAACGACAGATATCGTGCGCTATATTAGGGCTCCGCAAGTGGCCCCGCTGCGCGTTGATTTTGGAGGCGGCTGGTTGGATGTGCCGAAGTTTGCGCTTGAGGGTGGCTACGTCGTCAACTGTGCGATCTCACCAACGGTGTCTCTCCAAGATTGGCCTTATGAACGTAATGCTGGCCTCGGAGGCAGTGGAGCGTGGGCGTTGATCAACGGGAAGAATGGCGTGGAAGCAGAACTTGATTTGGGCGTGGGGTGGCAGGATCCGGCAGTGATTTCAGAAACGGGATTATGTGTGTGGCGCAGCGGGCCGAAACCTGAACTCGAGATCAAGCATAACGCGGATTTTCTACGCGGTATGATAGCTCTTTATTGGACGGGAAAACAACACGACACACCGGGCACGGTTGAAAATGCTCGTGACTTCGATGCGATTGAAACGGCTGGCAAAACAGCGCGTGATGCGGTGTGGGCTTCGAGTCTCGAAGGTTTGGCCGAAGCGGTGAAACAATCCTATGCCGTGCAGGTGGCAGAGGGGATGGATAAATTACCCGGTGAAGGAGAATCGGAGAGTGTGATCCCGGTTGAATTTCTGAAATCTATCCTCGCGAAGAAATACTGCGGCGGTGGCTTCGGCGGTTACGCTCTCTACCTTTGTGCGGACGAAGAGACACGTGATGGTCTCTGCGAAATCGAGGGATTTCGTGCAGTGGAGCCTTACGTGCTATCGGGAGTGTAAGCTAAAGGCAGAGCAGCATTTCCCGGACCGCTCGGAGATCAGTCTCTACCTATAACAGTCTGATTAGCGTCCGCCGCGACCGAAGAGGGCGACGGGGATGGTGGCGAAGAGGATATTGAGATCCAGCCAAAGTGACCATTGATCGATGTATTCGAGGTCGAGGCGCACCCAGTCTTCGAAACTGGTGATCTGATTGCGTCCGCGAATCTGCCAAAGGCAGGTGAGGCTGGGTTTAACGCTGAGCCGTCGGCGATTTGCTGAAGGCGTATGTGGTGATGTTGAGTCTGATGAAGCACGGTCGACTTGTCGGCTGAGAATAAAAAGGCACGCAAAAACCATGGGGTAAAAAGTTTACAGAGATAATTTACAGTTTTCTATAAATCTCTTCACTCGGGAAAGTGAATTTCCGCCGTCTCATCTTAGGTTTGTATTTGGCCCTGTTTTTAGGTGTAGCGGGCACATCGGCGTATTATTTTCTGCAGACACAACGTGAATACGACCGGCTGAAGAGACTGCACCAAGAGAGTCAGGAAAAGCTCACTGAGGCTCGGGAAAAACTGCGCGAACAGGAACGAATCTTGGAACGCTTGCGCACGGATCCGGCTTATGTGGAAAAAGTGATTCGTCGTCGTATGTTTTACGCCAAACCAGATGAATACATTTTTCGGTTCGAAGACTAAGCTTAGTGGGGAATGATTTTATGGCAGCACACGATTTGATCGAAAAATTTCAAGAAGCAGGACAAGGGCAGGTTTTCGCCTACTTTGACCAACTGGATTCGGCGGGACAGAAACGACTCCTAGCGGATGCCGCCGAAGTGGATCCGGTAGAGATCGCCGCGCTCAATGAATCTTTGCTGCAGTCCAAAGGCGCGGTGGTCGATTTGTCCGGATTGGAACCGGCTCCCTATGAACCATTGCCGGAAAACGGGGGCAATGTTGCCTCATGGCAAGCGGCTCGCGCCGCTGGAGAATTGGCCCTACGAGCAGGTCGCGTCGCCGCGTTTACCGTTGCGGGAGGGCAAGGCACTCGATTGGGATACGACGGACCTAAGGGCACGTTTGCTGTCACGCCTCTTAAACAGAAAACCCTGTTTCAAGTCTTTGCCGAAAAGCTGCTCGCGGCGGGCCAACGTTATGGGAAACCACTGCATTGGTTCATCATGACCAGTCTGCAAAACCATGAAGCCACCGAGAGTTTTTTTGCGGAGCACGTTTACTTTGGTTTGGATGCCGATCACGTGCACCTTTTCAAACAAGGTCGCATGCCCGCCGTTGATTTTGACGGAAAGATCTTAATGGAAAGCCGTGATGCGATTGCGATGAGTCCTGATGGGCATGGCGGTTCCTTGCGGGCGCTCGATCGGAGCGGGGCGCTGGATCTGATGGAGCGTGAGAGGATTGATGCGCTCAGTTATTTTCAGGTAGATAATCCGCTGGTGCGTTGCATCGATGCAGAGTTCATTGGCTGGCATTTTCTGCGGGAGTCCGAAATGAGCAGCAAGATGGTGCCCAAGGCCTACTCGGGCGAGAAGGTGGGGCATTTTTGTCGGCAAGGAGAAGGTCTGGTAGTGGTGGAGTATTCCGATTTACCCGCCGCGGTTCAGGAAGAGACCGATGCTGCTGGCGGGTTGCGTTTCAAAGCAGGAAGCATCGCGATTCATATTTTAGACCGGGAATTTATTCGCCGGATGGCGCGATCGAGATCGACTGATGAATCCCTTAGCTTTCACCGCGCGGATAAAAAAGTGCCCTCGCTCGATGTAAACGGGCAATCCGTGAAATCGACCGAAGCGAATGGCGTGAAGTTTGAACTCTTCGTTTTTGATGCGCTGCCTTTCGCACGAAATCCGGTGGTGATCGAAACGAATCGGGCGGACGATTTTTCTCCGGTCAAAAATGCTAAAGGAGTGGATTCGGCGCAGACGTGTCGTGACGATCAATTGCGGCAATTCGCCCGTTGGCTCCGAGCGGCAGGCAAAGATGTTACCACTGACGAATCCGGCTTACCGTCTATCGCGATCGAGGTCGCGCCGACCTTTGGTTACGATGAGGAGACGTTTATCGAATCATGGAAAAAACTTTCGCCAACGCCGACTCTTGCTGACGGACTCTACCTCTCCACCTGATTACCGTATTTTTAATGAGCACTTTGGATAAAATTACCGAGGCTGGAACCAACGGCCATCTCATGACCTGCTCGGTCGAAAACTTGCAGGCTTTTCTGGCAGCCGATCTGCCGACTTGGGCGGTGGAGAGTATCGAGGAATTGGTCGAGCGTGAAGAGTGGGGGGAGCTGAATGATCGCTTCTATTGTTACCTCGCATTTGGGACGGGGGGGATGCGTGGTCGCACGATTGGTAAAGTCACGGCGAAGGCTGAGACCGGTGAAATTTCCGCATCCGGTTCACCTGAGCACGCTGCGATTGGCAGTAATGTGCTCAACGACTTTACGTTGATCCGAGCTGTGGTCGGTCTCTTTCGATACACTAAACGCCACCTCGAATCTCAGAGTAATCAGTCGTCGCCGAAATTCGTCATCGCCCACGATGTCCGGCATTTCTCCCGTCACTTCTGTGAATTAGCGGCATCGGCTTGGTCGAAGCTCGGCGGCGAATCATTTATTTTCGATGGCCCACGGCCGACACCCCAGCTAAGTTACGCCGTGCGTGCATTGCAGGCGCATACCGGCGTGGTGATTACCGCGAGTCACAATCCGTCGCACGACAATGGCTTCAAGGCCTACTTTGAAGATGGCGCGCAAGTGGTGCCCCCGCATGACATGGGAATCGTGGCTGAAGTAAACAAGGTGCCGTTGTCCGAGCTGGGTGAATATCTGGTGAAAGATTTAAGCAAGGTCGTCACTTTGCAGAGCGATGCGGATGAAGAGTATCTGACCCTCGCTTCGACGGCAGTCATTGATCGTAATATTCTCAAGCAATCACCAGTGAAGGTCGTCTTCACTAATATTCATGGCACTGGCGCTATTCATTCAGTGCCGTTGTTGATTCATGCTGGTTGTGATGTCTCTCCAGTGCTTTCTCAGTTCGAACCCGATGGTCGTTTTCCGACAGTCAAATCTCCTAATCCGGAGAATGCGGCTGCCCTGGCTGAAGGGGTCGCCTTGGCTGAAGAGAAGGTCGCGGATGTATTGCTGGCCACGGATCCGGATGCAGATCGTATGGGTGTAGCGGTGCGCAATCGCGAAGGGAAAATGGAACTGCTTACGGGTAACCAGATCGGTGCGTTGCTCGCGGAATACCGACTGAGTAAATACAAAGAGCTCGGATGGATTCCGGCTGAAGGTTCCGATCGCGTTGCGATCATCAAGACATACGTCACTACGAAATTGCAGGATGCGATTGGCGAAGGTCACGGCGTGAAAGTCATCAACACGTTGACTGGCTTCAAATGGATTGCCGCCAAGATCCGCGGGTATGAAGAGCAAGTGCTGGCGGCGAAGGGAGCTGGTTTTGATTACGAACATATCTCGCTCCAGGAACGCGCGACCCTCGCTCAAGAGCACGCGACGTTCTACGCATTTGGCACCGAGGAAAGCTATGGTTACCTACCCAACGACTACCTACGCGATAAGGATGGTAACTCTGCTTGCCTCATGTTTGCCGAGCTGTGTGCTTCGGTGAAATCTCGCGGTCTCACCGTCACTGAATACCTTGATGAGATTTATCTGAAATACGGTTTCTACCTCGAGGGTGTGATTAATATCTATTACGAAGGCGCGAGTGGTAATGCGAAAATTAAGCGCATCCTCGAGACCTATCGGGAAACTCCGCCGACAGAATTTGGCAATATGACCGTTGCTGAGTTTCAAGACTTCGGCGTGCAGGATATTCGCGATGCCGACAACGAACTGATTCCGAAGCAGGATCTGTATTTCGTCACGCTGAGCAATGGCTACAGTTTTGCCGCTCGTGGTAGTGGCACCGAGCCGAAGGTGAAGTTCTACCTATTCGTGAATGCCGATGTGGCTAGCGCGGAAGCGTTACCCGCAGTCAAAGCGCAGACACGGGAGACCTTGGATGGCTTGATCAAACTGATCGAAGCCGACGCCCGCGAACGTGCAGAAAGCTGATCACAAAATCACCGCGTCGTGAAAATCGCGACTTTTTTGTGATCGGATGAATCGGTCTCAGACCAACATCAGCGCCGGATTTTCCAAGTGATCTTTGACTGCGTTGAGGAACAGGGCGCCGAGGGCTCCGTCGACCACGCGGTGATCACAGGAGAGGGTGAGTGACATGCGTTCGCCGATCACGATCTGATCGTTGACGACGACAGGTTTCTTAACCGTGGTGCCGACCGCGAGGATCGCAGCATTCGGTGGGTTGATAATCGCGTTGAAGCGGGCGATGCCCATCATGCCGAGATTGGAAACGCAGAACGTTCCTCCAGTGAATTCGGCCGGCGCGAGCTTCTTAGCCTTGGCGCGCTTGGCCATATCCTTGGTTTCGACGCTGATGTCGAAGACGGTCTTTTGATCGGTATCGGTGATGACCGGCGTGATCAAACCGTCGTCGATCGCGACAGCGAAGGAGACGTGCGCATTGCTGTGGGTTTGGATGCCTTCGCTGGTAAAGGAGGCATTCACACCGGGGACGGCTCGAAGCGCGAGGGCGCTGGCCTTGAGAATAAAATCATTCACGGAAACGCGCACACCGTCGTTGCCGAGACCGTTGTTGAGTTGCTCGCGCAGAGCACTGAGCGGCGCGGCCTCGACTTCGATTTCGAGATAGAAATGAGGGATTTGAGTCTTCGATTCGACCAAACGTGTGGCGATGGTCGCTCGCATGTTGCTGAGCGCGGTGACTCCTGCTTCATGCACGGGAGATTTATCAAAGGCGGAACGCCAAGCCCATGTCGGCTTGCCACCACCGCCACCACCGCCACCACCGCCACCAGCCGCGCGAGGTGCGGGTGGGTTATTCTCAGCTTCAAGAATATCGGCGCGAACGATGCGGCCACCGGGACCGGAACCATTGATCAGAGTGTAATCGATTTTCTTTTCGGCCGCCAATTTCTTGGCGAGAGGTGAAATTTTTACCCGGGATCCGCTGTTACTCGGCGCCAGAGCGGGTGCAGGAGCAGGAGCTGGTGCGCTGGGTTTCGGAGCAGGAGCGGCGGGTGCTTCGGCTTTGGGTGCTGGCTTCTTATCTTCTTGTGCAGCAGCAGCAGGAGCTTCTTTTTTTGCGGGGGCTTCTACTTTTTCACCCGGTTCACCTACGGCGCAAAGTGGTTCGCCCAAGCCAACCTCCGAGCCATCAGGAGCAAAGATCTTTAGCAGGGTGCCATCAAAGAAACACTCAAGTTCCATTGTGGCCTTATCGGTTTCGACTTCGGCAAGGATGTCGCCATTAGCAACGGTATCGCCTTCTTTTTTGAGCCATTTGACCAGCGTGCCTACCGTCATGGTGTCGCTGAGTTTGGGCATTTCGATGATTTCGGCCATGGGATTTTGGAGTTGGGAGATGGAAGATTGGAGTTCGGACAGGAGCGGAGTTAGGCCATCACTTCGAGGGCGGCAGCAAGGATGCGCTTCGGATTGGGAAGCTGTTCGATTTCGATCGGAGGGCTGTAGATGGCCGGAGCATCAATGGTCGAGAGGCGTTTGATGGGCGCATCGAGTTCATCGAAGGCTTCGCTTTGAATCATGTAGGCGACTTGGGTGGCGACACTACAGAATGGCTTTTGCTCTTCGACGATCAAGACGCGATGGGTCTTGGCGACGGAGGCGAGCACCGTATCGATGTCGAGTGGACGGATGGAACGCAGATCGACGACTTCGGCGGAGATGTCGTGTTCCCTTTCGAGAATCTCGGCGACTTCCAATGAGTGCAGCACGCAGCGACCATAGGTCACGATCGTGAGGTCGGTGCCTTCGCGTTTCACATCAGCCTGGCCGAGAGGAATGAGATATTCTTCCTCAGGAACTTCACCTTTAGTTCCGTAGAGGAGGGTGTTTTCGAGGAACATCACCGGATCGTTGTCACGAATCGCGGACTTCAGCAGGCCCTTGGCATCATAAGCGGTCGACGGCACGACGACTTTTACGCCGGGATGATTAGCGAGCACGTTTTCTGGAGTGTGCGAATGGGTTGCTCCGACATTAGTGCCACCATTAGCGGGGCCGCGGATGACGATCGGGCAGTTGATCAGGCCACCGGACATGTAGCGCACGTTGGCAGCATTGTTCAGAATCTGATCGAAGGCCACAGAGTAGAAACTCCAGAACATGAGCTCCATAACAGGGCGGACGCCTAGCATCGAAGCGCCAACGCCCATACCGATAAATCCGGCTTCACTGATAGGGGTGTCGACGATCCGCTTGGGACCATATTTTTCGAGCAGCCCTTCGGTGACTTTGTAGGAGCCGTTAAATTCGGCGACTTCCTCTCCGAGGATCACGACGTTTTCATCGTTCTCCAATTCTTCGGCCATGGCGTGGCGGACGGCTTCGCGATATGAAATTTCAGGCACGTTTAAAAGGAGTTTAGATTAGTTAAAAAAGATACGACCGGTGGACTTGCGCTCGGAGGGATTGTCGACTTCCCAATATACATCCTTCTGGATGTCTTCAACAGTAGGCCACGGACTGGCTTCGGCGAATTCGGCGGCGGCTTCGGCCTCGGCGCGAGCTGCTTTATCGATGGTGGTGGCTTCGTCTGCCGTGATGCTTCCATCGTCAATCAGACGCTGCTGGAAAGTTTGAATGGGATCTTTAGTTTTACGGTATTCCTCGATGTCGGATTTACGGCGATAAGTATTATCCGGATCGGAAACAGAGTGGCCGCGGTAGCGGTAGGTGCGCACTTCGACCACAGAAGGCTCACACTTCTCGCGAGCCATGGTGAGGTGCTTGTCCATGATTTCTCGGACGGCATAAACATCATGCCCATCGCAGGCATCCCAGCTCATGTCGTAACCTGCGGCACGTTTGGAGAGTTCACCGGCGGATGAGCGAGCTTGGCTGGTGCCCATCGAGTAGCCGTTGTTTTCGATCACGAAGACGACCGGTAATTGCCATAGTGCGGCGAGATTGTAGGATTCGTGAACAGCTCCTTGATTGACTGCGCCGTCTCCAAGGAAGGCCATCGAAGCTCCTTTGAGTCCTTTATACTTTAAGGCGTAGGCAAGGCCAGTGCCGAGAGGGACTTGGCCGCCGACGATACCGTGGCCGCCCCAGAAATTCAGATCGGGTGCGAAGAAATGCATCGAACCGCCTTTCCCCTTCGAGCAACCCGTGGCTTTGCCGTATAATTCGGCCATCTGTTCGTTCATTCCCATGCCAACCGCGATGGCGTGACCGTGATCGCGGTAGGTAGTGATGGCGTGGTCGTTTTCACCCATCAGAGAGCAGCAACCCACAGCAACTGCTTCTTGCCCGATGTAGGCGTGCATGAAACCACCGATCTTCTTTCCTTGGTAAGCACGCAGGCTTCGCTCTTCGAAACGGCGAATCCGCATCATCGTGCGCAGGAATTCCTGCTTCTCCTCTTTGGAGAGGTCTTTGTTGATTGCGGCTTTAGCCGAATCGGCGGATTTGGTAGATGTTTTGCTCAAAATGAGGGTTCCTTTCAGGTTAAAGGATGAATCTCCCTGTTAAACGTTCCGAGATCAAGTGATTAGTCCCGATTCCGGGGGGGCTTCGTCAATCTCAAGAGCAGGAGTGATTTCTTCAATCTCGACCTTAACCGGCGATCCCAGGGCGCAATCAGCCTTTAGCGAAACGAAACTATCCCGATAGCGATCATAGATGGGCCAGAGGGCGTTTCGATCTGTTTCGGGAATATCGAGTGAGTCGATCGCCTCGCGGGAGAAGAAACCGAAGCGACCTTCGCTCATTTCCGGGGGCAGCGTTTCGATGGGTTTCCGGCAGCGGAAAAGAAACATCAACCAGTGCGATTCGCCCTCGTAGGCCTTTTCGGCGATCATCGCGAAGAGATGGAGATCCTTGGTGGTGACGGAAAATCCGGTTTCTTCGCGGGTCTCGCGCACAGCGCATTCAAATGGAGATTCTCCGATGGAGGTTTCCAATTTCCCCCCGATGGGGCTCCAAACGCCGAGATTGGGCGGCTTGGCTCTCAATAAGAGTAGCTGCTCCTCGGATTGGTTTTCGAGGAAGACGAGGACGGCGATTTTGTAGTCGAGAGAGGTCTGCATGGAGATTGCCCGCGGTAACGGAGTTTAGAGCGTGACCACCGACCTTCGTCGGACAATGTTTTTGTCTATGAAATTTCCCCGTTACGCGCTGAGCCACTGGTTGGGCAGAATGATGCTGATCTGTGTTTTGGCGAAAACTTCATGGGTTCAAGCTCAAGATCAGGTTGGTCGGGGTTACGAAAACTGAGCCATTGAGAGAGTTAGTCTGGGAACCTAGAAAGGACCCAGACCATGAAAGGCAAGAGATATACGACTGAGCAGAA
>PAUB01000002.1 GCA_002713695.1 Opitutaceae bacterium
CCACCACCTCCACCACCTCCGCCACCTCCACCCAGCCCATCTCCGCCACCTCCACCACCTCCACCACCTCCGCCACCTCCACCCAGTCCACCACCTCTTCCTAGCCCACCCCCACCGGGATCACCGTCACCGCCTTCGCCGGGTCCACCACGACATCTTCCGTCTACCGTACCGACGGCGCCGTCGCGTCCGACGAGTCCCGAGACTCCTCCGAGGCCCTCCGAACCTCTCGGACCCCCCGGGCCTCCCCCGAGGACACCGTCGCCTCCGTGGGCACCGTGGTCTCCGGGAAGACCACCTCTCCCGTCGAACGAGGAACCTCCCAGAGCCGATTCACTGGCCGATTCGGAAGAGACGCGCGCGGATCGAGACGACGGAGTACGCGGCGAGGCACCGTCTCCGTTCCCACCCCCACCCCGACCATCGTTCCCGCGCGCACCCGCGCCGCGATCATCCATTCCGTCGACGCATTCGTCGTCGTACCGCGACGCGACGAACGCGACGAACGCGACGAAAGCGACGAAAGCGACGAAAGCGACGAAAGCGACGAAAGCGACGAACGCGACGGTTCGCGGAGAGAAATCGCGCTCGACGGCGGTCGTCGAGGTCACCGTCGTCGGGGGTATGTCGATCGTCGTCGGAAGTTTAGCGATGTTCGCGTGCGTGAGCGCGATTCGACGGTTAAGGACGGGACGAGACGACACGGACGAGTGTCGTGAAACTACGAGGAACGTCGTGGTCGCGGTGGTTCCGTCAGATCTCGCGAACGTCGTCGAGGTAGCGCCCGTCTCGAAAAAGAGAGTACCGTGCGACGCGTGTTGACAAATCTCGCGAATCACTTCTACGAGGGCAAACATGATCCTAGATAGATATGACGATAGTTGTTCCCTTCGTTGCTTTTTTTTAGTATGAAAAACGTATTCTGTCATCTCGAACGCTGGCTCACGTCGCGACCCCGTGCACGCCGTTGTTTTGCAGTATGGCTTGTTCGAGGACGCTCTTCTGGTACTCGCTCAGGGCGTCGCCGAACGTGAGTTTGTACACGACGGGGACGTGTCCCTCCGGAAGCGGCGCCGGAGGCGGACTCGGGTTCGCGGGAGACCCGGGAGGCGGACTCGGGTTCGGGGGAGGCGAGGGTAACCCGGGAGGCGGACTCGGGTTCGGGGGAGGCGAGGGTAACGCGGGAGGGGGACTCGGGTTCGGAGGAGGCGAGGGTAACGCGGGAGGGGGACTCGGGTTCGCGGGGGACCCAGAAGACCCCGAGGACGAGCTCGAGAGATGGTGCGCGTACCCGTCCTGCCCCTCAGCGAACGGTACGCCGACGAACGTGCTCGTCGGAAGTCTCGACTGACCTTCGACGGTCGCGGCGCACGAATAAAGACCTCCGACCTCGTTCGTGTCGAGCTGCGTGGGCCCCGTGAGAAGTGTGTCGAACTTGTTCACCGAACACTGACTCCAAGAGACGTGCCCGTCGTGGTTGGAATAACCGAGAATCGCTGAACCGTTGTGAGCGAAATCCTCATCCATGCACCCGTCGACGTTACCCACTTGATCTCCATCGTTGTACACGTGATTGAACCCCAAGTTATGGGCCAGTTCGTGCGCGAGGATTAGACCGGGGAAGTAATGGATCGGCGTGTTCAGCGCGCTGCTGATCCCGACGTTGTACTCGGGGTAACAACGATTAACAACACCTTGAATGTTGATAAATTTTTGACCGTTCCTGATGAACTCCCAACCGAGAGTGTAGTCGTCGCTGTTGTCGATAAAATCCATGATCGTCTGGCAGCCGCCTCTCCAAATATCGTGACCGTAATATCCACAGATAGTTCCGAGAGTCGCCACACCCAACGGGGTTCCCTCGTTCCCGAGTTCAAAATTAAATTCACCCGTGAGAACGTGCCAACCGTGCGCGGTGTCGCCGAGAGCGTATTCGGCGGAATTGGAGTCGACGGAGAAATCGTCGTAATTTCCTCTATTTCCCGCATCACCAGAGTTGAGGTACCCCGTGAGGTTGAAGAAAGTCGTCTGGAAGATCCACGATTGGAGCTGATCCAAGAGTATACTTCCATCCATCAGGTTCTCGAACACACCCGACTCGTCGACTGCACCCGACCCGACGTTAGAAGAAGAGATTAAATCAGGGATCTCTTCCCACACGATCTGTTGCTTGATTCGAAATTGAATCTGCTTTGAAAAACGATCGCCCACGAGATAAATCTGATTCACGTACAAAAGTTCGGCGATGGTGTCGGCGAACACGGCCGCGGTGTCGCCGCCGTAGTTGAGGTATCGTTTGTTGTCGGAGACGAAAACGTAGTCAAAATACAACACGTTCGCGGCACCGACCTCGAGGAGAGAACGCCGCGTCCCGCGTCTGCGCGAAGCACTCTCCGCGACGTCGTCGTTCGGGAGTATCGTCGGACTGTTTTCGGCGTTAAAAACGGTAGTAAAGTTCGCGTTCCTGACGTCGGTGAGCCAGACTCGCGACTCGTACGCGCCGTCTAACGAAGTGGTGTCGCTCACCGTCGCCCCGACGACGCGTCTCAGTTCGATGACGGTGGCGTTCTCGAGCGTGATCTGAATCAGAGGGCCACTGATCCCGCACGAAAACAGAGAAACACCGGAGACGTTTTCGCCGTCGGCGACGCCGACGTACGCGCAGTGCGCCTCGGGAGACGAGGATCGCGCCTTCACGAGACTCCCGCCTCTGTACGCGTACTCCGCGTAATCCGAAGAGACTAAGTCGATCTTTCTGGCGTCCACGCGACCCACGTTCGGGTCGTCGACGACGAAGGATACGGTGACGTCGTCGGTCGCGGTGAAATCCGAGACGACGAACGTCGAGGATGGTTCGGCATCGTCTTCCGCGCGAACAAACGACGACGAAGCCGCGAAGAGCACGACGCACGCGAAGGTCCACGCGGCGCGCCACATGTTTATTCGCTCAGTGATGACCGTCTTCTTAAATACCAGCGAGACTATTCTAACACATCGAACGAAGACGAGCGATCTCTTTCGCGAGGCGACCGTTCTCGTGCCTCAACGCGTCGAGGTTCTTCGTGTTCTCCATGGTCCATCGTTTTAGATCCTCCATCTCGGTCTTGTGCTCGACGATTCTCGTCAGAGACTCGACCAAGAGAGCGTCGTGAGCTTTCCTGAGGTCTTCGTATTGATTTCCAATCAGACGTCGTTTCTTCTCGACGCGTTCATCATCGTCGCTCACGGGATCGGGAAACGTGAGAGAGAGTGGAACATTTTCATCGACGAAGGCGACGTCGTTCACCGGACCCTCCGGACCCTTCAGACCCTTCAGACCCTTCAGACCCTCCAGACCCTTCAGACCCTCCAGACCCTCCAGACCCTCCAGACCCTCCAAACCCTCCAGACCCTCCAAACCCTCCAGACCCTCCAGACCCTCCAGACCTTCCAGACCCTCCAGACCATCCAGACCTCCCAGACCATCCGGACCATCCAGACCTTCCAGACCATCGACGTCTCTCTCGAACACGTCGCCGTCGTCGCCGCTCCACCCGAGACTCCCCAGATCCAAGAGTCCCTCGAAAATCGATTCGACGTCATCGATCACGGTCTGCGTCGAGTCGACGTTCCCGGAGGGCATCGACGGCGACGCCCCGTCGTCGCGAGTATCGACGGCGGTACCGCTCGTCGTCGATCGCGTCGATCGCGTCGATCGCGTCGATAACGCGTCGGACCTCACCGTCGAGCACGTGGCTCTTTCCTTCCGCGAGCGACGAACGCCGCACGCGTTACACAGAGTTTTCCCATCGTGTCTGCGCCACTGAGGCGTGCGAGTCGCGCCGCACGACGAACACGTCGGTCCCTTCGTCGTCGTCACCGGTCCTGTGGTTTCGACGGAGTCGAGATCGTCGACGGGGTCGGTCTTCGAAGACTTCGATGGAGTCATTTTTTTTTCGCTCGCGTTTTTTCGGATCACACGCGCCGCACGAAAAAATGAAGGAGAGAATTTTGTGTTCTCATCTTTCGTTTAATATCGTCAATTATCACGTCAGTGGCGATTATTTTTTCGTTTTCTTCGTCGTCTCGACTCGTTCATTCGCGACCCCCCTCTCGCGCACGCGCACCACGCGCACGCCGCGAACGCGACGAAAATAACGCACCCGAACACCGTCCACGCGATCGTCCACTCGACGATCGACTCCGCGTCATCGACGCCGTCGTCGATGACGATACCACCACCACCACCGTCGACTTCGTGTCGCTCTCGAACGATCACGCGTATCTTTCTCGCGAGACTTCGCATCCTCTCCCCCTCACCTTCGTCGTCGTTCTCCCCACGCGCGGTACTACCGTCGACGTCTTTTCGATTATTCTCAAAAACGGCGTCGGTCGCGAGGAGAAGGTCTCTTCTTCTTCTCCTCGCGTCGGCGGGCGTCTCCTCGGCGCCGAACCTGTGTATCGCGGCAGACCCGGCGGCGTCTACCACCGTCGCCACGGACACGTGGTGCACGACGAGAGTCCTGTTATCCCCGACGTTCGTCGACGTCAGGAGACCCTCTTCGACGTCGAAACACACCAGATTACACGCCGCCCTGAGATTGCCGGTGGTCTCCGCGCAACCCGCCGTCAACGCGTCGGAGGGCGCCGAGATCGTGAGCGGGTCGCGCTGCATCGCGGAGGACACGTCCGCCGTGTCTGATCCCGCGCCGTCGTTCGCGGTCTCGTCGTACGCGAACAGACCCGTCCCGAAACGATCGGCGATGGTCGTCCCGGTTCCCGGGAGCGTCGTCCGCGATAGTTCGCCTCTGACGACGAACCAAAAGTCAGACTCGTGATTCTCGTCGGGAAGACGCGTCAAGACCGGTATCTCGTACACGCCCGCCGCCGTGGGATTCGCGCCCGACACGTCTATCCAGTCGCGGAAACATCCGAACACGTACGGCGCGGGTTCGAGCATTCCCGTCGCCCTGTAAAAGATCTCGCGACCCGCGACCGGAACGCCATCCCCGTCGACCGCGGCTTCGCCTTTCGCGGACAACACGCACGCCCCCACGGCGTTGGGACGAAGCGCGGTTCCGTGCGCGTCTCCCTCGACCAGTTGTTGTTTCGAGCACAGTTGATCCCCCGCGAACATGACGACGTCAGACGTCGAAGGCAGAGCGTTCGGAAACGTCGGATACGCGTCCGCCGCCGCGGTCTCGTAGTCGCCGTAGAGCGCGTGTTTCGCTCGCGCGCCCTTCTGTTCCATGACGTCGACGTCGCGCAGAACGAACGTGTCCTCGGTGCCCAGGACGCGGACGGTCAGGGCGTTCTTGACGACGTACGGTCCCGAGTTCTTCTGAAGGGACACCGCGAGCTCGAAACGAACGCGTCCACCGCCGTCGCTCGCGACTTTCGCGAACGCGTCGCCTCGCGTCCGTGAGCGAGACGCGGGATCGTGACCCGTGTCGAAACACCGCGTCACGACCACGATCGTCCGGTGAAGTACTTCGGCGCCGCTCGCGGACGACACGAACGGGGCGAGAGCGTACATGCCCTCGACGGAGGGGTTCGTCGCCAGGAACGTTCGCGTGGACGTCGCGTGAGACGCGTCGAACAACGCCACGCCCGTCTGGTTTCCATCGAACACGCCGAGAGGTTCCGCTACGGCGTGGGTGGTGTCGTTCACGATCGCGTAGTCGGTCTCGAACACGAGGAGCGTGAACGCGACGGCGACGCGCTCGCTCCCGATCGCGCACCCACCTCGCGTCGACGACACGGACCGGAGGAACGACTTGGACACGAGTCCAGAGCTCGTCGGCGTCGTGTCGACGTGAGAGACCTGACGAGGCGCCACGGAGAAGGTGCTCGGAATCGTCGCGCACGTCTTGGCGTACGACTGAATCGTCGAGGTGTCCGCGCAATTCGTCCCGAAGTATCCCACCTGACACAGATGAAGGGTCCACGAGTACGACTCGACGGCGTACGCCACGCCTCCGATGTACGTGTCGCCCTCCCCCTCGCGAGAGATCAGACGCGCGCCGGTCTCGTGATCGCGACACTGATAGAACCCACTCACCAGATCCCAATACCCCGCCGTGTAGTTGACGCGACCGTTAACGGGCGTTCCCATTGTCCAGAACGTGTTTCCGTCGCGCGGAACGGCGCCGTTACCCCCTCCCGCCCACGCGGTGGGATCGACGCTCGGGGTCGGTCCGTACGCGAACCGGGACGAACCGTTCGTCAGGACGTCGGGGAAATCGAACGCGTCTCTGAACCCCTCCGCGGACGCGTAATCGAAGTCGTAGTTGCCGCACGCCGTTCGCGGCCGCCCCAGGAGATCCGACGCCGGATAGAAGTGGAGCGGAAGCCAATCGCCCTGCGCGTTCGCGCGACGAAACTGACCGTCCTCCGCGCGAGGAAGAGGTTCGACCGGGTCCGCGAAATCGAACATGTACGCGCTCGGACACATCGCGTACGTCTTCAGGACGCCGTTCTCGACGTACGTGATCCTCTTGTCGCTCGTCACGTACGGGGTGTCGACGATCACGCGAACGAGACTAGGTGGTTGCACGTCGTAGTGCACGCGAAACGACAGATCGGTGACGTGAGACAGGTCCTGCATGTAATCGACGGTCGACGAGGTCATGAGGATCCCGTCGAACGTCGTCTCGTCTCGCGTCGCGTTCGACGCGCAACAGTACTCGCCGGTCGCGCTCGGACAGTACTCGCCGAACGACGCGACGTCGGGACGCTCGGAAAGCCACTGACACCTCGCGCTCGAGTGACACTCCGAGCCGACGTACCCGTTCACCGGACCGACGACGCAATCGTCGACCGTCGTCGACGGGAGGATCGCGTCGAACGTCGCGTTAGACGACGGGCACGCCCCGTCGCACGCGAACGACACGGACGATACGAGGACGTGTGTTCCGTCGACGACGCACGTCGTCGCGTCGTCGTCGTCGTCGTCGTGACACGCGAACTCGCGCGTCGCGAGGCCTCGGAGACACTCTCTCTTGAGTCGGTTCGACGCGCTCGGAGACGCGCACGCCTCCAGTAACGCCGCGAACTCCCCGACGACGAAAGACGACGACGCGTCGTCGGGGAACGACTGCGCGATAGAGAACACGTGTTGCCACTCGGCGGCGCCGGCGGCGCCGATGAAGACGAGAGCGACGACGACGATCGAAAAGAGCGAACGCGCGGTCGCGAACGCCGACGCCGTCATCGCCATCGCCATCGGAACGTGGATAGACGCGCGCGCGCCGCGTCGGCGGTGCGATGTAAAAAAAGTACCGCGGACCGCGAGAGAGGCTCGAGGGGGTTTAAATAGGCGTTGATTTTTTCCGACGAGAACCACTTTCAGAGGCGCGTCTCACGTCACGAGCGTGGTTTAAAAAAAAATAAAATAAAAAAAATGACGACGACGGTGTCCACGACGACGGTATTCGCGACGAAGGGATCCGAAAGGAAAGACGACGATTTCTTCGACGTTCACCTCATCGAGTGTCTCGGGTGCGGCGGCGTGTATCGAAAACTCGCCCCCGCGAGGTACGTCAGGGAAGGACACGCCGACGAAGGACCCTCGCGAAGGCGGCCGTGCGCGAAGTGTGGGACGGGGGAACATTGCGTGGAGTGGAGGGGTCGGAGGAGACGCGGAGGGTCACGCGTCGAACGCACGGCGTTTCCTTTCGCGGCGGGAGTGGTGGTGGCGGGAGGGACGAGAGACGCGAGACGCGCGTGAAATGTAATATTAATTATTTTTTCATCGTTCTCCTCGCTCCTCGCACCACGCCCGCACGCACACGACGAGTGTCACCGTCTCATTCACGTTCACGTTTTTTTTCTCGCACGTCTGATTTATTTTCAGATCGACGGAGATATTGCTCAGGTCGTGAAAACGAGCGCGCACGTCGCTGACCGTATCGAGGAAACTCGGCACGAGACGTTCGTATTCTGTCACGTCGACCGTGTTGGTCTGTCTTCGTTCCGTCTCGCCGAGCTTCGCGTGCTCATCGTCGACCAACGCTCCGAGAGAATCGGGGAGGGTCACGTTATTGCCGTCGGACTTGCACTCCGCGCCGAGTTTCGCCAAGTTCTTGCTTGTCACATTCCCGAATTTTTTGCACCGTTCCAAATCCTGCTGGCTCAAATTTCTTTCGTGAACCACCGTGCCCTTCTCGGACTTGTCGTAGAGAGGACATCCGGACGGGACGTTGTGCACTATCGATTCCAGGACTTTTTTTTTTTCCCCCGTCCCGAGGTGCACCTTGACCGACGGACCCATCGACGCGACGGAATCGGGGCCCCCCACGAGCGCGCACGTCACGCGCTCGATGATGCAATTTTCGATATCGAGTTTATTCAAAACATCGTCGGACGTCAGAGACCATTCCTCGGTCGCTCCGCCGGAAGACCCTCGCCACCGCTTATCTTTGTCTTTGTCGTCGTCTTTGACCTTAACGACGAGGGGGCTCGTCTCGTACGTCAGCGCGATCTTGATATCTCTCGGTGTTCCGTTCCATCGCCGAAGCGGATCCTCGGCGGCGGTGCGCGTCGGACCCGCGTTGCGCGAATGAGACATTTAAAGACGTATTTTTTTCGCGGGTTTCCACGGGTGCGTTCGCGTCCGTCATATATACTCGAGGGTTTGGCGGCGCCCCGAATAGTGAAGAAATGTCCATCGTCGCGCACCCCCAGACGATCAGAGTGAGAGAGGCGCTGTTCGGATGCGTGCGCGAAGAAGATCGAGGACGCGTGTGCGTCGGCGAGCCGCTCAGGAGACAGGCAGAGGGAAGGATCGTCGTCGAAAACTTCGACGCCGTGTGCGTGTCGCGACTCGTCCCCGCTCTACCGAGAGGGTGTCGCGTCTTCTGTCGCGCGCCCACCAACGGCGAGGGACGCGTCACGCTCTCCAGACTCGAGGTCTACTACCCCCTCGAGACGTTCGTCTGGAGAAAGAGGACGCACATCCTTTTCATGGCGTGGATCGTCGTTCCGTTCGTCTCATATATCGTCCACGTCGTCCTTCGCGATCTAGTGAGTCTCCGCGACACGACGACCGTCTCCGCGGGAGGCGGAGAAGGGACGACTCCGAGATGATGACGGTGATGAGCGTCGGCGGAAAGAAGAGGAAGCGCGAGGACCCCCTCGAGACGAGCGTGAACGCCGTGGTCCAGAAGATGTGCGCGTGGGAAGACGCGTGCGGAGGCAAGTTCACGCTCGACACCGACACGGTCGTGGGCACGGATTACGTCGAACTTCGCGTCGCGGGAGTCGACGAGGTCAGGCTCGTCGATCTCCTCGCCGTCGTCGACGAGGTCCCGCACGTCGTCGACTACGGGTGCCACTTCGCCGACGGTACCGTCTGGTTCAAGTTCGAGACGGACGTCAAGAAAAAACGCATCGCCGAACTCGAAGATAAACCAGACCAGAAAGAGGTGGACGAGGAGTACGATAAGATACGACCGAGACTCAAGACGGAGACGGACGAGGACGTGCGCGCGGTGTGCGACCTCGTCGTCGCGCTCAAGACGGTCGTGCCGCGCGTGCACGCGCGAAACGTTCGCGTCGACCTCACGCCGACCCCCGGCGTCGTCGTCGTCAACTTTAAGGGACTCCCCAGGTTCGATAAACCCATGATACTCAAACTCAGAGGTCTCGTCGGTTCCGACGGCGACGACGAAACGTCTCCTCTCGACGCGGTCGTGTTCCTCGCCCCGAAAGAGGCGCGGTGCGTCAGGATACACGTCAAAAAAAGAAAAAATACGGTGAACATATAAAGGGGGGGCCGAGGGCCCCCCCTTAAACCCCCCCTTTTATCTTTAGAGTGGTAATGAATATGAGGAAATAATGGCGAGTTCGTACGTCGATCCGTCGGCGCGTTCCATATCGTCGTCGGGACGCGCGCACTCGGGGGGTGGATCGTCCGCGAGAGGGGGAAACGATAGACCACCCGAACGAGAACGAGAACGAGACAGGATGAGTGAGGGTGGTGGTGCCATGGGTGGGTTTGGTGGTGGTGGGGGTGGTTTCGTGCCTAACGACGAGTTGGGGGAACCGACGTCGCGCCTCGTTCGCGCGCCGGCGGACGTCGACGCGTTGGATTACGCGGGGGGTGAGGACGAACCGTGTTTCGCGTGTCGTTTCGCGAAGAGGAAAGACGAGTCGGCGGATCCGTTCAACGGAGGGGAGGTGAGCGACGCGTACGACGACATGATGCGTCTGGTGGAGGAGAACTACGGGAAGGGCGTGAGCAATCCAGAACTCGTCGGTCTGGTTCACGCGTACTACGAGAGAGAGATACGACCTCTGGGAAACTTTCCGGAGTGGACCAGGAGATCCATCGCGCGACACTTTCTCGTGCACGTCAACGACGAGGACGTGCTCATGCAGGAGGCGACCGCCATGCTCTACTCGCAACTTCAGTCGGTGCGAAACAAGACGTGGATCGAGAACGCCGCGGACGGGACGATCGAACCGCATCACAAAAACATCATTCTCATGGAAAAATTGATAAGAGGACTAGGAGACCATCTCACCAAGAAAAAAAACAGAAAAAACAATTAAACACGATCGATCACTTCACGTACATCTCGAACATCTTATTGATGAACGACTTCGATAGTCCGCCGCCGCCGCCGCACTTTTTGCCACCACCACCACCGACGTACGCGCTTCCCGACGCGATGGGTAACGCGTTGTCGTTCAGATGTTCAGTCGAATCTAGATCGGAGGTGTCTTCATCTTTGTTCTTTCTCTGTTTCTTGAGCGCCTCGATCTGTACCATGCGTCGCACCTTCTGAAACTGCCAGACGATCTCGGCGGCGGTCGTCAGCATGTCGACGCCGTCCTTGGCGTCGGCGTCGCGAGCGGTCATGACGAACGACGTGATCGCGTTGAACGCCCGAACGAAAATCGCGGCGTTATCCCCGTTGATATCGAGTTTTACGATTTCTTGAGCCACGAAACTGAGACCAGCGCCGCTCGACCCGCTCGCGGCCGAATCGTCGATGGGATTTTTCTCCTTGTAGTCGTCGTTGGTCTTCGCTATCGCGTGATCGAATAAGTTTTTGTCTGTGAAATCCGATTTCTGGACCGCTTCCTTGATCGCTCTGAACAGCCCTTCGAGTTTGTCTTTTACGGTAGCGGCGTCTTTGACGCCCGCGACGCGGGTCTCGATGGCGGCGACGGTCTTACCGAGTCTTCCCTCGATCTCGTTACCACCATGGTTCACGACCTCGTTCCCGACGGTGCACGACAACATGCTCAGGAGGAGTCGGATCGTCGTTCCAGCCGCGTTTCGCGCGTACGCCGCCGCACCGTCGCCGCGCGTCTTCGCCTCGTCCACCACGAAAAAACCACCCAGGACCCGATCGTCATCTTCTTTGACCAGACCCGCGTCCTGAAGGGAGTTATACAATTCCAAACATCCGTAACGAGTGCTTAAGTCGAAGTCTTTCCAAGCATTTTTGGCGGTCACCTTCTTATAGATATCGTCGGAAAGATTATCTCTCAGGATTTTCGTAAGTTCTTTTTTCGCCGTTACACCCTCGTCTGTCTTAAGATTCGGAATGAACATCTTCTGTTCGAAGATTGGTTTTACGGTCAACTTCTGTCCAATCCTTTTGATTTTCACCGACGTGACGTCTCCAATTTTTTCCGCGAATGCATTTATACCTTTTAAGTCGTCAAAAAGAGATTCGATGTCACTTATCACCCTTCTTTGCCCGGTTGTCGGTTTCCAATTTCCTTCTGAATCCATATTTACCACAAATGTTTCGTTTTCGGGAACTCTTTTGTCGACTTGACCTCCTTCGTAATCGAATGGCTTGACCCTCTGATCCTGCGCCAGTCGCTTCCGTTCTTCTTCTTCGGTGAGTCGTTTCTGTTTCGCGGCCTCTTTTGCTGCTTTCACGAGGTCACCGACAGATTTCGCGGAGTTCATGGCATCTGCTGCGGCGGCGGCAGCTCTCTGTTCGGCATTACTGTCGGCGCTTTGAGCCGCGGTTTCCGCAGCGGCGGCAGCTCGATTTGCATTCTCAACGGCTGTTTTGACTCGTGTTTCGAGGGCGACCATCGTTAAGGCGATTTTATCGGCCTCGGTGGCAGTAGTTCCCGGCTTAGAGATTGTAACAGCGGCGTTGTTGATTAGAACGACGAGTTCTCCGACAGTCACAGCGTGCTTCTCGGCTGCGTCAGCCAGCTTATCGGCGGTAGCTATCCCCGAATCATCGTCGCTCTTCGTGGCTTTTTCGGCCATGGTCTTCGCCTCTCGGGCCATGGTCGTCGCCGTTTCGGCCGTGGTCTTCGCCGTTTCGGCCGTGGTCTTCGCCGTTTCGGCCGTGGTCGTCGCCACTCGGATCGTTTCATTTACCTTTAGGGCCGCATCTTCGGTCACTTTGACACGGGCGCTTAACTCGGCGATCACGGTCTTGTCCGCCTTCTCGATAATCGCATTGTTTAACTCAGTTCGTGCAGCGGCGAGGGCTTGTTCCGTCACGTATTTAGTGTCTTTTAGCACAGTTTGGATGCGCAGGTTCAGGTTTTGCTTGATTTGTTCGGCATCCAACGCGACCAACACGGCACTTTGCAACTCGGCGTCGTTTTTCCCCATATAGCGGTCATCGAGTTTGAGCGCGCCGATTTGGTCGGCGACGGCCTTTTTCAACGCATCGCCTTCGAGTTTACCCTCCGCCAGTGTTTTTAACCTCTTGTACAGATTCGGTTTATCGGCATCGCCGACATCGTCATTATCGAAACTGTCGAGTACGTTCTTCAGCGTATCTGTAGTTATCATCTTTTCCATCTTGGTTGACAGGGTATCGCACTGTTCGCATTTGGTTTTGATCGCGCGAATGGATTCCGTCGACAGTTGTTCCTTATCGAAATTTTCGAGTAGTTGTTCGAGCTCATCGACTCGTTCGGTTAACGCGGTGAGATCTCCCGTTCCACCGCCGCCTCCGCCGCCTCCGCCGCCTCCACCTCCCGGAACAGAAGGAGTTCCGGGAGCGAGCCCGGCGAGCGCGGCGAGTCGTGCTTTGACTTTCAGTTGTTCTGAGAGTCTCGCTTTCTCCACCATTTGTCTGTTCTTTTTTCTCGCCTCGTCGCCGGCGGGGTCACCGGGAAGTCCACCGCCGGCGGCGATTGGAAGGGGTTCTTCGACCGACATGTTCGGTCGTGGACGCGAATCGATGAGACGAGAGTCGTGAGTTCTCAGCGCGTTTCGTCGGTCGTCTTTCGGTCGTCGTCGGTCGTCGCCGATGCGCTCGTGGTCGTCTCCCTTTTCGCTTCGTATATATACTCTCGCGACGTCGTCGCGCGTCTCGTTTTCACCCACGAGAGGACTCCCGCGTCGCCACGATGACGAACCGACGAGACCGACGAGACCGACGAGACCGACGAGACCGACGAGACCGACGAGACCGACGAGGGGAACGATGCGGTGGTGTCGCGTTCGTCGGCACGATCGGCATCGTCTTCGTTCTGGCGTCGATGGTCGTCGGGGTCGTCGGGGTCAATGTCAAATCTACCCCTCTACGGAACGACCACTCGGGCGAACGCGACGTGACTGAAAAAATATCGCATCGACTTCTGACGTTCGACGACCTCCCGTCGGCGTCGTCGCCGACCAAAATCTACCCCTCGACCGAACGATCACTCGGGCGATCGCGAAAAGTCGACTTCGAGGTCGAGACCTCGAGACCCTCCGATCCCAACTTTCCCGACTCGTCGTTCGACGCGAGTATAGATCGACCGTCGACTCCCGATCTATCGACCACCGATTCGTCGACATCGACGACTGGCCACCCTCGTCGACTCGCCACCCTCGACGAATCGACCCTCGACGAATCGACCCTCGACGAATCGACCCTCGACGAATCGACCCCCGACGACTCGGGGGGGTCAGATGGGGGGGCACCCCCCCTCCACTGCGAAGTGTTCGCGCACGCCGACGGTCTGGGGGTGAGGGGATCTTCTCGGGCTTTTCGTGACGTTTTTGAGGCGGGAGGAGGAGGAAGAGCAGGAGGGGACGTTCGAGTCGTGAACGCGACGTTTCCCAGCGTCGCGGGTGATTCTTGGCGGGTGAGCGCGGCGTACCAGGGTGGTGTTCTCGGTGGTTTTCATCGCGCGTGCGCGTCTCGCGGCGTGCCTTACGGTTTTTTGACGACGAAGTGCGCGGACGACGGAACGTCGAGTGGTTTTTTGGTGTCGACGAACGATAGGTACGACCTTCGGGGCGTGAGCGAGAGCATCGCGCGTCTTCGTCCCGCGCCTTTTTTGGTGTCGGGTGGTTTTTCGCGTTCTCTTTTCGAGGCGACGTCTCGCGAGGTGGGATCTCCGACGCCTCCTCCGCCTCGCGGTCTCGGGTCTCTCGTGTTGCGCGCGTACGGGGTCGACGAGCGGCTTCGTCCGGTCGACGCGGACGCGGAACGACGCGCGACTCCCGAGGTGGTCGAGTTCGACACGCTCGGGAACACGGCGTACGGGGAGACGTGCGAGTACCCTCCGACGTCGAGTTTCGAGGAACGAGCGACGCGGGCTGTTCGGAAAGGCGTGGCGGCCGCGCGGGCATCGCCTCGTCGTTCGTTTTTCTTGGTCCTCGCGTACACGGCGATCGACGCCGCCGCGCACGCCGAGAACGATTCGCGCCGTGTCGAGGCACTCGACACGTTGCGTCGCGCGCTCGCGTCGATGGTTCGCGAGATGAACGCGACGTGCGCCGGTGGATGGCGACTCACGGTCGTCGGATCACACGCCACGGGGGGTGGTAGTCTCGGGACGGCGCTCCACGGGCGTCACTCGCCTCCGGGGACGCCCGTGCCTTTTTATCGACTGGAGAAGAGAGGAAGCGTCGGTGTCGGTGTCGTCAGTCCCGTGGACGATGTCGAGATGTTCGCGCGTTTTCGCGATGTCCAGGCCGACGACGTCGGCGTCGGCGTCGGCGTCGGCGACGGATCGACGACGATCGTCCCGGGCGTGCGATGGATCGGATTCGGATTCGGACGCGGATCGGCGGCGGCGGCGGCGGCGATGGAACCGCGACGACGAAAAGCGATCGAGGAATTGTCGGCTGAAAACGCGTCGGGAGCCGCCGCCGCAGACGCGCGTCACCACGATCATCATCATCACGGTCACCGTTATCACGACGCGAGACACGGCCGTCCTCTGACTTTTTGGGAGGCGTACCTGAACGTCGTCATTCTCGTCCTCCTGTTCGCGTTCGTGCCGTGTTGTCTGTGCGCGGCCACGTCTGGACCTCCCGCCTGAGTCGTGTCGTGATTACATCTCCGACTGATAGGCGGAGTGGGGGTGCAGAGTTTTTTTGGCAGGTCCGACTGAAAAATGTGTCGCCATCGCGAGACGACGCCGGTGGTCTCGCGAGTCGTCTCGCGAGTCGTCTCGCCGGTGGTCTCCCCCGCCGGCTCAGACCTCGCGTGCGTCGCGTGCGGACGAACCGACGACGAGGACACCATAATAAACGTGCGTCGGTGGCGATTACAGATTAAATTAATGATGTATACAATAAAACGCAAAAGACAAGTGAGCACGATGCGAGATGTTCTATGCGAAGACCTGAGAATAAAAATATACGCGCTACTGCCCTTCAGCGACCTATGCTCGTTATCGACGGCGTACGAGGACTTGAGCGAAGAAATCGATACGTACAAAGACAAAAAATATCAGGAATTCGTGGAGGCTTGTCACGCGGATGCTCGCCGAGACCCTCGAGGGTACAGGACCCCTAGTTTCATGGTACACGCCGCGAAGAACAACGATCTGGACATTCTCAAGAGGGCTTTTCGAGAGCGGCTGAAAAAAAAACCGGTGTCGACCCGCACCTATACAGTCAACGTGTACGATAAGGAGAGTGGTGGGCCAGGTCAAGAAGTTCGCGTGGGTTTGTGCGTGATGCCTGAATGGAACGCTTGCGTGTGTCTTCACGCCGCGAAACACGGCAACTTGGACATGTTACGATGGGCCCGTTCACGAGACCCGCCCTGTCCGTGGGATTCCCGGACGTGCGCCTACGCGAAACGAAACGGGCACGACGCCTGCTACGAGTGGGCAGTCGAAAACGGAGCGCCGCTCGAGCCCAAAACCCACATAGGAGACCCGATGATGGACGACATGGTAATATTATATTAAGCAGAATTACGTCGCTTTTTCCCAGTTTAATTGGAAATATTGAGGCTACGGAAATGCAAGGACGACAACTCCACTCGAATTCACGAGTTGCCTCAGCTCCGGTGGCACGCTCGTCAACTGATTATCTCTCAGATCCAAATCCTCCAGATTCACGAGTTGCCCCAGCTCCGCCGGCACGCTCGTCAACTGGTTCTCGCTCAGATCCAACTCCGTCAAATTCACGAGTTTACCCAGTTCCGCCGGCACGCTCGTCAATTTGTTACAACTGATAAACAAACCATTCAAGGCCTCGAGTTTCCCCAGATCAACCGGCACGCTCGTCAACTGGTTCCCGCTCATGTCCAACTGCGTCAATTTATTGAGTTGTCCCAGCTGTGACGGCACGTCGTTCAGATCGTTCCTGTTCATAACCAACTCCTCCAGATTCACGAGTTGCCCCAGCTCCGGCGGCACGCTCGTCAACTGGTTCGCTGTCATGTCCAACCGCTTCAAGTTCACGAGTTGCCCCAGCTCCGCCGGCACGCTCGTCAACTGGTTCTCGCTCAGATCCAAATCCTCCAGATTCACGAGTTGCCCCAGCTCCGGCGGCACGCTCGTCAACTGATTATCGCCCATAAACAACATCTTCAGATTCACGAGTTGCCCCAGCTCCGCCGGTACGCTTGTCAACCGGTTCCCGCTCAGATACAACTTGTTCAGCCGCGTGAGGTAGCGAACGACTGTCGGTAAAACACTCATGTTTAGACTATATAACTTTAGATAAGTCAAGCGGCCGTGTTGGTCGAATTCTGAGCGATTTTCACTCCATGCACTGTCGTCGGTTAACTTCAACGTCTCGCGTAGATGTGACAACGCGAGTTCATCATTTTTCCTGAGAGATTCACGTAGAGAGGCTTCACAATTTCCCAACTCGTCGGTAATACTCACGATGATGTCGACTTCTTTTTGTTGATCCCCCCACAGCGGTTGTTGATCGTCTGCCGACGAGGACGTCGAGGTCGCGATCAGTTCGAAAGACATGCTGACCTGGTTGCGACCACCGTATGATCTGTCGTAATATATATACTTTGTCAGCTGTGAGAGAGAACTTCTCCCGTTCACGAGACCCCCCCCCCTGTCCGTGCGATTCCCGGACGTGCGCCCACGCGAAACGAAACGGGCACGAGGCGTGCTACGAGTGGGCAGTTGAATACGGAGTACCGCTTCCCGACAGAAAACCCATAGGAGACGCGATGCTCGACGACATGGTGATGTTTTCTCGTTACTGAGGAGTCACTTACTAGTCATTAAAACTTTTTGATTAAACACGATTATTTAAGTACTACGTCGGACGAAGACGCCGCCGCAGAAATCATGTGCATTCGCAAAATGCGCATCCACTGGTGTCTCTTGGCGGGATTGGTCACCTGCGCGTTTTCTCCTCGTATCCATTTCATCTCATCTTTGGCCCACCGTACGGCCGAGTACTGCATTAACAAATCATCGATCGGCTTCGAGAAGTTATCGTCGTAGTATCGTATCGCGTTCGCCACGGTTCTCTCGTCTCTTTTCGTGAGCGCCAACGGATCGCTGAGACCGTATCCGTCACGCGACGCCGCGATCCGGTCGTCGTCGGTCACGTTCTCGCGATCGGGGTGAGTGAGTGCCTCCGTCTTCTCGACGAGGGATTTAATTTTTTTTAACAGACTTTCGTCGATACCGCGCGTCGATTCCCACAGGTCCTCGAAAATTTTAGGAACCTCCTTATACATCGCGCGCGCATCGCCCCACGAGGCGACGAGGTTCTGGAAACCCATCTTCTCGATCCAAGCTATCTTTTGGGACAGATTCATCGGCTTCTTTTCGTCACGCGCGACGACGACGACGGCGTCGTTACCGTCGTTACCGTCGTTACCGCCGTCTGAAGTAGTTTTGAACGTGCCTCTGACGAGGAAAAAAACCCGGACATCTCGCGCTGACTGCCGTTCGTCGTCGTCGCTCAAAAAGCTAAGTCGTCGAGTCTCGTCTTCGTTCAGTTCGAACAGCGTACTGAACGCTTCGACCGCATCTCGCACGATGGACGCGTCGTCTTCCGCGTCCCAATCCAACAGTTCCGCGGACAGGCGAAGTCGATCGGTCCACCCGGACTCGAACGATTTCGCCCACGCCTCGTTTTTCCAGTCGCTCGACTCGTCCTCGCCCTCCGAGTCCATGCCGATTTCCCTGAGCCAAACGGACAACGCGATATCGTTCCCGTCGATAGAAATCGTGGGTCGTTCTCGTCTGACGGCGTCTATTCTCCATTCGCCCGCGAAAAACAGATAGAAACGCATTCCCTCCGCGAACTTCCGGAGAGGTCCGTCGCGGGCCGTGTCGTCGACGGTCCGATGGTCCTCGAGGTACTGGTCGAGGGTCTCGTGTTCGCGGTGGTCGCGGTGGTCGCCGCGATGCCGCTGACGCGTGAGTTTTTTCACTATCTCTTTCGGTGGGGCGAGAAAAGTCATGGGAGACGCGAGCAGATCCCGCGCGGACTTCTTAGTGATGACGCCGTCGGCGTCGGTGGTATTTCCGAACAACAGCATCTTTCGGATCGCCCACAGGTTCGGATGCACGTACGATAAACGCTCGTCCGATATTCGCGTCGACGCGATGGCTTCGTCGAATCGACCGCGGCTGAAATCATCATCCCCGAGATAAGGGCGTATTATCAGCCTTTCGATATCCGCGTTCTCGTCGCTGCTCTCTTCGAAATGGAACGTCGTGTCGTTCGATAACGCGTCTCGCGCGGTTCGAGTCACGTCGTTTTCAGACGCGCGAGACACCGAGATCGTATCGTCATCGGAGGTATCGTCCGAATCCGCCGGAGTATCCTCCGATACATCGTCGTCGTCAGGGGTGTAAAGATAAACTCTGTCGACGTAGTCTCCGAAAGATCGAAGCGCTTCAAAATACGTCAGACCACCACCATTATCATCGATTTCGAGGGTGACGGTCAGCGCGAACGCGTCTTCCCCGCGGCGAACGAGTTCATGAACGACGCGCATCTTGTTGTAAACGTTCCGGGGATCACCGCTCCTCGATTTCATTTCCTCGGATCTCAGCGCCCACTTCAGAGTTCGCGGCGTGTCGTCACCCTCGCGCCGAACTCTGAACTCGGATATATCTTTCCACCGATCGCCACCGTCTCCGCTCGTGACGACGCCTTCGATGACTTCGAGGCCTCGGGCGGCGTCGTCCGTGACCTTGATGACACGATCGACCGGCGTCGTGTCCGAGGTGACGTTTAAGGCGTCGTGGAAAGTCAAAATCTGAGTCGGGGGCGCGGGGGCGCGCGCTCTCGAAATCCACAGCTGTTCGAGAAGACTCGACAGGACAACATCGTTCGCGTGAAACGTTTTCATGAGCTCGCTCGGGACGAAGACCGCACGTGTTCGTTTTATCGTGTATATATATTCCGACGACGACGTACCCGCGCGAAGCGATCGCGACCAGTATATAAAGCCTCGCTCGAAGGGTCAGAGAATATAACCCCGCGATACCACGCGATACCACGCGACACCACGCGACACCACGCGACACTCGTAGCTCTCGACCGACGTGGTCCGTCCGCGCGTCGCGCGCGGATCGAATTCGAAGAGAGGAGGAATGGTCGCCTCGACCACCCGCGGCGTCGCGCTCGCGGCGTTCGCGCTCGCGGCGTTCGCGTCGATCATCGCGAGCGCGATCGCGATCGATGTTCGCTACACCCTGACGATCGACGAGGTCCTGTCGTCCGCGAACGCCGCGAACCTGGACGCCGCGATAGATAGGGTCGACTCGCGCGTCTCGAGTCACGCGTCCGTGCAGACCCTGGGATACGAGAGCGAGGTCGTCGCCCCGGTGAACGCGTCCGAGGTCGTCGGTATCCTGCTCTCCGATCCCGAGTACGCCGACACGAACGTCTCGGACGTGATCGTCGAGGAAGAGTACGCCGTGGGCGGCGTCATGGAGATGCAGGGAAGCGTCGAGACGTTCAACGAGACCCTGTTCGTCGAGTCCGTCGCGCACGACGCGGACGGAGTCGAACCCGAGAACGTCGAGGTCGTGTCGGTGACGAACGCCACCGCCGGCGGCGGTCGTCGTCGTCGTCGTCTTCTCGAGACCGCCGACCTCATTCACGTCGACTTCAGGATCAACGCGAAGCTCACGTACGAACAGACGCGCGCCGTCGAGGTCAAGTTATCCGAGGCGCAGACGAACGGCGATGCGATGCCCACGCTCAAGCAGAACTTCTTCCCTGAGTCGGCGCCGGAGACGCACCGAAAGGTCACCTACAAGAGCAACGGAGGCGCGGAGGGGTCCCAGCAGGAGAAGAAATTCAAGCCCAAGGTGTTGGCGAAGGTGGACATCAAGGTGAAGAACAAGTCGTCCGACTCGGACGTCGCCGAGGATATCGTCGAGGAACGCGTCAAGAATAAGATCGAGGCCGAGAGCGAGACGTTCGTTCCGGAGGTGGATCCTCCTCCCAGCCCGCCTCCTCTTCCGAGTCCTCCGCCGAATCCTCCGCCTCCCAGTCCACCGTCTCCTCCCCCCAGTCCTCCTCCGAACCCACCGCCGAGCCCACCTCCCGACATCACCGCGAACGATTTCACGCTCGGCGCGAACGTCGCCGTCGAACCCGGAACCGAGGTCGTCAAGAGTTTCACCGTGACGGGTCTCGGACCGGGCGTCGCCGTTCCCCTGACGGTCGAGTCCGATCTCGGAACGCTCGAACGCGTCATCGTCGAGGTGAACGACGTCACGAGAGAGTCGGGCGTCCTCGTCGACGAGAACGACGTCGTCGAGTTGACGTTCCGTTCTCGCGCGAACAACGGCGATTCCGAGACGTTCACGGTGACCGTGGGCGAAGGTTCCGACGCCATCGTCGATCAACTCGTCGTCCTCGCTAATCCGTCTCCCAGTCCTCCTCCTCCGAGTCCTCCGCCACCTCCGAGTCCGCCTCCACCGCCGAGTCCGCCTCCGCCCTCACCGAGCCCGCCTCCGCCCTCGCCGAGTCCGCCTCCGCCTCCGAGTCCGCCTCCGCCCTCGCCGAGCCCGCCTCCGCCATCGCCGAGTCCGCCTCCGCCTCCGAGTCCGCCGCCTCCGAGTCCGCCCCCGCCTAACCCGCCGCCTCCCGATTTCACCGCGGAGGATCTGGCGTTTCCGGGCGTGGAACTCGCGCCCGTCGCTCTGGAGACGTGCGTCACGTTTCCCACGGACGGGTCTTCCGTCGTGGTCGCGAACCTCGGCGCGGGTCTGTCCGTGCCCATCACGCTCGCACAGGACCCCCTCGAGGACGACGCCGGGTCCGGAACGTCCCGAAGACGACGACGACTCCTGCAGGTCGACCTCGCGACCCTGTTCGTCAACGGGACGGCGGTCGCGTCCGACGGGTCTGTCCGCGTCGACAACGGCGATCAGATCAAGATCGAGCTGTGCGCCTCGAGCGCGTACGACACGTCCACGTGGGTCGACATGTACGTCGGGACGGGCGACGCCGCCGTCCACGACAGGGTCATCGTCACCACGCTCGCCGAGCCCTCGAGCGACGTCGTCCTGAATTTCGACGGTCAGACGTACGAGGTGTGCGCGGGCGACGACGTCAAGGTCGTCTGGAACGGNNACCACANCGTTCAGGANACCCAGACGAGCGCTTGCGATTCCACGGAGATTGGGGACCCCATCGTCGGTTTTTACTCGGCGGGACACGTTCGCGTGTTCACGAACGACGAGCTCGCCGCCGCTCCCGGTCAGACCAGGTACTTCAAGTGCGACTCGCACTGCACGCCGACGAGCGCGAGGTTCGCGGTCACGTGTTCGTACCCCAGTCCTCCACCTCCGCCGCCGTCGCCTCCGGACGCTCCCCCCGCGGTCGTCGAGAGTCCACCTCCGCCTCCCGACGCTCCGGCGATCGTGTCGACGGCGCCGGTCGTGTCGGGACCTCAGACCTTCTCCAAGCTCGCGGTGTACGCCGAACAGCCCCTGGCGAGCGAGGCGAAACTCGTGGAGCTCAGGATCAACCTCGCCGACGGCTCGCGCGTCGGAAACGACACAGTGAACAGGATCGACGCCAACTCCGCGGGAAAAGTTCTGTCTTTACCAGCGCCGGATCCCGTCGAATCCATACAGATTGAGGATAAAGATTGGGGGCCAAGTCATCACAGCGGCAGCGCTCTGCATTACGAATACGTCGAGACGGTCGGGACAAAATACAGATACCAGTTGAAAGAGTATCCGACGAGTGGGTACGGCATTCAGTACGACTACGTCGAGATGAGATGGGAAGATTGGGAATCTTCCGTTCCGGACTCCGAAGATATCATCAGCGGAACGACGGTCACCGATGGTACTTACTTTTCCTTCACAAACCCTTACGGCGCTCCTCCACTCTTCGACGGCGACCACGCGACCGTGGCGATCGCGGCGAACGCTTTCGTCGTCTCCGAAATTTCCATCTCGAGCGGCGGGAAGGATTGGACGAAGTACGTGCAGACCGAGACTTCCGGCACCGTGATCAAGTACAAGATGGACGGTTACACGACGTACGGCATCCAGTACGACTACTCGACGTCCACGTGGAGTTTTCAGGATACTTATCAACACGGAGATACTCCAGACACCATCACGCGCGTGGAGGACGGGATGGTCGAGGTGAGAACCGGAGGCGACGCCGACGCGGTCGACGCGCGTTTCCGAGACCCCTACGTCTCGGCGACCGCCGCCGGACCTCTGACGTACGACCTGCCGTACTCGTACAGCGTGGTTCTGAAGGCGCACTCGTTTGTTCACGGTGACCAGAATTACCTGGCTTCCGCGGCCGACTTCGTGTGCGCACCTACGGGCGTGCTGGACGTCGTGATCAACGAGAACTTCGACAGAGACGGCACGCCCGCTGGATGTAAAATCTTCAGTAAAGGTGACATCCAGATCGGTGACGTAGCGATGACCTTCAGCTCCGCGACTCGGATCACGACGATCAGCATGACCACGCAGAGAGATAAGTACGTTCCAGCGTACGACGTGTACGAGAACGGCGTCCTGGTGGTCGACGACGACACCACACCCGGCTCCGGAACCTCTCAGCATACTAAGACTCTGTCCTGGAGCACCGTTCCGGCGACCCAGTCCACCGCCTCCGTCACGTTCGACCTGGCGTCTCCTCTGGCGGTGACGGGAGGTCGTCTGTTGACGAAGGACGGCGCGCCCTCGGGTCTGGCGGTGTACGGCTCGAACGACGACGGCGCGACCTGGATCCGCGCGGCCTCCCTCGACGTCGTCTCCACCGCGCGCAACTACGGAGGATCCGCTCACGACGTCTTCGGCGCCGCCCCCGTCGGGTCGCACGTCTACAAGTTCGTCGCCGTCGGAAACAGCACCTCCGCTCCTGAGATCGGAGACGCGAGCGCCTACCTTCCCGACGGGACGGAACTCGTGTTCCCGGCGTCCGAACTCACGTTCCTCGCGCCCCTCACCAGCGGAGAGACCGGTTCCGAGGCCATGACCGCCGACGCCGATTTCGCCGCTCTGCACTCGGCGGTGACCGACGGTACCTCGCTCTTCTCGCTCACCACGTCCGAACCCGTGCACAGCTTCTCGATTCAACTCAAAAGCGACGTCGACCTCGACGTGTACCGCGACGACGTGTTGGTATCTGCCGGAGACGAGGCGACGAAAAACGCTTTCTTCGAACTCGTCAGTACAATCTCGATTACTTCCTATCCCAGCTCTTGGTCAATTTACGCGCCTTTGACGTACTCGCACAACTCGGGAAAATCAAACTCTACTTTCGTCGTTTACGATTTAAAGGATAAAAATTCAGCTGTGTGGACGCATAAAGGCATAAGTTATTCATTGTCGGAGAAAAAATGGTACGGCGGAGAAATTAACGGCGTGATTTACTCGACAGATCCTTACGCGACGTCGAATGGAGTGGTGACAGTTATCTGGGACGCTGATACTGATATATTTTTTACCGACCCTTACCAGTCTCAGCCGATCGTCCACACGCACCGCGTGTCTCACTTCCTTGCTCTGAGCGGGAGCGGGACGACGCCGGCGATCGCCGAGCTCCGCGCGTACTACGGCGACCCGCTCAGGGGCATCGTCGGCGCCCACGACGCCAGAGAGATCGTCGACGTGCAACTCGTGCAGAAGGATCTCGTGGTTCCGGCCGAGAAACTTTATTACGACAGCGGTAATTGGAATTACGTCGAAGGAGAGTCTCACATGGTGTACGACGATGCCTTATCCACGGCCGAAGTGTTCAGGTACCATCAACAGGGCGATTCGACTCGATACATCACGTACATCGTCGCGACGAAGACGTGGACTACGCCTTCTTCCTCCCACCCGTACAGCATCGACGCGAGCGCGGCGCCGTCGATCAGGATGTGGAGCAGCGGTCACACAGACTGGACCAACCTCGGAACCTTCACGGACCCGTACGCTAACGCCGGCGCGGACGCCGGAACGTTGTTCGACGGCGTGTTGGACCTTCACCCGTCCGCGCCTCTTCGTTTCGAGACGGTGTCGGCCGGCGCGGACGCCGTCCTCCTGTACGCGCAGGTTCCCAAGAACGTGATCCCGACCTCCGCCAGCGTCTGGGCCGAGGGACTCGTCAATCCCGCCCTCTACCTCGCCGACGATGTGATAATCAGAAGGATTCCGTTCATTTCCGGCGACTGGAAAGCCACCTACGAGTATGTTTTTTCGGGAATCGTAACATCTGCCGATGGTCACAAAACTTACGAGTACGCGATGAATCCAAGTCCCGGCGCAGATCACAGGATAGCGTACGACTTAGACGTCAGAAAGTGGGTGGACGTCGGAACGCATAACCCCGTATCGCCTCTGATCTTAACGAACGGTACCGTGAAAGGTGAAAGATCTGATGAGAGTGAACTATTTACCTTCGTCGATCCTTACCTGAACCTCTGGTCCAACAAGCTGTTCGACGCGACGCTGTACCTTGGTCGGGCGATTCCGAACGGCGCGAATCCTCTCTCGGCGGTGACGGGCGAGTACGCGGAGCTGGGGGCGTCGGCGCGCTACGTCAACGGCACGGTCGCTCCCGACGTCACCCTGACC
>PAUB01000003.1 GCA_002713695.1 Opitutaceae bacterium
TGGTGACGTGGCATTTTTTTTGGCGCGCGAACGTGATATTTTGCGGGACTATTTCTTTCATGCACAGCAGGAACTTTTGCAAATAGGTCGTCTGGGCCAGGTGCCCAGGACAGGCCGGTGGTGAAACAGTATTTTTTGTTTTTGGCGCACAAATGTGATATTTTGCGGGACTATTTCTTTCATGCACAGCAGGAACTTTTGCAAATGGGTCGTCTGGGCCAGGTGCCCAGGACAGGCCGGTGGTGACAAAGTATTTTTTTGTTTTTGGCGCACAAATGTGATATTTTGCGGGACTATTTCTTTCATGCACAGCAAGAACTTTTGCAAATGGGTCGTCTGGGCCAGGTGGCCAAGGTCGGGCATCTGATGACAAGATGTTTTTGTTTTTTTGCGCGCGTACGTCACATCAGTACCGAGCCACCCACCAATACCAGAACAAAGTAAAGCCATTGGCGGGACTCCAATGCTTCACAGTAAGTTTTTTCACCGACAAGCGTTCCACCCCGTCGGGCCCAGGGCAGCCACTGGGTGCAGGCGATGGACGTCCACCTTGACATCTCGCGGCTCCTGAAGCGGACGGGTCATGCCAGCGATCGCTTCGGCCCACACCGCGTGCACGCGCTGCTGCACATTCTTGCGCTCGACAAGAGCCTCACGCTCGGCTCGCTGGAACGCGCGCACATTCTGTCCAAACTCAACGCGCACGGCGCCGCCGTCCACCGCGTCACCCTCTGCGAGAACCTGTCGCTGGTCCTGCACGAGGCCTGCTTCTGCGGCCTGCACGCGCCGTTTGGCCACCACTTTGCCTCGCCGCCGCTTGTCTACTTTTACCACGTCGTGCAGACCTTTGCCGCCGCGCTGCAGATGTGCGGGTGCCCCGCGCGCGTCGCTGACGCCTTTACACGCGACATGCTGGACATCCCCGTCAACCGCGCGTTTGCGCTCGGGTGGGAGCCGCTGGAAGCCGCCGACTACACCTACATCTTTGACGCGCAGGCCGACATGTTTTTTGTCGTCGCGTGCTTCTTTGCCGAAAAGGTGGTCGCGGGCGTCGGCGCGTTCCGCGCGGCGTGGGGGCACGTCTGCAACTTCCACGCGCGCTTCTGTCCGGCAGGCCCGTCCCGGCACCGCGCCGCGCCCGCGCGGCTGCACCCGTTCCTGAAGAACAAGAACCACGCCGCGCGCACGGTGGTGGCGATGCTGGTGCGGGTGTACTACCGCTACGAGCAGTCGCAGCACCGCTGCCCGGTGTTTACGCCCGAGTGCGGGGACATGGCCATGGCGCTTTTTTCAGCGAGCACCCTCGGCGAGGTCGTCGCGAGTATCTCTGACGTGCGCTCCTCGACGCGCGGCGTGCACAAGAAAAACTACGTGGACGCCTGCCTGCGCCACCTGCACCGCCTGCTGACGTGTTCGGCGGGTGTGGACGCGCGTTTTTGTGCGTGGATGCGACTGGAGGTTATCCAAGAGGGCCTGCAGCGGTGTCTGCGGTAGCTGGCCACAACTGGAGGTCCTATGCAGTATGTTTACTTTAATGTTATATACGACCCAATAAAGGCGATCAAGGCGTCTTTTCCACTATCTTCTCCACCGTCGCCGCGTCCGAGACACTCTGTGGCAGCTTCGCCGGGCGCTGGCTCCCGATGACGCGGTTGCACGCAAAGCGCTTGTCCGGCAGCATCTTGCGCGTGACCACGCAGTCGTACTTGTAGCGATGGTCCTTTGGCGCCGCCACCTTTTGCTTGGTCATTCCCCTGTCCACGTGGCCGGGCAGGTGCATATATACATACCTGGCGTGCATGGAGCCCTCTCTGCCAAAATCAAAGTGCAAGGACCCACTCCCGAATTCCACGTATATAAACCCCGCCACCCCCGCGGCAAAACTTTTTCAAAAACAAAATCCCCCCCACTGCACAGAGTTGCCTGGATGGTCCTGCTCCGCCTGCTCCAGAACCTGTCGCGGCGGGCATGGTGGACAAGGCAGGAGCGCTGCGCAGCCTCGGCCTGCAGGGGTTCCGGCGGCGCCAGGAAGCGTTCATTGACGAGATCCTGGCGCCCGCGGGCTGCGCCGACCGCATCTTCTGCCTGCCGACCGCCTACGGCAAGAGCCTGCTGTACCTCGTCCCGACGCTCGCCGTCAACGGCGTCGCGCTCGTGATCTCGCCGCTGGTCTCGCTCATCCTCGACCAGTGCAACAAGCTCAACCGCGCGGGCCCGAAGCTCGGCTACAACCTGTCGTCGAGCTGCGACGCGGACACGCCCGACGAGGACCTCGCGTTTGCGGCGGGCGGCGCCGCGGAGCCCGCGCCGATGCTGCTCTTCTGCACGCCGGAGAAGGCCGCGTCCGCCTTCTTCCAGGCCAGGCTGCGCGCGCTGCACGAGCGGCGCCCGCTGAGCTTCTTTGTGCTCGACGAGGCGCACCTCATCGAGCAGGGCTTCAACTTCCGCGCCGACTACCTCAAGCTCGACTTTATGCGCCGGCAGTTCCCCGCGGTGCCAATCCTGTGCTTCTCGGCGACGTGCAGCCCGTTTGCGCAGACGCAGCTCCGGCGCACGCTGCTGCTGCGCGACCCCGTCGTCGTCACCGAGCGCGACCACAAGAGCAACATGCACCTGCGCGTGCACTACGCGTCCAAGCGCGGGGCGCGCTGCAGCTGCCGGCACGGGCTGTGCTCGTGGGGCCCAGGCGCCGAGTCGCTGCACGCGCACCTGCGCAGCCAGCTCGCGACCGCGACCGGCGGCTCGACGCTCGTGACGACCAACAGCAAGAAAGACTGCGAGCGCCTGTACGAGGACGCGCGCGCGCTCTTCCCGGACAAGGTGGTCGGCGTGTACCACGGCAGTCAGGCCGACGACGTGCGCGCGGAGATCCAGGGGCGCTTCATCCGCGGCGAGATCGACATCCTCTGCGCGACGTGGGCGTCCTTTGGGACCGGTGTCGACATGCCCGCGCTCTCGCGCGTCGTGCTCTTTGGCGTCCCGCTCTCGGTGTACACGTTTATCCAGACCATCGGGCGCGGCGGGCGCGCGGGGCAGGAGTATTACGTGGACGTGTTTGTGACAGAGGGCGACATTGCCAAGCAGCGCGCGGTGCTCAAGAGCGAGATCGCGAAGCTGCAGCACGCCAAGCGGTATGCGGCGTATCTCCAGCGCTCGTTTGACCTCATGCAGGCGGTTGTGGGCACGGCCGCCGCTGGCAAAAAGTGCGTCGCGCGGTTCGTGGACAGTGTGATGTACGAGGCACCGCAGGCGCTCAACGTGCGCTTCGCGGACCTCGCGCGCTTCAAGGCGGTCAACAACAAGCTCGGCGCGGGCGACCGCGCGCGGTGGAACGGCGAGCGGCGGGCGTGGGTGCTGGACCCCGGGTGCTTTCACGCCAGTCTGGTGCCGTTTGGGGCGGTGCAGGGGCCGGGGCTGGGGCGGTGCGAAAAGTGCTCGTCGTGCGTGCAGACGTGTCAAGGCGCGCGGTAGACGTGTCAAGGCGCGCGGTAGCCGTGTCAAGGCGTGCGGTAGCCGTGTCGAGGCGGAGTGAGTTTTAAGGGTGGTTTATTTGGAATACATACATGTCGGACTAATTTTTCAGTGCATGATAAAGTCCGCTGGTGCCGGTCCACCGCCCTGCGCTCCCTGCCCTGGAAGCGTGGGCGTGTTCCTGACAATGCTGGCGGGGAAGTCGAATTGGGTTATACCCCGCAAATTACCTGGTTCCGTCGTTGGTTTAAACCTCAGTAACAAGCCCTGCTCGTTGTGTAGACTCTTGAATTTGTCCCCAATTTGTCTCTTGACTTTTCTGAATACACCCGGTACAACCTGGTCCTCAAACAAAACGGCGTCCTCGACGCCTTCCAGTTTTTGCTCGTCTGATTCACTCACCACCCGGAAAGTGACCCTGCCACGCGGACGCAGCGCCACTGCCACGGCGTCGCCGTCGGCCAGCACCCGTGTCAAACCCCCGGTGCCGCCACTTTCCTCGACGATGGCATCGTCGTCCGTCTTCAGCCTCAGCAGCGCCAGCAAATCCCCGACTTTTTGCCCTTGTTCAGTGTACACGTCGCCCCCCGTGCCTGGCACGCGCGTGATCTGCCGCAGGCGATCGTCAAAACTGACCTTTGACGGCGCGGCGCCCGGCGGCGTGGCATTCGTGACCGTCACGCGGACGAGCTTGACGGCGGTGTAGTAAATGACCCCCGTTTTGTACACTGTCTTGATCAATTGTGTCTCGACTGCCTTTTTGCTGCCCTGTTCGTTTTCAAACAGGTGCCAGTGGTATCCTTCGTACTCGGTGTTTAGCTTCTTGTACAGATCCGACACCCTGGAATCGGCGAGCAGCGTCTGTGGGAGTTGTTTGTCCAAGTCTGGTGCCGGCACCTCGCGCACAGTCTTCCACTCCGTCACGGCCAACTGCTTTGCCTGTGCGGACGTCTGAAGCGACACGGTGATCTCGGCGCCGTCTTTGAGTGTGGTGTCGTCGCCGGCGCCCAAGAGCTTGGCCTTCAAGTCCTCCTTCTGGAGAACATCATTCAGATTTTTTTGCAGTGTCTTTTTCGTCGTCCCCTTTCGCACCATGGTCGCGAGCGTGACCTGGTCGTCAGCCAGCGTCGCGCGCAGAAACTGCTTACTACCGCGCTGGAATTTGGCCAGCAGTAGCTCCGCCCGCTCTGCGCTTTCCAAGGTCAGGCTGAGGGCAATCAGTGCGTCAGCGGTGTAGTAGATTTGCAGCTTGCCGTCGACCTTTGTAAACTCGTTTTTGATAGTGCGTGCCTTGTGCGCCCGGGATCGGTCGCTCAAAGAGTTGTCCTTGTAGAGGGTGAACTCGATTCGGTCGTGTTTCTTCTCCAGTTCGGCCTTGGTGTCTTCCACATTGATGCCGAATGCGAACGTGGACGTTGTCGGCGCGACCGCAGGCTGGAATCCACCTGCTGGGATCCATTGCACCTGGTGCTGCTTGATTTTGTACCGGATTGTGTTCCCGCCTTCCAAGACATTGTGCAGCGTCTTGCCCATGTTAACCTGGCCATCTGCGCCCCGGAACACGGCTCCGTCTTCATCCACCAGGTCCAGGTCGATCTTGGTTTTCTCCCCGGCCGCTTCCCGCGCTCGCTCCAGCAGCTCCACCAGCTGGGTTTTCGCGTCGCTCAGCCGCGCGGTCCCGGGCAGCGAGAGTTGGCTTTTATCATCTCGGCTGTCGTAGTTTACAAACTGGACGATGATATCCTTGGCAGTCGTACCTTGTTTCTGGGCCGCTGCTGGCGCACTCGCATGGTAATCAGGGTCCTCCCAGAGCGTGTAGATGCGCCGTTTCACCGACGGCTCGCCTGGCTCGTGCAGCTCGGCCACCCCGTCGCCCAGGATCCATCTCTGCCCCGCGGGCTTCTCCACATGCACCCGCGGGCGGCCCTCGCTGTCTTCATAGACATACGGCGGAAACGGTGCCATGTTGGCTGCCGGTGACAGTGGGTCTGGNTCCGAGCACCACAGCACGTACCTNGTCCCACCCGCCTCTGCCACGCTNACCTGNNTGGTGAGCTGCAGCTCTTTCACGAGGTCGCGTGCCGCCTGCACCTCNAGGCGCTCCGGCGGCACGGGCTGGTCGGTGGTNCACGCGCAGTCTGCGATGGNCTTGAGCAGCGGGTAGGCGCGGACGGCGGNGCTGNCGCGNGTCTTTTCCAAGACCGCNAGGTATGCCNGNAGCTGCTCCTTTTTCGACGTCGTCGGCAGCACGCCCTTNGTGTGCAGCAGCAGCAGCAGCAGNCAGACCAGCAGNGGNGCGCGCTGCCGCCGGTAGTCGTCGTTNACGTCCGACCCCGCTGCTTCCGTGCACAGGCAGACCACGCCACCAACACTGCCCGACAACTCCCGGTTGCGCTTCGCGTACGCCTCTGCCGCCCGCTTCTGTTCAAGGCTGTCTTCCGATTCCGACGTCACGTTGGGGTCAAACGCCATGTGGAAGCGCGCGTCGGGGATGTGGGCCTGGACGCGCGTGAGCTGCGTTGTAGTCAGCGGGTACAGCAGCGGCGGCACCTTGCTGATCTCGCCGCGGAAGAAGAAGACGTCGTGCATGGTGCAGTAGTACACCTCCTGCAGCAGCTTCTCGCGCAGGGACGCGACGAGCTCCGCAAAATGACTCGTGCAGCCGCCGCCGCCGCCCTTGTCGTAAATCGGCAGCCGTGTCACCTTTTTGTTCCCGCTCCGGACATCGTACTGGTCCAGCAGCGGCGGCGGGGTGGCGTTGACAGACACGTCCACCACATCCTTGAGGTCGTAGTCGATGCGCTGGACAGTCAGTTTGGCATCTTGGGGAATGTATTCAACGAGCTGGTGCTGCTCGCCGGGGTCCGCCAACAAGCCGTCGCCCCTGCCGACCAGGTACTTGCCGTCGAGAAAGTTGGCGTTGGCCACCACGCGCCGCATCATTGTGTCGAATTGGCGCTGCTCGTCGATGCGAACTGGGGTGGCAGCATCCTTTGTGAACTCGCCCGTCACGACCAAATGCACGATCGTGCAGTCGCGCTTCTGGCCCCGCCGCCAGATCCTGCCCGCTGCCTGCTCAATGTTGGCAGGGTTCCAGTCGCTGTTGAGGAAAATGACCATGTTGGCGACGTGCTGCAGGTTCAGGCCCACGCCGCCGACCTGGATGTTGGCGACGAGCACCTTTTTATTCTCGTCCTTTTTGAACCGGTCGATGGTTTCTTCCCGCGCTTTCGCGGTCATGCCGCCGTGGAGTTCCTCGCATTCAATGTCTGCCCTCTGTATCAAGTTTACCACGTGCGTCCGGTAGTCATTGTACCAGTGAAAGATGATTGTTTTCTGGCCCTGGCCCAGCTCCTTCCGTTTGGACAGGCAGCTCATCAGAAACTCGTCCCGAACGGCACTCGGCGTCACCCAGGTCTTGAGCGGCACGGGGCCCGCCGTGCCTGCGTCCGGGTGGCACTTCACCACAAACTCCGAGCGTTTCACCCGGGCGAGCTCATTGGTCAGCACGCTGGGGCCGAGGCGGTCCATGAACGCGTACAGGCACGTGTTGACACAGGCCACGACCTTTTTAAAGTTGTCTTCGACCTGCGCTGTCCGGTGCGGGGTGTTTTGGTACTGCTTCATGAAATTTTCCACCTGCAGCAGCGGGGGCAAGTGTCCATGCGCGGCATGCAGCGCGCGGCCCAGTTGTGCGCCGATGCCGCTGATCTTGTTTGAATTCTGGGCCGATATGTCGGGAACAACGAGCCTGGCCAGCGCCCATAGCTCAGAGATGTTGATTTCCATGGGGGTGGCCGTGAGCAGCAGACGCTTGCCGGGGAAGTTGTGCACGGCTGTGTTGAGATTTTCCTTGACGTCTGCCGCGTTGTCGCCCTCGTCATCGTCTTGTGGGTCTTGATTTTGGTTCAGATTTTTTGCGCGCTGCGCTTCGTCGAGAATCAACAGACGCTTGACGTCGCCGAGTGCGTTTGACAGCTTTTCGCGGTTGGCCTTGAAGAGGTCATGGGTGAGGACGAGGTAGTCGCAGTGGGGCAGCGCATGGGCCTCCTTGGTGATGTCTTGGCCCGTTTCAATCCGCATGCCAGCCAAAAAGGTCACGTCGGTGCCGGAGCGCGCCCGGTCACCGCGGATGTCGGAGCAGCCATTTTCCTCCAGGGCGCGCCAGATGCGGCGGACGTGGTACGGGCGCAGGTTGCTCACGGTGTCCGACACCACGTGTGCCTGTGGGGCAATGTCGCGCAGTGCGGTTGCTAAGCGGTCCCCGTCGTACTCGGGCGGGGGCGTAAACTTCACGCTGCAGGCGTCGAAACAGCACCGTCTGCCCAGCGCATCCTCGTTTTCGAGCTCCTCCTGCCACTGGTCGCATAGCATCTTGGGCGCGGCGACGACCACCAGCCGCTTGTCTTGATGATGAGCAAGAAACGCGCGCGAGACCTCGACGCCGATCAGGGTCTTGCCCAGGCCCATGCTGTGCGCCATGATGGCGCCGCGCAGGCCCCCGGGTTCGTCGTGCAGGATGTGCTGGCAGGCGATCTTGACGCCCCACCGCTGCGCTCTCGTGAGCTCGACGGTGACGAATTTCCCGTTTTGTTTGTGTTGATCCAGAGCTGACATTCTTATTGTTCCAGTCTCCATGGCATTGTCGCGCTTCTTCCGCTGGGTTTGCCCGTGAAGAAACACAGCTTGGGTGCTCTCGTCGCGCCGGTGTGCAAGGTCGGAGACACCGACTAGCTTCAAAAACGTTTCGAGCTTGGCATTGAGCGACTCGGCGCCGTGGGATGAGGTCATGCCGGGGAGGTCACTCGGCAGCCCAGCCCGGTGGCTTATATACGTCGGTACACTCGGGGTGGGCGTGCTGCGTAGCGACCCTAGTCTGCCCGCGCGAAATCCACGATAAACGCCGAGAAGAAGAACACGGCAAACGCCGAGGCGACCACGTCGCCGGTCGTCATGTAGACGTGGTTGCACACGTACGGCGGAGCGGTGGCGTTGCTCGTGTTGCTCGCATTAGCGGCGTCAACGGCCGCGACAGAGGCGTTGTCGCCCGCGTGCACGGCGAGCACAACCAAGGCAAGCGCCAGGCACAGCAGCCACGCGCGCGGCGGCATGGTGGCGGCGGGCGGGGACCGGGGCATATATAGCTGTCCCGCGCGTTGCGTAGGTGCAAATGCACTTTTACTAGTCCATCTGCCACGAAAAACACGTCGTGCAATCAGACACTCGCACACAAATCCAGCATGCTCTGCAGCGACGTCTGGTCGCACACGCGGTGGTTCCGGAGCTTGATCGCCCGGCCCCTGTCCGTCGGGTGTGCGTCCATCGACAGCAGGGTGTGATTGCCGTGCTGCGATGCAGTTTTCAGGAGATCCAGCGAGACCCATGCGTATCCGAGCGCCTCCTTGGAGAGGCGAACGCTGGCCTTGCTGACATTGTCCAGTCCACGGTGCCGCATGCCCAAAACCTGCTCCGCGTGTTCCGCCCACCCGTCAAAGAGCACCACAATGTGCTTGCTGTGAGGACGGTTCATGGTCATGAACATGGAGGTGTGCTGTGTCAACCGGGACACGTCGGCACCGGTTTCTTCTTGGAATTCGCGTTTGGCGGTGGCCATGGGGTCGCCGCGGTCGCTCGTGTCCGACATGCCACCAGGCACGCCCCACAGGCCGTTTTGCTCCTTGACCATCAGCACTACTGGGTAATATAAGCTTTTGGGTATGCGCCCGGTGGCGTTGCCAGGGGCGTGCAGCCCTCGGCGCGCTACGAGGTAAATAAATGCGTTGTAATCAGTGCTCATTCGTGGACGACGAGCGTGCCCTTTGGTTATATAGGTTTGCGGACACGGCCCCTGTTGCCAGTCGGTTGCCTTATATAAACCACGGCACTCGCAGTGGACACTCACACCCGCATGACAGTGATGCGCCCGGCACCCCGCCTCCGCAGCTCGCACTGCCGCCTCTGCGGGCAGATCGACGACGACACGCCAACCGACTACCCCGCGGCGGTCGCGGCGCGGGACGCGTTCCTCGCCGAGATCCGCGACCGGACCGGCTTCCGCGCCAACTACTTTGCGCGCGACCCCGACGTCCTCATCCCGGAGCCCCTCCCGCTGCCGCACAACCAGTGGATGTGCCAGGACTACCTGCTGCACTCGTTCCTGCAGCAGCCCGGCCGCCCGTGGCAGGACCCGTACTCGCGCGCGTCGCTCACGGACTTTGCCGCGTCCCCGGCCGGCTTTCACTTTTTCACGCAGGCGCTTGAGTTGCTGGGCGTCCGCTTCCTGGAGGCGCAGGACGCCGCGGGGTCGACGGTGTTTCACCACCTCGCAGAGTCGTACCCCGCGTCGCGGCACGTGCAGCACCTCCGCCGGCACGGGTATGCGACGATGCGGGTGCCGAACGTGGACGTGGAAAACCAGGCGGTAGGGTCTGCGTTTCGTTGTGCGGTGATGGACGGCAAGACGGACAAGCTGGACCTCGTCGTCCTGCTGGCGCAAATGGGGGCGAATGTGTCGGACCCAGAGAATCAAGGCTGGATGATACGAAAAGAGCACGACGAGGCCGGCACGTATCTGGACGTCATGTTCAAGCATGCCGTGCCCGAGCACCGCGTGAGCGTGCATCGTGTTTATAATTATGACATCATAAAGGCCGTTCAAAGGGGGTGTTGGAATTTCTTGCGGCGTTTCCTGTTGGAGTCCTACGCCAATTTGATCATAACGGACGAGGAACTAAACCAAAACTTTTACACGCACACCACGCGGGAGAGCATCCGCCGTATTTTTGGCGTCGAAATGCTGTCGAATGCTGTCAAAGGAGACATGGATGAATGGTATGAAAAGATCGATGACGTGGGTGGATTTCTTACCGAATTTCTCAATCTCCTGCGCTTTATGTATGAACTGGACACTCTGAACGGGCGCGAGCCGGTCTTGTTTATCTTCAAGGATGTCTTTGCAGCCGTCGAGTTCTTCAGTCTCCCGTTTGACCCTGAAACTGTGTTTTCCAACGGTGCGCTCATGCTGGTGTGCCCTGGCCTAGCCGCAATCCTCGACTTTTTGACTGACATCCAAGTGCACATCCCCGAGCATGGGATGGAAGGACTTGTGCTGGATGTGGAAATGATGGAAGCGGGTATCCCAAAGAGAGTGGCGGCTGAACATGGCCAAGAGTACGTAATGACACGCGTCCGACACCCGCTTAGGATTCTGTGGGTTGCGCTAGAGTCGCTCGAGCGAGGTGGGTCACGGGATACAAAGTTTGTTTACGACGACGAAACGGAATTGAATGAGAGCTTACTGAGGGACAACCCATGGCTGGGCCCAATGTCTCGAGGAGACTTGACTCTGCACACGGTGATGATCCTGTTCTTCTTTCCCGTGCTGAGCAAGCGCGACTTTATGGAGGTGGCGGGGGTCTGCACCAACGACTTTAGGCGCCCGGGGGCGGTGTCCAGGTTGGTAGGGCTGTGGCAGGACTGCTCGGATCGCGTACGCGGGCAGGAGATCTGGGATATCGACCGAGAGACATCGGCGGCTGCACTGCGGCTCGTGCACCAACGCACCCTGGCGAACCTTTTTGCGGCGGTGTACACGGACGTGTGCGGTCGCATGGAGTCTGCCGAAACCATCAATGTGGGAAACTTCAGTGGCGTGCTGAATGGAGAGAGCCATGTGCAGTGCCACCTGCAGGCGCAGGTTCGCATGGCGGCGCTGGCGTCGACTTCGGGCGGCGCCTGGCTTGAGGACCAGGACGTGCATGAGTGTGTAGCCATTCACGACGCCCTGTCGTCGTCGGGGGGTCACGACGAAGGCGCGCTCCGCGTGCGGCTGGAAGGGGTGCAGAAGAGGGTGTGGCTGGAAAACATGGCCCCAGTAAAGTCGCTACTCGTGGGCGATTTTCAGGATAATTTTGAGCAGATGGTGCTCTGGCACGCGTATACCAGCCAGACGCTGCTTGACTGCCTCATTGCGCTCAGGTGCCGCGATCAGGTAGACACCACGAACCTACCTCTGCAGCTTGCAGGGCTCAAGGAAGCATTGCGGATGCCCGTGGGCGTGTTACAGGGGATGGTGCTGGGTGTCCTCTTTTACCACAAGGGGGTGCATGGGATGCCCCGAAGGGTGAAATTGGGTATCAACGGCAGCCTTGAAAAACTGGGTGCTTTTTGGAGAGCGCGACGCGAGCTATGGGAGGGGAGCGACGCGATGCGCAGGTACATGGCGAAGACGGTGTATGTCCACGTGTTTATTGCGCTCAACTTTTGGCAGCGGCAACTTGCCGGTCATTTCGAGCTGTCGTCGCCAGCGGGGCGGGAGGCGCGGGAGCAGTTTGATATGATTTCGTCGCTGATTGAGGCCTGTGTGAAGTCTGCCAGTGGCGAGGGGTTGGTCCAGGACGGCCCGTGTGCGGCGCTGCTGCATTTTGTGCAGGCGTTTGACCAGGGGCTTGACGCGCGGATGCAGAGGAAGCGCCAGGACGTGTACTTCGGCACCGTGGTGATGCCTCAGGG
>PAUB01000004.1 GCA_002713695.1 Opitutaceae bacterium
CCTCGCTTGTTCACAGCTGCCCGCGGTTGGCCGCGGCCAGAGTGCCACCCAATCATGTCCGGAGTGCCACTTGTGATGTCCGGAGTGCCATGGCACTCTGGCCGCGGCCAACCGCGGGCAGCTGTGAACAAGCGAGGGTCGGTTCTGGAGCTGTGAATCTACAAATGTAACTTTTCTTGTTACAAATGTAACTTCTCGCGAAACCGCCCAGAAATCCATCTTCTCCGCGAGGTTCACCCTTGCGCCCTTGCCAATCACTCATTCTAACCATCTCCCGTCCGGCCTCCCCCCTAGGAGGGCGAAACCACACAACGGCGACCTCAGAACACCCCAACAGACTGAACTGACTGGGACATCCTGAGCTCCGGCCCCCGACACAAGCCGAGTCGGAGCACCGGTTGCTCTACCGGTTTCTCTACAACGGTTTCACTCTGGTGGGTTCACTCGAGACTCGAGAACTGTCTTGCCCGCTGGTCGACCGCCCCGCGGAGACTGGCACAACGCACTGACTTGACACACACGGCGCTTCCATGCAGACCACGTCCGGCACCAACCCGCTTATCCTCATGGGTCGCAATCTGATTAGCTCAATTGTCCCTGAGTGCACCATATGTTGTGGTCGCATGATCTGTGACCATGCTATTACTAAATGTGGACATATATACTGCCCATTGTGCATCTCTAAGTGGGGAGCCATCAAGGGCACGTGTCCTGAATGCCGCACGCCGTTCAACCCCCAGCGGGACTTGTGCAGGATCCCACAGCTTGCCACCGCGGGGGAAGCCTGGCGTCAAGCGGGAATCTCCTCTGTGGAGCTCACAGACACCGACCGGGACATGATGTCGGTGACCACAAAGCTGTATGCCCGGATGGAAGCTGTGCATGCTCATCAGGTCGAAGAGCTCAAAGCCAGCAAGGCGCAGTTGTACACACAGCTGGAAGCGGCGCGCGCTCAGGTCAAAGAGCTCGAAACCAGCAAGGCTCAGATTGACACAAAGGCCATGGAAGACCGGAGGGACATGGCGCAAAAAATGCATCTTATCGCAGACTCGCTGAAACGCTCCATGAACGAACTTAAGAAGCATTCTAACAGTGTGCAAAGCGAGGTCGACAATTGTTGTGTTTGGCTCAACCGGTGCGGTGGAGAGTTACCCCCTCTCCGGTACTCTACCAAGCGCAAGCGCATTATAGTTGACGAACTTGAAAAAATGCAGATGTGCAAAACTACGACGACACAACCTCTCCCTGTGGTAGAGGTCCCCGAAGACTCAGATAATGAGTGGGTGACGACTTCGCCGAGCTACTCCCCGACTTCGCCAGGATACTCACCAACTTCGCAAAGAGATACCGAGGTTGAGCTGAGCTTCGCCGAGACCGCAGCCTTCAACTCTGTTCAAGCCACCCAGCGACCACGCGGTCGCTCCTCGACTTCGCCGATCTACCAACCACCCGATCTGAGCGACTCCGATATCGCACGCATGAACGCTCAGGAAGCCGCTTTCCTTGCCGCCCAGCGCGACCGCGCGGGCTCTGTATGAGCTACTCCCCGGACATGGCTAACCTGGCCTCTGCGAGCTGCTGAGAGATTGCAGGCGTGGACCCGGCCTAGGCCTTTTTCATTCCCTTCGCTTTGTTAATATATGTATGAATCAGATTATCGCTCTCAATTGCACACCTGTGTATGATGTGAGCCAGCGCAAACGGTGTGTCCCACCCTGCTGTCACGACAATAGTCCCGCGTCCGTCGGAATGAACGCGAAGTCGGTATTTCACACTCTTTCCTAATGTGAGCCATAATAACATCTCATCATTCGCATTTTGAGATACGTCACGTGCCTTTAATAGGAGTGGAATGTCCACAGGATGTCCAAAATCACATACAGCAATCACTGCCAAGATATTGACACTGGTCGTTTCGTACGGAGTCTCGTGCATAGGGAGGCGGTAGTCGTAGGTCGACGTAGGAATCGTCAACGTCTCAAAAGTGGCGAGTGTAATGGCAACGAGCCCCGCCTCGTAGGTTTCAAATCCTCGTGTCACCAGAGTGCCGTCGCCACGAAGGTAGACGTTCCCGTTCGGGTATTCAAATTCGATCATGGGCCCTGTGGCGTCATACGTGATCCGTTTACCGAGCAACTGGCTCACCGCGTTCAAATCAAAACCCGGGGCCTCGCCATCCCATGTGATGCGCCTATAAAGGCGCACTTCTAGAATACGATGTCGTAACATTCCACACTTGCTACTATCCTACCCTATTTGCAGCATTGAGCACTTACCTCTCAATACACGTTTCCGTCATGATGCAAGTATGGTACGTACTTGAGTCCGGGCGGCACCGTACTCACGTCTATTAGATGCAGCACCTCGAGTGCGGCTGCGGTTGCCCACAGTGCGAAAACGCAAAAGATTACCACGTAAATCAACTGCACGACAACGTTCAAGCACGACGCCCCAAACTGCCTGTAACAGATACTACTAGGCTTGAGGTTTTCTGCGTCGGCCATCCGCTCGACAATCTGACTAGTCAGCCCTCGGTATCTAGATGTTCGGTACTGACTAGCGCGCTATTCTAATACGATTTGTCCATCGTACCGTCCATCAGAAGGTGGGAAAATGGACCAACTCTTCACCAAACAGTTGAAACGTCGTGTATATGACAAAATAAAGAAAGACACATCGAAACTTGCAGGTCTCAGCAGCGACGTGGAGAGCAACTCGACACACGACGAGCCGACCCCCAAGTCAGATCAGTTACCCGCTGAAGGGCCCAAAGGGCCCACCGGTGCGGGGGGGTCCCTTTTCGTCCCGCCCCTCGATGAGTCGGCCCGTTCCGCAGGGGAACGACTAAAAGAAGCACCCGTCAAGACGCTGCTGGTGGCCGACACGATCATCCGACTTATTACCCTGGTGACGAGCTTCGTGGCCCAGTTCACGGGCATCGTGCTGCTTACCTTTGTGGTGCACCAGCTTTTCATCTGGGTCGACAAGGACCCAGAGGCGGCCTTTGATCAGGCCGCCGTTTTGCTCGAGATCTCTGAGATAGTCTGGGATACGTCTGCCGTACTCAGCAATACAGTTGTAGACATCTCCAATGCGGCGCTGATACCCACATGGAACGCCTGGAGCTTCTACGTCATAGAACCGGTCGTCATCCTAGTCCTGGAGGTCTTCTCCCTTCTCTTCCTGGGCCAAGACTTTAATGGTGTGATCGACGAGGGTAGATTCCCGTACGCCGGGCTCGACTGTACTTCGACCACAATGGCGGCCGCGTGGTGCGGTCGTTACTCCTTTTACGAAGCCAAACTGCGCGCCGAGCACGAGGGTGGCTACATCAACTCGTCTCTTGTCATCGGAACTGCCACAGCCCGTCGACTCAGTGAGCTCTCAGGAGATACCGACACCTTTGTCACACCTGCATTCGAACTTGAAAACGTCACCGTGGCACTCGACGAGATGGCTACGCTCGCCATCACCCTCGCCGCCCCGCTCGCCGACATCGGCACAAGCGCACTCGACGAAATCTTCGTCAGTTCGGCGCAGATCCTCTTCGACCTCTTCTTCTTCCTTCTGCGCAACATCTTCGAGGTCGCACGCTGGCTGGTAAAGAGCGGGCTCCTCACCACGCTCATCACGATCGGAGTCGACTTTTTTATCATCTACTACCTGTACTGGCAACTGCCCCTCCTGTTTGCGGCCATCGACTTTGTCATGTGCTGTGTCGATATGATGTTCCCGGGGGGGTGGCCCGACCAGCTCAGATGCATCGAGGCCTCGTGCTTCCAGGGGGGTATGTCGTCACTCGCGGACCTAAGCCTCTTCATCAGCGTCGAGCCCGTAGTCAAGCAGTTTGGACAAATTCTCGATGCAATGCTCAACTCGGGCACGGGGCGCAGGTTCGCGGGGACTTTCCCTCTTGACGGACTCGCTGGGGTTGCTGACTCTCTCCTGAACTTTGACATCCCCGACTCACCCGACTGCAAGGCTTGTTATTCGTGCAAGTTTCCCGAGATGCGGCTCGTCTTCTGGCTCGTGGCGACGACGACCTCGATTGTATCTCCCGACTACTTCCGCGAGTTCGAAGGGTAGGCCGACCCCGCCGCTCTCCACAAGCCTTGTTTTCGGCCAACTCCCTGACCCTCTCGTCTGCTAGGAACGTGACTCAGAATTGTATGGACGGTGGAGATTGGTACGAGCTCACCTGTGGCCCCCGGGGAGCGGGCGCTCTTGAGCTCTCTCTTGACTCATGGAAGAAGAAGTACTCAGCGGGGTGGCTTGAATACGATGCCAATTTAATCGGTAAATTTGCCTCCAAGTTTGACGCCCGCGTCGAGGAGCTGGGCGGACCCGCGAGCTACGCCGGAGGTCAAGCCTTCCTGGCCGCCAAGGCGTGGGAGGACCGAGACAAGGTGGCGGTGGGCTCTGAGGAGGCTGCCGGATTTGTTTACCACGCCTGCCGCATCATGAGAGAGTCTGATCTCGGGGCGGAGGGTGACTTCGGGCCCGGGTACTCGTACCTCGCTGGTGGCAACCTGGGTGGCATCGCGGGGCACTACTTGTACTCGGCGTGCAAAAGGTGATCGCTTTTCGTCAAGCCTACTTACGCATTCTGGACTCCAGCGTTGCGCCCCGCCCCGGCAGGTTTAAACACGAGGCCTACGGCGACGTAGGCCGCTTCTTCCACGATCTCAGCTATGAGATTGTGGCCTGTGCAGAGGACCCGGTCACTTGCAAGCAGGCAAGTCCGCCCCTCCCAACTCACCCCTTGCGAGCACCACTGAGACGCCGTCGCAATCTCACAGAATCTAGAGGTCTGCGTTGGCGGGTGCTCCGGGACCGACCGGAGCAACCTCCCGCACTCGTTCGAAACCTGGATCGCAAAGTCTGTCCTCTCCGAGGAGGTCATCGGGGCGGCAGGCTATGAGGCGAGCTACGCCAACTGCACGCCGAAGACTGGGACTGTGTTGGTGCAGCTCTTCGAAGGTGGCGACTCGTAAGCTGCCAGATTTCAATCTCGTTTGACTCGAACGCTTCTGACTCCCCGTGTCCATTCGTTTCAGGTTTAAGACCTACGCCGCCCGAATTCGTGTGCGCTCCGGGATGGTGAGCTACCCACGCCCTAGCCGAGATTGAATCCCCCGGGTCTGACAACACTTCTCCCCGGTTTGCAGACCGCCCTGGATCCAGGGTGGTGCTCCAACAATCCGCTCTCGTGCGGGGCGTAAGCCAGCTACAGACTCTAACCAATCGATGGCGGGCCGCCAGCAACCAACACTCCGCCTTGTTCGCAGGATCCAGCGCGTCCTCGAGCGCTCCCCGGGGCTCGTCTTTCGCAACGGTCGCTTCGAGCACGCTCAGACGACCGTCCCGCCGAGTCCCCCCCCGGAACCACTGCCGCCTCCGGCGCTCTACAGTCTTCCGCTTCCCCCGTGGCCGCCTCCGCCTCCAAGGCCGCCGCCTCCGTACTACGATCAAGGTGCCCCGGATGCCTCCTTAGTTAGTTTGCCGGTGTCCATCAGAGCTCAGCTCCCAGTGCTCAGATCTCTGCCTTTGTTCTAGTAGCATGTACTGATTTCACCAAGACCAAATCCTGCACAATTCGTTCCACCCCCTACGTGTTCGCAGCGGAACCTTGTATCCCCCTCCCGACTCCCGAGTTCGCCGGCCTCGACGGCACGCGCGAGGCGGTGGACGGGGCAATCTCCGAGCAGCGGACCGCGTGCCTCATGGTCAAGAGAATTCTAGGTGAGCCTGTGCAATCTCCGTACAACCTCCCACCGCCCAGCCCTGGCTGACCACGGCGCCCCCCCCCGCGTGTGCAGATGAGAGGCGTCGGGCCTCGGCTTGCTTTGCCGGGGTGGCCCATCCAAGTACGCACCGCTTGTTTCGAACTTATATCATTCTAACCGTGTGTACCTGCTCGCAATGGAAAGTATGGGTTTGACCAACCCCCTCCCGTTGTCGCAGGCCCCCCGCCGCCCCCGGACACAAACATCGCGTCCCGGGCTCAAGAAATCTTCCAGCAGCGCGAGCAGATGCGGCGCGGCGAGAACGACCGGTACCCCAAGCCCGGGACAACCGAGTACCAGGAGTGGGCGGACGAAGACTACCAGGCGCTCGAGAACACAAAGACTTTGATCAAGCAGCTCGGTGAATCTCAACCCATTCTCAAGAGCCTGCTCGACACTGCCGTCGTGGAGCTCACCGAGCAGGTCTCGAGCACCGGGGGGCGTCGTCTGCTCGAGCGACAGGGGTACACCTACATGATGACAGACTCCCTCTCCGACCACCCGCTCATGAAGACGGCCGGGATCAACGGAATCCGGGGGCTCACCACGTTTACCTGCGAGGCCCTCTGCGCCGCGGTCAACGAGGACCTCAACAATGTCACCAACACGGCTCACTGCAACGCTTACGGCTTCCGACGCTCCGACCCGTACAGCAGGACGGACCAGACGGGGACCTGCTGGCTGCTGAAGAATGCCGGGGCGTGCAAACCAGAGGACTTTGGCACGGGTGTGGCTACCCTCCCGCTGCACACCAGGCGGCCCCGCAATCTCACTCAATCTCCCGTGACCCGCAGAGCTCTACCTGCGCCACTACGACTCAGAGAACACGTGCACCGAGGTCGCCCCGGGCAACGACGCAGAGGCCTGCATCGGACTCCCCGCCACCCGCCGGGACACCCTCGTGCTCACGCACGCCGACGCTGCTGCCATCGCCGCCCAGCTGCCGCACCGCCTGACGCCTGCACCGGGAGCCGGGGGTCTACCCGTGCCCAGGAGCACGCTCGAGGCCATGAGTATGATTGGATTCTCGAGACAGCAGGGCGTTTCCGCCTTCTGGGCAGGCACTCCCAACACGGCGAATGGCGACGTGCCTATGTTTTGGATCGTCCCGGGTGGAGAGCAGCTCGTGTACAAGAAGGGCGAGCGTCGCTGCATCCTGATCGCCTCCGGGCAGGGCCGCGCCGAGCGCATGTATGCACATCTGAGGCCCTGTGATGCCAAACTGGCAGACGGTGTGGCCACCGTCGCAGCGTCAGCGGCACCTCCGCCACCACCGGGGTCGACCAACGTCAGCTACTACGACCCCCACGCGGCACCACCGCCGCCCCCTGGCATAACTGAGGCCGCGTGGTCTCAATATACCAATCTCGAGATTCGACCTCGGACAACTGCAATCTGCGAAGGGGGTCTCGAAGGAAAGGAGCACGAAAAGGTCTGCCTCGAGATGGCGGAGAAGCTGGCCAAGTGGCAACCGGTCATGGGAATCGGGCTGCGATCTCCCATCTGCCACACTACAATCTGCTGGCTCAACTGCGAAAGTTCCCACACCACCGGGAGGGACGATTCGTTCCACAACTGCCCGTCGACGTCTTGCGCAAAAGAGGATTGCTTCCAGTTTCTCAAGAACGAGTGCCCCCGGGTTCTCCACGAGCAGATTCAGATTCTCTACGACGGCGCGTGTACTGTCGTTCCACCGTCGCCCCCTCGTCCGCCACGCCCGCCTCCGAGTCCACCCAACCCGCCCAACTCCCCGGCACCGTTCCCTCCTCCGCCTGCGATCCAAGGCTTCCAGCGCAAGCGCTCCGAGGAGCGGGGATGGGACGAGGACTGTGCGACACCTACTTACGCGACCTGCATCGAAGCTGTTCGGCAGTACAGCGAGGTCAACCCGGGCTATCTCCACGCGTTGCGCGTGACCTCCGCTCCTTGCGAGGGACTTGAAGGCGAAGAGAGGTGTGTGCTCTAGATTCGATCTCATCTGTAACGATCCCAGATGATCTTGACCATCCTTCTTGCAGTTGTTTCATCGGCTGTTCGTACGGTGGGCGCAACGGTGGAGGTGCGCTGCTGTGCTCACCAACGCCCCACCAACACACATTCTGAGATTGCATCCGTGATCACAGTTTACCGGTTTCTTCTTAAAGACATGGAGGAAGAATTTGGACTCTACAACAAGCGCCGCTGCGCCCTCGCAGAGTACCCGCTCTGTTGGTGCAACAACCAAGCTCCCCCCCCTCCCTTTTCATTCCCGCCGCCTCCGCCGTTCACCTACGGCGAGTCGTGGGTCACCGCCCAAGTGAGCAACCAGGACAACGTGTTCCACTCCCGCGTCTCGGCCATGTACAAGAACCTCGTCCTCGCCCGGATGCCCGACCCGGCACTGCGCAGCTCCAGCCACGTGGTGCAGTGCCCCGGGAAGGACGACTGCTCGACCACCTGCGCGATCAAGTGTGCGGAGCAGCACCTGAGCTCGCTGCGGGCCTTCTCGGTGACTGGCGAGCAGTGGTCGGATCACTTCACCCCCGGGACTCCAAGTCCAGCCAGTCCCTCTCCGCCTCCGCCAAGCCCTCCCGCAACTCCTTTCTCTGAGTGCGCCAACACGTGCACGCTCGAGCCCAAGTACGAGACCACGTGCCGAGACGGGGGCTACGGCAGCTACTTCCCGTCAATGTGCGCGTATTCTACCTGGTGCAAGGTCTGCGGCCCTCGATACGACACATATGTGGTGACACAGGACGACAGCTGCGTCACGAGTGGGAACGGCATTTGTGAAGATGGCGGAGAGGGCTCCTTGTACTTTGCCGACTCCGACGGGGGGCAAACGCACCTGTGCGGGTACGGCACCGATTTTACGGACTGCGCCTCCTTTGGCGAGCGCAGGATCACGACCAAGTCGGAGGGGACCTACGCCGGGACCACAAACGTCACGCGTCCAACCCCCCCGCCACCGCATCCTACCCCCCCGGTACCGCCCAGCCCCCCGCCCGTGGTCGAAACGTTCAACCCGTGCGTCACCGACCCCGCGGAGGTCTGCCATGCTTTCTTTGACAACAATAACAATCTACATTGCTCTGGGACAATCGCTCAGATTACCGCCAAGCATGCAGCGGGAGTGTGTACAGACGACTATGGCTTCTACGTAAATAATCCGATTTACACAGACCAGTGCTCCGATGGGGGCTACTACTCGCTCGTGATCAAGCGCAAGGACACGCCGTACGAAGCGTCGACGTTTGCTTGCGATTACGGTTCTCAGTGCACCCAGTGCGGCCCCCGGCCCAAGGTGGAGGTCATGGACTGCGAGGATACGTGCGGCCTGGACAGCCCCGCCGCGACGTCCTTTCGAACGAGTTATCCGACGCTGCCAGAAGTTGCTGGGAATTCTACTAACATCATGTGTCGCGACGGCGGAACTGGGTCGCAGTCGGCAATCTGTCCTTTTGGATCCATGGTGCGCCGCTCCCTTAGAGCCGATTAGATACCACCAGGTCTCCACTCAGACGCTACAAGATGGTATCCATGTTCGCAGTGTCTTCGATGCGGCGCCCGGCGCGTCGTCTTCCACTCGGTCGAGCCTTACCGCGGCATCGAGTCTATCATCACCCCGCCTCCTCCAAACCCTCCGCCACCCCCACCAAACCCTGGTCCGCCAGTCTACCGCCAGCGGCGCCTGACGGCCTCTGAGAATCTAAACAAGGCCCGGGACATGATCTCCCAGATCTCCAGCGTGATGGAGCGGTTTGGGCTTGGCGGGCGCGACCGCCGCCGCTCCCAAACGGGTGACTCGGTTGGGGCTCAGCCTCCACCTCCACCATCACCACCGCCCCCTCCGCCCGTGCTCCTTGGGCAAGTCGCCATGGAGCAAGCATTGTCACCGTCGCCCCCACCAAAGCCCATGCCGCCTCCCCCCCCGCCTCATCACCCCCCTCCACAGCCTCCACCAAGTCCGCATCCACCGCCTTACCCTCCGGGAAGCTATCAGGTGGGGCGCTGCAGCTGCTTCGTCGAGGACAGCGACGACGGGAGTGGGTGGTCGGACATCGAGATTCGGGCCAAGAGCGAGTATGTGGAGAGATCCGCTGTGACCTACGCCGCACGATCGTTGATCACTCGGGGTAAGTCGTTCGACGCCGAGCCCCGGTTGTGGATTCAAGGCCAGCCCTTCCCAAATCACATCGACCGATGGGTTCACTCTGAGGCGGTCGCTGCGGAGGTCGCTCACATCGTCGACGGCTTCACTCACGACAACCGGGCCAACTCGTTGCTGGGATCTTACATCTTAGACGCCTACATGGGCGAGCGACCCAGTTGGTGGCCCGTAGGAAACCAGGAATGGCATCGCTCGCCAAACAACACTATGGATACGGACTTCTGGGTCTCTGTCTGCACCTCGATCTGCGTGCAGAGCCACCGCCAAGACGCGGAGCTCATCCAGCTCAATCTCCTCTCGCGCCCTGCGCAGTGCCACTGCTACGCGTACACATCCTCTGAGGGAAATGACCACAACATCTCACACACCTCCCCGTCCGACACGCAGCTCATGCGGTGGCTTCGTGGCTCGATACGCCTCGCCACGCCCTCAAATCGTTCGTGGTTGAAGACCTATGCTATCCACCCAAAACTGGGCGATTCAAGATTCGTTGCCGGGGTGCTGTCGACAATTTTCTATGCCGAAATACTCCCCTCGGAGTACTACTTGGTCGATACCAACCGTGTGATAAGCTATTATAGTTACGCGTCGACACTTGGGGATTGCCTCGACGAAGCAGCTGTTCAGGTGGGAAGGGGGCTGCAGTATGTGAGGTACGCTCCGGTCGCTCCGGGGTCCGCCTCGGCGGTATGTGAGGCGGGTCTCGTAGACTACACGAGCGCTGCGTCTGGGTTTCTATGGGCGCCTTTGGACAACATCCAGCGTAAGTCGACGTTCTACCACATCCGGTACTGCGCCAACGTCCGGGGAGCCTCCGAACGCTCTCTCGTGTGGGACAAAGCCACTGACAGCTTCTGCAATGGCGACCCGGTCAAACCGGGATACGTACTCGGCACCCACTCACTGCTCTCCGCAGCCACGTCCGAGGCCGACACTGCCTCCACGCCGTTCGACGTCAGATGTAAGAAGCTCTGCATGGCCGAGCCCGACTGCGCTGTAGCCCACGTGTTTGCCGCAACATTCCAGTACCACGATCTCGCGCTCCGTAGTCCGGTACACAGCGCTTACTCGAACACGCCCCCGATGGCCAATTTCCAGGCGGGATTCATCCCCGTCTCATCAACCCTGTTTCCCGTGTCGCAGCCACCGCCGAGTCCGCCCAGTCCACCGAGCACGCCCCCGCCGTCGTTTCCACCCTACCCCCCACTTCCTCCAGTTCCGCCTCCCGACGAGCTCTCTGGCTACCGAATATGGAGCCCAGGCGTGCTCGAGACGCCTCAGTTTGATGAAGATATGGAAGCATTCAAGATAACATGCCGCGTGGCCCGCTGCGGAGGGTCACATCTGGTGTACGCCTCCGGGTCTCAGTTGTCAACCCACGCCTTTGTGCGCGAGTTGATTGAGAAGGGCGTCTACTCGCGCTCTCTATGTCCCTATGAATGCCAACGAGTGGTGCGCTCACACGGCATGTCGGACGAAGACGAAGCACTGTTACGAGACGGAGTGGGTTCTCAAACAGCTGCCGTGCAATACCCTGGGTACCTGGAGGATCCAGTCAACGGACTGGCTACATACGCTCGCAAGGCGAGCGCAACTGCCTTCGCCCAGACCGCCATGCCTATTTACAAGCGCTCGGGGCTGACTATGGCTCAGTGCGGCAAGGAGATGTACGATCACAGAATCCTCGCCATGCACGGACTATGGGTGTATAATCACACCACTCCTCTCGCGTCCCGGGTCGGCGAGTGTGCCTTCTACTTGGTCGCCCGCAGCACGCTTCAGCTCAACGTATGGAAGGGCTTTACTGGCTACGCCAAGGAAATTTTGGATCTGGCGCACGTTCGAGCCCGAGTCTCTGAGCATCTGATCGGAACCGTCTCAGCCCCTTCGAAGTCGCTTTCGTGCGACGGAGAGACGAGCAAGGTCTGCATGTACTGGTCCGAGTTCGACCTCGATCACAAGACGGAGATAGGATGCTTCCCCGCGGCGGACGGGAGCAACGTTGCGACGCCGACCGTGCTGCTAACTGATTTGGGATCCGCGGGAATTGCCTATCCTCCTCCAACACCCCCGCCGCCGACCCCGCCTGTCCCGCCACCCACCCCCACCTCACCGCTCTTGCCGGGGAGTGCGTACGTCTGCAACGCTCGCTCGCTTCCGTCGGCAAAGTACGTCAGGGACACGTCAAATCTCCTCTACTCTCCACCCCCTCCCCCCGGCGGTGGAGTCAGCCCGGTATCTGCGGAAAACCACCCAGTGAAGATCGACAACCGCAAGGTGGTCTGCTGGCGCTGGGATCAGAGCGGTCTCTGGCCTCCAGTTAACGCCCACCAGGACGCCTACCAGACTCAGGAAGTTTGCGGTGGAATCAGCTCACGTGAGGTGCGCTGGGAGGACGACTTTCGTCAGTCGAAGCTCTACGACATCTATCGTAGCAAACTAAACGAGGATACGTGTCGCTCTGCGAACAACGGTGTCTGCGAGGATGGAGGACAGGGTGACAGCATCAACTATCAGCACTTCCTGTGGAAGGCCAATGGCTTCGAAGTTGAGAATGAGCGATGGAGGTTCAACCAGATGGAATACACGCACATCATCCCCGCCCCTGGGCAGTTTGTGTATCTGCACACCCTGAAGCAGGGAGACGGCTCAGACTGCGACAACTCAGGAACTAGGTGCACTATTCTCGGAGAAGGGTTTACCCAATGGCATCCCGGCCGCCTCACAGTCACGAGCTCGGGAACCATGGAAGCCAAATATGGAACAAACGACGATGGTCAGCAAAGACCATCTTTCGAAGCCTATTCAATGGCTGGCCATAGGTACTGTCAGGAAAGCAGTGCCTCGCCTTGCAAACGAGGCGGTACAACACCCTGTGCAGCAAGCGACCTCCTCTTTCCCGATGAAGACATCCGCTGTTCTTGGAATATGTGGGCATTGGGTGCGAGCGAGGGCACGCCGTTCTGTGAGTACGGCACAGAGTACGCCGTTATCCCTAATCGAATCCGCACCGCTTCCATTCTTCACCTCCGATGCTTGTCCCCGCCTCACAGTCGCTCAGATTGCGGAGATCGATACGACATTGTCGTCTGGGGCTCTTCGGCCGCCAACGTCTGCTTCCAGGAGCACCGGTATAGGGGTGACCGTTTCTCTACTGAGCCACAGCTGAGCTACAGGCTTACACAAGGATTTTCGCTCAACAACGACGGGAATTGCAACGACGGCGGGGCGTCCATCTTCATTCCGCCGCGGTGCCCGTTCGGAGCAGAGTAAGTCAATCTCCATTCGAACCCACGCCCCCCCCCCCTCTACGATGCCGACTCATCTAGCAGGCGGGTTGAGTGCCGTAAGTGCAGGCCCTCTCAGCTATAACAAAGCTACGCCCTCCATTGCTCGCAGTACGTCGGACTGCGGGGAGCGTCGCTTGGCGCTTCCTAGCTCGCACGCGGGACCTACGACCCCTGGGGACACGTGCAGGAGTGCACTCAATGGGCGATGTGCGCCGCAAGATTCTAACCCTTCCTGTTCCCCCTAGTTCGCACTGCGCGACGAAGACTGGTGCGCTTTTCGTCGGTCATGGCACTGTGTCTTCTGTCTTATATCAGTCCACTCACCAGTTAGCTCGCCTGTTTTCAGGTGAGGACCAGCTCTACTTTTCGCTGTGGAATCCCAACGATGCCACCTACCAGGACGTGGGCCCCTATAGTTCGCCGTACGTCGGAATGTGCCAGCCCAACACAGAGTGCGCTGCCACAGTCGAACTTGATGTTCCGCCCTCTGTGTTTGACCGAAGCGTGTGTTTGCCCGCAGTTTGTCTGATTGCGGCTGGCGCTCCCCTCCCCGGAGCCACAACCAGCGCGTCGCCCGTTCCAACGACTGCAAGATTAACGGCTTCAAGTCGACACTCGATCAAACAAACGCGGCTCAACTCGCCCTTTTCAACACGTGTCTCGACTTCTCGGACTACTACGCGCCAAGGGAGGAGAGCATCCTCGAGCTCGAGCGTGTGGTCACAGGGGATCGCACCACCGTCTCGGCATCGGTGTTTTCGTGCGGTCGTGGAACCGACACAGACATCTGCGGCGAGAAGCCCATCTACATTGCACCCGATGCTCCGGGTGGATGCCAGGAGACATGCGACCTGACCCTGCTTCGTGCCTTCTTGGACCCGGCCGACTTTAACAAGTTCCAGACATGCTCCGATGGCGGCGAAGGGAGCTTCCGGATTCGCTTCAAGATGCCAAGGCAAACGGTCTACAAGTGGGAAAAGATAGGTGACAAGGGGCAGTTTACGACCGAGTTTGCCGATGCAAGGCACTTCCAAACGGGAATGCTGACTTCCGATGTTCCTGCCGGGGGGCACAACGGCGAACGGGCGATGCCGCAGTGGCTTCGCGATCAGGCCGCCAATAACGCGTCCAACTACTACTACTGGGACTTTGCGTGTAAGCCGCCGCCTCCCCGCTGGCCCGGTACAGTCCACCGGGCGATTCTGACGCTGCTGTGCATGCGTTTTCAGGCCCCTACGGATCACAAGTACGCGCTCATAATCGAACATTTCTTAGATTGTAGTCTTGCCCAACACAATCTCGAACTCGTAGCCGTTGTACTGGTTGGCCGGCTTTCGCGATCGCCGGCGAATTGTGGTTGGTTGGCAGTGCCACGCCTGCGGCCCCCGGGAGCTCAACAACCTGCGCGAGGTCGAGGACGAGATTGCCAAACCGACCGGGCCACTATTCACCGACTGCGACGCGGCGGCGGACGCTGAATGTTGTCGGCAGCTTCACTACTTCCCGGTGCAAGCAGCAACCTACTTCAGCGACTCTGTGACGGGGTGCGCAGACGTCTGTTTGGCACTGGGCCGGCTTGGCGAGGACGGTTCTTGCATGCCGAACGATCCAGAGTGCATCAACTGGCAGACACAGGAAGAATGGCCTAAGAAGGGCGACAAGACGAGCCGCACGATGTCGGTGGGGGCATACTGCCTGTGCGGTCCGCTGGACCGTTCCAAGCTAGAGGAGCAATCAGCCCGGATCGTCCAAGGGGTCGTGCGCCCCGCCGACACGACGACCACGTCCATCAGCGACGTCAGTGGCTTTGACACGTCGGGTCGGCGGTTGTGGGACGGGGTGAACTCCTCGTACGTGGCTGAGCGCGACCACAGGCGACTGAGAGAGTACGCGGAGCAGCGCACTAAATCGCCGCGCCATCTGCAGACACTCAAGGTCGATACCGACATCATTTCCACGGGGACAGACACAAGCACGTGGACTTGGGACAAGCCGTCGATGTAATTGCCTGTACTCGAATCACAGCCCCGGTAGCATGCCCTGGCGAGCATCAGCATACTGGCCAATGGAATAACTCTGGAACAGAGAGAACTGCAGAATGCTAGAAATCCGATTGGAAAGAACAGCTTGAACTTTGTCTACCAGCCAAACGCGCCATTCTCTCTGTTTCAATCGCTCTCTGCCTCTTTCAGAATCCCATGTGATTTTTTTACCATTTGGTGCCGGTTTGAGTCCGTGTGTTCCTTTCCCTCGCAGATCCTCGGGGATTGATAGCTACCACGGGGACCACCTGACCATCTCGGACACGTGCATGGACGACAGCTACAGCTGGAAGCTGCAGCACCTCCGGGAGGACTTTAGGTGCTCCCCTCTGCTGCCCTCCGGGAAAGTTCAATCTCACGCAATCTCGTCCACGTCCTTTAGGTGCAACGACTACGACCGCATTCTGAGGCCCCCGGTGAGCAACTGGTCTTCCGAGATTAACTATGGGATCGGTGACTGCCGGGCCGGCTCGGGGGAAGACCCGGACTCTTGCTGTATGCAGCCCAAGAGCACTGTATCCGCGTCCAGAGTGTACCTCCAGACGGGACTGGGCAACGTCCGGTCGTTTGTCGAGGCCTTTGGAGCGAGCTACCCTATTGGTACACGCGTCTACCCGCACAGTGCCATTGCAGTGGCAGACTTTGACGGGGACCTGGTCGAAGACATCATCATGGGAAATAGAATCTTTATGAGCTCCCAGGATCGAGATTTTACTACCGGCATACCCAACCCACCGTACGGTGACTTTTCCAATGTCGAGGGCCTGGAGATTGGGAACCGCGAGTTTGTAATGGCCTGGGCCGGGGACGTGGACGGTGTCAGGCCAAACGATCTTGTAGTAAAGTACAAGGACGGGAGCGTTGGCGTCTTCATCACGACACATGATAGATCGGGGCGTGTCCCGGGGAGCAGCGGAGTGGGATTCCGCTGGGCGGGCGAGCTCGTGAAGCCGAACACGGTGGACGTGACGACTGTCGAGTTTGTCAAGACAATTGAGGGCTACGGAACTGACTGCCGACAGACTATCGACGGGCGATACGACTGCGAGAGCGAGCAGAGGGCCATCTTCCTCGGGAGTAGCAATGGCGAGGACTTGATCTGGACCTCTGCAAACACCTACCAACCGGCCTCCTCTGGAATACGCGCCTACGCTCCGAACGTGTGCCCGACCACCGACCGCGGGGGGGTTACGTTGCCCATTCGCAACCAGTACACATGCGAGTCTGTGTCCAGCGACATGGGACTGGGCAACATTTACGTGGTAAAAAGAGCCGATCTTCCCAAGCACACCTGCTTCTGGACCAGTCGCTTCGCCGTAAACACATTCGGTCCCAACAAGGGCCAGGAGATCTCGGCAACATTATGGAATGAGGGCGCAGACGGCGTTGAGTGGTTTCAACACCCACTCAGTCTCTCCGTTGTGTCCCCCACGACAATAGCAGAGTTACCGGATTTGGCTTTGGTGTGCAAGGTTCCACTCTCCGAGTTTCGCGATGAGAAGCCGCCGTCTCCGCCCGCCTCAGGAGCCGGGGCTAGGTACAACTTTCTGGAACCCAGCTTGGGATGCGGAGACGTTGCGGATCCTTGCCAGTGCTGCACTTCGCAAGAGTGGCGCACAGGGGCGTCGGGAGGCACCAACTGCGTCCCGGCGGCGAGTGGACAACTCTTTGACGCGAGCATCTCACCCAATCGGATTTGCGCCTCTCAGACGGACATTGACGCAAACGCAATCGAGATGGAGACTGGCATATGCGAAGACATTCGTCCATTTTGCAACCCGTCGAGCAAGTCGGTCGTCTTCTCCCCGCTTGCCGGCTCGGTGCACCACACGCGCTCGTCCGCCACATTCTTCTTGGACATCTACAATCGCTTCCAGGGCATTGTAGTGGGCACCGCCGCAGGGTCGCAGAATGCGCTTGTCTACCTCTCTCGCTCCGACGTGGTGCACCGCCCGCTCGGCGGCGACGCATCGGAGGACGCCGTGGCGGTGTCTACGGCGCGCATCGCCGGGGCTGTGGAGCTCATTTGCTTTGCGAACAGCAACACTCGGGTGTGTGCGTAGCCCACGTAGCCCACACGCCCCGCCAAAGGGGGGGCCGTCTGAGCGTCCTGTGTGTCTCTCTGCGAGCAGAACCGGTGCTACCGGCTTACCCTCGACACGCAGTGGCCGAGCTTTGTGCAAGATCTGAACTCGGCGTCCACCACCACCCAGACGCGCCGACGCGCTCAGACGGATACCAATCAGTGGTCCCCTCCTCCGCCACCGCCGTCTCACGAGTGCATGTTCACGGAGCTTCCCAACTGGGAAGACAATCCGCGCAAGCAGTTTGACGTCGATTCCGCCCCAATGTGGCCCTACCCAGAGGCGCTGCCATTGCAATCGGGTGGTCAGATCAAGGGCACTCAGACCTGGGAGGAATGCCTCGAGCTATGTAAGAAGACTCCGGGATGCGTCTACGTCTACCGCCCCGGTGCGTGTTTCAAGCCTGGATTCTCACCGGGATTCAATCTGAGAACAAAGTGGACTGGAGGAGACCCGAGGTACAACTTTGCTCGGATGTGCTTCATGTACAACAACTATAACCCCGATACCGGCGTCGCGGCACCCCCTCCCCCGCAACCGCCTCCACCGCCTACGTCGGTAGCCGTCAGCATCGAGACGCGCCACAAGTGCTACAACGGCATTGCGACTTACGACGACAGCTTCTCCGATACGTACGTACAGCAAGTGCTCGGCGCTGCGACTACCCTACAATACGGCGCCTACAATTGGCCCTCTAATGCCGCTTGCAAGCACACTAATTCAACTGACTCGTGCTGCTTTGGGTGTCAAGAGTCTGGACAATGTGCCAATTGTGAGGCTGCATGCAACACGGCATGGAATCAATACAAAGGGGCTTGCGTCGATCACCGGGGCCCGCTGTACGATTCACTAGGTTCACATCACCTGGACCACACCAACAAGGAAGACTGTCAAGTGTTCTGCTGCTCACCCACCATCTGCACGATAATGGGTGCCTCGTCAGACGCATGCACCGCCTGCAAGCGTGGCTGTGAGGAATACTATACGTCGACATCTGATTCCACCAGTTCGATCGGCAATGCTCCGCCTGGCCCCCCCCCTGCGCCATTGTCCCCCGGTGGGGAGGCAATGCACTGGATGAGCGACGAGTGGTGTCCCGGGACTCAAACCGCGGCCTACAAGACACTTGGAGACTCGTACCAACACGCCTATTCGAGTTGCCACGACTCCACGTTTGGCATCCAAACACACAGCTTTGGGCACGCCGACGAGTCGACGACGGGGATTTCGATCAACGACATCAACCGGGACGGGTACTATGATGTGATCACAATCTCAGCTTACAGTTACATTCGCATCTATCGGGGCACGACGCGCACGCAAGCCTCCGGCAACTTCGGGGCGATAATCCCCGAGACGGTCAAAGTGAGCTACAGCTCACAGGACGGTGCCGTCCAGCTCATCTTCCCGAGCCCCCCGGGCTCGCCAGAACCCCCTCCGCCCCCACCTCCACCAAACCCACCCCCGCCAAGCCCCATATCGCCCTCTCCGTCGCCCCTCCCTCCACCCCCTTCGCCTCCCCCGCCGGGCCCTCCGCCCCCAAATCCACCACCACCCTCGCCCTCCCCACCCCCGGGTCCCGCCGGATGGTACTACCACGCCACGGTCAAGTGGCCGACTGTCAATGGCGTGACCAAAACCGACGGGAGTTCGGCTCGTCAATATTGCTGGACGGGCAACCCTCCCACCTATAAGGCCACCACGATTGACATTAACTGCTTATACATAGGCAGAAGATGGTACAAGCTGGCCGAGCAGTGCACAACTGGCCCAATCCCGTGCACCCAAGAGTATTATGAGGGGCAGGTGCAGAGAAACGTAGCAGAGCATCTACGATGCACACCAGGATACTTCTACAATCAAGACGATACAATCTTTGTTGACAATGCAAACACTGGCTATGTGTCTCCCGCAATGTACTTCAACAAAGTGCAGTTCGAATCAATGATTTCATCGCGTCCCGTGGTCGTGACAAACCGTGAGGAGTTTGCAATTGGACTAAACAGGCACCAAGATACGATTCTTCATCAGGTGGGAGCGGAGGCGGGAATGTGCTTTATCAACATCGGCGGCAGCTGTACATCTGATAAACTTGCAGACAGTGCCACCGCGTGCGAGGGAGAAAGATACAAATTTCCCTGCTCGCGTTCCTCCAGCTCGACGAGCAGCACTGCTGAATGGGCGTGGATGGGTCCGAAGCCACTCCACGGAATGTGGGACCCCTACCACTTTGACACAGCGGGGCATGACTGGCCCGCCCAGACATACAACGACTGTGGAGGGACGGGATACGGTATCGGTACCTGCGACAACGACCGCGTCTTCAATGGCGACCTCACAGATGTAGATAATGAGTACTGTGGGATCATAAAATATATCGAGAATTCCAGATGGGCGCTGGCCACGCGAGATTGCTCAGACCCTTATAACGGCCACGGCAACGAAGGATCAGATAAACATGGAATCGAGTCATACGGGATGTGCGTCATCCACCCGCTCAAACGCAACACAATTATGTCGTGGCGTGAAGCGCAACTAATTTCAAACCCCAATACTGGGTTTAGTCTGGGTGAATGGCCGTCTTGGGACCGCCGCCGTCTGGGACTCGATGAAGACCACAACATGTTGCTGCGCACAATGGAAGCACATTCGGGTCGAGGATTCTACAATCCCGCCAGCTCCCACAAGCATTTTGACGACCACGGCAAGAATGGGACCACTCATTTCATTTGCTCCGATATGCACCACTTGATCAGCCAGCCGGATCGGCTGGTTCCCCCTCATATCAAGCGGGGCGTCATTGACACGTGCAACCAGACGGTCGCGATGTTAAACGAGGACTTCAAGAGAAGGGCGAACCTCGAGATGATAGAGCACTCTAGGAGGGCCGCCTTCAGCACCCCTGAGAGTGCAGCACGGCACATCAAACACATCATGTCTCAGTTGGTAGACGGCGACAATAGGCCAGTTTATCCCCCTTACGATGCATCGAGTGGCTCGAAGCCTCCGTCGCAGAAAGAGCAGCAGAGGCAACGGCACGCCGAAGAGATCGCGGAAGATCCATCGGCCAATCTCGAATCGAGATTATCCAGATGGCAGGGTGGCATTCTGCGAGGGGCCCAACGGGGAGGAGCGCAAGGTGCGGGTCGATTATCCAGATACGATGGGGGCCCCCAGGAAGGCGACCTCTCGCATCGCATTGATCCCGACGGTAACGCTCCCCGGTACACGGACGACGCCCAGGCACGCCGAATGATGGCCATCGTCAACGGAACAAGCCGAAACCTAGACCGATACCATAAGCTTCGCAAGCTGCAAACTTCCACCGACCCGTCCAACACCGGATCCCGCTTCTCGGCCAACCCAGGGTATACCAGAGGCAACGAGATCCTCCCGTCGGCCCAGCAGCTGCTCATCGGCGACTTTGATGGGACCGGGACCCTCGACTTGCTGGTCCACTCCCCGGCGCCGTCGGACGGCGACTGCGCGATGCGGTGCCACCAGGTGCGACCCCCTCCTCCACCCTCAAACATGAGACATTGCAAGATTACATCTCGTTGATCCCACTCCCTCTTCACCGTATCCAGGTCGGCCGCTTTGGCTACTCCTCCTTCGAAGTGAACAACAATGCCATCGCCGGGGCGACCAACGTCTTCTGCTACTGCGGCCCCAAGGTGCGTGCTTTGCACACTTTGCTTTCCAGCCTACGCCCCCCCCCCTCTCATCGGTCCTCCTCCCCGTCGCCTTTCAGTTTGCCTACATGAAAGCGCCGACGCCGCCTCCTAGTCCTCCGGAAGATCCTCCGACTCCTCCGACACCCCCTCCAAGGCCGACTCCTCCGCCTCCTCCGAGTCCTCCTCCGAGTCCGCCGTTTCCGGTGCGCTTCTACTCGAGCCCGGTGATTCGAACCGGTCTTCGTGGCCGTCTGACCAAAAGCGTTTTCCCGCGTGTTCGCAGATCGTCAGGGCAACTGGGGTGTGTGCTCTCCACAGTGCAAGCTATCTGCCTCCCGCCTCCCCGTCTCCGCCCCCGCCTCCGCCCTTGCCCCCCGGCCTCCCGTCCCCGCCCGCCCCTCCACCCCTGCCTCCAGCGTCACCCCCGGGGATTCCACCGCCTTCCTCCCCACCCACACACCCGCCGCCCCCGGCACCGCCCCCGTCGCCTTCGCCGTCCCCGCCACCGCCACCGCCACCGCTTCCGCCTCCCGCGCCTCCCAACGGCCCGCCGCCGCCCAACTTCCCCCCGCCGCTGCCCGGAGTGCCCCCTCTGGGAACCGACCGTTACTCACGTCTCATCTGGCACGACATCACGGTCGATCTCCCGGCGCTGCGGCAAGAGGGGACGGCCATCCTGGTTCATTCGGCGACCATCGAGCGCAGCGGGAGATACGTACGCCAGTTCGACTCACACCGTCTGTAGCACTGTACCTTGTCTCTTGCCGGCATACTCACCTGATGTATAGAGGCTAATGCCACCCCCACCCCTCATTCAATTTTGCCAATGTGCAGAACTTCTACGACGATCCCTACATCGAGGCCGTCTATCTCAGCGAGTTTGCATGCCCCGAGGCCACCAGCGGGGACCCAATCAGCTCCGGAAACACCAACTCCCGGGGCACCGTCAATTACTTTGTCGACCCCGAAAAGGTGGGATGTCCACTTGCGATGCCGGGGCGCGCCGTCCCTTTGATTCAGAAGAACGAGTACTGCGGAGAGACCATCGTCGAGGGCGAGTTCCGGGTGCTCGAGGTGGACTGGGAACCTAAATGTCTTGTAGTTGTTGTGGTGCCCGACAACCGCCGGATCTTGTTCGAGGAGATGACGGTGCGCCTCCCGCGCCCCGTGTTGCTTTGACCGTCAGTCACCAAGTCGTGGTTTCTCGCCCTTTTTCGCAGGCCGCGGGTCGGATCCTGACAGACGACCTCAACATCTCACTCAAGTATAACGTGGCTCTCAACCCCAACCCGGAGATTCGACGCGCTACGATCAACTGCCACAACAGCCTCGTGTTACAAGAAAACCACGCCCGGGACATGGTTTTGCAGAACGAGCTTGCCGAGCTGGCCGACGCCCGAGAGCGCTCAGCGCGTTACACAGAGCTGGCCGACTGGACGGAGAATGAGATCGTGAAGAGCCAGCGTTTTGGCCTGCCGTACACACCGCTCTACTCAAACACCCAAAACTATCCACCGTTCTCACTGCCACATGCCACTGTATGCTCGCAGGCCTGCTCCCCTGCCCCCGCCACCACCTCCTCCCTGGCCGCTGACGCCCCAACTGGACTACGTGGGCGCGTCCCCGGCACCTCCCAAGCAAGTTACACTGGAAGCGTTCATCTCGAATCTCCGGGAAGAGGTCACGAGGTTCGACAAGCGCATTATTGAGCTCCTAGTCGAGATTGACGGTTGCGTGAGCGAACGCACCCGGACGTGTGGGCTTCCAGCGAACGAGGTGTGCCATACACCCGATACCCCCCCCAACGCTCATGTTCGCGGCTCTGACCGACCAACCCACGCGCAGGCCCCGGACCCCTGGACTGCGCTCGACGGGCAAAAGTGTCAAGGCTACGACACCAAGTCGACGCGACCCTATGATTACTGTAGCTATTGGGACGTCGATGTGTCGCCAAACGCGGCCGTCGCGGAGCACCAGAAGAAGCTTCTGGAGATTGGCCCCGTCTGCAAGTCCGCGTTCAACACGATATTGCCCTGTTCGTCAAACTCGACACGGACGCAGCGGGCGGGAGTATACGAGCTTGCATACTGGCTGCGCCCGGATCGCGACCTCTGCGGGTCGCAATTCTTCCGCAGCCGTGTAACGGTAACGCATTCCCGGTTTGGACCAGCTTGGTACTTCAAACCGACCCGTGTTTCCCACCGTGCTGCAGCCGGAGTACACCACCGAGCAGGGCTGTCGCGCCGAGATTATCCGCCGCAATACAAGCTGTTACATGGAATGCGACACCTGTAGAGCTACTTGCACATCTCCATTGGCCCGGGCGCTGGTGAACACCTGGCGGTGTTCCGCGGGGCTCCCCGTTGGAGGCATCAACGCCGCCGTGAGGGTGAGCGACCAGGGAAACGACATGATCAAACGCCATGGTGCAAATGTCAATAATGGTGGAGTTCCGACTCCTGACGAGATCTACCCGGAGATTCACGAGACGCTCATCAACAACGACGTCACCTACCCCCGTGTGATTCGGAACTCGGTGAGCTGTCGCAAGGCGCACCGTGAGTCGATCTACGGGCGGTACACTCCTGGGCTCGACGATGAGGGAAGACCGATCCACCGCAAGGGCTTCATGGTGCACTGCAACACCAATTCAGACTGTCATACACGCTGTGGGGAGCACCCCGTGCACGGTACGTCTCCCCTACGTGCGCCATTGCAATCTCCCTGATCTCACACTGCGTGTCCTTGTTGCGCTCGCAGGTGACTCGTACGTATGTGTGAAGAACGCCAAATTTTACGACCTTACGAACACAAGCAACTTTGCGAGCAACTTTTACAACCAGCCCGGGGGCGACGTCTGGGATGTGCAGAACAGTAACACCACTTCCGAATGGCTTGGAACTTGCATGTGCGTTGCTAGAAATCCGAATCTAGACCAAACCGAGGCACACAGCATGCGCGCACAGCTTCCCTGACGTTCTCGATCGACGCGCTTTGGAATACTTGATGTTCAGCCGTGGCCCCGGCACTGGTGGGAGGGAGGATGGTGAATGCCGGTAGCCTGGAAATCTGAAATCTCTCGACGAGCTCTGGTGCTTCGGTCACAATGACTAGCCGATGCTCAAAGGAATAGCTCTTGGCATCGGTTGCAACAGCCTCGGCAAACGCAGGGCACCGGGGGCAGGCATGGGAGGAGAACTGGAGAAGCACGGGGTGGGTGGTCTGGCTCAGGAGCAGATCCAGCTCCGTCTCGTCCCGAGTCTGCTCGATGGTCGATTCTATCCCTTCCATGTCGGTGGTTGCACAAACGTTGCCGCCGCGACGGGCACGACCTCTTCCATACTAGCGATCTGGGGGGATTTCGTGCCGGCCTCAGCAGCCAGCCGCTGGACCTCCCTAGATATCCGGTCATGCCCCGCAACTCCATCTGACGCCAACCGCGCGCGTCGTTGACAGGGACATCAGGTACGACTACCAGCACAGCGGGTGCGGCACTCCGGGCTCTTCCGCCGTCATGATGGGCATCGTGGGATGGTGAGAAACTACAAACAACCCCCCATTATGCCTTCACTCACCGCACTTGTTGTATGTGTTGCAGCACGGGCTTCACAGGTTGGGCCGCGCTCCTCTGCGGCACCACTGTAGAGCGCACGGGGCACGACTTTCGGGACACTGCACTGGCTTCGAGCTCAATACTCTACCCGCGCACCCTCGTCGAGCCCCACACGGTCGCCGGGGTCTCCTACCCGCTTGTCACATGTGGTGATCCGAATGTCTGCGAGAATATGTGCTCAAGCTTCCGCGAGAAGGGCCGTCCGGGGGGGCTGCCTCCGCCCGAGGCGTGTGCCATGTGCAAGCCGTGAGCCGCCACTGAGATTTGAATCTCCCAAGCCCACACCGATGGACCTGACAGTGCACTCCCGCTCATCTAGTGTATGCCCAAACAACATCGCCACCACCGCCAACGACTTCTTACGGGCCTTCTTCCACGACATGACGATCGCGATCCGCCTCTTCTTGAGCTGCTTTGGTCCGTCGGGGCCAGTGGGCTGCGTGTGCAACGTACTCATGTTAATTAAACCGGTAAGCAACCACACCATTGCATTGGCCTCGTACTACAATCTCACGATTCGTCGTTTTGTGTGCAGGCCTGGGTCGATCATCTCCCCACCGACCAGATGAGTAAGCCGCCCCATTGCGTGTGTATAGACCACATACCACTTTCTGAGCCCCGTTGACCCGTCGTGCAGAGTGCAAGGGTGGTAACATCTTCGGTCTGATCGTGGATAAGATTACCGACGTCGTCCTCCAGTGGTCCGAGTACCAAGTCAATTGGGCTATGGAGATTATCGAGGGTGTCATTTGCGGATGGTTTGGATGCAACCTTGGTCGAGTCTGCCTGACGGTGGGCGAGAACGTGTACCGGTGTGAGCACGCCTGGGGCGGAGACAATCTGGAGTGGATGCTGGGCTGTGGCTATCGGGCCGACACCCGTGAGTCGCGACAGTGCTTTTTCGCGCGGCAGAAGTCGATCTGCATGCATGGAGATACGTCGAGATACAATCGTTACCAGAAGCTCTTTGAGGTGCCCAACAAAGAGGAGCTGGAGCAGGACTTTTTCAGCATTGTCGGGAAGTACACACACATGGCCATCGATTTGCCCTTTGGTGAAGCTATTATTATTATTAAGCCTCTGTGTGTGTTTTTGCGAACGCAGTACTTTCGATGCCGTCCCACCAACGCTCAACGCCGCCTTCGACCGGCTCCAGCTCGAGTCGAGCAACGACGTTTGGACACAATCGGCCAAGAATATCTGCGACTCAGCGCTCTGGGACACGATGGACATCGACGAGATCATTGTGCGCCACAGCACACTCGGGATTGATCGGGACACATACGTCACTCTGACGCCCTATTTCCTCGCTCGCAGATTGTCTGTATCTTCCACTATTTTGAGTCCTTCTGTGGTGTCCCACCCGAGGAGGGTAAGTTCTCCACCTTTATACAGACATTGAGCTGGGACCTGCCCAAGGTGGAATGGGACTGGAGGGCCGCTCCGCCTCCGCCTCCACCCCGCACCGAAAGGACGCGGCTCGAGCAATACGCCGATGCAGATCCAGACGGCTTTGTAAGTCGTGAGCTACTCGAAAATATGCCCCTCCCTAGGGTAGCAGGGCTCTCTCTCTCTTCTAAACCTGAGACTAACCTCAGGAAATCGTCGAGGAAAAGCTGGGCGAGTGCTTTCCACAGCTCAAGTATGTGGCGTCCATGTCGTTCGGCTCGGTCGTCGCAGCCGGCACGTCCCCTAGCGAGCAGGGCTACGGTCCAATGTAAGTCTCCCGCCTCTCATCGGGTGGCGTCCATCGGACGCTTCCTGACACACACACGGTTTACCGCGGCCTCGCAGATACAGTCCCACGCGATACTCCTTCTCCGCTGCCTTCCTGGCGACGGAGGCGTGGAAAGACAAGGATTCAATATCGGCACGCATGGTTCAGTCTCGCTTCACGGGGCAATGGCGCTTCGGGTGCAAGTGAGTGCAGTCTCAAAATATCNCACAATCTCCCGGTCGTCCAGCTCNCCCTGTNTGCCCAGGTGTTTCATGGAATTCATGTCCGANCCNGCCAACGCCGCGGCGGGGAGCAATGCTCCCGAAGCGGCGCGGGGAAACAACCCCNCTGAGTTTGGCGGGCAGCACGATCGCAATCTATGGCTNCTCGCGACACTGATCTACCAACAGAGCTACCAGAAGGAGACCGGGGGNACCTGGAACCTCTCGCCGTCCACTCTTTGGAAAGAGACNTGCGAGGAGCCGAGCTCCTTCCGCAATCCCGTCCCGACATGGATGTGGCGCCGGGTACGTCNCCNCCCAAGANCGTTTNTACACCACAAGCATGTATGTATGAGCGGTCTTCGCGTGTCTGTCTTTGCAGGACAGTAAGATCTACGACCCCGTGGACTCGTTCGGACACGTGGTTGAGCCATACGAGACCGCTCCGCTCCGGCTATGGGGCTCGCTCAGGCAGTTCAGAGACACCGCAACACGTTCCGGGGCGGGCTTTGCGGAGGACGTTGTGGAGGACACGACGCCCATAGTCAGCACCGATCCACACACCCAAGACGAGGAGATTGCACTGAAAAGTCTCCGGGGCGAACGAGAGACGTTTTCATTCTACGCCTTCTACAGAGATAGGATCTGTGACCCTGAGTTTGAATACACAATCGAAGAAGCCGTGGGGAATCCCCAGCCTTGGCCCTACAATGCAATCATACGGGACACTTCGCGGGCAACGATGCGACGGTACGACATGTACGTTCCGGCCTCGGCGTTGGGAGATTCCGACTTCGAGCGGCCTCACTTCAGCGGCTGTGGCTTGGGCGGACATTGCGATGCTGGGAACCCGCCTACCTACCGGAGCTCGTCGCTCATTCAGTATGTTTACGCAAGTCTTGCTGGCATTAGAACCTGAGAGTCTCACCTCGTCGTCTTTTTCTAGGGTTGCCGCTCGCCCATACACCCCCCCCCCTCGCTCTTCCACGTTGTTACACAGGTGACATCCAGTGACGATCCGGAAGTGCTTCCGGGCATACACAGGCTACTGGATCTCAAGGCGTGGCCAGACGCACCCTGTGCCCATCTTCCGCAGCAACGATGTTCCATGGACCGTCAGATGTATACCCCGACCGAGGGAGCCGAGCCCGTGAGCGTCTGGATGACCGCATTAATGGCCGGGGTCGCCCGGGCATCGTCCACGGCCTTGAAGCTGCAACCTTCGCTCACGGACGGGGCTATCCAAAGGAGTAGTGAGTCGATCTTCGAACTCGGAACGGCGCCCGTGAATGTGCTACCAGCACTTTCGAAGACGTGCCTGGGCGATGAGAGTAAGCTCACGGCTGGCGAAGGACACGCCGCAAAGGACGCATGGCGCTGTACGGGACGCAGAGACCGAAAACTCTTCGCTACGACGCGCTCCGTCTTGGCAAGCACGTACGCCAACGAGGGCGGTGCCGTCACATGGTCCACGTACACAGAAGGCCGAGTCGCACTTTTCCGATCGCGCTGCTCCGACTTGCTTGCTGCAAACAGTGTGCCACACGCCATTGCCTGCACGGGTAACACCGACGCATTCAGGCTGTACAGAGGAATAGAATTTCTAAATGTTCACTCCACGACCAAGTTCTTTTCTAACACGGGCAAGTGCTCAGATCAGATCTACGAGCTCCAGAGCAAGCCGGATCAGTACGACGAGCTGCACTTCATTGGCCGGTTTGATTACTTTAGCCCCCCGCCGACTCCTCCACCAAAGAGTCCGCCACCAGAACCTCCACATCCTCCTTCGCCACACCGCCCTCCGCTTCCGCCCATTGCACTCACGGCAGCGCAGCTTGACGGACGGATCGATGAATTGCAAGCTGTAACATGTGACAGCGTATATCTGATTTCAGCAGAATCACGCTGTGCGCACCTCGCGAAGGAGCTCTCAGTCCAGTATCTGCTTCCAGACTTTATTCCCTCGCCTCCGCCTCCGGATCTCCCGTCTCCACCCCCTCCCCCGCCACCACCCCCTCTCCCCCCTGAACCTCCATTCCCACCTGCCGAATTTGAGGAGATTGCCGAAGTTTATGTCACAATCGAGGGGGTCACACTATCGACCTACTTTGTACCAGAGATCTCCCTTGACGTGCTCGCGGACGGCAGCCCGAAACGGAAACTCGCAGCTGTCTACGGGACATTCGACCAGGGGCGCACACGAGTCGAAGACATCGGGCTGCTTGCCCCACAGAACGTGCACGACGAGATGGTCGCCGGGATGCGTCTCACGCCGGCGACGCGGTTTGCCAGCTGTGGGCTCACTATGCCCGACGGGGAGAGCCCTGCACCCTTGCCATGTCGCACCGGAGCGTCCACCGCGACCTGCCTGGACGGCTACAGGAGATGTAGCACCATGAGCGTCAATTCGGAACAGCCCTGGATGGAGCTTCACTTAGACAACGTCCCGGGTGGTCACTACCCATTCTACATTGAGTTTCACCTTCCAAAGGACCCTCTTTACGGACACCTCCTTTTCTACGCCTACACCCAATCGCGATCCTCTGGGTACACCATTGAGCTGCGTGACGAGGGCCACCGGCTGCTCTCAGAACAGTGTCTCCCGCAAACCCGACAGGTGGTAAATTGGTACACGGACGGACTCGAGACGTACAAGCACCGATGCAGCGACCCGCTCGACCCCCCGGCCCGGTACTATGAGCTTGCCAGAGCGAGATACGTGCGGGTCATTCTCACGGGTACGGACCGGCAGATCTGGCTCAATGGCGTCAACGTTGCGTTCCGCAAGTACTGGGATCTCCCACCGTTGCCTCCGCCAAAGCCGCCTCCTCCGCCGTCGCCACACTCCCCTCTGGCCCCACCCGACGTGCCACTTCCTGAAGTCTACACATGCAACGTGGTGGCCGGTCACACATACTCACTGGAGGCCGCCATCCGCGTCTTCGACGAGCCGTGCGGGGTCACAGAGGCGGAGTGCTGTGCATATGTGTACCAGAACAACCAAGCCAACGGCTACGAGCTGTCGTCCTCGGGGTGTTGCACGCTGCTAAACGTCCACAACACGAGCGCCCCACCACTAGTCGTGACGAGCAACTTTGTGCACAGCGCCGTTCAGGCGACGGTTTTTACTTCACAATAATTAACTCGCTCTCTGCTATGTGAGCTCTTAGAAGCTGCTAAGGGCTCACAGGGAGCAAAGTCAGAGTATCCTCCTTGGGACTGTCTTTCGCCTTTGAAGCTCTGCGCATGAATGGTAATAAATTTGTAATGTGTGTGGCAACGCGGGTGCCCCCCTCGTAGTTGTCCCGTAACACAACCCGTTGCTGTGCCGCAACGACGGAAAGTACGCGTCTTGCGCACCACACGAACACTATCACCCCTGCAAAGAACACCAGCACCCCCTCAAACATGAGCCTTTTTGTTACACACTTTAACAATTTACAGCCATACTATACAACTTGTAAGTTATAGCGACCCTGTACAGTACAAACGTGGTTTAGGACGGGTTACTCACTTACACCTTCGAGGGCGCCGCCCGATTGCACATATCGTCCCACATTTCGGCAAAGCCGTAGCACTCCTCCACCCCCTCCGGCTCGGGCCAGTCATGCGCAGGCGAGTAGTCCGCGTCCGCTGGCGGGGACAGGGAGATCGCAGAGATCGGGGCCGAGGGAGGGAGGTT
>PAUB01000005.1 GCA_002713695.1 Opitutaceae bacterium
CCGAACGGCGCCAGCGATAGCAGATACTATCGCGTACCTTAGCTTTTGTATGGCCAGAACTCGTTTGAGTTCTGGTCTTGTAAGGGTTAAGGGGTCCAGCTTTGCCCCGAATCTCCACCCCCCCCCTATGAACTCTCACGCGTCCCAACGCGGTTCTTGAGGATCACTAGAAGGTCCTCTTCCTTCTGATAAGTTACATTAAACGGTGGGTACATTGAATTTGATCGCCCATCGCGCTCGACGGAGACGACTGTTTCGCCATGAAAAGGTTGAATCAGAGGAGAAATGTTGACGTGAATAAGCCCCGAGTTCTGGAACCGCATGCCCAAGTTAGTATCCATGAGCCTGCCTATGCACCAGCCCCACAAAAGGACTTTTATATTGTCATCTCCAAGTATAGGTTTAGATTCCACCTCGTGCATTCCAACATCATGTGTTGAAAAGCGGACAAACTTGCAGTATTTGTACCCGTCTTTTCCCTCCATAAAGGCCAGCGCCACGTAGATGCGCGCCATATTGTGCTCGCTCTGCGAAAACGCTCTGCGCTCGTCGTCGTTAATCAGCGGCGTAGGGCCGTACACTCCCACATTGACGATGGAGTGTGTACGATCCTCAAACTCCGGACCGTCGACCTCCGACGAAATGCATACGCCGTCAGGGACCCACGACAGCGCCTCATATTCGAGGCGATTGTTATCATGACGCGCCTCGAATAAGCGTCTGTTGATCTCTTCGAGCGTGCGGACGCTGCCGAATGAGTTTGTTCCCACGCCAACTCGCATCCGCTGTCCGTGATCAATAGGTACTTTTATGGCGGTATCCTGAATGATACGCCCCATCGAAGTATTTACCATCACAATCTCGCCTGCGTCGATCTGCATCGGTGCAGTCCGCGAGTACGGAATGACGACATTCGTCGGCTTTGGCCGGGCCGATGTCGTGCTGATTGTTGCCGGGGGAGTTGCCAAGCCGCTGGGTTGCAGCGGTTGTCGGGCGGATCGAGCGGCGCCGGGCCGCCCAGTCGGGAGCGCAAGCGGCTGCCTCCAGCCAGCTTCCGAGCCCAAAGGAGATCCAAAGCCCTGGGACTGTGCAAACTTGACGATCGACGACGCCATGGTGTGCACTTCTTCCTATGACTATCATAGTCACAGAATACCAAATGTTTAGCGCCTTTAGTGTGTGCTATTTGCGCTTCCGTGAGAACATGACCGATGACAGTCCGCTGCATCCCATCTGTCAGTGTCAGTCTCCGGGGTATGGCCGCCGACAGTCCTACAGCCACCGCGCTGCTCACTGTGACGATTCTCAGTGCGTTCAAGCGACCCCGTGCGGCGCAACGTGCATAGTGGCTAGGGACGTGCACACCTACGAGATACACCCCCATGGCGGTCAGTCCCGCCTGCGTTCCGAGCGCTACCGTCACGGCGCCGACACATGTGTGTAAAAGTATGCTCCCTAGATAGCCCACGTCGGTCGCAAAGTGCTCCATTGAGGCAAGGGCGAAGACCATTGAGATCGCGCGAGATTGCATGGGAGTCCACGCGACCAGGTACGCTGGAATCCAGGCATGTGGCGAGTCGAGATCCGTCATGCCGTGAGCTGCGACGAGCGCCACGGCCGTCCGCGCCCCGGATGTACCAAAATGGAACTGAGTCATCGCGCTATCCATGGGGAGGGGAACAACCAACGTGTGCATCACCTCAATAGCGGCCTTAAGCTATGCTATGCTGCCTTTCCTCACCGACGATCTTATCGTGAACATCTGCGCCGCGGTCGACATTTCAGTCGTGTATGGTGTCACGGGGATGGCCCAGGCGGTCGCACTGACGCTACTGCGGGGAGTGAGCAAAACGCTTCGTGAAACGGCACGCCGTGTCGTCCCGGACGCCGACTTGCTCAAGCTCGCGAACGCAGTCGACGCGTCCCGGAAGAAACGACGCGCGAGGCTGGCCAGCTACCTGTCCACTATGAGGCTGCGCAGCGCGATGCCGCATCTCTGGGACGGGAAGCATCCAGAGGAGATCGTAACATGTGTGGCTGAGTGCCCGTGCGCGGCCAAGAATGCGCTCCGCCAGCACATTGACGCATTTGCACGGACGCGGCGGTTTGAGTTACTTGGAAGGTACGTGTCTGCCTGTTCGGGCTTAATCGTCTCCGGGCTCCTGCTTGGCTTCGGAAGCACAGGCTACAATCGCGGGGCGCAGCTCGATTTGCTTAGGTGGTTTGAAAGGTGGCTAAGCGCTCTAGAGAAGTGCTCGATTCTCGACGCCGTAAAGGACCACGAGGCCCTCCTTTGTCGCGTTCGTACGGAGCTGCGGATGGAAAGGGAAGAGAATCAACCGGGAAAGCGCAAGCTCCCGATCTCGTTTTCGTCATCTGGGTCTAAAGCGATGTACTTGAGACGTTACGTGACTTCAGTGTCTAACGATAGCTAGAGGAGGAGAGCAGATTTGCCACCCCAGGGCTCCCAAGCCCCTCGTTCAAACATGTCCGCACAAGCGCCGACGTGGCTCATAGGATTGGCATTCCCCCAGCCGACCGGACCTGGCCCCATCCGTCGATGGGCAGCGCATGAATCCGAATTAGACAGTCGCGTAGCTGTTGCCCCGCGTCCACACTGGCACCGTAGCAGGGTTCAGTTGGTTTTGGCCAGCTGGCCAGAATTGTCCGCGTGACGCCCCTCACTAAGGTATGGGACAGTATCTGCCATCCCGGGGCTCCAAAGCCACTCAATCGGTTTTTCTAATCGCAATCACAACACCAGAGCCCGTCGTTGAGCCGGTGAAACTCCAGCTCCTCGTCGGTCATCTGCCTGACGCTTGCAGGATTATCGAGAACGCAGCTTCTGGTTTTTCTCGACGAGATCCTGCAGCGTGACAACAATCCGCCCCGCCACCGCCGCCCAGTTTGCGGCGCCCGAACGGTGGAGGTATCCGACGAGGTCTATGGCCTCTGAGATGGTCGTTTCATAGCCGCGCAGAAGCCTCGACGACGAATCGTTCGGGGCTTCCATCATAGACCTCAACCGCCCCGCACCATCTGAGGCACCGGCTATGGGTCTTTGGTCGCCTCGCACATGCTGTTGGTGATGATGATGTGGGACAGTCGGCGGCGGACAGGGAAGTGGGTCTCGGGAGCTCCCGGCTTGCTCGGGCTCCGTTGTGCACATAGATTGGCGTTTTGCCTCTTCAAGCGCGCTCGCCTCTATGGCCTCCTGCATCTCCCCTTCGTCCTCTTCATCTTCCTCGATCACTCTCATGTGCAGCCGGTCAGCGCCAGCTGCAGCCGCTGCGCGGCGGGGCGTGGAGCGGCGGCGGCTTCTAGCGGTCCAGTCTGAAGACGGATTCTTGCGCTTTACCCCGGGAGCGGATGTAGAAGCGCGAGCAGGCTGGCGCCTGCGGGTGCGATCGGCGTGTAGATCGTTCTGTTGACGCTCATCACGCCGACGAGATGTGTGTGGGACAGCACCCTCTTCATCGTCTTCATCGCTCGACAACGATTCCTCTTCTTGCTCGCCGAGTTTCAGAATCTCTCGCGCGCGCATCCCGCCAATCTCGAGGGCCTTGAGCGGGTCGTCCTTGGCTAGCTTGTTGATGTGATCGCCAATCTTCTTCCAGTAGCTTGGCTCATAGGGTAACTCCGGAACGCGCGGAAAATCCGAGGCCGCGCACGCTTGTAAGTCATCGATTGTCTTGATTAGCGTCTGGATACGCTCGTCGGTCACGGACGGAGCTTCCTTGTAGCCCGGATCGTAGGCAAGCTTGGAGATGAACGTCCATGAACTGTAGATCATTTCCATCACCAGGTTCTGACCCACAAACGCAAGCAGCAGCTTACGGTAGCAATCCTTGCCCACGGCGTAAGCTCCGAGGTATTCGTCTGGTACCTTGTTGGACGGTGGTCGCCATCCGTCTTTCGTCACGCTTGCATATTCTGGGAGAAACTCGTCGAACAGCCGGGGCCACTCATCTACATTCTTCCACTTGCGGGCGTTGTACGTGCCACGTGTCTTGTTTCCGCAAAGGTGGATCACCCAGGGGCAGGAATGTTCTTTGGTCCCGCAGATCTGACAACGCCCGCCTGTCTGGCGAACAATCTCCTTTTGCATATTTGAGACGGGCTCAATCCTGGCCGAGTGCGCGCTTTGGAGCACATTGACGAAGGCGGGGTTCCACTTTGAGGACGTGGTTGTAGGGACGATGAACGCGAGCATGCTCATCATGCGCTGAGCCGTGCTGTACACGTACTGACCCTCGCAGTCAGAGTCTGGATTTTCGTGGTCAAAAGGCCACTGTAAGTTGCGCGCGCCATACTCGGAAAGCTCAACCATGGCGCAAGCTTTGTCCCACACCGCTTTGTCGGTGCCGGTGTCTGTCATGAAGGCGCCCCTTTCCAGGACGAATTCGTCCTCTTCCTGCGAAGACTCCTCATCGGAGTCTTCCGACTCTTCCTCCGAAGAGGAAGACTCGCACGCTACGCGTCGCTTTCTGGTACCAGAATGGTGGTGGTGCCGGGTTTGCAAATCGTGTTTGCAATGAGACATGGTCGTGCGTTGTGTGTGGCGGTAGGACAATGCGAATTTCCCAAGCCAAGACCTCGACGCGCCTGCAACTCCGAAGCGTCATGGGGAGTGGATACCCAGGACGCTTCAACTTCGCTAGGGTGCGGGTGCGGTGAAGAGAGCCCACCCTCCCTCCCGAAGCACACGCACGTCGTATGGTGCCGGCTCAAGGCAGAGTTGAAATCAAGAACTTTGTCGAGGCGCTCGCGGAAATGACCGTATTTAACGAAATCCTCCAATCGGTGAGCAAAGACAAGCGCATTGTGCAAAAGGCAACTCCATCGGCCCCACTCCTCAGGCCAATGGCCTTGGTAACTCAGCAGGAGCGCAACGGAAGATCGGTGGTCGTGTATATTGACTTTGCGGGAGGTTACCCCGAGTTTATGGAAAGGTGTGGCGCGGTGGGTTTCTTCAAGAGCTGGGGAAAACTCGGCTGGACCCCTCAGGGCTGGCGACAAGCGGTCTTCCCCATTCGCTTGCAAGGGTGCGACCCTCGAGCTTGGATCAACCAAGTACTGAGCGCATACGCCAATAATTCTAGACACGGCCTTAACGAACGCCCCTACGCGGATCACGATCACCTAGAGGCCGAGATCGTTGTGAGGGTTCACGAACTCTTACATGACGTGTTTGACCACCACTGGCAACGCTTAATCAACGTCACAAGCCCCTCATTTCCTTCGATGGTTTGCCGACTATTCAAACTGTACAATTTCCATCCATCTTCTCCGCACTTCCCTTACGTCCCGAACGAGCTTCCCGCCTACAGCTGCTACCTCGCAGAAAGGACGTGCAAAGGTACTACTCATTGCATGAAGCTAGGCTGCACGCGGTGCAACCTGTACCGCAACAGCAAGTGCATCTTTCTCCCAACGGGGGGCGGCTGCAGCTCCGAGGACGACCATCAGATAGATATGTGGTCGGCTTTCTTGAAACACAATATCCCCATACAAGGCGAGCATTCTCTATTTCGAGCTCGCCAATCTCCTTGGTGAGCACTTCCACCGCCGTCAGGCTGGTGAGTGGCCTCCTTACCTGGGTGAAGCATGTCATCGGTGGCCGCGCCGATGTCGACAGAATGGGAGACAGCGAACGCACGGGCTCCCCAGAGACGTATAACCTCGCGCATGGGGAGGAGTGCTGTTTTCGTCCGCACTTGCTCGGACAGCCCAACCGTCCCCCTTCGCGTTAAATCTTACTATTTTACGGGAATGTCTTACCAGTGTCCCCGGTGCCGGTGGCGAGTGGGCCATCGGAAATTGTTCGCTTCCTTGCTCGTTCGCACACACACGATTCTCTCGTTCTAACGACACACATGCTCCCTCCCCGAACCACCACTCCTCCCATAGCTCAGACATAGGAGCTGTCTCTCCCCCCGTCCGGGGGATTCAAGATCATTATAAATCGATCGGAGATCGAAGCCTCAGCACGCGCGAATGAGGAGATCAAACATCCTGAGACGCGGGGCAACAACGGAAGCGTCAGAGTTGATGGCGGAGATTACAGTGTGCATGCACGATTATTATATTCGAGTTCTTCTGCTTACTCCCCGGGCTTTGCAAAGCTGAGTGCGCGGCCGATGACCCGCTCACTGAGCGCGTCGGCGACCTTGATGCCAAACCTGCGTGGGCCAGTCTTCATACGCTTGTTCACGTTACCAGAGGTGCCACTGTTGACCTTCTCCGAGTAGAAGGTCCACTCCAGCACGTCGCCAGGGTACACGACGTCGGAGCTGTTATTGAGCAGCGTGGCCATACCGCCGATGGCGACGGTGAAGAATTCGTCCGTCGACGGACCGATGCCGTCGTCGACTGGTCGAATGGACTTGCTGCGCGCAATGCCGGCGAAGAACCACTGCTTCTCATCCTCCCTGGGGAGACAGGCGGCGCAGGAGATGACGGGGCTGGCGGTCTCGGCGGCAACGTAGTTGCGGAACGTTTGGTTGCGCGCCTTGCGGGAGAGGCAGATCATCCCAGGGAGCACGGTCGCCCACTCGTGGAACATCGGTCGGTGCTCGACTATCTTGTTATCTGCGTTCCCGGCAATACCCGTCATTTTTTTCGTGTCGATGCCCGACTCGTCGAGGTGGGCGAACTCGTAGTGATCAACTGCGAGCGGGGAGAAGGACGAGAGAGGTCAATGGGTGTGTGTGCATATCCAGGAAGATGTCACAGTGTAGCCACCCCAGTAGCCCCCTTGAATTTGGATCAAGGTTGTCTTCAGACGGAAGGAGTGTGGGGGTCGTGCAATCAATCAAGTTTACAAGGCTCACTGAAAGCGTTGACCACGACCTCGCCGATCCGGCTCACGGGTTGGTAGCCCTCGAGCTCAGACGACTTGAGCATGGGATCGGTGGGACCCTGGTAGGACTGAAATTGACGTTGCGTCCCCCCGTACATTGTGAAAGCTGGTGGCTGTAGTGAGAGCTTGGTTTCTGCAAGGACTTTGCCCTCGGTTGGCCGCGAGCTGTTAGCGCGCGCGACGTGTATACTCTGAGACCGTGATCCTCTTGCACTATTGTAAAATCACGGTGACTTTATGAATTACTCACCCATAACGTGGGGGGGGGCGTTAGGAGTGTCTACATCGGGCCATGTTTGCACCGAGGCGCCAACGGGTACCAAGAACGTAAGAATCGATATATATCACTTAAAGTCGTCATCCNTGCGTTCANNCGCCTTGTAGCTCCATNNGAGCGTGTATTTGTCCTCNGTCGGTTTANTGTGCCGTCCGACCAGCTGCTTCTCGATGTCACAGTAGTTACGGTAGAGACGATCGCCGGACCACCACTCTACGTTCACGGCCACGTTGAGGGCGTAGCTAGAGACGTCGTTCTTCGAGGAGAACATGCCGGGGAGCGCCGCACGCGAGGCGGCCGAGTCGAGCACGGTGCCCATGCACCATCCTCCTACAATGTATTCTCCCATCGTCGAGCCGAGCTTGAGCCCCATGCGCTGATCCTCGGGAATCTTGTAACGATCATCTGTCCCCGCAATCGCCATCGCATCTACCTTCTCCGCATTGACCCCGGAGTAGTTGATCATCTCTGCCGAGGTGGACACCTTGATGCGGAAGTTGCAAAGCATGTCTCGAGTCCCAGCTTTCTGCTTGAAAGCCTCCTCCGCGAGTTGTTTCCACTGTCTGGGAACAAAGTCGTTGAGCGCTTTCTCGCGCTCCTCCTTGGCTGCCTCGAGGATGTTCTCGATGACGTCCTCGAAGTCGGCGGCGAACCTCCTCGGGTGCTCTGTTGCATCGAACGCTTTCTTGTCGAATATGACGTCGCATAAGACGAGCACGAAGACGCGATCTCCGACCATTGGCGCCAGCTTGAAATCTCCAACAAAGTTGGTGCAGATCGCCGGCCCCTGGACGACAACGTTGAAGAGCTGCCCGAGCCGCGAGTCGTATGAGTGGTCCGACTCGTCGTCCGGCCCGGCGTGGTCCTTGCCGAGAACGACGCCGTCGGGGCGCCAGTCGGTGAGGCCCATCTTGGCCATGGCATGCTCGAGCGCCGCAAATGCGTAGTTGTCGCCCGTGCTGCGGCTAACCCGGAAGACCGCGGCGTTGTGCGCCGGCTTTTCGACGTCGACCATGTTGGTCTCGAGGCACTTGCCGCGCAGAAACGGGTGAATGTCCCGAGCAAAGATGCCCTGCCTTTTTGCATACTTCTCCTGTGCCTGTCGGGTATAAGACAACACCGCAGCATTCTTTTGATCATTGGTTGCGGCCGGGTAATTCGCATTCCATGCATCCATACTCTCTTTGACCTCTTTGTCAACCAATGGCTTCGATAAAAAGTCGGGAATATTCGCAAGCGTCGTCGTACCCTCCTTCATGTGATCCTTGAAGTCTCTCAGAAGGCCCGTTTCGTACTTTTCTAAGTTGTCTTCTCCAAAGGGTTCTGAAATCAATGGTTCTCCGAGTAGGATCTTTGCCCGGCGGAACACCACCGCATACATGCGTGCCAGGTACTCAATGGAGCAGAGCGCCTGAAAGCGGTTGAAGCTGCCTCTCATCCGATCCACCCGGTAGGTATTAGGCTCGGATTCGTTGACGCCTGTGAATTTGACCTTCATTGCTGGGGGCATTCCACCGGACCTGTGACCTTTGATGAATGCGATTCGGCCCGTGCTGAGGTCTTCCGACTCCATAACGAGCGCCTGGGTGTCGGGGCCGTTTGCATTGATGAGCTTTTTGTAATTAGCAAGTGCTGTGTTTCCGCTGCTGGGGAGCGCCTTGGAAATATCCGAGACTGAGACGAGACGTGAATAAGGGATTCTGACATTCGAACCACGGTTTTGTCGAGCGAAGGCCGGATTTCCTCCCGACACTCCTGCCGCAGGGGACGAGACCCCAGTGGAAGCCGGGGGGAGTGTCCCAGACCTGCCGACTGGATTCCCAAGCCCAAACCGAGCGCCGCCTGCGAACGCATTGTTGCTGGGGTTAACAGCGCCGTTAAGAGACATGTCGAATACAAGGTGGCGCTTTTCTGCTTCTATCTTGTTAAGGCGAAGGAGGTACAAATCAAACTTACTAGCGCGCCACTCCTCCCTTCACACTCCGTTCCTTTCAAGTCTGCGTTTCGTGCGTTTGGGTCTCTTCCAACTCATTCCCGGTGGAAGCGGTTCTCTTATCTCAAGGTGACGCAAGAGTGCTCCGAGTGTGGCCATCGCTTTGCTCAAGTCGTTGCTTCCCGGTGCGTTTTCGATTTGCAGCTGTTTTGCGTGCACGTCGCGAACGTATACATACTTTGAGTTGACACCGACCACCTTGAACGCGTCGACCAGAAGCTTGAAGGCGTACGCAATGCGTTGCTGCAGCCCAGTGTCGCTCACCGGGACCGCAGCCGGTGGGCATAGGTGGCGCACGCGCTTTTGCAGGTCCGCGGTCGAGAAGACGTATTTGTGGGCGGTCGGGCTCGATCCGGAGAGCGCACGATCGAGTGCATCGAGAATTACAAAGTCGAGGCACGCGTCTGGTGCAACTGAGGAGAGTGAGCTTTCCACTGTGCGAGCGCGCCCCGCACGGCCGCTGCAGTTTGAGACGGCCTCGTGCATTTGCCGCATGTCGTCTGAGATCTCAAGAGCAACCCAGTGCGACGCGCTCGAACTTCCCAGCTCATGCTCTCTATTCTCCTCTGTGGCGTCGTCGGACACGGTCGACGTGTCCAACAGTTGCTGGGCCTCTTGGTCGAGCGACTCAAGCCCCTCCTCTGCGACCGCTCTGGCATTTCGGACGCACGTGAGTGAGGCGTACCATGCGCAGTCAAACGGGAGCGAGCAACGCTCCGCGGTCGGCTTGATGATCTCTTGAAAGATTCGATCGAGTGTCAGCTCAAATTTGGCGTATTCGGCCGCCGTGATTCTGCTAAGGTAGTTCAAACCGATCATCTCGAGGCGGAGGTGATTCTTCTCGATGAGGTAAACCAAGACACGGCATAGTCTTACCACCGGTGTCGCGCATGCTTTGCTACAGCGCTCCACGGGAGAGCCCAACAGGAGGCGAGTCGTGAATGGCGCCTGTGTGGACGGGGCCTGCAGCGACGGTCCGTCACCCTGCTCTTCCACGACGGTGATCATGTGCCAGCAGATGTGGTCATTCGGTAGACAGACCAGGCGCTCTATCCTTTCGACGAGCCTACTGCAGAGGTCCCGACACTCGGTGGCGTTAAAGGCGAACCAGTCGAAGGCGTGGATCTCGCTTGTAATGTACTCGAGTGGCTCAAACTTGAGGAATTCGGAGCGAATGTGCCTGTTTCCCGAAATGACCTTCCTGGCCACCTCGAGGTCGCGGCGGTGGTCCTTCAAAAGGACTCCAACGGTCCATGGGCTTGCCTTGTTCTGTTCGACGAACAGATCGCAGAAGCGACGAAGACTTTCAATATGCGAACACGCGTTGCTCAGTAGGACGCGCTCATCTTCTATTGCGCAGACAGCGTGTGTGTTCCAGAGCCGGTGGACGGCCGCGACTGCGCGTTTGCGAATTGACTGACATGAAAGGTCAGGGACGTCTAACGCCTCCCATAGAAAGTCGGCCGCTCGAGCTCGCAGCGCTTCTAGGCGGAGCTCGTGAGGAGGCCGCCGCGGGGCCATGTGATCTGATACTTCAGAGATCTCGCACGTATCCGAAAGCAGCTTTACAAAGTTACTCAGTGAGTGCTTGACGCCTCTAAGGACATTTTCCCTTGTCTGTTCGCTCAGGAATATCCTAAAGTGCCTCCTTATAGTGTCAAAGGGCACCGAGTAGTGTCCCTTTGTTTCCTCCTCGCGCTGTTTGAGCACTTCCATTGCGGTCCTGAGTCTCTCAGCGCGCACGACATAATCGATACTGAGCTCGACGTGCTGCCGCACTATTTGGGCTTCTTGTGCGTCTATGCAGTCGGAGCTCGCCTCTACTCGCCGCACCCACGAGTGAATCATCTCCCCGTCCGCGGACTCGTTGGGTGGTTCGCTGCCTGGCGTGTCTAAGCACCCTGCTCGACTTCTTCCAGCCATCGCGCTTGCTCAAAGGTTGTGGCTGATGCCGGGTCCGGAATGAGAAGCGCAGCCCTGAAGGATTGCCCGTGCTGCCTCGTGCAGCGAGGCCAGCGGTTGGCCAATCTAGCCACTTATGCAGACCAAAGCTGCCGGTAAGATTATTATTATTTACAGTTAGGAATGCACCCCCCCCCCGCTGCCAGTGGCACTCCAGAAAACAACTAAGCTCACGACGGACAGCTGCGCCTGCAATCGTAGTGTCGCCAACGGGGCGACAGGAACATCCTTATCATCCCACCCCGAAACCGTGCTACAAACGGATACATAATTGACGAAAGTAGGGCTTTTTAAACGTTTAACCACCTCCAACCTACATGATGCAATCTGCGTCTACCTCATACGTGGCCCATCCGCCCTTGCCCGTCTTGATCTTCTCAAACCTGGTCTTTTTGGTCTTGGGCTCCGCCGAGTTTGCGAGAAGCTCCGCCATGTCGATTGGCGAGCGGTGGCTAAACTTGCCGCGAATGTACACGGAAACCGATTCGGGCCTCCCAGTGATGCCGCTGTAATTCATAGAGCAGAAGAGTTTGTCCTCTCCCGCGTCAAGCGTGATGCGCTCGCCCTTGGTGGTGGTGACGGAGCAGACCGATGGATATGTGGAGATCTCGCAATCAGAGTCGTGCACCCACTCGTTGTCGTCGTGCTCCTTTGCCTGTGCAACTGCGAATTTCTTGACGTAACTATCCAGGGCGAATCGCCGTTCTTTGCCAGGGAGATCGTAGAGATCCACGGGCTTGAACTGTGAGTCTGTTACATAGGCCAGTGAAGGCGCCTCGAAATTGGGATCGATCGTCGGGATCTCAAGCTCGGTGCACGGACGTTTCACCGCCATCGTCATCTCGGTCGGTGCCGGCTGGCTGTGGAGGTGGTGTGGCGTGGGTTGGCAGACGGTCTGCCCTTGTGTTGTGGTCTCCGTCTTGCCAACCGGCCCGGTACCGGTCCCGGACACGACCGCCCGTCCATTGCTGCAGCGTTCCGGGTCCCCTCAAGTAGAAACCGCTCGACTGCTATGAAACCGCACCTTTTGGCACTGAAATTGGGTTGTGTCGTCGACCTTGAATAATAACGGTTTCACTATCTACGACCCCCATGCTGGACGCGCAAAACACCACACACAGTGGCGCGACATTGATGGATACACCGGTCCTGTAAGGGTTAAATTCGCTTGTTATCTTCCCTAATGTTTCCGCTACCCTTTGTGATGAGCCAAAAGCCCACCACACGATCCTGGAAAACACAGAGCCGTGTCATTACTCGCTGATATAGCGCCTCCAGACGAGGTGTAATGTCCTCTAATCCCTTCATGATTGTCTCTCTTGCAATCTCGAGATGCTTACCGGGCTTTTCATCGAAGCTCGCGGTGTAAAGAGACATGGTGCAGACGGAGAGCGAAAAGGAGGTGCGGTCGTGTGCGAGTGCACCCGCGTAGCCCTGCTCACCCGCCCGAAGAAGCATTCCCATAATCTCGATGACCACACCAAGAATCAGAAACGGGCCAATGCAGTATGCCGACGCCTCCTTCCGGAGCAGCTCGTCGAGTTTCACCCACAGGGATGAGCTTACCGTCTGATTTGACCTCCGGTCCAGTTGCTCCGTCAGCCGCAAGCATGCCAGCAAGATGGCGATCACAATGGCACCACTGACTTCTCGCAGCAGCCCATACTTGGCAAGCTGGGTCAGTACGAGTGCCACTGCCGCGTACCGACCGTCCTTCTGGCTCAAGAACATCGCACTCGACCCGACTTCGGCGAGTGAGATTCCAACGATCGAGGCCATCGAAAGCTCAGAGGAAGTACCTACGGTAACGCGAGAAACCAGGCTCGTGTACTCCGAAAGGTTCCGCAGACGCCACGTGCTAGCCTCCAAGAGGAAGAGCAACAAGAAGACGTTTGCACACAACCCGACGATGCGACGGGATAACATTTCACAGCGAATAAAGGTATGTATTTAGGCTTGACAACCTATTACAACAACTAGCGCACCCCCCCCCTCCCACTGACTATTTTACCCGGTGGCCAACAGCTGTGCCCTTTCCTCTCGTTTCACCCCCATATTCTCCACCTTCACACGATCCATGGGTGTTTCAGGGTACGCCGCGACCGAAGTAACAATCTCATGCTTGTATGGGACGGTGGTATCGACGCTGGCTGATTCGGATACCGCGGTGGTACTGGTGATGAGCTCGTCGAGCTCAGCGAGGAGATCGTCTTCGTCTGTGTCAGCCACTGGGCGCAACCCTTCGAATGCTCCCTGGAGATCCTCGTTGAGATCTCGTACGTCCGCCGCCCCGTCCACTGCATTCTCGGTATCTTTCAAGAGCGTCTTGGTCTTCTTTTTCACCGCCTTGACGCTCGCTCCAAGGGCTGCAGACACCTCTCGCTGAAGAGAGGCTTCTTCGAGCATAAGAATTTGCACGTCCAGTGCATCCGCTGTGGTCTGAGCTACATTCAACTGCTTCTCAATGGCCTTGCTGCGCCTCAGCATGGCGATCGCATCCACCTTCCTATGTTCTTCGTACAAGACTTTAGCTTGAGCTCTCATGGAGTCCAATCTCGTCTGAAGCGTTTGCACCCGCGCCCGCACTGCATCTCCCGTTTGATTAAGCTTGGCCGCTGCGGTCGCATTTCGAAGCGCAGAGACATTCTCCCCGGACCTGCGACTAAAGATAAACGAGCATATCCCACAGCCTCTAGGTGCAATCTCTCCGGTCTCGCTCATCTGCGAAACTCTGCGCTCCACGAGTAGCACTTCATGCTGTCTCGCGGTTAGCGTCTCACGTTTTCGTAGCAGCAGTGTGTCTGCTTCTATCAAAACCGGTGAAGCCATGTCTTCGATCCGGTCGTATTATCACAAGCAATTCTATAGCAGCTAGCGAGACAAGGGGGGGGGGGCTGGACTCCCCCCACCACCATAGGATCCGGGGAGGTGCCCTTGTTGCTCGCCACTCTCCCCCCTTCCCTTACCCACTCTTCACGCATCTCCGGCGTCCGGAGACCCAACCCACAAATTCGCTCCATCCTGGTGACGAACCCACCAAGTCGTCCCCGCCGAGAACCCAACCGGGAGCCATTTGGTCTCCATTTCACGGACCTTCTCGATTTCCTCGCCGACGACGTTGCCCGTGACGACGCACGCGTACGAGTTCTCAGTAGACGGCATAGGATGCCATACGCTTTCAAACGAGAAACACGCGCCGTCAGGGCTCAGCTCTCCGTCTTTGACATGCTCCGCCACTGCCGTCCAAAGGAAGCTTTTCTCCTGAGCAATCTCGTCGGTGATATTGTCAGTGGCTGTCTCGGTCACAGCTGTGACCTCAGGCGTGGCACCTAATGTGACTTTCGGAACCGCCTCCGCAAATCCCGCCGGCGCGGTCGTGGCGTCCGAAACGACACACTTTCTCATGTCGATCAGACTGTCGACGCCAGTCATATTGGCGTCGAAGCCGGAGCTCGACGCAGGCTGGGGTAGGACCGCCTCGTTCTTGTCTGTGGGTGGCAGGAGTTCGTCGACGATCGACGGAGTGCTCATCGACGACCTGACTCGGGGCGCCGCGGGTCGCGGGAGCAACGCCGCTCCCGTGCTCTCAATGGCCGCGGTGGTGTTAATACGTTTGTGGTGATCTTGTCCGACTAGCAGTACCTGCTCTATCCGAGAGCCCCTTATCGTCGGCATTGTGGCCGGCATGCCAATGTCTCGGGCTTCGACCGGAGTGTTGGTTGGGCGCATAGACATATTAGGGACTCGATATATCACTCTCCCTTGGCCCTTCTCCTCTCACCCTATTCAAATAGTTGCAACGGTTGGTAAATCAGATGATAGGTAAAATAGACAAACGTATTGGTAACGACCGGACGCCAATGGGTAATCTGACACCGGCACCCAGACATGAGAAAACAACGACGTCCTCCCACCGCCGTGCCAAGGCCGAGCTTCTTCGCAATGGCCTGGGACATGTGCACGACGGCGAGCGTTCTCTGCAAGACTCACTGTTCCGACATCTCGACGACGACCTGGTCGTTCTGATAATGAATAATGTCATCAATGTCAGCCGACACCTTACTGGTGGCCCCCTAAACATGTCCGAAGGACTTGCCACAGTCTTGCGCAAGTCCGTCGCTGCTGCTCTTGGCATGTGGTCGACGTGCCGGTGGATGGACTTGTTTAGCAAGGGCCGCGGGTACGAGCTGCGGCAAGAAGTGTTTTGCATGGCATCTACCTCCGTGGCGCCCCTGGACTGGGGGGGAGAGCTCCCCTTTCGTTCCCAGTTCAAGTTCGAGCTAGACTCGCACAGACAGTATAACCACCTGAAGACGGCGTGTGAGCACCTCGTCACGCATTGCGCATCCACGCATTGTGCGAGGGCTCGGAGAGGCTTCAACGAGGTCTTGAAAATACACGGTCGCGTCCGTGTGGCTTTTGACCTGTGCAAGACGATGGCAACGGCGCGGTGCGTCCCTGTGTGTGTGATGCACACGCAGGCGAGTGTGGGAGTCGAAAATGAACACTTCTTCGTAGTCTGCCGCGGCGGGCGATCGCCGGTCGATCGCCTGTCGTGGCGATCCCAGAGCGAGCTCACCATTGTCAGCAAGCTCAAGGCTCCGCCCAATGTTAGAGAAATGAGAGTTTCACCGGATGGAGTCAGGATGCTCGCCATTCTGGACGACGCGGCGCCTCACCACAAGGGTGTCATGCTCTTCAACCTGGAGACCGGGGCGTGCAGTACTATCAATGCGTTCTACCCCGCCAATGAGGAAGGTTTACAGATTGTTAGTGCCTGGTTTCACGACAACACTACCCCCGAGGCTGTTGTCTCAGTCTACATTGATAACATGTCGACGACGCAACCAGACTCCGAGGAAACGTGTGGTCGTGTCATCGTTACGTTTCGCGGAGACGACACCGGGAAGCCCGTCCCATGGCGCATACTTCACGAAGATTGGTACCTCGACCAGTCGCTCTGGGTCGACACCTCAGAGCGAGGAGATTGCGTGGCTGTTCACCACTCGGCTATTCACCACTCTTCTCATCTCGAAGAAGACGCGCCGATTTGCACAACAATTCTCACGATAGATCCGTCAGAAGACATTGCGTACGTGGAATCCAAGCGGCACACTCTGGCGGCCAGCTTTGTCCCTGGCCAGGACATGCTGGCCAGTGTGAGCTCGGTAGGTGTGGCTCTTTGTGTTTGCTGCTACATAAAGATGTCGGGGAGTCTGTGGCTGCTCCAGCACATTGTCAGCGCTGGACCCCAACCTGGCATGCACAGAGGTCTGTCCACATGGCGTCACGGTGGCGATTCCTGCGCAGGGAACGAGTACATGAGCTCAACCTGCATCTCCCCATGTGGTCGGTTTATGTTGATCATGCTGAGATTTCCACCGGGCGACAACGAGTTGCGCATGATCGACCTTAATTACGACGCGGCCATTTGCAATCTTGACAGGGCCTTCCCTATAGACGTGGCGTGGCTCCGCAGAGATTACACCCCCCGGGAGATCGGATGGAGCCTTGGAAGCATGTGGGTACGGACACGACGAGGGGTCCTGCACTTTGGCAATTAAAAGGCCGCACATGACCTGTATCGGCCTAAAAATCACTAATCGTTATCTCTTTAGTGCCCGCTAGAAGAGCCGAATTCGGCTCTTCGATTTTGTTGACAAGACTCGCTAACTCCGACGAGTTTTCCAATAACCACTAATGCACTTGCGTCGCTAGCTTTGTCAACACAGTCTTGTGTGGCCTCCCGCAGCTCACATGCCACCCACCTCAGACGGCGACAGTGTGCGCACGGTTGGTTGTTCACTAGTCAAACTAGTCTCAGACCCGGTACATCTCCAGAAGATACGCGACGCTGTGGACACAACACACAAGGCAACAATCCTCGCGAGCGAGTTGCTCAACCTGCACATCCGACGCGCACTTGATCATGACCCTACTGTCGACCTGAGTTGCTGCTTCAGCGCAAACTGGGTTCTCAACGCGTACAACGAGGTGACTTCCACGTCCAGAAAGGGTGGCAAGTTCGACGCGGCGCTTCGGTCCACGCGGGAGGCGTGCATGCCAGCCTTCTTTCCGCCACATCGGGGCGCAACACAGCAATGTCTACTGTACGACGCACGCAACCTCGTCACCGTCGCTGCCACGAACGTTTGGATGCACTTCTCAAAGCGCGTCCTCTCGCACGTGCGCACCAAGTTTGCACTCGACGAGGAAGCT
>PAUB01000006.1 GCA_002713695.1 Opitutaceae bacterium
GCCGCCGTGCCCGCGCGTACGAACGGAACACACGCGCCATGCGCTGGCTCGTGTTCGCGCTCATCAGTTTCATGGTGGTCGCGTCGTCGACCGTCGGGTTTTTGGTCTTTTTCTTGCACAGCCCGGTGGGCGACGAGGACGGGGGCGGCCGGACAGAGTGTACCGACAACGTTTACTACCGACAGGTGGTGGAGTTTTTCGACAGGACAAACGTCTTGGGCGTCAGCTTGCCGGCCTTGATTGGCGGCGCGCTCGGCGCCGCCTCTTTCGGCCCGCCCATGCTCTACAGCTGCAGCCGAGGCGAGGACTACGTCAACATCGACCTCTACTACTTTGCCACGCTGCTGCACGCGGTGTTCACATTGACCCCGCTGCTGTTCTTCGCCTACTCGGTGACGGTGCTGGACAAGGCCGCCTTCGGCAACGTACACGGCGTCCTCACAGCTCGCTTCGGCTGCTCCGATTCGGAGCAGCCGATGTCGCTCTCCGAGTTCGACACCGTCTACTCCCTGTGCAGAGTGGCCCTGTACTCGCTGGCCGCGGCGACGGTGCTCGGCCACTCGCCGCTCATCATGAAAGACAAGGCGGTGCACCCTGCCGACGACGACGAGCAGACCTCCATCGAGAAGCGCGGCAAGAGCGTCGCCGTGCCGCTGAGCATGGTGTGCGTGGCGCTGGCCGTGCTGCTGTTCGCCTACCTCTCCTACTCCGCCCCGCCTTCGCTCCCCGACGTCTGCGAGAAAACCACCGCTCCGGTGGTCACCATGCTGTTCCGATACTCGCTGCTCTGCACTTTCAGCTGCGCGGCCGCGTTCGTGCTGATCGGCATGTCGGCCGGCCTTCGCCGAACGCTGCGTGCCGGCGAGCTGGCGAAAGACCACCAACACCGACACGAACGCACGCTGCGGACGTACACCACCGTCCACGTGGTCTTCGCCAACATCGTGCTCATATGCTCCGTGTCGCTGCTGCACAGCCTGTTCGCGTACGACTGGGCAGCGGCGGCCGGGTTGGCCGACGAGACCACCTACACCGCCTACGGCACTCACCCGAGCGACCAGTGCGTGCCCGAGTTCACCACGCTCACGAAAGTGCTCTACTGCTGCGCCACCGGTGCCTACCTCCTGGCGGTGGTCTTCCCGCACCTCGGCTGGCTCACACAGAAAGCCAGGCCCTACAAGTACTCGCTGCTCACCACCTCCACCGCCACCAGCGACAACACCTTTACCACCGACACCGCCACCGACACACAGCCGCTGCAGTCGCCGCCCATGATCGACTCGCTGTCGCCGTCGCCAACGCCGTGAACTGCGGAGACACTCACCACGACCCCCACGGAGCATACGACGGCGGCGGCGGCGGTGCTCGAGACTCGGCAGTCAGCCGACAGGCAAACACGTACTCGGCCGTCCACACCACGTCGTGCACGTCGACCTTCTCGTCCTCGTAAGGACGCAGCTTCACAAAAAACTGCTCGTGGAGCTGCTTGACGATCTTTTGTGTTTTCTTCTCCACCACAACAAAGCGTGACTGCGACTGCTCGTTCTTCTGCTCGCTCAGCTGCGCTACGAGCTCCAACGCGCGACGCAACCACCCTTTGGCGTCGTCGTCGACGAGGTGCCCGTGCAAGTCCACTACCGGCACACGATACAACTGCTTCTCGAACCCGAACTCCCAAATGCCGTGGAGCTCCGCCTGCCGAGTGGTCTTTGCCGCACAGGGGCTGTGGGTGCGAGGCAAAGGAGTGCCGAAAAGCCGCGTGTGTTCGAGAAGACCGTCGGGGACCGCTGCCGGCAGCGGTGGCGTGGCTGCTTCCGTGCACTGCGTCTCGATGCCCGGAATGACGGGGTGTGGCTTGAAGCGTTTGTGCGACATGCCGCGCATTGTCACACCCTCTTGTGTTCTTTTTGTTGTTGCAAAAGGAAGCCGAGGCTGGTGCGGAGAAAGCGAGGGTGTCGCCGACAGACGACCGAGACTCTCTGGTGAACGAAAACTCTCCGAACAAAACAAGTCGACCGGGGTAGCCTGCATGTGCGGCGTCGACGCTTCGTGATGTGCTGACGTAGCACACGAAACACACGGTACTGTTCACTTTATCAACATAATCGTATTCTATTTATAGTGAGACCAGAGAGTATATTAGTGTGGCGCGAGCGCCGGGTGGTCCCCGATGCTGCGCACGCCGCCGACATGGTGGCACGGCGGCGGCCACGAGGTCGAGCCGCCGCCGCTGAGTACCGGATCGAGGGCGGCGGTGGTGCCGCCACCGCATCGGTGCGCACCGTCGGCACATGCACGTGCTCACCGCTGCTGCTGCGGCGGTGGCAAAGGCCGCCGCACGACGGTGCTGCTGGTCGTGTTCGTAGCGTGGCTCGTCGGCATGGCCACACTCACAGTGTGGTTGCAGAACGCGGACCCGGGTGCAGCCGAGACGACCGCGACCGCCACCACCTCGGCCACGACAGAGCATGTGCCGACGAGCCACGCCACGCCGAACTCGACAACCAGTGACGACACCTCGTCGGGCGGTGCGGCAGCTGGTCTGGACCGAAGCCAGCAGCGTGCCCCTGCCACGAGCGACATGGACGCCGCCGACGCCGCGGCGGTGTGCAGCAACAAGACGGGGCAACAGGCCGCGCTCGAGGCAGCGGCGACGCCAGACTCGGGAGCCGACGACTCTGTCGACCCGTGCAGGAACCTCGCGCTGCACGTGACTGGAAACTGGCTGCGCGAGGCGAGCGACGGCGAGGACCGGAGCTTCAGCCTGATGGAGCGCGACAACGCGGAGACGCTGTTCGACATCTTCGAGATCGAACACAGGCGCTCGTGGGGGAGAGGCGGAGCCGGGATTCTGCACAGGTACATGCGGGCGTGCGAGGCCTCGCACGCCGCCTCGGAAGCCGCGGCAGAAGCGTCCGCGGCGGCTTCCGTCCTGTGTGAGCGCGGAGCGGAGATCCTGCGCGCGCCGAACAGCTCCGTGCTGGTGGGCACGATGGGGAAAATGAGCAGAGAGGGGGCGGTCGTGCCCTTCTACTTTACGGTGGAGACCGACCGACGGGTCGGCCGCAAGCCCGTCCTCTACTTTGAGCAGGACGGGGTGCTCGCGTCGGACGATCGGGTGTTCTCGTCCGACCGAGCGAAAGCGAGCCACGTCGAGGAGCTGAAGCGCGTGCTGCGGGTGTTCCGCACCGTGTGCGGCGACACGGTCCCCGCCGCCGCAGCGGTCGACGTCGCCGCTTTCGGCGAGCAGGCGCACTCGGTGGAGCGGGAGCTCCACCTGTCGCACGAGCGCAGCGCCGCTCAGGACGTCGTAGGGTACGTGCTGCACACGGGGGAGTACGAGCGAGACGTGCTGCCGATGCGGGAAGCACGGACGCTGCTCGGGCCCGCTTTCTCCTTTGCCGAGTTTGCGAGAGGCTTCATGCCCGAAAACGCAGAGTGGGTGCGACGGGCGGAGGGAGCCGAGGTGTGGCTGTACCGCAAAGCCTTCTTCGAGCGCTTCGCCCGCGTGTGGGCCGACTCGCGCAACTTGCGTCGGTGGCGGGCGTACCTGCTCTGCGCGCTGGTGGTGTCGCAGATGCGCTACATGCCGCTCTTCTTCCCGGAAGTGCGAGCCTCCATCTCGCGCGAGATGCTGCACGGCGGCGTGCGCCAGGAGATGTTCCAGCCGCTGCTGCGAGCGGACGGCCAAAAACTGCACGCGGTCTCCGGCGGCGGCGCTCGAGCCAGGTCCTACGCCACTCCGTGGCGACGCTCGAGCCACCAGCACACCACCACGAAGCATGTCGCCGCTTCCTCGTCCCCGACAACAAGAGGACCGCACCGACTGCTAGCGAGGGAGTCGGCGAAGTCGGCGGCCGTGGTCCCTCGCTTCGCTCGTGACGGCGGCACCGCCGGCGCCGGCGGTGCCGTCACCGGCGAGCCGCTGCCCGAGTGTCTGTGGCACACGTGGCAGCACGTCTCGCCGCAAGTCGCCAGGTGGTTCGCCCAAGTGCGGGCGCCGGACTTTGTGCGCGCGCAGATCCGCACCATCGTCGAGGACGTCCGCGACGCCATGGTCAGCCTGCTGCGGACGGCGTCCGGCCTCGCCCCCGCCAACGTGGAGAAGCAGATCCGCAAGCTCGACGCGATGGTCATCAAGATCGGCACGCCCAACAACGGCTTCCCCGCCAAGCTGGACGAGGTCGAAGTCTCGGACGCCTCTTTCCAGCGCAACGCGGTCGAAATGGACCGCTGGCACCGAGCCACGCAGACGGCGAGTCTCCTGGCGGACACCGTGCCGAGGGACGGGCCCTTCGTCGAGAGCACGTCCCTCACCGAGACCAACGCTTTTTACAACCCGCAGGAGAACTGCATCTCGGTGCTGGCCGGCCTGTTTCTGCCGCCCTTCTACTCCCCGCGCTACGACGACACGCGACTCATGGCGGGCATCGGCATGGTGGTCGGCCACGAGCTGGCGCACTCGGTGGACTACACCGGAGTCTACTGGAACGAGCACGGCAGCCTGGACGCGGCGTTCGCCACCGACGAGTTCGTCGCCGAGACTTGGCACCGCACCGCCTGCGTGCGAGACCAGTACACCGACTTCACCAGGCTCGGCAACGTGCAGGACGGCACGGTCACCGTGGCGGAGGACTGGTCGGACGTGTTCGGTACCAAAGCCGCCCTGGAGGTCGCGATCCGCAGAGCGAACCTCACCGACTCGGCCGCCGACGCGCCGCGCCGCCGAGCGCTCGTGCGCGAGTTCTTCGAGCACTACGCCCGCAACTGGATGGTCGCCTACACCAGGCAGTCGGAGCGGGCCGTCATCCGCAACGACGTCCACTCGGTGGCCGAAGTGCGGATCAACAACGTGTTCGCCAACAGCGCCCGCGGGCTGCGGGCGTTCGGGTGCAGAGGCACTCCGGTGTGCCCGAACGTGCCCTGAGACCCGGTCCCAAAAAACAAAACAAAACAAAAAAAGTACTGTCTCGCTCCTCGCCTTTTTTGTCTTTATTTTAAAACTAATAGACGGTTTGAAAAAAAAAGCAAAAGTCAACTGTTTGCTGTCTTCGGTGCGCTGTGGTGGTCGTGGTCGTGGTCGTGGTGGTGCTCGTGCGGCACGGTTCGGTTGTACACCACCACGAACCGCACGAGCCCGAGCACCAGCAGGAGCGAGCTCGACAGCGCGGTCACCCACGACAGCACCTGCTCGGTGTTGCTGAAGTCCGACTCGCTCTTGAAGTAGTCTTCGCACGGGTTGCCCGGCAGGCACTCGCACTCGAAGGCCGCGCCCGGGTCACCGGCGCCTTCCGCCGCAGCCGTGGCAGCCGGCAAAGCCACGTGCTCGAAGCCTCGAGGGCACAGGTCGCGGCGGCTGAGCATCTGCACCACCAGCCACAGAGACAGCAGCCGCTCGCCGGCGCCGGTCGCGCTGCCGGCAGCGCCGGCAGCAGCGCCGCATATCGCGCTCGCCAAGTCCTGCGCCGCACCAGTCGGCTGCTGCCTGAGCAGCGCTCGCACGTTGGCCTCCTCGCGAGAGCGCTGAGACCCCAGCACGTGCGCCGCGCACCGCTCGTCCGTAGCGCACGCCCGCCGAGCGGCGGTCGCCACCGCCGTGGCCGTGTCCTCCGTCGTCGTCCCTGCCCACCACCCAACGACCGCGTCCACACAAGAAGCAGCGGGCACGAGCTGCTGCACCTGCTCCCCTAATTGCTCCGCACCAGCGTCCTCGGCACGGGCCGCGACCACCAAAAGCGCGAGCACGGCAGTCGCGGCCGGACTCGACCGACCGTGTCGCCGCAGCGAGCGAAACGGCAGCGGTGCCATGTCTCGCGTGTGCAGCATGCACCACTCCTCGTCGATATCCAGTGTAATATATGTTCTGTTTTTACATATATTATATGTACGCACCAAGCGACTGGCTGCGCGTGCTGTGCCGACCCGCGAGCGCGACATGTGCGTCAACTGGCAGGTGTCGCTGCTCGCGTTCGTCGTCGCGGAGGCGGCCTGCCTCGCGCTGTGGGTGCGCAACCGGCCGCACCACGACCGCTGGGTGAGCCTCTTCAGCGGCTACATCGGGCTCATGCAGCTGCTCGAGTTTCTCATGTGGAGAGACCAAGCCTGCGGCGCCGTGAACGTGGCCGCCACGCAGCTCGCCTTCGTGCAGAACCTGCTGCAGCCGGTCGTCGCCTGCGTGGTCGCCTGGTGGCACTGCGAGAACGGGCTGGCCTGGTACTCCATGTGCCTCTTCGTGGTGTGGGTCGGCGTCTACGTGCCGGCGCAGCTCTCCCAGTGGGACGCCGAAGCGTGCACCCTCGCCTGCGGAGACCCGGACTCCCGCTCGGGCTTGGCTTTCCCTTACACCGACTTCGAGAGAATCCCGGGCAGCACGCCGCGCGCGGTCGCTGTCTGGTGGGCCCTCTTCGCGGCCACCTTGTGCTCGCCTTTTCTGCACGGCAGGCACACCGCCCTCTACTGCTGGCTCGGGATCGGCACCTGGCTGCTCGGCTACGGGATCAGCGTCGCCAGGCCCTGCCACCGAGGCCCGACCGCCGGCTCCTGGTGGTGCCTGCTCGCCACCCTCGTGCCGTGCGTCGCCTGCGTCAAGAGAGGCGCCCTCGTCCACCTGCCCTCGCCGGCCGTCCCTTACCACCAGCTGCGCACGTCCGCCCGCGCGGCATACGCCGAGGCGGAGCGAGAGGCCGCCGGCGAACTCGAGCTCGCCGGCCGGCAGAAAGTCTGAGTGGTCGGAGGTGCGAGCGCTCGCACCTCCGACCAAACGCCGTCGTCTACAGCTTATCAAAAGTCTAGCCACACTCTTACGAATATCAAACAAAAGTCTAGCTCGAAACCCCGCCTCACGCGCGGGTGTTTCTTGTTGCCACGGTCGTCAGCGGGGCAGTTGCGCCAATTGAGTCACGACGGATGCTCCTCATCGTACTCAATTTTCACCCACGCTTCACTTTCCGCGACCACGTCGGTCACCTCCTTCCCCGCCTGGAAAAGTTCAGTGACGGGGCGTTCCAAGAAGCGGAAATACCGTGAGCCGTTCCATCCACGGCATTTGACTTCCGATAAGTTCCGCAGATGGTACTTGCCGTCCGTGGTCACCTTCTCGATGTACATCGCCTTAATGAAACCGTGTACGAGAGCCCAGTCGAACTCGACGGTATTCACTTTCGGATCAGTGGAGCGCCCGAGAATCGCGCCCGCGTCGTTCTCCATCTTCATCATGAAGTACTCAGCGTCGCTTTCCACCCAATGACCGACCATGAGTTTGGCTGGCTCGGTAGTTATGTACCAAATCAGCCTGTAAAAGTCCTTCTTGCGGCCGCCAGGCGGAGCGTCGTCGGCCGGAGCTGCCTTGTTGAAATCCGGGTGGCTTTCGAACAGCGAACGGTCGTGACCGCCAGCGCCTGCCCCCACGCAGAGCGCGCGCAGGCGCTGGCGGCGGTCGTCGTTGTCGGTGGTCACTCGCTGCATCGGTCTCTCTCGCGATCTCGCTCACGCGTAGGCTGCGACCCATTTATAGGGCGCGAGTTCACAAAGGCGCACGCGCGCGTCGACCAAGACCCAGACACCACACCACACAAAACAAAAAAAATTGAGAGGAGGGGAGGCGACAGTGAGCGTCGGCCGGGAGGCCCGGTCTCGGCTCGGGCGGCGGACCCCGCCCTCCGCCGCCGCACAGTGTACAAAAGTTACGGGGCGGCCGCCCCGCCGAAAAGGCCGAATCCCCCCAAAGCGCCCGAAGCCCACCGAAAAGGCATGTTTGGGTGGGAGTTTGTGNACACCAATGCTTCGTTTGCNGCGAAAACCCACCACACACTCGCGCGCACTCACCCGCACTCGCACGCGCGCGCGCGGCTCCGTCTCCCGCATACGATCACGTCGGTTCGCACAGCGTAGGTGCAAGTCTCGTGGCTTTGNGGGGCGGCGGTGTGTGGGTGTGTGTACCCAGGTGCTCCCGTCGTCGTCGTCCCGCGGGACGACGACCACCCACCCACCCACCCACTCAAGAACAAGAACAACAAGAACAACAAGAACAAACCAAAAAAAAAACAAAAAAACAAAAAAACAAAAAAACAAAAAAACAAAAAAGAAAACCAGCGAGACGGAGCCGCGCGCGCACGCGATGCCGCCGAAGCCGCCGAAGCGTGCGAGGAACGGGTGGGGGAACGCCACCACGGGCCCCGAGCTACACAGGCTGCTCAACACGTCGGCGGCCGAGCGCTTGGGACTGCGGCCGCAGCACTGCCCTCCGAACTGGTCGTCGGACGAGGTGCAACGCGTGCTCGGGGCAAAGGAGCCCGATCAACCCGAGACCAAAATAGTGACCGCGGCGGGCAAACTCGCCGCGAACCAGCGCAGGCAGCACACCGGGATAGTCCCCGGCCACAAGGCGAAGAGGACGGATGTGCTGGCGTCGGCCGCGAGCGCTTCGCTCGCGGCCGACGCCGAGGAGTGGTGGTTGGCAGCGGTGTGCGTGCACGCTTGCCGCCGCCAACGCGGGGCGCTGGAGCTGCCTCAGAACCGGGCGGCGGACGTCGTCCGTCTGCTGAACTCCAACGCCTACCTGTGCGGAATGCCGAGCCTCTTCACCACACCCGCTGCGGAGCACCACGTGGTCGTGGTCGAGACCGCCCTGTTCTCCGGAGGTGTGCCGACCGCCTACGTCGTCGGCGTGCACGGCGCGCTGCAGTGCTACCAAGAGGCGATGTTCGGCAAGTACGCCATGTCCAGCGCGCCTGTGCTGCAAAAACACGACCAAGTCAAAGTGGAGACGCCCACGCCGCTGAGCACGTTTGCTGGCAGAATTGACGCACTCGAGCAGCAGCAGCAGCAGGAGCAGGAGTGTGAACTCGTGTCGACCAGGCTCGCGATCGTGGCGGAAACGGTACTGAAGGCCGCGACGGTGCGCGTGCAGCACACGCTCGGCGAAAAGACGCATGTCCCGAACCCGTACTGGCCTCGGGACGTGCGGCATATGCACACGTTCTTCGACGACAAATTGCCTGCGGTGCTGCGCTCGGAGCTGGTGCACTTCAGACGACACGGCCCGCACTCGCGAGTCGGCTCGGCGATGCACTGGCTGTGCTTCGGAGTGCTCACCGTACCAAAGTTCGTGGCGGTGCGAGAGCGCACGTTTTACGACCCGCGATGGGACGGCGTGCTGTTCAAGCTGCTGAATTGCGAGAGCGGCGGCTGTCTCGACGGCGACCACACGGCTCCTTCGGAAAAGATGCGCAGGTGTGCCGGCGCGCTGTACACGATGCTGTACTCCACCCAGTGCGCGGCCACCTTCTGCCACCAAGACTGGAACACAGTCGAGCTGTCCGGGCAGACGGCACTGCAGCGACTGGCACGAGGTGGCGGCGACAGCAGCTTGGTGCACACTCTGTCGGTGTGCGTGCCGGCCGTACTCAGCACAGAAGACTGCCGGTGGCTTGTCTCGGAGGTGTACGTGGGGTCCAACCCGCGCGATCATCGCTTCGACCACGCGTCGGACGGAACAACACAGCAACTCGATGCGCTCACCAAAGGCAACAAACCTCGCTGCAGCTACAAGCACACACGGAAGCGCCAGAAGCACAAGAAACACCCGAAGCACCTGCAGGAAGGAGAAGAGCGAGGAGAAGGAGAAGAGCGAGGAGAAGAAGAAGCAACGGCTTCGGACGCCGCCCAAGAGGCCGCGGCCAAAGCCGCTGCTTCGGCCGCGGCCGTGCGATGGGGTGTCCCGCAGCAGATCATGCTCGCGATAGAGAGCATGATCTGCGACAAGGAAGAAGCAAACAGCGACGAAAAATACAGGGACGTAGCTATTCTAAAAACTAACGTGCAAACAGGAGAGCGTGATTGTATTTCAATAGAGCAGGCCAATTTCAAACTCGTATAAAGGGCCCACTGGGACAGTCGTCTGTAGCAAACAGAGCTCGTTCGGTACAAGAAACACCCAACGTCGGCTCGTGTGCAGATGAACTTGTTCTGTCTTTTGACTGGTTGACTGACTAAAGAATTGTCTGTCTCTGTCTCTGTCTGTCGAGACAGTCGGTGCAGGAGAACAAGCACAGCAACCCACAGAGAGAGAGAGAGACACACACACAAACGCGCGCGGGAGGGAAGGAAGACCGAGGAAACAGCTCATGCCTCCCAAGAAGGGGAAAAAGCGCCCCCAAACGGACGACTCGGACGTTCTGACGAAAGCGACGGTCAGCTTCGAGAGCTTGAGAGCGGACGTGCTCTCTCGGCACGACCGTGAAGCGAGCAGCAATTCTCCAAAGTACGTCAAGGCGTGGGAAGCGCACCTCAACGCGCTGATGGACGCGCAGCGCCGCAAGCAGTACAAACGAGCCGCCTCGGGCGGGGCCGAAGCGGAAACGAGCAACAACAACAAGCCGCCGCCTCGGCCTACGAAGTTCCCGTGCATCTCCAAACTGTGCGCCGAAAACCACGCTGTGCACACGAACAGTCTGCTCGGCATGATGGGCCAAAACAAGCACATTGACGGGCACGACTACGTCGTCCCGGTGCTGCCGGAAGTCGGCAAGAAGTATCACGAGAACTATCTGGTGGAGTGTCAGCAGAGCCACGGGGAGCGACCGTGCTCGAAGGGAAGCAGGTGCGAGTGCGTGCGCATGGCCAAAGCGCACGGCGTTCCGCATTTGGGCTTCGTGGGCAAGGAGTTCCTGCTGCCCAACGAAGAAGCGCAGGCGGTGCAGATGGGGCGCTACCCGGTGTTCCCCAAGATGTGCCTGCTGTGCAACCGCCTGGCCACCGCCCGGCAGTTCTTCAACCTGCTCTCCATGTCCAAAGAGAGCACCGACCTGCTGCAGGACCACCGGGTCCGCGTCAACGTGGAAGGCGAGTACTCGCTGGAAGACTGCATCACGAAGCCGGAGAACGGGCTGTGGGTAGGCATCGTCGCGCCGGTCATACACCACCAACGCAACAAGTACGAGTACAAGCAAGGCAAGTCCGGTCTGAAATACATCAAGCAGGTGAAGATGGGTTTTCGAAACGCCTGAGTGTCGCGAACATGACTTTGCCGATCCGGCCCTTGTGCTTCGCGCACGAGCTGCCGGATGCGATACTCAGGCGATCTGGACCCCCGGAGTGGCGCGTGCTGTCGGCGACAGCACCGTCACCCTCGTCTGCCAAAGAACACCGACTCGTTCTGGAAACCGCCGAAGCGGTGTGGGCAGACGAAGAAATCCTCGATTTCTTGCGCACGATATCCACCCATTCCTTCAAAACGACGCACAAGTGGGCCTTCGCCACGCTGAAGGTGCTCAACTGCGCGGAGGAAATAAAGTGCTCGGACACGTTCAACGCGCGGGTGCGCCACGCGGCGCACTGCGTGGTGCTGGCGTGCGTGCCGGTGCTGCACGCGTTTCTCACGACCAAGTCGTGTGCGAAAGTGCTCGACCCCACGATGGAGCTCCACCGTGACCCCAACGACCCCAACACCGAGCGGCAGCCGCCGACGACCGGAGATCTGCTGACACGCTTGTCGTGGCTCGACGTTCCGCACCAAGGCACCATGCCCGACCTCACACAGCAGCTCGCGTGCAGCAACATCTGGTTCGACACGAGACCCAAGAACGTACCCATCGTACACATTTTGTCGAAGCTGCTCCCGCAGCGCTGCCAGTACCGGAATCTCTTCAACGTAAGCCAAGTTCACCCCTTCTCCTCTTTTCTTCTCCTCTTTTCTTCTCCTCTTTTCTTCTCCTCTTTCTTTCTTTCTACGAGACCCGCAGCAGAGAGCTGCCGGTGGTGGTCAGTGTCACCCACGAGTGCCGGGTGCTGCGGTCGACCACCACGTGCCCGGTTTCCGTGCCGTCGCTGGCGGGCTCTCCTGGCGCTGCTGCCGCGGGTGACACGTCGAAGCTGGCGATCTGGGTCAGCTGCAGCTCTATGGTCCAGGTCAGCACCAGAAACACGGGAGAAGCGCCGCTCGCGTGGTGCCCGGTGCTGACCAGCGCGTCGACCAGAAAACTGACACCCGTGCCGCTCAACGACGGCGACGAGAGAAAGGCCGGATGCGCGCTCGAGACCAAACGCGGCGCGAACGACGACCGCATGAGTGGGGTCAGCGGAGCCTGCGAGTGCCACACTTTCCACCGGTGGCCGCTCGAGAACGAACCGGGCGAGCGCTCGTCGGGTGTGATGTTCAGAGCAGGGGTGTAGCAGCCGGTGCTCAGCGGCATGGTGTGGGAGAAAGGGGCCGGCGCCGCCCCGACGCCGGCGCCGGGAGAGCACGCCCACGCCTCCAGCAGCCGCAGCCGAGTGTCCCGAGGCGCGTCACGCAACACCATGACCGCCCACACCCGCTCGCCGGGCACGAACGAGGTGGCCGTCTGGTTCAAGTGGTCGTTGCGGTACAAGAAGGGGCCTCGCACGTCGTAGTCGGTCGCTTTCGTACCGACCGGCTCGTCGAGCACGTCCAGCCACGTGCTGTTGGTGTCGGGACTGGTTTCGTTGGCACCGTTGCCGCCGCACGCAACCCGACTGCCGCCGCCGCTGCCGTTGTCGTCCCGATCGGGCTCGCGCAGCAGCAGCCACGTCGTCACACTGAGCACGTTGACGCTCAGCACGACCGTGGCGACCGAAACCCCGATGCCACCTCCCTTTCGCATTCTTCTCCTTCCTCTCCTTCTCCTCCTTCTTCTCCTTCTCCTCCTTCTTCTCCTTCTCCTCCTTCTCCTTCTGCACACTCAACGTCTCGACGTCTTTGTTTTATTTTTTAAAATATATGTCGCGCGTGCAGATTCTGCAAAAGTACTGGCAGGAGGATCCGCACGTGTTGCGGCTGCTGCGCCACGCGATCCACGTCAGCCTGTGTGCCGGATACGACACCGCCAACTACAAGAGCCCGGTGCGGCAGTGCGTGCAGCTCTACCACACCCTCCAGAGCCCACACAGGGACGACGACCCGACGTTCTGCGAGTGGATGCGCAAAAACACGTACGTCGCCTTCTTCGCACTGAAAGCGTTCCTGTTGTACATGATGAGACAAGACCCTGCCTTGGAATCGGTGGTTCGCACCACGTACCAGTGGGAGTCGTTCGAGCGCGTCGTGGCCGCGACCAACGACCACGTTCGGCAAAAACTGACGGAGCGCGGGGTGTGCGTCGACCTGGACAACGAGATGCGGAGGCTGCACGACAACGAGCTCCCCTTCCTCTACAAGCTGCAAAAAGGGTCGGAAAGGGACATGATCAGCGCTTTCGTCGCGCAGCGGTCGGAGCTCGACATCGTGAGGTCGATCGCGTCCAGCCACGACGACTCGGACAGAGCCCGGCACAACGCCGAACTACACACCAAGTTTCAACACCTGTGCATGTTCCTGCCGCACTCGCCGCTCTTCCCCATCGAGTGGTCGGAGCAGATCGGCCTCAACGAGCACAGTTCGCGCATACTGTGCGAGATCGCGCAACTCTACCACGAAGGCAAGCCGTGCAACAGCGGCATGCGACTGCTGGGCCAAATCGCGGCGGACGACTTCCACAAGCTCACGGTGCTGAGCATCGTGCTCAACAAGACCAGCACGATCCGCATCTACCAGCTCCCGAGCGTCTTCGTGGAGCAGCAGCTGAGGTGCGCTCGAGCCACGCACAGGGACACCGTGCGCCACTTTTGCATCACGTGCGGGCAGGTGTCGTGCGTGACCACCACGGTGGGCACCAGCGCCAAGAAGCGAAAGCTGTCCGCCTCCAACGTGTTCGCGGAAGGGCAGTCGAAGGTGATCTACGACGTCGTCGAGGACAAGATCGCCTGCTGCCGGAAAAAGGCCAGCCAGGACACCACGCGGATCAACCACATCACCGACCTGCGCGACGTCGTGGTCAACAGCAAGCGCCACAACGACACCGACGCGGCCTGCGTCGACTTTTACTTCGACACCGAGCGGCTCTGCGGCAAAGTGAGCAAGGCCGAGCGCAAGCGCCAAGCGAGCGGCTGCTGCGTCAACGACGAGCTGCAGCGCGTCGACATGCTCGGCAAAGTGCTGTGCATAGGCAAGAAGCAGTACCTGCTCTGCCCAAACTGCGGCATCATGTGCGAGTTCGAGTTTTGCCTGCACGGCATCGCCGACGAAAGCCGCGGCACCGTGTCGCACCCCTTCCACGAGGCGCTGTGGGCGACTCCCAGTGGAGAAGCGGGAGGAGAAGCGGGAGACGGAGGAGGAGGAGGAGAGTCGGCCGCCGGTGCCTCCTCCGCCTCCTCCTCCTCGCCACCACCGCCCGCGACCGCAAACGAACGCAGCGACTTCGTGATCGCCTGCGGGCTCTGCAACCTGCGCTTCCCGTGCGCGTGAGGACCGGCAAACAAACGACGACCGACGACCGACAAACACTAAAACCACGTACGTAAGGTAGTCGTATCAACTTAAAAAAAAAACAGTTACGGACCCGGACTCGGGCGACAGTGCGTGTGTGCGTTCTCGTAACTTTTGTACACTGTCGGCCGCGGCGGGTGGGCCCGGCCGGCCGCCGCCGGAATCGGGGGTCGGACGTGACGCTCACTGTCGCGGGTAAATGGGGATCCGATCCCTACGCGGTGCTGTGTCGTACTCGTCTGCTCTTCCTCCTTCTTTTTTTTGTGTGGGTGGTTTGGGTTCCTTCAGGCGATGCAGCAGCGCCGCCACCAGTTCTTGCATCTGCTTGGCCTTGTTCTCGATTCGGTAGACTCTGAACAGCTGCAAATGTTTCTTTGTTGTCTGTTTTCTCATTTGCGCGAGGACCGCGTTGTCGGCTTCTGGGCTAGGTACGTGAATCCCCAAGTCGGAGTAGACTTTGACGTTTGGCACCTGCCACACGTACCCCTCCGGCCAGTGGAAACCGTACATCTTCTCCGACACGGGATTGTCCACTTGGTACGTCGTGTCGCCATCCTCCTGGACGATCGGACCCAGGAAAGCGTTCAGAAAAAACACAGCTTCTTCCCGGTCGCGTTGCCACTCGAAATGCATCATGTCGACCACCAGCACTTTCATTATGTTCGCATCGTCCATCATCGTGGTTTGGTCGTACACACGATGAGAAGCCTTCGACTCTGTGAACTGGTCCAGGGTCACTGTTCCTAGCTCCTGCTCGTCGGCGGTGCCGTCATCATGTGAAGAAGAAGAAGAAGAAGAAGAAGAAGAAGAAGAAGAAGAAGTGGGTTCTGCAGACTTGTGTTTTTTGCTGCCTCCCGGTTGCTGCGACTCTGCCGTGTTTCCCTTATCCACATGAATAGTCAGCGTGTTCGTACTCACCTCCTCTGTTATGGGGCGTGCGTTGAGGTTGCATCGACCAAGCACCAGCAACTGCAGGCCTTTCAGCCATTTGGGGTCGGGACCGAGTTGCTGTTGTGGTTCGCCGTCGGCATCACGTGCGTACCGATCGTGGAGATCAGTTTGTGGCCAAGAGTTGAACTTCTCCTCCGGTTTCAAAAAGGTGCACGTCAACGCGACCGCCGCCGGTGAGAACTCCAAAGCAGCAGCAGCACCAAACCGGCCGATACAGCGCACTCCAAAATCCGCAAAATTGGGCTGCAACATGGTACTCACGTAGTTTTTTGGGTCGCCTTCGACGTGCGACACCAGAAACCCACTGCTGTGATGCTCGATGTCGATGAGCATTGGGTGCGTGCTGATCGCACTGCGGTCCAAAAACACACAGGCGTACAGGTCCTCGCAGTATTTTGGCAGCAGCCGGACCGTTTCCCAGTCCACTTTGTCAAGACATGTCTGCTTGTAGTAACCAAACAACTCGGGGTACGTGCTCTTCTCGGCCGCTGGTATCGGGATGGCGCGCATGTCCGCCATGCACACTATGCACTGCTCGGCTGTTGTGTCGACGGTCATTTGGACGGTGACATCCGATTTCCGTGAATGTGGTGACGACCCGCGCGGCATGTTCTCGCCTGTCGACAGCAGATCCGGTTGCGTTTTGGCACATTCCGCACAGACCCACCAAGGCACGGAGCCAACAGCAACGCCACCACCACCATCATCTGCTGCCCCGGCAACACGGTCGTGTTCTCGGCCTACCGTGATGTGCATGTTCTTTTGCCGCTGCTGCAGGTCGTGAGTGCATTCGATGAGCACGCTGTTCGGACAACCGTGCGTGGACAGGTGCGTGTGCGGCGCTTTGGCCAAGTCCATGAATCGCCCGTGCTGCTCCTCGGGTATTGTGTGAACCTTGGGTTCCGTGCGCCAATGTGGGCCTTGCAGCAGCTCCGGTGCCGTGCCCACACACAGCGCCCGCAGGTGTCGGCGGGTCACGGCCACCGTAGCCGACACCGTCTCTGCGGCCGCCGTATTCGCAGGGTGCGACGACGGCGTGGACGGAGCGCCGCATTCCGCCCGCAGTTGTCGTCGTCGGATCGTCGTGTGCATCCGGTCGTCTCCTTCTGTCTCCGGAGACAGAAGGAGCGTTGTTCACACATATAGTACGTTACTTCTGATGTCCGACCTCCCCTTGTGGTGCGGAGGTGAAAAAAGAGCGGACCGTGCGTACATGTAGTGTGCCAACACACGTTCGCAAAGAGAGAGAGAGAGAGAGAGAGAGAGAGAGAGATGGCGACCACCGCCGCCACGGACGATCCGACGAGGCAGTCCGGCCGTCACCACCAGCACCACCAGCACCACCAGCACCACCAGCACCAGCACCACCAGCACCACCAGCACAACGAGAGCCTGACCACCGAGTGGAAGCTGGGAGGCGGGTGGTTGGAGTTCGAGGGGGCGGGGAGACACGACACGCGGTTTCGGAGACTGAGCGAGCGGGGCAAAAGAGAGTTTTGCCGGTACGCGGTCGGTTTCTGGAACAGCACGGCCGGGCACGGCAGCCTGTTCTTGGGCGTGGACGACGCCGGCGCGCGCGTCCCCGTGCTCGGGTTCGGAGACTCCGAGCGACGAGACAACTTCAGGCTACAGCTCAACCAGCAGCTCGACGCGCGCGTCGAGCCGACACCGTCCGTGAGCGGCTGCAGCGTCCGGGTCGACTTCGAGCCCTGCGGCGCTCCACACGAGCGAGGGGTGGTGATCGGAGTGCACTTTGCCTCCGGCGCCGCTTCCTCCTCCGCCGCCACGGGTCGCGTGCCGGTCGTCTTCGCCGCGCGCGGCCGGGCGCACGTGCGCTGGGGCCCGTCCACCCGCAAACTGACGACCGAAGAGGCGCTGAGCCTGCAGCGAACCATGCTGCGGCAGCTGCTGCGGCAGCTGCTGGCACGAGCACAGTGAGCGCGCCAGCAATTTACGTGCGCGCGCTGCTGTTTCAGTCTTCCCCTCGACGACTCCAAAGCAACACACGCGAGACGCCGCGAGCGAGCGTGTGTTTCTCGTGGCACATGCTGTGGGTGCTGCCGCTGCCAAACACTTACGTGGTGCAGGCGATCGGCAAAGTGCTCGTGTTCCTGGTCTCCTTGGCGCTGCTCCGGGTGGCCGACAAGCAGCTCCTCGCGGACAGCAAGGCACCGCTGCGGACGGCGGCGGCGACCACAGAAGGGGGAGAAGAAGGGGGAGAAGAAGGGGGAGAAGAAGGGGGAGAAGAAGGGGGAGAAGAAG
>PAUB01000007.1 GCA_002713695.1 Opitutaceae bacterium
GGGCAGGACTCGCACGGACGACACTCGCTCACATTTCCGGCCGTGCAGTTGTACCGGTATTGCTGCTCAGGGCAGCCGTGGCAGTCCGCGTCGCAGTAGTCTTGCTTGTACGCATCAAGTTTATCGTGGTGAAAAGGATTTTCGGGGTCTGTGCCGTCAAACGCTGCATAATCATCCACATATCTCGACATGTACTTGCCACGCGGACAGAGCGTGCACTCGCCTGCTTCCTCGCCGCTGATTTTGCCGGGCGCGCACCCCTCGCACGTCGTCATGTCTGCCGTGGCGTACTTGCCGGCTGCACATGAATCGCAATTTGGAACCTCAAAGTCCCATACCCCGTCCGTTGGTAAATGGATTTGTCCCGCCGGGCACGCCGCACACGGAAGCATGTCAATAAACTGGGAGTATTTCCCCTCTTCACACTGACTGCAGCACTCTTGCTTCTTTACCCAAACACCCCTTGTCGTAGAATCTTTCCATTTGAAATTCAGTGGATACCTTGATTCGTCCTGCCTAAGTGCATATAGGTATTCACCTGCATCGCCGTAGTAAATGCTTACAGACGTGTCTGTGCTTCCGGCGAGACTCGTTTGTGCTTTTTCGATGAGTGGTATGAAAAGTGGGTCGCTGTAGCTGTAGCAAATGTAGCCGGAAGTTTGTAAACACGCATATCTTTCTGAAACTATTTGCTTCTCCCAACATGTGTGCGACATCTGGCACTGTAGCACAAAGCAAGTCACATCTTGTTCACACGCCTCTTTCTTGTCACTGAACCACCCTTCCCAGTCATCATAAATCCATGAGCTGGTTCCATCTGTGCGGTATACTCCTGGCAACTCCACAATATGTTTTGCACTGTAGAACAACTTAACATCGGTAGATACCATCGTCATTGTTTTCGTGTTGTCATACAAAGCATTGTCCCATGCCCATGCAGGGAGACAGCACGCACCAGTAGCACACGACGTCGCTGACGTGTCGCACATGTGACACTCCTGCTCGCCAGCTACAAGCTCGGCTTCAAAAAGATAAGAGCCTACATCTTCGTCATTATATGGACAGGGCGTGCAAGCCCCGGCGCCCTCCGGCGATGTGTGATGCATCGGGCACTGGTCGCACGTTGTACTACCAGCTGGACTGAATGTGTTGGCAATGCAAGTTCGACACTCGTCGGCATCGGAAGATGATCCTGCATCATCGTGACGAACGAGTCTGGTGCCCGCCGGGCACTGGCGACAGCCCAGCGTAATATCGAATCGGTAGCCGTCAATGCAGCGGTCGGTGTCGCATGCTGTTGAAGCTACTGGCGATGAAAAAAAACCCGGGCATACTTCGCAATCATCGCCTTGTTGGAATGTATTTTCTGCACATTCGCACTCACTCTGATCTGCGTTGGGAACTGTCCTAGGAGGACACTCTGTGCATGCCAGTGCTCCTCGTGCCGCCACTTCTCCTGCACTGCATGCGACGCACACTGGCGCCTCTTCATCAACTTGAGCAAAATATCCAGAGTCACACAGGCACTTTGTTCGCGCCGCATTGGGTGACGAAATTGCATTGCATGTGTTACAATTTGTATTACCCTGCGTATTTTTCACTGTCGCTGACGGACAGGCTTGGCACGTGACTACCTGCGGCGCTGGGTCTGTGGTAGGCTGATATCCAGCTTTGCATTCACAGAACGTGGCAGCGAGGTCTGCATGACGGAGTCCGGTTGCATCATTCGGAAGTGAGTTGGCATTGCATTCTTGGCAACTAAACAAACTAGTTGATAGCGTGGTGTAAGTGGTGACGTAATTGGTGGTAGGATCTGCCGATGTACACTGTATGCATTCGGATTTCCTGTGAGGACCTGCCCATTCATACTTACCTCCTGGACAGAAACGGCATCGTACAGAATGCGCGTCTGGTACAAGAGGCCCATAGTGTATCACTGTAATACTAGCGTATGTGCCTTCTTCACACTGTGTTCCTTGAACACAAGGACGTACTAAATGACCAGTTCCATCTGTCCAAGTACTGTCACCAGTCCAACCACAAGTGTATGATATGTCTGCGTAAACTTGCCGTTGGGTGTCAAAACATAACACGGCCGCAAGCATAACCCACACAATGCTCACCGCGCGTGCCATCCACAGCCCATATCCACGCTTTAATAGCACCGCGCCCAAACAGAAAAAAAGCCCCTGCACGAGGGCCACGGCGCGCCGCGCGACGACCGCGATGCTCGCCTTCGACATCGAGACGACGGGTCTGGACCCGCGGCGCTGCGGCGTGACGGTGGTCTGCACGGAGGACTTCCACACGGGCGAGCAGCGCGCGTACGAGTTCGCGCGCGTGCGGTGGAAGCGGGCGCGCGCGGTGGAGCTGCGCGACGCGTGCGCGATCGACTCGGACGAGTGGCTCGGGCACCACTGCGACGTGGAGGGGGCGGACGACGAGCACACGGCGACGCTGGACGCGCTGCTGGCGGCGCTCGACGCGGCGCCGAGCCTGTGCGCGTTCAACGGGATCCGCTTCGACATCCCGTTCCTGCAGACGGCGTTCGCGATCTGCCCGCTGCGCGTGGCGCTGTGGGTGCTCAAGACGACCGACATCCTCGAGATGTCGCGGCTCGTGCACGGGAGCACCTTCAAGCTCGACCTGCTGTGCGAGTACAACGGCACCCCCATGAAGTCGGGCTCGGGGCTCGCGGCGATCCAGATGGCGGCGGACGGGCGCTTCGACGCGCTGCGCGAGTACTGCGCGGACGACGTGCGTATTCTGAACAACCTCTACCGCAAGCAGTACATGCGGCACCCGCGCAGCGACGCGCAGATCGACCTGAGCCGCTGGGCGCCGCACGAGGTGTTCTTCGCGGCGGCGCAGGCGGCAGGGCGTGCGGAGAGGAATAGAGCGGAGGACGCGATGCCGCTTGACAGCGCCGCGCCCGCATAAAAGCGCGCGCCGGCCGGCGCATGGCGCCCGCGCAGCAGACGAGCGACTTCGTCACCGCGCCGCTGCTCTTCCTCGCCGTGTTCGTCGGCGCGTACATCGCGTTCGTGCAGTGCTGCCACCGCGCGTTCCGCTGCGTGGCGGTGGAGGCGATTTTGTGAGACGCCGAGCATGAGTAAAACTGCAAACTTTACGACGCTGTATTCTCGCGGCAGGCGCGTGTTCTTATTTGTGAACCCCTCCCCGCCCGCATGACGCCCCGCGGCCGCGCGAGCTGCGTGGGCGTGATTGGGTACATGGCGCTCGCGGTCGTGGGCGCGTGGACGCTCATGTTCGTCGTGACGCGCACGCACATGCTGCAACTGGAGCACGGGCGACTTCTCAAGCAGCGCCGCGACGAGCAGTGGCTGCTCGCGCGGTGCCAGGACGACGAGTTCTACCACAACATGCGCCAGCACTCCGAGCTGTGCGACACCGTGACCGACAACCAGCACGACTCGGTGTTGCTGCACGCGCTGCGCCGCGTGATCGAGCAGTCGTACCTATGCGGGTATGATCCGTGCCTCACGCTGCTCGAGGGGGCCGTGCGCGCGGTGCTGCGGCAGGGCGTGCCCGCGCTGGCGGCCGGCGCGCTGGTCCTCCTGCTGCTGCCGACCGTGTGCTTCCCGCTGTGGCGCCGGCAGATGAACGTGCTGGCCGACAGGCGCTACCACGCGCTGTACCACCAGCCGTACGGCGAGCAGCACTTCCGCGCGACGGACTGGCGGCGGCGGAGCGGGCATCTCCTCGACGACGCGTACGCCATGTGACACGCAAAGCAAAAGCGCGCGCTGCATGCGGGCGCCTGTGCCGGGCACGATGCTCGCGCACGCCTTCGCGGTGCGCGCGCCCGAGATCAAGATCGCGGCGCGCGTCGGGCTGCGGCGCACGACGCTCGCGCCCCTGTCGTGGAAGTACCGCTGGCGCACGCACGTGCGCATCCTGCGCGCGGCCTGGGCGCGCGTGCTCGCGACGGGCAGCGCGGCCGCGGCCGCGCGCGACAGCGACCTCTTCTTCGTGCTCGACGCGCACGGCGCGCACTTCGACGACGCGCGCGCGGCGTACCTCGCGCGCGCCTCTAAGTCTTCGCCCTGCGCGGCTGCATGAAGACGAGGCCCGTCGCCTGGTGCAGGAGCACGACGTAGGTGAAGAGCAGCACTGCTTTGTCGACCGTGTACGCGGCCGCGATGTACGTGTTGGCGAGGTCGAGCACGACGTTGACGACGACGAGCAGCGCGAGCTCGAAGACCGCGGACAGTAGCCCCTTCCACAGCGGGCGCGAGTACAGCAGGCCGAGGCTGAGCAGCAGCATCGCGTCCAGCGAGACGTCGAGCGCGCGGAAGACGAGGAAGAGCTTCTGCGAGCCCTTCCAGATCGCGTAGTTGCGCGCCTCGGTGAGGCGGTCGTCGACCTGTGCGAGGCTGTCGAGCAGGAAGAGCACGACGAGCAGCAGGAAGCTGTCGCGCGCGGCCGCGTCGCGCGATGCGTCGACGTCAACGAGACTCTGCAGCACGACGTTGATGCAGACCATGTTCGTCGCGGACAGCACGTACTGCACCGCGAAGAGCGTCTTGTACGCGCGGCGCACGTCGAGCGCGAGGAAGACGAGCCAGATGAGCATGCACAGCAGCGCGGCCGACACTCGCCCGAGCTCGATGCGCTGCACGATGATCTCTGTCGCGTCGGCGTAGATATAGAGCAGCAGCGTCATGGAGCGCGACACTGCATCGACCGAGCTGAAGCTGTGTGCGAGCAGCGACACGAGCACGAGCACGTTGGTCGTCACGACGAAGGCCACAAAGAGCAGCAGCAGGTTGCTCTCGCGCATGCGCAGGATGCGCGAGTCCTGCGTGACGAGGCTGATGAGCGCCTGGCTGAGCACCATCACGGCCAGCTTCTCGAGCAGCTCGACGATCTGGCGTACCGCCGAGAGCGCTGACAGCTTCGCGGTGTTGCACACGCCGCGCAGCGTCAGCAGCACGACGCCGCTCACGAGCGCGACCTCCAGCGTGTCAAAGACGGTCGCGAGCGTGTCGTGCACGAACCCGATCAGCGCGAACGTGATCACGCTGTCGAGGCGCTGCTCGATCGACATATAGTCGTCCAGCAGCCCGCCCCCCATGCGCCCGCGCGCACGCTCCTAAATCAGCGTCCGCGGGGTGCTATGATACGCGTGGCACAAGCCGCGTATTTAAGCATACCGCCGAACAGCCAATGACGGAGACCTCCGCCGACGACAGCACCACGACCAACAACAGCATGAGCAACGTCCTCGCGCACATCGCCGCGCTCGAGAAGCGCATCGACGACCTCTCGCAGTCAAACACGGAGCTCAACACACAGCTCGAGCAGAAGGACACACGCATCAAGGCCCTGAGCGAGAAGACGCAGGAGGCCATGCAGAGCTTCGCCGAGACGCTGCTGAAGAAGTGGGTCGACGCGTGCGAGACGAAGAGCCCCGCTGTCAAGAACGACTTCATCGAGGGCGTCAACAACATCATTAAGAACTCCGACGAGACGAACGGCGTGTGGCAGATGATGGTCGCCGCGTCCTCCCTGCACGACAAGCAGGAGCACGACCTCGACAAGCTACGCGCCGAGAACGTCGAGCTCCGCACGCGCGTCGACGGCCTGTACTCCGACACCACCTCGCGCATCGAAGGCGCTGGCAGCAAGCGCCCGGCCACCGAGCAGCTCGACCGCGGCAGCGTGCCCAGCGACGCCGCGCAGAGCGCCAGCATGTGGGACGAGTTCGCGAGCTCGCTCTCGCGCTTCTAGCATGTAGGTTATGTCGAGTAATAAATTGCGATGGCCCTAGACTGCGCCCAACCGCACCGCCCGCGCACGCACCGCCCGCGCACGCACCGCCTGACACCTTTGCAAGCCCGCGGGTTCGTGGGTTGCCAAAAATTGTATTTGGAGAGGAGTTCGTGGTTTGAGAGGAGTTCGTGGGTGTCTTTTTTCAATCTATTTTGGGAAATGGGACAAACTGCACGAGCAGACGTAATGCAGTTCGAGAGCGACCCCGCGCTGGTCGACGGCTTCGTCATGACGTGCCTGAACCTGACGGAGGAAATGCTCACGCACGCTCGTCACAACACGCCGATGCCCTCCACCGTCAACCGCCTCGCGCACGTGTGGGCCAACATCTGCGCCGTGTTCCCCGGCTTTCGGCGCTTCCAGATCGACTGGCAGCTGCTGCGCACCGGGCAGGGCGAGCTCGACAGGAAGAGGCGCGAGTTGCGGGACAAAGCGCGCGAACGCCTGCGCAGGCTGCTGCTCTGCGTGGTATACGGCACGGCCACGTTTGGTGTGCAGAGCGACGCGGAGTACAAGCGTCTCACGCAGGGTATTCTGCATTTCAAGGGTATGTGGTGCGAGAACATGTACAATCGCATCTATACGACGCGCTGGGATCTGGCACACATCGCAGACGTTGCTGACAGCTTTGTGGTCGACTGCGAGTTCACGGATGCGGCCATGGCCGAGCGCGTCAAGGCCGCCATCGTCAACGGCACGCCTTTTCTCGATCAGGGCGACGAGGGCCGCTGTGTGTTCGGCAAGCCGCTGATGCTAAAGGACGGGGACTCGTGGGGCATCGACCACGCGTACGACAAGGAGACAGGGCAACATGTCTTGTCCGCCCAGGCCTACCTCGACGGGATGAACGCGCTGATGCGCGACGTTCGCCGGCTCGAGCGCATGATGCAACAGCGCGAGCAGGACGCAGACGCGGCCTTGTCCAGCCAGAGCACGACCGCTGCGAGCCAGAGCACCGCGCGCCCCGCGCGCAAGGCGCGCCCGGCGAGGAGCGCGCCGCCGGCAGCCGCGTTTAGGGCTGCCTACGATAACCTCGACCTCGGGCCGCTCGGCAACATCACCGAGAGCCAGGAGCAGGAGTGGCTCGGGCGACNGACGGAACNGGACGAGGAAGCGCNCGCTGACCCCGTGCTCGTCGGCGAGCAGGAGGCNAAGNACATCGGACTGCGCGCCGTNGACGTGAGGGNGTTNATGCACGACTTTGGCGNGGCACTGACGCGCGCGCGGCTGCTGGATTACTACATGGGGGCGCCGCCNCCGGTCGACCAGCTCTTCTGGCAGAAGCCCNTGACGCCGAAGGCGCGCAACGAGATAGAGACGCGCTGCGCCCGCGGCTTCTACGCGCTGCACTCGCTCTTCATCGACCTTCTGTGTGTCTTCCACTCGGCCATGCCCGACTCCGTCACCGACGCGGACCGCGACACGATCCTCGCCACGCTGTGCCAGATCCTGGCGGCCCCGCGCGCCGACGCGGAGGACGACGAGACTGCCACGCTGCTCGCAATCATGCTGGGCCTCACCGACGAGCACCGGCTGCGCGGCGTCGACATGTCGCCGCTCGCGCACATGTGCATCGCCGAAAAGGAGATGTCGGACATCGAGAACGGCACGGGCATCCCCATGGACTACAACTTCACGACCGAGGGCATCAAGAACGTCTCCGGTGAGAATGACAGCATCGCGAACGCCTACATCCTCCTGCGCACGCACGTCCTCAGCATCGTCGCTCGCATGCACGAGCAGGAGGGCAACCTCGCCGAGCCGTACTGCGCCATGGTCAGCAACGTGCTCATGTTCCTGTGCGGCCCGGGCCACAGCCTCGTCGGCGCCGCCGTGGACCAGGAGTGCGAGTTCCACGACGAGGCGCGGCGCTTCTGGCACGGCTGCTTTCCAAAAAGCGACAAGACTGCGCATGGCCACGTCGTGGAGCTGGCCATTCTTGGTGACACAGACATGATAACAGCCTGCCCCGTCGTGCTGCAGGTTCTCTTCCGCGTCAACACGGTGCTCACGCAGCTCTTCGACACTGAGGTCCGCGGCGGCGTCGAGCGCTTGCAGTTCCTCGCCAAGATCAACAAGGCGACGATGCTCGGCTCGCAGGCCATCAGCGCATGGCGCTACACGACCAGCCAGTCGCAACGCTCGCCGTCGCTCGACGATCGAGAGCAGTGCGCGGTGCTGGACGCGGGTGACAAAGCCATTGACGATGTGCTCGACGATGCCCTGGAAGGCAACGAGGTCGACGCCCAACGGCGCGTCGCGGCCACTGTGATGCTTTACCTCACTATTGGCTTCGAGCGCATTCGCCTCAACCGCTCATCAAGCGCGCCCTTCGACCAACGCCGTGCGCGCCTCTTTGTGGACGACCGCACGGCCGTCATTGACGACTACGTCGTCGCCGTCTCGCCGACGGCCGCGGGTGCGTCCCTTAGCCCGCAAGAGCAGTACGCCTACCTCACAATGCCGATCGTGCAGTTCAACAGCCGCCTGTGCGGCGAGCAGGCGCTGCCGACGTCTTTCGCGAGCGCGGTGCTGGAGACGCTGGTGGTGCCCAACGTGACCCCGAAGCTCCGCGGGCCTGCACTGCGCGCGCCCACGGCCGCGCCGGCGAGCGCAGGCAAGGAGCGCGCGGGGGACTCGGACGCGGAAGAGGCGAGCGAGGCGGACGACGAGGCCGCGGGCGGCGAGGCCGCGGGCGGCGAGGCCGCGGGCGGCGAGGCCGCGGGCGGCGAGGGCCCGGCGAGAGTCGACGCGGAGGACGCGGCGGGCGGCGAGGACGCGGCGAGCGGCAACGCCCAGAGCGCCGCTGCCCGGGCGCCGCGAAAGAAGCGCAAGGCCGACACAACAGCGCGCCGCAGCCCTCGCAAGGCACTCAAGCTCAACAAGGCGCCCCGCAAGGCGCTCGCTACGAATGCCGGCCGCCGAGGCCAGAAGCAAACCACCAACGCAGGCTCGCGCAATCGCTAGTTTGCAGGCTGCCGCGCTTACCGCCGCCGTCTGGCCGCGATTAGTTACATTTGTGTTTATCAATACACAAACATGAGACAGATCGAACAGATCAAGTAGATCAAACAGAAACCTACACCACACCACCCGCCCCGCCCGTCACCACCCCCGCCACGTCACCGGGCCCCACCGCACGCGGTCGTGCAGCACCTCGCCGAGGTCGCTCGACAGCCCGTGCTTGCTCGCCAGCTGCGCGATCGCGACGCACGTCGCCGTCCACTCCGCGCGCGTCAGCGTGATCAGCCGGCTCGCGGTGGACAGCTCCACGAAGTTGCGCTGGAACAGCGTGAAGAACTCGCTCTCGCCGCGCGAGCGCAGCGTGCGCATGCCCATGCCCATCGCGAACTCCTGCTGCATCGCCTCGCGCACCGTGTGCACCGCGATGTCGTGCAGGTGCTCCAGCGTGTGGTCGTTCACCGCGAACACGGGGCCGGCCAGGATTATGGGCAGCAGGCGCACCGCCGTCGGCACCGCCACGTTCAGCGCCGTCTCGACGCGCACCAGCATCTCGTGCACCACGCGCACCGCCCACAGCTCGGCCTCGCGCGGCAGCGCGCCCTCCGCGCACAGCAGCAGCCGCTCCACACGCGCCAGCACGGGGCTGAAAACCTGGTCCAGCCGCGTCAGCCCGAACAGGAACGAGTCGTACATCGTCCACGCGTTCTGCGCGCCCGGCGGCGGCCGGCTCTGCCGCACCTCCTCCAGCACCGCCAGCACGCCCCAGCTCATCTCCGCCTCCACCGCCATCAGCAGCTCCGCCCACTGCCCGTGCGACGCGTACGCGACGCGCGGCGCCTCGTACCGCAGGCGGCACGGCGCGACGCGCGGCGTCGCGCGCACCGGCACGACGTCCCCGTCCATGCGCTGCGGCGCGCGCCCCGCCGATCGCGCGCCCGCTTATCGCGCGCCGCGGTTATGTCCGCGGCCACCGCGACCCGCCCGCCGCCACACCCGACCCGCAGCTATAAAGCACCGCGCCCCCCGCGCCGACGCCCATCCTCACGGTCCAGGACGACTCCTTCCCGCACGTCTGCTTCGGCGACCTCGCGTGCCCGCTCCCGTGGGCGCGCGGCCAGCTCTACACGCTCCGCACCGCCGCCAACTTCATGCGCCTCACGCCGCGCGGCCTCCAGTTCAGCACCGTCGACACGCTCCGCGCGCTCGCCGCCGACGCCTGGCGCACCTTCGACTGCGCGCTCACCGCCGACGCCGGCGCGCTCTGCGCCGAGCCGGCCTCCGGCATGCTCCTCATGCCCACGCAGGACGTCGTCGTCCCCGACACGACGCACGCCGACGCCTTCGCCAACTCCTACCTCCGCGCCGTCACCGCGCGCGGCCCCGACGGCGTCCGCGGCAGCCCGTGTACCCGCGCGCACACCGGCCGCCGCCAGGCCGTCAACGACACCACCTACGACTTCTCACTCTGCGACCTCCTCGACAACAACGCCGACCTCCTCCTCGTGCCGCGCCCCGGCGGCCTCCGCGTGCACTGGCGCGCCGACCCCACCGACGCCGCGCTCCTCGTCGTCCTCGGCCTCGTCTCCATCTACCTCGTCTCCTGCATCGCCCAGAACGTCGTCGCGACCCTCCAGGACCCCCGCGCGCCCGTCCCGCTCAGCCAGCGCGTCGCCACCGCGCTCGCGCTCGCGCTCGTGCTCTGGAGCTTCGGCATGCGCGGCGACCTCGACTACGTCGTCGTCGCCGCCGACGTCGTCCTCTTCGCGCACCTCGCCGCCTACGCGCTCCTCGAGCTCGCCTACCAGGCCTGCGTCGACGCCGCGCGCGCCAGCGCCCCCCGCAGCGCCTTCGCCTCCAGCATCGCCCTCCTCGCCGCCACCCTCCTCCTCATCACGCTCCGCCTGCACTACACCTTCGACAACCCCTACCTCGCCGTCCTCACCACCATCTTCGGCGTCCGCACCACCTACAAGCTCTTCGTCTTCGACTCGCGCCGCGCCCTCGACCACGCCATGCACGCCGCCGACGTCTTCGTCTTCTGCTCCCTCCTCGGCAACGGCGTCCTCCGCGCCGACGTCGACCACTTCGAGGGCACCCTCAGCGCCGTCCTCGTCACCGTCGTCGCCCTCTTCGCCGGCGGCCTGCTCGCCGCCTACCGCCGCGGGCTCGACGCAGTGTAGGTGTGTATTGAGTGTGATTAAGTGTATATTTGATGATAGCTTTGGATCATCTCTTTGCCTATAGGACATCTGGTTAGTCCTCTATTTTCATATGTTTTCTTGCAATTATCACAAAAAGTAAAATGACCACAAGGCATGCATGCCCATCTCCGTTCTTCTGAAAAACAAAGAACGCACATCAAATCCGTTTCATCGTCACGAGTTTGTGCTTTCAACTTCTTCAGTGCATTTTGCAGGTCCTTGTCTACCTGCTTTTTATCTCGCATAAACTGTTGCTGATCACGAGCCCTTTGAGCATCAAGCTGTTGCACCCGCTGCTCATTATGAGCTCTTGCAGCATCAAGGTCTTGCATCTTCTGCTCCCTGACAGCCAGCTCGGCCTCTAGTTGCACATTCTTCTCATGCTCGCGCTTCAATGCACCCAACCCCTCTGTAACAACTTCTTCCAAAATTTCCTCCATTTGCTCGTTTTGGGCTTCCCAAGCCCTGGCTGGACCATTCGGCTCCTCGACGGTCGTCATGTCTCCACTCACGGCGTCCTTAAATGCGTGCACGTCATGCAGTAGCACGCCACTCCGCTCTTTGTGCCATTGCATGATGGACTGCCGGCCCTGCTTCTACAGCATTCGCAGGCGCTGCTTCAAATCATGATAAGTATTTTTGTCTAGATCAATTTCAACTCGTCGGTTTCTGTTTTCTGCTGCTGCCCCTCCCGCAACCACATCATCATCTTTGAGAGTTTTCAGGTACTCTCTTCTGGACTGTCTTCTTTTTGTGTACTTGCCGGCGTGATGGGCCTTGTTCTTGAGAGCGGCCGCTTCATCTGGATCATATTCCGGCTCTGCAGAACCGGGAGGTGCCCGTGCATCCGCACTCGTCGCTGCTCCCGCTGCACCCGCTTCCTGTGCTTTGACGCCGGCTTCGGCGCCGCCTTTGGCAATGTCATCAATGATAGCTTTTGCTTCTTCTACTGTTTGTTCAAGAATCTTGTCTGTTACTTTTGAATTTCTGAAATGTCTCCAGTTCCAACAATGGTCTATCGCTTCGTGAGCATATTTTAAAGCATCAGTCCATTGTTCTTTAGCAACTGCTTGATTTGCTACAATGAGTGCTATTTTTGCTTTATTGGAATAAAGCGTTGTTTGCGAAGTTTTAAACCAGCTTTCACATCGCTTGATCTCGTTTGACAACCAATCTTCAAACTTGACACTTTTATCAGTTTCACACCATGTATTGAATTGATACTTCAAATCTGTATTTGCCTTGTTCAGTGCAGACATCAAGCCATCATTGCCGCCTTTGTCAGAATGATGTAGCAGTGCCTTCTCCTTGAATTTTTGCTGTATATAATCGCGCACTGGTTTAGGGTCTGCATTTGCCGTTGCATTTGCCAGGTCTATGTCGCTGGCGAATTGCTGAGCACACTTGAGACTATCTAAGTTCTGCTCAGTTTTTCTTTTTGATTCGAGTATATTTGCTTGATGTGATTTCATCGCTTTTAGCTCTTCTGTCTCGTCAACTGTGAACGGCGCAGCACCCACTGCCGCCCCACCCTCTCCATCCGCCCCACCCGCTGCCGCTCCACCCGCCCCACCCGTTGCTCTTTCTGCACCTGGGTTCGTTCGCAGTCTTCTATTTTTTGCCATAAGCGATTCCTCGCCTCCTGAATGCGGCGTCGTCCTTGCACCCGCCTCCACACCCGCTGCCGCACCCTCTTCCACAACCACTTTCGCTGCAGGTGTGGTCGCTGCCTTTTCAGCTTCTTTCGCCTTGCGATGTGCTGCCCATTGGTCAGCAGTACGATAGAATATTGGTGCTGGTGTTGTTGGACCCGTTTCCGCCCTTGCACTCGCTTCCGGTTTCTTCGCTACCGCCGCGTACGTCACTTCCGGTTTCTTCGCTACCGCTGCCGCGTACGTCGCTTCCGGTTTCTTCGCTGCCGCTTCCGGTTTCTTCGCTGCCGCTGCTCCCGCGTCCGTCGCGGCTCCCGCGCCTCCCGCTGCTTGCGCTAATTTGTTTTTTAACATTGTGATCTGGTTTTGGAGACTATCATTTTCTAGAACTAACCGATCTGTTTCTTGATCTTGAAACTCATTCTGTCGTTGCAACGTCTGTATTTCATTGCGCAGGACATGCTCTTCACGTCGCGCTTCGTTGTAAGCATTTTGGAACTGGTACGCGGCCAATGCATACTCTTCCAGTTGTCGTTCTTGAACCCTTGGCAAACCCGCGTCACCGAGTCGCGGATCGAGCGCGAAATCCGACACCCCGGGGCACGGCATGCTATACCCCCCCGTTTCTTTTATGTATTTAACCACGCGCACAGGAGCGCACCGATGCAGATCTTCGTCAAGACGCTGACCGGCAAGACGATCACGCTCGAGGTCGAGTCCACCGACACCGTCGACATGGTGAAGTCCAAGATCCAGGACAAGGAGGGCATCCCGCCCGACCAGCAGCGCCTCATCTTCGCGGGCAAGCAGCTCGACGAAGGGCGCACGCTCGCCGACTACAACATCCAGAAAGAGGCCACGATCCACCTCGTGCTGCGCCTGCGCGGCGGCGCGCGCTCGCACCCACGGCGCTGAGCAAAAGAAACGGCACGCAGCAGCCGCGCCGCGCGCGCCGCGCACGATGACGGCCGAGCACGACGCGGCGCACGACGCGGCCGACGGCACCGCCTACGCGCCGGACGTCGCGCCGTGCGGGCTGTACGCGGTCATCGCGCTCGCCGGCGTCGTGCTCGTCGCGCTCGTCGTGCTCTGCCAGGTCGCGCGCGCGCTCAACCAGTTCGAGCCCACCACCGTCGACAACGCGCTCACGCGCTTCACGGCGCTCACCGTGCTCGTCATCTTCGTCGCGCAGTCCCTGCTCGTCGACGCGCTCGTGCGCGACATCTGCTGCGACCACAACCACTGGCGCCGCGCGGGCGCGCGCTGGTAGGGCGCGCGGGGCGCGGCGAGATCGCGTTTCGGCGCTCGTCCCGCAAAGTCACGTCCCCCCCAAAAGAGACCTACGTTTTTTCCAAAAGAGACCTATTTTTTTTTTCTCTCTCCAAATATACCTCTCTCTCTCTCTCTCTCTCTCTCTCTCTCTCTCCCTCTCTCCCTT
>PAUB01000024.1 GCA_002713695.1 Opitutaceae bacterium
ACCCGACGGTCGACGACGCGACCACCATGAAACTGATGAGCGCGAACACGAGCCAGCGCATGGCGCGTGTGTTCCGTTCGTACGCGCGGGCACGGCGGCGTGCAGTCGTGTTGCTGTTTCGAGGCTGGCTGTTTAGTTATATATATATGCTGTTACGACAAGAAGTCCTTACTCAGCTCGTTTTTTCTTTTCGGAAGGCGGTCACCATCTTCGACGGATCTCTGTTTGTTGGTTCGTGTGTTACGAATGTGTAAGTGCCGTGTGGTGCCGACTGCAGCTGCTGTGTCGCGTCACTGTCGGCGGACGTGACTTCGTCGAGTTGGTAGTACACTCTGTAAACGTCTTTGCCTGTTTGGCTGCTGTTGCCTTTTGTGTACTCGTTGGTCGCCAGCATGTAGTCGTACAGCACGCAGTGTCCAGCGGGCACCGAGACGGAGGCGGCGCGGTAAAATATCTGCTCGACGATCGCCTTGTTTCTCGCTGTCGTCGCCTCTTCCTTTTCAGCTTGTGTGCTGTAGACACCGGCGGTGGCGGTGAATCGCTTGTAGCGCTCGATCGCGTCCACGACGCTCTGTCGGTCGCGAGCGTGCGGGTAGTTCTTCGGGAGATGCACTACTGTCTTCGACTGTGTACCAACATTCTGCTTAAACTCAACGGTCGACGTTTTCGGCATCCCGTTGAAGTTCGCACGTCTGTCTTCGTGCTGCGCGAGAATGGCGGCGAGGGTCTGGCTTTCGTTTAGGAACTGCTGCTGCTTTTTCATTATCAAGCTTTTTCGGTCGTTCTCCAATTTGGGACTATTTCTAAGGTAGTCGCCCAGTACAGCGTGCTGACCCTCCAAGCGTGTCCTCCACGTTTCGAGCTGTATCTTGTAGCTGTTGTGGTTTTTTGCTATCTCCTCCTTCCATTCGAGCATCGACTTTTGCCAGGCTGTCCATTCGCTGGTGCCGCACGTGGACGGCATGGGCACTCTGTACAACCATGCCACAGGCAATGCCTGATGCTGTACAGCATATTCCACTGTGAAGTCCGGTAGCAACATTACGGTGTTCTGGAGCACCACGTACTGGGCCGTTCCATCCTGGCTGATTGGAAACACCACCTGCATGGTCTGGCTTTCTCTCGTCGTCCCGTCGGGCACAGCAGGGTACTCCTGTAGCTTCACATGCATCATCAATCCAAAAAACCTCACGAACAGCAGGTGGCCGTTGCAGTGGTTGCACACCCACCAATCTTCTGTGTCCAACACTTTGCCACGCACCACTGCGACAGACTTTCCGTCTTCTGTATACACTTCTGGTACCCACTGCTCTTTTTCCAACTTGTACTGTGTGTGTTGTATGTGGGTGCGGAAGATGCTGCCGTCGTACTCGATGCTCACCACTATGGTCATTTCGAAGGTGTCCGTGCTCGTGTCTTTCGCGTCGCAGATGTACGTGACCGACTGGGCCTTGTCGCTGTGTCGCAGGGTCTTCAACTCGAGCTTGTTGGCACCTTCTATGTCCTCGAGACGATGCACGTCCATGCCTGTGAAGTGGTCTTTGAAGATGATGTTCGTGATGTTCGTGATGTTCGGGTTTCCTTCAACGGGGAGGCTGTGTCGACTTATACCAATTTGGTTTTTGATAGGATACCCTCTGTGTTCACTGAGTGTCGCGTACGACGTGTCGTCAGATGGTTGCAGGGGCGTACGGACATAGACTGATAGAGATTTGTCCATTTGCCAGGATGTTGGTGTATCCACAGCGCCGGGCCACCCGCCACCGTTGCCCGACTTCCAGAAGTCCCAGTCGGCGTGTTGGAGGTGTCGGTGTCGGATGGTGCGCGCCCATGCCAGATCCCACAGGTCCTTTTTCAGCGTCTTCACGTTTTGGTCCGTTTCGGCGAGACTGGCGAGGTACAGTGGCAGCGGCCACCGTATCTGCCTGTGCATGTCGGAATAAAACTCGCAGGCGACGCTCACCAGCGTCTCTGTCGCCGACGAGTCCGGAGCGTCTTCTTGGTTCTTGTACACCCGCCAACACACTCCGAGCATCGGTACCGAACTGTCCAGGCAATGCACACTCGACAGCACCGTGGGAGAACCCAGTGTGTTATGACTGCGATTCAAGGTCTCCTTTTGCGTGGATTTGAGACTGTACCAGTCTGCGTTGTTGTTCAGTTCATTCTCGAGCCACTTGTCGTCTTCGTCGTCTTCGTCGTCGAGGGGTTCTTGCTGCGCACCGTCGCTGAGTCCAGCAGCTGCTGCTGCACTACCCTGGCTTTTGTCGATTGCCCTGTTTTGTCGCAGAATTGGGTGCGGTTTGTGATTCAGCTTGGTGACGCCGCGCCCGTCCTTGATGCTCAACGCGGCTTCGACGAAACTGTCCAGAAAACGATGCACGAACATCACCAGCTCGTCCTTCGTCATGGTGTTCGTTTCCGAATACAGCCGCCCGCCGATTTTCGTCGTCTTCTTTATGTCGTCGTATTTCTGCTCGATTTCCACACGGACCTCAGTTTTGGCGATTTCTCTCTCGTCCGTGGTCAGCAGTTGTTTGTACGCATCTTCCTTCACGAGTGTCTCTGTGGCTTTCGCGATCTCTCTCGTTTTGCACGCGTTGCAGCAAAATGTACACAATTCGTCCCAAGGACTCGAGTGTGAGTGGCTGTTCTTGGCAGCTCTCCCGAACCAACCCGTGACTTCGTGCCTGGACCCGCCATCTCTTACCCAGTACTTCTGCACCGCGTACTCGTTGTCGTGCACAAACCGTACACCGGCTTTGTACAACCAGCCAGTTTGTCCATCATCGTCCACAGGCAGTTCCTTCAGCTCGCCGTGTATCGTATCAAGCATACCTGTCGGCAGCGGTGGTTGTGTTTTGGGGGTGTGAACCATGAGTCGCAACACGTAGTTTACAGTGCTTTCGACGTACACCCACGTGCCCACTTCGCTCGGTTTCTTTCCGAGCACCAGTCGTTCGTCGTCGGAGTGCTGCTGCGCCAAATGCGACCGTCGCAGAAAATGAAACTTCTGAGGCACACTCTCCGACTCCGACGCGTTGATCCACGCGTAGTGTGTACGCACCAGTGACGCTGGCGTGTCTTTGTCTGTGAGTTCTGTCCAGCCTGTTCTTTTGACGTTCGAGCTTTCTTGTTTATCTGGTGTCGATGTTCTCTTCATGTGCTTGTAGTTTTTTTCGCACCGGGCCCATTTCACCCCTTGATCCAGAGTATCTCCCAGCGTACTCACGAACCCGTGTCTCGCTTGATGGTAGGAGATGCCTTGCTTCGAGGTGCGCGGGTTGCTCATGTGGCCGTGCACCAACAAGTGTCGCACGCTGCTTTCGCCGTTGCCGCCGCCGTCGGCCCCGCTCGACGGCCATCTGAGAATCCGTTTGAACTGCTGAATCACACTGTCGTGCACAGTCACGTGGGTTTTGAGATCGTAGTCGTCCTTTCCCGTTGGGTGGTGGATGGCGAGCGTGTTTCCAAGGTTGCGGCCGACGGACATTGCACCAAGGATCTCCATCAGGGTTGTCGCTTCATCGTCGTGCCGTAGAATTGCAGTCTCGAGCTTGTCTGTCATCACGAATTTGTCCTTGTCCCTTTCCCACATATCTTCTATGTTGGGTATTTTGCGCTGATTCTTACTAACCCGTGTCTCTTTCAGCGCGTTCAAATAGCACGCACCTGAGTTTGTGCGATACAGGACGCCGATGAACACCCACTGGCCACCGTTGGCTTTGTTCTGGATGAGATCTGGCCAATTCTCCCATTTCAGCACACTGTCCGGCGACGCCTTCTTGATAGTGTCAGGGTACATCATCTTTAGGTGTTCAATGTTTTCTTGTTCAATGTTTTCTTGAGCGTATTTGTTGTGCTTCGTGTACTCCGCAAACGGCGGTGGTTGGGTGCCAAATTCGATTGATTCTCTTACTCGTTTTCGTAGTCTGTCCGTGTCGAGGGCGTGGCGGAGCACTGCGTACATGGGATGCACTTGACTGCCGTCGCTGACAAAGCAGCTGAATGGGTCGACGAATTCTGTCGAATGCCACTGTTGGTCGAATGCTATCATCCTGTAAGTCCTGGCACTGTTATTTTTTTCTTCACGGTCTGTTTGCTCGTCCCACATTTTTTTGATGATACGGTGCACCGTATCCTGGGCCGCCTCTTCGGCCTTTTGTGGTTTGAGCTCTTCCTGCTCTTCTCCGTCGCTTGCCTCCTTTGCGGCATTTTCGGCACCTTCCCAGAAAGATACCGAGTGGTACAGCGTGAGAAGCAGTTTCCTCATGGCTGTCACACGGTTGCCGGGGTTTGGCTTCAGGTTTGGCTTCACACCTGTTGATGCCTTTTTCAGTTCGTTTATCTCGTCGGCCTCGTTTGTCGTGTTGTGGTCTGACGAGAAGAAGCCCTTCATCTTTTGAAACTCGGCACCCGCCATCCACGTGTCCACCGGGAACACGGCGTACCCGTCCCGAACCAGCCGAGCCGCGACGTCCGGGTGCAAGTCTCCGAGCGCGCCGACGCTGCACAGCCGCCGGAACAGCGCTCGCGTCACGAGCACGTCCTCTTCCGCGTCGCCGACGAGCGGCATGTCGGACACCGAACTCGAGCGGGCGGGCGAGCGAGCGAGCGAGCGCAGCAGCAGCCACGCACACCCTTACGCGCCTCGATCTTCTTTTTAACGACGCTGGTGGTTTATATAAGTTGCGAATTCTAGTTTGAATGTTTTGGTACGCGCGTCGTGTGCAACGACGACCGCCGCCGCCGTGCATGGAGAGTTACGTCGAGCTCGAGGCGACCGACGGACGGCACGAGTGGGCCACCCGGCTCGTCCGAGACGAGCACAGACTGCTCGTCGCGAACAAACACGACGAGCGGTCCGTGCTGAGCAGCGTGGTCGTGTCGGTCGACGAGCACGGGCGGACCAAAAAGTACCTGATACTCGACTCGAAAGTCTTCTTAAAAACTACTCGCGACTAAGAAGAGAGAGAGAGAGAGAGAGAGAGAGAGAGAGAGAGAGAGTGCGTGTTCGTCGTGCTGATGGTCAGTGACGATCGGTCGTGACTCGTACCTAGCGTTCGTCTTTGCTCGGTTACTTGGTTCGCTCAGTGCCAGTTTTTGGGCACTTTCATCCCTAGATACGCCGATGTGTTCGCGCGCGGACGTGCGTGCGTCATGTGCTTCACGAGCTGCTTCGGGCGAGCGTTTCGCTGCTGCGCGCCAGCCAGCAGCCCGGTCAGTGCGTCGGCGGCGTCCTCGCCGCCCGCGTCGGCCGCGTCTGCGCCGCCGCCTGTCGTGGCCGCGACGATGGCTACTGCTGTGCCACCGATCACGACGAAGCCGCCGCTGGCGGTGATCAGCAACCACTGGCACCCGACCAAGTCGCACAGGAACTCCGAGCCCTCCTCTCCGCAGACGCACTCCTCTGCCGACAGATCAGGGGTGGAGGTCGTGCTCTCGTTGCTCGGTTCTTCCGTGGTGGTGGTGGGTGGCACGGTGGTTGTCGTCGTCGTAGTAGGAGTCGTGGTGGTGGTGGTCGTCGTCGTGGTGGGCAGCACGCAGTTCTCGCCGACCCGCTCGTAGCCGGAGAAGCAGGCGTCGCAGTCGGTGGCCTGGTCGGTGGACGATGCGCGGTTGTCCGTGCACGTGCACGAGTATTCGGGCGTGCTGCCGACGACAAACGGATCCACGAGGTCGGTGCAGACGTTCTGCGCTCCGCACTTGTTGTGCGCCAGCCCGTTCTCTTTGCAGCCGTCCTCGCACAGGTTTCTGACCGAGCCCTCGCCGCCGGCAAGATTTGCCGTCGCACAGTCGCACCTGAACGAAAGGCCTGCGTTTTCCTTGTCTTCCAGCGACGTTATGTACGGAGTGGCCAGGTCCACGCACTGCGCACCGTTTTTGCAAGAGTTGTCCGTACATCCGTCGGAACACTCGCCGGGCGACGCTCCGACGATGCCCGGCGCGCACGAGTCGCAGCGCTCGCCGGCGAATCCGGGCTTGCACTCGCACGCGTGCTTGTTTTCGGGGTCGGACGCGCTCAGCGAGGCGGCGGGCGCGTCCACGCACGAGAGAGTTCCCGACGGCGAGCAGGTTTCTTGGCTCGTGCCGCAGACCGACACGTCGGCGTCGCACGTCGCCCCCGTCCAGCCTCGCTTGCACTCGCACGTGTGCGCGTCGTAGGCGTCCGACGCGCCGAGCGCACCCGCCGCGGTGTCCACGCAAGACTCCGTGCCGGCTGCCGAGCACTTCTCTGTTTCGGAGCCGCAGGCGGAGAAGTCGGTCTCGCACTGCGATCCGGTCCAGCCGTTGTCGCACTGGCACTTGAACTCGCCGGCTTGCACGGTGTATGTGGTGAGGCCGTTGTCGACCAGCTGGCCGATCGTGTCCACACAGGTGCCGTGCGCTCCGCAGTCCGCGTCGCCTTCGCACTCGGAAGTGTCCTGGTCGCACCAGCTGCCTTGCCATCCCGGATCGCACGAGCAGGTGGCGTTGCCGATCAAGTTCACGCACACGCCGTACGCGCAGTTGTCGCACGTGAAGTTGCCGTTGCCTCTGTTCTCGCTCCTGCAGTCTTGGACGAGGCCCGACGTGTGCGAGAGCCACGCCGCGCACTCGTTGATGTCCACCGTGCACGCCGAGTCCACGACGTTGACGTCCGCTTTCGCGTAGCCGGTGTCGCAGTTGCACCGGTACGTGCCGGGCAGGTTCTCGCACGCTCCGTTGCCGCAGCTGTGAGTGGAGTTGGAGGCGCACTCGTCGACGTCCTGGTCACAGAGATCTCCGGTCCACTTGTCGGCGGGACAGCCCGCGCAGAAGAAACCACCCGTGTAGTCCTGGCAGACGGCACCGTTTTTGCACGGCGACTCGGCGGACGACGTGCATTCGTTGATGTTCACGCACTCCGACGACGGGTCCGCCGCGTCCTCGTTCTGGAAGCCGCCGTTGCACTGGCACACGAAGCCGTCGACGGCGTCCACGCACTGTCCGTACTGGCCGCAGGCGTCGGCGGTGCAGTCGTCGGTGTCGATGCCACAGTCGGCGCCTTCGTACCCTGGCTTGCACAGACACTCCGCGCCGCTGCCGTCCGGCAAGTCGTGGCAGCCCTGTATGAACGCTTTGCCGTCCGTGGTCGTGTCCGTGTAGAGCGTGCCCATGCCGGAGCACACGGTCTCCGACGGCACTCTGTCGGAGGAGCGGTCGCACGAGTCCACGTTGATCTCGCACAGCGGCCCGGCGAAGCCCGGCTTGCACTGACACAGCACCTTGTTCGTGGTCGCCGGGTCGTCTTTGCACCCGGCCACGAAACCGCCGACGGCGTACGCGGTGTCCGTGCCTTGCGCGTCGCACTGGTTGTTCTCGACACAGTCGTCCACGTTCGTGTCGCACTTCTTGCCCGCGTACCCGTCCTTGCAGTGGCACTCGAAGTCGTCCACCAAGTCTTTGCAGCCGGCAACGAAGCCTTCGGACGCGTACGCGGCGTCCGTACCGACGGACGAGCAGTTTCCGGCACAGTCATTGAAATTCTGTTCGCACCGGTCTCCGAAGAAGCCGGTGCCGGCGCAAGCGCAGGAGAACGCCGCGCTCCCCGTCGCGCCCGTCGCGCCTTCGGTGCACGCGCCGTGCATGCACGGCGCGTGCGTGACGGCGTCGCAGTCCGGCTTGTCGGTGTTGCACGGGCTCTGCGCGCTGCTGCCGTCTCGTTTCCACCCGGGCTTGCACTCGCAGTGGTAGTCCGCGCCGACTCCGTCGACGCAGTCGCCGTTGCCGCAGTCGATCGAAGCTTCCGGATCAGAGCACCAGCTCTGGTCTTGGCTGCAGTCGTTGCTGCCCCAGCCGTCGTCGCAGTCACAAGTGTGGCTGCTGTCGGTGCTCGACGGCTCGCACGCGCCGTGGCCGCTGCACTTTTGCGCCGCGACCTCCGGACCGCACGGGTCTTGGCACTTCCAGTGGATGGGGGACGCGGCGGTCACGTTTTCTTGAGTGGCGCCGCAGACGCACTGCGCTCCGGAAGCGGTGGCGACGCACGAAGCGCTGTGCACAGTGCACAGTTGCGTGTTGATTCCCATACACTGGTCGCAGAGAACACCATCCACACCGTCGGGGCACCCGCCGCAGCCGTCGTCGGCGGCGGTGTTCGCGCAGCATCGGAAGTCCTTCGTGGCGCCCGGTGCGCTATCTACGCAGACGGTGCCGCTGTTGCACTGCACGCTCTGCGCGACGCACTCTTCGACGTCGGCTTCGCAGTTGCGCCCGCTCGAGTCGAGCACCTTGCTTTTGTCGGTGGTCCAGCCCGATTCGCACTGGCCGGTGCACGTGAAGTTGCTGCCCACCAGAGGCACGCACGTGTCGTCGCTGAAGTGCGCGCACCGGCCCACGCACGGGTTCTCGCTCTGGTCGCAGTGCGTGCCCGCGTACGTCGCGGTGCACGTGCAAGTGTACGTGCCCAACCCGTCACCGCCGTCCGCGCAGCTCGTAGCACGCTGTGGATTTTCGTTGATTCCGCACGGGTCGCCCTGCTCGCACTCTTTGAGGTCGTCCTCGCACCGGTCGCCCGTCCATCCGGTCGCGCACTGGCAGTCGTAGCCGCCTTCCGTGTTCTCGCACACGCCGCCGTTCAAGCACTGGTGGGTGTTGTCGGTGCACTCGTCGACGTCCTGGTCGCAGAGATCTCCGGTCCACTTGTCGGTAGGGCAGCCTGTACACAAGAAACCACCCGTGTAGTCCAGGCAGTTTGCGCCGTTTTTGCACGGATACTCGGTGGACTCGGTGCACTCGTTGATGTTCACGCACGCCGACGACGGGTCCGCCACGTCCTCGTTCCGGAAGCCGCTGGTGCACTGGCACGTGTGCGAGCGCACGCCGTCCACGCACGTACCTCCGACGCCACAATTGACACCAGAGCAGTCGTAGACTCGGTTTACGCACGGCCCGCCCGCCATCTGCGAGTCGAAGTCGGTCGCGCTGCAGTCGCACGAGAAGGTGTCGCCTTCGTCCGTGCAGGCGCCGCCGTTCAGACACGCGTCGTTCGCGCACAGGTCCACTTTCTGGCTGCACCGCTTCCCGTCCGCGCCGCCGAACGTCCATCCGGCCAGCTCGTCGCAGCCACAGGTGTAGTCGGTGTTGTCTGCGTTGGGCACGCACGCCGCGTCGTGCAGGCAGTCCACGTCTTCGCACGGGTCCGACTGCACGTTGCACGGGCCGTGTGGTGCGTCGCTCGCCTTCTCCCAGCCCGGCAGGCACTCGCCGCAGTGGCACTCGCCGAGCACCGCGATCATGTCGAACACCTCAATGCCTCCTAGAATGCTTGATTTCACGTGGCCACACTGCTGCGCGGAGCCTTTGGAGCCGTCGGCGTTGCGCGACCAGCAGAAGTTGATCTCTTGCTCGCACGAGTCTCCAAAGTGGTTGGCGCCGCACACGCAGCCGAACGAGCGGTCGCCGTCTTCGCACGTTGCACCGTTGGCGCACGGCGACCCGCTGCAGTCGTCCTGCTTGATCGTGCACTTGCCGGTGATGTCGTCCTTGTTCCAGTCGCTGGTGCCGGCGCAAGCACAGGAGAAGTTGCCGGTGCCGTGCAGCGCGGGCGGCTCGGAGCAGACGCCGCCGTTTTCGCAGAGCGTGGGTGTGCAGTTCGGCTCGTCCGTGTCGCAGTTCGCCGAGTCCGCGTCGAGCGCCCACCCGGGTTTGCACTCGCACACGTGCCGCCCGTCGCCGCTCTCGTGCGCGCTGCAGCTTTGGCCGTTCTGGCCGCACGCGGCCGACGCCACGCACTGCTCGCACCGATCGCCGTCCCATTTGTTGCTTCCGCACTGGCACTCGGTTTGGTTGCCGTGCAGCTCGACGCAGGTGCCTCCGTTGGTGCACCGGTCGCTCTCGCAGAAGAGCTGCGTCGGGTCGTCCTGCTCGCAGGTGTTGCCTTTGAAGCCGCTCCCCAGGCAGTAGCACGAGATTTCACCTTCAGCGGCGGGCGAGCAGCGGTCGGGCATGCCGTTGCAACTCGTCGGCGTGCACTCGCCGTCGCGCTGCGTCTGGCAGCGGTTGCCTTGGAAGTCGGTCGCGTCGCAGTCGCAGTCGTAGTCGCCGTCGGGAGTGTTTTCGCACACGCCGCCGTTCAAGCACTGGTGGGTGTTGGAGGCGCACTCGTCGACGTCCACGCACGCTTCGCCTACCCACTCGTAGCCCGACACGCAGCCGCAGAGCTTGCCTTTGCCGTCGGGTGTCTCGGTGCACGTGGAGTGCGCGCCGCACGCCTGGTTCTCGCACAGGTCGTAGTCTTCCGCGCACATCGGGCCTCGGTGCCCAGTGCCTCCACAAACACATTGGTATCCCGCGTTGTCGTCGTCGGCTGCGCACGTGGCGTCGTTCTGGCAGCCGTGACCGATGCAAGGGTCGACTGCCGTCTCGCACCGGTCGCCCTCGTAACCAGCGGCCGCGCACCCGATGCAGACGAAATCACCCTGCGTGTCGCCACACGAACCTCTGCCGTTGCACAAGTCACATTGCGGTGCAAAGTTGCGGCAGCTGTCGGTGTCGCACTCGTTGATGTTGACGCACGCGTCTCCCTCTCGCTCGTAGCCCGCCACGCAGCCGCACTCGACGCTCGTGCCGTCGGGTGTCTCGGTGCACGTGGAGTGCGTGCCGCACGGACTGTCCGCGCACAAGTCCAGATCGATCGCACAGTCCTGTGCCGCACTGCTGCTGCTCGCGCGACCGTCGGCGCACGCGCACTCCCACTCGCCGCTGCCGACTCCCTTTTCGGCGCAAGACGCGCCGTGGCCGGCGTCGATGCCGCACGGGTCTCCCTGCGCGCACTCCAGCTCGTCGGTTTCGCACAGGTCGCCCGTCCACCCGTTGGCGCAGTTTTTGCAGGTGAAGGCGGTGCCCACGCCTTCGTCGCACTCGCCGTGCGGGCAGCCGCCGGTCTTCGCGCACGTCGCCTCGTCCGTCTCGCATCGGTCGCCGTCGAAGCCCGCTTTGCAAGTGCACTGGATGTTGCCCGACCCCAGTCCCGCTTCCGCGCAAGACACGCCGCGGCCGGCGTCGATGCCGCACGGATCGCCTTCTTGACATTCCAATTTGTCCTGAGCGCAGTTCATGCCCGTCCATTCGGCTTTGCACTCGCACTGGTGAGCGCCGTTCTCGTTGTCTGTGCACGAGTCGCCGTCGACCGTGTTGGCCGCGACGCAGGTGCCGCCTCCGCATCCGGTGAGCGGCTCGCCGCAGTAGTTGCCTCCCATCAACACGCCGTTCACTCTGATGTCCGCGCACGCGCACTGCAGACTGGCGGCGTCGAAGTCGGTGGTCGTGCACTGAGCGCCGTTCTGGCAAGGGTCGACCGCCGCTCTGCACGGGTCCAAGTCGTCCGAGCAGGTGGCGCCGCTGTAGTACCCGTCGCACGCGCATTCTGGAGCGTTCGCGGCGGGCGTCGTGCACGTGCCGTGGCCGTTGCAGAAGTTGGGAGTGCACTGGTCTTCGATCACCGTGCAGTTGCCCTGCGCGTCCGCCTCGTACCCCTCGAAGCAAGCGCACTCCGCTCGCGAGTTGTCTGCGCTGTTGCCGCACGTGCCCTGTGCGCAGTGGCTCGCCGCGAGCCCGTGGCAGTGCTGCACGAAGTCGCCGCAGTTCTGCGCCGGGTCGTAGCCCGTCTCGCACGCGCACTCCGCGCTACCGGGTCCCGTGTGGCTGCACACGCCGTGGCCGTTGCAGAAGTTGGGGTCGTTCTCGCACAAGTTCACTTCCGTCTGGCATTTGTCTCCGGAGTACAGGCCCGTAGGGCACGCACACTTCCAGCCGTTGGTGGTGGTGTCGTCGAACGAGCACGTGCCGCGCCCACTGCACGGGCTGAGCGCGTAAGAGCTGTTCGTGCAGTAGGGTTTCGGCACGCATTGGCTCCCCAGGTCGGTGGTGTCGTGCTTCCAGTGGCCGTTGGTGGGGCACACGCAGTGGCCGGTGGACCCGTCGCAATCCTGACACCCGGCGGCGCACGGGATGGCGGACTGCACGCACACGCCGAATCCGCTGCGCTCGTAGCCGGAGACGCACGAGCAGTCGTGGCTGCCGTCCAAGTTGGTGCACGCCTCGTTGGCACCGCACGGTGAGCTCGGGCTGCACTCGTCCACGTCGACGCACGCGCCGTCCTGCATCTCGTAGCCCGATGCGCATACGCAGTCGGGTGCGGCTCCCACGTTGTTCACACATATTTGGTGGTTTTGGACATCGCACCACTTGCTGCTGTTGATGAGGCACTCGGGCCGGTCGCGGCAGCTGGGGTAGTAGAACTCTTGGTCGCACAGCATGCCTGCTCCGTCTTTGCACACGGTGTCGGTGCTCGTGTTGCTCACTCGCTCGCAGAAGAAGCCCTCAGCACAAGTGCCGTCCGCGCACGGCGACGGCGGAATCTCGCAGCGGTCTCCCTCGTGGCCCGGCAGGCAGGCGCACGCTCCGGTCACAGTCGAGCAGATGCTGGTGCCGACTTCGTCGCACCAGCCGGCCGCGCAGTACTGCTGGTCGCACTTGCCCGTGTCGGCGGAGACCGTCCAGCCTTCTTCGCACTCGCAGAACCACTGCCCGGTTACGACCGGGTCGTCCTTGCACTGGCCGTGCGATCCACAGTCCGTGTCGGCCGGGCAGTCGTTCTGTACGTCGAGGTCGCAGCTCGTGCCGTGCGACTTTCCCCACCCGGCGTCGCACTCGCACTCGCCTCGCCACAGCGGGTGCGCGCCGTACGGCACGCAGTGGCCGTGCTTGCAGCCTTCCGGTCCGAACCTGGAGATGACGTACGTCTCTGTACACGCCGTGTTCGACTCGCAGCGGGTTCCGAACCAGCCAGTCTCGCACGCGCACTGGTAGCTCCCGATCGTGTCGGTGCAAGTGCCGTGCGCTCCGCACGGCGTGTCCGCGCAGCCGTCCGCGCAAAAGTCGTTGCCTGGGCCTTGCGCCACTTTGTCGGTCGAACCGGCCGAAGGGACGTCCGTGCACACGCACCCCCAGTCCAGCGGAATGCTCGTGTTGCACGTGCCGCCGTTGCACAGCGGCAGGCCGTCGGTGCCCTCGAAAGGATCCGGGCAGGTGTGGCTGATGTTGAAGCAGTTGGGCTGCTGCTCGGAGTCGTCGTCGTTGCTGTACCCAGGGTCGCACGCGCACTCGTACGCGTTGAGCAGGTCCACGCACTGGCCACCCACTCCGCAAATGTCCAGAGGCGCGCAGTTGGTGATGTCCGACTGGCAGTCGGCACCTTCCAAGCCGTCGCAGAAGCAGCCGTTGTAGCCCGTAGCGTTGTTGCCGGTAAAGTTCGCACATCCGCATCGGTAGAGCGCCTCGCCTACGATGTTGTCCTCGTACGCTTGCGTGTGTTCGCAGGTCACGCCGAGGTGCATGTTCTCGCACGGCTGGGAGTCGCACGGTTTCGGCACGGTGGAGCGACAGGGACCGTCGTCGCTGGCGCTGGTGATGAAGCCAGGCAGGCAGTCGCACGTGAGCCAGCTGATTGGTGCGGTGTTGTCGACGCAGGTGCCGTTGCCGCAGTAGTTGGCGTCGACTTGCGAGCACCAGTCGATGTCCGTGGTGCACAGTCCCGTCGTCTCGTCGACCGCCCACGCGTCGTCCGGATTGCACGCACAGTGCCACCCGTCAGCACCTTGGCCGTCCGACACGCAGTTGCCGTTCACGCAGTCGATCTCGTCCGCGGTGCCCGTCTTGCAGAAGTCGACCGCCGTCTCGCAGTTCGTGCCCGCACGGTCGGCGGAGCAGTTGCAGATGAACGTGGTCAGGTCGGGACGCGAGCCTTGGATGTCGATGCAGGCGGCTCCGGAGCACGAGACGCCCTCGCAGCCGTTTCGGTCTTCCTGGCAGTGCTCTCCTTTGAAGTAGATGCTGCACTTGCACACGTAGTCCCGGTCGTTCCCTGCGCACTCCTCCGCGTCGGGAGTGTGGTGGCAGTCCACGCACTGGGCTTCGTTCTTGCACTTCGGGCGGTTGTCGTCGTTGTCGTAGTGGCAGGAGCTGAAGCGAGTCTCGCACGTCGGGCCCGACCAGCCGCTCGGGCACTCGCAGCGGTACTCTCCGAGCGTGATGTCGGCGTTCATCTCGGCGACGGTCACGTCGGAGCAGGTGCCTCCGTTCTGGCACGGGTTGCCCGCTCCGTTGTCTTCGCACCCGTCCTTCTCTTTGTCGCACTTGCCGGTGTCTGAGTTGAACTCGAAGCCGCGCACGTTGGCACAGTAGCACTGTGCAGTGTTGTAGGTGTAGCTGTTGATGCAGACTCCGCCGTTCAGGCAGTCCAGGTTGGTGCCGTTGACGCCCGCGGTGGCGCACCAGTCCTTCCACAGCTCGCAGTGCTCTCCTTCCTTGAAGGACGGACACAGGCACTCGTACCCGTTGCCGAACTCCGAAACATCGTTTCCGGGCAGATCCGAGCACCGCGGCACACCCTGGCTCCCGACGGGCGCACCGCACGCGTTCATGAGCTGGCCGTTGTGCGTGATCTGCGACGTCGGGCAGCTGTTGACGTCCGACGCGCAGTTCGGCATAGTGCCGAGCGCGGCGTCGGCTTTCCAGAAGAGGTCGTCGTTCTCCTCCTTGCCCGAGCCCGTGCACGAGCAGTACACTTTGTCCGGGATGACGCAGTGGCCGTTGCCGTCCTTGTTCGCGTTCGAGCAAGCCGCCGCCGCGTCGTTCGTGCACGTGCCGCCTTCGCCGCACGGGTCGAACTCCAGGTCGCACAGCGTCGTGCCCGGTCTGCAGTTGCCAGTAAACATGTCGATGTTTTCAGAGGAACACGTACTTCGTTGCGCGCGCGAGCATCCGAACTCGTACTCGCCCGTCTGTGCCATCTGTTTCATGCCATACGAGTCGATGTAGTCCGACTGCCCGGTCGTCGTCTTCGGCCACCACTTCCAGTCTCGGCAGTAGTCGACTTTTTTGTCGCAGTTGAAGCACACTTCCTGCTCGGTGGTTCCAAAGAAGGTCGTGACGGTTACCGTCTCCGTCTTCTCGCACGTCCACGCGCCCGGCACGCAGTCGCAGCCGTTGTCGCACTTTTTGCCACCGCCTTGCGTGTAAGCCCTGCCCTTGTCAACACCGCAGATGTCTTCGCTCGGGTCGTCGCAGCGTGTCTGTGTCGGCGACACAACGTCGTTGCACCTGGGGCCGCCAAAGATGGGGTCGTCCGGCAAAAAGGGCTCCGGGCACTCGCAGGTGTACCGGCCGAGCGTCGAGTCTTCCGCACGCTGTGTCGAGGTGGTCGCGATGCAGGTACCAAAGTTCTCGCAGTCTCCTGGCTGGCACACGTGCAGGTCTTCCTCCTCGCACGTGGGGCCCTTCAGTCCTTTGCCTTCGCACGGCTTGCAGTGCGGGTTCTCGAAGGAAGGGGTGCAGAACTCTCCGATGGTTGGAAACTGCACGCTGGACGTCGGGTCGACCATGCGGCTGCGGCACGCGTAGTACGGCGCGCCGGCCAGCGCGTTGGGCTGGCAGGCGACGTTGTTCTTGCACTTTGGTTGGCTCACTGGGTCCGCGAAGGGGTTCAGCACGATGCAGCGGTCCGGCGGGGTGGTGCAGCGCTCGCCGGTGTAGCCGTCCTTGCATCTGCAGGAGAAGTGCGCGTAGTTGTCCGGATCGTTGGTGCAGTCGCCGTGCACACCGCACGGGTCGCCGCTGTTCGTGGGGCTGCACGGGTACTCGCGGCGGTCGCAGTTTGGCCAGTGCTTGTCGGCGCTGCGGGACCAGCCGAGCGGGACGGTGCTCAGCGAGTCGTCCTCCGACGCGGTGTTGTCACAGTCGCAGCCGAAGAAGTAGCCGTCGGTGTCCATGGCGCTTCGCTGCACGCACGTGCCGCGAGGGTTGGCGGGGTCCGGGCCGACGCACATCGGCTGGCCGGCAATGGTGCACTGGTCGACGTCTTCGTCGCACCGGGTGCCGCCTTTGCCCGTGCCCGTGCAGTCGCAGTGCGCGAACGGCGGCTCGGTGAGGGTCATGCAGGTGCCTGCGACGCACCACGGCTCATTGCTGCCGTCGGCGTTCGTGACGGTGCAGGCGTCGACTTGCTCGTCGCACGTCGGGCCGGTGAATCCGCTCTGCTCTTCGTTGCACAAGCACTGGTACCCGGTGGTGCCCTGGTTCACGCACCGCACGCCGGTCGGGGTGACTCCATCCGCCTTGAGCAGGTTTTGGCACGGTGTGGTGGTCGCGCATACGTCGATTTGGTTTTCACAGAAGAAGCCCGTGTAGCCATCCAGGCATTCGCACCCGAACGCGTTCGTTTGATCCACACACAGACCTCCGTTCTGGCACGGACTCTGGAAGTTGTTGTTGAGTTTGTACTCCCAGCACTCGTTTTTCTCCGCGGCACAGTCGCAGTTGGCCGCGTCGTTGGGGTCCATCGCACCCCAGCACCGCCTCCGGCCGGTCGGCTCAGAGTAACCGGTGCCGGTGCCCGCGCTCATGTACCTGCGCACGTGCTGCACGCGGAGGCTCGCGTGGTCGGTGAAACCGCTGTCGCAGATGCAGTAGTACTCGCCGGTGCCTACCATCGGCTGGCTGCCGTTGGTGCCTTCGTAGCACGTGCCGTGCGCTCCGCACGGGTTGTAGGCGGCGCACTCAGAGAAGTCCTTCGTGCACGTGCCGGTCTCGGGGTCGATCGTCCAGCCCGCGTCGCAAGGGCCACACAGGAACTTGTTCGCGGTCGGGTCGCTCTGGATCTGCGCGACCGTCTTGGACACGCAGTTCCCGTGCACGCACGGGTTGCTGGAGCCGTCGCCGGCGCATCCGTTGGGCTGCACATCGCACTTGGCGTACTTGTCGCCGTCGCCTTGCGTGTACCCGGTGTCCACGCCGTCCACTTTGCACTCGCAGTACCAGTCGCCGACGTCGGACATGCCCGACACGCACGTACCCGCTCCGCAGTCGCGGGTGTTGCCCTGTTCGTCGATGCAGTGGTCGAGAATCTCGTCGCAGTGCACGCCGCCGAACGCCGGCAGCGGCGTGCCCGCGTCGTTGCACTCGCACCGGTAGCCGTCGATCTCGTCCACGCAGGTGCCTCCGAAGCCGGCAATGCTGCTGGATCCGCCACAGTTGACGTTGCCGCCTGTCGTCACGCATTCGTCGACGTTGACGCTGCACGTAGTGTCGTCCGCGTCGCCGTGCTGCGTGCCTGCGATGCAGTGGTAGTCGCCGTTTGGTTGGCGGTCGCCGCAGCGGTACGTGCCGAGCAGGTCGTGGCAAGGGTTGCCGTGCTTGCACGGAGCGGTTTCGCAGAACATGATCTGCTCTCCGCAGTTGCTGCCGGTCCATCCGGCGGCGCACGTGCAGTTCCTGCCGATCGAGTAGGTGTCGCCCGTCGCTTCGTTGGTGAACATGTGCTCCGCACACGAGCCGCGGTTCTGGTTCCTGCCGCACGCGTCCACCGACGCGCAGTACTGCACGCTCTGGCACCGGGTGTTTTGGCCTTGGAACGTACCGGAAGGGCAGTTCTGGCACTCGTACCCGCTGCCGTCTTCGCGCGTCACGCAGGTGCCGCCGTTCTCGCAGGCGTGGATCGGCTGCGACAAGTCGCCGCCCGTGTGGCACTGGTCCCGCAAGTCGCCGCACCGAGTGCCCATGAAGCCGGTGTTGTCGCAGTTGCAGAAGCGCTCCTTCACGCTCGTGAACTGGCACACGCCGTTGTTCAGGCAAGGTTCGGTCACGCACTTGCCGCCGTCGGCTTCGATGTTGAGCGCGGCCGACGCGCCCATGACGCCGCTCGGGCTGTGCGAGCACCGCAGCTGCTGCGAGGAGAAGGTGCCGACGCGGTCCACGATGTCCACGGAGCCGGCGTCGATCGAGTCGACGTTGGCCGCGTTCGAGGTGTCGGAGTCGCTGTTGATCTGGAACCAGACGACGGGCGGCAAGTACCCGCGAGCGAGAATCTGGTTCGAGTCAATGTCGGTCACGAGCTTGCTGCCGCCCCACACTCGCACGTCGCGCACGTCGCACAGGAACACGTACTTGTACGTCGGCGAGGTCCGGCTGCTCCACGGGTAGATGCCGACGTGCTTGCCCGAGGGGGTGCGCAAAGAGAGCAGCTTGCTGCCGATGCTGATCGCGAACGTGCTCTGCTCGTTGCCCATGGACGCGACGACGCCGTCGTTGCCCGAGCGCTGCTCGGAATCCACCGACAGGCGCCACACCAATCGGCTCGCGTCTTCCTCGCTCTTCTGGTAGCTCCAGCACACGTGGTGCCAGTTCTGGTCGAGGAGGTTGGAGAAGCTCGCGGAGAAGGCGTCGGGTGCGTTGTTGTTGACGCCGCCACAGGCCGCGTTGTCTTCGCCGGTGCCCGCCATGTCCGTGGCCCAGCCCCAGCCGTGGTAGCCGTTGGGCACCGAGCTGGGTGCTGCACACTGGTGCATCGAAATGCCGACTGTGCCGTCGCTCGCCACATAGTACTCGTACGACACCCGCTCGTGCGGGTTGTAGACGGAGGCCACGGTGTTGATGCGCACGACCTGCGAGGCGTCCACTTCGGACGCGAACTGGTTCGGCACGCGCAGGTTCGCGCACACGGTTTGGGCGGTGTCGCTCAGGACGTCGTCCTGCAGCGCGCTGCCGTCGTTGCGCACGTTGCCCACGAATTCGTTGGTGGAGCACACTTGGTCCGACGCCTGGCGGCCGTCGCCCGCGTACACGGGCACCTTGCCGCGCAAGTACCAGTACCCGTAGTCCGGGTTGCCCACCGGGTAGTGCGCGCAGGTCTTCCCTGTGAAGTCGCCGACGCACTGGCACGTCCAGGTGTCCAACGTGCCTTCGGTGGCGGACAAGCAGGTGCCGCCGTTGAAGCAAGGGTTCGCTTCCGGGCACTGCGACACCGGCACTTCGCAGAAGCTTCCGGTGAAGCCGGTGCTCTCGCAGTTGCAAGGCGCGCACACGGTGCCGTGGTCGGCGCTGCCGAAGACGACTTCGATGGAGGTGCCGCCGTTTTGGCAGATGTCCGAGCAGCTCGCGCTCGCGACGCTGCTCTGGCTGAATCCGCCCGGGAACACGTACATTTGAGTTTCTTTGTTGAATTTGTCGCTATGCCATGGCAAATGCTGGGCGCTGTGTTGTGATATCGCACAAAACAGCACGGCCCAGCGCATTTTTTGGCGCTCGCTCGCTCGGTCGATTGGCAGATTGGTCGGTCGAGGCGGATCGTACACCAAACAACATGCTCGGGCTTGTATATATTCATATGCCAGTTAAACTAAATTACATCGCTGTGCCACAATGGTGTCGTTCGAGTGGGATCGGCCGACCGTCCTCGCCGATATTTTCAGCGTCGTCGCGTTGGCCGCGTGTGTTTTGTCCTGCTGCTGCGTGCTCGTGTGCAAGCTGCGGCGCGCAAGCCGCACCGCGTGCATCGTGGTCGAGGTCGTTTTGTTCGTGTGCGGCGGCTCGGTGTGGACTCTGCGACAAAGCATTATAAATGGAGTCGCGAGCGCGGCTGCCGTTGCGGGCGCCGGCAACGTCACTTCCGTCGTCGAGTCGGTGAGCGGCGTCGGCGACGATGTTCTTGCCTCCTGGTGACAGACAGCGCAGGCAACGAAAGAAGTCGAAGAGCTGGAAGAAGCGTGTCAGCGGCGCCGTGCGGACACAGGGCACGAAGTTTCGAGACACGATGGACGACATAACAGGCACGATCAGCGACCGCGTGCAGCGCGTGCAGGTCAAGGACACGGTGCAGAACATGACCGCCCGCTTGTCGGCGAACGTCGTCGAAGCGGGCACCGCCACCCGCGGCGCGCTCTCGGCTGCGCTGGGCAAGGCCTACAGCTACATGCCGACGATCGAGACCTCGCTGCTGTGGGTTTTCGTGTGCTTCTTGGTGGTGCTTCCACCCGTGCTGTTCGTGGTGTACATGGTGTCCAAGCTGGAGTCGAACTGCAACGTGGCGTGGTTGCTCAGCTGGCCGAAGATGCACCCGTGCATCTTCGACCTCGGGCCCGGAGGCTACAACTGGCAGTTCGGGATGGAAGGGCACGAACCCTCCTCGCTCAACAGGACGCAGCTCGAGTTCGTCGCCTACTCGCACTGCGGAAGGTGGGGCATGAGGCGGGACGAGTGCTAGCGAAATAGAGAGAGAGACAGTGAGAGAGACAGTGAGGGAGACAGTGAGGGAGAGAGAGGGAGACGCGGAGGACCGTCGGCGCGAAAGACAGTGTGGCTTTTATTTATTTGCTGCCTTTTTATTTTGGTTTTCGGTGTGGGTTTCCGAATTGTAACACGTACGCCTATATATTTGTTTGTTCGTGCGTCGGCTGTGTCCGACGGTGGCCCTCGCGGGTGTGCCGCTCGTCAGAGTCACATGATGCGGGCCTCGTTCGTCACTCAGACCACGCCGCCCGCGATGCCGACTGGCATCGGGCTGGAGACGCTCGGCATCGCCAAGAAAGCGTCCGAAGAGGACGTCGCGCTGATCAAAAAGGTTCTGGATCGCATCGACCGGGAAGGCGTGGAGAACGTCGTCATCGACAAGAGCGAGTCCAAAGCGATCTGGAACGTGCTGTACGGCCGACACAACACCGATCTTCCAAGCATCTCGTTTCGCAAGTTCTGGGGTGACCAGAACAGCGAGGCGTCGCCGGGCAAGAGAAGCGAATGGCTCAAAGCCCTCCGCGGGTTTCTCCAATCCGACTTGTCAAAGAAAACCACCGAGACGATCGTGCTCGTGCTGTGCGCCGTGGTGTACGTCACCATGGTCGTGGGCACCCTCGTCAGCCGGATCAGCCCCTTCACTCGGGTCGGCATGCTCACCGCTACGAGTTGCGGCTAAGAGTCGGGGTCAGTGCCACGATTGGCCTCTGACGTGTTGCTCAACATCTCAAAAAGTTTCACCCAGTCAGAATCTTTCCAAACATTGGCCATTCTGCCCAAAACAGTGCGCATGTCTGCACGGATGTCAGATATTGACGTTATGTTTGACGTCGAGTCGAAAAAGGTCACATCGCTGGCATTGGCCCTCAGCTTTTTCTTCATTTGGGTTCCGTACATGTTAAAAAGCTCCGACCGTCTGTTCTTGTCAGCAAACTCGCTGCTGACTCTTGTCAGCAATCCTTGCACAAACTCTGTTACTTGTGACCGTGGGCTGATGCGTCGCATCGACTTGAGCATTCTTGACGAATTTTCATGGAGTTCTGTTTTGCGGTCGTAGAACTTGAGTTTTTGCACCACAACTGCCAGCAGATAGTACACTGCGGCTTCGTCATCATTGTTCGCCTGTCCCCCGCTTATTGCTGCTGCTATCGCCTGCTTGTTCGACAGTTTCCCGCCGCTGGCGAGAAACCGCAGCTCGTCGCGCCGCAGCTCGTCGTCCTCGTCCTCGTCCGCCATTCCGTCCCGTGTTCGGATTGGGGGTGGGGAGGGGAGAGGGAGAGAAAACAAAAATAGACAGACCGACAGACAGGCGGCGTCACACACACACGTGCTCTCCGTCGTGCCGCGAGTAAGCAATGTTACATATATACTGCCTAAAAGCTCAAAAAAAAACGAGTTTGGGCAGCCCGCCTTCTCCCGCCTTCGCCCCGTCCATGTGCTTTTTTTTCTTCCCGCGGCCCGTCCCTCGCTCGCTCTCACGTGGCGGCGGTGTTACTGCCGCTGGTCGACTTCTGCTGCTGCTGCTGATTCTCCCGCACCTCCCGCATCTTCTTCTGCAGCTCGAGCTGTTGGGCGAACAGCACCTCGAACGCCGGGTCGTTCGGGCGCGGCGGCAGCTTGGGCAGCGCGTCGAAGACGGAGCACGCGAAGTACACCGGCGAGAGCGCAAAGTTGAGCACCGAGTAGCTCACGGTGTCGAACACCACGAACACGAAGATCAGCAGCAGCAGGATCAGGAAGCCCCAGATGAGCGACCACAAGCCGACGAGCACGAAGCAGGCGAAGTCGCGGTCCTCCTCCCGCTGCGACGGAGCGGCGGCGTCGGCGTCGTCGGTCCGCGACGGCAGCAGCAGCGTGCCGAAAGCGTAGCCGAACGCCTTCCCGAAGTTGTTGACCTTGTGCAGGAAGGCGTTCGAGACGCCGACGTAGATCGGGAGCCAGTCGAAGAGGTACACGCACGCGCCCAGCCACATGCCTCGAGGGCTGCACTCCTCCCACACCTCCAGCGAGTAGCCGCTGTCCGCGCACACGCTGCCCGAGTTCTCGCTGGCCGTCGAGTCGAGCAGCCACTGCTCGAAGTTGAAGTAGAAGTACTCCAGGTGGAAGAGCTCGTCCATCTGAGGGAAGCACTGGGTCTCGTTGTTGGTGCGCTCGTCGGACAGCGACACGCCGTTGCGGTTGGGAGGCCAGCACATCTGGAAGAAGCCGGCCAGGCCTCCGGCGATCGAGGCGAAGAAGCCTTCCTCTTCCGCCTCGCGCGCGCGCTCGCAGTCCTCCAGGCACAGCTCCGTTCGGGCGGCCACCTCCTCCAGCCGGAACACGCCCTTCCCGAGCTCGGTCGCCTGCTGCTCCGCGCACGCCGTCTTGCAGTCTTTGAAGGCGGCGTCCGCGGCCGCGTCGGCCGCGTCGGTGCCGGTGAAGGAGTAGTTGCAGCCAAAGTCCACCGTCCACCAGCAGTCCACCGTGTTCAGGATCCGAGAGATGCTCTTCGACGGGTTGAACACGTCCAGAAAAGGCACGCTGCCTTCCCTGTTCGGAGCGAAAGTCCTGGCGATCCAGCGCAGCAGGAAGTTGCTCGGGTCGCTCCTCGAGGAGGCCGTCTCGCTCCTGGCTCGCCGCTTGGCCTCGCCTCGCGCTTCCTGCATCTTCGCGTAGCGCCGCTGCTCCGCCCCGCTCGCTTTGGTGTGCTCCTTCCGGTCCCGCCTGCGCATTCGCTCCTCGAACTGCATGTTGGTGGTCCACGGCTTGGTCTTGTGCTGCTCTCGGCCTTTGCTGCCGCTGCCGGCGTCGACGCTGCGCTCGAGGGTCGACACCAAGCCGCGGATCGAGTCGGTGGTCTTGCGTAGGTGTCTCCTGACTCGGCGCAGGTGAGCTCGCTGCAGGTCCGGCCGAGCGGCAGCGCCGTCGCCGCCCAGGCTGCGGCGCAGTTTGGTGTTGTGCGAGTGCACCGCGGCGACGTCGCGGTCCACCGTGCGCAGGCCGCGCGCCAGCGAGACCGCCGTGTTGTGCAAGAAGCGGGTGTTGGTGTCCCAGGAGTCGTCCTCGTCGATGCTGGCGGCGCCGACACCGTCCTCGTCGAGGTACTCCAAGTACTGCGGATCCGCCGCTCCGCCGACGTGCCGCAGCGTGTGGTACAGCCTTCCGGCCGTGCTCGGAGTCGAGTCGTAGCGAGCGGAGAACTTGCTCAGTTCGGTCTCGATCTGCAACCACTCCGGCGCGGTCGAGTTCAAGAGGGCGGCGAAGCCGCGCAGCAGCTTCACCGGCGACAGGAAAGTGCCCGGTTCGGTGTGCACGTAGAAGTGCGACACGGCGTCCGTCGCGTACAGCGCCGTGCACGCCACGAAAGACCACTGCTCGCCGTACTCCAGCTTCTCCAGCTCGGCAGCGGCGGCCGCCGCCGCCGCCACGGTCGGTGTCTCCTCCTCCTCCTCCTCCCGCCGCAGCTTGGTGCGTACCCGCGAGAGCTCGACGCCGCACCACGTGTCGTTGGGCACCGCGCCGCGCATCACCGTGTCCACCACCGCTCGCAGCGTGTCTCGGATGTCCTCTTCGCCGGGCGGAACGTCCGAGTGGTAGGCCGTCTTGTTCTCGCGAGCGAGGAGCGCACCGTGCCGCACGTAGTGCCTTGCTCTGGTGAAAGCGAGGGAAGGACGCCGCGGCGTCCCGCTCTCGCCGAGACCTCCGCCACCGCTGCTGCTCGCGTCGTGCGAACGCAGCAGCGCGCTCGCCGCCGCTCCCACGACGCCTCCTCCGGCAGCAGCAGCGTCGTCGTCGTTGTCCCACCAACTGCCGCTGAATACTTCGACGACGACCCATATCGTTGTTTGGATCAACTGGAAGCTTGCGATGTACTCGGCGACGTTGGTCAGCCCTCGGCTGATCTGCCCGAGGAACCAGTTGACCAGCTCCATCGCGGTGCCCGAAGTGAAGAAGCTGATCATCTGGAAAATGCCCTCCAGCACGCTCCACATCAGGCCTCGGATCAGGAAACTCACGACCTTGATCACGAGCACCGCCAAATTCACCATCACGTTCACGGCCCACATCCGAGCGCTGTTGTAGGTGTCGCCGGCGAGCACGCCGGCGCACGACGGGTCCTCGTACTCGGTCAGGCCGTGCGCGAGTCGGCGGTAGCACGGCACGAAAGGCCCGTACGAAGACGCCGCCAGCTCGCGCGTCGTGTTGTCGCCCAGCACCGCGCCGAGCACCGTCCCGCTCACCAAGCTCGAAGTCAGCCCGAAGCCTTCCGCCATCGACCTGCTCTCCGCGATCCCTATTTCGGTGGTGCCCGCGTACTTGCCGTCGGCGAACATGTCGTCCGCTTGCGCAGCTATCGTGTTCCACGTCGTCGCGACCTCCAACGCGGCGGTGTAGAACAGCCGCAGCACGTTGAAGATCACCGAGTTCGCCATCGGGATCATCGGCCGCAGCATCCCGTACGCGTAGTTGACGGCGAAGATGGCCAAGTTCAGGAAGGTGACCGGGATGTCGAGCAGCGTGTCGAGGAGGTCGAGCGACGCGGCCACGTCGCTCAGCGACCAGAACACCAGCCAGCACACCAGAAACCCGACGAGCATCACGAAGAAGTACAGGGAGATCCCCGCGCTGAAGAAGGTGAACTTGAGAAAGAGCTGCCAGCTCAAGTAGAAGGGCAGGTACAGCAAGCGCGGCACGGCCCACAGCAGCGACTCGCTCACGCTCTCCCCGATGGTGTAGTGTAGCCGGTAGTAGGGCACTACACCGAGCAACTTGCCGCCGGGCGCGTCCACCCACTGCACGTATCCGTCCTCCGACTCGTTGATCGTGACCAGCCCGATCACCGACAGACTCGTGCCCATGGCCGTCGTCGGTCGTCGTCGGTCGTCGAAGCGCGAAAGAACGCTCTCTGGGAGGCGGCGGTGTTTGGTTCGTGCTCGCTTTTTTTTGCACCCGCCCGTTCCATATTAAAATAGACACCAATGTTTGAATATATATTTGCGCAGCGCCGTGCTCCCAGCACGGAGAGCACGGAGAGCTCGGCGCGACGCGCACTTCGAAGGGAGGCGGCCGAGAGCGATGATCGGCAGACGCCCGAACGAGGTGACGTGGGATTCGGACTCGGTACGCCGAGTCTGGTCGCTCGCGCAGTCGGATCCGTACATCGTGAGCTGCATGCAGGTGCTCAGCATGTACATTTTCGGCGACAGCATGCGGGTCGAGTGGGTGCGCGGGGACGAGGTGCAGCAGAGCCACGACGGCTTCAACAGGCACGTGCAGCAGCACTGGCAGCCGTTCGCGGCGACGCTGATGAAGCACTTGGTGATGTTCGGAGTGTGCCCCTACAAGACGACCACGCTGGCTTCGGGCGACGTGGTGCCGCTCGTGCCGACCTTCGGCACCTACTTTCTGACCGTGCAGCCGACGCACGACTACCAGCTCCGGTACAGGTGCTACCGCACCGCGACCAACTACTCGGTGTCCCAGAACGGGTACCAGGAGGACACCGAGATGCGAGTGCTCGTGCTGAACGACTTGGACACGTCCGGCGGGCTGCACGGGCCGCTGATGACGGTGCTGGCGGTGGACGCCTTCGTCAACGACCAGATGCGCAACACGACGGTCGCCAACTGGATCGCCAGCAACCCGACCATCGTGACCACTTCCCAGGAGAAGGGCAGCGCCCGCATGGAGCACCAGATGCACACTTTCGCCACCTCCGCGCAGCAGGAGAACCAGCAGAGCGACCGCATGCGGGCGAGGGACAGGCACAACGTGGACGCGCTGCAGCGGCAGATGGACGCGGTCAAGGACTTCAACACCTCGCAGAACTCGCTCGGGCACGACTCGAACACGGTGGTGGAGAAGGACTCCTTCTCCCAGCAGTACAGTACCAGGGAGCACAAAAAGCAGTACGAGCAGAACATGCTGCCGCTGCCGCACGGCCAGACCATCACCAACCAGGTGCTGCCCAGACCGCCGCACGACCTGATGCACCTGCTCAAGTGGCAGACCGAAGTGGTGTGCGCGGTCATGGGTGTGCCCAGAGCGCTGTTCGGAGGCAAGGAAGGCGGAGGGGTCGGGGTCGGGATCAAGAACTCGGTCAACATGCGCATGCTCAACATCACCGTGAACCAGTGGAAGCAGCACCTCGGCCTCTTCCTGGAGCAGGTGTACTGGGACGTGTACGGCCAAGACGCGGTGCGGACCATCGTCGACCGGGAGGCAGGAAGGGCCGCGAAGAAGAAGCAGAAGCAGAAGAAGAACAGCAGCCCCAACAACAACAGCCACAAGAAGCAGAAGACCAGCGGCGGGCCGAGCGAGGCCGGTCCGTCGTCGGCAGCGTCGCAGCAGAAGACGTCGGACAAGCAGGACACGACCACGGTCGGTGGCGGCGGCGACGCGCTGGGGCCGACGGCCGTGCTGCACGCTCCGCAGGACGACGCACACAGCGAAATATCCGACGCCGACACCGAGCCGGCTTCGGCGGCGGCGTCGGCGGCGAAAGGCGGAGCAGCGGGAGCGGCCGCCGACGTGCCGAGGGTGCAGTTCGTGTTCCCGTTTACGCCGAGCGCGAGCATCGAGGAGATCAGCTACCTGTTCGACCGCGGAGTCATCGACCACCAGACGGAAGCCGAGTACCTGTGCAAGAGCATCGGCATCCCGGTCACCGCCGTGCAGCTGCACGACAGCCTGGTGGAGAAGCAGCTGGAAGTCACCGAGAAAGCCAAAGCCGTCAAGCCGAGCGGCTCCGGCGACAGCACCCAGCTGGTCCAGCCGATCTGAGCCGCGTGCACGTGAGCGCGCGCGAGGTTCTCCTGTCCGGCTGGCTGGCTTTTTTTTTGAAACTTTAGTTTATATATAAACTGTAAGCGGTACGGATTTCGTGCGTGTGCGAGTGCGCGAGCGAAGGAACGCTCGCCTCTCGGTGTCCGAGAGAGAGAGTTCTCGGGAGCCGGAGAGAGAGAGAGAGAGAGACAGAGAGAGAGAAGAAGAAGAAGCGGAGACGGCGATGGCTGCAGGGCGGGGGAGCGTCCCTCGCTGGAGGAACTCGGACGTCTGGCGGATCTGCACAGGCGATTCGAGTGGGCTCGACCGGAACAAGTTTGAGCGGCGCAAAAGACTCGGGTGGGACCACCCGGACGCGGTGCGCGCGTACCGCAGCAGGGAGCTGTCCAGGCAGTGCCCGGACTTCGACACGCGGTTCAACGCCGACGTCGAGTTTTGCATGGAGCACGCGGCGGTGACGCTGTGCCACACATACACCACCTGGCCGACACAGGAGGCAGCGCGCGCGCAGGTGATGCAGACGCTCGATGACGAGGATCACCGGGAAGTGGCTTCGTTCGTCGGCAGTATGCTGCCCACGGGCCAACACGGCGGTGCTGAACCGGCCGTCGCCGCGGGCGACGATGCCGGTGGTCGTACGGCGAAGGACTGGAAGAACAAGTTCGACACCACAACTGCGCAGCTGGAAGAATGTCAGCTGGCACGCCAGCAGGCGGAGGAGGCTGCGACGGCCAAGCAGACGGAGCTGACA
>PAUB01000025.1 GCA_002713695.1 Opitutaceae bacterium
CGCCGGCACCGGCGGCGGCGGCGACGGCGGCGGCGGCGACGGCGGCGGCGGCGACGGCGGCGGCGCGGACGGCGGCGGCGGCGCGGTGAACGCTCCCGTCGCCGCGGCGATCCCCAGGCTCCCGCCGGCGACGGCGCCGAGCACGACGACCGCGATCACGACCCACGCCCACGTGGGCAGCAGCGAAAAGAAGCCGCCGCCGCTTCCACCGCCGCCGTTGCCCCCGCTCCTACCGCCCCGGTCGTACTCGTACTCGTCCTCGTACTCGTACTCGTCACGGCCGTCGTAGTAATCGTCGTACTCGGCGCCCGTCTGCGACACCGCGCGTTTCGTCTTCGCGGCGCCGTTGGCGGCGCCGCGTATGTTCTCGAACGTCCAATCTTGGCGCGGACGAGGCGCGGAAGTTTTCATGAGTGCGTTTTAACACGGCGCGTTTCGTCTTGGTTTATGAAAATCTCCCTACTTGGGTTTCAAAAACAGCGTCGGTAGCCGCGCGAGCGACTTGTCCAGTGGCACTTCCTGGAAACTGTCGTCGTCGTATTCGTAGTCGTAGAACTCCTCCTCGGTCCGCTCGCTGGGCGGATTCTTTGGCGAAGTCTTCGGCGGAGTCTTCAACAGAGTCTTCCCGCTCTTCCGTCTCGCGAGCCACAAAAAGCCGGCCACCACCACCGCGACGCCCACGCCGTAGAAGCTGAGCGGCACGGCCATCACCGGCGGGAACACAAACGGCGGCGGCGCGGGCGCGGCGCGCCAGACGACCGGAGGCAACGTCGGCGAGCCCGCCGCCGCCGGCGCCGGCGGCGGCGGGCTCGGGTGCGGCGACTGCGCGACGCCCGGCGGGTTGGGCGACGCCGACGGCGGCGGCGGCGAGGGCGACGGCGGCGGCGGGCTCGGCGGCGGCGGGTGCTCCGTGGGGGTCGTGCCGCCGCCGCCGACGGGCGGCGGCGGCGAAGGCGGCGCGGGCGCGAGCGTGCGCTTCACCCAGCGCACGCAGTCGTTGTTCGTGCCAAAGTCGTTGGCGCCGCAGCTGCCGCTGTCGAAGTCGATCACCACCTTGCGGTTGTCCGCGACGCTCGGGTGCGTGGACCACCCGATGGACGGGATGGTGCAGCTCCAGCCGCTGAGCGCCGCGGCGTCCGCGGCGCAGTCGTGCGCGAGCGTGACGGTCGACGACGTGGAAATCGTGATGTGCAAGTTCGCTTCCACCACCTGCGCCTGCCCCGCCGCATCCGCCGACGGGTACCGATCGTACTCGCCCGGCAAGAGCGTGTCCAGGTCGTTGCGGTCCACGAATTGGTAGTTTGTGAGCGTGAGCGCCGGCGTCGCCGCCGGCGACAGCGTCGCGGCGGGGGTCTGCTTGTAGTAGGCCGCGAGCATCACCCCTCCTCCTCCTCCTCTTCCCCCGTCAAAAAAAACACTTTTACTATTGACGAGCAGGCGCGACAATTATGCAAAAAACGCACACCTCGTGTCAAAACGCGCTGTACGACTGGCCCCGCCGCCACCCCGCCGCCGAGGGGTAGACGCGGTCGTTTTTCTCCAGCAGCTGCACGATGCGGTCCCGCTTGCGATCGGCGGCCGGCTCGTAGTACACGTTGTCAAACGGCTCGCCGACCAGCACGTGCATCATCTTTTTGATGAGCTCGGTCCGCGGGTTGGCGGTGATCACGTGCACGCGGTCGAGCCCGAACTTGCGCAAGAAGGAGCGCAGCATCGCCATGCGCCGCTTGCCGCCAATGTACATCAGGTACAGGTTCTCCACGCTCATCTCGCCGTCGCCCAGCTTCTTTGCCACCGCCGCCGTGTGCGCCGCGAGCGTCGAGTCCTCGCTCGACAGGAAGCCGGCCGTCTTGGAGATTGTGAAGTCGTAGTCAAGAAACAGCAGGTCTTGCCGTCCGAGGTTGTTCGCCTCCGCGAGCAGCTCGGCGGTCAGCCCCGCTTGCGGGTCGAAGAAGGCGGAGTCGAAGAGGTTGAAGTTCACGTCAAACTCCCTGAGCTTCAGCAGCGGCACCGTGGCCGCGACCTCGCCGCGCGCGAGCAGCCACTCGTAGTAGTCGTTGCAAAGCTGCTTGTTGCGCCCGTTCTGGTTCACGCTGCTCTTCGGCACGCCGCCGTAGCTGGTGGGCACCTGCACGACGCGGAGGTCGGGCCGGTCGTTGGTGGCCGTCTTCTTGACGACGGTCACGTTGGAGAGCGTGTCGTCAAAGTACAGGGCGTCGCCGGTGGCGCCGGCACCACCGGCGCTGCCCGGGGTGGCGCCGCCGGTGGCAAGCGGCAACAGCAACGGCGCCAAACTCATTTTACTCTTACTCACACACGCCCCGTTGCCTTGTTTATCCTTTTCCCGCCCTCTTGCACGCTTCCGTGGTGTGTGTGAAAAGTTGCTGTTGTCACACGACGTCCACCCCTACGCCGTGCCCGTCAAACCTACGCTTACACAGCTCAATGTACTGGTCACACAGCTCATACCCGGTCGCGTGGCGGCCGAGTTTGGACGCTACGAGTAGCTCCGAGCCCGAGCCCGCAAAGGGAACGAGGACACAGTCGCCTTCGTTGGAGTGCACTCGGATGAGACGCTCACACAGCGCAAGCGGCTTCATGCTTGGATGTTTGCCGTAGCTCCGCTCCTTCGACCTTGAATTTTCGCGTGGAATGTCGATGAACGTGCGCGGAGGCCTGCCTCGATCGAGCGCTTCTGATGTCACCCTTCCCTTCCCCTTTGCCAACGCGACGGCACGGTCCTCCTCGGTGTAGTGTTCGGCGGCCGGCATTGGGTTGAAGGTGCGTGTGAAGCTCTCGCCGTTTGTCGGTTTTTCGAACCACACAAGCCGTTCGTGTCTGACCGCATACTCTTTCATGTTCTCCAAACGAGCGTCTCCGCCCTGGGTGTACACCCACGGAATGTCCTGCACCATTCTCATGCGCATCTCGTCGACAAGGAGCACACTCATGCGAGAGATCCACATTCTGCACGGAGAGCCGTACAAAAGAAGGGCACCGCCGGGACGCAAGCAGCGAACACATTCCGTGAGCCATGACTTTGCAAATGCCATGTAGTTTGGAATAGAATCCCACTTGACACCGCCAACGCCAATGTCGTACGGCGGATCGGCGATCACCAGATCCACCGACTCGGATTCGATCGTTTTAATCCCCTCCTCGGCATCTCCGTGCTCCAAGCGCGCGCGTTTCATTTCAAAACGCTTTTCACAGCGGCTAAGCTGTCCACTACCCAATAGCGGAGACCGCTGTTTACGTTTACTACCCTCGCCTCTTACTTTGTTTATCCTTTTTCGCCCCTCTCACACGCTTCTGCTCCGCTCATCCCTCCCCCCTTTCCTGCCTCTTGCACCCTCTTGCACCCTCCTAGCCCTCGCGCACCGGAGCGAACCCCCAAAAATCCTCGCTCTCCGCCACCACCTCCTTGGCGCGCAGGAGGCGCTCCCTCTCGCGCGCCTCCTCCTTCGAGACGCGCCACGCCTGCTTCACGTCGAGCAGCTTCTCGCGCGCGCCGCTCACCCGGGGCTTGCGCAGCTCCTCCTCCTCGAGCGTGTACATGACCGCCTCCGTGATGGTGGACACCATGCCCGTGACGATCTTGAAAACGTCCACCGCCGCGACGTACGCCTTCATCTGCTCGTACTTTTTCTCGCCGCCGATGTCGCGACGCTCCGTCTCCTCCAGCTTGGGCGCCTGCTGGCTCGTCGCCTTCGCCAGGTCCGTCTCGCGCGCGCAGAGCCCGCGCTGCAGCTCGTCGTTCTCGGCCTTGCCGCTCGCGAGGCAGACGTCGATCGCATTGTCCATGTTGTGGTGCGAGAAGAAGGCGGAGAGGGCGATCGCGGCCGCGGTGTACTGCGTCCAGCCGCGCAGCGTGGGCCCCACATTAGCCTCCCCGTTGACCATCTTGATCACAAGATCGGAGATTTCCTCGCGGCGTTCGTTGAGTAAGGCCGCGCCGCCGTTGAGCGGCCGACCCCACGACGACGTGGGCGGGATCTCCGTGTCGGAGAACGATGCCAAGAGATGCATACAATTTTTCACAAACTTCTTGGCGTTGCTCGGCAGGACCACGTCACTCCACTCGATGAACATCACGCTGGCGCTTCTGTGGCCGAGTCTTGGTGAGAGCGGCTGTTGGCTGTTGGGGATTTTGCTGCTCGGCTTTGTTGCCGAAACGCTAGCTGCTCACCTAACAAGCAGCCCTTACAACGGAGCCAAATACAAAAGTCCGAGCACCCCGACCGTTGGGCACCCAATGTCGGCCACAGAAAGCGAAATGCGAAGCCTTCTAACAACAGAGCAGCGTTACGCGATCCAACAGAGCCGGCTCTTCCACCGGTTGGTAATGGAAAATGCGCCCGCGCCATCCACACCCCCGGTACCGGTACCGGTGGTCCCGGAGGACGGCAGGAACTTAGTGGTCGTGCGCGGCCGCAACGGCCGCGACTCCTGGTGGGAGCAGAACTCGAGCGACCCGAGCGTGATGCGCCTCCTCCCGTCGCGGGCGGCGAGCCTTGTCCACAGCGCGCTGGCCGGCGTGGACTTCAACACGGAGTTTGCCACGCTGGGGGACGAACGCAACGAGGCGGTCGGCGAGCCCCTCGGCGAGCCGCCGGAGCCGCCGGAACCGCCGTCAATCGTGTTGGAAAGTTTAACTCCGCAGCAGCGGTATGTTATCGAGCACATGGTCGACAACCCCAGAGCGCCGCTTCCGGAGGCGCTGTTTCCCGACGCGCTCGCGGGCGACCTCGCCTCCTCCGACGCCGAGTCCGTCGACGAACAAGTCGAAATCGCAGAAGAGCAAACGGCCACCGACGGAACCTCTCCATTGATGGGCAGGTTTGCCAGGGCGGCGCGCGTTCCGCACCGCGTCGAGGCCGGCCGCTCCAACCGCGTGGCGCCCACGCCCAACTCGTTCTTCACACGGCGTCGGGTGATGGGTTCGAACGACGCGGGAGCGCCGACAATATACGACGCCGCCGAGTCCGCGTTCGATTACTGGCAGGGCGTCGGCCGCGGCCTTGGTCACCGACCGCCGAGGCAGCGGCCGCGGGAGCGGCCCCTCCCACCACAAAGGAATGGTCCTTATTGGTTTGTGCGCGCCCCGCACGGCTGCAGCCCCGAGCACGAGTCCGTCTGTAAGTTCCTCGACGAGCACGCCGATACGCCGGATCAGTTCAAGTGCCCGATCTCCCTCTTCGCCATGCGCGACCCAGTCGTCATGACCGATGGCCACCTCTACGAGCGCCACTCGCTCGAGAAGCTCCGCGTTGCGGGCAACCGCGAAAAGATTCACAGCCCGATCACGCGCGAGGTGCTCATAGGCAACCCGCGGCCCGTCGTGGCGATCCACCAGTTGATGGAAATGTGGGCTTTGAATAACGGCTACTCTCACAACAAACAGGAAACGGAGCAGGACACCAAGGCGGCCGAGACGGCCGAAAAGGCCACCGAGACGGAGCTGGTGGTTTGAAAAAAGAGGGACGCGGGGGAAGAGACAATGTATTTGCAAAACATCGTGTTGCAGGAGGAACGGTTGCGACAGGCGCAATTACGCAGCGAGGAACTGGAACGTCGAAAACGGTATTCCGGACCGGACCTAGGGTATGCTCCGCAGCGGGAACCCTCCGCTCGCGGGGAGCAGCAGTCCCCGACGCTCCCGCTTGTCGGTCGTTTGATCGAACACGTCGCCGAGCGCGATGCGCTGATTGGCGCGCGCAGCTCGCCAGCAACCCCGGAGCACGCAAAAGACGACGCACACTAGCAACGAACCCACGACTTTTTCAAAAACCCAATACGTCAAATTGGGCATTTTGAAAAGCGATCTGACGTTTGATTTTACGGACGCGAGGTAACCCGCTAGCGTGTGCATTTGGCCTTCACACTCATCGTTATACGATCCTCTCGGTGATGTGGGGATCGTTGCTTAGCGAATTTGACTCTCACACGGATCGCCTCCGCCAGCGGGCGCGCGAGCGGCGCGACGCGGTACGGCTCAAGGCGACGGTTCTCGACGGCGACGACCACGAAGAAGTGAACGAAGACGATCTGCTCGGAAAGTGGCAACCTAGCGATGACTTTCAGGGAGATGTGAATCTGCGTACTTTGAGGGCGTTGCTCGGAAAGATCGACGAGCTGGGTTTTGAAAGGTGCGTGTGCACATCCATGCACCGGGCCGGTGTTTGCGCTCACGTGCGCGTTGCCGCCGCAGGTCGGCACACCAACTTCAGTTTCATAGCGCATTCGAGCGCTCGACGGCGCGTGTGATTTACAAAGCGGACTGGAAACAACAAAGCCCTGCCATAATGACAAAGAACAATTGGGAGAAATGCAGCTCTGAAGTACTCATAAGCACCCCGCGCAGATTCGGGAAAACGTTCAGGTGCCGTCGCACCTCCCCCACCGTCTTGTGCATGACCGTGCGTCTGTGGTGTGGTAGCATCGCCATCTTCGCCGCGGCGTTGGCCCTCACGCAGAAGGTGGAGATTGTGGTCTTCAGGTGCGGGCACGGGAAGGGAACCAATCTACATTGTACACTTTCAAAATCTCTGCGCTGACGCCCGAATGTGATTGTTCCCGCCGGCGATCGCTTGGCTTGTGCGAACACACGATACTGGGCGTCGGCGCACAGCCCCGCGAGACGCGCGAGTCGCAAGCTGCTGGAGCGCATCATCGAGTAACGCCGCGCTCTCTTTTGAACCCCACCGCCTACAGTTGAGTAAGCGCGTTTTCGCAGGTTTGTCCGACTTCTTGGACATGAACCCGTAGAATACAATCAAGTGAACCAACCGGCACATTCACTGCACATTCACTGCACACACCGAGATCTTCCACGTGCCCTTTACGTGCTTACCATTGTTGTTGCATCGATAGGAACAAGCCCGAATGAACGCGTATGACGGGTCGCAGTCCTTGATCCGCTCGTTTCCCTCGAAAGTTGGGGTGATTATAGCCAGCGATTTCGAACCGCCCGCATGCGGCACACCCACACAATCACGAGGAGGGCGCGACGCGTGGCGCGCCGTCGGTCGTTTCCAGACAGTGGTCGGCCGAGTGGCCCACGGAGGCGGTCATCGCCGACGCGAGCGAGAGGCGCTGTCCGGAGACGACCGACGGCGCGAACGTCTGCACCCACGGCGGCTGCGACCGCGGCTGCAGCTGCAGCTGCAGCGGCGGCGGCGGCGCCTCTTGGCCCAATAGCGTCCGGTCTCGGCGAAACAGGCGTGTCCTCGCTGGAACGCAAGCGCGACCTAGACCGACCGGGACCCGGGGGGGCAACGAAGTTGTAAAGTTTGGTGATAAGTTTCCAACATCATGACGGCCAGCAAACACACCCACACCCACACATTTAAGAATGCTTCCGAATCTGTCGGCGCTGACGGTGGACACCGACACAAAACGCATCCGCGACGAGCTGCAGTCGCTCTTCAACTCGGCGTCGCTCAAAGTCGGCAGGCGACCCAAGGAGTTCCAACGACTTGTAAACGACATTGCTGAAGATTTTCAGAAACGCCACCCGCCCGTTGGACTCAAGAAGCGAGGCTTTGACGAACGAATCTTCAACCTCGACGATTACGTCTTGCAGGAGCTGCAGACGCTTTTCAAAGAGCAGGCGTTGGTCGCAGCGGCCTTTGTGCCCTCCTACGAATCTCGCGACGCCGCAAGCCCCTCAAAAGGCATCGACGCTCGGCTCGCCGAGCAGATTGCGCTCGCGTTTTTCGAATCCAGCGACAAGGCGGCACTGGAGGTGAGGACGTTGTCGGAGCGGGAACAGCAATCTAAGCTCGAGGACATCGAGACGATCGAACGGTTGAAGGCGAAGCAACAGGCGGCAGCCGAACGACAAGAGCCTCCAACCGTGAAAGAGCAGGTGCAAGACAACTACATCGCGTTTCAGCTGAAACGACTAGAAGAGCGAGTTGCTCAGAGGCGCGCACCGCCGGATGGAACCGCGCCGATTGCAAAGTACTTTGCGGCACAGAACGCCGGTCTGGTGCGCCAGCTCGCCCACGGCGCCGTGGATTCCTTTCTGTCGCTTCCGAGCTCCGCTTCACAGCCATTACTACGCGCAGCTGTGCAGCTCGTCCTGCAACCGGTCGACGCGTCGACATACAACCCGATCGTTGACCAGATTCACATGGACGGCGAGTCAGACATTTTTAGAGCAGTCGGTATGCGGTACGGTCGGCCGGCGTCTGAGCAAGACATCTCGTCGCTCGTCGCGTCCTTCTGCGCCGACCTGGTTGCTGCGTCGGACCAAAAACAACAAATTGCACTCAGTGGATGCGGCACCGTGTACTTCGACGGAATGCCCGTCGTTAAACCCGAACTGCTTGCGGACGCGGCTCGAGCGATACAAATGCGACCCGGTATGGGAATGTACACCGAATACGATATCATCTCGAAGATGGGCAATGAACTGGTTGGGGCAACCGGACGTGCTTTGCAGAGCAGGACAGAAGACGAGTTACAAACGATGGGCATCGTGTCCAGGACCGCTGCAATGCTCAAGTGGTCGAATGTCAACGCGCTCGCCTTTCACAGGTCGGCGCTGCGCGACGAAGTCTTGGCGGGTGCCGTCCGCGCAGCCGACGGCCGCGCCGCGCCGCGCATGCGCGCTTTCGCCATCTTGCTGACGGACAACAGGCCTGATGATGGAACCGCCGTCAGCGGTGGCGCCTCTCAGCGCGTGGCACTCGAACCCATCACGCGGGGGGGTCGATCGATCCAGCTCGAAGCGACGGTGACGGTCCTTGGTGGCGGAGCGGGCGCGAGCATGGGCGAAGACGCGATGCCGTAACGCGCGACGTCCCCTGCGAGAATCGACCACATCTCATAATGTTGTACTTTTGGTATTTGACCGGAATGATGACGTGTTCACCCCACCCCCCGCCGACTCACGCCGCCTCGACGACCTGCAAGCGGAGTTTGAGGAATCCAAGCCCGATCTGGTGCTGCTGTCCGGAATGGTGGAGGCGCTCGCGACGGCCGCGTGCTGAGCAAGAGCGCGTGGGACGGACGCTATCGCGCGCCCGCGTTTCGCATGGGACGGACGCAACTCATTTAGTCGGTGGACTTGTATCGCGGCGCCGTGGGACGCTGAGCAAACTCGTAGTTTTTTGTAGCTTGTGGCGCCGCAGATGGCGCCCAGAGGTTTAAAGCAGACGTTAAAGAAGCTATCGCCCGGGTATGCACAGTACACTCTATCTCTTGTATCAAAACATCAGACGCAGAGCTGGCTCACTCTGTGCGCTCGAATCATGCTTTGCGACGACGCGCGGGGTTCGCTGCGCTCTATGTGAGCGGGAAGCTCGTGGGCTCCGGCCGGTGGCGCGCGTTCCAGGCGACGACGTCGCACGGCAAGCCCACGGGCGTGCGCCTGCGCGGCGTGACCAAGCGGCTCGAGCACAAGCTCTTCTCGGCGGGCGCGCTGCCCAGCATCGCGCGGCGCGCGGACCCCAAGCCCGGCGGCCACTGGAAGGGCCCCAACGGCGGCCGCAACCGCGGCGCCAAGGTCGACGCGCAGCTGACGCGCCTGATCAACGCCGGGCCGTCCGCGTGGAAAAACGTCGCGCACGTGTACGTGCTCACGCGGATCGTGCTGACCGCTCTCCGCGAGAGAGGCCTCGAGCCGGTGGTCGCGCAGCGCGTGGTGCTCTCGGAGGCGCACCGCATCGGCACCGCCGCGGACATCGTGTGCTACTCGGCGAGCCAAAACCGCCTCGTCGTCGTCGAGCTCAAGTGTGGCCACGACCACGGCCGCAAGGCGTCGGCGACGCTCCACGGCCGCGCGTGCGCCATGCGCGCACCGTTCAGCAAAGTCAGCGACTGCGTCGTGCACCGCCACCTCGCGCAGCTGGCCGTCACGCGTGAGCTGTTGCTGCGCGAGACGGCGCTGCTCACCAAGCTCGCCGAGCTCGGCGTCGGCGTCGCCGTCGACGGCCTGTTGCTGTACGCCAACGACGAGGGCGCCGAGTTCTTCGCACTGGACACGTGGTGGCAGAAACGGTCCGCCAAGCTCCTGGCGACGCTGGCGTGAACGCCGTGCAAGTCCACCTGGGTGGTGACGTGGCACCAGCCCTGGGCCCCGGTTTCGTCAGGCCGGGAGATGTGGACGCGAGATTTATTTTTGGTTCTTCGGCCCGGAGGTGCTCGCTTTTTTCGGCGGCCGATTTCCAGATCGGTTTCCACTCGGCCAGATCTCGCAGATAGAGCGGCGTTCGGATCTGACAGAGGAAAAAAAGAGGCGGGAACCTTGATTACCACACGCGCATGCTACAGAGCACCGCATGCAGCTCGTCGCGCGTACACGCGACGAGGTCCGAAGCAGCCGGGAGTAACTCACATGGTGTGAGTGAGTCGTCCAGTCGTTGTGAAAGGCGGTCGTACGACGCTACCATCTCATTTTCAATTCGCCGCCACACTCCCTCGTCCACAAGCCATCGCGCCTTGCCCTGCCTTGCCAGCTGCTCCAGCGGCACCGCGCGGAGGCGCCCGTCTTGCAGCCTGTTCAGCGCAGCCACAATCGGCCCTTTCTTACTTTGGTTGACCTTGCAGCTGGTCACATTGAGGTTGAACGTGTCGTTGTAGTTTTCTCTAAGCAGCTCAACCACTTGTGAGCTTGCCATCGACCCGAAGCGCGCCCTGCTCGCGCCAAAGGCGGTGGCCAGACTCGCCTCGGCGAGCTGGCACTCGAGCACATGGTCGACCTGCGGTTTGACGGTGGACTTGCGAGCCAGGCGCGTGTAGGCGTCCGTTTCCGCGCGTGCCGACCAGACCGCCTCCGCCATGGAAGCGACCGGCGCGCGGAGAGCAAGAGAGTTTGCCTCTTGGGTCTCCACACCCAGGCGCTTGGCCGCCGCGCGCGTCAACACCGGCATCCCTCTCAATCTGTAACGCACTGTGACCTCCGCTAGGGGTAGCGGGCACCGCCACGAACACCTCAGCACTTGAGAAAATGGCTAGAATCCTCGGGCTCGAAGATGGCGACCCGCAAGTGCGCGGCGGCCTGATGGGCTCCTTACGCGTCGCCGACGAGGCCGTCATTCTTCCATCCGCCACGCGCTCCAAGGAAAGCGGTTCGTACAAGAACGTTGTCATGAGACTATCTGGTAATGACGCCGAGTTCCCGACCGAGGTCTTTTCGCCCAACTGGTTTACTGGCGTCTCCCTGGTCAGCGTCCCAGCCGACGTGGCCGAGCCGCTTCTTAAGAATCCAGAGAAGCGCACCGCCGCGCTCAAGAAGCTGGCCACCAAGATCGCCTCCGAGCTGCATGACTCCGAGCTGTCCATCGGCCCTTCCATTCTGTCCGACGACAACGATCGCGACGTGGAGAACTGGACCGCCGGCTTCGACTCGGGCAACAACTGCGTCGGCTTGTACTCGGCCTTGCAGAACCGGGCGCCCGAGAACGGGCTGACGGGAATGAGCCGCGCGTACAAAAGGTACTACCTCGTGTGCAAGGCCGGCGGCGGCGTCGCCGCGCAGACATTTCATTCCAGGCTCATCACAGCGCTGCAGAATGGCAAGACGCTCGATCAGGCGCTCGAGGGCGGCACCGAGCCCGGACCACAGGCCTTGCGCCGCGTCGCCACCGCGGGGAAACGCAACCGCGCGCGCATCTTGGCGCTCGCCGCGGAGGCCATCGGCTTCTACACGATCGATACTTTGAACGACAACGCCGCCATGGACGGCGCGCCGCAAAGGATCGCGATCCCGGAGGTGGACGTGTCCTACAATTCTATACGCAAAGTGGAGGGTGCCATACGGTCCACCTGGCAATATAACGCGGGGAGCGTGGACGCAATGCTCTCCGCGGGCATGCTTGTGTCATCGAATCCGCAAGATGGGTTTACGCTCTTCTCCACGCAACACGACGAGCTCAAGATGAACTTGCGCAACGAGGCGCACAACTCCGTGCCCTTTGTCACCAAACGCATCGCCACCTCGAAGGACATCACAACAAAGACGGTGGAGGCGCTCAAGAAGAAGCAGCCGCACGCCGACGAGGAGTGGACGCGCGAGCACTTTAGCTGGCGCAACAAGGACCTGCCGGGCGGCGAGACGATAATCCCGCCCTCGCTCTGGGGATCGCACGAGAGCGAATGTTTTTTGGCGTCGTGGGCACGCGAGCTCGGTCTCTCTGCGCTAAAGCCGGCCAAATTGACACCTGAGCTGGTGTGCATCGGTGGCGTTGAGCCCTCCAAACTGAGGGCAGTTCTCCGGACTGTGAATGGCGGAAATTGAGTCAGTTGCGGCCACAGAGACGCGCCACGTGTCGCCCGAGAAACGCGACAATCATTCGCCGGAAAAGCGGCGGGCGGCGGCGGCGCTCACGCTGCTGCGCGAAAACGGCGACCTCGAGAAGCTGCTGCGCTGCGATGAGACGCTTTCGCCAGAGGAGCAATGGCCGACGTCCGCCATACGCGGCGGGTTTACAATTAAAAATAGCCGGCTGGTGAAGCGGAGGCGGTACGATGCGCGCGTGTTCAACGGTTTGCTCCGAGACCCGCTGAACCCGTTTGACTGAGGGTAAGATTTTACGGTAATTGTACACTGGGTCCTAAACTCTCAAAACGAAAACGAAAAGCCAAACGCCCGAGTGTTCTAGGCCCACCTAAACACCCAGCCGTACGCTGTTTGAATCTTCCCATCAGCGCATTTTCCAATGTTGGCTTGGTCAAATGCTTTCGTCGGGTCGCGAGTGTGCAGGGCGCGCATCGCCTCCATTCCAGACTCGAAGCGCTCCCATGTCTCTTCACCAATGGGCTTTCCCCACACGGCCTTCTTCCTCGAGTTGTGGATCTCTGACCGCGGCTTGCGCTCCTGGTTCGTGCTCTGCTCCGACCGCGTCGCCGAGCGCAAATTGACAAGGCGATTGTCGAATTTGCGCGACGACACCTTGTGGTCCACAGTGCACCTTTCCGGCACGGGGCCGAGGAATGCGAGGTGCACCACAATGTGCACACCCCTCAGCTTACCCTTGTATTTGACTCTTGCGTACACCTCCCCGTCTGTAGGTTGCGGCGTGCGCTTGTAGCCCCAGCCGTCGCCACGGACGTTCTTGGTCTGCACGCGCCCGCGCGTTGAAATCTTCAGTTTGTCCGTACCGGGCGCCATCTTCCACTCTTCCTCGGTGGTCGAGGCCCCCGCTTCTGGGAATTCGACCAGCTTGGTATCGCCTGTCGGCAGCGGGGGCTCGAGGAGATTGGAATCGTCTCCAGGTTTCAAATTCTCCTGTGTTTCGGGAGATGGTGCCCACTTGGTGACGAAGCCCTTGTGCTGATTATGAGCCCTTCCCGTTTGCGTGCCTATCCGAGTGTTTGCCACATTTCCCAAAGCAGAAGCGTGCAATCCGTACATAGAATACGCTTTCGCTGCTGCCCCCGCGCTCGTAAAGTGCTCCCATTTACGCTCCGGGGGCCAGTCGAGGCTGCGGATAAAAATGGGCTTGCCATCGGAATTGAGCTTCTTGTCATTGCGCTGGTTGGCGATGTTTTCCTTTTTGCTTGCCCACCGCAGATTAGAGGCCGCACTGTTGCTCCGGTCGCGATCAATGTGATCGACCTCGTGATTTGCACTTGGCGCCGGACCATGAAAGGCGCGGCACACGAGGCGCGCAACGAGGTAGCCGAACCCGTCGACTCCGACTCTGTACCGATTGTCATGACGAGAAGACCCTTTGCTCGGTGTGGTCCACCCTCCCGTGAAATTCACACGTAAGTAGCCCTTGTCGCTTATCTGGAGCTTTTCCTCGTTGAATCCGGGAACTGTGCGCCACTCGCCCCAGTCATTGTACCCGAGCAGCTCGCCAATGCCGTCGCCGAGCGTCAGATCGACGGGCCGGCGCTTCTCCGGTGTGACCGCTTCGACTGGCGCGAACGGCTCAACCGGAGAAACGCGCGGCTCCGCTTGAAAAAGACGCAAACTGGGCGAAAGGGGCCGCTTCATTCTTTTTTACTCTTATTACACGCGCACATGACTTTCACAAGATAGCGCGCACGCGTTCCCTAAAACGAAAACCCAAATGCACGCGTGTCGCGAATTTCGTGATGATTCCAGTACGCGCACACCCACGCCGCGCG
>PAUB01000026.1 GCA_002713695.1 Opitutaceae bacterium
CGGAGGACATTGACAGCATTTTTGGCATGTGAGGTGTTTGTCGGTAACGTTGCTGGGGAGTTTTTTTGGTTTGTAATTGGTCAACGTGGCGTGGCTGCACACACTCACAGATAGCATCACAACCCCGATATCTTAGTGTATTACGTAAGACTTTACGTCACTCAGAGCGTTGTAACCTTGACACCACCGCGCGTGGTATATATAAATGCCCTACACCAGCCCCACCTGCATGAAACGGGTTCAATTCGACATGGTAAGCACACCCGACCCGCACGAAAAGCGCCGACGAGAGATCCTTGCTGAATTCCCTGAGGTCAAGTCGCTCATGACCGTCGAGCCCAGAACTAAATACTACATTGCCATCAACATCCTCCTGCAGCTTTTAGCGATCATGTATGCCGTCACTATCAATGACATCCAGGCCTTTTTCGTCTTTGCCTACGTTGTCGGTGGCACCCTCAACCACTCGCTCTTTCTCGCCATCCATGAGCTCTCGCATAATACTGCGTTCAAATCCATCGCACACAACCAGTACATGGCCATCGCGGCCAACTTGCCGATCGGCATTCCGTATGCAAGCTCGTTCCGTCGCTACCACCTGCAGCACCACTACCGTTTGGGGCAGGTTTTCTTTTTGTGATTGCCTGCTATATCTTTTCAAAGCCTGTGCGCAAAAAGTCTACTGAAACCCCAACACAGGAACTCGACACGGACATCCCCTCTGAACTCGAATGCTGGCTCGTATCCTACTCTGCTACGTGTTACATTGATCATGTACTCCGTAAGGCGCTGTACCTTTCAATGTACACTGTCGTCTATGCGCTGCGGCCAGTCATAATGCGTCCGGAGGTCATGAAATACGACTACTGGTTCCTTGCCAACCTTGTCGCGCAATGCTTGTTTGATGCGGGCGTGGTTGGATGCCTTGGCTGGAAAGCTTTGTACTTTATGCTCCTGTCGACCTTTTTGGCGGGATCGTTGCACCCCCTGAGCGGGAGGTTTCTGTCAGAGCACCTCTTGTTGACCGAGGGCCAGGAAACGTACAGCTACTACGGTAAGTTTAACAACGTTCTCTGGCAGATCGGCCGGCACGTCGAGCATCACGACTTTCCCAATATTCCGTTTACTAAGCTGCCGGAACTCACGGAGATTGCCGGAAAGCATTACGCAGAGCCTGCAGAGACAAGTTCGTGGAGTGAGACGACGCTGCAGTTTATTTTTGACGACGGGTTGGGGCCTCATCAGCGAGTCAAACGGGAGGTGGCGAGCAAGGAGGAGTGATCTTTGGTCTTTGCTTTGCAGTCTGGCGAATTCTTTTTTGTTTGACCATCTTTATAAAACACACACCCACAACCCCTGTCTAAACTCTCATGGCGTCTTGTACTTCACCAAGTAGTCCGTGTATGCCTGAGCATCATTAAAAGTGACAAACTTGGTCGGCTCCTTCAAGTAATCCACCGTCGAATCATACCGCCTGTCGTCGTCGCGCATCGGCGGGGCCTGCATGCCGGACGACCCAACGGCGTACACCCCGACCGTCACGCGGCACAAAAAGATGAGCCTGCACCCGTCCGCGTCCACGCTCGTATACTGGTGCGAAAAGGAAGCGTCGCGCGCAAAGTACACGCCCTTGCCGTAGGCGGTTGCGTTCTTGCCATTGTAGTTGCGGTCGAGCCCCTTCTGCAGAATCCCGTTAGCAGCGGCCTGGTCCGTGCCGTGAAACAGCCATTTGCGTTCCAAGCGGGCCCGGTCGTCTCTCGTTGTACACCCCTCGCGCCGGAAGATGCTCTTACGCTTGGTTTCGTAGCTCTCGTACGCCTCGAGGTTCTGGATGCGGGTGAGCTCGACAACCTCGAGATCTCGGCGCCACATGCTCTTCTTGAAAAACTCAATCACCTCGTTGTATTCGGCGCTGCCGACCGCCACCGTCTTCTTGGCTGCCTTGTACGGCGTGTCAACGCCAACCTCAAACGTCCAGGTCGCAGGCACGTTGCCCTGGCACCATTCGCGTGGAAAGGTGCTCGAGCAGCCCTCGTCCTCTCCGGTGAGGTCCACCACCATGTCCGTGATCGATGTCGAGATTGGCGGCGGCTTGGCGGCTGCGAGGACTGGCGTGGGAGGCAGCGGCGGGAGGGAAATCGTGGCGGTGCCGGGGGTGTTCGATGGCTTGGCTTGGCCAGGAGGCTTATGGCGGGGCGGCGGCAAGCGTGGCTTGGGATTCCGGAGTGTCTCTGACAGCCGTGAAGCTTGCGCAACGGCCTGGCGCTTGGACTGTGCAGTGTCGGGGGTGCTGGGAGGCTGACGAGACCTGCGGGGCTTGCTGGTGGCAGCGGAGGATGCCACCGCCTTCAGAGATAATGCACCCGAGTCGACCGCTGCCGCCGCCGACGGCGCTGCCGAAGATGACGCCTCAGTCGAGTCGACGGCTGCCAGCGCTGACAAAGATGACGCTCCAGTCGAGTCATCCGCTGCCACCGCTGCAGACAAGCCACTGCCCGCCGCTGCCAGAAATGACGCTCCAGCTGAGTCATGCACCGCCCCAGCTGCAGTCAACCTATCCTCGGCAACCGACACTGACAATCCGCCCGCCGACGTCTGCAGCACCTCCTCGTCAAACGCCGCCACCCCCGTCGAGCCCGACACGTCCCACAGCGGCGCCAGCCCCACCTCGTCAAACCTCGCGCGGCGCTCCTCCACAAACGTGAACTCGCGCTGCCGCGGCTTGATGAAGCGCTCAAACAGCCCGCACGTGTGCAGCAGAAACTTGTAGAACCACGCGTCGGCGTTGCGGCGCTTGGACAGCAGCGCGCTGACGTTCACGAGTCCAGTAAACACCTGCACCGCCTGCGCCCACGCCTCGTCCGCCAGAACCTTGAACGCGTGAAAGCCAAACACGCTGCTGCAGCGCGGCGACGCAGCGCAGACCGTGATGGCGACGGCGCCCGCCGCCTCCATGTAGCTGAACAAGAGGTCGGTCGCCAGGACAACCTCGTCGAGGTCGCTGAGCACGCACGTATTGTGCAGATACATCGGGCTGCGGGCGTCGACATCCGCGGCCTTGGGACGAAAGGGCGGCGGCGGCAGCAGCGCCGCGGCGTGTGCCCGCGTCAAACGCGCCGGAGCGCGGCTGTGGTAAAACGAAGTGGGCGGCGCAGGGTCGGGGACGATGACGCCGTCGGCCTTGAGCTGACAGAGCCCCGCCATCAGGCGCGCCGAGAGATCCGGGCGGGCATCGGCGGCGGCGGACATCGTGGCGGTCGTGGCAGCGAGTGGCCCGTGGAGACCCCTCGTACTAGAATTCACGGAAATAGAACGTGGCTGGGTACTAACTTTTTACAGGAGATTTTTGGCTTTGCCTCCCGCCTGCCCGTCCGAGACCATGCCGCAGTCGCCGCCGATGCGCTGGGTCTCCAGTCCCGCCGCGCCGACCGGTGGCGTCTGTATCGAAGTTGACGCGGACAAGGGTACGCAAGGGGTTGGCTGCCGCGGGACGGACGCGGAGACCTGCGGTATCTGCATGGAAGCCGACGCAGCCGTTGTTGCCCAGGGGTGCGGCTGCCGCGGAACCACCGGCTGGGCGCACCCCGCGTGCCTCGCGCAGGCGGCGCGGGCGCGGTACGGCCACGTTGGCGCGAGAGCGTGGACGCAGTGCGGCGTCTGTCGGCACCTGTTTACCGGTCCCATGCAGGGGGCGCTGTGCCAGGCGTGGCTGGAGGACACGCGCGACGCCGGCGACCTCGACCCCGCGCGCTTGCACGCGCGTCTCTTCCACGCCTTTGCGCAAAACTGCGCGGGGCGCTGCGGCGACGCGCTGCGGCTGTACCGGGAGGCACTGCCGGCGTTTGAGTGCGCGTTTGGCACGGACTCGCCGAGCGTCATGTCGCTGCAGAGCTACATGTCGGTGGCGATGAACGACTGCGGGCAGCACGAGCAGGCGCTGGCGCTGCAGGACGCGGTGCTGGCCAAGGCGCGCGCGCTGGGCGCTGAGCACACGGGCTTCTGGCGGGACCTCAGCTGCAGCAAGGCGGACTCGCTGCTGGCGCTCGGGCGCTTTCACCAGGCCGGGCAGCTGCTGACGGGGCTCACGGCGGGCACCGCCGGCGAGGCGCCGCGGGGCTTCGTTGTCAAGGCGCTGATCCGCACGGCCCTGTGCCTGCAGGGCGAGCGCCGGCTGGACGAGGCCGACCACGTCGCAGACGAGACCGTCGCGATGGCGCGCCAGGTGTTTGGCGCGCGGCACCCGTACACCGTGGAGGCGTGCTCGGTGCAGGCCGCGGGGCATCTGGCGCGGCAGCGCGCGGGGCTAGCACTGCAGGCGCTGTCATGCGTGCTCGACGCGTGGCCCTCGGAGGTGACTCAGGAGGTCAATGCCAAGACTGCGGTCGCGTTTGAGGTGGCCGCCAGCGCGCACCGACAGCAGCGCGCGTATGCGAAAGAGGAGAGCTGTCTGCAGGTATCCCAGGCGGACTACTGTGTGGTCTGTGCAATGTATACTAGAAGCGCTCAACGTAACAACTGAGTTTGGGCACGACACGTGCCACAGGTCGTCCTCTCCGCGCGCGAGGCGGCGCTCGGCGGCACGCACGACAAGACGGTGCAGTGCCTGCAATGCCTGGGACTGTGCCAGCAGCGGCAGGGGGGGCATCCCCGGGCCGCCGCGAGTTATGCCAGGCTCCTTCTCCTGTGGATGCAGAAGGAGGCCGCGCCGACGCCCGGGCGACTGCATGCGCTGCAGGGGCTGCTGCGGAGCCTGGACAAGCAGGGCCGCGCGCGCGAGTTTTTGGCGATCCAGCGCCAGCTCGTGTACGACCTTGCGGTGCTGCACGGCAAGCTGTCGGTGCGCTGCGTGGCCGCGCGGACGGACCTGGCGCAGCGGCTCCTGGCCGAGAAGCGGACGGACGAGGCGTACGAGGTACCGGGCGATGAGTGATGGTGTGTTTTCTGGTGTATGTTTTTTGATGCAGTAACATATGACCACCCACAGATCTACACCAAGCTGCTGGCCGACCTCAGGCCGCGGTGCCTCGGGCCGCTGCAGCACGCGCGGCAGGAGGTGGAGATCGGGCACTGCCAGGTGTTGTTTCAGCTCGGGTGGTACGACCAGGTATGCCGGTACGGCAGGCCAGCGTACAAGCGCATGCTGGACCGCATGGGCTCGCAGCACGCGAGGACCAAACGCATTCTGGAGGTGGTGCAGATGGCGCTGCTGATGGAGTTTCGGTATGACGACGCCAAAGCATTGGCTGCTTAGGCTCGTTTGGGATTTGGTGTAACATGGTTCACTCTGGATAAGCGATACATGGTTTACTTAGCCTTCCGCATGGCATTTGCACATGCTTGAATGTGGCTGGATCAAAGGCTTGGCCGGATCTTTCTGCAGCTGCTCCCATTGGGTTTACCAATAAACACCTGATCTCTCTCTCATGGTTTACTCAAACACAAAGTGTCCCAGCGACAACCCCGTGACCACGCAGAAAAACGTGAGCGGGACCACGAGAAAGCACACGGCGTAGTAAAACACCGACGACTGGTTGCCGTGCGTCTCGAGCAGGTAGACCCAGATCGTAAACACGGGCGCGAGAAACTCAAAGGTCACAAACCACAGCATCAGCCGCAGGCTGCGCTCGCTCTCGCAAAACGAGCTAAAGCAAAAGACGACACTGAAAAACAGCAGGATGAGATTGAGGCTCGCGGCCGTGCGGTACTCGTGGTCAAACGCCGGCATCAGGTCGGTGAAGGAGAGGAGGAGACCGGTCACGCTGGCCAGGCACAGGACGACCAGGTAGGACACCACGGACCGCGACACCATGCTCGATGCTCGCGGTGTGGGAAGGCCTGCTGCTTATATATCGCCGGGTTTCGGAGAGGTTGCCGTGGTGGAAACAAGCGATTCGGGTGGCGGTGGTTTTGCGAGTATACAACGTAGATATCGCTGGATTCGGAGCGCGTGTCTTGTGTGGGGACTGGAATCGAAACAGGAGATGGGTCTGGTTGTTGTTTATGGATATGTACCACACAGGTATCACTGGATTCAGAGGACGTGTTCTGAGAGAGGGCTGGAATGGAAACAGGCGATGGCCACACAGATATCACTGGATTCAGAGGACGTGTTCTGAGAGAGGGCTGGAATGGAAACAGGAGATGGCCACACAGATATCACTGGATTCAGAGGACGTGTTCTGAGAGAGGGCTGGAATGGAAACAGGCGATGGGTCTGGTGGTTGTTTATGGATATGTACCACACAGATATCACTGGATTCAGTGGACGTGTTCTGAGAGAGGGCTGGAATGCGGAAGGTGGTGGCCCCGGTCGTATATATCCAGTGGTATTCTCTGAAAACACCAAAGGTGGTTTCGCATGCCCCTGCCCATCATCCAATTCGAGGCCCAAGTTACCTACGACATCCTCAGCCCCGACCGCGTGCACGGCTTTGTCAGCATTTACGGGGACCACGTCAATATGGACCTGCGCTCGGATGAAGGCGCCTCGAGCAAGTTTGACCTCTACAACCTTGCCTCCCAGATCCTGCCCAACCTGGACACGCTCATCGTAATTGGCTCCAGGGCAGACCCCGCGTCAAACATTTATGTGTTCCTGTCGTGCATGCGCGCGCGGGACAACTGCCTGTCTACGATGCGGCTGCTCGGGTACTGTGTTCTGGACGGGTATGGGAATCGCATCGGGACCCGGAGGATTACCGCGTCGAATTCGCTACCAGCCATGTCGACAATTTTGGAGGACTTGTAGCCGTTCATTTTTGCGCGTGTGTTTTTGTCATCCTTGCTCAAGGTCACGCCAGGTTGCCATCGTTCCGCGCCCCCAAAATCTCCCCGCGGTACAGAAACTCGGCACATAGCGCGTGCACGCCGTCTTCCACCTCAAGCACCCTGTCTATGACCTCGCTGTTTTCCGTGCGCTTCAGCTCGTCTCCGTACGCGAGGATGTCGCAGACGGCCTTGCGCATGGACTGCATGGCGTCCGGGGCGGTCTCGTCGGAGATGTGCATGAGCGAGAGCAGCGTGGCCGTGACGGTGTCGAGCTTGGTCGACACGAGTAAACTGTACCGCTCGTGCTGCGCTTGCTGCACGGTGGCGTAGATTCCAGCGATTTCCTTGAGCATGCGTGCTTGGTGAAGCGGCATGGAAATTTTCAGGGCGACCTGTAGTGGTGTTTGCGTCGTTTCCTGTAGCAGATTTTATTTTTTGGTGATGTTTATTGGTCACATGCACGCAAAATGAGTGTAGAAAACTCAATAAAGGCATCTGATACGCCCACGAAAACTCACAGCTTGGCAGTCACCTGCACTCTCGATCCACCACCAAGAACTCCATCACGCATCCCAACAACGTCCTCGTCTGCCACCTGCCGCCCGTTACAAAAGAATCTCCTAGGCCGCTGATCTAAGACTGTTTCGTTATATTTCCAGACGACAAACACAAAGAGAGTGCCGTGTGGTACTCGAAATGAAGTCATTGGCTCCGTACCCGGTGATGTTTGCTCTTTGATAACAATGGTGGTCTTGGACAACAACACACGGCCCGAAGGAAGGAAATCAGTCATCCAATTCAAGCCCTGGGCACAGGCCTTAGTGCCGCGCATGTCAACAAAGTCAAGGTTCGGGCGCGCGACAAGCAGGTCTTTCAGAGCGCTGAAGCTGCGAGTGTGCAGCTGGTTGTCGGCAATGCCCAGAGAATCCAGCGCCGGGCACGCGGTGGCAAACTCCTGCGCAAACTCGTGTTCGCCAAGCGCCGAGCCCGCCAGCATGTCAAAGAAAAACTGGCCATCGCTGTCTTTCCATCCAACAAACTCCAGCTTCAGCCAAGTCAGTTTCGTCAGGCCCACGAGCACGGACAAAAGGACGTCCACCTGGGACGCCAGGTTGTTACGGGAAAGATCCAGCATGCGCATGTTTCCAAACACGCTGGTGAACCACGCCCCCTGGGACAAGGCCGATGTCGCCGGCGCCGCCGTGCGTCCCCGCTTCAGATGCACTTCTGCTGAATTCAGAAACAGATTTTCTGTCGCCGTTTGGCGTGCAATGGCAGAGCAAAAGGTGTGCAGCGATGCCCCGACACCCGTGTGAGACAAGTGCAGCGACGACAGATTGTGCTGCCGCGCAACAAAGTCGCTGAGCACCGCAATCGCGTGGGGCGTCCGCATCCTGTTCCCATTCACACACAGCGCCTCGATGGTGCAGACGTGCTCCAGTGCGAGCAATGCGCTTGTAATCACGCGCGCGGGGATCGAATTGGACACGTGACGGCTGAGCATCAACAACTTCAAAGAAGAAAAAGTGGGCACCGCCTGCAGTCCGCGCAGAAGCGGCGCCGTGTTGGCTGTCGTGAACTCGTAGTCGCCCTTGACTACAATCCAAGCGGGGATAAAGTCACCCAGTGTACGCATGAGCGCGCGAACGCGCTTCGACGAGGCGTACAACAGCATGACTTTCAGCGGAGGGCACAGCGCTGGCGACCGGCTCCACAGCTCCGCCGGCGCGCGCTCCAGCAGGGCGACGAGCATGGCGAGCGTGGCAGGGCCTGTATGAAAATAGCGCTGTGAAATTCTCTCGTAGGATAGACAGAATTGGGCGGCAAAGTCGGAAGCCAAGACTACTACGAAAATAGATCTATCTTTTGTTGTCGTCTATACCCGTCGCGGTTCGTGTATATAAAACCATGCACCCACCTTCGCTCGCCACGCATGCGCGACGCCGACGACACGGCGTCGTGGGTGACGGCCATCACCACGATCGCCAACTACGCACTGCTCATCGTCGTGGGATTTCTGCGCGACCTGCTCTGCGGCAAGGGCCGAACCGAGGCCGAGGGGTACGCGCCGCTGCTCAACGACTGGCAGGTCTTCCTGCGCTGTCCCCGTCGCCCTTTCCATGCGGCCATGCAGAAAAAAACTAACCCCCGCCCCACCACCAGGACTTTTACACGCGCCGCCTCTACCACCGCATCCAGGACTGCTTCAACCGCCCAATCGACTCCGCCCCAGGCGCATGGTGCTCCGTGATGCTGCGCGACTTTGACCCCGCGCACGAGGGGCGCATGCAGCTGACGGGCGAGAGCATGCTGGCGCTGAACCTGAGCAGCTACAACTACCTCGGCTTCGCCGAATCGGAGCTCGACCTCCGCGACGACGTCATTCGCACACTCCGACAATCCGGGGCGTCTGCGTGCTCCAGCCGCTCCGAGCTCGGCACCTGCAGCGAGCACCTGGAGCTCGAGGCGCTCGTCGCCGACTTTATCGGCAAGGAGGCGGCCATGGTCATCGGCATGGGGTTTGCGTCAAACTCCGCGGTGCTGCCTGCGCTGGTAAACGCCGGAGACCTGGTGCTGTCCGACGAGCTCAACCACCGCAGCATTGTCGACGGCGCGCGGCTCTCGCAGGCCACTGTGCGCGTGTTCCGGCACAACTGCGCGCGGTCGCTGCAGCGCGAGCTCCGAATGGCCATTGCGCGCGGCCAGCCGCGCACGCGCCGCCCGTGGCGCAAGATCGTGGTCCTCACTGAGGGCCTCTTCAGCATGGAAGGCGCCATCTGCAATTTGGCCGCGATTAGCGCGGTCTGCAAGCGCTACCGCGCGTATTTGTACGTGGACGAGGCACACAGCATCGGGGCCTTGGGTCGCACCGGGCGCGGTGTGCGCGAGCACTGCGGGGTGGAAGCGGAGGATGTGGATGTGTTCATGGGGACGTTTACGAAGGTATCCATGTACTTGTCGTGAGTATGTTAATAGTTTATTGTGCTATGACGTCCTACTCATGTCATATCAAGCAGGCATTTGGGTCGGTTGGCGGCTATATCGCCGCGTCGCGTGAAGTCGTCACCTACCTGAAGCGCACGTGTGCGTGTCACCTGCTGGCGTGCAGCTTGTCGCCGGTGTGCGCGAGACAGGCCATTGCGGCGCTTCGCATGATTCGGGGCGACGACGGCACAACGCGCGGCGCGCAAAAGCTTCAGCGGATCAAAGACAACGCCAACGCGTTTCGGGCCGGGCTGAAGCAGCTGGGGTATCAGACTCTGGGCGACTTGGATTCTCCGGTCATTCCCGCGCTCCTGTTTCAGCCAGCAAAGATCCCCGCGTTTTCACGCGCGTGTCTCGCGCGCAAGCTGGCCGTGGTCGTCGTCGGCTCCCCGGCCACGCCGCTTCTAAAGAGCCGTGTGCGCTTTTGTATTTCAGCGGCGCACGAGTGGGAAGACCTGGCAGCGGCCTTGCGGGTCTTGGATGACGTTGGGAGCGAGGTGATGGTTAAGTACAGGCCTTCTCAGGGTGTTCCCCGGGGTTCATGGAGCGAATTTTTGCACAGGCTTGGTTCGCGCTTTCTGGATTGATGGAACGTCATCTGGAATTTCAAATCACGACGACCTATATATAACCCAATCAATCCTCCTCGGCGTCGCCTCCACAACGCGACATGGCCCGTGCCGAGCACGACCTGTTTCTCCTCATCGACCAAAGCTGCGCCGTGCAAGCCTACATCACGCGCCTGTCCTCAAACCTCATGTACCTCATCAACGCCATGGCCCTCGACGCCAGCGTGCAAATGAGCAACGAAACCCCGATGCCCTGGGAGTTGGTGCACGAGGTCCAGTCCTTAATTTTTGTCAAGGATCACCCCAGCCCCAAAGACTCAGGCGCAGTGGCCAACGCCGACGTCTTTCATGTGTTCAACGGCGGCAACGTGCGCGAGCGCTGCTACCAGATCTTCAACATCACGTGCAGGGACAAGCAGAATCGGATCCTGCGGTGGCTCCTGAACCAGCCACAGCTCCCTGTGTGCGTAGACAGGGCGCAGGTGTGGGCCCTGCGCCGCCTCTGTACCGTCACCGAGGAGCCCGGGGTCTTTTCTGCCAATGACGCGGCGGCGGTAAAGAAGAGGGCACTGATCGTGTCGCGGCGCCGCCAGCGCGTGCGCCGGTCGCAGCAGGACGCGAGCCAGGAGGACCTGCTCGTCGACGCTGCGGCGGTCGTGCCCGCGCTGTCGTCGCGGGAGAAGGCGCTGATGGGCCCCGAGCACGTGGCCAGCGGCAAGCTGCCGTGGATCACAGGGCGGCAGCGGTGGATGCTGCCGGACTCGGTGGCGGCGGTGCTGTCGGGCAACGACCCGCGCAAGCAGCTGATCTCGGGGTTGTCCGGGCACACCGAGTCCTTGATCGTGATCGGGCGGCTGTTTCGTGGGTTTGATATGAACCTGATGGCGCTCGTGTGCGTGTTGTGGCTCGCGCCGTGCGACCACCACAGCGTGTTTGAGATTCTGTACACGGCCAAGCTGCACGGGCTGAATTTTGCGCTCCACGAGGACCCGGTGCAGTTTTGCCTGAAGCTGCTGCAGCGGTACCACGCGCGGGGGTAGGCGGGTTACATTGCGTGCGACTCCGTGATATTTTTTCACCATGTCTGAAAAAAATCAGCAACAGATATTTTTCACCATGTCTGAAAAAAAACCAGCAAGAGATATTCTTGTACCACATGATGGTCACACTGGAGATGTGCCTGTGGGACTTAGGGCAAATATGAAAAGTATAGGTTCATTCAAAATGTTCAAAAGACCCAACGCTGCTAATACCAGTAAAGTAAGAGCGTGATCTAATACCTTTGTATTGCATAGAGATGTAACGTACCAAACCTTTGAAATTCAAACACGATTTAGCACCTGGACCTCGCTCCCAACGCCTCCTCTGCGCCAGGCCTCACGCGCGCCGATGAGCGACGTCACAACGCACCAGGACCCCTTTCAGTACACGCCGGAGCAAGAGCGCCTCGTCAGCCTCTCGATCCGCCTTGCCGCCATCACGGGCGAGTGCGTGAATCCGCTGCCAGCCGAGCTCCTCGACGAGCTCCTGCCGCGGAAAAAGATGCGGTTCTACCGCTGCTCGCTGTGTGGCGGCGAGAAGCGCGGGCACCACTGCCCATACGCGCCGGAAAACATGGCGCGGTCCGCGTTCTTCCTGGTGTCGGTCGCGCGCTCGCACAAGTCGCTGGCGCAGCTGCGCAGGGTGGCGGCAAGGCATAACAAACTCTAGCATGCATCTGTTTTGATACAATGCAATACCATGGCAATCGCACAGGGCGCGGCCCTCGTGCTTGAATGTGGCTGCTCCCATTGGGGTTACCAATTAACACCTGATCTCTCTGATGCAATGCAATACACTGGTTGTCTCAGAGAATCACGCCACGGCCGTCTTGAGCCGCTTCCGCATGCACACAAAGACGCCCTGCTTCTCGTACACCGGGACCACCTCCCACGCGCCCACCACTCGCCGCTCGCTGCGCTCATACAGCCGGAGAAACACCTGCTTGAACGGGTGCACGCGCAGCCGCATGTCGCGCACCTGTGTGTATCAACGGTCAGTCCTGTTGGATACATCAATGCACGCCACGCACAACACCACAGCCAACCTGCACGCAGCCCTGCCCCAGCACGAAATTCATGAAGAAGGCGAGGTTGAGCCGCGTGTTGCACACAATGTCGTACGACACCCACCCCCCCGCCTCGTCGCGCCCGGTGGCCATCTTCCCGAGCGTGCAGAGGCTGTTGTTGGTTTTCGTCAGCGACTCGCGCAGGTGGTCGGTGATGGCGGCCAGGTCCACGTCGCTAGCGGTGCCCGCCTCGGGGTCGGTCTTGACGCGTTTCAGCGGGCGCTCGGCGGCGGTGTCGGGCGGGCGCGCGGGCGCAAAAAACTCGGCCTTGACGCTGTGGTTGAGGATCTCGATGGTCATGGTCTTGTCCAGGACAAAGGGGCCCTGGACGCGCCCAGGGTAGAGCATGTGCAGCGTGTGCACGAGCCCGCTCTCGATTTGCGCGTTGGCGGTGAGCAGGATGCTAAGGACCAGGCGGTCGCTCTTGCGGTCGATGGACCAGCGGTCAAAGTTTTTGGCAAAGCGGTCGTTCATGTGCAGGAGGTGGAGGATGACGTTGGAGTAGGCCGCGTCGTCGAGGGTTTCAGTCATGGCGGGCGGCAAGTGTGGTGGGTGTGGAGGTTTATATACACACTAGGGCTGATTTTGAGATATATCTGTGTGCTGGTGTCCGCTACATCACCCGCAAGCTCGCGCGGTCATGGCGGTCGAGTAGGCCGCGTCGTCGAGGTGATTGGAGATATATCTGTGTGCTGGTGTCCGCTGCATCACCCGCACGC
>PAUB01000027.1 GCA_002713695.1 Opitutaceae bacterium
GCGCTGCACGTACATGGTGCTCATGATGTCCACAAACTTTTCCTGCAGGCCGTCGTCGCGCACCATGAGCTGCTGGTGCCGGCGGAGCTTGCCCATGAAATCCAGTGGGTTGTCCATGTCACCATGTTCAGCCGGGCGGGCGTGGGTGGCCTTGTGGTGTGTTTTTTTTTCTTGGTTTACTTTTTGTGGATTGTGACAAAGACACGTCGTCCACACACAAAAACTAACTCTTTTTTTGTTTTGCGTGGTAAAGTTCTGGGTGAAATACACCAGCCAGGACTTCCAAGCGTCCATCGACGACTACAACAACGACACCGACCTGCTGCGGCGCGAGGGCATCGCGTACCCGATCCGTGGCATCCTCAACTATTCCAATCCCGACATCTACGTCTTCCCGCTGTCGCGCGACGAAGACCCGCTCAGCATCATGCAGCAGTGCCACTCCCTGATCCGCGCGGCGTCCTTCTCCCACGAGACCGTGGACGCGGGCGACGGTCTGCAGACGCTGCCGGCGATCCAGGCGATTCTCGAGAGCGGGCTGCAGTGGAATCCCGTGGACCTCCAGGACTCGGACAAGACGCCGCGCGACGTGCTGGTCCACCGCCTGCTGCAGTCGGTGCACGACGACAACGCGGTGGAGGCGCTGTACGACGACCGCTTTGTGTCAGATGACTCCATGTTTTGCCCCCACGACTCTCATCTGTCGGACAAAACGGCCGAGGTTAACCTCGACGGTGAATTCTGGAACTTTAACACGAGCACCGGGCAGTCGTTTGAGGAGTACCTGAAGACACTCAACGTTCCAGTCCAAGGATTTTACGCGCGGACGGCGGGGGACTTGGCGACACTGTGCCCGTGCTCGGTTCGAACAGAAAGCGAGTGTTGTTTCACCAACCAGGACATCAACAATGCTACCTGCATGGAAGCCTTGGAACAACACGTCGGCCTCGACATTGAGACACAATGTTTTCCAGCACAGCACGCCCTCAAGGCGCGGCTGCTGCTGCACGACCACGCCGCGTGCCAAGCCCAGCCCTGCCAGACCAGCATGCTGTCCGACCTCAGCGGCGTGCTACCGACTGACACCGCGGCGTACTTTGCCAACAACACCGAAACCCAATGGCTCATCGACGCCCTGGACCTGCTCATGTTTCCGGTCAGCGGCGTCAGTCTCTCGACCCTGTCCAGCAGCAACGCTAGCATGCAACAAGCCCTGACCGAGCGCCACCGCCTGCTCAACTTGACCGACGCGAAAAATACCATTAGCAACCCGCTCTGCCACCAGCCCAGTAGCAAGCAGGTGGCCGAGCTGGGCCTGCCCGTGGTGTCGGCGCTTTGGGAGTCACCCGCGACGGCCGCGTGCGTGCGCTACGTGTTTGAGCGCCGCTGGCTCGCCATCGCCACGTCCCTCCAGGCCCCGGCCGAGCGCCTGGCACGCATCGAGCGCGACGTGGCTGTCTGGGCGACCCGCTGCCAGGTCAAGCTGCAGAAACTGTCGTCCTGCCGCGACATCAACGCATTCCACCCCGTGTTTGTGCGCCGCGAGGGCAACGCCTCCGCCACGCAGACGTGCAATTTCACCCTGTCCGACCCCAGCGGCACCCTCGCCCTGGCGCGCGGCCCCTGCGTGGTGCTAAAAATGTCGGAGCTCGACAGTGACTATGTCATGTACGACCCGTACCAGTGCGTGCCGCCCGGGACGACCGTGGTGTCGCCCGACAACCTCCAGGAATCCTGCCGCATGTTTGACCTGTTTCAGATGCTGCGGCGCAGCGGGACGGACGTGGTCGACGACAGGGCGCCCCTCCTCAGCTCAGACTTTGTGCAAAACCTCGAGACCAATGCCACCTTCCGCGCGCGCATGGCGTTTGCCGGCGGCGGACCGGACCTGGATTTTTTGTTCCCCGCCGACACGCACGACCAACAACACAACCACCGGCAGTGTCCCGCCAGCGTGCCATACTGGCCCCGCGCGTGGCAGTACCCGCTGGGCGAAGTGGTGTCCGACACCTGGGAATACGGCACCGGGTACAGCACGTACATGGCGGCGATTGTCGAGGACGACCGTGACGACGCCGACATCCAGGAGGTCGCCATCCTGCCGCGCCTGCTGCGCCCCGACAAAATCACGCAGACCCAGAGCGGCAGCAGCGGGTTCTGCCGCGAGCCCTCGCTGGGCATGACGGTCGTGGCGAGCAACGTGCACCGCGTGTGCGCCGACTTTGGCTGCCAGGAGGGCACGATCACGCCAAAATCGGCCGTGGAAAAAACCTGCAGCGACACCGCGGCGCACGCCCTGGGCGCGGGGCACGGCCACACCCTCGGCTTCCTCTATCCGTTCCTGCGCCCGATGGTCCACCGCAACGCCACGACCGGCAGGTTCCGCCTGACCGACAACGTGCGCGACCATCCCACGAAAAAGCTGACCGACGTCATCCACCTGTTCGAACAGACGTACGGCGACGCGCTCAAGCTGGATCTGAATCTCGTCACGGGCTCACAGCCCCTGGAGGACTATGTGCGCAGCAAGTGCAGCTTCGACGCGTACCTGGACCAAGTCGACCAAAACATCACCCGAGAGTGCGACCGCAACGACCAATGCGGAGCGTACGAGGCGTGCACGGCCGAGGGGCGCTGCGCCAACCTCACGCTCACGGTCAACAACGAGGCCGGTGACGAGGACATTGAGTTTGGCATGACGGGGCGCGGGTGCGAGACGCGCGGCGGGGCGGACGCGGTCGCTGGCGCGTCGCCTTGGCAAAAGGTGGCCGGCTTCCTGCACGCGCACGGCTTCTGCTCGCACAAGGAGGCCGTCACGTTTGAGCGCATGCTGGAGGTGTTTGAGCACTATGCCCGCACGGGGAGGTGCCGGAACGAGTCGAGTGCGGACGGAGCGGAGACGTGGGTGGCTTGCCCGCGGTCGGCCGCGTACACGGGCGTGAATACGACAGAGACCCCAAAGTGGGACTGGATTAACCACCCACCGGAAGCCATGATGGCCGCGTTTGACAGCCTCGACGAAAATTTCCGCGCCGTGTACAACAAGTACCTGTACGAGTACTCGGCGGACGAGGCGCGCGAGCCGCTGGACGTGGACGAAATCTACGAGCTGTGGCAGACCGAGCACGAGTTCCTGCGCCTGCAGCCGCACCTGTGCGACATGGAGTACCAGCACGCCCGCAACTTGGGCTGGGTGCATTTGGCGGGCGGCGGCGAGAATCGCTGGATGCGCATGGCCGAAAATTTTTCTGAAGTCGTGCTGCCGACTGCGCGGACCCGTGCGCCGACGGCGGATGGCAGTTGTAAGGAAGACATCGACGGTACAAATGCATGTTTGGCGTCCAGCAAAATGCGCTTCATGGGCCTGACAAGCGCGAACCTGCAGTACTTTCACGACAAGCAGACACAAGAGGTTGTCACTAACGGCAAGTCGTGCGGCCTGTGCGCTACTGAGCTCTTTACGTATGCGGGCACGCGGCTGCCACGCGTAAACTACAAGGCTGAGCTCAAGTCGTACCAGGACACACTGCGGTGCGGCGCGTTTGGCGATACCGACGGGACAGCGACGACCTGCCGTCTGGATAAACACACGGCCGTGTTTCTGCATGTCTACTTTTTTGGCCGTGGAGGCCAGAGCACGTGCAAAAAAATGGTGGACGCGGTGAAGATCGAACAGGGCCTGACCCCTGATTTTGCCCAGGACAAGATTACCTACCAGCGCGACGACAAGGAAAGAGTCACGACCACGATGGAGAAACTTTTTACGTTTGACCCAGACGTGTGGGTGTCGAACCCCGCCACCATGAACGAGCGTCAGCGGCGGCACGACTTTTTGCAGTGCGTGGACGACATCATCGAGTACAAGGACCGCACCAAGCCCGCGTTCATTGCCCTCGTGCGGAATTTTTCCGCGGCCGTCGATGGCAAGGGTTACACACGCGGGTTGAACCTGGCCCGGTACCTGGAGACCACATCGTACGTGTCCGGCATGTACCACTTTACCGTCTTCAACTCGTACGAGGTGCCCCTGCTGTACTGGCAGAAGCTCGGGCTGGAGACCTACGTGCACGTCCACGCAGGAAGCCACCGGCTGACGACGAGCATCTTGCTCAACTGGCGCACCAACGACCACACGAACCCGGCATACCAGCAGTTTGCGTGGGAGGCGCGCTTTGGGCATGAGATCCATGTTGATCCGTTGGGGTTTTCCGGTGTAAATCCCATGTCCAACGTAAAAGACGTCGTGCCGGAATCGGCCCTCCACCACCGCCTGGTCAGCCCCGACGAAAAATTCCGCGACGTCAAGGACTCGGCCCGGGCCGCCTGGGCAGCGCTCAACACCAAGCAGCTGGTACCCGAGCAGAGTGAATTCTTCCGGTATTTCGGCAAGGGGATTGCGAGGTTTATCGCAGAGTATGACAACGCGGCTGGGCAGGGTTTGTATGAATCCAATTACGAACTGGGTGCCGCGAATGGACTGCGGCTGGCGGAGACGGCCCACGTCCCCGAGTCCGTCGCGCGGGACGAGCGTTTGCAGTCCAAGGCAGAGGCCTTTCATGGCGAATTTTCTGTTCTGGTGAACGAGGCACGCGCGCGAGAGGTATCCCTGCAACAGTTCAAGACCACGGCGGATGTACAGGGCTTGTACACCCTGGAGAACCAGTACCATCAACGCGCCATCGCGCCCTCGATGATCAAGGCCACGCACTGGGTGTACCACGGCACGGGCGCGCCGCGCTCGCTGTACACGGAACCAAACCCACACACTGACGGGGAATCCGTCTGTGCGAGCTTGATTAGGGACAACTTGCAGATGGACATCCAGTCGCCGCAGTGGCTGCCAGTCGGGTCCTGGATCAACTGCTCTGGAAAAATTTTCACGCCCTGGAGCGAAGCGACCACCGACGACCGCCCGCTCTTTGCGCTAGACACCAGCAGTGCCATTGGGGCTGCCGACGTGGAGAAACATCGCCACCAGTTTGTCGGTGATATCATCCAGGACCTCTTTTTTGGCACCGACTCCGCGTCCAATCAGCCTCTCCGTGTGCAATACTTTGACCCGTCCGAGGATGCCCGGTACGCGTGGGACGAGGAGAGCGACAATGGCGCGAACGAGGCCCTGCGACAGGAATTGGGGCATGGGCGGCTGCCGCTGGCGATTTTGAAGCTCGAGACAAGTGTGTCCAGCGTGACCCCCGAGCAAAAAGATGCGGTCCTGGACAAACTGCTGCAGAAACACTCGCGGCGGGCCGATAACCAGTGCCACCAGCATTCCCTCGAGGGCCAAATCGCTTTGCCGCGCGTGCCAAACGGCACGGAGCACCAGCGGTGCGTCTGGAACCCGCTGCAGCGCCAGCACCGGAAAAAGGAGAGCGAGCTGGATTCGTCGCGACTGGACGGGCGCTGGTCGGACATCACGATTACAGCGGGCGGCGTGGAGTTTTCGTGGAATCTGTGCAGGTTGAACGACGAGGCCAGCCGCCACAATGGATATGCGACGCCGGGGAGCAGCGTTCGCGACGGGCCGAGCTGCTCGTTTGCGGATCTGGCAGAGGCGGAGGAGGTGGCGGGGCGGATTTCCAGCAAGCACGAGCAGGAGGAATGCATGGACGCGAGCATTTTCTGTGACTATAAATTGAAACCACGAAAAGGAAATCAAAAAATCGATTATGGCAGTAATATCAGAGAAGAAAGCGATGCTCGGTGCACAACATCGGCGCGAGCCTTGCATGATTCCGTGCAATTCCAGCAAACGACCATCACGGGGACGGCAGTGGATACCATGCGCGTGGTAGCGGAAATGTACCATGGCACATCCAAGGAGCCACGCGAATGGAAACGTCCGCGCAAAAAAATATGCCACCGCATTGACAGTGGGTGCATCGCACAGGAGGACAAAACGGATGGCCGTCCGTACAATAAATTATTTGACTATGCACACATCGAAGATGCATCAAAAGCGCAAAACCCCGTGGAAATGCGGTATGATCAGCTCCGGAGAAACGCCGGGGACCAGCTGGACTCTCGCGTGCTGAAGCAAGTATGTGCGCAGAACCGCTTCCAAACATTCAAACTCTATGACCGCAAGAGTGGCGAATGGACAACCAAAGACTGTGATGAAATGGCAGAACATTACGACATGGCCAGCAAACCCATTGGTGAAATTACACAGGAACGACCAAAGAAGGACAAAGAACAGACCGCTTATGTCCAAGGACCAAAGTGCAATGTGCATACCGTAAAAGTCCCCAAAGACGCCAAAATTCGCGCCTGGCGCCTGAATCGAAAGTTGCTGGAGGCCAACCCGTCATTTGCACACATCACATTCAGCGATCGCGTGCAAGTCACCAAGGGCGGGCGGGGCACCCGGTGGAGCGATGGCGTGCATTATACGTTGTTTCAGCACCTCTTTCATCAGGACAGTGTGTCGTTCAAGCAGACCAACCCCCACACTACCCCGACACCCTCCCACTCGTTTTGCGCGGATGAATCCTGGCAAGACACGCACTTGCACAAATTCAAGATCGTCGACTTCAATCACGAACGATTCCGGCAGCGCATCACCTCCAACTGGAATCAATTCGACTTTGAATTGGGCGTAAACACTGACTTGAAGTCTCCGCAGGATCCCGTGGAGAAGACTCAGAGTGTCAGCGATCCTACTTTAGGCTTGAATCTAGTGTCTCCCATTGAAGAAAGTGACCCGTATACCAATCCGACGTACGATGTCAACGCGTACGAAAAAATGTGGGACCATGATTATGCCGTATCATGGCGGGATGCCTTTGACTACTCTGTTTCCAACAACAACCCCATTACCCCAAAACTCTTGAACGGCGTCTGTAAGCCACCGACCGCAGTAAATCCCCACGAATGGACCATGTGGGACCTCGCCACGTGCTACGAAAACGACGTGGACGATGTGGACGGCCCCGTGCCATATACCTGGGCCGTGACGACCCTATGCGACTTGCTGATGAATGTCATGGAAGGCACCTTGTCGCGATTTTTTTTCGCCCAGCTGGCACAGGGTACAGGTGACAAAAATGTGCGAGAGTCGTTTTTGTTTACGGAGCTGTTCACGGGCTCACAGGCAGCATCATGGCCGACAGAAGAGCGCTGGATACCCGCTATGAGCAAAGACTCATGGGATGATTACGATATCCGTTCCGAGGACGACTGGGGCGACGAGAACATCCAGCCTGCCCAATTTGAAAAGGAGCGATCAGACGACAAGTGGAAGGTCATGTTTGAGCGCATTTTTGGCCTGGGAACCATGGCAGGCGATGCAGCCACGACCAAAGAACAAGAAACAGAAACGTCGTTTGATCAATATCGACTCTGGAAACCCATCGACGGGCAAAGTTTGCAGTACCCTGAATTCCTGACCAGAGCAGGTAAGACACCACCTCCACAGGCGGCAGGCACCAAGAACATTGACCTGACCACCTGGCTACCAAACTATCACACCGCCCCGTATATCCCAGGGTTTTTTCAGACAGATCCCGGCAATGCGAATCGCGCAGGGACTACGTGGTATGCCGACGTCCGAGATGGTCTCTTGTGCAAGCATAAGAAAAATGAGAACCAAGCCTGCAACTTGTTTAATCTGGAGTACATGCAGCAGTATATTGAAACCGCGGATGAAAACAAGATTTACCAGGGCACAACGTTTTCCCGGCACAACTTTGTGGAGGATCAAAAACGGTCCATCATCCATGATTTGTTTGTCAGCATTCCCAGAGACCCGTCGCTGGTCTTTTGGCAGGATTTCACGTCGCTGCGAAATTTGAAACACGCTGAACACGTGTGCTCCTGTACAGCCGAGGTGCCCATGGCGCGCGAGAAGACAGATGGCGGTGTCGTGTTTATGCGACGGGGCATTCGACCGCATCGGCGAGAGATGAGTACCCGAGAAAGGGATTTGAAAAATTTGCGCAACGCCTGGGGCTCGTTTGAAAAACAAATTCCAGACAGCGCCAAGAACGACGACATAGACCCGTACACAGCGCGGCGGTTTTTCAAGTACGATACAGAGTGCTGGGATGAAAGCGTCCGTGACAAAGGCTACCTCTGCGAGTGGCTCGAAGCAGACCTGTACAGCCGAGGAGACACAAAAACGCTTTCGGACGCCGAGTGCACTCGGTATTGTCAAAATGAATATAATTTGCAGGGGCAGTCTGGCATCGAGAATAGCATCATCATGTCCAAGTTGATGGCGCAGCACCTGGCACGACCCCCCGAGCCGCGATTGTGGCGCCAGTACTCTAGCACGATCCATGAATTTAAAACCATGCCCATGAGCCTCGCCCCCTGCATTGAGGGGCGTCTTGACAGTGTGTCGCCGGTTATGGACGTGAGTTTCTACCGGTCTGGATTTGCAAAAAGCAGTGAAACACAGACTCGCGTCAATGGCGATAATGTCGAAAACGAATATGTCTTTGATAGTGACGGCGTTGGCAACGTAAACGGCCAGTACAAAATCTGGGAGGAAAACGCAAAACAGCGAGCATCATACGACTTGGTGTCACGGACTTTGTTGCGGACGCTCATGGGGGGCACCAGCGCCTTCACAAACAATTACGGCCAGAACAGCGTGTGCTGGGCCGGTGGCCGCCGGTCGCTTTTTGTGCCCAAGCCCTCGCAGTGGGCGGAAATCGACGCCAGACCACAGAAAATGCTCGTCCCCTGCAAGCCCGAGGAAGCCAATAGCGACGCGTGCCACGACATTCTCGAGGAAATCACTGTCGACAGTAGCGATTACAGTGATACAGTCATAGGCGGCTACCGCTATCTCAACCACACCGACCACGCCGACAGCGCGGGCGCCATCTGCACGTACGAAATCGAGCTGCCCGAGGACACACACACAGAGTGCGAGTACGAGCCCTACACATGCGGCCGCGGCGCCGGGCAGACGCCCTGCTCGTTGTACGTCGAGGACGCGGCCGAGTCCTGCTACTTTGAGCCCGGCCCCAGAACGCGCGAGCAGTCGCTGCTGGCTGTGGCCAAGAACGACGGCGAGTCCATGCTTGTATCGTGCAGCGCGTGTGTCACCTACGACCCGTCCATGGCCGTCCTGAACGCGTCCACCCTGGCGGAACAAACATGCCTCGGGCGCGGGCTGTATCGCGTGGACTCTTCCGAGATGCACTTTGCCAGTCGGTCGTACGACCGCGACGATCTGCATACCGAGATCTTCAACGTGCAGCAACGCGTGCTTGATGTTTTTTCTGACGACACACGCATGGCGAATCTCGCCACCGAGCTCGAAGCCATGCTCCAAACCCAAGATTTCCGCATGACCAACAACGGCTTGGAAGACAGGGACAAGAAGCGCATGAAAAATATCCGCGTGACAAAGCACCACAATGCTACCTCCGCCACCCACTACCTGCTGGTGTCCCTGAACGTGTCCACGCCGGAATTTTTCGCCGGCACCAAAAACCTCACGGACGGGGTGCAGTTTTGGAACCGGGTCATTCTGAGCGGCGGCGATGAAAAGTACAGTGGCTACAAGGAAACTTTTTCCGCGCTGCAGACTCCCACGGAGCCCCCGAGGTTCCAGCGCTTTGACATGATCACGGCACTCAACAACGCCAAAGACATCCAGGCCGACTACGAAACCGGGTGCTCGCAGGACCCGAAAAATATCCAAAACGCACTGGACGCCGACGAATGCAAGGCGCAGGTGGACAACGAGACCACGGTCGAGCTGCGGGCTCTGCTGAAAAATTTGTACGAGCGGGAATTCGGTCTCCGGCTGCCGCGCGTGCCGGCGGGCGAACGGGCGAATCTGAGCGTGGCCCGGGACCAGATGCAGAATTTCTCGTGGTACGACGGGCTGCTGCCGTGGTGGTCCAAGGCCACGCGCGACGACCGCGACTCCCTCGACGACTCGCCGTTTCTGCAGTACATCACGAGCAGCGAGCGGTGCCAGCAGGAGTTTGCGTCGGGCGAATTCAGCCCCGGCGCCCGCCCGTGCTTCCGCGACGCCAACGGGTCGGCCGGCATCCTGCTGCCGTTTTACGCCGACCGCTACGCGTGGCCCAAGCGCCTGACCTCGTCCAAGCTGGACAGTGACTTCGGCTACAAATGCGAGGATGCCGACTCCTGCGAGCGGTATGTGAACGCGCGCCTAAAGACGTTTCAGAAATTCATGATTGGCACCGACGTCTGCCTGCAGCGGGACGAGATCAATGCCGCCAACCTGTTCCGCGAGCAGGCCTGCTTTGCGTCGTTTTGCACCGATTTCTCGCCCCTGGGCACCAGGGACACGGAGCGGTGTTTCAAAGCCACGGATGAAACCCAGCCGTGTCCCGAGGGCTCCGAAGGGACCAGCGAGTGCACCTGCGACTTGGTCAACAGCTTGCACGTCAACAAGACGCTGTGCAGGTTTACACCCAAAGACATCAACCAAGGGCTACAAGACGAGTTTCCCGACAAGCCGCAGATGAGCCAGATCCGGCAGCTGTTTGTCGAGGGCAAGTTCCGCCGGTGGAAGCCGAGCTTTGGGCGGTGCGCCGCGCGGTTCGCCAACGTGTCGCAGCAGTACCAGCCGCCGACGCGCACCGCGACGTGCAAGCACAAGCAGGCCCCGATCGGGTACAGCAACCACCAGGCGCGCACATTTTTGGCCGGCAAGTTTGCGCCCACGCTGGCCCGCACGCATGAGATTGCCCCGGCGTCGTTTGCGCCGGATCGCTTTGCCATGTCGCGCCTGCGTTCCAGGCAGACGACCTCGCTGTGGCTGCGGGACAACATCCAGCGCGTGCTCGGCGACAGCATGGCGTACCCGGTGGCCACGGGCTCGCAGCAGTACGCGCTGCTGGCGCTGGACCGTGCCGAGCTTGCGCCGGTGAACATTGAGTTGCGCAGCGAGGAAGACGGCGGCATGCAGCCGTTCCGCGTGCACACCGTGTACCTCACGGCGACCCGTGCTGGCAACCACACCGAGGACTGGATCCAGGCGCTGCCGTCGTCGTTTGACGCGGACCAGGGCACGCTGGACGCGTCGGCGCTGCACTCGGGCAATGCGACGACAAGCGCGGGCTGGGCCTGCCCGTTTGTGCTGGCCGGGGTTTTGTCTGGCAGCCGCCGTATTTTTGCGGACCACCCGAGCGTGCGCCTGCTGACGCCTGGCCCTGGCAAGATGCGGGAGCTGTACCCGAAGCTAAACGGACTGCACCCGCTGGTGAAGCTGCGCGAGGTGGATATTCCCAAGGAAATCCGGCATTATCAACACTTTGGTTTCCGGAGCATCATCACCAACAACCAGAGCAACTTCACTCTCGAAGAAGAGCTCGCGCTGTTTTTTGACCAAAGTTTACGCTGCCGCGAGGTCACGGGAGTGGATCAGGCCGCGTTGAAGCTGGGCGTGCCCGACGCCGGCTACACCCTGCGCTCTGGCGAAACAATTTCTCCCGATGCCAACCACGGCCCTGCCGAGTTGCTGCAGCTCCTGCCAGATTTTTCCGTCGCGATCCAGCATGCCAAGAGCATGGGGGCCGCGCCTGCCATGTTTGCCACGCACCACCCGTATCGCGACATGGAGGCCTCCAACCGCACGCGCACCACGCTCGACCGCGGCGGCGAGTGCCACAAGAGCCGACTCACGCGCATTCCACGCGCGACGCTCCAGCAGATGCTGGCCTACGACGCCTGCTCGGTGACGGCCGAGGATGGCCACGGCACGCGGCGCAATGTCACGTGCACCAACGCCACGCACGCGCGCGTATTTGCGCTGCGAACGGCCGCGCTGCGCGACGTGCCCACCGACGAGTGGTTCCGGTATCGGTCGTGCCAGGCCGAAAAGCAGCGTCCCCAGCCAAGCAACACCGCGTACGCTGGCCTGCCGCAAGGCGAAAACATCACACTGCAGAAACCCGAGCTGAGTTTATCAAAGCGGCGGCGGATTTCCCCGTTGTGGCGGAGGCTGAGCGACCTCAAGCACAGCAACATCAGCTTGAAATTCGACGATATCCAGGATGACAATGCGCTGAAACAACTGTGGCTGGACAGTGGCACATCAGGCAGTGCCTTGCGCTCCTCGACCACGGCCACTGTCTCTGGCGTCGACTTTGACTCGCCGTGGATGCACGAGTGTCCACCGAATTCAGGTAAGGTCACTGGAAAAATCTCCGAAGACACGTGGCGACAAAGTCTGCAGCGCGAAAATCACTGTCACACCGACGACGCCGGCTGCGACCTGGACAAGAGCATCGACCTGTGCAAAATCGCCGGGCTGGAGGACCTCTGCGTAGCCCTGCGGCAGTACCAGGACCGCATCCGCCGCGCCAACATGCAGCGAGTGGGCTTGATTGAGACGAGCGTTGCGCTGTACACGCCCTCGAGCTTCTACCAGCAGGAGGGCCGCTACGCGTGGGAGATGGTGGCAGCCGCTTACGACAAGATGAAGCTGGTGAAGCCGCTGGGGGACAGCGCGTGCACGAACGTCTTGTCGGCCGAGGATGTGGTCCAGTTTGACACCATCGGGGCAGCCGGTGCGTCGGCGTCCAAGTGCCCGGGCAACGCGCTGATGTACTTTGCCGAATTGAGCGAGCGGCTGCGCTCGGTCGTGCTCAAATTTGTCAACCTGGTGATTCACCTCGTCGACGCTGCAAGCAACATTATGGTCGGATTTGTGTCCATGCTGGCGCCCGTGCCGGGTGGCGTCAACAATGTGGTTTCAATGTTTATGCAGCGTGCCGTAGGTCATCTGAGAAAGGCATGGGAGATCCTCAAGGACTTTGTGCAGGAGCTGGCGAATATCTTGATCATGTGGGTGTTTCAGAGTCCGGAGGTCCAGGCCGTCATGGCAATTTTGTCCGCGGCGTGCGAAATTTTCAAAATAGTGCTCATTGCGATGTTTTCCATTTTTGAAGATATCCTCCTATCCATTCAAAAAATTCAAAACTTTCTTCGGATCAATCTCTTTTCTTCGTTTATTGACGGGTTCCTCGCCAGCATTGCAGACAGCAAGAACGAAGTCAACAGCTGGAACTGTGGCATCAACTTCCCCGAGGTGTGCCCCTTTAACACCTGCGACCAGGTCTACCAGGTCAAGCTCGCGGACACGTGCTACACGGACGTGGTGGCCGACGTGGGCCCGCTCGGCGGCGACCTGAC
>PAUB01000028.1 GCA_002713695.1 Opitutaceae bacterium
GAGGCGCTGCGCAAGGAGCACAAGTTGAGCGACTACATGTACTGGCAGGGCCACGGCGGAGTAGAAGCGATGCGCGCCGAGCGGGACAAGGGCATGGAATGGAAATGCGGCTTCTGCCACTTTCTCGAGCCGACCACTACATCGGCCAACAAGTACGAGGATCCGGCGACGATGCCGCACGGAAAACGCAGAGGCACCAAGGAGGAGATCGCGCAGTACCAGCGCCGGCTCTTGGCACTGATCGTCTACCCCAAGCAACAGTACGTGGACCGCATCAAGCGAGACGTGCGCAAGTGCTGCGCCTTTTGCGCGCGGCCGGTGCTCGATGGTGAGGAACACGCCTTCACCTTTGACCATCTGGACGAGCTCACAAAAATGAAAAACAACCCCGTGACGGGCGAGAAGACCTTGGCGGGCAAGAATGGCGGCGTTGCCGGTTTAGTGGCCAACCACACCAAGGCGGCGACGCTGGACAAGATCCGCGACGTTCTGGACGCGGAGATGGCCAAGTGTCAGCTCCTGTGTCACAACTGTAACCATCGCAAGACCTATGGGTACCCACTGTAAGGAAAAAGCGTGTTTAATTTTTTTTGTCGGGAACCTCCACAACCGGTTCTTTGGCGACCCTCACCGCGTGGTTCACAATTGCAGGCAGTCCGACGGACGTCGTCACCAGAAAAAGGGCGAGCGCCGTTGGCAGCGTGTCCCCTGTGGTAGCCCGATGCATGCTGTACGCGAGCGGGACACAAAACAAATCCGCGAGTAGCACACCCACGGAGGCAGCTTGGAAGAGCCACGCTCCTGCGGACGCGACTAAAATGACCAAGTAGACAGTGTCGTGCGGTTGTTTCGACGGCTTGGCTCCTCCACCGTTTGGTAGCATCGCCATCGTCGCCGAGGTCAGCGGTTTTTGTCGAAGTGCGTCTTCCAAGGAGAAGGAGAGCAAGAGCCCGCAACACGAAGTCGAAAACAAGCAGCGAGGCACTGTGATCGTCGCGACGATCAACGCCACGAGCATACGCGCCGTGGAGTCGAAGCGACCCGTCGCGGAAACGAGCAGCGGTGGAGAAGCAAAAGCCAACATCACCGCGCTTGTCGCGTCGATGATCGCGGTGCTGCCTCCTAGTTTTGTCAGAGGGATCTCGCACTCGTGCTTGAGGACGAAGTTCCTTACTACCCAGTGGAGCAGGCTGAGTACCGACGCAATGATCTGGATTGTCGGCGCGCGAAGCTGGTTGTCGGCGGTGAGGCTAACAATTCGCCACGCAGACACGGCCAGGCGCGCACCGATCGCGACGAGGCCAATCACGGCGTCCTCCGCGATCACGAAGTTGGAAACTTTGGTGGCTTCTTGCGACTGAGAACCAATGCAGCGGGAAGCCCGCAGACAGAACATGAAGAGGCTGGAATGCGACGCCGTGACCTTATTTGAACGGATCCAAACTACCAAGGCTGAAAGCACCATCAGAATCAGCTTGATTATAGCTGTGTTGACGGCATTGTCTCCAAGCTTGGGCAGGTCGTGCAGACGCGGGTCGTCGGTCGCCCAAACGCGCGGCTTTACGGACGAGTCACTGGGAGGGAGCTCGAAACGCATCTGCTGGGTCGCGGCGCGCCGAAACGGCACGGAAGCGATCGTTTCGCACGACGTGTAAATCGAAAGGCAGTCCAGCTGGAAGAGCGAGTGCGCGTGTGGGTAGGCCGACGCCGCGCACGTCGTCCCGATCTCGACGACGTTTCGACGCGCGTCCACGTCTTCGGGCGCGCTCTGGTACACCTCACTGTTCTGTAAGCCGAGCCACGCGGCTTCGTTACTCGCCTCATCTGGGAAGAGCGACACGACTTCGTCGGTCGCATTGCCGCACCCTTTGGAGAGTCTGGAGATCGCAGGAGACGCGCCGAGCGCCCCGCCGTACGCCAGGATGTCCGACGCGTTGGCACACAGTTCGTTTTCAACCACGTGCATCTGGAGGCCGGGGTCCTCCTCCGACACCACTTGGTCGTGCGGGATCCAGCACATGTGCGTTGACGTGAGAAAGTAGTCGTTGCCGTAGCGCAGCGGCATCTCGCCGTCAAGTCCGATTGTGTACGACGTCGAGGACGTCAGCGTGGTCGGGTTGGCGTACCTAAACTCTCCGATGACCCGCTCTTGAGGGCTGTTCGGACCCCGTGTATTCATCAACATCACATCGGCGCACACTTGGCCGTCACACGATACCGTCGAGCTTTCGGAGACGCGCGTGGAGTGCACGAGGAGCGCCGTGGTGTCTGTGACGGCGTTCAGGTTCACCAGCACCCGCATAATTCGCAACGGCGTGCCGATTCCTACTTCGGCGACGACGTAGTCGGCGTGGCGGCTCACGCGCACGCACGTGGCCGTCTCCGGCACCACGTGCCGGCCGTATGCAACGGTGGGCCCGGGCGGCGTCGAGACGCAAATGAGGCCAGTCATGAAGTAACAGAGCATCGTCAAGCCCAGAAAAATTCCCGGCGACCAGACGGTCCAGCTCGTGATCAGCTTTTTTGAAGAGGCTTGGGCCGCGGTGTAAACTGGAAAGTTGCGATCTGTGGCGACTCGCCGTCGACAACTAGATTGCGTGTTACGTACCGCGGGTGCAGCACTCGGGTGCAGTCTCAGCAACGGGATCGTTTGCATATTGACGTCCCCCCCCTCTCTCCTACTCCCCGCTCGGCGCGGGATGGGTTATTCTGGTTCCTCCGCGCCTGCTTCTCTTTCCACGCTCACCCGTAGAAAGCCGTCTACACGCACACATGGCCTCTCTAGACCCTTCCCCCGTGCCCTTCCCCGGGCCCACCTCTCAGCTACACGAAATGTGTGAAAATCTCATCTCTGCAGCTCGAGTATTGTTTGCGACTCTTTTCACTCGAAGCTGTAGACGAGCGTCACCTTCGCGGCCTTGCATCCAGTCGGAACAGCGAACTCGAGCGTCTTGAGATCCTCGTCACAGATTACGATTTCATGCTCCTCGGTCATTTGCGTGCGCTTGCGCTTGAGCAGCGTCTTGCCGTCCGGTTTGCGCTCCGTCTTGACCGAGGAGGACGAGGAGGCGGGCTTTGCGGAAGACGGGTCCGCCGCGGCGGTGGTGCGCGCGGGCTGCGCCGCCTCCTCTTTCTTCGGCGCCTCCGTCTTCGACCCAGTTTCCTTCTTCGGCGCCGACGGCGTGGCCTCCTTCTTCACGGTGGGCTTCTTGTCGACGTTTTTTTTATCGGTCGGCTTCTTGTCGGGCTTGGTCACGGGCTTGGCCGCCTTCTCGTCCTTCTTCTCCTCTGTGACCACCGGAGGCTTGTCCTCCTTTTTCTCCTCGACCACCGGAGGCTTGTCCTCCTTCTTCTCCTTGTCGGCCACCGGCGAGCCGACGGCCTCCGCCTTCTCGCCCCCCTTTGCAGTCGCCTTCTCGCCCGCCATGCGGAAGAAGTCGGATGGGTCCTTCGTAGCCTTGGGGGGCTTCTCCGGTGCCGCCTCCGCCTTCTTCTTGTCCTCCTTGGGCTCCTTGGCCTTCTTGGGCGGCAGGATCTCCGCCGACTTCGGCGTCGCGGCCGCCTCAAACTTCTCAAAGAGGTTGATCTTCGGGTTGACCGTCACGTTGTTGTTGTTCGCCGCCGGCATCTCCAGAAGCGAGCTGCCAGCGAGCGCCTCGTCGTTGACGATGTGGTGCCACAGCTCCTTGTAGATCGAGGTCGGAATCTGCACCAGGATGCGGTTGTCCTGTTTGCCGACGCTGTCCACCACCTCGCACGTGATGTACCAAACGTAGGAGGGCTTCTCGTCCTTTTCCTTCAGAAATGCGCGGACGACGATGATCTTGTCGGCCGAAATGCGGTCGATGAGCTCCTCGCCCGTCGGCCACGCGCTCAGGCCGTCCTTTTCCTTCATCAGGCCCAGCGTCTGGCCGTCGGGCACCCTGATCGGGCGATTGTAGTTGCGCGCGACTCCGGGAACTACAGGGCCGTCGGACTTGCCGACCTGGAACTTCTGGCGCGAGTACGTCAGGGCCATGGGCAGCGCGGGCTCCGGCGGCACCTCCTCCTCCATCTCCTCGTTCTCCTCCTCCTCCTCCTCCGAGGAGTTACCAGGGTCGTCGTCGGACATACGCTCACCGACCAGCTCATCCTCCCCGATGTCGTCGTTCATCTCTTCGGCGTCCGAAACGTCGGACATTGCCGTTACTTTTTTGCGTCTGTGGCCGAACTTTGGAAGCAGCTCTCAGTGTCGCCCAAATTCGTTTTGCTCTAAATCGGCGGGCTTGCTTCCTACCCCTCGACTCTGCGACTGTCAAAAAGAGGCTAGCGCAGAAGAGAAGCGAATCGGCCCGAAAATCGCAAACTCTTGCCCGTCCGTTTCGCGCAAACTTGAAACTTGCGCCAAACTTTACCCACCCCCCACAAAAACCCAATCACAGCTTCTTCTTCTCGCCCATCGGGCGGAAGCCGCGCGGCATGCCCATGAAACGCTCGAAGTGGGTGCACAGCTTGTCCCACAGCCGCTCCGTGACGCGCGCGACGCGCTTTTGGCCCTCCCGGTCCTGCGCGGCGAGCAGCATGCTCAGCGCCGCGGCGCCCAAGGCCAGCTTGTGCCGCGCACGCATGTACTCGACCAAGACGGGGCGTGCGCGCCAAAAGGCGTTGCACAACGCCGAGTATGTGCACACGCCCGCCATCGGCGGGCAGAGCACCCCCGTCGACGCGAACGTGCAAAAGGCGCGCACCTTTTCTTCCACGCGCAGCAGAAACCCGTCGGTCGGCAGTTGGAGCGCGGCGTCGCGCTGCTGCCGGTCGTGGCGGAACACCGCCAGCAGGCCCGTCGCCATCGCGAAGCACAGCATGCCCAGCGCCGTCGTGGCGTCCGCGAGGTCGCCGAATGCGACGACCTCCAGAAGCACCGCCACCGCGAGCACCGCGCTGGGCGCGGCGGGCCCGGTGCGGTTGTACGCGGCGGGCACGATCAGGATCAACGTCGAGACGAGCTGCGTGCCGAGGAGGAGCCACACGCCAAACAGGCACGCGCCGCGCGAGCGGCGCGTGACCAGGTGCAGGTGCGTCGCGCGTTCGAAGAGCGTCTGGTACAACTGCACCAAGTTTTCGGTGGTGTAGAGAACAATGAACATCAGCCCCGACTCGATGAGCAGGTTGCGCACATCGGCGACCTTGATCGAGATGCGGCTTTTCAGATCGGCGGCACGAATGTACCATTTGAACCCGTCGTCTTCCAATCGCGACGTGTCGATGCGCAGGGCGGGCTCGCGCTGCCGCGAGAAGAGCGCCAAGAAGAGCAGCCAGACTCTGTAGAGGTCGGCCGTTGAGAAGCGCGGCTTCACGCGATTCGCAGGCCCCTCGCCGTTACCGCTAGAGTCCTGCATCGTCGCCGTTTCTCGTCACTGTATACCCCCCCCATAAGAGAATGGCTGATAGGGCAACCAACCTAGCGATGGGCAGTCCATTGGCACCACCCGAGTCTCGGCCACAGAGACGCCCAAGTGAACCGATGGCCCACAGCCGTTTTGAGAACCCGTCCGACGTCGAGGCCATCCGCCGGCGGCAGGCGCGGCACGCTAAGAAACTTGCACGTTACGCAAACAAGGAGCGCGCGGTGAAGGACGAGCGCCAGCGCATGCGTGAACAGAAGTACAAGTCCGCGGTGCTCTTCGAGCCGGTGGAGTCCGAGACGCAGCGCGCGGCGCGCGAGATCGACGAGAAGTTTGAGATTGAGGCCGACATCCGCCTGTTTCAGATCCCGTTCGGCCGCCTTCGCCCCCTTACGGCGGTGGAGGCGGGCGAAGACTGGAAGTGGATCGTGGCGCACTGGTTCCGCGAGGGCGGGATGCGCTTCTCGCTGCACCCGGACGGCGCCTTCGACGGGCCCGACAGCCGCATCTGGGAGATTGGCGAGATGAACATCAACGGCGACCGCCGCCGGTACATCAAGTGCGAGCAGCTCTACTGCCCGGCGACCCTCCAGATCCGCGGCTTCCCCGAGGTCCTGACTGGAGACACCGGCGACTGGCCGCAGCTGAGCCAAGGGCAGACGACCGGCTGCTCCGAGTACCGCGACCGCGCGACGGGCGAGTGGCGCTTCGTGAGCCAGCGCGCGGCGGAGGGCCCGGCGGAGCTCACGGCGGTCGCCAAGGAGCTGGACGCGCTCGGGATGATCTCCCGCGCCGACCCGCGCATCGCGCACTTCCACCCGGAGACGGGCGAGCGGCTGACGTGGCCGGAGTGGGCCAAGGCGCAGCGCGCGCACTTCCGCGTCTTCGACCCGGCGTGCGTGAGGCGAGTTCCCTCCTTCATCTCCGACCTGCTGATCGAGGAGGGCCTCGAGCGCATGGACTCGCCCATCGGCGGCGTCAACCTGCTCGCGCTCGAGGAGTTCCAGGAGGCGCGCGCCAAGTGGGGCGCGCCGAAGATCGAGACCGTCGACGGCTTCCCGATGGAGTTTGTGTATGTCGGGACCATGATGCTCGAGGCGGCGGACGTTCTCGAGATGTTCATGGTGGCCGGGTACGAGTTTGAGGAGCCGAGTTCCGAGTGCTGAATGGGGGGAGAGGGGAGGGGATAGGGTGTGGGTGAGGGAGGAGCGTAGGTACCAAAAATTGCAGCGCCCCTCTTCCCACGGCTGCAAAGCCGGCCACAGAGGCTGCTGAGTGAACCCGTCCGTTACTGGACTCCCTGTTTTCCGAAAAGGGATGAGCGCGGGCCCTTCGCGTCAGTGCGACGAGGCGGAAAGCGCTGGAAGCGCCGGGGACGGCCTGGCCGCGATCCTGCAAGACGCGATGGCGCGCAGGCTCGCGCGCGATGAGGAGGATCGGCGGGACAAGCGGAAACGCCGGCTCGGGTCGCCGCGCGTGCCGCCGCAGGTGCAACCACAACCGCAGCCGACCGAGCGGCTGGGCGGCGGCTTTGTCCCGAAGAAGCGCGCGGCGACGCAGCCGGTGTGGCGCGACGACCACCCGCTGGACTTTGTGTTTGAAAATCCGCTAGACGGCAAATTCAAGGAGCTCTCCGCCGTTGCGGAGCTTCTTCGAGACTTTCCGCAACTCGTCAGGCAAGTGGCGACGAGCTACTGCCACTACGGCTACGACTACCGCAAGCGTACGGTCTTCGTGTCCTCCGTTGGTGCCTTCCAGCCGCTGCCGCCGTGTCCGGGGAATCCTTGCGCGCACGCGCGCGCGCGATCGCGCCACCCCGCGCAGGTCGTGGAGTGCGACGCCGGTCAGAAGAACTCGCTGCCGCCGGCGCTGATCGACCTGCTTGTGGAGAGCTGGCGCCGGCGCCGCGGCGCCGGGTGGCGGTTTCTGATCGTGGACGTGTTCTCGGGATGGGGCAGCCTCGGCAAGCGGGTGGCCGAGAAGCACCGCAACGGCGAGTGGGTGGACGTTGTGGGCGTCTACGCCAACGACCTCGTGCAACGGGACCACACGGACACCACACTGGACATGGGGGTGATCTCGGTGGACACGCTGGTGGCCTTCGCGGTGGCGCGGCATTTCCCGGAGTCCCGACCGTCGGCCGGACTGACGCGCTGGCTACAGCGCGAAAAGATTGCGGTGCTGATACATCTGTCCACTCCATGCGACACCTACTCCGTCGTCGGGCTCAGAAGCCACCGCGTGGGGAGCACGCTCGAGCCCAAGACGGCAATGGCGCGCGATCACGACGCCATGAACACCATGCTCACCCAGTACGTGCGGCGAGCGGTGCTCGCGCCGGTCCCTTGACCGGTCAAGGGACCGGCGCGCTGCTCAGGCGAAATCGGGCTCAAACAGCCGCTGGTCCAGGCCCTTGGCAGCCTGCACCGTCGCCCACTTGGCGTGCCGGTCGGACAGCCTCGCCGCCTCCTCGCCGATGTACTCGCGCATCTCCCGCGAGTCCAGCTTCCCCCACCAGCCGTTGGCCGACCCGGGCGCAAACACGCAGTTGTAGACGCTGTAGTGCCCGCCCGACTCTTTGGCCTTCACGTGGTGCAGGTGGAAGCTGAGCGGGTCGAGGCCCGCGCTTTCCAGCCACGCCATGCCGTCGGTGGTCTCGGCCCACTTGCGGATGCCGCGCCACTGCTTCTCGTTCATGTAGTTGAAGCACTGCTCGCGTTTGAGAAACTTGACGAGCGGCGAAATGCGCGCGGCGGTGCGCAGCAGCTTCTGCACCTCGCTCGGCGGGTCGCGGCGGCCGGGGGCCTCGTGGGGCTTCTGGGGGGCGTTGGGCTTGTGGCGCTTGGGTGGCTGGCTCGGCGGTTGGCTGGGTGGTTGGGGGGGTTGGGGTGGTTGGGTGGCTGGCGCCGCCGCGGGCGGCGCCACGGGCTGGTCGGTCAGCGAGATCGCAGGGGGTGGGTTCTTGGGCGGGTTCTCGGGCGGGCTCTTGGCCGTGCGCGCGTGCTTGCCGGCGCGCACGGGCCTCGAAACGACGCTCGCCCCGTCCCACCCCTCCGCCTCCTTCTCGAGGTACTCCTCGATGTTCTTGCCGATGCTGCTGACAAACCCGGACGCGGCGTCAAACTGCACGGCCGTGCCGGGCGTCTCTTGCATTTTCATCTTGGCCTGTCTCAGTCCGGTGAGGGCCAGCGCGGGATAGGTTGCGCGAAGCTGCTTCACGCGCTCCAGCCAGCGCTCGCGCGTGATCGTCGTGAGCTCCATCGGCGCCGTCTGCAGCATCACGGTGACGCTGGAAGACGCGGAGAGAGTGCCGTTCGTCGCGTCCACCGAGCGTTCGGCGGCGGTCCACATCACGTGGCCGTCGCGCAGAAGCGGCAGCCACCGGACCGTGTTGAAGGCGTGGAGTTTCAGGTACGTTTCGCACCGATGCCACGTGGGAAGGCAGCTCATGAGCTCGCGGTGTTCGCGGCTTCTCGCCACCCCGCCCTTGTATGTATATATAATCGTACCGACAGACCGCGCGGCTAGCGAGCGGTGCTCGCGCCGTTGACCGGTCTCGTGACCGGCGTGGAGATGTGGGTCTGTGGGTCTCGGCTGGGTCTCGCCCATGTTGCAATTAGGGCGGCGAACCCGTTTTCAAAAAGTAAAAAAATCACATGGGCCCCCGCCCGAACCCGCTCTGGGAGTTTTGGTCGCTCGGGCTGTGGTGGGCGGCGTGGACGCTGGCGGACAGGTACCTCATTCCCTACACGCCCGCGCCGGAGCTGCTCGTGATCGTGCTGTGTATGGCGGTCGCGGCGGTCGCGCGCGTTGCGCGGTGGCGGAACGCGCCGCGCGCGACCGCCCCGAAGCGGCTCGAGGCGGACGGCGCCGACGGCGCGGACGGCGCGGACGCGGTCTGACCGCCTAGTAACCGAGGTCGGCGCCGTCGCGGTCGACCACCTCGCCGCTCAGGGCGCGCGTGAGGCCGTCCTGGATGGCCTCGTTCTTTTCGGCCTCCGCCCGGGCCAACCGCAGCTCGTCCAGCGTATCGAGGAGCGTCGAGATGGCCTGCCGCATGGTCGTGCGAAGCGCCGTGAGAAACTCTTCGTACGACATCTGCCTGTCGATGGCTCCAATCACCCATTTGCCAATCCCGGTCAAATCGAGAAAGTCCGACGTTTTGACGGCCACTTGGTACTCCGTCTGGTAGACGTACACGGTGGCCTGGATGCCGGGGCCGCCGTCGAGGATGTGGTCGTACGGCTTGACGCGGCCATCGTACCGCTCGGCCGTCGAGGTGCGCTTGAAATCGCCCATGAGGCGGTCGGTGATCTGCGAAATGGTCAGCTGGTCGATGGTCTTGTACTTGGGCGCGCCGCGGACGAAGCGGAGGGCGCCGTCCTTGACACTCCCAAAGAAGCTCCGGTCGGTGTCCGCTTCCTCCGGGAGCAGTGCCGCGTCGCCCGGGATCTCGACTTCGTCGTCTAAGACGGCCGCCGGGTCGTTGCAGGCCGCCGCGTCCCGCTTCGCCTGGATCACCGCCTGGCGCTCCTTGCCGGCAGTCAGCACGTGCGAGAGGCGCGAGCCATCCGAAACGCGCGAGACGGGCGCGCCGCCCTCTGTCAGCGTGGGACGTGTCGACATCGTCTTGATGTTGTGTCCGCGAAAGGGCGTTATGTGTGCCGTCACGATATGGCCCGTTCGACGACGCCAAGGTCAAGCAGCTACAATGTCGTAGCAATGGCGCAAATAGCCGTCCAAGTCGTAGTGGAATGCTGCTGCCAGCTGATCCAAAACCCGTCCTTCACGGGCCGCGCGATGATCATGCTGGCCAACCTCATCCAGCTCGGCTTCGGGTTCGCCTTTTCGAGCACGACGCTCATCGTGACGTCGTTTGCGGTGATGATCGGGGTGGGGCTGACATGGGCGATACCAAACGGAATTTGGAGAACGTTTCTGTACGTAGTACCGGTAGGGGTGGGGTTTGTGGTAGTGTTCTTCTACAGGAGCAACTCGCCGGAGACGATCATCAACCTGAACCTCGATTGGTGGACAAGCATTTGGCTCGGGTGGCTGCAAGACTTCCTGGCGGGCCTCCCCGAAGGCGTGGCCTGGTTCAACGTCGTGATGGGGCTGGGGTTCATCATCGCCAGCGCCGTGAGCTGGATCTTCACCGACGAAGGCGGCATCTTTGCCAACGGTGATGGGCTCAGCCTAGAGAAGGAGCACATGCAGGGCGAAGAGCCGTCGCGCATGCCGCTGCTCGCGCTCGGGTGCATCCCTGCGCCGCCGCGCATGATTCGCGCGGTGGACGAGTGCGAACCAGGCGCGAAGCGCGCGAAATTGCAGCACGCGGAGTCACCGTGAAAAAAAATCACAACAAGGCGGTCGTTGTTGTTTTTTTTTGCAAACGTACACACCGACCCGTCCCTTTGCCTCTTCCCTTTCCCTTCCATACCACGCGGCGGTGCGCTTTTACTTGCGCTTCTGCCGCTTCTTTGTGTGGTTGCGCGGCGCGAATATGCGCTTCTTCTTCTCTTCGACGAGGATGCTGCGACCATCGCCCATTCCTTCTTGCTCGCCGAGGCGCCGGCCGGCCGGGGGCGGAGGCCGCTCCGGCCTGGGCGACGGGTACGGCGGCGGCGGCGACGGCTGAGGGCGCGACGGGGGCCGCGGGGGCGGCGTGGGCAACGGTCTCGGTGGGAACTTTGGTGGTTGTGGGTTGTACGGTGGCGGCGGGTACGGCGCGTCGGGCGGCGGCGGCGACGGCGGCGGCGACGGCGGCGACGGCAAAGCCGGCGGCAGCGGCGGCGGCCCCGGGGGGAACGGTGGCCGCGACGGGGGTTTGGGTGGCGACGGCGGCGACGGCGGCAATTTGGAGTCGAAACTGGCGATGGCGGACGCGCTGGTCGGACCGATGCACGTTCCGTACTTTTTGTTGTCGGGGTCGGTCGGGTTGCCGTTCGAGTCCCTGCAAATCCCCGACTTGCATTGCCAGTCGCGCGTGCAAAAGACGCCGTGGCACGCGCGCTCGTTGCCGTCGCCCTTCGAAACGCACTTCCAGTCGAAGCACTCGCCCGATCTGCAATCCCAGTCGGCCCAGCACCCGGCGCCGTGGTCTCTGCCGCCCATGCTAGCCGGGTAAGTCGCCGGATTGCAATCTCTGCACACATTACTCCAACAAGTGAGGCCGCTCTTGCACGACAACTGGCGGTTGTGGTTGTCGGCGAAACAATGGCCGTGTTCTAAGGCGGCGTTCCATTCGTATACGGCCATATCGCAATCATGGCCGTCATCGCCCGCGCAGTAGTCGTTGCGCTCCGAAAAGGGGAAGCTGATGCACACGCCCGACTTGCAATAGGACGGACCGTCGCCGTCCTTCCAGCACATCTCGCCACCAATGCCCTTCCTGTCCGAAGCGGGCCCGCGGATGCACACGTTCCAATGGCACTTAAACGACGCGCAATCGCCATTTTGGACGCAAGGTTCGCAAAGGGCAGCCGGCGCTCGACACACCGAGCCATAGCAAGATCCAGACTGGCACTGGCCCCAGTAGTTGCAGTGCCCGCCGACTGGACCGAGTCCGGCGCTGCCGCCGTACGTGCACGCGCCGTTGTAACACGCCCCCGACGCGCACTGGTCGTTGTGGTCGCACGCCGCGTCTGCGGCTTGGTTCGTCCTGCACCTGTTGGCGTTGCACTTGTGTGTGGTGGGGTTGCCGCACTGCACTTTGGCATCCGTGTTCCAGTTGGTGTCCACCTCCGCCCGTGGATTTGTTCCGATGCCCTTCACCTTCGTGTCGCAGTAGTCGTCGGTGTGCGAGTAACAGTACGCGACGTCGCTGAACCACGACGCGTCGTGGCAGACGCCCGACGCGCAACGGGCGCCGTCGTGTTCGTCGTTGCAAATCGCGCCACCGAGCGCGCCGCTCGTTTTGGCGCAGTACCCCTGTGTGCAGTCTGACCCGGAGGGGCACTGCCCGTCGGCGGTGCACACTTCGTCGAGAGCGGGGCTCTTGCACACGTTGTTGATGCACGCAAACTTGCGTGTGTGCGGAGGCGGCTGCCACTCGGCGAGACCGCCCAGGAGGCTTTCGCCGTCTTGGACTTTGCAGCTGTATCGGAGGTTCGTGTACCCGCCTTCGCAGTGTCCACTGAGCTCGCCGAGGCCGGTCGCCACGATCTGCGTGTCGCAAGTTTGGTTTTCGTCCGACAGACAGTAGCGACTGCCACCCTCACCGGCCCAGTCCCAGCACTGGCCCGACTTGCACTGCGCATTGTCGAAGCACATCGCGCCGGGCGGCGCGGTGCCGTCGTAGGGGTACAGGCAGTGACGGTGAAGCGTGTGGCAAACGTTGGACGCGCACTCTCCGTCGCCGCCGCAGTCGGCGCAGTAGCCGTCGTTCGTGCGACACACGGAACCGATGCAGAGGAGGTCGCCGGTGCCGCCGCCGACGCAGTCGGCGCCCGAAGCGCACAGCTGTCCCTCCGTCGCGCTGCCGGGCGTGTCCACGGTGCAGAAGTTGTTGTGGCACGTGTTGCTGAGGCACGCCTCGTTGTTGCCGTTGCATTGTTGGAACTGGCCCACCTGATTCGAGCACTTGCCGAGGTTGCAGACGCCCGTTTCGCACTGCTCGTTTCTCTGGCACGCGTCGTTGAGGCGCAGATCCGCGCAATACTGCCCACCTACGCACCCCGAGCTCCAGCTGCCACAATCCGTCTTTGCGCTGCCGTCGGACCGCGTCGCGTAGCAACACCGCTCGTTCTCGAACCCGCCCTCGCCCCATTCGCGACACCACCCGCTCCCGGATGGGGCGCAGACGTTGTCGAAGTTCGCGCACAGCGCGCCGGGCGGCAGCACCTCCTGGCATGTTTTGTTGCCCGGGGCGCAGATCAAGGCCCCCGCGCATTGTTCATCCCTCTGACACCCGTCGTTTAGCAGCAGACTGCCACACTGGAGCGCATCGAAGGTGGCGCTGCCGGGAGAAACGGCTTCCGAGTAGCAGCACCGCTCGTGATCGACCCCGGAGATGTTCCATGTGTTGCAGCGGGCGCTGACGCCGCCGACTTGGGCGCAGATTTGGTCGTCGTTCTTGCACAGCTCGCCGCCGCTCAACTTGGGCACGCACGTCGCCCCCGCGGGGGCGCAGATGTTGTCGCCGAGGCACTGGTCTCGGTTGAGCTCGTACGTGCAACTCCCCCCGTCGGGGATATTCTGGCATTTGCCCAGCGACTCCGCCGAGTCGGAACAACAGCGCTCCTTGTACGTTGGCCCCAGCGACGCGATGTCGTTGTCCCTGTTCCATTCGCCGCACTTGCCGTTACCACCGATGCCGCCTTCGCCCCAACAGTACCTGCATATGCGCGTGGAAGTGAGCGGGTGTGCACCGAGCGCACAGATCACCGAGCAACCCACGGGTTCGACGGTGGTAGGGAGGCGCACTCGTCGACGCATTCCGTGTAGCCGGACACGACCGTGCAGCACGGCGATCCGGCCGGCAGCACCTTTTTGCAAATCTTGTCGTCTTTGTCGCAGAAGACTCGGTCTTGTAGTGGAAGTCCACCGGGAGGCTGGGCGCACTGCGGTGTGCTCTCGCACGACCCCCCGATGGGGATGTCGCCACACCAGTCGAGCGCTTGCCCACGACCCGTGTCCGTGTTGGGGCAACACCGACGGTTGTAGCGAACGTCGGGTATTGGAAGCGCGTTCGGCACGGCGGGGACAAAGTCCTCCGTGTTCCGCTGATAGTCTTGGTTCCACCAGTGGCCGCACTTGCCGCTCTCGCAGTAGTCGTGTGCGCAGACGTTGCTGTCGGATTGCGCGCAACAGTAGGCGCCCGTCTCCTTGCGCGCCGTGCACACCTTCGTGTCCATGTCGCAAAACGCGTTGGTCGGCGACTGGCTGCATTGGTTGTGTTTTTCGCACGTGCCACCCAACGGGATGTTGCCGCAGTTGTTGCCGATCAGACCGGTGCCGCCAGCGGGACAGCACCGCTCGTTGTACCGCGCGTCGGGGGTCGTCTCCGTCGAGACAAACGGCAAGAACTCCACCGGGGGTGTGGTCTCGTCACGCGGCCCCCAGTCGCCGCACTTGCCACTCGTACAATACCAGTCGTGGCATCCCCGCGTGCCCGCCGCGCTGCAGCAGTACTCGCCCGCCTCACGCCGCCGTCGACACGTTTTGGTGTCGATGTCGCAAAAGTGCGTGCCCGCGCCGTCGCCGGCACACTGGTCGTTGTCGTTGCAGGTGCCGCCTTCGGGAATCTCGTGGCAGTTGTTGCCGGCGCCGGTCGTGCCCTCCTGCGTACAGCAGCGTTCGTTGTACTCGCCCGCCTGCGTCGTCTTCGTTGTAACATCCGGGAAAAACGTGGACGGGTCGATGCTGTGGTCGTTCGGCCCCCAGTCGCCGCACTTGCCGCTCAAACAGTACCAGTCGTGGCACGCCTGCGTGCCGTCGATGGTGCAACACGCCTCGCCGGCCTGCAGCAGCTCCTTGCAGACGCGCTCGTCCTCGTCGCAGTAAGCGTAGCCCTGACCCTCGGGCAGGGTGACGCCCGCCGGCGGGGTTTGCGAGCACTGATCGTTGTTGTTGCACTGACCGCCAATCGGGATGTCGTGGCAATTGTTGCCCAACCCCGTCGTCCCCGTCTCGGTCTCCGGACAGCACCGCTCGTTCGCGCGCGGGTCCGGGTCGTCTGTGGGCCCCGGGTACGGGAAGAGCGTGTTGGACGGGATGGTGTGGTCGTTCGGCCCCCAGTCGCCGCACTTGCCCGAGACGCAGTACCAGTCGTGGCACGCCTGCGTGCCGCTGGTCGTGCAGCAGGTTTCGCCGGCGCGCCTGAGCGGCCTGCAGGTGCGGTCATCTTCGTCGCAGTAGGTCGCCTCGCCCTCTCCGCCGCCCAGCAGCCCGCCCGAGACGCCAATCATCCCGAGCATCGACGAGGACGCGTTGCACTGGTCGTTGTTGTTGCACGTGCCGCCGAGCGGCAGCTTGTGGCAGTTGTTGCCAAACCCGGTCGTGGCGCCCTCGACGCCGTGCGGGCAGCACCGCTCGTTGTACCGCGGGTCCGCATCCGGCAAGTCCTCGATGAGCGGGATGAACTGGTTGGGCGGAATGGTCTCGTCGTTCGGCCCCCAGTCGCCGCACTTGCCCGACAGGCAGTACCAGTCGTGGCACGCGCGCGTGCCCGTCTCCGTGCAGCAGCGCGCGCCGCCTTCCAAGAGGGGGGTGCAGATGCGCGTGTCCTCATCGCAATGGGTGCCCGGAGAACACTGGTCGTTGAACTGGCAGTTGCCTCCCACCGAGATGTTGTGGCAGAAGTTGCCGAGGCCACTGGTGCTGGCGTCGCCCGCGGGGTTGCAACACCGCTCCTTGTACCGCGGGTCGTACGGGTTGCCGTTCAAGCCGCTGATGACCCTGTTTGGTCCGAGGTTCGACACGTCGATCTCGTAGTCCTTGCCGCCCATCTCGGCACACTTGCCCGATGCGCAGTACCAATCGTGGCACGCTTGAGTCCCGCCCTCGGTGCAGCAGAATTCGCCTTCGCCCTTCAGCGGTCGGCACACGCGCTCGTCCTCGTCGCAGTGAAGGCGGGAGATTGTGAAGTTGGGTCTCGCGAGCTCCTCATCTGTAGGCTGGTGGCATTGGTCGTTGAACGTGCAATCGGCACCCTCCGGCAGATCGTGGCATCCGTTGCCGAGGCCGGTCATCCCCGCCTCCGTCGGCGGACAGCAGCGCTCCTTGAACGCGATGTCGCCGTACTTGTCGGGGTCGTTCGGCCCCCAGTAGCCACACTTGCCGTTGCCACCGACGCCGCTGCCTCGGTAGGGCCCGCAGTACCAGTCGTGGCACTGGTTGAGCGTGCCCTCGCCTTCACAACAGGGCTGGCCGTCTGCGCGCAACGGCGCCAGGGGCGGCGCGGGAGGGCACGGGTTGTCTCCGCACGGGTTGGCGGCCGCCGCGTCCGCTTGGAAGAGAAAAAAGACGCCGGCGATCCCACCGAAGACGGTGAGGAGGAGCAGGCCGCCCGCGATTTGCTTTGTGGAAGGACCGCCACCGCCGGACTTTGCCGGCGGCCTCTGCTCCGCGTACTCCGGTTCCTCCGGCTCGTAGTACTGCTCTTCGTAGTACTCGCCGCCATCCTCGCCGACGCGCCGCACCGTTCGAAACGGCTTCTGGTTGGGCGTCAGAAGCGGTTTTTTGGGCGTGGTGTTCTTGCCCTTCTTGCTAGGACCGGGCATGCTGTCACGCACCCACGCACCCTCCTGCTTGCTTGGTGAGAAACGAGGCATATGTCAACCACTTCACGTCCAAAACTTTTTGTTTAGCGCGCTGCACTGCGGGTACAGGACTACACGATACTAGCGGCCGCCCAAGGCAGGATGCCCGCTCCTATGAAGCAGCCGGGCAGACTCCAGTCGTCGAAAAAGTTCACCGCGGGTGGGCCCTTTGCGATGACCGTCAAAACGATTGCGTACGCCACGGCGACCAGCGGCACCGCCAGCAACCAGGTCGCCGCTCGCGCCGTTTTCGACAGCAAATTCACTTCGCACCGACACGTGAAGATGGGCGCCCACACCGCAAAGGGCACAAAGTGCTGAAACACAAACGAGGCCGCGTTCTGAGGCCCGCTCAGGATCACGTAATTCGGATCGATTTGGCCGCCGTAGCCCATGGTCAGGCAGGCCGACGCGGTAAAGAGCCCCGTTGCGATCGACGACCCCGCGACGGCAACGGCCCCCGTGATGCGCTCAATCGGGCGCGACGGACGACAGGCCAGCGTGAGCGCCGCCAGCACCATGTGCAACCCGAGCATCAAACAATTGAAGAAGAGCGACACGTGCGTCACGTGCGAGAGAGCTTGTTCTAATCCGTAAGCGTTCACGTAGATGATTTCGTCCCAGACGAATGCGGCGATGTAAAACGCCGGACCCGTCCAGGTGTCCACGTACGAAGACCACAGAATCGCGATCAGCGAGAGCATGAGCACATAGTCGATGTGGTTTTCGAAGGGCGAGTTGCTCCAGATTATCAAGAAAGCGACGATCGCGGCGAAGAGCGAGAACACCAGACCGGTGAAGCTCCATTGGTAGCGCTCGGCGTCCGCGCGGTTCGTGACCCGCACCATCGGCGGGTAGGCCAACGCGAGCATGCCCACCGCGGACAACCAGAGCCCGGCCGACTGCGTGTTCGTCGTCGAGAAGCGGCGGCTCATCGCCGCCGCCTTGCACGCCTCGCCGATGTTTTTGCACGCCGTGTCGGAGAAGAGCGCCGGCAAGTGCGTGACTTGGCTGCCCGTCGACAGCGACGCCGCAAACGCCGCGAGCAGCTGGAAGACGCCGGCGGCGCCCAGCTGCAGCGAAATCGCGCCCGTGCCCTCCGCCAACTTGCGCACGTGCGCGAGCATCACGAGCGCCGCGCCAATTCCGAGCGCGCCGCCGAACGTGACGGCGATGGTGCCGACGTCCGAGGCGTGGGCGTAGCCGCGCACGAATTCGGTGGAATTCATCATCGGCACACCAAAATGGCGCACCTCGATCGAATGGCGCATGC
>PAUB01000029.1 GCA_002713695.1 Opitutaceae bacterium
CTCCAAAAAAGAAGGCAGCGCCTAAGAAGAAGGCAGCGCCTAAGAAGAAGGCAGCGCCTAAGAAGAAGGCAGCGCCTAAGAAGAAGGCAGCCGCTAAGAAGAAGAAGTAAGTTTCTTCAGTCGTCTAAAAAATACTGGGCCGCTCCTTTTCGGAGCGGCTCTTTTTTTGTCCGCTTCCGAATGACTTCAGTAGCGCATCAAGGAGTCGGAGTTTGCTCGCTGATTTTCTACTCTAGTTGATTCGACCTTCATCAAAGTCGATCAGATCAGGCACGCTGATGATTTGATCAGCCCGATCAGCGCACCCCATGGCGGTAAGCGCTTCCAAAAGGAACTCGCGACCAGCCGGAGTCATCCCTTTTTGGATCAAATTACGATTCCATTTCGTGGCGCGCACATCATCGGGGAATAGTTCGAGTAAACGGCGGTCGATTTCGGCATCATTAGTCGATTCGTGGACGATAGTTTCCACATCAACGGGATCTACACCGAGATGGATCGAAATAAATCGATCCAATCCGCGTTTGTAATTCTTGGCGTAGCTTGCCGGTAAAGCGCCGTGCTTTTGCGCGTATTTACACTTCGCGATGAAGCGGGGCAGATAGAGCAGACCTGTGGCCGCATGCGGAGTGTAAGGCGATGGAAGGCAGGTGAGCACTTCACCAGTGGAACCGGGAATAGGTTTGGAAGGCATGGGTCAAAACTAAGTAGTCGTGGCGAGGTTCAGCGAATCAAATCCAGTTACGCTAACGTGTCTAGAAGAGCGACCCGTTAACGCACCTTGGCTTGAGGTGCTACGGAGCTAAACGGCCACCGGCACCTTCGTTTTATCGAAGGTAAAGATTACTTTCGGTGTTTCCGGAGTGGGCGGATGCGGCAATACTTTCCAGAACTTGCCAATCGAGATATCCCAATCGGCTAATACCTTTTGGCCGTGTGGGCTTCCGGTTTGCCCGACATGTGCGGCGATTAGCTGACGCAGGCTCGTGACTTCTTCCTCATTGTTGAGGCGCTCGAGAGTGGTCATCTCCGAGTTATGACGATCTGGCAGGGTGTTGCGTTCGTCGTAAACGAATGCGAGCCCACCGCTCATACCTGCACCGAAGTTTTTCCCGGTGCGACCAAGCACGACGACCACGCCGCCAGTCATGTATTCGCAACCATGATCACCGAGACCTTCGACTACGGCAATCGCGCCGGAATTGCGCACGCCGAATCGTTCCCCGGCCCACCCTGCCGCGAATAGCACTCCGCCGATTGCACCGTAAAGACAGGTGTTTCCGAGGATACAGTTGGTGTGCCATTCAAAGGTTTCCGTTGGACGAGGGCGCACGATGATTTCACCACCAGCCATGCCCTTGCCCACATAGTCATTCGCTTCGCCGTTGAGGGTGAGCTTGATGCCGTTGACGAGGAATGCGCCGAGACTTTGTCCGGCACTGCCGGTGAATGTGAGGTCGATCGTGCCGGAGGGGAGCCCCTTGTTGCCGAGCTGATACGCGATTTGGCCTGAAAGATGGGTGCCGATATCGCGATTGATATTCGTCACCTTGTAACGGGCGACTAAACGCGCGCTTTTGCCGAGGATCACATCGCGAGCTTCCTGCAGAATCGCTTCGTCGAGTGAACCTTCGTTGCCGAAACGTTCGTTGCGCTCGCGCGTGTGGTAGCGCTCGAGTTCGTCGGTTGGATCCGGGTTGTGCAACAAGGGGCCGAGATCGATTAACTGCGTCTTCGGATTTTCAGGATCCTCGATTTGCTTGAGCAATTCAGTGCGGCCCACGATTTCGTTGAGCGAGCGCACGCCGAGCTTAGCCAGATAATGGCGCACATCGTCTGCGACGCCGTTGAAGTAATTGATTACATTGTCGGCCTTGCCGCGGAACTTAGCGCGCAGATCATCGCGTTGCGTGGCCACGCCGACCGGACAGGTGTTGAGATGGCAGACGCGGAACATCGCGCAACCCGCAGCGATAAGCGCAGCGGTGCCGAAGTTGAATTCTTCTGCACCGAGGATCGCTGCGATGACTATATCGCGACCGGTCTTCATACCACCATCGGTGCGGAGCACGATGCGATTGCGCAGGCCATTCATCATGAGCACTTGATGGGCTTCGGCGACGCCGATTTCCCAAGCGGAACCAGCATTCTTGATCGAAGCGATCGGTGAAGCGCCGGTGCCACCCTCGTGACCGGAGACGAGCACTACATCAGCGTAAGCTTTGGCCACACCGGCGGCGATCGTGCCGACGCCTGACGACGAAACGAGTTTCACGCAGACTTTTGCGCGTGGGTTGACCTCTTTCAGATCGAAGATGAGCTGCGCGAGATCCTCGATGGAGTAAATATCGTGATGAGGAGGAGGAGAGATCAGGGTGACGCCCGGAACGCTGAAACGAAGACGAGCGATCAAAGGCGAGACTTTATGGCCTGGTAGTTGACCGCCCTCACCCGGCTTGGCGCCTTGGGCCATCTTGATTTCGATTTCCTTCGCGTTGGCGAGGTATTCGGCGGTGACACCGAATCTACCTGACGCGACCTGTTTGATGGCGGAGTTAGCGGAATCGCCATTTTCACGGATGGAGAAACGTTCAGGATCTTCTCCCCCTTCGCCTGAATTGGACTTGCCGCCGATCCGGTTCATCGCGATAGCGAGTGTTTCATGAGCTTCCGGTGAAAGTGCGCCCATCGACATACCGGCGGTAGTGAAACGGCGGCGGATATCTTCGATTGGCTCGACTTGCTCGACGTCGATCGGTGAGCGTTTGTCGAAGCGAATTTTCAGAAGATCCTTCAACGCGAGTGGTTGATGCTCATCGGTCACAGCTTTCCAGCCTTGGAAATTCTCATCAGTGCCTTGGCGCGTGAAACGATTCATCGCGGCGACGACCTTGGGATTCCAACCGTGATACTCACCTTCGCCACGCTTGTTCACTCGGTAGTAACCTTCGCTGTGGAGCGAAGGGACGTTTGCTTCCGTGGCTTCTTCCTGTGGAAAAGCGAGTTGATGGCGCAGCAATGATTCGATCGCGATCTCGCAGTAGCCGATGCCACCGATGGGCGACATAGTGCGAGGGAAACAATCTTCGATCACCTTGGTGCCGATACCGAGCGCTTCGAATAGTTGCGCGCCACGATAGCTCAGCAATGTGCTGATGCCCATCTTCGCCATGATCTTGCGCAGACCGGCGTCGATAGCAGTTCGGTAGTTGAGGCAGGCTTGTTCCGGTGTGACGTTTTCTGAAGTTTTACCTTCGATTGCTATTTCGCTAACGAGGTTAAATGCGAGCCATGGATTGACGGCATTTACGCCGAAGCCAAGCAAGGTGGCTATGTGGTGCACGTCGCGCGCCTCGCCGGTTTCGGCGATTAGATCGCACCGTAAACGGAGGCCACCACGGGAGAGGCGGGTGTTGACCGCGCCCACCGCGAGTAACATCGGAATGGCTGCTTTCTCGGCGCTGACTTCGCGGTCGGAAATGATGATGATTTTAGAGTTGTCGTCTTCGACCGCGGCGAGGGCGCGCACGGCGAGCTCTTGCACGGCGGTTTCCAAGGCGTTGGGTCCACCGGCTGCATCGAACGTAGCGCTGAGCCTGACGACCCGATTCTTCATCGAAGGCACATCGAAGAGCGCAGCGAGTTCGTGATTCACCAGAATCGGCGAAGCGATTTCCACAAAACCACTCGTGCGTGGCAGTTCTTCAAACAGGCCGAGGCGACCACCAAGATACATCGTGAGCGACATCACGGACTTTTCGCGGATCGAATCGATCGGCGGATTTGTAACTTGGGCGAAGAGTTGCTTAAAGTAGGTGTAGAGTAATCGCGGACGTCGCGAGAGCACGGCCAGCGGGGTATCGTCACCCATCGAACCGGTGGGCTCCTTGCCTTCGGCTAATGGGGCAAGAATTAGGTCGCGCTCATCGAGGTCGTAACCAAAGGCTATTTGTGCAGGAAGCGCGGCAGGTTTGGGTTCACTTTGCGGAGCCGTCGGCGCGAACTCATGGAGTTTAACGAGATGCTCGTCGCACCACGTGAGGAAATGCGGTTGTTGCGTGAGAGCTTCCTTGATCTCGTCGTCTTCGACAAACGTTCCTGCTTCCAGATCGATTGTGATCATGCGTCCAGGCCCGAGACGACCATTCGCGACAATCTTGCCGGGCCAATCGTGGATGAGGCCCGCTTCGCTCGCGAGCAGGATGTAACCATCATCGAATACTTTATAGCGAGCGGGGCGCAGACCGTTGCGATCGAGCGCAGCTCCGACCATCTTGCCGTTAGTGAAAACCACGGCGGCGGGACCATCCCAGGGTTCCAGCATACAGGAATGATAGCGATAGAATGCCTGCTGTTCGGGAGTGAGTTCCGAATCCTGCTCCCAAGCCGGAGGCATCATAATAGTGCAGGCTTGGCGAGGGTCGCGCCCGCCAAGCGTGAGTAATTGCAGAGCGTTATCAAACGACGCAGAGTCGCTCATCGTGGGTTGCACGATGGGCCGAAGATCAGAGAAACGATCACCCCAGACGCCATGAGCCGCACTGCGCTCACGGGCGCGCATCAGATTGCGATTCCCTCGGATGGTGTTGATCTCACCATTGTGTGCCATCATCCGGAAAGGATGCGCAAGGTGCCACGTTGGGAAGGTGTTGGTTGAGTAGCGCTGATGGAAGATCGCGAGGGCCGAGGTATATTTCGGCGACTTCAGATCGAGGAAGTATTTGCGCACCTGTGGCGCATTGAAGAGGCCCTTGTAAACGATCGTGCGCGATGAGAACGAGCAGACGTAAAAACCTTCGAGGTCCATCTCTTCGGCGCGACGCTCAGCGACTTTATGCGCAAGGAAAATTTGCCGTTCAAACTCGTCGTCCGTAGTCGCGTCATCGCGACGTCCCACGAGCGCTTGCACGATCATGGGCTGAGTTTCGAGAGCTTTGCGTCCGAGGCAGGTGGCATCGACGGGCACGTCGCGCCAACCGAGAAATACGAGACCTTCCGCCTTGGCGGCTTGTTCGATAATCTTCTTGCCCGCGACTTGAGCCGACTCGTCTTCACGTGGAAGAAAAATCATGCCCACGCCGAGATCAGAATCCTGCAGTAGGTACTTCTTTTCTTTTTCGAGATGTTCACGAAAGAGATCGATCGGAAGCTGGGTGAGTAGACCAGCGCCATCGCCCGTGACTGCATCGGCGTCAATCGCTCCGCGGTGAGCCAAGGAACGCAATGCCGTGAGCGCGCGTTCCACCAAATCGTGGCTACGTTCGCCAGAAATCTTGGCGATAAAGCCGACTCCACAAGCATCATGTTCCTGATCGTTATGGTGAAGTGGCGATGGAATAGGTTTAGTCATTCGCAGATGTGGACTCTGTAGTTGAAAGTATGTGAGTAAGCGAATCCGATCTGGGGACAAAAAAGGCCGGTCTCGCTGAGCGAGCCGGCCTGAGAGTGGTATCAGTGACTCGCGCTTAGAAGAAACGAACTGTCTTGGTCGCCATCTTCGCGTGTTCTTCGTCCGAGCACCCGGCATTGGTCGGGGCGGCGTCTTCGGTATTGCTAGGTTTAACCAGATCGTTGCTTAGGAGATAGTTTTCAACCTCTTCACCAGAGACGTCGGCCAACATTACACCGTCGATCTCTACACAGGGAGAAAGAGGCTGTCCGGACTTCTGGACCATTTCCGCGTAGTTTTCGCTGTTGTTGATGATATCGATATCATCGAATGGTAGAGCGTGTTTGCTCATGATGGCGCGAACGCCGTTGGACCAACCGCATTGCGGTTTTAGATATGCTTTGATCTTCATGATTCTGTGCTTCCGAGTTGGAGAGCATTAAAGTAAACGACGGGTTTTTATGCCGGCAAGTGCAAGTTTGTTAAATCTGTGTTTAAAGCATACATTATGCCGTCCGTAGCGCTTTGCGATACTGGGACGGACTTTGGCCGATTTTCTGCTTAAATTGGCGGAAAAAGTAGAAGATATCCTGAAAACCAACGACTTCTGAGATAGCACCTATTGTTAAGTTCGATTAGAGGAGAAGCTGGCTGGCTCGCTCGATCTTGGCTTGGATGATGTAGAGTTGGGGCCTTAAACCTATTATTTTCAAGAAGATGTGCGAGAAGTGATCCACGCTGTAGCCTACTGCATGGGCTAATTCGACTATCGAAGGGGATTCGGCTGGGCTTTCCCTTATCTTGGACGCTGTGGCCAAAACAATTTCACGTTGATGCTGTTCGTTGGCGAGGGGTTCGTGGTTAGGTGTATTTCTGTGCTCACGATCTAGCTCGATGATGAGAGCTTTCATGAGTTGCGCTGCAGAGGCGGCCGCTTAGGGCTCCGACTCTAATTCAACTATTCGACGCATGAGAGTATCAATAAACCCGACTTGTCGAGTGCGAACCACCTCGAATGGAGGCTGAAAATCGGATAAAGGCAAAATAGTCTGATTTTTAGATACGACCGAAAAATGGGCAAAAGTGACGCTGAGACGCGCGAAAATGTCCTGTTTGGCTTCGTATCTGCGATCTGGTTGCATCCAAAGACCATACTCCCGGATGAAGCTCGATTTGGTCAGAATCGATCTGTATTTGGCCTTTTCCTTCCCAAATATACCATAAATCGTAGTCTTTAAGCGATTTTGACCAATCTGATCCGAGGTGCCATCCCGTTTCACAGCGCACTCGACCACTCAAGCCAAGCCGCAGATCAAGATTGTTGTGATCGAATTCCATAAAGCAGATAGATATAAAAAAATAACGGTGAAGTGCATGGAACCTAAATCGATTTATCTGCTACGATGATACTTTACTGTCCGGATACCTGAATCTTAGTTTTTACCCATCCTATGGAAGCATCCTCTACCCCTATCATTGATCATGGCGCTGAAATGCATGATCCCGATCTCTATCAACCCACCCGAGAAGGATTCGGAGTAGATCATTTTGAAGACATCGGTGCTGCAGAGATTGAGCACTTCAATGAACAGGGCTATCTGATCATCAGAAAGGGATTTGATGCGCAGGAGATTTCCGACGCCCTCCAAGGCATGCAGGATCTCATCATGGGTAAGAACCCCGACTTCAAGGGCGTGGTCTTCGAAGCGGCGGCTCAGGATAAACTCTCCACCCTCAGTTTGACTGAACGTCAGGATGCGGTGCGCAAGCTAATGTATTTCGTTGAATACGATAAGCGGCTTAAAGCGATTTCTCATCATCCCAAACTCCTGAACGCAGTGAGCCAATTGAATGGTGGCAAAGCACCCTCCCTCTTCCAGGATATGGCTCTCACTAAACCTCCTCGCCTTGGTCGTGAAAAGCCCTGGCATCAGGACAATGCCTATTTCAATTATCCGTTGGATACACCAGTCGTTGGTTGTTGGATCGCACTCGACGAAGCCACAGTCGAAAATGGCTGCATGCAGTTCATGCCCGGCCAGCACAAGAAAGGCCCGCGAATTCATTTCCAGCGCCGCGATTGGCAGATCTGTGACACTGAAATGCTCGGACAGAGTTCGGTGTCTGCTCCGCTCCAGCCTGGTGGCCTGCTTTTGTTCAGCGGCCTACTCCCCCACGGCACTCCACATAACTCTTCCGGTAAGCGCCGCCGCGCGCTCCAATACCACTATGCTCCTAGCGATGCACAGCCTCTAGAGGATCAGGAAGAGCGTCTGCTCTACTTCGGCAGCGAAGGCAAAGACGTCAGCTGTTAATCTGCCCTGCTAAATTTTCGCCTAGCCGCGCTCTGCTCGATCACCTATCACGCTGGTAATGAAAGTGCTCGTGACCGGTGCGGCCGGCTTTATCGGCTACCATGTAAGTAAGCGTCTTGCGGATACGCAGAGCTGCGAAGTGCTGGGCGTGGATAGTCTCAACGATTATTATTCGGTCGATCTAAAGCGCGCGCGGCTCGCGCAGTTGGAGGGGCATGACAATTTTCGCTTCGTGCAGGCCGATTTTGCGGATGCCGTGGCGTTCAGCGGTATCTACAATCAGTTCAAGCCTGATTATGTCGTGCACCTTGGTGCACAGGCCAATGTGCGCTACAGCGTGGATAATCCTGGCGATTATGTGCAGAGCAATTTGATCGGTTTCTTTAACGTTTTGGAGGCCGCGCGAGCCAATCCACCCAAGCATCTGGTCTTCGCTTCATCCAGCAGTGTCTATGGTGAGACGGCTAAGACGCCTTTCGACGAAGATGACGATACGAGCCACCCTCTCTCGTTTTATGGCGCTACGAAGAAGGCCGGCGAAGTGATGGCGCACAGTTATGCGCATTTGCACGGGCTCAGTCTCACCGGACTACGCTTTTTTAACGTTTACGGGCCATGGGGACGTCCCGACACCGCGCCAACCTTGTTTGCGCAGGCGATTAATGAGGGAAGTTCACTCGATCTCTACGCGGAAGGGAAGCAACTGCGCGACTTCACCTACATTGACGATATTGTGGATGGCGTGCTGAAAACCCTGCTCTATCCGCCGGCAGAGCCACCGATTCCCCCGTTTCGTATTTTCAACATCGGGCATCACCGTCCCATGGAGGTTATTCTTTTCGTGCGGATGCTTGAGCAACTGATGGGTAAAGAAGCGCAACTCAATCTCCTCCCCGCACAAGCCGCCGATGTGCCGGAAACTTGCGCTTCGCTCGACAAGGTGAATGCGGCCATCGGTTACACTCCGAAGATACCACTCGAAGATGGGCTCAAGCAGTTCGTTGATTGGTTTAAGAGTTACTATTAAAGAGTCGAACTGCGGTCCAAGACAGAGATTATTCGCGTGGGTATACCTATTCAGGCCTTGCGCGTTTCGTGTGCTGGCGAAAGTCTCCTGACATAACCCTGTCAGTGCCCTCCTGTAGGATAATCCGCTCTTAATCACGACAACCTCTCTTAATTCTATGGCCAAAGCTTCTTCCAAAAACGAAATCGCGAAACCCTCCGGTGTCCTCTCCGCTACCGGTCGCGAGAAAAATATCGATTTCACCGTTTCCGCGATCACCAAGCAATTTGGTGAAGGCTCCATTATGCGATTGGGCTCCAACCAGAAGATGAATGTTGAGACGATCTCAACGGGTTCTCTCGCGGTGGATCTAGCCCTTGGCGTTGGTGGATTGCCCTTAGGGCGTATTGTGGAGGTTTATGGTCCGGAATCTTCCGGTAAAACTACCTTTTGTCTGAGTGTGATTGCCGAAGCGCAAAAGAAGGGCGGCCTTGCTGCCTTCATCGATGTTGAGCATGCGCTCGATCCGAAATACGCTCGCGTCGTCGGCGTGCAACTTGATGACCTCCTCGTGGCTCAACCCGACTCCGGTGAAGATGCGCTCAATATCATGGAGACGCTGATTCGTTCCAACAGCATCGATGTGATAGTGCTCGATTCCGTGGCAGCATTGACCACGCGAGCTGAACTCGATGGTCAAATGGGTGACGCGACTGTGGGCGCCCAGGCTCGTTTGATGAGCCAAGCGATGCGTCGCCTTACGGCCGTGGTGAGCAAGACGAAGTGCGTTTGTATTTTCACCAATCAGATCCGCGAAAAGATCGGCGTGATGTTTGGTAGTCCCGAAACGACCTCTGGTGGTCGCGCGTTGAAATTCTTCTCTTCCGTGCGCATCGACATCCGTCGCCGCGAGCAAATCAAGCAGCCCGATGGCAAGGTGATCGGTAATCGCACGAAGATTAAAATAGTGAAGAACAAGATCGCGCCTCCGTTTACCGAATGCGAATTCGACATCATGTATAACGAGGGTATCTCGCGCACCGGTTCGATGCTCGATCTCGGGATCGAACACAAGATTCTCGAAAAGCGTGGTGCGTGGATTTCGTTTGAAGGCGAGCTCATCGGCCAAGGCCGTGATGCCGCGAAACAAGCGCTGCGTGATGATCCTGCTTTGGCGGAGAAGGTTACCAAAGCTGTGCTCGCCAAGGTCAATGTGAAGGTTGGGGAAAGCCTCACTGGTGACGGTGAAAAGAAGAGTGATGACGACACCAAGGAGTAAATTTCAACACGCTTCGATCTGATGCGATTTATCTTCGGCTTTCTGATCGCAGTATTTGCCGGGAGTATGCTCTCCGCGAAAAGTGCCGAAGATATCCGCGTGGTGATGACGACGGAACTCGGTGAAATTGAGCTGGTGTTCGCGGCGGACAAAGCTCCGGCTACGGTGGCCAATTTTATGAGCTATGTGGATCGCGGGTTTTACAACGGCGGTGTGTTTCATCGTGCGGTTACGATGGATAACCAATCGCACAACCAGATCAAAATCGAAGTGATTCAAGGTGGAATCAATCCCGCGCGACGGGCTGAAGATGGGCCGACGATAGCATTGGAGCGCACTCGTGATACGGGGCTGCTTCATCTCGACGGCACGATTTCCATGGCGCGATTGGAACCCTATACTGCCACCTCGGATTTCTTTATCTGCGTGAACGATCAGCCCGAGTTGGATTTCAACGGAAAGCGCAATCCCGACGGACAGGGCTTTGCGGCATTCGGTCAAGTGATTCGTGGAATGGAGATCGTGCGGGCGATCCAAAACTCACCCATCGAGAAGCAGGCGGTGACGTCACCTGTAAAGATTTTGTCTATAGAACGGGTAGATAAATAGCAATTGCATCAAGACTGCAATTAGGGCGCCGTTTTATTTATGCGCACGCCTGTGAAACCCAGTTCACTCGCCCAGATAGGAGCCCTATTTGTGCTGATGGCGTCATTTCTATCAGCTCAGTCTTCTGTGGTTTTTGTCGCTGACGATTTGGGAAATGTGGTTCGATTTATGGATGGGCAAACCAACGGGACAGCCTTGGGGAGTCTTTCAGGTTCTGGTTTTTCAGCAAGTCAGGTCCTTGGCATTGCCTACGACTCAAATACGAATGCCGTCCTACTTTTTGATCGTGCTGCTCACACGGTTTACTCGATGAATGCGGCCTCAGGAATTGCAACTGTGCTTTTCACCACAGACTTAAAGATCTTTTTCCAGGGAGGAGCAGTGTTTAATAATCTCGTGTATGGTATCGATGAGGACACCCAGAAGATCTTGGCCTACTCATTCGATGGGTCCAACAGAGCCTAAGCGAGTCTACGCTTACCGAGCATCTTCACGGGCTGGGAGTTGATTTTAAAAATTCACAAATTATCAGTTTCTCTACCCCAGAAGGTGAGGATACTGCCAACGTGTTACGCAGAATAAATGCGGATGGATCTGAGGGGTCGGTTGTATTTAGCAATCCAACCAGTGATATCAGTGTGCAAGATATCGCCTACTTTTATGGCGACTACCTTGTGGCCACCTTTGATAAAAATCTTTATCTTCTGGATGGCACGCCGGGTGAGTTGAGTGCCACACCCTATCTGAATTCCACTCAACTCTCAGCCATGGGTGTGAGCGGCTCAGTGGCTGGAGTTGTTTTGGAATATGCGGCGGTTCCAAAACCTGGCACGTGAGCCATGATGTTGGTGGGGTTGGCCGTGATTGCTTGGATCGGCATCAAGCGTCGCGTTTCGTAATACGATTTTCCGTTTTCGCATCAGCAGAAGAACTGCGAGTGCTCAGACTGGCTTACTATTGGCCATCTTTTCATTAGCATGCTTGCCGATTTGGAAAACTAAAACCTGTTGTTCACATGATGTGGTGAACACCATTCGTCGTTCCGGCCGATTCTTGATTGGATGTTGATGATCCTTGTTCCAAACATCGTTTCTACATGTCACTTCTTAACCGCAAACTCCGGCGCGATCTTTTTAAGCTGAAGTCACAAGCTTTGGCCGTCGCTCTTGTGATAGCGTGCGGGTTGTCGATGATGATCATGACGCGGAGCTTAATTCTCTCACTTGAATCCACACGCGATGATTATTATCAGGATTACCGTTTTGCAGATATTTTTGCGACGCTGAAGCGTGCGCCGAATGCCGTGGGGGATGATCTGAGGGCGATTCCTGGGGTGGCGTTATTGCAGACGAACATTGCGTTGCAAGCGCGGCTCGATTTGCCGGATATGGTGGAGCCCGCTACTGGGTTGTTCATTTCCTTACCAGAGCATGGGAGATCTGTGCTAAATCGCTTGTATTTGAGGCGCGGGCAAATCCTCGAAGGCCGCGCCGCGCCGGGCCAGATCCTCGTCGGCGAAGCTTTTGCGGATGCGCATGAATTGCAGCCAGGGGATAGTCTCTCTGCGGTGCTCTATGGTCGGCAACAATCTTTGCGCATCGCCGGAGTAGTGTTGTCACCTGAATTTGTTTTTGAAGCTCCACCTGGTGCAGCGCTACCTGATAATCGAAGCTACGGTATTTTTTGGATGCCTTACAAAGAGCTCGCGCGAGCTGCTCAGATGGACGGCGCGTTTAATCGTATCGCGCTAACGCTTACCCCCGAAACAAACGAACAAACGGTGATCGCGGCGGTGGACCGGATTCTTCGTCCCTATGGTGGCCGTGGTGCTTATGGTCGCGAGTCGCACACATCTCACACGCGCTTGCGTGATGAAATCGGTGTGCTCCAGGGATTGTCCGTGGGCTTTCCTTTGGTCTTTCTTGGAGTGGCTGCGTTTATGACCAATGCGGTGATGAGCCGGCAGATCACGTTGCAACGCGAGCAGATCGCGATTCTCAAATCATTTGGTTTCTCCAACCGTGTGATTGGTGGGCATTACCTAAAATTTGCTTTGGTGATCGTGCTACTTGGCACCGCACTCGGGATCCTGGGTGGCGTGATGTTGGGGCATAGTTTAGTGGATATGTATCATCTATTTTTCCGGTTTCCTCAGCTTGATTTTCAGCTCGCACGAACCGTTCTAGTCGCGGCGGTGCTCGTGAGCACGATGGCCGCGGTCGTCGGAGTGTGGGGTGCGGTGAAGGCCGCGGTGAGTTTATCACCGGCGGAAGCGATGAGGCCGGAACCACCGGCGAATTTTCGCCCGGCACTTTTTGAGCGCACTCGATTGGGTCGTTCATTCTCCCCTTCGTTACGCATGTCATTACGCAATATCGAAAGGCGACCGATTCGTTCGTTGCTCACTTGTGTCGCGCTCGCTTTGGCCACTGGTATTCTGGTGGTGCCGAGTTCGTTTCGCGATGGGATCAACTATGTGCTCGATTACCAATGGGATATCGTCCAACGCCAAACAGTCTATGCCTCTTTGATTGAGCCCTATGCTCCACGCGCGCTCGCGAATCTTCGTAACCTTCCCGGCGTCACTCTCGCTGAACCGGTGCGCGCTGCTGCGGCCGAACTACGATCGGGCAATCGCTCACGCCGACTGGCGGTGCTCGGTTTGCCTCCACAAGCGATTCTTAATCGCGTCATCGATGATCAGGATCGGCAAATCACTCTGCCTTCGCATGGCCTCGTTCTATCATCCAAACTTGCTGACGTCTTGCGCGTGCAGCCGGGTGATTCGTTGCGGGTGAGTATGTTGGAAGGAAAACGCACCGAGTTTTCCGTGCCGGTCGTCGCGCTGGCTGAAGACTTTGCCGGCACCGCTGCTTACATGAATATAGATGCGCTCAACGCTTTGCTGGGTGAAGGCGATCGAATCACAGGCGCTTATCTGAGTGTGACGAGCAGCCAATGGCATAACTTTCTCAATGCCGTTAAAGAGGCGCCTCGGATCAGCGGGATCGTGATCAAGAATGCGATTCGCGAAGGGTTTAGAAAAACTACCGCGGAGAGTATTGGGCTTATACAAAAAATCTATCTCACCTTCGCCACCGTCGTCGCGTTTGGGATCGTTTATAATAGCGTGCGTATTTCCCTTTCGGAACGTCAACGCGAGCTCGCGACGTTGCGCGTGGTCGGATTCACGCGTGGGGAAGTCGGAGGTGTATTGATTGGCGAGCTCGTGATTCTCACCCTCGCCGCCCTCCCCCTCGGATTGCTGATTGGCTCCGGACTCGCGGGTGCGATCATGCAAGCCGTCAACACGGAGTTTGTGCGACTGCCGTTAATTCTCACTCCAGCCAACTACGCGTTTGCGGCGCTCGTGATCTCGGTGGCGTCGGTGCTTTCTGCGGTGCTGGCGTGTCGCTATCTTAACCGACTCGATCTCGTTAGTGTGCTCAAAGCTCGTGATTAAATTCCGCATCTCTCATATTCTATTTCTTCGATTTGACTCATGAGTAATCCTCTTTCCACTTCTCTTAGTTCTGCGTCAGAAGCTCCTGTTTTTCGCGTGGAGAAACTCACTAAGATTTATGGTGAGGGCGAAGCTGAAGTGCGCGCTCTGGGCGGAGTGGATTTAGAATGCCGCGAAGGAGAATTTCTCGTGGTGCTCGGGGCTTCCGGTAGCGGCAAATCGACGCTCCTAAATTTGTTGGGTGGTCTCGATACGCCGACCGGGGGGGGGCTTTTTTACCGCGATTGGGATCTCGGCTCGGCCGATGATGATGGGCTCACGCAATATCGCCGCGAGGCGGTGGGCTTTGTTTTTCAATTCTACAATCTGATTCCTAGTCTGACCGCACGTGAGAATGTCGCCCTGATTACAGAAATCGCCCCGGATCCGATGACTGCGGAAGAGGCGCTTACTTTAGTTGGACTAGGAGAACGGCTTGATCATTTCCCCGCGGAACTTTCCGGGGGCGAACAACAGCGCGTGGCGATTGCGCGAGCGATTGCGAAACGCCCTGCTGTGTTAATGTGCGATGAGCCGACGGGTGCGCTTGATGTGAATACGGGCATCACTGTGCTTGAAGCGATTGATCGGATCAATCGCGAGCTCGGCACGTTAACCCTGATGATCACACACAACTCAGCGATGTCTGCGATCGCCGATCGCGTGCTCACTTTATCTGGAGGCTTGATCACGGGTGAACATCGCAATCCACAGCGTGCTCCCGTTAAGGATATGTCTTGGTAATTCTCACTTCCAATTTTTATTCATTCCAAAAGATGACCCCATTTTCTCATGAAGACTGACTCGAAAAATAAAACCGATTCTTCAAAAGCCGCGGCACGAAAAAAGCCACGCCTCCAACGCATCATCACATGGATCGGCGCTCTGCTTTTAGTTTCGCTAATCGTGATTGGGCTCTGGCCGAAACCGCACCCTGCTGAAATTGCGACAGTTTCTCGCGGCCCTTTAGTCGTTACGATCGAAGAGGAAGGAATGACTCGCGTTAAAAATCGTTACACAATTTCGAGTCCGGTCGGTGGATTGTTGCAGCGGATCGATTGGAAGCCGGGGGCTGTTGTCGAAGCAGGAAAGACGGTTCTTGCCGTGCTTAATACTCAGGGGGCTGATTTACTCGACGCGCGTAGTCTTGCTCTTGCTGAGACGCGGGTGAAAGGAGCGACGGCGGCACGATCGCGAGCGGCTGCTCAGCATGAAAGTGCCCTCGCGGCGGCGCGACTTGCCGCGACTGATTTTGATCGAGCCAGTAAACTTTTCTCCAGTGGTTCGATTTCGAAACGTGAGCGCGATGCGGCTCAACAGAATAACACCAGTGCTGCACAGAATAGTCGCGCAGCTGGCTTCGCGTTGGATGTAGCAGAATTTGAACTACAGCAAGCTCAGGCGGTTCTCGTGCGGGGAAAAGAAGCCGGTGCAAACGAGGGCGAGCCATTAATTATCACATCGCCGATTAGCGGGCGGATCCTGCGCGTCTATCAAGAAAGCGAGCGTGTGGTGCCCGCTGGTTTCGCATTAGTTGAAGTTGGCGATCCCGCCGATCTTGAAGCACGCATTGAAGTGCTCTCGCGCGATGCAGTGAACATCAAGCCGGGCGCGCGAACCGAGCTGGTCAAATGGGGCGGTGATGACGCGTTGCGTGGCCGGGTGCGAGTCGTCGAACCTTCCGCTTTCACAAAAGTATCTGCGCTCGGGGTCGAAGAGCAACGCGTGAATGTAATCGTTGATTTTCTAGATCCATTGAATCGCCGCCCCACCCTTGGCGATGCTTACCGGGTCGAAGCGCGGATTGTGACCTGGGAAGCTGAGGATGTGTTGAAAGCACCGGCTGGAGCCTTATTTCAACAAGGCGATCACTGGGAAGCGTTTCGCGTTTCGCGCGGCACCGCTCACTTGATTACGGTAAAAACTGGTCACAGTAATGGATTAGAAACAGAGATTGTCGATGGGCTTGCAGAAGGCGATGAGGTGATCGTTTATCCGGGTGATAAGATCACGGATGGGGTCAGCGTGACACCGCTCGCAATCGAGAGCCGCTGATTTTATTTTGCGTTTGTCACCACGCAGGCTTGCCTGCGTGGTATGGCATCGACGCAAGACACTATCGCCGCACTGGCGACACCGACGGGGACTTCGGCAATCGCGGTCCTGCGTATCAGTGGACTACATACGAAAGAGTTGACGAAAAAGATCGCTGGCTCCCTCCCCTCGCCTCGCTCAGCCATACGTGCTGATTATCGCGATACTGCTGGTAATCTCGTCGATGATGTTCTGCTGACTTTGTTTATCGGACCGGCTTCCTATACGGCTGAGGATACGCTCGAGATCTCTTGTCACGGTAATCCTTTCATTGCTCAGCGCATTCTCGAAGATTTGTTCGCGCGTGGCTGCCGTCCCGCTGAAGCGGGCGAATTCACACAGCGCGCTTTTCTCAACGGCCAGATGGATTTGAGCCAAGCTGAGGCGGTGATGGATTTAATTCACGCTCGGAGCACTCGAGCCCTTGCTGCGGCCAATCAGCAGCTTCGAGGGGCCTTGGGGCGCAAAATGGATGCTTTGATTGAAGATCTACTGGCCGTGTTGGCCAAAATTGAGGCTTATATTGATTTTCCTGATGAAGATCTGCCTACAGAGGATCAGAAATCTGTAGCTAAAGCTTTGGGACTGTTAAATAAAAATACGGATAACCTATTGGCTACCAACCATTACGGAGATATTTTACGTGATGGACTCAAGACCGTCATTTTAGGTGAACCTAATGCGGGTAAAAGCTCCCTCCTCAATCGCTTGGTGGGTCGTGAACGCGCTCTGGTCAGTGATCAACCCGGCACCACGCGTGATTATTTAGAGGAACGGATCATCCTCGGTGACCATTGCTTACGACTCATTGACACGGCTGGGTTGAATGCGACTCCGGCTGAGCTTGAGAAGCTCGGAATGGAGAAATCTCTCGAGCGCATGGTCGAGGCTGATCTGATTCTTTTAGTGCTCGATCAATCGAAGGCCTCGCCAGAGTTACCCAAAACCGTTCGTCAACACCTCAACAAGGATAATACCTTGATTGTGGCGAATAAGAGCGATCTAACCAGTGACGCTGTTTCTTCGCCCGAGTTTAACGATTTCAAAACGATCGCGACCTCGGCCCTGACTGGTGAAGGCTTCGATGAATTACAGATCGCGCTGCAGAATCGTGCTGATGCGTTCCACGTGGAACTTGGCGATGATCTTATAGCGATTAACGCTCGTCATGCAGATGCCCTCGCCCGAGCGAGCACCTGTTTGGAGCAAGCTACGGCTCAGTTGAAATCTGGAGATCCGATCGAATTGATCGCCAGCGAGCTTCGTGGATCACTCGCGGCATACGGTGAAATTTCCGGGAAAATTGATAACGAGCGCATGCTCGATCACCTCTTTTCCTCCTTCTGCATTGGAAAGTAATAAATTCGCATCAATATGATATACAATAAGATACCATACGATGTAATCGTTTGCGGCGCCGGCCATGCCGGGGCGGAAGCCGCTCTGGCAGCGGCACGAATGGGAGCCTCCACCCTACTCCTTACTGGCAATATTGATACGATTGCTCAGATGAGCTGCAACCCCGCTATCGGCGGTCAGGCTAAGGGGCAGATCGTCCGAGAGATCGATGCGCTTGGTGGCGAAATGGCGATTAACACCGATGTCACTGGGATTCAGTTTCGCCTACTCAATGAGTCAAAAGGACCTGCCGTCCAATCCCCTCGCGCGCAGTCCGACAAGAAAGCTTATCAGTTTCGCCTTAAACATACCATAGAGCTTCAGCCCAATCTCCAGCTTTTCCAGGCGACGGTTACGGGGCTCGTTTTTGAGAAAGGTCGCGTGACTGGCGTGAAGACGAATCTGGATCTCGAATTCATGGGTAAGACGGTGGTTGTGACGACTGGGACGTTTTTGCGGGCTCTGATGCATATCGGCCAAAATAAGAATGAAGGTGGCCGCATGGGTGATTTTACGGCCAAGACGCTTTCAGCGAGCTTTCAGAAAGCTGGAATCGAATTGCAGCGCCTGAAAACCGGCACGCCGCCACGTCTGCTTGGTCGCAGCTTGGATTTCTCAAAGATGGAAGAACAGAGGGGCGATCCAAATCCCACGCTGTTTGCATTCCACGATACACGTGATTCGAACAATATGTTCCACGTGGAACAAACCGGCGAACAACGCCTTGGCTGGAAGCCGGGAACGGACCAAGTTTCGTGCTGGATGACCTATACCACGGAAGAAACGGCTCAACTGGTTAAAGACAATCTCAAGCGATCTGCTCTCTACGGCGGTGAGATTGAAGGCGTGGGGCCGCGATATTGTCCCAGTATTGAGGATAAATTCGTGAGATTTGCGGATAAGCCGCGACATTTGCTATTTTTGGAGCCTGAGGGTCGTTCGACCAACGAATACTATGTGAATGGTTTATCGACGAGTTTGCCGTTCGATGTGCAGGTCGCGATGGTGCGCAGTGTGCCGGGATTGGAGAGGGCGGAACTTTTGCGACCGGCCTATGCGGTCGAATACGATTTCGCGCAGCCAACACAGCTATTTCCGACGCTTGAATCCAAGAAGGTCGAAAATCTGTTTTTCGCTGGTCAGATCAATGGCACGTCCGGATACGAAGAAGCGGCTTGTCAGGGACTGATCGCCGGGGTGAATGCGGTGCACAAGGCGAGGGGAGAAGAGCCGCTGATTATCAAGCGTCACGAGGGCTATATTGGCGTGCTGATTGACGACCTAGTAACGAAGGGAACGAATGAGCCGTATCGCATGTTTACGAGTCGTGCCGAGCATCGTTTGCTCTTTAATCACGGTAGTGCTGAATTGCGGATGATTGAGCACGCAAGAAACCATAAACTATTAACAGATAACAGGATAAATAGTATTGATTCGAAAATAGAGTCGATCAATCACTGGCGAGAGAAGCTGGAAACTCAGCGTCATGAAGGAAAGACTTGGGGTGATCATATTCGCCGCGATATGACGATGGAAAGCCTGCCTGAAGCCTTCCAAAAACTCTCCCCGGAGATCCGCGATGAGGTGCATTATCGCGTCCGTTATCAAGGCTATTTGGAGCGGGAACAGCGCCAGATTGTAAAACTGGATAATGTGGAGAAAATTAACATTCCCGCAGGACTCGATTTCATGGCTATCAAGGGGTTACGTAAAGAGAGCGCGCTGAAACTGACAGAATTCAAGCCCTATACCTTGGGACAGGCGAGCCGCATCAGTGGAGTTAACCCAGCGGATATCAGCGTGTTAATGGTGTATATTGCTGCGAGGAAGAGATCAGGAAAGACGTAATCAGACGGGGTAGTGGGGCTCATTTTTTACCGTTGTAACATTTGTGAAACGGTTCCCAATTTCACTCGTCCATCACCCCGTTTGTGGCATTAAATCCGTGCTATGGCAGATACCGCACCTAAAAAAATTCTCGTCGTCGATGATGAACCGGATGTCACGGATCTGCTCGTTTACACGTTGAAAGCAGAGGGATTTGTCGTCGAGGCGGTCAACAATCCCAACGCCAGTATCGGGCTCGCGAGGACGTTTTTGCCGGATCTGATGATTCTCGATGTGATGATGCCCGAGCTCAACGGTATCCAGATTTGCCGGATGCTCCGAGCGGATCCTCAGCTCAAGAACGTGCCGGTGTTCTTCCTGACCGCGAAGGCAGAAGAAAACGATCGTATCCAGGGATTAGAGAGCGGGGCGGATGATTATATTTGCAAACCATTTAGCACCAAAGAGTTAGTATTGCGCGTTCAGTCTACGCTTCGTCGCAGTTCAGAGCCAGCACCGGCGGTTCAAAAGAAATTACAGGCTGGAGAGATTGTGGTCGATATTGAGCGTCACGAAGTGTTGCTCCACGAATCCCCCATTGAATTAACCGCCACGGAGTTTAAACTTCTGTGCTTAATGATGGAGCGTCGCGGTCGGGTGCAGACGCGCGAGCATCTCTTGATCAATGTGTGGAACTACGAAACCGAGATCGAAACCCGCACGGTTGATACGCATGTGCGACGACTGCGCGAGAAACTCGATGACCAGGCTGAATTGATCGAAACGATCCGTGGCGTCGGTTATCGGATCGCCGAGCAAAAAACGGGGCGTGCTTAACAACAGATGCTGGCCCTGACTCTGATTTTAACTCTCGCGCTTGGGGTCTCCTTCTATCGTTTACGCCAGAATCGGCTCAATCTGATTGCTCTGGAGCAAGCGGTGAAGGAAGGCCGCCGATTCCTCTTGGAGGAGGGGCAGGGGCATTCTGGTGCAGAATGGGCGGATCTCTGCAATGCCGTAAATATTAACTCCGAAGAGCTTGAGCGCTTACAACAATACCGAACCAGCCAGCTCGCCCAGTTGGAAGCGACTCTGGGCAGCCTGCAGGAGGCGGTGCTCATCGTCGATGGGGGGAATCGCATCCTCCTTGCGAATCAGGCGCTTCAAAGCATATTTCCAGAGGCGCAAAACATCTTTAATCAACGCGTGGAACTTGTTCTGCAGAGCCGTGAGTTTCTCGATTATGTCGAAACGGTGCGCAAGTCCCGGGCGGTGGCTCAGCATCCCATCGAATTCGGGCAAGGAAACGATTCCGTGTGGGCTGAAGTCACCGGCACTTTGATCCCCGCGCTTGAGGGGCAAAAAGACGAATGGGCACTCTTCGTGCTCCACGATATTACGCGGCAGAGAAAGTTAGAAACATTGCGTAAAGACTTCGTGGCCAACGTTTCCCATGAGCTTCGCACGCCTCTAAGCGTGATAAAGGGCTACGTCGAGACTCTCGTGGATGATCACCAGACGATGGCGATCGAAGATCGAGAGCGTTTCCTCATAACGATTGAAAGGCACACTGAACGGCTCAACTCACTACTCGAAGATCTGCTCGCTTTGTCACGCCTCGAATCTGTGAATCCGGGGCTTTCCCGTGAGTCCGCTAGTCTTTCTGGCTTTATTGACGAACTAGTGGAGGATTATCGGGGACGCCCTTCATGCCAAGCGCACCACTTGAATGTCTCGGTTGATCAAGACGTGGATCAATTCCTGATCGATCCGCTGAAAATCACACAGGTCTTCGAGAATCTCCTCGAAAACGCTCTCAAATACACTCCTGCGGGTTCGCACGTCTACATTTCCGCTAAGATGCGGGATCGAGTGGTCGAAATCAGTGTGCGTGATAGCGGTCCAGGGATTCCGGCTGAAGACTTACCTCATATTTTCGAGCGATTCTATCGGGTGGATAAGGGCCGTTCGCGCGAAAAGGGCGGCACCGGGCTGGGTCTTAGTATCGTGAAACACATTATCCAGCTGCACGGTGGTCGAGTTTGGGCAGAGAGTGAACCGGGGGAGGGGACTGCGGTCTTTTTCACTTTGCCGGCCTCGATGTAAAAGACCGAGCTTGCTCCCCTTCATTGAGATCGGTAGCCGCTTAATGTCATGCCGATAGAAGAGGCCCGCATTATTGATTCGAACCGCCGCCAAGAGCTGAAAACCCAGCTCGATGAGTGCCTGCGCGAAGCTCCCAAGAGCATCACGCTGGAAATAGGTTGTGGCCACGGACATTTCCTTGTGGCCTATGCAGCGGCTCATCCACAGGAATATTGTATTGGTGTCGATATTATCGAGGATCGTCTCGTTCGCGCGGAACGAAAACTACGGCGAGCCGAGCTCACCAATGTCAGTTTCGTGCGAGCCGACGCGATGATGTTGCTCGAAACCTTGCCCAAAGCGGTTCGATTAAACTGCATTTTTGTGCTTTTCCCAGATCCTTGGCCAAAGCGAAAACATCACAAAAATCGACTAATTTGCCCTGATTTCCTTAATATATTAGCAAAAAAGGCTGATTTTGGGGCAAAACTGCACTTTCGCACAGATCACGATCCGTATTTTCAGAAGGCCCGCGAGGTCGTCGCGGAGCATTCGGATTGGGAATTGGCCGACGCGACATGGCCTTTTGAATGCGAAACGGTATTTCAGGAACGTGCGGAAAGTCACCAAAGCTGGATCGCGCAAAATGTGGTTAAGCCATAAGATTAGACGAGTAGGTGCCTGCTTTGTCTCTAATTAGTGCGCTTGAAGCGTTTCGGGAGTTGACGGCTTAAGGGGGCGTTCCATAGCTATCTCCCTCTCAACTCACTTTACTGCCACCACGCACCATGTCTCGGGTCACCAAGCTCGCCTCCATCTTTATCCCATTCCTCGCTACAGGTCTCACCGCCTTTGCCAGCGATGCTGGTGTGGATCCGAAAGCCGCCCGTCTGTTCGATTTCGGGCACGGTTGGCACATCACCAATAGTATGTTCACCGGCTGGATGATTTCAGCTGTTCTCGTATTTCTGGTGCTTAAATTGGTTGGCAAGCCTCAGCTGCTCCCGACCATAGGACAGGCCGTAGTCGAATCCTTGATTGAGGGTCTACGTGATCTCTTTGAACCCATCGTTGGCAAAAAAGCCTTTCCCTTAGCGTTCCCGTTACTCGTCACATTCTTTCTCTTTATCCTGTTTCATAACTGGATGGGATTGATTCCGGGAGTAGGCACCGTGGGTTGGGGACACTATGATGCCGAGGGGCACTTCGCGATCACGCATCCATTCATTCGTCCGCATAATTCAGATTTCAATGGCACGATTGCCTTAGCCCTCATTTCATTTGGCGCCTGGGCTATCATCGTTTTCAAGATCGCTGGCCCCAAATTGATCCTGTGGGATCTCTTCGGCAACAAGGCGGAAAAAAGCGAAACTCCCGGTTGGCTCTATCCCATCCTTGCTCTCGTGTTCATCATAGTCGGATTCATCGAAGTCTTCTCGATCGCCATCCGCCCCTTTACTCTTTCCGTCCGTCTTTTCGGCAACGTCTTCGGAGGTGAAAATCTCCTTCACGGCACTGGCTTCTTCTTCGTGTTTTATTTCATGGAGCTGCTGGTTGGTCTCATTCAAGCTCTTGTCTTCACCCTGCTGACTTCCGTTTACATTGGTCTGCTTTGTAATCATGGTGACGATCACGATGAAGCCCACGCGGCCGAAGCCTCACATTAAACCCTTTCCCGTCGGGAGCGTGCCAGTGAGTGCGCACGACGGAAATCCAACCATATAACATAAATAAAATATCATGATTAACATCATCGCTGAACTCTCAGGTAACATCGCCAGCGCATTCGGTCTCCTCGGAGCTGCTCTCGGCGTAGGACTCATCGGTCAAAAAGCCGTTGAAGCCGTTGGTCGTAATCCCGGCGCATCCGGTAAGATCCTCGTGCAAGCCATTATCGGTATGGCTCTCGCTGAAGGTCTTGGTATCCTTGCGCTGTTCCTCGCTAAGTAAGTAGCCGCTAGATTTCAAAACCCGGTGACGCAGCGACCCTGCGTCACCATTCCCTTTTTCCCATGTCTCCTCTCCTGATCGCCACCGTCGAAGCTACCACTCACGCCGCCCAACCTGGACTCGTGGAAGGCCTGCAAAGCCAATTTGGTCTCCAGGTTAACTACATCGTTATCCAAGCGGTCAGTTTTCTGATCGTAATGGGCGTGCTCTATCGCTTCGCGATTAAGCCGACCATCGCCACGATGGATGAGCGTGCGACCAAGATCGATTCCGGTCTCAAATATGCCGAGGAGATGAAGGCCAAGCTCGACGCCTCTCAGGCCGAAAGCGCGGAGATCGTTAAAGAAGCTCAAAGCAAAGCGGGCGTAATTATTAACGAAGCGCGCGACAACGCGAAAGACTTCCTCGAAAAGCAAACCCAGGAAGCGACCGCCAAGGCCAACGATATCGTCACCAAGGCCCAGCAGGCGATCGAGCTCGAACGTCGCAAGACAATCGCCGAAGCCCGCGAAGAAATCGCCCGCCTCGTCGTCACCACGACCGAGCGTGTGCTTGCGAAGAAGCTCTCCGACGAAGATCGCGCCTCCTACAACGAGACGGCCGCCAAGGAACTCAATATCGTCTAAGACACATCCATTTTTCAGATGCCCGCCCAAAACAAATCCGCGCAACTTCTCGCCCGCCAGCTCCTTAATATGAGTGTGGTGGACGACGTTGTTTCCGCCGAACACGTCGAGGGAGTGCTCGCTTATTTAAAAAAGCACACACCGGCTAACCCGCTGCAAGTGCTGCAGGCTTACAAGACCTTGATCGCTCGCGAGCTCGCTAAGAGTCACGCCGTGGTTGAGCACGCTGGTCCAGTTGCTGATGGTGTGCTTCGTAGTATCGAAGGTGCGTTCACACAAAAATACAAACGTCAGGTCACCGCATCAGCTAGGCACAACGCCGGATTAATTGCCGGTCTGCGGATGCGAATTGGTGACGATGTTTACGAATCTTCCGTCGCTGGTCAGCTTGAACAACTCTCTGCCAACTAATTTTACTTTCAGAAAAACTAACCCTGCCATCACGCCATGAGCACCGTCCTCGAACAAATCGAAAAACAGATCGCCACTCTTTCCAATAAAGCGGTCAAGAAGAACACCGGAACCATCCGCTCCGTCGCCGACGGCGTCGCCAAAATCGACGGCCTCTCCGACGTGATGTATAACGAAATGGTGCAGTTCCCTGGTGGGGCCACTGGCATCGCGCTTAATCTTGAACAAGACGAAGTCGGTTGTGTGGTTCTCGGTGATGTGTCACTCTTGAAAGAAGGCGACGAAGTTTTTACCACCGGCAAACTTCTCTCCGTTCCCGTAGGCAAAGCTCTACTCGGTCGCGCCGTCGATGCCATCGGTAATCCCGTGGATGCCAAGGGTCCGATCGAAGCCAAGGAAAGCTATCCGGTTGAGAAAATTGCTCCCGGTATCATCGCCCGTAAGTCAGTTGATCAACCTCTCTTTACTGGTATCATGGCAGTTGACTCCATGATTCCAATCGGTCGTGGCCAACGTGAGCTCATCATTGGCGACCGTGGCACGGGTAAGACCACCATCGCGATTGATACCATCATCAATCAGGCCAAGATGAACAAGGTGGGTATCGCGAGTGGTGACAAAGATTTCCGCCCGGTCTATTCGATCTACGTCGCGGTGGGTCAGAAAAATTCTAATATCGTTCGCACGATGGCGGCACTCGAAGCTGCCGGTGCACTCGAATACACGATTATCGTCGCGGCTCCTGCTGCCGATAATCCTGCCAATCAATTCCTCGCTCCGTTCTCCGGTGCTGCGATGGGTGAGTGGTTCATGGAAAACGGCATGGATGCGCTCATCGTTTATGATGATCTCTCCAAGCATGCTGTCGCCTATCGTCAGATCTCGCTCATCCTCAAACGTCCTTCCGGTCGTGAAGCGTATCCTGGTGATGTGTTCTATCTCCACTCACGTCTGCTCGAACGTTCGGCTCGTCTCGATGGCAAAGGCTCGCTCACCGCGTTGCCGATTATCGAAACTCAAGCTGGCGACGTGTCGGCCTACATTCCGACCAATGTGATTTCGATCACCGATGGTCAAATCTTCCTCGAAACCGATTTGTTCAATCAAGGTATCCGCCCAGCGGTGTCCGTGGGTCTCTCCGTTTCTCGTGTGGGTTCTGCCGCGCAAATCAAGGCCACGAAGCAAGTCGGTGGTAAGCTCAAGGGTGAGCTCGCTCAGTTCCGTGAGCTCGCTGCATTTGCGCAGTTCGGTTCTGATCTTGATGCGAAGACCAAGGCACAGCTCGATCGCGGTGCGCGTATCGTGGAGCTCTTCAAGCAGCCTGCGTTTAATCCTCTTCCGATCGAACTGCAGATCGCAGTGCTCTTCGGGATGCAGCAAGGTCTCTTCGAAGATATCGACTCGACCAAGGTCGTGGCCGCTTCCGCTTCGCTCAAAGAATTCTTCACCACACGTAAGGACGATCTCCTCACCGAGGTTCGCAACAAAGCCAAGCTCGACGACGATCTCGAAGCCAAGTTGAAGGCTGGCTGCGAAGAGTGGAAATCCACTTACTCCGCTTAAGTAATTATCCTTCCGCGTCCCAGATAACTCATGGCCTCAACTCGCGACATTCGCCGCCGAATCAAATCGGTTAAAAACACCCGCCAGATCACCAAGGCGATGGAGCTGGTGGCTGCGTCGAAGATGAAGCGTGCGCAAGCCGCGACCCTCGCGGGCCGACCTTATGCTCAGCTTATGGCTGATATGTTGGCGGCCCTCGCATCTCGCGTGGATGAAACTCAACATCCGTTTCTCACCGAACGTGAAGTGAAGACCCGTGGTATCCTGCTCGTGACGACTAATATTGGTCTTTGCGGTGCATTGAATGCCAATCTCTTCAAGCACGTCCTCGATATCAAGACACCAGCCAAGTTTGTGGCCATTGGTCGCAAAGGCGCGCAGTTCCTCGCCCGCAGCAAACGTGATCTCAACTCGGAATTTACCGTGGGCGACCGCGGGAGCTTCAAAGAGGTCAAGGTGGCGATCGAGCATATGACCAAGCTCTATCTGGATGGTGAAGTCGATACGATCGAAGTGATCTACCCACGCTTCAAAAACACGCTCATTCAGGAAGCCACCGTGCGCCCTGTTCTGCCTTTGGCTAACCTCAAAGGCTTTATTGCTCATCTGCAGGCTGAGTCTGGCACGGAGAACAATCCTCAGAACGACACGCGCGAAATCATCTTTGAGCCCAATGCTCACGACGTGCTCGCGGCCCTGCTTCCATATTACGTCAATCGGCACATTCACCAATTGGTGCTTTCCGCCAAGGCATCTGAATTCAGCGCCCGAATGGTCGCGATGAAGACCGCCAACGATAATGCTTCCAGCCTCATCGAGGATCTGACGCTTGAATATAATAAAGCTCGTCAGGCCGCGATCACTCAGGAAATTCTCGAAATCGCAGCCGGCCAATCCGCTGCTTGATCCCCTTTTAAACTAACCTATCGCACTACTCTTAAGTCATGAGCAACACCGGCAAAATCGTCCAAGTCATCGGCCCCGTCGTTGACGTCCAGTTCGCGGATAATTCCATCCCGCCTATTTATCAGGCATTAACCGTTGAGTTTGATGTCTCCGGCAAAACGGAAAACCTCACCCTCGAAGTGCAGCAGCATCTCGGTGGCGGAGTCGCTCGTGCGATCGCCATGTCTTCCTCCGAAGGTCTCGTGCGCGGCATGGAAGTTTCCGACTCCGGTGCACCGATCTCGGTTCCCGTTGGCGAAGGCGTGCTCGGCCGTATCTTTAATGTGACCGGTGATCCGGTGGACGAGCGCGGTCCCGTGGCTCACGATAAAAAGTATCCCATTCACCGTCCGGCTCCGGCTCTCGCTGATCAGGACACCAGCGCAGAAATTCTTGAGACCGGTATCAAGGTTATCGATCTGATCGCTCCGTTTACCAAGGGTGGTAAAGTGGGTGCGTTTGGTGGAGCGGGTGTGGGTAAGACCGTTATCATCATGGAGCTCATTAACAACATCGCCAAAGGCCACGGTGGTTACTCCGTGTTTGCGGGGGTGGGTGAGCGCTCGCGTGAAGGTAATGACCTTTACCACGAAATGTCTGAAGCTGGCGTCATCGATCAAAAGGACCTTAGCAAATCGAAGGTGGCCTTGGTTTACGGTCAGATGAATGAGCCTCCAGGTGCTCGTATGCGCGTCGCCCTTTCGGCTCTCGCGATGACCGAATACTTCCGCGACGAAAAGAATCAAGACGTGCTCCTCTTCGTCGATAACGTTTTCCGTTTCTCTCAAGCTGGTTCCGAAGTGTCGGCACTACTTGGTCGCTCTCCTTCCGCGGTGGGTTACCAACCAACTCTCGCCAATGAGATGGGGCAGCTCCAAGAGCGCATCACCTCGACGAAGAAGGGATCAATCACTTCCTTCCAGGCCGTTTATGTGCCGGCGGATGATTTAACTGACCCTGCGCCAGCCAACACCTTTGCTCACTTGGATTCTACGATTGTGCTCGAACGTGCGATTGCGGAAAAGGGTATCTATCCAGCCGTGGATCCGCTCGCTTCGGTGTCCAATGCCCTCGAGCCGACTGTTGTTGGCCAAGAGCATTACGAAGTCGCTCGTGAGTGCCAACGTGTGCTCCAGCGCTACAAGGATCTACAGGATATCATCGCGATTCTCGGTCTCGATGAACTCTCCCCTGAAGATAAGCAAACCGTTTACCGCGCTCGTAAGATCGAACGTTTCTTCTCTCAACCATTCAGTGTTGCTGAAGTGTTCACCGGTTCTCCCGGTAAATACGTTTCCGTGAAGGACACCGTGCGTGGCTTCAAGATGATCCTCGATGGTGAACTCGATGAAGTCGCTGAAGGTGACTTCTACATGAAGGGCGGTATCGACGAAGTCCTCGCTTCTTCGGACAAGAAATAATCCATCCCATGGCTCTCACTCTCGAAATCGTCACTCCTGATTCTCAGGTTTACTCCGACACGGTCGACACCGTCGTCATTCCGACGGTGGAAGGCGAAATCGGCGTGCTCCCGGGCCATCTCCCATTACTCACGCAAGTGGATCATGGTGAGTTGTTGGTTACCAAGGGTGGCGCGACTGAATTTCTCGCGGTCGGTGGCGGCTTTGCCCAGATTTCTGGCGACAAGGTTTCCGTCCTTGCAGAACACGCGTGTACCGAAGAGGCCATTGATGAAAACGCCGTCGAAGAGGCGCTGAAGCGCGCAGAGCAGAACCTCAAGGATGCGAAGGATGTTGATCCACGACAGTTTGAGCATCTGCAAAGCTTAGTTCGTTTCTCTGGCATCCAACTCGCTTTGAAACGACGACGTCGCTAAACGCAGGCCTTTCTTTGTGTCACAACAGCGTAGGCCTTTGGTCTACGCTTTTTTATTTTATCGCGACAGCACTACAGTTTCGAAGGTCACACTAAATGACAGGCAGCAAAATAAACATCACGGGGCGAATCATCGCGGCACCGCTTGGGATTATCACCATGATCACGGTGTTCAAGATGACCGACTGGCCACGTGAACAGGGTATCATGGCGGGTATTATGGTTATGGCCGCGCTGCTCTGGGTCACCGAAGCGCTCCCGCTTTTTGTGACCTCATTGGTAGTGATCGCAGCCGAGGTTATTCTGTTGGCGAATCCCGGAGGGTGGGGAGGGCTTGGTTTTGAAGTCGCAGCCGAGCCTACTTTTAAGACGATTCTCAATGCGAGTGTCAGTCCCATCTTGGTCTTGTTCTTCGCAGGCCTGGTCATGTCGCGTGCGGCCGTGAATGAGAAGGTGGATCAAAACATGGCGTCTTGGTTGCTACGGCCTTATGTCGGCAGTCGTAAGCTTCTGCTTTTTGGAGTGATTGGGGTCACAGCGCTGTTTTCCATGTGGATGAGCAACACCGCGACCACGGCATTCATGCTCACTCTTACGATGCCATTGCTGGCGCAGATCAATCCCTCGGATCCTTACCGCAAAGGCTTGCTCCTCGCCGTGCCATTCGCCGCGAATATCGGAGGATTGGGCACTCCGATCGCTTCGCCGCCCAATGCGATCGCACTGGGTTATCTCCGCAGTGCCGATATAAATGTCACGTTTGCCAGTTGGATGATGGTGGCGGTGCCTCTGATGATTGTGCTGCTGGGCGTGCTGGGTTGGGTTTTGCTCAAGCTTTATGGACGCTCCGGTCAGGAAGGCACTGGGTTTACCCTGCCCGTTTCTAGTCTCGGAAAACGCGCCAAGTGGGTTGTCGGTGTCTTTGTATTCACCGCCACGCTTTGGTTGACCGAAGGGGTGCATGGGTTGCCAGCTTCGGTTGTGTCACTTGTCCCTGTCGTTGCGTTGCTGGTCGGCGGTTTTGTCTCCCAAAAAGATATTAACCGGCTCGAATGGGATGTGCTCATCTTGATCGCCGGTGGTCTTGCCCTTGGCTATGGATTGAGCGTTACGGGACTTGATTCAAGAATCGTCGCGATCCTGCCGAGTGGGGCCGTAGGAATGGGGCTGATCGCCACGCTAGTCATCGCAACCTCTGTTCTGAGCACACTCATTTCCAATAGCGCGGTGGCTAATTTGATCCTGCCGATTGGTTTAGCCGCCGCCTACGGACAGCCTGGAGTGCTCGCGGTGATGCTCCCAATCGCATTGGCCGCCTCTCTCGCTATGGGTCTTCCCGTCAGCACGCCTCCCAATGCGATGGCCTATGCTCGTGGTGAGCTCGCCGTCAGTGACATGGCTAAGGCCGGTATCCCTATCGGCTTGTTTGGCATCAGTGTCATCCTGTTGGGAGCGATGGTCTACATGTGGATCCTTTTGTCTGAAAAAGCGGATCCCCTTATTGACTTTGAAACTGAGTCTCATTCAACTATGCATCAACTGACTCCATGTCTAAGCAAAATTCCAGTCCCACCACCGACCATTTACCGCTTTGCCAGCTCCCCGCTGGAGCACTCGGTCGCGTGCAACGTTTGAGTGGAGATATCCGGTTTTGCCAGCGGGTTCGTGAGATGGGATTTGGTGAAGATTCCCTCATTACCAAAGTTTCCGGCACGCAAACGATTCTCTGCCAAGTCAACGGCACGCGTATCGCGCTCAACCACGACGCGGCCCGCAAAATACTCGTCGAGCAAGTCGACGATGGGAGCTAATCACTCTCATGGCGGATCTGGTGAGACTTTCCGAACTGCCGGTAGGTGGCCAAGCGACCATCCGTGAATTCGTAGGCGCTAAATCTGCGGCCCTACGTCTTCGCGAAATGGGCATGCTAGTTGGCACCGGTTTGACCTTTGTGCGCAAAGCTCCGCTCGGCGACCCGCTCGAAATAAAAGTGCGTGGTTATCGCCTGACGCTGCGTAAAACCGAGGCGGAGACTATTATGGTCGAGCCCGCTGAGTAATTGCCCATGACCCTGCCTACTCATATCGGCTCCGAGCCTACCTCTCATTCGCGCCAGCCGGTCTATGCGTTGGTCGGTAATCCAAATTGCGGCAAGAGCACGCTGTTCAACGCACTCACGGGCCTGAAACAAAAGGTCGGCAACTATCCCGGAGTCACGGTTGAAAAGAAAATCGGCACGAGCTATTCGCAGCACGGCCAGCCGATGACGATTATCGATTTGCCCGGCGCTTACTCGCTGGCAGCTCGTTCGCCCGACGAAGCCGTTACACGCGACGTGCTTCTCGGTCGCCGCACCGATACTCCGCAACCAGACCGGATTCTCTGCGTCGTCGATGCCAATAATCTCGAGCGAAACCTCTATCTGGTTCACCAGATTTTAGATCTAGGTCGGCCCGTAATACTCATCCTCAACATGATGGATGTCGCTCGAAAGGCGGGGATCGATATCCGGTCGGCGAGACTTGAACGCGAGCTCGGTATTCCGGTGATTCCCTGCGAAGCGATCAAGGGGAAGGGGCTTGTTCCCCTCCGTCTCGCGATGAGTCGCCCGGATTTACCGCTCTCGAAACACACCTGGGATGTGCCAGCTGCGATCGCGCCGGCGGTTTCCGAACTTCAAGCCTCGCTTACTGACAACGATGGCAAATCTCCCTTCACCGCGCGAGCTGAAGCGCTACTTTTGTTGACCGATCAGAATTCGGTTCACGTCGCAGGCTCCGCCCCGCTCAATCCTCGCACGACGGAAATTCTGGATCACTGGCAAAAACGTTGGGCAGGCGAGGGGATGGATTGGGCCGAAGCACTCGTGAGCTCGCGCTATTATGTGATCGGCAAACTGTGTGCGGATACGGTGATCGAAAGCCCGGTGCAAAACGGGCCGAGTGCTAGTGATAAAATCGACACAGTGGTCACTCATCCGGTTTGGGGTTGGTTCGTGCTCGGCAGCATCATGACCGTGATTTTCCTCAGCATTTTCACGTTCGCCGAATACCCGATGAACTGGATCGACGACCACACGGCTGCGCTTGCCGATTGGGTCAAGGGTTCGATGTCGCCTGGAGATTTACGTGATCTGATCACTGATGGAGCGATCGCGGGAGTAGGTGGAGTGGTTATCTTTCTCCCGCAGATTTTAATTTTGTTTTTCTTTATCGGTCTCTTGGAAGGCACCGGCTACATGGCGCGGGCTGCGTTCATCATGGATCGCTTGATGAGTCGCGTGGGCCTCAATGGGAAATCTTTCATCCCGATGCTCAGCTCCTACGCCTGTGCGATTCCTGGCATCATGGCCACGCGCACGATTGAAGACCACAAGGACCGGCTCGTTACGATTCTCGTCGCGCCACTCATGAGCTGTTCCGCGCGTCTACCTGTTTATCTACTAATGATCGCGACCCTCATCCCGGGCGAAAGTGTGCCGGTGCTCACGAAAGTAGGCATTATGATGATGATGTATTTCTTCGGAACCGCGGGCGCCTTTGGTTTCGCCTGGTTATTTAAACGCACCCTGCTCAAGGGCGAGCCTCCGCTCATGATCATGGAGCTGCCGCCGTATCGGATCCCAGGCACCTTGGACGTTGCGCGACACACGGGTGAGCGCGCTTGGCTCTTTCTGAAGCGAGCCGGCACCATCATTCTTGGTATCTCGATCATTCTCTGGTTTCTCGCTGCGTATCCCAAGGCACCGGAAGGAGCTCTGCCCACCGAACAACTCGCTCAGAGTTATGCGGGCCAAGCGGGGCATTTCATCGAACCCGCGATCAAGCCCCTCGGCTTCGATTGGCAGATTGGGATTGGTCTCATCACTTCATTCGCCGCGCGCGAAGTATTCGTTTCGACCATGAGCGTAGTCTTCAATGCCGAGGATGATGGTGAAGATACCACGCCGTTGCGCTATGCGCTCACCAGTGCGAAGTGGCCGGATGGTCGCCCGCTCTTCACTCCGCTCGTGTGTTTCACGCTCATGATCTTCTATGTCTTCGCCATGCAATGCGTGGCGACGGTTGCCGTGGTGCGGCGTGAAACAAATTCGTGGCGATGGCCGTTTTTCCAAATCGGTTACATGACTGGCACCGCGTGGATTTTGTCGTTTATTGTCTACCAAGCCGGCACCGCGCTCGGCTTCTGATTTCCCATGACTCCTGAAGTCCAATCCATCCTCGCGCTGGTAGCTGTCGGCATCGCCGCCGTCTGGCTCGTGCGCCGCGCCTTTCGCAAAAAGAGTGGCGGATGCGGGGGAGGCGATTGCGGCGCGGTCAGCCCCGAAGTGAAAAAGCTTCAAGTCAAACTGAAGCTTTAACACTTACTCGTGTTTAAACACCACCGGCACGCGCACCTTTACGACAACGGGTTGGCCATCTTTAAGCGGTGGTTCGAATATCCACTGAGCAATGGCCTGCACGGCGGAATAGCCGAAGGCGGGCTCGCTGGATGAAACGATGCGTGGTAATTCAGGGTGACCTGCTTCATCGATATAAAACTCTATGAAGGGTCTTGCCTGTTTCTGCTTTCACTTGGGAAATGCGAGGGAACAAAGGCTCTGCTCTCTTCAGGGGCTTGATCTTGGCATCAAACTCCCTGCTTGTGGCGAACTGTGCTTTCTCTCCTTCGAGTCTCAATTTTTTTAGGACTGCAGCCGCGGAATCAGAGACCCGGACGTCCCCATTTAGTGGGTTAAAATTTATACGAAACCACATCATGGTAGAGACCACCTTCTTTTTCAAAGTAGCGGGCTCCAATGTTGCGGTGTCGAGCATCGCCATTGTCGCCTGTCTCAGATTGTTGCTGATTTCCAGAGAACCTCAACCACTTTGCCTTGGCAGAGATTAGCGCCCCTCCCAATACGGCCTTACGTTCATTGTTGAGTAATGAATCGTGAGGATAGGCTCCAGACTGAATTGCCAAGTTTCTTGGTGGGCGATGATAGGGCATTTCATCGGAAAGCTTGTCCTGAGATTCCTCTTCCAAGGCTCGGAAAATTTGAGGTCCTCTCACTCCATCCAGTTTAAAAATTGCAGGGATATGCATCCGTGTGTTGACGACTCTACCTTGGCTAGAACCGGGTTTAAACTTCCACCGTGACACCGCGGCGATCGCCGCGGTGTCAAAACCCCGATGAATAGAACGCACCGCAAAGGCATTTGCCACATCTCCTTTGGTTGTGACTACGAATTCAACGATCACCTTATCGGTTATGTTGGCTTGTCTGAGTTTGAATGGATACTGTGGTAGGGCCCTCTCGATGGGCACAGGTTTAACCTCTTGCGCGTAGCTCACGACGATACCGAATAAGGTGAGTATAAAAACGAGGGGGAAGGCTCCGTAATGAAAAGCGCGGGAACGCATCCACTGAATTCATCGAAAAAGGAAAGCGCGCACAAACTGTTTATGCCAAGCTCTGTTCCACTGCGTTGTTACTCAAACCCGAGACTTTAGATTTCCCTTCTAGTTATCTCGCGCCTAGCTTGGCGCTACCCATGGAAGTTCTAATTCGTGAAAACCCCGAAAGTGGCGCTCTGGTAGGCGCAAAAATCATCGCTAAAATCGTGCGTGAGAAACCCGATGCAGTGCTCGGTCTCGCGACGGGCCGCACTCCGTTGCGACTCTATCAGGAGTTGATCCAACTGCATCGCGAGGAAGGGCTCGATTTCAGTCGAATCACAACTTTCAATCTCGACGAATACATCGGCCTACCGGCAACTCACGACCAGTCGTATCGTTACTTCATGCAGGAAAATCTTTTCCAGCATATCAATATCGACGTGAAGAACACACACGTGCCCGATGGCACGGCGGATAATCTGCATGACGAGTGCCGAGGTTATGAGCAAAAGATTCTCGATGCCGGTGGCATTGACGTGCAGCTTCTCGGCCTCGGTCGAAACGGGCATATCGGCTTTAACGAACCCACGGGTTCTCTTCGTTCGCGCACTTGGATCAAGATACTCTCCGAACAAACCCTCACTGATAACAGCGAGGTCTTTGGTTCGCTCGAAGCTATGCCCAAGCATGCGCTGACGATGGGTATCGGCACGATTCTCGATGCACGACGTTGTCTGTTGCTGGCCTTTGGGCCGGCGAAGGTGCGGGCCGTTGAAGATATGATCGAAGGTCCCCTAGCCGCGATTTGTCCGGGATCCGCTCTCCAACTGCATTCTCGGGCTACCGTGATTCTCGACGAGAATTCTGCGGCGGGCCTACGTTATGCCGACCACTACCGTTGGATTGATCAGAATAAGTTCGAGTGGCAGCGCCACAAGTGAGCGCTCAGCGCTTTTCACACATCAGACCGAGTAGACTGCCGTCAGGATCGCGGAAAAATGCCATCCATAATTCGTGATCAGGCATCTTAGCGATCAGGTGAGGTTCATCATCAAAGACGACGCCTCGTGCGGTCAGCTCTGCGACCGAAGCCTCGATGTCGGGCACTTTGAAATAGAGTGTGGAGTTGGCTCCGGCAGTCGCTTTGCCCTCGGGTTTGGTCACCATCAGGCGCACCGATCCGAGCATGAAAAAAGCGAGACCTCCCGGACCGACTTGAAACAGAAAAGACAGGCCTACTTTATCGCGCAGAAAAACCACGGCGCGGTCGATATCGGTTACGGTAAAGGAAACTTGGCCCAGCTCGCCGAATTTTGGGGTAAGGGTATCGCTCATCTCGACAAACTGCTCGATTTCCCGATATTTGTCGAGTGACACGATTCTTCTCTGCTTCTTCCGAGTAAGCCTCCCCTTACCCCTGATTCAAATATGACTTCTAAAAATTTTGGCACTCTACCCACTGGTGAAAACATCGAGCAGCACTCGCTCACCAATTCCGCGGGAGCCTCTCTCGAGGTGATTACTTATGGCGGCATCATCACGGCACTGCGGATGCCCGATGCGAAAGGCGCGCTGGCTGATGTGGTGCTTGGTTACGACAACCTCGAAGCTTATGTCGCGCGGCATCCTTATTTCGGTGCGATCATCGGCCGCATTGCGGGACGAGTGAGCTGCGGCCGTCTCTCGCTTGGTGGTCAGGAACATCAGCTTGTCTGCAATGATAAGCCCAACCATCTGCATGGCGGTCTGACGGGATTCGATAAACGTATTTGGAACGCCACGCCCGTTATACGATCCGATGGAGCAGAATCGCTGCGTCTCACTTATCACAGCCCGGATGGGGAGGAGGGTTATCCCGGCAATCTTGATATTGCGATTACCTATACCCTGACAGCGCAAAACGAACTTATCATCGAAAGCGAAGCGACCGCCGATCGGGAGACTCCGCTTAGTTTGACCAACCACTCTTACTTTAATCTCTCCGGAGAAGGGTCGGGTAGTGTGGCCGCACATGAGATTCAGATCCTTGCGGACGACTACGTGCCGTCCGCTGATGAAAACATGACTCTGAGCGGCCGTCTCGAATCCGTGGCCGATACTTCCAGTGATTTCCGGACCGCGCATAAGATGAGCGATGTGATCGCGAAAGTGTATCGCGGCCACGGCGATAATTATCACTTACGCCCTCAGGCCATCGCCGAGCCGGAGTTAACGGCTCGCGTCGTCGATCCTGCTTCAGGTCGCGTGATGGAAGTGCTGACCACGGAAACGAATCTGCAGTTCTACACCGGTTTGTCTCTCGACGGCACCGACACGGGTAAATCGGGTCGCGCCTACAAGGCGCACGGAGGGCTCTGTCTCGAATGTCAGGGCTATCCCGATGGCGTGAGCCGTCCTGATTTGGGCGATATCCTCGTGCGCCCCGGCACGCCGCAACGTCGCACGACCATTTACGCATTTTCAACCATCTGATCGTGATGCAACGCCTTGGCTCAGTCATCAGGGTTCGTCCGGAGAAATTCGACGAATACAAACAGTTCCATCAGGCGGTCTGGCCCGAGGTTCTCGCCACGCTCAAGGCCTGTCACATCCGCAATTATTCCATTTTCCATCGGGAAGGATGGCTCTTCAGTTACTTCGAATATCACGGCAAAGACTACGAAGCCGACTGTGCCCGAATCGCCGCCGATCCCGCCACGCAGCGATGGTGGGCGCTGAACAAGCCCTGCCAAGATCCGCTCCCCACTCGTGGTGAAGGCGAGTGGTGGGCCGAGATGGAAGAGCTTTTTCATCAGAACTGATTCAATTTCATCAGCAAATAACCAGAAACGATCGCCAACCGTTCAACCCAACGCCCCCACCTCCCATGATTGACGACCACTCCACCGCGACGTTGCCGCGACCTACTGCCATCACTGATTACAGTCTCGTTGGTGTAAACGCGGCCAAGGCGATTGAGAAGGGACTCGCGGAAGCCGATTGGTATCAAACTCCCGTGCCTCGTGCCGAGATGCGTAAGCTGCTGGAGCGCCGCAATGGGCCGGCGGTTCGCGACACGATTCTCTGGTTTGCGCTGATCTTCGGGAGCGCCTCTGCGACATACGCTCTCTGGGGGACTTGGTGGGCAATCATTCCTTATTTGATCTACGCCGTGCTCTACGCCTCCACCTCGGATTCACGCTGGCATGAATCCGAGCACGGCACGGCGTTTAAAACCGATTGGATGAACAGCGCCCTTTACGAAATCGCCTCATTTATGGTGATGCGTGAATCCGTGCTCTGGCGCTGGAGTCATACCCGGCATCATAGCGATACGATTATTGTGGGGCGCGACCCTGAGATCGCGGTGCCGCGTCCGCCAAATCTTTGGAAGATGTTTCTCGGGGTATTCAGCATCCCCAGCTACCAAAAATATTTCACGCAGATCCTCACTCACGCGACGGGCCGAATGTTACCGGAAGAGAAAACTTACATTCCCGAAAGTGAGTTTCCCAAAATCTATTTCCGCGCCCGCCTGTGTGTCCTGATTTATGCCACCGTGATTGGTTTGGCGGTTTATCACCAAAGCATCCTCCCTCTGATGTTTATCGGACTGCCCGGATTGTTCGGCACGTGTTTGTCGAATATTTACGGCTACACGCAACACGCCGGACTCGCCGAAAACGTGCTCGATCACCGGCTTAATTGCCGGACGGTCTACATGAATCCGATTCACCGGTATCTTTACTGGAACATGAACTACCATGTGGAGCACCACATGTTTCCGCTCGTGCCTTATCACAATTTGCCGCGACTACATTCCTTAGTGAAGCACGACATGCCTACGCCTTACGGTAGTATTATCGAAACCTATCGAGAGATTGTGCCGACGATTCTACGTCAAGTAAAAGATCCGGCCTATCACGTGAAGCGTCAGTTGCCCGAACCGCCGAAGCACAAGGCGGGCAACGAGGATCACACCGTCGATGCGCAGCCCGATGCTGAAGGTTGGCTCGAAATATGTGCTGCGGCTGATCTCGGCCCGGCCGATGTGATCCGCTTCGATCACGGCAATAAAACCTTCGCGCTCTATCGCGATGGCGACGGCATCCTCTACGCGACCGATGGCGTTTGTACTCACGGCAACACGCATCTCTCCAACGGACTCGTGAAGGGGAAGATCATTGAATGTCCGAAGCACAACGGTCGCTTCAATCTCGCTGACGGTTCTCCCGCACGTTCACCGATCTGTCGCGGTCTCGCTACTTATCCATTGGAAGAGCGCAGCGGTCGTCTTTGGCTCAACTTGCTCGACGCCGGTGGAGTAGGGGCGCGCGAGCAAAAGGCTTATCAACTCCGCGTGGTTTCCAATCGTAGCGTCGCGACGTTCATCAAAGAGCTCGTGCTCGAGCCAATTGATTCCAGCGAACCCATCGCTTTTACCCCCGGTGACTATCTGCAGATCGATATTCCGACCTACGACGAAATTAAGTTTCGCGACTTCGACATCCCCGAGCCTTTTGCGAAAGTTTGGGAGGCCCAGCACGTCTTCGATCTCGTGGCGAAGAATCCGAAAGCCGGCCGGCGCAACAACTACTCACTCGCGAGCAATGCCGCGACCGAGAATACCCTTCGTTTCAACGTGCGCATCGCCACGCCGCCTCCGGGTCAGGATTGCCCACCGGGCATCGGTTCGGCTTATGTGTTTAATCTCAAGCCGGGCGATATCGTCAGCGCGATCGGTCCCTTCGGTGATTTTCATCTCAAGCCCACTCAAAAGGAAGCCGTCTACATTGGCGGTGGTGCCGGCATGGCCCCGCTTCGCGCGCATCTCTCGCATTTGCTCGAAACGGAAAACTCCCACCGTAAAATCAGCTACTGGTATGGGGCGCGGTCGAAGCAGGAAATCTTCTATGATGATTATTTCACATCGCTCGATCAGGCCCATCCCAATTTCTCCTTCCATCTCGCGCTCTCCGACCCGCAACCGGAGGACGCGTGGACGGGTCACACCGGATTCATCCACGAAGTCGTCCTCGAAAACCATCTGCGCGAGCACGCCAATCCAGTTAGTATTGAATATTATCTCTGTGGCCCACCGATGATGATCAAAGCCTGCACGACGATGCTCACAAAACTAGGCGTCGCCCCCACCCAAATCGCCTACGACGAGTTTTAGATCAGACGTAGCTTGCCCACCATTTCTCCAGGGCCGCGCTCAAGCGGTTGCGGTGTGGTTGGGTAGCGGGATCGCTTATTAAGTCGTCGAGTTCGTGCGGGTCGTTGGCCAGATCGAATAACTGCTCTCGGATCGTGCCATCGACTTGATAGCGGATCAGTTTCCAGCGCTTGTCTTTGATCATGCGCTGCATGTCGAAATAGTGAGCGTAGTGATATTCGGAGTCGGTCTTTTCTGTTGGCCAGAGTGAAGCAGTATCAACCGTGGTCGGAACCGTTACGTTGGCCAAGTCGCTTAGGGTCGCCATCAATCGGTGCGAATAGACGTCGCGTGTCGCGGTTTGCTCAACAGGCACACCGGGACCGCTCATAATGAGCGGCACGCGGATGCTGTGTTCGTAGAGATTTTGTTTTCCCATCAGGCCGTGGGAACCGAGCGCGAGGCCGTGGTCGGAGACGTAGACGATGATCGTGTTCTCGAGTTGTCCGCTTTGTTCCAGTGCGGCGATCATGCGTCCAATTTGGTGATCGTGATGTTCGATCATGCCGTAATAGTCGCCGCGATGCCGGCGCAACGCGGCCGGGTCGCGCGGGGTGGACTCGAGTTGTTCGTCGCGCACGTTGAGCTCGCCGTTGTCGAAGGGATGCTGGGCGAGGAAATTGGCGGGGAGAACGAGCTTCTCATCATCGTATCGCTCGCGGTATTTAGCCGGTGGCGTGCGCGGATCGTGGGGCGAGGTGAAGGCGCAATAGAGAAAGAAGGGCGCGTCGTTTGTTTTTGTTTTCTCAATGAAATCAATCGACGCGTTCGCAAACAGTTCCGAGGAAAACCCGTCCGCCGGTTTTGCCTTCGCGGTTTCATAGCGCCCGCTGGGATCATAAGCGTGAAGCGTGGGGTTTTCGTGCTCACTCATGCCGCCAAGAAAGAGGGCGTCGCCGGATTGGAAGCAGCGATTGAGCGCTGCCGGATCATTGTGCCACTTGCCGACTACGTGAGTGCGGTAGCCGGCTTGGCCCAATGCTTCACCAAGGAGCACGCGATCGGGTGCGAGGCATTGCCGCTCTCGAAAATCACTGGAATGCGGTGTCGCCAAGGCGCGACGTGAGCCGCAACCCGTGAGCAACGCGGCGCGACTCGGCACACAAACCGCCTGGGTGTCGCCACCCATGATGCGCGCTCCGGTAAATTCCGTGCCGTTCTCCGCGAGATGATCCAACGTCGGCGTCGCGGGTCCTTTGACACGATCTCCGTGCAAACAGTCATGACGATGATCATCCGCCACGATCATCAGAATGTTGGGCGTTTGTTCTCTTCGGGTGCTATTCATGGGTTAGCCATAGTGATGAAGAGATTGTAAAGCGAGCTAAGTAGATGATCACGATCATAAAACGGAATTGCCCTGCTTTCTGACACCCGTTTACATTTTCTCTCAGATGAAAAACTCCTCCCCATTTTCATGTTCTTGGCGGTATCGGCTCAGGCGCAATTTACTTTCGCTTTTGATTACAGCTACGATACGAATAATTTTTTCACGGGTAGCAATTCAGGTCGGCAGACTTACCTGGAGTCGGCGGGCACTTACATCAGCAACATCTTCAGTCAGACTAGTCTTAACGCGATTACACCCACTCCTGGTGCTGCGCAGCCAAATACATGGGACGCGACTTTCACTAATCCGGGAGATGGAAGCGCTCAAGCGATTACAAATCCAACTTATGCGGCTAACGTTTATACGATCTACGCCGGTGGCAGAGCTCTAGGCGGTTCGACCCTCGGTCAGGGTGGGGCAGGTGGATTCTCGGCGAGCGGCTATGGTGATTGGTTTAGTGATATCCGTTATCGCGGTAATGGCACCTTTAATACGGGTTGGGGCGGTTCATTAACTTTCGATACCGCGACTTCGTGGTATTTTGATTCGGATATTAACACGGTTGAGGCCATGGGTAGCGCGTTTGATTTCTTTTCCGTCGCGATCCATGAGATCATCCATGTAATGGGCTTCGGCACGACGGATTCATGGACCAACCTCGTTGATAACGGTGATCCGGGCGAGTTTAACGGCACCTATGCCACGGCGCTTTTTGGCAGTAACCCCACGCTCTCCAGTGGTAATGGGCATTGGGCTGAAAACACCCAGAGCACGGTATATGGATCCGAGACGACTCAAGAGGCTGCGATGGATCCTAATATAGCGGCGAATGAGCGTAAATACATCACCGCACTCGATATCGCGGGTCTGCGAGATATTGGTTATTCAGCGGTGCCTGAGCCTTCAACGGTCGCTCTCATTTTTGGCATCAGCGCACTCAGCTTGGTTGTGATTCGTCGCCGCTTTCTGCTCAGCCGGTAAACCAACGTATCATCGCGTTGAACATTTGCTGAGCGGCTTCACCCAGCAGGATGAAGTAGAGCGCACCCACGGCAAAGGTCACATAGCCGAGCAGAATAAACAGTCCGTCGCGTTCGAGCATACCGGCGGCGATCAGCAGAATCGTCCAGCCGGGGAAGGTGTTGCTAAACGGAATGGGGAGCGGGAGTAGCAGCACCAAAGCGGCGATCAGCATGAAGACCGCGTGTATTTGCAGCGTGCGACGATTAGCGCAGATCAATGGCCAACGAGGACGCAGAAATGATTCGAGGATGCGTAACACCCATGCGGCGACGGCGAAGACCTTTTCGAAAAAACCGGCGGGCAAAACCTTACGTTGGAGTTTTTTTGGCAACCACGGGCGTTGTCCCAATGCGAGTCGCATCGCGATAAACGCGATCGCCAAACCGATCGGTGTGGACAAGCCGGGCAAGGGGATTGGTTGAGTGAAAGGGAGGCACAGTAGAATCAGAAGTAGTGAATATGCGCGACCACGCAGTCGGTAGATTACCTCGCGCAGGGTCACCGCGCGGGTGCCGACGTGTTCGCGTAGTTCCGCTAATTCCTCGGAGAGTTTTCGGGGTATCGGTAGCGTATCGTGAGGTGGGGGATGACTCATGTGCCACGGGTGTCGCCATACAGCTCGATCTGCAGCCGATGCGCGAAGCGATAGCCGCGTGACTTGCACAATTCGGCCAGCCAACTCGTTCGTTTACGCAACACCTCCATGGTGACTCCTTCCGGCATCAGCATGATCTTAGGCTTCGGAATCTCTACCTTGAGATCGCCGAGCATCGTTTCCATTTCCGCGACATCCGATTCCTCTGCCACAACGAACTTAAACTGATAATCGTAGTTTGAGATCCACTCTCGCACCACCTTCGGCTGCCAACGTAGCGCTTCGTGTTTTTCCCGCCACGAATCGCTCAACCGCTCATCCGGCGCCGAATTGCTTAGCTTGGGTGAAAGCGAGGCCAGGTCGCAGTCGATATTATTTGGAGCAATGGTTGCGGCGGTTTCGATGGTGAGGTGATAGCCCAATTGCTTAAGTTTTGTCGCGAGCTCGGCCATTTCTTTCGCGACCATCGGCTCACCGCCGGTCAGCACCACATGTTGCGCGGCAGCAAACGATTGCACCTTCGACGTGATTTCCCTGACGTCCATCTGCGTCCCTTCCGGATTCCATGAAGCGTAGGGCGTATCGCACCAATTGCAGCGCAGATTGCATCCGCTCGCGCGCACGAACACTGAGGGCACTCCGGTCAGTTCGCCTTCTCCTTGCACCGAATAGAATATTTCCGAGATCAGCATTGAAACGATGAATTATTGTAGGGCGGGGTCTCCGAACCCCGCCTTGGAGGTCTTTGGTTGTTCGATGGCGGGGTTCGGAGACCCCGCCCTACAATTGAGCAAATCTCTGGTGATGGGCTCCATGCTCGATGTGAACAAATTATGATTGAGGGAGCGGTTCTTGAGTCGCGTATACCGTGGGATCGGCGATTCCCGCCAGAGCAAAGGCCTCGCGTCTTTCCACGCAGGTGCCGCATTTTCCGCAGTGTTTTTCGCCGCCCTGATAGCAAGACCAGGTTTGTGCAAAATCGATTCCGAGCCGGGTTCCCTCTAGGGCGATATCTGCTTTGGACATTTCGATGAAAGGGCGCAGGAGTTTAATTTTGGCATAGGTGCCGAGGAGCATTGCATTGCTCATCGCCTGCATGAACGGCTCTCGGCAATCCGGGTAGATCGCGTGGTCGCCATCATGTGCGCCAATCACAAGACCCTCAGCCTCGACACTTTCCGCGAAACCGCAGGCGATCGAGAGCATGATCGCATTTCGAAACGGCACGACGGTCTTCTTCATGCTCTCCGCTTCGTAATGCCCCTCCGGGATCTCGCCTCCGCTTTTCAGTAAATCGGAATCGAAGAGTCGGTTCACAAAATCCAAGGGGATACTCTCATATCGCACTCCGAGCTGTTTTGCGTGTTTCTTGGCAAAGGGTAGTTCGCGGTGATTATGCTTCGAGCCGTAGTCAAAACTGATCACCGCTGCTACTTCATGTTCTTCGTGAGCACGATGAAGTGCGGTCACTGAATCCATCCCTCCGGAACATAGCACGACTACTTTCATCCTTTCGGAATACTCGGTGCGATTGATCCTGCAATCTTTCCTCATTATCTTAATCTTTCTCTTCGCGGCTTATTTTGGGAGAAAGATAAGGATTATTAATAACGAGAAAGAAATGATGCAGATTTTCCACGATCCACGATGTTCTGATTACGGTTCTTCCGCGCGGCCGGAGCAACCGGCCCGCACGCTCCGCACCTCGGCTCATTTGCGCGAAACGCATCCCGAATGGGTTTGGCAAATCGCTCCGCCCGCCTCCGAAGAGATTCTGCGACTCGTCCATCTTGAAGCCCATCTGGAGCGTTTCCAGATTTCAGCAGACTTCGATCCGGATACGCCTTATTTTGATCATATTTTTGATCACGCCAGACGCGCGGCGGGCGCGGCCATGGCGGCGGCCGATCATGCGCGGAGTGGGCAGAAGGCCTTTTCGTTAATGCGTCCGCCCGGACATCATGCGACCTCCGGGCAAGCGATGGGCTTTTGTTATCTCAACCACATCGCGATTGCCGCACTTCATGCGCAATCGCAGGGAGTAGGGCGCGTCGCAATCTGGGATTTCGATGCACACCACGGCAATGGCACCGAAGCCATCCTGCATGGACGTGATGACGTGCTGTTTTCATCGGTTCACCAATATCCCGGTTATCCCGGCACCGGCACAGAGAGTTTTGATAATTGCTGCAATTGGCCGGTCGCGCCGCAAAGCCCGCGTGGCGTGCATCTGAAGGCCTTGCGTGAATCTTGGGAAGCCGTGCTCGCTTTTCACCCTGAACTTGTGCTCGTATCTGCAGGATTCGATGCCTTCGTGCACGATCCAATTACCGATATGACCTTGGAAACAGAAGACTTTGCCACTCTCGGCTCCTGGCTCAAAGCAGCCGGGCTGCCGACTGCCGCTGTGCTGGAAGGTGGCTACAGTAACCAACTCCCGCAATTGACGGATGCCTTTTTAAGCGCCTGGGCCTAATATGATTTCGCGTTATCTTCCCGTGCCCGTGCGGCGCCTTCTAAATATCAAAGTGAGCCCGATTCCTCCTCAATACCTGCTGATTGATCAACAAAACCAGCTTGCGCCCTTGCTCCAAGCGCTCGATCAGGTGGACGAAGTCTCCCTCGATACCGAGGCGGACAACATGTTTCACTACAAGACCCGCGTCTGCCTGCTCCAATTTTTGGTGGGCAAGGAAGTTTTCATGGTCGACGTGCTTGCCGGGCTGAAGCTCGACGGACTTTGGGCGCGCTTGAAAGAGAAACACCTGCTCATGCACGGCAGCGATTTCGATATCCGCCTGCTGCACGATTTCTGCGAATTCCGCCCCAAGAGCATGTTCGATACGATGCTGGCGGCGCAGTTGGTTAACCTTCCCCGGGTCGGTCTCGCTTCGCTGCTGGAGGATCACTTTGCGGTAAAACTTTCGAAGGAGTCGCAGAAGGCCAATTGGTCGAAGCGGCCGCTTACGAAAAAGATGCTCGATTACGCCGCGCTCGATGTGTGGCACCTGCCGGCCTTGCGTGATATTCTGATGCGCGATCTCAAGAAACTGAAGCGCACAGATTGGCTCCGTCAGCAATGCGAAGCCCAGATCGAATCCGGGCTCACGGGATTTGCCCCGCGCGATGAAAATGCCTGGCGCCTTGGCAAGAGCGATCGCCTGCGCGGTGCCGGGCTCAGTGTGATGTATGAAATTTGGCACTGGCGCGAAAAGACCGCCGAGCGAATCGATGTGCCCCCATTCAAGACCTGCAACAACGAGCGTCTGCTGAAAATCTGTCATGCCGCGGAAGAGGGTGAGTCGCTGGAGACGATCTTGGCGACCGTTCATCTGGGACGTCGTCACGACCGTCTGTTGCCGTCACTTCGCAAAGCCGTCGCTGCCGGATTGGCTCGCGACCCTGCGTCATTGCCTCGCCGCAAGCGAAAGCGCGATCCCAACAATGCTCCACTCACCGAACGTGAAGTGCAGCTGCAGGATCGCATTAAAGCAGATCGCGACCGCGTGTCGGCCAAGCTCAAGATTGAGCCCACTTTGATTGCCAACCGCAACCAGCTCGCGCGCATTGCTCGTAATCCCGAGCAAATCGACGAAGTGTTATTGGCCTGGCAGGCTGATTTGATCCGCGACGAACCGGCGTTAAAACAGGCCTGACCGAGTTTTCTTCATGACCGCCTCTGCCAACATCGCGCGCCACCTTCCGCTGATGGCGGTGCGTCAGCCCGATCAGCCCGCCTTGAAAGTGGCGCGCGGTCGCAGGACGGATGGTGCGATTGATTATCTTTCGCTGAGCTTTGCCGAACTCGATGCGGAGGTAAACGCTTGGTGTGCGCGGCTTAGCAAAGCCGGAGTAGAGCGTGGTGATCGCACTTTGATCATGGTTAAGCAGGGCCTCCCTCTCATCGCGGCGGTCTTCGCGCTCTTCAAGCTCGGAGCGGTGCCGATCGTGATCGATCCGGGGATGGGCCTAAAAAGTTTCCTGCGTTGCGTGGGCCGTTCGCAGCCGCGCGCGTTGGTCGGTATTCCCCTCGCTCAATTTCTCAGCCGCGTATTCTTGCGCACATTTTGGTCCGTAAAAGTGCGAGTCTCGGCGTGGAGTTCTGAAACCGCACAACTCACGTCGAAAAATTCGAAAAAGGTTGATCAGTTTGCCCCGGCCGAAGTGGCCTCGGATGAGCTGGCGGCGATTCTCTTCACCAGCGGTTCGACGGGAGCGCCCAAGGGCGTCTGCTACGAGCACGGGATGTTCGAAGCTCAGGTGCGGTTGATTCGCGAGCACTACAAGATCGAGCCCGGCGAGATCGATCTTCCGATGCTGCCGATCTTCGCGCTCTTCAATCCTGCACTCGGCATGACTACGATTGTGCCTGAGATCGATCCGCGCCGACCGGCCGAAGTGGATCCTGCCAAGATCGTGCAGGCTATCCTGCAGGAGGGGGTCACCAATTCATTCGGCTCGCCCACGCTGTGGAGTAAGATCCAGCAACACTGCCTCGCGAATAAGATCACTTTGCCCAGTTTGAAGCGCGTGCTTTGCGCTGGTGCTCCCGTGCCTGCCGCGTTATGGGATCAGCCCGCACGTTGGATGCCCAACGGCACTCTCCAGAGTCCCTATGGCGCCACCGAATCACTACCTGTGAGTTCTGTTTCAGCGAGTGAGATCGATCCCGAGACGGTTGACGGAGCATGTGTCGGGCGACCTTTGCCGGAGATCGAAGTAAAGATCATCAACATTGTCGATGGTCCGCTTGAAACGTTTAACGACACCGAAGAAATGATCACCGGTGAGATTGGTGAAATCATCGTGCGCGGTCCGGTTGTGACTAAAACTTACGACGCTCGTCCGCGCGCGACGCTGGAAGCCAAAATCCGAGATGGTGATACTATTTGGCATCGCATGGGTGACTGTGGGTTTCTGGATGCGGAAGGCCGACTCTGGTTTTGCGGCCGCAAAGTGGAGCGTGTTCAGCAGCCCACGGGCTCCATGTTTACTGAGCCCTGTGAGCAAGTTTTCCGGGCGCATAGCAGAATTTCACGATGCGCCCTGATCGCACTGGGGCTCCCGGGAAAACAAAAACTGGCGATCGTGGTTGAACTAGATATCCAAGATTCGCATGAGGCTCGGGCGCTTGCTCGCGAGTTACGACATCTGGCACGTTCTCACGTTCACACGTCCAACATCAATACCTTCTTTTTTCATCCCAAGCTTCCGGTGGATATCCGACATAACGCCAAAATCCACCGCCTGAAACTCGCCGAATGGGCTGCGACGGCCAAAGGCTTCGAAAGTGACCCTAAGCGATGAGCACGCTCGTCACTGGAGGAACCGGATTTCTGGGTCGCAGACTTGTTGAACGCCTACTCGAAGAGGGGCGTCAGGTTACTGTGCTGAGCCGTTCGACGTCGTCTGACTTACAGGCGCGTGGCGTGAAGTTTATAAATACTTCGCTCGATGACGCCGCTGCCGTCGAATCGGCCTGCGCGGGAATGGAAACGATCTTTCATGTCGCCGCGCGCGTGGGCGTTTGGGGACCTTACGATGAGTTTTACCGGACCAATATTCTCGGCACTCGCGCCCTTCTGGCTGGTGCGAAAAAACATGGGGTGAAACGTTTCATCCACACGAGCACGCCGAGCGTGATTTATAACGGTCTCGATCATCGCGGTAGCGACGAAAGCCTACCGCTCACGACCGATTGCCCGAGTCCGTATCCGCTCACCAAAGCGATCGCCGAGAGCGAAGTGCTCGCGGCTAATGGCGACGAGTTGCTAACCGTGGCGCTGCGTCCGCATTTGATTTGGGGAGTGGGGGATCCGCACTTAGTGCCACGCGTCCTCGCCCGAGCGGAGGCCGGAAAGTTACGCATTATTGGCAGCGGACAGAATCGCGTCGATATGGTTCATGTGAGCAATGCCGTTGATGCGCATCTACTTGCTGAACAAGCCCTCAAGCGAGCCGATGGTCGAGCCGCAGGTCGCACCTACTTTATCACGAACGATGAACCAGTGGTGCTTTGGGATTGGATTAATCAATTGATCACCGCTCTCGGAAAACCACAGGTTACGAAAAGTATCTCACTCGGTTCCGCTTCGGCGATTGGCGGTGTTTGCGAAATGCTCTGGCGGCTCTTACGCAAATCCGGCGAACCGCCGATGACGCGTTTTATTGCAAAGGAACTCGCTACTGATCACTGGTTCAATCTCGATGCCGCCAAGCGCGATCTGAACTACGCGCCACGCATCAGCATGGCTGCTGGCACCGCCGAATTGATCGCTTCTTATCAAAACTCTTCCCGCACTATTTCTTGATGTCACGACAACTCATTTCTCCTGCGCTCGCGATGGCGGGCATCGTTCTGATCTCCAATGTATTGGTGCAATACCCGATCAATGCATGGCTCACTTGGGGTGCGTTTTTCTATCCGGTCGCCTACTTCATCACCGATGTGTGTAATCGGATTTTCGGCGCAGCGCAGGCTCGTCGGATCGCTCTGATCGGCTTCGCAATCGGGCTGGCCAGCTCTGCCATGATGGCGCCGTTACGTATCGCGCTCGCCTCGGGCACCGCCTTCCTCGTCTCGCAGCTTCTCGACGTGGCGGTGTTTAATAAACTGCGGCAAGCCTCTTGGTGGAAAGCGCCCTTTCTCGGATCGTGCATCGCCTCGGTGGTGGATACGGCGATTTTCTTCAGCCTCGCTTTTGCGGGCACAGCGATGAGTTGGCTTCACCTCGCGACGGGCGATCTCGGAGTTAAACTCATCATGGCCGTCGCACTGCTTCCGGTTTACCGGATTTTGGTTGTCCAGTTGCTCACTGATCCCGCTGACGGACCGCTTCGAAAAGGGTGATGATCGTGGCCATCGCCACGTTGAGAGAGTCGGCCTGACCGGCCATGGGAATGCGCACGGGTGCATCGGCATTCTGTAACCAGAAATCGCTCAACCCGTATTGCTCGCTGCCCATGATCACCGCCATCGAGCCGCGCAGATCGGTCTCGGTGTAGAGTTTTTCCGCGGCGGGAGTAGTCGCGACCGTGCGGATGTTCTTCGACTTCAGCCACTCGTGCACTTGCTCGCTCTCCGCGACGACTAGTGGCACGGAGAACAGCACACCGGTCGAGGCGCGCACGACATTGGGATTGAAAATATCTGTCACCGGATCGCACACGATTACTCCATCGCAACCCGCCGCATCGGCGCTGCGCAGGATCGTGCCGAGATTACCCGGTTTCTCGATCGCTTCGACGACCAGCAGAAATGGCTCAGTGGATAATTTGAGATCATCTAAGGTGTTCCTCCACTGAGGCGCGAGTGCGAGCAGACCATCAGGGCGTTCGCGGTAGGCGACTTTAGCAAAAGCATCCTTCGACAGTTCGATCAAAAGCGCGCCGGATTCTTTGGCCTGTGCAATCAAAGCGGTTTCATTTTCACCCAGAAACCAATCGGGACAGAAGTAGAGCTCTTGCAAAGTGACGTCTTTTTCGAGCGCGCGTCGGATCTGGCGATACCCCTCGACCATGAATACGCCCGCCACATCCCGAGGGCGCCGATCACGCAACTTCACGAGTTGTTTCACGCGAGGATTTTGGAGACTGGAGATTTTTTCCGGAGGAGTGCCCACGGAACACACGGAATACATTGAAACATGGCTCAGCAATTTCCTTTTATCCCGAACCTCCGTGTGTTCTGTGTATTCCGTGGGCCAACCAAGAAAATTCCGAGACCATCCTTTTCCCTATCATCACGAGCTGGAGCTCGAGATTCATACCCTGACGAATCGTGGTGTAGGGCTCGCCCGAATCGCTTTGCCGGATGTTGAGAATTCTGGGGATGGTGGCTCGGAAAATCCAAAATCCGAAGGCTGGGTAGTCATGGTGCCCTCCACGCTGCCAGGTGAACGGGTGCGCGCGCGTATTTTTCGTAATCAGAAGAACTATTCGGAAGCTGATCTAGTCGAAGTGCTCACGCCATCGCCTCATCGCGTCGAGCCGCGCTGTTCGTTGTTTGGTCTTTGCGGAGGTTGCCAATATCAGCATCTAGTTTACCTGGAGCAGTTAGTCTGGAAACGCCAGCAAGTCGAAGAGCTGCTTGAGCACATGGCAGACATTACTTTTCCCGTCGCGCCGGTCATTGGTTCGCCGAAGGAGTTTAACTACCGCTCCAAAATCACGCCACATTTCAACCCTCCTCGTCAAGATGGCACGATGCCGATTGGGTTTCTGCAATTGGGCACGCGTTCAAATATCGTTGATGTGCTGCGCTGCGATATCGCGACCGAGGCGATCAACGAGCGGCTCCCGCAAGCCCGCGACGAGGTGATCGCGAACAAGGACACTTATAAACGTGGCGCGACCCTTTTACTTCGCGACGCCGGTGGCGAAGTCGCGACAGCGTTTGATCATGTGATCACGGAAACAGTAGGCGATCTGAAGCTGCGTTTCCTTGCGCGGGATTTCTTTCAGAATAATCCCTTCATCCTGCCGGCGTTTACCAGCTATGTGCGTGAACAGGCCTCTGCACATGGCGCGACCTATCTCGTGGATGCCTATTGTGGCAGTGGGTTGTTTGCCCTCAGCGCAGCCTCTGCTTTCAAGCAGGTCGCGGGAGTTGAGATTAGCGAATCGTCAATTGTCTGGGCGAAAGAGAATGCCACTGCTAACGGGATTGAGAACGTGAATTTTCTCGCGAGCGATGCTTCAGCTATTTTTGCCGGTCTGGAGTTCGTCGCCAAGGATACGGCGGTGATTATCGATCCGCCGCGCAAGGGCTGCGATGAGGCGTTTCTCAATCAACTCGTGGCTTATGGCCCGCGCACGATTGTTTACGTGTCCTGCGATCCGGCCACCCAGATGCGCGACCTCCGCCATTTGCTCGGCACCCGCGAGGAAGATGAGCAAGCCACCGGTTACGAGCTCACAGCGGTGCAGCCCCTCGATCTGTTTCCGCAGACTCGTCATCTGGAGTGCGTGATTACGCTGACCCGCAAATGATTACCACTTGCTCGTGAGTTGTCATAGTCGGTAAATCTGCCACTTTCTTCGACAACTCCCCATGTCTTCACCTCACGTTTGGAAATTTTTTCGCACTGGTGGCCTCGCTCAAGTGGCCCTTGAAACAGGTGCCGACCTGCTCGCTCTGTCTCAGCTCAACCAAAAGCTTTGGGTCGCGCTGAGCTGTCCGGTTAAACGATTAAGCTTGGATGAGAAGACGCTCGCGCTGATCGATGCGGATGGCGACGGACAGATTCGCGCTCCCGAATTGTTAGCCGCAGTGAAGTGGGGCACAGATCGCGTGAAGGATGCCGGAATCTTTTTGCAAGGGAATGACCCGTTGCCGCTCGATGCGATCAACGATGCCACCCCGGAAGGAAAGGTGCTCGTTTCCTCGGCGCGCCAGATCCTCATAAATTTAGGCAAACCCGATGCCACCGCGATCACCGTGGCGGAAGCCGCCGATACCGCCCGTATCTTTTCCGCTGGAGCCTTAAATGGAGATGGAGTGATCCCGCCCGACGCGACCGAGGACGTCGATGCGCAGGCGTTGATCAAAGATATCGTGCAGTGCTTGGGGGGGAGTATCGATCGCACGGGCTCGACCGGTGTCACCGAAGATCAGGTGAACAAGTTTTTCGCGGAACTCACCGCTTATGTGACTTGGGTGGGGCAGAGTGGTTCTAAGGATATCGCGATTCTCGGCGACGCGACTGATGCCGCCTGCAGTGCGATCAAAGCCGTGCGCGGCAAGGTGGAAGATTTCTACGCGCTTTGTCGTTTGGCGGCCTATGATGAGCGCGCGATTGCCGCCCTGAATCAAAGTGAAACTGAATTTTTAGCGTTGGCGGCGAAAGACCTGCGCATCACGGCGGAGGAAGTTGCGGAGTTCCCGTTGGCTCGAATCAATTCACAGCGCACGCTCCCACTTTTGGATGAAGTTAATCCGGCGTGGGTCGCGACTCTGACGGCACTGCATAGTGCGGCGGTCGCCCCAATTTTTGGCGAAGAGAAAACTTCACTCACCTCCAAAGAATGGCGCGAGCTTAACTCCAAGTTTGCGGCTTATGAAACTTGGTTGGGCGGCAAGGCCGGTTCTACGGTGGAGAAGCTTGGACTCGCGCGAGCTAAGGAAATTTTAGCCGGCAAAGGCCGCGATGAACTCACCGCCCTGCTGGCGAAAGACAAAGCCCTCGAGCCTGAGTTTAAGGCGATCTCCGCGGTAGATCGTTTGGTGCGTTATCACCGCGATTTACGTGCGCTGTTACACAATTTTGTGAACTTTGCCGATTTCTATTCGATCCAGACGAAAGCGGTTTTTCAAGCGGGCACCCTTTATCTCGATAGTCGCTCCTGCGATCTGTGCGTGCGGGTAGATAATCCCGCGACTCACGCGACGCTCGCCGCGATGAGTAAGGCCTACATCGCTTACGTGGAATGCACGCGACCCAACGGTGTAAAGATGAATGTCGCCGCGTGTTTCACCCAGGGTGATAGCGATTATATTTTTCTCGGTCGTCATGGTATTTTCTATGACCGCAAAGGAGTCGATTGGGATGCGACGATTATCAAGTTGATCGAGAGCCCGATCAGTATCCGGCAGGCCTTCTGGTCGCCTTACAAAAAGTTTGTTCGCTTCATCGAAGAGCAAGTCGCCAAGCGCGCGGCGGCTGCCGATAGCGCTGCAACCAGCAAGTTGGAAACCGCCGCGGTGGCTACGGTCGACACAGCGGCCACCGGTAAAACTCCCACGGGCAAACCGACCAACAAACCTACTTTTGAAGTCGGCACCGTGGCCGCACTCGGCGTTGGTTTAGGTGCCATTGGCACCTTGATGGGTGGGTTCGTCGCCGGATTTCTTGGCCTCGGTTTGTTTATGCCACTCGGGATCCTCGGAGTGGTTCTCGCCATCTCCGGTCCCTCGATGCTGATCGCTTGGATTAAGCTTCGTCAGCGCAATTTGGGTCCGATCCTTGATGCGAATGGTTGGGCGATCAATGGACGCGTGAAGATCACCGTGCCATTCGGTACCGCACTGACCGACAAAGCGGTGCTGCCGAAAAATTCGATTCGTATTCTCGGCGACCCTTACGCGGAGAAGCGCAGCTCACTGCGATTCTGGATTCTATTTTTAGTGTTGGTCGTCGTCGCGGCGATGGCGATTCGTCGAGATCACAACAGTCGTGGCCGCTACTTCTGGCAATCCGCTCCGGCGACTCCGATTGAGCAAGTGGTTGTTCCAGCTCAACCGGCAGGGAAATAGATCAGCGATATTTGAGCCACTCAGTCGAGGAGTATTGTTCGATCAATCCGTCGATTTCTCCTTCGGCAAATTCCGGCCATGGGGTGTAGACCGTTTCGCATTCCAGTGATTTCGCGAGGTCTTGGATGAAGTCTTCTTCCAGCGTAGCCCAATCGATCTGCGCTTGCACGGCGGGTCGCCACAGTGAGCCCTGAAAAAGGAGTCCGTTCTTGTTTCGCTTCTGGGCGGCGCCGGCGATCTTTGCTCCGCTGCCACTATGAACGACATCGAAGCGTTCGGCGCGTTGAAAGCACACGCCGCTGAGCCCGCAAGATTTACCCTCTTCGGGAGGTTCGCATTCGGTCTGCACCTCAGCCGCCACACCTTGCTTTTGCAGAGCAGCTGCCAGCGCGACGTGAATCTCTCGATAGCTGTCTGCTGCGCGGGCTTCTTCGAGGGCATGGCCACGCGGGATGATTAGCGAGTAAGTCCAATCTTCACGATGATCGACAATGCCACCTCCGGTCGGGCGGCGACACAGATCGAACGATTCATCGGCTTCTGCGGCCAGTTGCTCGTGCACGAAGGCGATCTTCTGACTGTAGCCAAAGGTGAATGCTGACCGATGCCATTCGTAGTGCCGGAAACGCGCGTGAGGTTGCGGGTAGCGCCGCAACAGCAGAAAATCCATCGCCATATTTTCAGCAGCGGAGGCGGTGCGAAACGGCAGAATATCCAATTGCATGGCGACGATTCAGAGACGGTCGTAAAACTCGTTACGCATCCAGCAAACCGCGGCTTGCTTTCAAGAGTTCACTCAGGGCAAACGGTTTGGTCATGGTTGCCAGATATTTGGCCTCAATCCATTTGGGCGAATGCTTCGCCCCTTGATTGCAGGCGTTCAGGATGCGCAGGTCGGGGTGTTTTTTATGCAACGCCTTGGCCATCTTCTCGCCGTCGCCCGCGAGATTGATGATCAGAAGTTGGATCGGTCGCGACGCTTCTTTGGCCAGAGTGAGACCTTCACTCGTCGTGCGGGCATCCATTGCGCGGTAGCCATCGGCCGTGAGCATGCCCGCGACCATTTTACGCAACACATCGTCTTCTTCGACTACGAGCACACTTTCGTTGCCCTTGGTTGAAGGGAGAGAGGAAAGTGGCGCTTGGGTTTGAACCGGTGAGGGAGCGATCTTTGCGTCCACGGCAGGGAGAATGATTTCAAAAGTGGAGCCGACTAAAATCTCACTGTGAACACGGATCGTGCCGCTACTTTGCTGCACCACACCATAAATCATCGCGAGTCCTAGTCCCGAGCCTTTGCCTTCGGACTTGGTGGTGAAGAACGGTTCGAAGAGATGCTTCTGCGTGTTTTCATCCATCCCCGTGCCATTGTCCTGTACGGAAATCACCACGTAGTTTCCCGGAGTCAGATCAGCGGCCCGGCGGTTTTGATGCCCTTTGATCTGACGATTCTCCGTCGTGATCGTTACGCGGCCATTGTCGCGCAAGGCATCACGGGCATTCAGCGTGAGATTGAGCAAGACCTGCTGAAATTGAGCGTGGTCGGTGCGCACATTGCTGAGCTTCGAATCGAGATCCAATTTGAGGACTCCAGTTGAGTGGAGGAGGCGAGTGAGAATCCCGGCATTGTCATTCACCATTTGGTTCAGATTGAGCACCTGAGTGTTCAGCGGCTGGCGGCGACCAAATGCGAGCAACTGCCGAGTGAGCTTGGCGGCCTTAAGTCCGGCGTTATGAATTTCGGTCACCTCGCGCAGAGCTTGAGGTTGATCCGAAAGATCTGAGGCGAGCATCTCGCAGTAACCGTTGATCACGGAAATCAGATTATTGAAATCGTGAGCGACTCCACCAGCCAACCGTCCAACGGCCTCAAGTTGCTGGGTGTGGTTGAGCATTTGCTGCAGATTGCGTTTCTCGGTGGTGTCCCGATAGGCAGCCACGATATGGGTGACTTTGCCTTCACTGTCTTTGACTGTACTGAAGCCCCAGGCGGCATAGAGCGTGGAATCGTCCTGTCGTCTCAAAAAACCTTCACCCAATAAAGGCCGACTGGGATTAGGCGCGCGCAACCATCGAGCGAGACGCATTCGATCAGTTTTTTCCACGTGAATTATTCCGTGCCCGTGGCCGACTAAATCTTCGGATTGATAGCCGGTCATCTTCAAGAGCATGTCGTTTATATAGCTGATTCGCAGCCCGCCTTTCAGTAGCTTCCGCTCCGCGACCAATACTCCTTCGCCCAATGCTTGGAGAGACGAGGCCAGAAGGCTAGCGTTCGGCGGTTTTTTCTTGGGAGTGGATTTACTCATGATCCTAAGCTGCAGGCTGGTCTGAGATCGGCGAGGGTCATAAGAGAGTGGAGAGTGCTGGGGTAGGGTGGCTCTGTCAAAAAATCATCGCGTTAATCCGTGGATCTCCGGCGCGGTATTTGGGAATAGTTCGAGCAAAAATTCGCGATCGCCCAACGTAAATTCTCGCTGATCCCAACCGGGGCTCATCGTGCAACCCAGCAGCGCCCAACCCTGTTTTTCCGCCGCCAATCGCGCACCTTGCCATGCGCCGCCGGTCACGACGATTTGGGAAATCTGTCCGGCAAGGGTATCGCCGCCCAAGATATCCTTTCTCATGTTTTGGTTTGCGGCATCCAGTTGCACGAGCTCGACCGGATCACCCGCATAGAAATGCCAGACCTCATCTGTCTCCAAACGATGAAGAGCAGAAAACTCTTCGCGCGTGATCAGAAAAATAATCGCCGTGCCTATGGGCCGTGGGTTGCCCTTTGAACAAGCGGTTCCTGTCCACGTTCGCCGGAAATAACCTCCCTCATTGGGCAGAGTTTTCAGACGGAGCCTAGTAATGATCTGCTGTGCTTCGTTGTTCATATGCGCTTCTCATTATGATTTTCACCTGATCAGCCTCCTCGAATAACATAATAGTGATTATCGTTAGGTGTGTAGGACTCGCTCAAGCATTCCCAACTATCCGTCGAAGTTATTGCCCCTGCAAGTCTCGTGCCTTCACCTAAAGCGCCTAGCACGTCTTCTTTTCGCCCTTGTTTCACGAGGGGAAATCCCGCTACGGTGCGCGTTCCATTTTATGAAGATCGACGCCAAACTCACACCAAAGAAGCTCTCAAAGAAGGTTAACCGGGTCTTTGAACTCGCGGGCCAGAAAATACACGCGGTCAACAAATCGTGGGATTCCTCCAAGGGCACCCCTGTTTTTACCGAAAAGGGTAAATACACCTCACGCGGCTGGACCGAATGGACACAGGGCTTCCAATTCGGTATGTCGTTTCTCCAATACGACGCCACCCGCCAAGATGAGTTCCTCGCGCTCGGTCGTGAGAAGACGCTCAAATACATGGCGTCGCACGTTTCGCACATCGGCGTGCACGATCACGGCTTCAATAATGTTTCCACCTACGGCAACCTCCGCCGCCTCATGCTTGAAGGTGCGATTCCCTACAACCAGCACGAGATAGATTACACCGAGATGGCGTTGAAAGTCTCCGGTGCGGTGCAAGCGGCGCGTTACGCTCCCACCAACGACACCAAGCCATGGTCGCCCGTCAAGGGCTCACCCGGCGTTGTGCCCGGCGGTTATATCTACTCCTTTAACGGTCCCCAATCTCTGTTCTCCGATACGATTCGCTCCATGCGTGCGCTCTCCATGGGGCACCAACTCGACCACGTGCTAATGGGCGAAGGCGACAAGCCCATCAATCTCCTTCACCGCTCCATCGAACACGCCGCGACGACCTCGCGCTACAACGTGTTCTTTGGTCAGGAACGCGACATCTACGATATCCGTGGTCGCGTCGCCCACGAATCGATCTTCAACCGCAACGATGGCCAGTTCCGTTGCTCCAGCACGCAACAAGGCTACTCCGCTTTCACCACCTGGACGCGCGGTGCGGCTTGGATCATCTGCGGTTACCCTGAACAGCTCGAGTTCCTCGACACCATCAAGGATTCCGAGCTCAAGGCGGTCGGCGGACGCAAAGCTGTGACGAACCTCTTCCTCGAAACTGCCAAGGCAGCCAGCGATTTCTACATCGACGGCTACTCTTCGAAAGACGGTGTCCCTTACTGGGACAGCTGCGCGCTCAACACGCACAAGCAAGGCGACTTCACTAAGAAGAACGCCGATCCGTTTAACGATCACGAGCCAGTCGATAGTTCGGCCGCCGCCATCGCCGCCCAAGGTTTACTTCGTTTGGGCAAATACCTCAGCGAGAGAGGCGATAAGAAGGGTGGCACGAAATACACCCAAGCCGGTCTCACGATTGCCAACACGATCTTCGACGAGCCTTACCTCTCATCCGATCCAAAGCATCAAGGCCTCCTGCTGCACAGCGTCTACCATCGCCCTAACGGTTGGGACCATGTTCCTAAGGGTCGGAAGGTTCCTTGTGGTGAGTCCTCCATGTGGGGTGATTACCATACAATGGAACTCGCGCTACTCATCCAACGTATGGGCGCAGGCGAATACCACACGTTCTTCTAGAAGATCGTTCTCTTTCGTCTTAATCCTTCTCTTTCTCGGTTTTGCCACGGAAACGCGAAGATACGGAGAAAGACAGCAAACATTTGTAAGGCGGGACCTGCGGATCCCGCCTTTTTTGTGCATGGGTAGGGGCAGTTATCCCTAACTGCCCTGTTTGATTTACCTTTGCGAGGGCGGTTAGGGATAACCGCTCCTACCTTTTCAGATTACACTTTGTGCGGCTTAGTTCCCCTCATTTGACACCGATGTGACACACACGGGTTGCGTCTTCGGACGTCTTTTGCTGTAGTGGCGAGATGTCCGCACCTTTGCTCTACGAATCGCACTCTCACACCCCGCTTTGCAATCACGCGATCGGTGCGCCCGCCGATTATGCGGCGGTGGCCGAGGCACGCGGGCTGCGCGGGACCATTTTCACCTGTCACTGTCCGTTGCCTGATGGCTTTTCGTCCAACGTGCGGATGACACCCGAGCAATACGAAGAATACGTGGCGATGGTGGCCGAAGCTCGCGACGAATACGAAGGTCGCGTCGATGTGCGGCTCGGTTTAGAAAGCGATTTCTATCCCGGCGTGGAGCCATGGCTTGAAGAACTGCACGCCCGCCATCCGCTCAATCACGTGCTCGGTTCTGTGCACCCCCAAGTGCAGGACTACAAGGCGATCTACTTCAACGGCGACCACTTCGACTACCAGCAGGTCTACTTCGATCATCTCGCGATGGCCGCTGAGACCGGGCTTTACGATACGCTGGCTCACCCTGACCTGATCAAAAACGAATCGATTGAGGATTGGGATTTCGTGCGCATCCAGCCTTACATCGAGCGCTCACTCGATCGCATTGCCGCGACGGGAATCTGCATGGAATTCAACACCAGTGGTCGCAATAAGGGCATGGGAGAATTTAACCCCGGCCAGACTATGCTTGGCTTGATGCATGATCGCGGAATCCCCGTGGTGCTCGGAGCCGACGCTCATCAACCAGAACGTGTCGCCGAGGGGTATGAGGATGCGATGCAATCTCTCCAAACCGCGGGCTACACCGAAATCAATTTCTTCCTCGACCGAAAACGCCAGACCGTCGCCATCAGCGATGCACTCGCTTCGCTCAAGCCACTGGAAGAGAGCGTGATTCCTAGTCGCGGTCGGTGAAGGTTGGGGCGGTATTTTCATAGTGCCAGCTGGTGTTGAGTCAGAATGAAACGTATTAACACCCAACGCGCTCGCCATGATTAATCTCTACGATCTCACCCGCCCGGAAGTCTCAGCCCTCATCACGGGTTGGGAGTTCAGTCCGGTGCATGCGGCTCGGTTGTGGCGGTATCTTTACGGGGAATGTGAATCGTCGTTTGAGGCGATGCCGGAACTACCGGAGAAAGTGCGCACACGTTTGATCGCGGAAACGACCATCGACGTTTTACCGATCTCTTTGGAAACGGATTCGAACGATGGGTTTACGCGTAAATATCTTCTTAGTCTGGAAGACGGCAATCGCATCGAAACCGTGCTAATGCGTTTCACCGGTCGCGTCACAGCTTGCATCAGCTCTCAGGTGGGTTGCGCGATGGGCTGCGTATTTTGTGCCACGGGTCAAATGGGTTTCACGCGCCACTTAACTACCGGTGAAATCGTTGCGCAGGCCGTGCATGTGCAGCGCGTGTTAAGAACCCTCGGCGCTGAAACATCCGACATAGACTCAAACCATGACCCTCGCTCTCATCGGCTTCGCAATGTCGTGCTCATGGGCATGGGCGAGCCACTGCACAACTACGATGCTGTCCTCAAGGCCATCGAGATTCTGAACGATGGCAGCGGCCTTTCTCTTGGAGCTGAGCACATCACCTTGAGCACAGTAGGCGTGGTGCCCGGTATTCTGCGTTTAGCGAAAGAGAAGAAGGCGATCCGCCTCGCGGTTTCTCTGCATGCGGCCACTCAAGCAGGTCGCGCTTCTCTCGTGCCCGCTGCGCGCAAATGGCAGCTTGATGAACTCATGGCCGCGTGTCGCACTTACAGCGAAACGACGGGCCGTCGCATCTTTTACGAATGGACGCTAATCGAAGGTGAAAACGACACAGAACAACACGCGCGCGATGTCGGTAGCCTTCTGCGCGACTTGCCATCGCAAGTGAACCTGATCCCGCTCAATCCGACCACTGGTTACGATGGCGCTCCAACTCGCAGCGAGGCCTCGAAACGATTCCAGCAAATCCTTTCCGAAGAGTTCAAGATCCCGAGCACCTTCCGCCAACGTCGCGGGATCGACATCGCCGCCGGCTGCGGCCAGCTCGCGATCGCGGAGAAGTGATCAACTCTTACGGCGCGACTGCACGGCGCTGGCTAGTTGCTCGAACAGCGGGAGGGTTTTCTCCCACGACAAGCATCCGTCGGTGATGCTGCGGCCGTAAATGAGGGGATTGTCCTGATAGCCCTGCGCGCCACCGAGTAGATTGCTTTCGATTATGACAGCGGCGAGGGCGCGTTCTCGGGCTGCGATTTGGCCGGCTAGTTCAGCGATCACCATCGGCTGGCGATCCGGATCTTTGCCGCTGTTGGCGTGGCTACAATCGACCATCAGGCCGGGAGATAATTCGTTCTTGCGCAACAGCTCGATCGCTTCGCCGACATCAGCCGAGGCGTAGTTGGGGCCATGCGTGCCGCCTCGCAGCACGAGGTGTCCGTGCGGATTACCCGCCGTGCCCATCACAGCGGCAGCGCCGTCGCGCGTGAGCGTGGGAAACCAGTGCGGGTGACTCGCCGAGCGAATCGCATCGACTACAACTTGGAGATTTCCATCGGTGCGATTCTTGAATCCGACCGGCATCGACAGACGAGACGCGAGCTCGCGGTGCACTTGGCTATCGACCGTGCGCGCGCCAATCGCGCCCCACGAAACCAGATCGGCGTAGTATTGACCAAGCGTCGTATCGTGAAATTCGGTGACGATGGGCAGCCCAAGATCGGTGACATCGCTCATCAACTGGCGAGCCAGCTTCAGGCCTTTGTTGATCTTATAGCTGCCATCCAAATCAGGATCGTTGATCAATCCTTTCCAGCCCACCACGGTGCGTGGTTTTTCAAAAATAAACGCGCATCACGATCACGAGGTCGTCGCGATACATGGGCGCGACCTCGTTTAAATGTGCGGCGTATTCGAGCGCTGCCTCCGGATCGTGAATCGAGCAGGGGCCAAGCACCACGAGTAGACGATCATCTGCTCCGGTGATAATCGATTACACTGCTCGCCGCGATTGCACGACGATAGTAGCGCGCTCATCGGTGAGTGGGATTTCCGCTTCGAGCACGGCGGGCGCAACCAGAGGTTTGGTCGCGAGGATACGAAGATCAGAGGTGGAATGCGTCATGAGGTTTCCGCGTTTCTTCTCACTTCCGCCTGATCACGCAACCTGCGGATCAGATGAAGTTGTTTTGCATCAGCTCGATGCTCTCGCCGTTCGGGCCTTCGCAAAATGCGATGCGCACGGGGATAGGGCCGCGACCATTCGTCGATTTGATCGTGAGGTCCTTGGGCTCGTAAGTGATCTTCACTCCCATGCCGCGCAAATGATCGATCGCTGCATCGAGGCGCGTGGTGCGAAGAGCGATGTGAAAAATCGGGCCAAGCGGTGCGGGATTCCAATCAAGGTCTTCGAAAACTTCGATGTAGTTGCCATCACCTACATCGAACATCGCGGCTCGCTTCGGCGCGACATCCCACGCTACTTTTTCCGTGCAGCCGAGGCCTTCGATGAAAAACTTTAGCGTGCCATCCCAATCGCGGGTTTTGACAGCAGCGTGATGAAATCCGGATTCACCGAGCACTGGATTGGCTAACATGTGTTTACGGGATCATTTGGCCAGCTCGCGCATGTAGTCCCGCAATGGACGCACTTCCGTAGCTTCATCCACCCAATCGCTGTAAAGAATTTCCGGTAGGGTGTAGTCGGTGAAGTAGAGAGATCGATTAGCTTCGTCGTTACGAGTTAGCCAGCCTGCCTTCAGGTTCGCACCGAGATAGGCCCCACGATCTTTGCGATAAACGAGGATAGGGGTGTTGAGAATCTCTTCGTTGATATGCTCGGAGGTCGCGACTCGAGGGCCTGCGACGGCTTTGGCATCTACACCGACGTGGAAGCGTTGGTTGAACAACATGCGGGGAGTGGCGTTGTCCATCAGGACGTAAATTGTCTCATTCGCACTCGCTCCGATTTGGAAACCGAGGCTCCCGCCACCGGCGGCGAGAAGAGCAGGGAGGCTCCAGCTGTTGTCGGGGCGGCGCACCATGACGACAGCGTAGCCATCGTTGACGCCGAGCACGAGGCCCGCGCGGAATTGATTCACGATGATGATGCCGCGAGCACGCTCCAGCACATCCACCGGAATCGTCATTTCCGGATCGGTCATGAATTCCTGCAGAATGGCCTCACAGGACTCGATGCGTTCGACATAGTCAGCGCGGGTAACTCTCTGTCCGAAGAGCGGAGAGGTGAGGAGGGCGGCCAAAAGGGTGAAAGTGAAAAACTTTTTCATGTGCATGCGACTGGGTTGATTTGCCTATAACTTAACAGGGCTATGGGGTCTTGGAAAGCGTGTATTCACATCGATTCCCGTTCAATCGAGTCCGCGCGCGGCCAGATCTTCTTCATCCCAACCGAAATAGTGCCCGAGTTCATGCAGATAAGTGAGGTGAACCTCCTCCTTAAACCCGGTAATCTCACGTCCCGTCCACGCCCAAATATTGTCCAAATAGAGGAGGATCTGCGATGGAGCTGGGTGATTTGATTGAAACTCAGTGCTGTAAGGCTGCCCCGTGAAGAACCCGAGAATATCCGTATCGAATCCCTCCGCTTGCACTGTTTCGTGCGGTTGCGACTGGTAATGCACGGGCACCTTTTCCGCGAGTTCGCGAATCTCATCCGGCAGGCCCGCAATCGTCGAGTCGACGACTTCTACGGCAAAGGCAGTAAGCTCCGGAAGATTCATGAGGTGCATATAATGTGCCTTTACCGCTGCGTCTAGCGACAGCTTAAGATTCCACTTTCCTTTCGACGCCACGCAATCACCCGCCACGCTACACGGAATGAATGGATCACGAGTGGTTGTTGTAGGTGGTGGGGCGGCGGGCTATTTCGCAGCGATTACTTGTGCCGAGGCCAATCCGGAGGCGCGCGTGACGTTGTATGAGACCACCGCGCATCCTCTGTCGAAGGTGCGAGTTTCCGGCGGCGGGCGCTGCAATGTTACCCATGCGTGTTTCGACCCACGCGAGCTCGTCAAACGCTACCCACGCGGCGGACGCGAGCTGCGGGGTGCATTTACCCGCTGGTCGCCCACCGAGACGATTGCGTGGTTTGCGGCGCGTGGAGTGGAGCTGAAGACCGAAGGCGATGGGCGGATGTTTCCGATCACCAATGATTCCGAGACCATCGTCGATTGCCTACAGAAAGCCGCCGAAGATGCAGGCGTGGAAATCATGCTGCAATGCGGGGTCCGCAAAGCCGAGCCAGTGGCCGGCGCGAGCACGGACGGTTCGTCGTTTTGGGTCACGCTCACTGACGATACGGAATTTCGCTGCGAGAAACTACTTATCGCTACGGGCGGTAATCGTTCGTCGGCCGGATTGACGGTCGCGCGGCACTTTGGCCACGAAGTCGAAGAGCCGGTGCCTTCGCTGTTTACATTTCACATCGATGATCCGCGCCTGATCGGACTTTCCGGAATCTCAGTCAGTGATGTCGCCGTCTCGGTGCCGGGGACGAAACTCAAAGAAGGCGGCCCGCTGCTGATCACCCACTGGGGATTGAGCGGTCCAGCGATTCTGAAACTCTCCGCGTGGGGCGCACGCGAGCTAGCGGCTCAGAACTACGAATTCGTTTTGCGCATCAATTTCGTGCCGGAGCACAACGCGGAAAGTTTGCTCGCGATTCTCAATCGCCAACGCACCGAGCGACCCAAGAAACAATTGGGCAACTGGAATCCCTTTGGTTTGCCGGCACGTTTTTGGGAACGCCAATTATCTACTTATAAGATCGAGCTGGCCACGCAATGGGCGGGAGTCGCCGGCGCGGCGCTCAAGGCGTTGGCGAACGGGCTTTGCGCGGCGGAGTTCCGCGTGGTGGGCAAGAGCATGAATAAAGAAGAGTTCGTGACCTGCGGTGGCGTGCTCCTGCGTGAAATCGATTTCAAGACGATGGAAAGCAAAGTGTGTCCGGGGCTATTCTTCGCGGGTGAAGTGCTCGACATCGACGGCGTGACGGGCGGTTTTAATTTCCAAGCCGCGTGGACGACCGGGTATTTGGCCGGGGTGGCGATGGCGACTTCATGACCTCCTACCTGCAACTCTTCATGCTGATCTTGCCCGTCTTTGGGGTGATGGCGATTGGCGTGTTTATGCGGAAGATGAATGCGCTCAATCCAGTCGCGGATGAGAGCCTGCTCAAGTTGGTCGTGAATGTGCTCTACCCGTGCATCATTTTCGAAAACGTTTACGCCAATCCTGCGTTGCGCGAGCCGTCCAATCTCGGGTGGGCGCCCATCGTCGGATTCGGCACGATGGCGGCGGGGATGGGGATTTGTTACACGGTGGGAAAGCTAATCGGTTTCACGCAGGGCAGCGGACTGCGCACTTTCGCGTTTACGGTTGGTATCTATAACTACTCCTACATCACCGTGCCGGTAGTTGAGGAGCTGTTTGGGAGCGAGACGCTTGGAGTGTTGTTCGTGCACAACGTTGGCTGTGAGATCGCGATTTGGGTGGTGGGGATTCTCGTGCTGTCCGGCGAATCGCTCAAGACGGGTTGGCGCAAGATTTTGAGCGCGCCGGTCTATGCGCTGATCATATCAATTTCGGTGAACCTGTTTGGTTGGTCCGATCTGGTGCCGCATGCGCTTGTTGCGGTGGTGCACGCGCTCGCGGCCTGTGCGATTCCGATGGGGCTGATCCTGAGCGGAGCAACGCTGGCGGAACAGTTGTTTCGTAAGCCTTCCGAGCTATTCGATCTGCGGGCGACGCTCGGTGCGATCGGCCTGCGATTGGGAGGGCTCACATTCTTGATGCTCCTGCTCGCGCGCTACGGTCCTTTCACGGAAGACCTACGTCATGTGATCATGGTGCAAGCGGTCATGCCGGCGGCCTTCTTGCCGATCGTGCTCGTGAAGCATTATGGCGGCCACCCGCTGGTCGCGGCACGCGTGGTGATTGCGACGGTGGTGGTAGGAATTTTCGCGATCCCGCTGTGGTTACGCTTCGCCCTCGCGTGGGTGGGCTAAAATTCCTCTCTCGCCCCGATCAATCGACCTTCTCTGACAGTTTGTCACCCAATAGATGACTAATGCTAACTCGGAGTTTTTTCATATGTAGGGCCGCGATCTGGTGGACGGGGTTTATCGCTGCGAATCCTCAGGTGCAGTATATCTTTGTGACGGTGCGCAGTAGCGACCGATGGTATTGCTCTCTTATGCGGTGGGCACGATGACCGGCGCTTTTGTCGGCGCGAAAATCGCGGTTTCCGATGGACCGGCTCGTCAGGGTCTGTTTGTCACTGTCTTGATGTTGATCGCGGCACTCATGAATTTGAATGCGTTTCCACATCCGGCTTGGTTCTGGTCCGGTTGTATTGTGGTGATCGTGGGCTCGGGTTACTTCGGCGCTCAGTTGGGCGGCCAGCGCGCGGCGAAGTGAGGTTGTGAGGCACCACGATCCTAGCGCTTCAACCGAAACAGTGTCTTAGTCGCACCGATTAAAAAGCCCCAACAAGCCTGCTCGGCTTTTGAAAAACATGTCAGCAATATCTAGTAGCGCAGAAGGAGTCTTTGATTGGAGTGAGCTTCCCGTGTTGCCCGATCCGGTGGGATTTGCCGCTCCTTTTGCTGGGATGAGCGAGGGAGCACTACTGGTCGCTGGGGGGACTAATATCCGACCGGATATTCCTGGCGAGTCGGTGTGGAAAGGATCCACGAAGATCTGGCATGATCGTATCTTCAAATTGAGCAGTCCGACAGGTGAGTGGAGTTTGGCCGGGAAGTTGCCCCAGCCGCGTGCCTATGGGGTTTCAGTTACCATCCCCGAGGGCGTGCTTTGTGTCGGTGGTTCTAATCAAGATGAGCCCACTGATGAGGTGTTCCTCATGCGTCTGATCGGCGACGACGTTGTCACGGAGTTGTAGCCTGCGTTACCTGCTCCACTGCATTACGCCATTGGACTGTTGATTGGCCAGACGGTATATATTGCCGGTGGAGTTAATAAGCCTGAGGCAAAGCCGGTCGGAGAACTGCTGGCACTCGATCTCGAGGTTGCTCCAGCCCAGCGCGAGTGGCGACAGGTCGAACCTTGGCCAGGAAAGCCGAGAATGCTGGCGACAGCCGGATCTTTAGGAGGCGAACTTTATTTGTTCAGCGGCTTGAACTTGGTGGAGGGCGATGCAGACGATGGATTGGAGCGGGAATACTTGTTCGATTCATGGCGCTATACTCCTGGCCAAGGATGGACCCGCCTGGCGGATATCCCCATGGCACTTCAGGCAACCCCTTCTCCTGCTCCGACTCTGGATGCCTCTCATCTCTTCGTGTTAGGTGGTGATGACGGGAAATATCTCAAAACAACTCCTCATTTACAGGATAACCATCCGGGGTTCCCTCCAGCTGTTTATGGATATCATTTGATCAGAGATGAATGGGCGGAAATGAATCAATTCCCACATGATCCAGGGCCAGATCCCGCCCGCGATCCCAATGCGGGCATCTGGCCGCCAATCGTGGCGCCCGTGGTGGAGTGGCAAGGTGGATGGGCCATCGTGAATGGAGAAGTGCGACCCGGCACCCGCACCCCTCGTGTGCTTTTTGCACGTCTCAAGAATACTCGACCCAACTAGCGTTGATTAGATAGCCCCAGCTTACGAGGTGAGGAGTCGATCGGCGAATGAAACGGCCTGTTCGCCGTCAAGTGATCGAAGCTTGGTCGAAGCGCGCGAGAAAGATGGATTCGTAGGGAGACTTTTCTCCTCCTTCGTAAAAGCAAAGAATCGTGCCATCAGGAAGGGCGACAAGGTCCGAATAGGCAGCGTGGCCGGATTCGATTACACGAGACTGCTGCCATGTCGCGCATTCATCGTCACTGATATAGAGATTAAGCTTACGACGATACTGTTCGGGGTCTGTTGTATAGACGTGGGGATGTTCGATTGACGAAATCAGATACTGTGGTGTTGCGTTTGGTCTGTTTGCCTCGGTCACTTTGATGATGCTGGCTTGGCAGCTGACTCCGGGAATTTGGGAGGTTAGTTCTGTCTGACTCCAGGTCTCACCTCCGTCGTTACTCCATGAGAAAGCTTTAGATCTTTGATACATGGTGTAATTGCGATTGGTCAGATAGAGCCGCTCATCGGTGGTCTCAACAGCCATACATTCACAGCCATGCCAGACGATTGGTTTGTTCCACCAGCCACGAGGCTCGGTAACTTTGGTGAGATCGACTTGATCACTATGCTCAATGGGTTTTCCGGTGCTCCATGTTTCGCCGTGATCATCACTGTAGATCATGTGGCTGCGCATCGCGCCTGTTTCCGAGATGTGGTATGAGGGGAAGATTAGCCGTCCTTTGTGGGTTTCTCCTGTGAGCTGAATCCCATGTCCCGGGCCAATCCAATAACGTGGCCAATTTTCTGGATTTGCTTCGGCGGAGATGTCCTTGGGCGTGGCCCATGATTTCGCTTCGTCATCACTGGAGGTGACGAGGGCTTGTTCATTGTTTCGAGTGAAGGCCAGCCAGATACGATGAGTGATTTTATCCTGAATAATCGTGGGATTACCGCAGGTGACATCGCCTTCAGGTGAGTGCTCTTCCCAGACGACTTGAGGACTGGTCCAAGTCTTGCCGCTATCCTCGCTGTGCACACAGAGTAGGGTGGTTTCGCCAAAGTCAGAATCACTGTTGCGGCGTCCCTCGACCACGAAGATGACAGTGCCCTGTGCGGTTACCGTGGCTGCGGGTATGCGGTAGGTATGAAAACCTCCCGACCCACTGCTGAGCAATAGACTGGTTTCAAACATGGCTAGGCGTGGCATGCTCTTTCATGCCGTGCAGGATTTATGCGGGAGGAGCGACGAGGCGTTCGGCGTTCTGCCAGTAGATTTTATCAATCACTTCCTGAGAAAGCGGGAGGGTTTGCAGGAACCTGTGCAGGTCTTGCTCGTAGTAATCGCGGCCGAAGAGGAGGCGATCTGCGTAACGCGTGATGAACGAGACGGCGTGTTCGGGGTCACGCTTGAGCGCGGTGAGACCTGAGCCGGCCGACATATCGGCATAGAGATTTGGGTGGGTGTCGAATACTTCGAAGAGTCGTCCGCCCGGGGTGATTGGACCGTTGGGATAGTTGCTGGAATCATCATCTGCATCGCCGCTGATCTCGCGCCAGAAACCGGGAGCGTGGCCGATGAAGTTGGTGTCGGGGCAGGCATTCAGGGCGTTTACGAGCGACTCGATGCGACCGCCATACCAAAGCGGTTGGAAGACCGGTTCACCGGTTTCGGGATCAGGCAGCGTGGGCACGTCGAGATGGAGCACGACGGGTATTTTTAACTCACCGGCCTTTTGAAAGATCGCGAGGCAGCGAGGATCGTCGAAAGGCACGCGGAACTTCCATTCACCACAAACACGCACGCCGTGCATGTTGTAAGCGGCTTCGAGGATGCGCGGGGCTTGGGCCCAATTGGGGTGCGGGCAAAACCCAACGACGAAACGCGAGGGATATTGAACTTTGGTTTCGAGGAGTTCCGAAAGCGGTATGCCAGGATGTGAACCGTCGGGCAGAAAGAGCTTGGGATTAAGCGCGTAGTTATATTCTGGAGCCTGATCGGTGTTACTCAGCTGCCATGTGAGCAGCCACGCGTAGGAAATATCGTGCGCATCCATGTCGGCAATGAGCCCATGCTCATCGCGCTGATGCCAGCGAACGTGTTGGTGTGAATCGACGATTTTGGTAGGAGCAGACATGTTGGAAAGAAGGGTGAAATAAGAAGGGCGAAATTCGGAATTGGGAATCGGCCATCGGGCAGAAATTTATAAGTAAACTATTGGATGACAAACTGTGGCGGCGCTCGGAGACTTGAGAACGAGAAAGATAAGGAGGAAAGAGGAAGAGGTGGGATCAATCGTGAACCCAGCCGCGGTCGACGGTCAGGCTTTGGCCGGTGATGTCCTGACTGTCGTCTGAGGCGAAGTAGGCGAAGTTGGGTTCGACAGTTTCTGGTGTGAGACGGCCGGGGAGGCATTGTTTCTCCTCTAATTTTATACGCTGTTCTTCGGGATCTATTCCCAGTCGACCTTCGCCCTCGGTTAGAACGGCACCGAGGTGGATGCAATTAACACGAATCCCGTATTGTCCGAGATCGCGAGCGAGGCCGCGTGTCATCCCGAGGATGCCACCCTTGGTGGATTCGTAGTGGGCGAGGTGGGCCATGCCCATGCGTAGGGTGATGCTACCGGTATTGATGATCACACCGCGGCCTTGCTTCTTGAAATGCGGAATCACCGCGAGGCAACTGCGCCACGAACCATCGAGATTAATTTCCCGCAGCGTTTTGTAATCATCGAAGGTCATTTTATCGGCGGCGAGGCGTGGATAGATGCCTGCGTTGTTTATGAGCACATCGATTCGTCCGTAGTGCTCGACGACTTGCTCGACGGCGGCTTCGACCTCCTCGGGCTTAGTCACATCCATTTTCATGGTGAAGGCTGGGGCGAGGCGGTTCGCGAATTTATCGGGATTGAGTAAACCGACGGCTACTTTGGCGCCACGTTTAAGGAAGCCTCTTGCGGTGCCGAAGCCGAGGCCTTCATCTGCGCCGGTGATGAGACATACTTTATCAGTCAGATCGATTGCCATAGTTTAACGGGGTTTGCGTGTGAATCGTTGAAAGGGAAAAGTTTACGACGGGCGCCGGTGTATGGCAATCGCACAAAGTTTAAAGTCGTGCATCCCGGGCCATCGAATCGCAGTCCGCGCTCCGGCCCGACTTCGTAACCGGCTTGCCAACCCATGTGGCTTTTTACCTGCACCGCCAACGCGTCATCAGGCGCGAGACCGAGGCATTCGTAAAACGCGGGATCGGCGCAAAGGCAGCCTTGTTCGGTGACGACGATTCGCAAATTTCCTGCTGCGAGCGCGATAGCGCGTCCGCAGGAAAACTTCTGACCCGTGTAGGCGCGACCTCGTGGGCGGAATTGGCATTCGCCATTGAAAGTGATTTCGCCGTTCACGGTGAATCGCGATGCGCCAAGCTGTAATCGCGTCGCGCCGACGGTAGTGCTGGCCACGGCAGCTGGATCGACCACCCAAAGCAGAATTTCACCGGGCAACGTTTCGCGATGTGGCCAGAGTTTTTCAATCGCCTCAGCGCTGGCGCCATCACTTCCACCGGTGGTCGCGTCTGCAGTATCGACGAGTAGCCATGGCTTCGCAGGCACACCTGAAAGTGTAATGATAATCGCATCCCAATCGAGTAGGCCAGTGTCCCAAGTATCGCGTTGCGCATACCATTCGTCGGCGAGCTGACGCGCGACGCGGGAGCCCGATTCGGCATTGGCCGCAGTGACAACAACGCTGGTGCCCATCGCTTCGATATCGAGCCAGGGCTGCACGGGAAATAGGCTCACCTCGATGATGTCGAGCGTGGATTCAAGTTCACGGGCACGTTGCAAGATCGCGGAGAAATTTCCGTGGCGATGATCAGTTGCGGTTGGAGGAATCAGAGCGGCGAGATTCGCAATCGTGCGCGTGGTTGCGCCGGAATCTTCGAGCAGGAGTTGGGCGGCTCGAATGCCGGTTTCGCGGAAATCCATGTGCGGAAAAGTGCGGTAGGCCGTAATCACATCCGCGTGTTGCAGCATGCGCTCCGTGACGTTGGCGTGGAGATCGAGCGAGACGATGACGCGACCAGTGAAGCCGAGTTCATCGCGCACCATGGCGAGCAGATCGCCTTCGACATCGTCTTCGCCCGCCGCACACACCGCGCCGTGCAAATGGAGTGCCATTGCATCAACGGGCATCGCGCGACTGAGGTTCTCGCGGAACGTATCGCGCACGGTTTGGTAGCACTCGCGAGTTAAGCGACCTCCGGGGGTGCCGCACATGGCGACGAAGGCGGGCACGGTTTCGTATCCCGCTTCATCGAGCACTTCGAGGCTGCCGAGCAATTGTGAATCGTTGCTCTGAGACCAATCGCGAATCGCATGGGGCTCGGTTAACCAGATGCCCTGTTTGGTGAAAAATTCGAGTCCAGCTTCTACCGAATTGAAGGTGTTACTCTCGTAGATGAACTGCGCGAGCGCGACTTTCACGAGCTGGGTTGGCGTCCGGTTTTACCGAAGATCGGCTCCATTAAACCCTTCAAGTAACCGATGGCGAAAATATGGCCGGGCAATCCGTAACCTTCGCCGGATGACGCTTCGATGGCGAGCTGTGGCACGTGATCGACCCGGATGAATCCGTTGTAGCCGATGTCTTTGTAGGTTTGAAACATCCTCACCATGTCGGTCGGTCCGTTGTCAGGGAAGGTCTCGTGAAAATCATTCAACGTGCCCGCGACATCGCGAAAGTGAACGAAGTGAATGCGATTATCAAAATGGCGAATCGTCGCGTCGATGTCTGCGCCCATTTCGAGAAAACACCCCTGACAGAACGTGAGTCCGTTGACCGGACTGGGATGCATGGCGAACATGCGGTCGTAGTTTTCCACGCTGCGCATGATGCGTGAGAGATTCCACATGGGGGAGAGCGGGGGATCGTCGGGATGCATCGCAAGGTTCACCTCGGCAGCTTCGGCGGCGGGGATGATGGCCTTCAAAAAGTAATCAAGGTTGTCCCACATTTGCTCATCGGTCGTGATGCCTTCCTCGGTCATCCGATCGTTGTCGAATTTAGCCAGTTCGAAGCTGCTGGTGTGTGCCCCGGCGCGTTCTTCTGTTTCGAAGGAAGTGCGCATCACCATCGCATCATCCGTGATCTGCGGCATGAAATTGTAGCACAGCGTGCCGATGCCGAGCTTACCCATGTGACCGATGAGTCGCTTGTAATCTTCGATCTGCGCGTCACGGCCTTCTTTGCCGATGACGATGAGGTCCATGTCCGGCCCGTGTTCGACAACTGAGAGCCGTAGGCCGTTGCATTCGGCCTTCTCTTTAGCGGCGGAGTATTCGTCCGGATCACTGGATAAGCCGTAAAAACACTGATGCTCGACACCGATTTGAGCGAGCGTGCGAAGGTTGATATCAGAGGCGGGCTTGGCGACAGCGGCAATTTTCATGAGAAAGGGATAGTAGCAAAAGCAATTTCAGCTCCCTCTGAGGTATGAGAGGAGGGCTTGTCTGCCAATCCCAGATTAGAGAGACTTCACGAATGAAAGTATTTCTCCTCGCAGGCCAGTCCAACATGGCTGGCCGCGCTCCGAGCGCGGAAGTGGGTGAGCCCGCCGGAGAGTCGACGATTCGGATGGATTACGTGTGTAGTTTTGCGCTCGATGTGATGACGCCTCATCGTTCGCAGGGTTGGGAGCCGCTCGGAGTATCGCCTGAGCATGAAGGTATTGTGTGTCCGCATTTCGGACCGGAGATTGGATTCGGTCGCGGCTTGATTGAAGCGTATCCGCGCGAGCCGATGGCGTTGATCAAACACAGTCGCGGTGCGACGAATCTCGCTGAGGATTGGCATCCCGAGGCGACAACAGGCAAGCAGCTCTATCGCGATTTTATCGAACAGGTCCGTTCTGCTCAGTCACGATTGGAAGCGGCCGGTGAATCATGCGAAATCGAAGCGATGGTCTGGTGTCAGGGTGAGGCTGATTCGACTCGGCTCGAGTGGGCGGAAGCTTACAAAACCAACTTGCAGCATCTGTTCGCGGCGACGCGAGCTGATCTTGGGGGTGAGAAATTGCCTATACTTCTCGTGCTCTCAGGCGACGGCAAAGCCAACCCTGCGATGGCAGATGCCGAGATTGTCCGGCAGGCCCAGCGAAAGGTCGCTTCAGCTGATTCGCAAGTGACGCTGGTCAATGCTGATGACCTCACCTTGTTGGACCACGTTCATTACGATGCAGCCTCGCAATTGAAGTTGGGCCATCGCTTGGCCGAAGCTGTTTTGAATCGACGTAACTGAAAAACCGCAACTATCGCAGCTTGATCGTTGGTATGAGTTGGATTGGTCACACCCACATGGAGGCTCTTCAATAGACGAGTCACGTATAGTTTCGATCTGCGGTTTTCCCTGACGCCAATTGATCCACTTTGGCATGGCAAGGGGCTCTGGGTTATCTCTGGCGGGGACGGTAGTAGCGGGTCACTGGGTCGAGTTCGGCGTCGGGTCCGAGGTAGTGATAAATATGCTCCAGATAGGCTAGGCTCTGTGCAGGAACAAAAGTGGATTCGCCCAGAAAGACAGTGGGTTGGGGAGAAAAAAACCATTCATGGGGATAGGGAAGCAGGTCTCCAGGGTTGGAGCTTGCTTCGAGCGTGCGGAGTTGTCCGTTTTCCTCCTCTCTTAAAAAATAGATATCGGCCTCCCGTCCTCGATATTCGACGTAGAGTTTGGGTCCGAGGTGACGATGAGAAGTGTCGTGCATTGTGAACCCGGCCGGCAGACGCGAGCGCGAGGCCCAGATGGTTTCGAATGCTGCAACTGGTGCGGCGAGGTCGAGGTCTGTATCGTGGGGCAGGGGTTGGCCGTCACGGTGCCAGCCCAATAGGGTGCCGTAGGTGAGGACGTAGTCGATGTCGAGTGACTGTAGGTGGGTATTTAGGGCGTGAAAGAGCTTAGCCAAGTCTCTGGATTTGGTCGCACTCGGGGCCGAGCCAAAGGACGAGTCCAGCACCGCACCTGCCCGCGAGGATTTGCCTTGTTGTCGCGCCATGGCTCCGTCCATGCCATCGCCCAATCCGCTCAAAGTCAGCAACCACGCCGCCAACCCGAAATGTCCCTAAGCCATGCCGAGGCCGGAGGCCAACCCGAGGAACAACGAAAGCCACGACACCGCTGTTGCACTCAATCCGAGTTTCAGGGCCACCCGAGCGAGCCGGTCGATCCAAGCGTAACCCCAGTGCATGATGGCTTCGCCGAGAAATATTGTCCCGCCTTCGCGCATGACCCGCGCATGCCGTTTACCTGGAGCCTGCAAGGCTGCGACGACCAGGAGCAACACGCAGCAAACGGGCAAGGCCAAGCCAGCCCAGGCATCGAAGGCGGTCATGGTTTGGCAGAGTCTTTATCTTTCTCAGCGCGAGCTTGGCGGGCGGTCCGGTCAAAGCTCCAGTTCAGCATCGGAGCAAGGATACTGTGCAACCAAGCGAGGGCGGTGATCTGAAAACCCGGGGTGACAGCGAAGCGACCGCGTTGCACGGCTTTGAGTGTTACCCGGGCCACATCATCCGCGGTCCAAAGGCCACCACCCGCGGTGAGGGCCTTAGTTTCGACCGGCTTGGTGAGACTTTCCTCAACGAGTTGCGGTGTGTCGGTATCGGGCGGATACACGATGGTCACGCCTATACCAGTCGGCTTCAACTCGGCACGCAACGCCTCGGCCAGGCCACGCAGCGCAAACTTGCTAGGGGCGTAGGGTGTGTAACCGAAAAACCCATAGAGTCCGGCTCCCGAGGAGATCAACACCACGGCTCCACTTCCTCGCTGGCGCATGGCCGGCACCACCGCTTTGAGGGGATAGAGCGTGCCAAAGTAATTCACGGCCATGGTGTGCTTGAACACCGAGACCGGCACTTCTTCAAAATAGCCGGGGCGGGCCACCCCGGCAGAAGTAATTAGAATGTCGACCGGACCGTGCACGGCTTCGGCAGTTTTCAGTGCTTGGAGGATTTCATCTTCAACCGATACATCTGCGGGGACGGTTACAATTTCGGCGTCGCCCGATTGTGCCTCGCGGATGGCGGCGTGCGCCACGGCGAGTTTAGCTGGGTCGCGCGCGACGATACTCACATGGGCACCGACACCCGCCACCTGTCGAGCGAGGGCCAGACCAATGCCACTGGAACCTCCGGTGATGAAAACATGCTGGTCGAGAAATTGCATTTTGAAATGGATTATGCCGGAGGAGTCATACTTTCGGCAATAGCCCTGACGGTGGTAGTGATATCCTTTTCCGTGTGCTGGGCAGAGACAAAAAACCGGAGTCGTGACTGGTTGCCTTCAACTGCAGGTGGCAGGATCGGTTGCACATTAATACCGGCCTGATCTAAGGCATGAGCCAACCGTAGTATCTCCGAGACTAGGTAGGGTCCGCTCATGCCCTCTAGAAGCAAAATGAACCGGACGACTGTCAAGGCTTGGCAGACCGCGGGTAAGGTTTGATGGCGCGGCAACCTGTGTTTTTCCATTGTCATGAAGCGAGTTTCGCAGAGGAATCAGGGGATACTTTTATTATGAGCAACTCCTCTGAAAATTTCTACCAAGTTGATCAATTGCAGGTGCGTCGTTTCGATGCGCTGGCCGAGATGGCGACGGCCGCGGCTGATGATGCGGCCAATGTCATGCGCAAGGCGATTGCGCAGCGTGGTTCGGCCCGAGCGATTATCGCGACCGGCAATTCGCAGGATCTGTTTTTGGAGAAACTCACGAAGTTGCCCGACATCGATTGGAGCAAGGTCGCGCTGTTTCACATGGATGAATATCTGGGCATGCCGATGACGCATACCGCATCATTCCGGAAGTATTTAAAAGAGCGCGTCTTCGATGTCGTGAATCCGGCCGAAGCTCACTTCCTCGAAGGTGATGCGATGGAGCCTTTGAAGGCGATTCGGGCTTACACCGATGCGTTGCAATCCGCCCCGATCGACATGTGCTGTCTCGGTATCGGAGAAAACGGTCATATCGCTTTTAACGATCCGGCAGTAGCTGAGTTTGAAGATCCCAAAGTAATCAAGATCGTGAAGCTCGATGACAAGTGTCGCAGCCAGCAAGTGGGTGAGGGGCATTTCCCAAATCTCGATGCTGTGCCGATGTATGCGATCACGCTTACGATCCCGACACTCTGCAAAGTAGGCCGCATGATCGCAGTGGTGCCGGAAACGCGTAAAGCACAGGCCGTGAAGGATTCGCTCGAAGGTCCGATCTCGACCGCGTGTCCGGGAAGCTTTTTGCGCAAGCAAGCTCATGCCGCTCTCTACCTCGAAAGCGATTCGGCCTCACTACTCGCATAAGTCCGCGACCAATATTTCGCGCCGATCACGAATCTTTCTTCGATGAAAAACATGATCGGTGCTTACGGGCCTTGGGCCGCTTCGATGCTGCCGAAGGAGCCAAGTGCGCTGTCACTGCAGGAATGTCCGGCGGATGAATTTGAGTCTCGTCGGGCAGCGGCTCGGGCGCGGGTGCTGGAGTGCATGGCGCCACCGCCGAAGCAGATTCCGAAGCCAACTGTTTTACGGCGTTTCGAATACGATGGCTTGGAGATTGAAGAACTCTCGTGGCCACAACCGGCGGGTGAGCCGACGCAGGCCTGGGTTTTCAAACCGGCTAACGCGACCGGATCGTTGCCGGGGGTCTTAGCACTGCACGATCACGGTGGGTTTAAGTTTTATGGTAAGGAGAAGATCGCGCAGATCGGCCCGGAAGTGCACCCGAGAGTGAAGCAGCATTACGATGATTACTACGGAGGTTTGGCGTGGGTTAACGAGCTCGCGCGGCGTGGTCATGTGGTGCTCGTGCACGATACATTTACGTTTGGGAGTCGGCGCGTGCGATTGGCGGATGTGCCGGAAGCAATTCATTGGGGGTTGAAGGACGACGCAGATGAATCGACCGCGGGCACTGAGGCTTACGATAAGTGGGCGCTCGAGCATGAGCATGTGATGGCGAAGTCGCTCTTTTGTGCAGGCACGACGTGGCCGGGTGTTTTTTACAATGAAGACAAGATGGCGCTCGATATGCTTTGTAATCGACCGGATGTGGATGCTGATCGCATCGGTGTTTGTGGTCTGTCGGGGGGCGGTATTCGCACGGTGTATTTGGCCGGTCTCGACGAGCGCGTGAAATGCGCGGTGTGCATTGGCATGATGACCACGTGGCGCGATTTCATGCTCAACAAGAGTTTCACGCATACTTGGATGTGCTATGTGCCGCACTTGGCGCGCGAGCTCGATTTTTCCGAGATCTACGGTCTGCGTGCGCCGCGCGCGACGATGGTGATGAACACCCACGAGGATGGGCTCTTCACGCACGAGGGGATGAAGGATGCGGAGAAAATTCTGAACAACGTTTACCATTCCGCTGGTGTGCCTGAGCGATTCAAATGCTCGTGGTATGACGGGCCACATCAATTCAATCGCGAGATGCAGATCGAAGCGTTTGAGTGGCTTGAACGCTGGTTGGTATGACTCTCACATTTAACCCCTTTCCCCATGTCCCAAACAACCCCACCAACCTCACCCGCTATTCAGAATCTTTTACGCGAGGTCCTCTTCAGTCCCGGAAACATCGCTGGTCGTGAGAACTGCTACGATCGATTCGAGCCGCTGAGAAAGTCCGAGCTCAACCCGATCATGACGGCGCAGCAGCCGTGGGAGGAATCGGGCGTCAATTGGGGGAGTGTTTTTCGATCTGAGGTGGATGGAAAATTTAAGTTTTTCTATGGAGCACATTTTCCCGTCGCTCAAGAAGGGGCGATCGTGATCGATAATGCCGAGCAGGGATCGAATCACTGCGTGATGTGTTATGCGGAGTCCGACGATGGTCTCAACTGGAAGCGACCTGCTTTGGATCTGCATTTTCAGGATCAGTTTCCGGGCAACAACATCGTGTTTGAATGGGCCTCTTACTACAATGACTCCAACTCGGTGATCGAAGATATGGCGGAGAGTGATCCGCAGCGGCGCTACAAGATGATGATCTTTCACATCGATACGGAGGACGACGACCTCAACGGCAATAGCCTCTTCGTCTCGCCCGATGGTTTGGATTGGACCGCCACTGGCACGATCCTCCCTTCACAAGATGCCTCGACGCTGTGGCAGGATAAAAGCACGGGCCATTATTATGCATTTCTAAAAGACCGGGTTGGCAGCAACCGCAGCCGGATGCTGATGCATAGCGCGGATTTTGAAAACTGGAGCGAACCCGAGTGGATGTTTATTCCCGATCATGGCGACCATGCGGGCACGAATTTCTACAGCCAATCCGCCTTTCCGATGAGTGGGCGCACGCTGGGGTTCCTGAACCTCTATGATCTAACGACCCAAACCACATGGGTGGAACTGGTCGAAAGCGGTGATAATCTGAGATGGACGCGGATGCCTTCCCGAGCGCACCTGCTCGAACCGGGCTTGCCGGGCACTTATGATGCGGGTGGTGCCTACGTGGGATTGGCTGAGCCTGTTTTGGTCGGCGATGACTATCGCTTTTACTATTATTCCACACCCATTCGACATGATCGATCCGATGCGGAAGAGGTCGCGGCGCTGCGACCTTCTTTGTCATTTGCCACTTTCAAGAAGAACCGCCTGGTGGGGCAGCAAACCGAGGCCAATGGCATGTTCACGACTTTACCCTTTGTGTGTCCCGGCGGACGGCTCTTTCTGAATTTTCACAGCAAGGGCGATGTCAGGGTTGCGATTCAAAGACCCGGCTATAGTAAAGATTTTGAAGATTACGCTCTGGACGATTGTGCCGCAGTTACCGGTGACGATTCGCATCAAGAGATAGTCTGGAAAAACCAGACCGACCTCGAGTCGCTGAAAGGAAAATACATCCGCATCAAAGTCGCCGGTTCCAATCTCGTGGCGTATCACGCTTCGTTCGAAAGCTAAACGTCACTTGCCCGAGACGGCCTATTTAGATGAAACCTGCTAAGAACAAAACATCTACTTCGCTGACGATTGTTTTGCCCTATTTTGGGGCGGATCGACAAACGCCTTATTGGGCGCGCGGTGAAGATCAGATCGATTGGAATAAGGCTGAGGTGGCGCGTTACACCGTTGCTCTTCACAGAGGGTGGGCGGGCCAACCAGTATGCGAAGATTCAGCGAGCCTACGCTCTCGAGAACGCGCCCGATCAGGTGCAGTTGCACCACTGTGAGCAATATGAAGATCCCGCCTCGCGTAAGTTGGATGATGTGCCTCTCCCCGAGGGTCTGACCTACGAAGAGTATTTTGAATACGCCTACGTCAACGTATCCGAACATCGTTTCCGTCATTGGCACGCCGTGCCTTGGTTGCGTAACTTGTTTAGGATGGACGGGTAGTTTTGCGTGATTATTAGGAATCCGGTCCTAGCGCGTGATCTGCAGGCGCGTCTTGTCCGCCCCAGAGTTTCACGCTGGTCCAAGGCTGATTAGGCTGTGCCCAGAATGAAGCTTCCGCGGGGAGCCCGAGTGGAAGGAACAGTGTTGAGCAAAGGTAGAGACTGCCGGTGTTGATATAGCCTTCGCCGAGACCGGGCTGATGGCCGGCGAGGCCGATTTGTAACCAGCCATTTGCGTCGAAAGTATTGGGAGCATCCAACGTGAGGTGCATCACGGCGGTGAGCGCTCCGCGCACCTGTGCAGGAGAAATTTCTGAGGGCAGTTCTTTTCGCAAGGCCATCTGTGAGAGAAGTTGAAACGCACCGCCGCGATACGCGATCGAACGCCCGAGTGGCGGATAAGAACCGTCGGTCGCGATCATGCGCTCTTGCACGGCGGCGTAACGAACAGCTCGCGCGGAAACTTTTGGGAGCAGTTCTGCCCATGAGGCGTTTCGCGTGGCGACCGTCTCAAGAATCTCGAGTAGCATGGGCTGGATCACGTAGCTGTTGTAGTAATCGTGATGCAGTTCAGGGCCGTCACCATACGTGCCATCACCGAGATACCACTGCTCGTGGCGGGTGATCGCGTAGTCGATGACCTCGTCCTGGCAATCGCCGGTAAAGCGAAACAGGGCGGTCTCGATTATCGCGGAGAAAAGCAACCAGTTGCAATCGTGTGGCTTAAACTGACGCGATGTTCGCAACGCTCCTATCAAGCGGTTCTGCGTGGCCGCATCCAGTGTGGCGAAAAGCTCATTTGGTGCACGGAGTAAGGCGTGCGCGAGGAACGCGGCGTCGACGATAGTTTGCCGCGTATGGTCAAATTGAAGCGTGTCTGGTGATTGTGGATCTAGCCCTTGGGTGATCGCGTCGCGCGACCATTGTTGCAGTCGTTGCTGTGCCGGGGCTTCGTTTTCCGGCACCTGATTAAGCGCGAGCCAAGGCGCGATCCCGGCCAGCGATCGCCCGAGAATTTCCAGATGGCATACTGTGGCGCAGTATTCTTCGCGGCCCTCGGCGCATTCTCTGGGCATCGTTTTGCGGAGCCGCCCATTAGCCATCGCTTCGAGAGGCGGCGTGACTATGGCGGTCAGGTGATTGCACCACTCTGCACGAACTTTGTTTGGTGAACCGGGAGCGCTTTGCATTTTTTTAATACAAAGTGCTCATCCGAAAAAGCGAAGCACGGTTAATCGTTTTTTTCGCGATGAGACATCGCGGAGCAAATATCCTTATCGCGATCCGCTGCGTTTTTCTCTCTAGTTCACACATGAGTTCTACGCATGCTTTCTCTGGGATTCCCGTGTCTTCCCGTCCTGCCAAGCCTCGTGAGTCGGGCTTAACGATGTTGATCGATTGGGGGATCGGTCCCGCCGCTGAAGAAGATCTTTTAAAGACATCGAGCGAGTATATCGATTTGGCGAAAATAGCCGTGGGGATATCCGGTCTCCTCGATAAAGATGTGCTCACGACCAAACTAGGCACGTATCGAAAATACGGAGTGAAGCCATTTCCCGGCGGGCAGTTTCTTGAGTATGCCGTGGGGAAAGGTCTTGAGGATGTTTTCCTCAAAGAAGCGGGGGAGGCAGGATTCCAGATGATTGAGGTGTCCGATAATACCGTGCCTTTTGAGCCGGCCTTTAAGACCGAATTGATCCGGAAAGCTAAGGAGGATTTCGGGTTTGTGGTGTTAGGAGAGGTGGGATCAAAAATCTCTGCCACAGAGATCGAACCTTTCGTCGCGGATGTCAGACAATGTTTGGACGCGGGTGCTTGGAAGGTGTTTGTTGAGGCCGCGGATTTACTCGATGGACAAGATCTTCGCGTGGATCTGGTGGAGGCTCTGAATAACGAGTTCAAGCTGGAGCAGCTTATCTTTGAATTACCCGGATGGTGGCTCGGTTCGGAAGGCATGCTGAAGATCGAGGTCCTGAACCGTTTGTTCAAAGAGCTAGGGTCCGACGTCAATCTAGCGAATGTAGATCAGGGGGATGTCCTGTATCTCGAAACGCAGAGAAGGAAAACAGGTGTGTCGGGATTCTGACATTGCGCGGACCCGTGGCTCGACTCCCGTGAATACACGCAAAAGCCCCGCACGAGTTTGAAAAAATCGCACGAGGCTTGATACCGAAATGGTGGAGGTGGCGGGAGTTGAACCCGCGTGTGACTGATATTCGTGCACCGCATCTACCGTTATAGGATGACATTAATCTCGCCGGAGTTACGCGATCATCCGCGCTTAAGCTCAAGCTTACTCCCGGATGAAGATACGGTGTGTAGTCCGCGAGCCGCTCTACACACTATGCCTGCTGTCGTCGTCAGTATCCGCTAGCAGGTGTCGCGGAACCAACGTGGAGCCTAATTAGGCTGCCAAGGGCATTTCTTCGTAATTGCCATTTATGTTTTTTGAAAAGGGGATTTGCGAGAGACCTTTCACTCTCGAACGGCAGCAGCGCACTCCAACCAGAAATCGAATCCAGAACACCCCCAAAAGTGAGTAGCTCGGATGATTGGGTGCAGACCAATCAAAGAACAGGAAGGGCAACTTGTGTGAGCTTATTCGAAAGTGCAAGCGCGGCAATGCAGTCAAATTTACTCAACCCAGCCGCGTTCTTTGGTGGGGAGCATGATGTCTTCGGGGTGGAAGGAGTAGCCGCGGATTTGAGCTTTGGGGGCGTCGTCGAGGACGTAGTTCACGACGTAGATTTCACCGTCGTCGAACTGCACCCAGCCGGTGTAGCCGGTGTCGCTTTCAGGCGAGCGATCGTAGTCGAGTGGCATGATGCGGGTGTGTGCACCCTTGCGAGAATCGGCGAGGAGCGACTCTTTATCGGTGAGCACGGCAAGGGAAGTTTGTGTCCACCAGCCGACCCAGCCTTGGCCGCCTTGCATAAGGCGACAGGTGATGAGCGCGCGCCCATCCTTGAGCCAACCAGCGGTGGGTCGATGACAGGCGGGGATAGGGAGTTGAATTGCAGGACCCCAGGTCAGACCACCATCGCGCGAGATTGTTTTGTAAGCGTCCCAACCCTCAAAGGAGTTTTCGCGATGCAGAGCGACGAGCACTTGGTCGTCGATGGGCAGAATGGATAGCTCGCAGAGATGGAGTCCGTCTTGATCAGCGACGGTTACAGGGTCGCTCCAAGTCGAACCTTGATCATCCGAATAGTGGAGGAGCGTCTTGATGAAGTTGGTTTCATCGCTGCACACGTGGCACGAGATAAGCCAGCGGCCGTTGGGTAGCTCGATGAGCTTGTCGGGCATGATGCCCAGCATGGGAAGGAGAATGGGTTCATCCCAAGTTTCGCCGTGATCATGACTGATAAAGAGAAAGTTCTTAAGGAGATGGTGATAGTCCTTGGTGCGTTTATCGCTGCCGATGTAATCGACCACGATAGCCACGCGACCGTCGCTCAACGTGCTGGCTCGAGCGCAGTTCCAGAAGAATCCGTCCTTACCCGGCTCGGTGAGAGCGCGTTTAGGTGACCAAGTGCGCCCGCGATCTGATGATTCGGTGATCGCGATGCGTGTGAAGTCACGCTTGCCGTGGTGGGTGCATTCTTCGAAAACGCAGAGCAAGCGACCGTCGGCCGTGAGGGTAACATCAGGGAAGGCTTCGTAGATCGAATCATCCCGTGAAACGGTGAATTTCTGAATCATGATGAGATCCTTTGGAACTCGTCTCCTGAGGCAATTAACAAGTGTGTTTTCATGTGCCTAAAGGCTTGTTTGTGCTGCGCGGGAGTCCTTAGCTTCAAGGTTACTTTTACCCATATGATTGCTCCAAAAATTATCCGTGCGGCCATTATTGGTTGCGGTAGTTATGCCTCTCAACATGCGCAGTTCTTATCGAAACATGAAAGCGCCCGTATCCGCGCAGTCTGTGATATCGACGAGTCTCGAGCAGAGAATTTTCAGAAAGAATACGGTGCGGATTATGTGACTACAGATGTTGCCAAGCTCTGGGCAGATCCGGATATCGATGCGGTGTGGATTTGCATCCAGCATCATCTTCATGCGCCTTTTGCGATAGCAGCGGCGGAGGCAGGAAAGAATTTCTTTCTGGAAAAACCGCTGGCAATCACGATGGCGGATTGCGACCGGATCGTGGAAGTCGTGGAGCGCACGGGTGTCACCGCAATGAGCGGATTTAAGCTGCGGTTTTTCCCGGCGGTGATCGCAGCCAAAGAATTTCTCACCAAACCCACGCTGACCGTGGCGCAAGTGATCGACGATCATTGGCCCTCTGAAGTCTGGGCCAACGATCCGATTAAAGGCGGGGGCAATGTATTGTCACAGGGCTGCCATATGATGGATACCGTGATGCATATGCATCCTTCTCCTCCGGTTCGTGTTTATGCTGCCGGTGGCAACATGCATCATCCCGAATGTGACATCGTGGATGTGGCGACTATCACACTGACGTTTGCCGATGGGAATGTAGCGAATGTATCTGTGGGAGATGTGGGCGTGCCGGCACATACGTCGAAGTTTGCTCTCCAGCAATCGGATGGGGAACGGAGTGTCAGTCTATATAATCGACTCAATTCCTTGATTACTCGCACAGAGGGTAAAGAGACGGAGCTTCCGGCTTGGCCGGAGGAAGGCGCTGGGGTGATCGACACGGCCTTCATCAAAGCCTTGGCCGAAGGAACATCTTCACCAGTTACGGTCCAATCAGCGCGCCGCACAACGGCAGTGGTTCTCGCTGCGATCGAATCGATCAAGACCGGCCAAGTGATTGATCTAACCACAGGGAGCTACGCCTACGCGATGGAGTGCTGAAAGGCCACATTCCTGTCATCCTGAGCCTGCGAAGGATCCAGTGGGATGCTCGCGGGTCGTTTCGTTCGCCGTCTATCAAACTGGATTTTTCTCCCGATTTCTCGGGATCAGAATGATAAACGTGGCGGACGATATCGGCGGCTCACCGGGGACGGTTCGCCCTATCTATTTTTGGCACGAAAAAGACCGGTCTTCGTAAAGTGAGGGCTACGGTTGTGGTGCTTACTTCATCGCGGCGACGGCATCGACGAAGGCTCTCGCATTCGCGGTGACTGAAGCCCAATCCTTGTCCTTCAGCGCCTGCGCTTCCACGAGAGAGCTGCCTGCGGCGGTGGCCATCGCACCGGCCTTGAGGAAGTCGCCGACATTGGCGGCCGTCACGCCGCCGGTGGGCACGATCTCGATGTGCGGCAGCGGGCCCTTGATCGATTTGATGTAGGCGGGCCCGAAAAACTCGGCGGGAAATACTTTGGCGGCATCGGCGCCGGCTTCCCATGCGTTGACGATTTCAGTTGGCGTAAACGCGCCACAGAAAACCGGGATAGAGTAGCGACGGCACACCGTGATCACTTCAGGACGGAGGGCCGGAGTGACAACGAATTGAGCACCAGCGAGGATGCCCATGCGGGCGGTTTCGGCGTCGAGCACGGTGCCAAGACCGAAGATGAAATCGGGCAATTCAGTCGCCGCTTTTTCGAGCATCTTGATCGCACCGGGAGTCGTCATCGTGAGCTCGATACTGGTGAGCCCGCCATCGGCGAGAGCTTTGGCGCAGTCGAGTAACCCGTCGGAGTTATCGGCGCGAATCAATGCGACGACTTTCTCGTCACGGATCTTGGAGAGCACAGCTTCTTTTTTCATGGAGACGTGCAGCTTGGCGCTACTCGGCGCGGATGGAAATCAATTTTCTTGCGCCGTTCGAATTGGCGGTGTCTCTTGCCCCTTCCAACGCGCCCAGGTGGTGGAATTGGTAGACACGCGGGTCTCAGAAGCCCGTGCCGAAAGGTGTAAGGGTTCGAGTCCCTTCTTGGGCACCATCCTTTGGTCTAAAAGCGACCTTCCGCCTTCGCCAAGGCTATGGTGGAACAAGTCGGATGGCACGGCCATGCTGTGATCTAGATTAAGGGTTTAAGTATTTATCGTAAACCTCACTGCGGCGGTAGCCCCATCCTAGCCAGCCTAGCGGGTTTTTGTGGAAACGCTTGGCTATGATTTCGAGTGGGAGGGTGACGACTTCGACTCCGGGGCCTGAGTCCATTTGCATGATCACTTCGCCGGCGGGGCCGATGATGAAGCTGCCGCCGTTGAATCGTTTGGCGTGGTTCACAACGACGATGAATTGTTCGTTTTCAGCGGCCCGGGCGCGGGTGAAGAGTTCGTTGTCGGCTTGGTCGGTGGGGAGTTGGTCAAATCGATTCGTATCCGTGGCGAGTGGGCAGAGCACGAGTTCCGCACCAAGCGCCCGCAGGCAACGCGTGGTCTCGGGGATCTCGCGATCGAAACAGATCATGGTGCCGAGTTTGAAAGTGTGATCGCCGACGTTGATTGGCGTGACATGAAATTCTGATCCGGCGGTGAAGAGCCCTTCGTGCTCGATGCTTTCTGCGGGTCGGCAATGCACCTTGCGGTAAACGTAGCGAAGCTCGCCCTGATCATCGATGAAGGCAGCGCTGTTGTAGATTTTCTGATCGTCGCCGAGTTCAGCGAAACCGAATACGCAGTGCAGTTTCAGCCGGGCACAGGTTTCGCTGACTTCACGAATTCGTGGGCCATCGATGGGTTCGGCGACTTCGCGTAAACGCGCTTGGTCGTCTGTGCTATTCGCTTCGGCGTAACCGTGAATCACAGACTCGGGAGTGACGGCAAGGTCTGCGCCTTTTTCACGAGCGGTTTCCAGCGCGAGGAGAGCGCGACTGAAGTTTCCGTCGAGATCCCCGCGTCCGTTTCAATCTGGCAGAGCGCCACCCGCATCCCCGCGTAATCTTCATCATGCAGGTTAGGGGTGGGAAATCTCATGCCGGAAATGGACTGCATCGCGCAGCCATGAAGTTAAATCATTTCTTCGCGTCGAAGACTTCCTGATCAAATTCGCCTTCGCTTTTGGCGACGATCACGGAGACGACGGCGTCACCGGTTACGTTGACCGCGGTGCGGGCCATATCGAGGAGGCGATCCACTCCGTAGATCACGCCGATGGCGGCAACGGGGAGGCCGACTTGTTGAAAGACCATGGCGAGCATGATCAGGCCGACACCGGGCACGCCGGCCGTGCCGATCGAAGCGAGAGTCGCGGTGAGCACGACCATGAGGTAGCCTTGGAGGCCGATGTCCACGCCGAGGGCTTGGGCGATGAATACGGTGGCGACGCCTTGCATGATGGCGGTGCCATCCATGTTGATGGTCGCGCCGAGCGGAATCGTGAATGAGGCGACGGCGGGTTTCACCCCGAGGCGGTGCTCAGCATTTTCCAAATTGATGGGGATCGTGGCGTTGCTGCTCGCGGTCGAGAAGGCGAAGATCTGCACTTTTCGGAGATTGCGATAGAGCTGCTTCACGCTGAGGCCAGTGAACGTTTTGAAGATCAGCCCGTAGGCCACAAACGCGTGGATGGCCAACGCGGCGAGCACGAGGAAGAAGTATTGGCTGAGGGCGAGGATCGCGCTGAATCCTTCTTTAGCGAAGGTGCGGGCGACGAGTGCAAACACGCCGAACGGGGCGGCCATCAAGAGAAGCATCACGAGCTTCATCACGATATCGTTGAGATCGTTGGCGAGGGCGATTACGCGGCGTCCGGGAGGTCCCACCAAGGTCGCTGCGAGACCAAAGAGAATCGCGAATACGATGACTTGCAGCATGTTGCCCTCGGCCATGGCGGCGAAGGGGTTTTTCGGGAAGATGTTGAGGATGACATCCGTGAGCGGTGGGCTTTCTTTCGCGACGAAGTTAGTTTCATAGTCGAGCTGCATGCCGCTGCCGGGTTTGAAAATCACGGCCAGACTGATGGCAATCGAGATCGCGATGGCGGTGGTCGCCATGTAGAAGGCGACAGTCTTGAACCCGATGCGGCCCAATCGCCGCACATCATCGAGAGCGGACGTGCCGCAGATCAGCGACAAGAGCACGAGTGGCACAACTAGCAGTTGAAGTGAGCGCACAAAGATCGAACCGACGAGTGGGAAGATGTCCTTAACCAATACGCTCAGCCCACTGGTATCAGGCCCGACGATATTGATGATGATGCCCACGATCGCGCCGAGGGTCATGCCGATGAGAATATTACGGGTCAGGTTTTTGGAATTCATACAGGGTGGGGTGGTGTGCAGAGCCGTGGGGTGGGTTGGAGGAGTGTTATCCGCGAAGCAGGTGAGTCAATCTTGTGCGCCTCGGGATTTGCCAACGGCCGGAAGCGCGAAATGATGGCGGGGTGAATTCGTCGCTTACATTCAGTGCAGTGCTTTTGGCCGGGGGCCACTCAGTGCGCATGGGAGGCGACAAGGCTTTGCTACCGTTTGAGGGACGCGAGCTGTGGAAACGGCAATGGGCGCTATTGGACGAACTGGATGTTGCGCAGAGCTATTTGTCCGCGCGACCTGAACAAACGTGGGTGCCGCCCGACATCGAGGTCGTGCGCGATAGTATTCCCGATGCGGGTCCGTTGGCCGGAATCGCGGCGGCGATGACGCGAGTGACCACCACTCATCTGATCGTGCTCGCGGTGGACTTGCCGCAGATGAACGCGGAGTGGTTCGAATCGTTGAGTGACAATTGCGAGTTGGGAATCGGAGCCGTGGGAAGGTGCGATGGGTTTTATGAACCGCTCGCGGCGATCTATCCCTGCTCGTTGCGAGATGCAGCAGAGCAAGCACAGCTAAGCGATGAACGCTCCTTGCAGCGATTTATCGTGCGAGCTGGTTTGGCCATGAAGTCTCGCGAGATCTCCGAAGCGCAGGCCGGACTTTTTGAGAATTGGAACGAGCCGAGCGATACGTGATCAATGGCGACGGGCGCTAAGAATTAATAATGTGGGAAGCTGGAAATCAGGAAGAATCTGACCAATCACGCTGAGCCCACCCTAATTGTTCTCCCTCCCTACTTAATCATTTTGCAAACAGACATCTTAATCGTTGGTGGTGGAATTAGTGGGCTCACCGCGGCCTGGCAGTTGCAGAACGCGGGGCGCAAGGTCTGCCTGATCGAGGCTCGAGATCACGTGGGTGGACGAATTTTGACCGAGGGGGCATCGTCTTGTGATTTAGGTCCTTCTTGGTTTTGGCCCGGGCAGCCTTTGATCGCGAGCTTGCTCGAGAAATTTGGGATTCCGTCTTTCGGGCAGTTTGCAAAAGGCAAGGTGCTCTGGCAGGATGAGCAGGGTCAGGTGCAAGACTATCCCATGCGTTCTCCCATGGCGGGGGCATTGCGTATTCAGGTTGGGGCTGGGGCGCTGACCCAACGTATCGCGGCTGAAATTTCCGCTGAAAATCTCCTGCGAGGGCATGTTTTAAAGGGTTTGCAGATTCAAGAGGATGGGGTGCGGGCAGAGGTGCGGAGTCCTGAAGGTGAGCTGGAGATATTGGCTAAGCAGCTCGCGCTGGCGATTCCTCCGCGCTTGGCGGGTGCCATTGCCTATCGTCCTGAGTTGCCTGACGAAACCCAACAGCTTCTGGAATCGACCCCGACCTGGATGGCGGGGCATGCGAAATTTTTCGCGCTCTATGACGAACCGTTCTGGCGGGAGCTGGGCCTATGCGGCACCGCGATGAGTCGGCAGGGCCCATTGGCAGAGATTCATGATGCGTCGCCTCATGGGGCGGACGGCTATAGCTTGTTTGGTTTTGTCGGTTTGGACGCGAAGACGAGAGCTCAACTCGGCGAGGCTGAATTGATTCGGATGGCGTCCGAGCAACTCGTGAAGATCTACGGAGAGAAGGCCGGCCACTATAAAGAGGTGTTTATTAAGGATTGGTCGACCGAGTCCTTTACGGCTGGGCCGCGGGATCAGGAACCTCAGAGGTATCATCCGCGATACGGCTTAAACCCAGCCTTAGGCGAGGCGTGGGCTGAGAGGTTAAAATTCATTTCGAGCGAGAGCGCGTTTACGAATGGTGGTCTGATTGAAGGCGCGCTGGAAGCGGGGCTGGCCTATGCTAAAGAGATGATTGATGCCGAGGTGTTTTCTGGAGAAGGGGAGCGTGTGCCTCATACCGCGAGCATGGATTGAGAATGGTTGTAGGGGATGCTGAGCTGTCTGTGGAAGGGCCAATTTACTTAGGCTAACTCGTTTACAAACAATATTATACATGTGTCTTCGATCCATACTTATCCTAAAAATCGCTAATCTTTGCTAAAATTCGAACTGCTGGCTTGTCCCGCCAAGAAGATTTCTTTGGAATGATCATAACTATCGTATCCAAACGGCGACACGCGACAACCTAGCTAGAGCATAATCGAGCTTCTCTGGTCCATTCGTGCCTCAAGTTTGAAACCACTTTTCCCACCTGCCCGTCTTCGGCCCTTGAGGCCCAACGTGGCTCTATCAAGTTCCACTTTTTAATTCGCAAAAACCTGATGTCATCGAAACGCCAATCTCCTCAACTCTCCCATCCGCCTAAGCAAGGACTCTATGATCCTGCCCAAGAGCACGACTCATGCGGAGTTGGTTTCCTCGTGAATATGAAGGGGGTTCCATCGCGCGACATCGTTCAGGGCGCCCTCGAAATCTGCGTCAAACTCGATCACCGCGGAGGCTGTGGCTGCGATCTGAATACGGGCGATGGCGCCGGGATGCTCATGCAGATGCCGCATAAGTTTTTTGCGACCATCGCGTTGGAACTAGACATCCAGCTCCCCGCACCGGGACACTACTCGGTTGGCATTGTCTTTCTCTCGCCCAATGAGGAATCCGCCGCGACTGAACAGCAGGTCTTAAATGATGCGATCCTCGAATTTGGCCAAACCTTGCTCGGCTGGCGCGATCTTCCCTTCGATAACCACGATCTCGGCCAAGCCTCGGCCGACAGTGAACCGAGGATGAGACAGGTCTTCATCGGCCGTTCGCCTGACCTCGAAGACGAAGCCGCCTTTGAACGCGCCCTCTACCTAATTCGCCGTGTATCGACCTCGCGGCTCCGTTATCTGCAGGGCGAAGCACCTCACTATTTTTATATCCTCACCCTTTCGAGCCGGGTGATCGGCTACAAGGGCATGCTGACCACGAATCAGCTGCTGCATTATTTCCCCGACTTTCATCATCCGGACATGGAGACCTCGATGGCCCTGGTGCATTCGCGTTTCAGCACCAACACGTTTCCTAGTTGGCCGCGCGCCCAACCCTTTCGTTACACCTGTCACAACGGCGAAATCAATACGATGCGCGGGAACGAAAACTGGATGCGGTCGCGGCAGACCCAGTTTACCAGCGATCTTTTCGGCAAGGACCTCAAAAAACTCATTCCCGTGATTGCCGGCGGCGGCTCAGATTCTCAACACTTCGATAACTGTCTGGAGTTTCTCATGATGACGGGGCGCTCCCTGCCTCACTCCATGATGATGATGATCCCCGAGCCGTGGGAAAAACATCAATCGATGTCACCGGCCAAAAAAGCCTTCTACGAATACCACGCTTGTATGATGGAACCTTGGGATGGCCCAGCTTCGATCGCATTTCTCGATGGCACCCAAATCGGGGCCGTGCTTGACCGCAACGGTCTGCGCCCCTCCCGCTACTACGTGACCAGTGATGATCTGGTGATCATGTCATCCGAGGTCGGCGTGCTCCCCGATATCGATCCGGCCAAGGTGATCAAGAAGGGCCGACTCGAACCAGGGCGTATTTTCCTCGTGGATACGCGGCTGGGGCGCATCGTTGGCGACGATGAATTGAAGGAAAAGATTGCCTCCGAAGAGCCTTACGGCGACTGGTTGGAGCAAAGTCTGATTAATGAAGCCGACCTTCCCGAGCCCACCAACTCGGTGAAGATGCTCAATGTGGATAGGCTCCAACTGCGGCAGAAATCATTTGGCTACACGCTCGAAGATCTCCGACTTCTGATCAAACCCAGTGTCGAAACCGGCAGCCAGCCACTCGGTTCCATGGGGAATGATGCCCCGCTCGCCGTCCTTTCGGATCGGCCGCAACCTCTCTACAACTACTTCAAGCAGCTCTTCGCTCAGGTGACGAACCCCGCGATCGATCCGATTAGGGAAGAGTTGGTCACCGCCTCTACGACCTTCCTCGGTTCCGAGTCAGATATGATCAATCCCGGCCCGGAAAATTGCCGCATGATCAAGTTAAAGAATCCGATCATCGACAATGATAAGCTCGCTCGCATCCGCGATTTCCAGGCGCCAGGATTCAAGTCAGCCACTCTTCCGATTTTGTTCGATCCCACCACAGACTACGAAGGATTGAGCACGAGTCACCAAGCGATCGACGAAGCTCGGTCGGCACGAAAAGGCAAGGGGTTGGACGAATCGCTCGAGCTTCTTTTTGCCATGGCGGATGATGCTATCCGGGATGACGTGAATCTCATCATCCTCTCTGATCGAGGTGTGGCTCCCAATCGTGCGGGCATTCCCGCTCTACTGGCCGTCTCTGGCTTGCATCATCACCTGATCCGAGAAGGCGTTCGCAGTAAGGTGTCGTTGATCCTCGAATCGGGTGAACCGCGCGAGGTGCAACACTTCGCCCTTCTCTTCGGCTACGGCTGCGATGCGATCAATCCCTTCCTCGCTCTCGAATGCGTTGAACATCTGATCGTGGATGGCGAAATCGACATGGATCCGGCCATTGCCCGGGCCAACTTCATCAAGGCCAATATTAAAGGTGTGACGAAAACGATGGCCAAGATGGGTATATCTACCGTGGCCAGTTACCGCGGCGCTCAAATCTTCGAAGCCATCGGATTAGATGAGGCGGTCATCGACCATTATTTCACCAATACTCCTTCCCGTGTAGGCGGGATTGGCTTGGAAATGATCTCCCACGAGGTCTACCGACGTCACCAGGACGCCTTTGGCGAACGGCAAGATAACCAGGATAACGCTTTGGACTCCGGCGGAGTCTATCAATGGCGCGCCGGCGGCGAAAAGCACCTGTTCAGTCCCCTAGCTATCCACCAACTGCAGCGAGCGACTTGGGCAAGCGACTACGATCTTTTCAAAGATTACTCCAAAATTATCAACGATCAGACCCGCGACATGTTCACCCTGCGCGGGCTCATGGAGTTCAAGTTCGACCCGGCCAAATCGATCCCAATCGAAGAGGTGGAACCCGTATCCGCCATCGTGAAACGGTTCAAGACCGGCGCGATGTCCTACGGTTCGATCAGTACAGAAGCTCATGAGGCTCTTGCGATCGCTATGAATCGACTCGGCGGTAAGTCGAACACCGGTGAAGGCGGCGAAGATGCCGAGCGCTTCACACGTGATGCCAACGGCGACCTTCGCCGCTCCGCCATCAAGCAGGTCGCTTCCGGTCGCTTTGGCGTCACCAGTCACTACCTCGTCAATGCGGACGAACTTCAAATCAAGATCGTGCAGGGCGCAAAACCAGGTGAAGGCGGCGAATTGCCCGGACACAAGGTGCTGCCCGCCATCGCCAAAACTCGCGGCACCACGCCGGGTGTTGGTTTGATCTCACCCCCACCGCATCACGACATCTATTCTATCGAGGATCTCCAGCAACTCATCCACGATCTGAAGAATGCCAATGTTCATGCGCGAATCAACGTGAAGTTGGTCTCGGAAGTAGGCGTGGGCACGATCGCCACCGGCGTGGCTAAGGCCAAGGCGGATGTCATCCTGATCGCAGGCCATGATGGCGGCACTGGCGCTTCGCCTCGATCCAGTATTCAACATGCGGGCGCCCCTTGGGAGCTAGGCATCGCTGAGACGAACCAAACGCTCTTGCTCAATGACCTTCGCAGCCGCGTCGTGCTCGAAGTCGACGGCCAATTAAAAACCGGCCGCGACGTCGCGATTGCGTGTCTGTTGGGTGGGGAAGAATTCGGATTCGCCACCGCCCCGCTGGTCACCCTCGGTTGTCTCATGATGCGGGTTTGCCACAAAAATACCTGCCCCGTCGGAATCGCTACTCAGGACCCACGCTTGCGTGAAAAATTCAGCGGGCCACCCGATGCCGTGGTGAATTTTATGACCTACATTGCTGAAGAGCTTCGCGAGATCATGGCGCAGCTCGGCTATCGGAACATCAACGAAATGGTGGGCAAGGTAGAACATCTCGAGATGCGCGAAGCCATCGATCACTGGAAAGCCAAGGGCGTCGATTACTCCAAGATTCTCTACAGCCCCGCCACTGGCCCAGAGGTCGGCACCTATTGTTCCCAGTCTCAGGATCACCGTTTGGAACTGGCGCTCGACAACACTCATTTGCTCGACGTCTGCCGTCCTGCGATCGAGCGGGGCGAAAAAGTCACCGGTGAATTCCCGATTATTAATACAGACCGCGTGGTGGGAACCATCGTCGGATCGGAGATCTCTCGTCGCCATGGCGGCGAGGGGCTCCCTGCGGACACTATCCAATTGAAATTCAATGGCTCGGCTGGTCAAAGCCTCGGCGCGTTCTGTCCGCGTGGCATGACTCTTACCGTCGAAGGCGATACCAACGATTACGTCGGCAAGGGCCTTTCGGGCGGAACCATCGTGGTATATCCATCCAAGGTCGCTCCGTTTGTCGCCTACGAAAATATCATCACCGGCAACACCGGATTCTATGGCGCGACGTCCGGAGAGGCCTTCCTCGCCGGGATGGCGGGCGAACGTTTCTGCGTGCGGAATAGTGGAGTCAAAGCCGTCATCGAAGGCGTTGGCGACCACGGTTGTGAATACATGACCGGGGGCGAAGTCATCTGCATCGGATCTACCGGGCGCAATTTCGGAGCCGGCATGTCTGGCGGCACCGCCTACGTGCTAGATGAGATCGGAGATTTTGTGAGCAAGCGGCTCAATCCCGCCATGGTGAGTGTCTACCAACTCATCGAGTGTGACGATGAAGAGATTGCCGCCGTCCGCGCGCGTCTCGAACGCCATGTCGAGTTAACCGGCAGTGTCCGGGCCACCACTATTCTTGGCGATTGGGATACCTGGCTTCCTCGCTTCATCAAAGTGCTGCCGACTGATTACGAACGTGTCCTCAACGCCGTCGCCCGCGCCGAAAGCAAGGGCCTGAAAGGCGATGAAGCCATCCAAGCCGCCTTCGAAGAAAACGTGAAGGCCGGACACTGATCCTGCCGCTCGTCTCTAACCACCATCTTACAACTCCGAACTACTGACTACCATGGGCAAACCTACCGGATTTCTCGAATTTCAACGCCAGCCAATCCCCAATCGTCCTCCCCTCGAACGGGTCAAGGACTGGAAGGAAGTGCATGCGGATCGCAACGACGACGACGTCTCCGGTCAAGCCTCACGCTGCATGGACTGCGGCACCCCTTATTGCCACACCGGGATAAATATCGGCGGCATGGCCAGTGGCTGTCCCGTCAATAACCTGATTCCCGAGTGGAACGATCTGGTTTACAAAGGCCGCTGGGAGGAAGCGCTGGAACGCCTGCGCAAGACAAACAACTTTCCGGAATTTACTGGTCGGGTCTGCCCGGCACCCTGCGAAGGATCATGTGTCCTCGGCGTTATCGAACCTCAGGTCACCATCAAGAACATCGAGTGTTCCATTATTGATCGAGGTTGGGAAGAAGGATGGCTGCCGCCTCAGCCCCCTGAGCAACGCACCGGCAAAAAAGTAGCGGTGATCGGCTCCGGTCCCGCGGGTCTATCCTGCGCCGACCAGCTCAACCAGGCTGGTCATGAGGTGACCGTCTACGAACGGGCTGATCGGATCGGCGGACTGCTCATGTATGGCATCCCTAACATGAAATTGGACAAACGCGAGGTCGTCGAACGTCGCGTCAATCTCATGCGCGATGAAGGCATCAAGTTCGTCACCAACGCTCATATTGGAGTCACGCATGACATCGCGGATATCCGCCAGGAATCCGATGCCGTCGTGCTGTGTTGTGGTGCGACCAATCCCCGCGATCTTCCCATCGAAGGGCGCGATCTCGACGGCGTTCACTTCGCCATGGAATTTCTCACGACCAATACTCGGTCCCTGCTCGATAACGACTTCGATGAATCCAGACCGGCGATCGACGCCAAAGGGAAGCACGTGGTTGTCATCGGTGGCGGCGATACCGGCACTGACTGTGTGGGCACATCGTTGCGCCACGGTTGCGCCAGCGTCGTGCAACTCGAGATCATGGCACAGCCTCCCGGGGAACGCGCACCCAACAATCCGTGGCCAGAATGGCCTCGCACTCTCAAGGTCGATTATGGCCAGGAAGAAGCGCAGGCAATTCAAGGCGACGATCCTCGCGAATATTTGGTCACCACCAAACGCATGATCGGAAATAATAGCGGTGCCGTCTCTGAAGTCGAAATCAGCGGCGTCGAATGGAAGCACCATGAAGTCACCAAACGAATGGGACCCCAAGACGTCGCCGGATCGCAACGCACGATCAAAGCCGATCTCGTGCTCCTAGCCATGGGCTTTCTCGGCCCTGAACAGACTCTCGTCGAAAAACTCGGCCTTAAGACCGACGCCCGCTCTAATGTGGATGCCCCGTTCGAAAAATATACCACCAGTGTGGAAGGAGTTTTCTCTGCCGGTGATATGCGCCGCGGCCAAAGCCTCGTCGTCTGGGCCATTAATGAAGGTCGAGGCGCGGCCCGAGAATGCGATCGCTACCTCATGAAACGAACCACGCTACCTTAAAGAGCGTTCTCAAAGGGTCAGGCTACCAAACCTAAATTAATACCACTCAGCTGTAGCCCGAACTCATCATCCAATTGATGTTTATCATTATTAATCTTTTCTGCGCAGGGTCTTTTATTGGATACGGCGCGAGATGTCTTAAGGCGGAGTATATGGTCCGGGAGTTCGAACGATATGGGCTTCCCCAATACCGAAAACTTACGGGGATTCTCCAATTACTAGGAGCGGTCGGACTGCTCGCCGGTTTTTGGTTTCCGCTGATCGGGGCCATCGCGGCAGGAGGCTTGGCCCTGCAAATGCTGGTGGGGTTCGGCATCAGACTAAAAATTAGGGACCACTTTCTGTTCAGCATCCCGGCCTTCGCCTACCTGCTGGTCAGTGCTTGGCTTTGCGGTCAGTTTCTCAGGTAAAGATCAGGATAACTGAGAGTGTCAGCACGATGGTGGCCGGTAAAAACTTATTCGGCGAATCCTTCACCTTCAAGTGCATAATGATAGCACTGGCCATGAGGCCAGCCATGAGCATTGCTGCAGGGTTTACCAAGACTGGGACGACAATACCCACCAGCAAAGCCAGCGCCGCTCCTACCTTGAGAATACCCACGATCCAGAACATCCAGACCGGTAATCCATAAGCGGTAAATTCATCCTTCAAGCTGGAGGAAGCGCCGCCGCGATAGGAAGTTTTTTTATTCGATCGCAAAAACCATACACAGAGAATGCTGAGACCGATGATCAACTGGCAGCAGATTTGAAGGATTGTCACAATTTCCATACTCACCATAACACGCCAGTCACAAGTCATCTGTCAAGATTGCCCGAAGGAGCAGGAGCAAAGGCCGACTCTTTCGCCCCGGCTAACGTTGATCGTGGCATCTGTCATTCTGGCGATACCCATCACTTCATGATTTGGCGCTCTTATGCTTCGTTGACGACTGGGTTGGTCAATGTGCCAATCTTTTCGATCTCGATGCTGACGGAATCGCCTTCTTTGAGCCAGACGGGATTAGGCTTGGCGGCCATGCCGACTCCTTGAGGAGTGCCGGTGAGAATGACGGTGCCGGGCACGAGAGTCGTGCTGCCGCTCAGGTATTCGATGATGGCGGGGATATCGAAGATCATGTCACTGGTGGTCCAGTCCTGCACGCGCTGGCCGTTGAGGATGGTAGCGATCTTAAGATCGTTCGGGTTGGTGATCTCATCCGTCGTGACGAGGCAGGGGCCGAGAGGGGCGAAGGTATCAAAGAACTTACCGCGGCACCATTGGCCGCCGCCGAGTTTGATCTGGTGATCGCGAGCGGAGACATCGTTGGCGCAGGTATAACCGAGCACGTAATCAAGTGCGTTTTCGCGGCTGACGTTTTTGCAGGGCTTGCCGATGACGACGGCGAGTTCGCATTCATAATCTACTTCATCGCTGGCGAGCTTCGTGGGGATTTCGATAGGATCTCCGGGGTTTTGCAAGGCATTGATCCCTTTAACAAATAACACGGGACGCTCAGGAACTTTGGCGCCGGATTCAGCGGCGTGTTTCGCGTAGTTCAGGCCGATGCAGAGGATCTGGGTCGGTTGGATCGGCGCGAGCAGTTTGCCTGGTTGGATAACCGTATCGGTGAATTGATGGTCGCCAAAGACATCTCCGGTAATTTCGAGCGCTGAGCCATCAGGCTGCAAAGCGGCATAGGCCGGACCGTTGGGTGAGAGGTGACGTATGATCTTCATGAAGATTCTTAGCTAGTCGTTTCTATCTAGGGGGGGCAAGTCCCCGTCGTTTCTTTTTTCGAGCCAGGCTCGGGGTGGATGGCCGAAGCGCGCGCGAAACAACCGATAGAAGTGGGAGAGATCACCGTAACCACTGGAAAAGGCGGCTCCGATGATCGAGTGATGATTCTCTTCCAGTAGTTTAGCGGCGTGAGTTAAGCGAAGCTCTGTCAGGTATTCGAGAAAAGTGCGGCCGATTTGAGCGCGGAAGAGTTTGCTGAAGTGCCGTCGCGATATCCCCGCTCGGGCACAGGCGCGGTCGAGACTCCACGCTTCGTAAAACGTATCTGCGACCTCGCGCGCTACGTTAGAGACGCAATGGTTAGCGGCATCCTCAGGCGTGTTGACGGGCAGGCGCGCAAGGGCGACGAGGATGTTTTCGGAAGCGGCACGTAAGGCGACTTCGCGTCCCGGTTGGCTACCTGTCTGCTCGACGATTCCCGCGCGCCAGAGAGCTTCGAATCGCGAGCCCCAAGATCCGCTTGGGCGGATGCTGGCAGGGCTCGATCCGGTGAGGAGCGACCAGAGTTGTTCGAGCTCTCGATCGCGTTTAAGAAACTCCCATGTGAAACAGAGGAGGAGCAAGGTGGGCGGTTCGCTGTCGGTAAGCTGATGGCGCACACCCGCGTTGACACAAAGTGCTGAACCGGCGGTCGCGTGAAGCGGTTGGCTTTGAGTAGTCTCCGAAAAAGCGACGTCACCCTGCAGCACATAGATGATTTTATGAAACTTATCTATCCGTTCCGCCATGCGGAAGCGCGGGCCGTGCACGCTCTCCGCGAAAGCAATCCCATAGGCGGGAAGGGTAACAGAAATAGGACGTGAAACAGGATTGTTCATGAGGTAAGTGCCCGATATGCTATAATCATCAAGCCCAAAGCCCCAAGACGGGCAACCCTTGTTTTGCTACTCTGTTTAGCCCGTCTACCCAACCTCACTCTATTTTCATAAATTAATACCGTATTCGCTTGCTGATCGCGTTGAACCCGAAGCAGTGAGTCGCATTTCATCCTCTACATTCCATGACTACACTAGCGGATAAGCTCGAGCGCTCGCAGGATTTTCTCATCGGTGCGGAATTGGTATCCACCCGCGGGACAGTTGAAGAGCCACGCGCGGCGAAGACCGTAGCATTTGCTCATGAACTCGCTGCGAGTTCACAGGTAGATTGGGTGTCGATCACAGATAATGCGGGGGGGAATCCCATGTTGGCCGCCGCGGCTTTGGCCGCACCGTTTCGAGATACGGATCGTTCGGTGATTATTCATCTGTCCTGTAAGGATTTTAATCGTAATGGCCTGGAAAGCCAGGCGTGGCATCTCGCGAGCGAGGGTCTTAACAATATTCTCGTGTTGACCGGCGACTATTCGGGGACAGGTGTGAGTGGAGGTAGTAAGCCCGTGTTCGATATCGATTCGATTGGCCTGCTCGGACTGCTTGGCAAAATGAATGGAGGCCTCGATGTTGCTCAGCCCAACGCGAAGAAGCCCACGCATCTTGCCCCTACGCAATTCTATTCGGGTGCAGTGGTGACCAATTTCAAACTGCATGAAAATGAAGTCATGCCTCAGCTCCTCAAGATGGAGAAGAAGCTCGAGGCGGGCGCTAAGTTTCTCATCAACCAGATTGGCTACGATTCGCGTAAAATCCACGAACTTCACGCCTGGATGCAGCAGCGCGGACACGGCGATGTCCCTTTGATTGGCAACGTTTACGTGCTCAGTCCGGGCGTGGCGAAGGTCTTTAATGCGCAGAAAATTCCCGGAGTGGTGGTCTCGGAAGAGCTTGCGGCGATCTGCGAAGAGCAGCGCGCCAGTGCAGACAAAGGGAAGCAGTTTTTTCTCGAGTTAGCGGCGAAGCAGGTCGCGATTTATCGCGGGCTCGGCTATCGCGGCGCTTACCTCGGTGGGGTTCACACGGTAGCGGAGATCGAGCGCGTGCTGGAAATCGAAAAGAGCTACGGACCGGACGATTGGAAACAGTTTGCCCGTGAGATTCGTTATTCGCGGTCCGGTGAGTTTTTCATCTTCGATGAAGATCCGGAAACTGGGCTGGCCAATCCGGACAAGCTCCATCCCGACTATGAAGGTTCGCTGCAGAAGCGCACCAAGACGCCCAATGTAAACCTTACGTATCGCTTTTCGAAATTTACCCACGATCTGATGTTTGCGCCGGGTAAAGGGTTGTGGAATATCGGCGCGAAACTTTGCGGCAATGCGAAGGATACGATGCAGGGCCCTCCCGGGATGCATGCGGTCGAGCATCTCGGTAAGAGTGTAATGTTTGGCTGCAAAGACTGTGGTGATTGTTCGTTACCTGATATCGCTTTCCTCTGCCCGGAATCAGCCTGCGCGAAGAATCAGCGCAACGGACCTTGCGGAGGCACGCGCGATGGTAAGTGCGAAGTCGACGATTTCGAATGCATTTGGGCGCGCGCTTACGACCGCCTCAAATACGAAGGGCGCGAGCAAGACCTGCTCGCACATGCTCCCGTCGTGCAGGATCAGAATCTACGAGGCACCTCCAGCTGGGCCAATACCTGGCTAGGTCGCGATCATCTGACGAAGAAACAGCCAGAAGAGAGTAGCAAGTAGAGCGTGGTGAGCATATCCCCACCGCGATCCAAATCCAACTTCGGTTGGTGATCCTTAAATATAACCAATTTATATATGAATACCGAAAATCCAACGAATCTCGAAGCTAAGCTTCAGCAATATTCCAATCCCGTCGCAATGCTGCGCAGCGCCCCCACCGGCGGTTACCAGTTCCCCGACAAGCCTGAGTATACCAACTGGCGCGACGAGCAGCAGGCTTGGTCAAACTCCGTCGTCTTCTTCGATCAATCCTTCCACATGAAGGACGTTTATTTCGAAGGTCCAGATGTGATGCGTCTCCTGTCCGATGTAGCAGTAAACACGTTTAAGAATTTCGGCCCGAACAAGGCCAAGCAGATCGTGACCTGTAATCACGACGGCTATGTGATTGGTGATGCGATCCTCTTCGGCCACGCCGAAAACAAGGTCAGCATCGTGGGTCGTCCCTCTGTGCCTAACTGGGTTGAATACAATGCCATCGTCGGCAACTACGATGTGAAGGTCACTCGTGACGAGCGCACCGTGAACAACGAGGGCGGCCGGATGATCTACCGCTACCAGATTCAGGGCCCCAATGCTCTCGACTTGATCAAGGCAGTTCACGAAGGCGAATTCCCGACGATTAAATTCTTCAATCTCGGTGATCTTTCGATCGCGGGCTGCAAGGTTCGCGCTCTCAATCACAACATGTCTCGCATGGGTGGTCTCGAGTTGCACGGTCCGGCTGCTGATGGTGACGCCGTGCGCGCGGCGATTCTTGAAGCAGGTAAGCAGTTCGGTTTGGTTCAAGGCGGTGCGCGTTCTTATTCGACCGTTTCTCCAGAGAGCGGTTGGATTCCTTCGCCGATGCCAGCGATCTTCACCGAGAAACTGAAAGCCTACCGCGAGTGGCTCCCGACCGATGGTTTCGAAGCCAACGCTTCACTCGGCGGCAGTTTCATGTCCGCCAATATCGAAGACTACTACCAGACTCCTTGGGATCTCGGTTATGGACGTCACGTTAAGTTTGATCACGACTTCATCGGCCGCGAAGCCCTCGAGAAACTCGCTGATCAACCGCATCGCCGTAAGGTCTGGCTACGTTGGAACGACGAAGATGTGCTCAAGGTATTTGCCAGCCAACTCGGCGAAGGCGAACCATTCAAATACATGGAGACGCCTAACGCCTACTACTCCACGCTGCCTTTCGATTCGATTATGGCCGATGGTAAGTTGGTGGGGCTCTCCACCTACACGGTTTACACGACCAACGTTAAAGGCTGGTTCTCACTCGCAATGGTGGATGAAGATGTCGCTGACGGCACCGCACTCACCGTCGTTTGGGGCGAAGAAAAGGGCAGCCCACGTCGTCCTTGTGTTGAGAGCCATATCCAAACTGAAATTCGGACCACACTTTCTTACAATCGGTTGAATGAAGATGCCTGAACAATCCCGCTTGAGGCTGATCGCCTCCTGTCCTGAACGGATCGGAATCGTGGCTCGCGTGGCCACGTTTCTGGCCGAGCGGGGGGCCTCCATTACGGAGGCCAACCAGTATCAAGATTCCAAGAGTCAGACCTTCTTCATGCGGTCGGAATTCGACATCGACGGCGGTGCTGGAATTCTGGCGAAGCTTGAAGCAGAGTTTAAACCTCTCGCGGATGAACTGCAGATGGACTGGCGTTTGGCCGATGCGAATAGCCGTCAACGCGTGGTCATGCTCGTGAGCAAGTTTGATCACTGCCTGGCCTACATGCTGCACCGTCGCAAGGTCGGCGATATGGCGTTTGACGTGCCTTGTGTGATTTCTAATCACGAAGATCTACGCTCACTGGTCGAATGGTATGGGATCCCTTACCACTACGTGCCTGTGCCTAAGGATCCGGAAGGCAAGCAAGCGGCCTTGGAGAAGACAGCTCAGATCATTAGCGAGGCGCAACCGGATACGATTGTGCTGGCGCGTTACATGCAGATTTTTCCGCCTTGGTTGTGCGAACGTTATCTGCATCGCGTGATCAACATACACCACAGTTTCCTGCCGTCCTTTGTTGGGGCAAAACCCTATCATCAAGCCGAGGTGCGTGGCGTGAAATTGATCGGCGCGACCTGCCACTACGTCACCGAGGATCTCGATGCCGGTCCGATCATCGAGCAGGATGTCGCTCGGATCGGACATAGTGATACGACCAAGGATATGATTCGCCTAGGTAAGGATGTGGAGAATGTCGTGTTGTCACGCGGCTTACGCTGCCATCTTGAAGACCGTGTCCTCGTGCATGGAAACAAAACGATTTTGTTCTCGAAATAGCATCCAGCATCGTGGCTGGATTGTGATGAGGGCTATTTTCCGATGGCGCGATGCGTGAAAAAGCATGGCGCCTTTTTTTGTCACAAATGCTTGATAGGCTGCGGCGTCCTCGACTTAAGGGAGTTTTTTACCTAATAGTGGCTCGAGTATGGTGATGCTATAACCCCAACGTCTGGTCGATTTTGCCTTATGAAACCCGTCCCCTCTGATCTAACAATTGCCCAACAGTCCACTATGCTACCGATCGATCAGATCGCCGCTAAGCTCAACATCCCCACTGATGATTTAGAGCAGTTCGGAAAATACAAAGCGAAGGTGGGGATGGACTTTTGCCAGAAACAGAGTTCGAAGAACCTGGGAAAATTAATTCTCGTCACGGCGATCACCCCCACTCCTGCGGGCGAGGGTAAGACCACGACCACAGTCGGTCTGGGCGATGGGATGAATCGGATTGGGAAGAAGGCGGTGATCTGTCTGCGTGAACCTTCCTTGGAACCGAGTTTCGGAATGAAGGGTGGCGCTGCTGGTGGCGGTTACGCTTAAGTTGTGCCGATGGAGGATATCAACCTCCACTTCACCGGAGATTTTCACGCGATCACTTCCGCGCATAATCTTCTCTCAGCGATGCTGGACAATCACATTAAACATGGAAATGCACTCGGCATGGATCCTAACCGCGTCGTCTGGCGGCGAGTGTTGGACATGAATGATCGTGCCTTGCGTGAGATCGTGGTGGGGCTGGGTGGAACTTCTAATGGAGCGTGCCGCGAATCAGGATTCGATATCACCGTCGCTTCCGAAGTCATGGCGATCTTTTGCCTGTCGCGCACCTTGCAGGAGTTAAAGGAGCGGCTTGGTCGAATCATTGTCGGTCACACCTTTGATCGGAATCCGGTCACCGCGGCTGATCTCAAAGCCAATGGCGCGATGACGGTGCTGCTCCGCGATGCGCTCAAACCGAATCTGGTGCAAACCTTGGAGAATAATCCGGCGTTTGTTCATGGCGGCCCGTTTGCGAACATCGCTCATGGGTGTAATAGTGTGCAGGTGACTAAGCTCTCGATGAGTCTCGCGGATTACACGATCAACCGAAGCGGGATTCGGAGCTGATCTTGGTGCGCAAAAATTTCTCGATATAAAATGTCGTCAAGCAGGGCTCGAACCAAACGCAGTGGTGATGGTGGCAACGATCCGTGCTTTGAAAATGCATGGTGGCGTGGATCTCAAGGAATTGAGTTCGCCGAATACCGGAGCTGTTGAGCGTGGCATGGTGAATCTGGAGAAGCATCTCAAAAACATTGCAGGCTACGATTTGCCCGCGGTCGTGGCAGTGAATCGATTCACGGTAGATACCGATGAAGAAATGGATGTCGTCGTGAAACATTGCGCCGCGCTCGGCGTGAAAGCAGTCGCGGCGACACATTGGACCAATGGTGGCGCAGGCACCGAAGATCTCGCGCGAGCGGTGGTCGAGGTGACCGATACGGGTGCTGCCGACTTCAAGTTTCTCTATCCGGACGATCTTCCGCTTTGGGAGAAGGTCAGAGCAGTCGCGCAGAAAATCTACGGCGCGGATGAAATTACCGCGAGTGCCGGAGTGCGCGCGAAGTTTAAGCAGTTTGAAAAAGCAGGCTTTGGCCATTTGCCCGTTTGTCTGGCGAAGACGCAGTATTCTTTCTCCACCGATCCAACGCTCCGCGGTCGACCCACGGGCTTTGAAGTGGAAATCCGCGATGCCAAAGTTTCGGCTGGAGCCGGATTTGTAGTCGTGCTGACCAGTGAGATCATGACGATGCCCGGCTTGCCGAAAACGCCTTCTGCCGAGGCAATCGATATCGACGATTCTGGCCAGATCATAGGTTTGTTCTAAGTTGATCCTCTATGGGCTCGTATGGCGACTTAGCCGCTTACGCAGAGAAACATTATTCGTTCTTTAGAATGATCTCGGCACGGAAGCCGTGCGGTTGACGGTTTTCAAACTGCACTTCGCCGTCACTGGCTGCAATGGCAGAAACTCAACCCGCGAGTGGGCGGGCCGGGTGCATCCGCCGGAGGAGCGCGAGCGCCGCGAGCGCGGCCGCGAACCAGAGGCTCGGCGCGCCTCCGCCGCCGCCGCTCTTGCCGCTCGGAGTCGGAGTGGGCGTGGGGGTCGGCCTTGTCGAGGCGCTTCTCCGCGATGCCGATCATGGCGTCGTAGAACTCCGCCACCGGTGCGCCGGAGACAATACCGTTCGCGGCCAGAAAATTCAGCGCGCTGAGCAATCGAGTGCGCTTGTTGCCGTCGATGTAAGGTTGATTCTCCGCGATGTGAAAAGCATAGGCCGCGGCGATCTGATACAGATCGGCCTGCCGGTAGAAATGCTCGTGCATCGGCTGCGCGAGCGCCGATTCGAGGGCGTTGTCGTCGCGCACCCCATCTGCGCCGCCGAATGCCCGCAGGGAAGACTCGTGGATGAGATCGACGGCCTCCCTCGAAAGGAAGACGGGCTCGTTCATTGCGCTAGTTTTTGGAGAACGTCCCGGTGAACTTGGATGAGCTTGGCGTTCGTCAGTCTGACTTTTCCCAAGCTCGCGTAGCGCACGCCGCCGGAGTTTTCCGCCTTGGTCGCAGGCGCGGCCGGCTGCGCTGCCTTCTTGGCGGCGTAGGGGGTGGCGGTTTCCTCGACCTTATGCGGCTTCTTGCTCACGGCGGTAATGTGCCCCGGTCGCCGACGGCTGTCAACCGGACGGAAAGCAAAAGCCCCCGCCGTCGGGGAGCTTGAAGGGTGGAGCGAAAGGCAATTCAGTCTTGCTCGCTTCGTCTTGGGTTCAAATCTTCCGCAGTGGCTTCGAGCATGATCATGATCGCAAGTTTTGGTAATCCCGCCGAAGCGGAGATGGCGTGCGAGTTCCTGAAATCGAACGGCATTTCAGCTGCCGTTGCAGACGGCACGAGCATGAGCGTGTTTGGCGCTGGCAATCCCCTGACTATCCAGTCCCTGATCGTCGCAGCAACACAGGGCGACGAGGCGAAGAAACTGCTATCGGAATATGCTCGGCAGCAACAAGCAGGTGAGAGTCAGCTCTCAGCCGCGGCGACCATGGCGGTCAAGCGGTTCGATGGTTATTACGAGACTACGTGAAATGAGCGCGAGCGAGCAGCGGAACGGTGCTATCGCGCGTCAGTCATCGGCTGGTTCGTGCCATTCGTGAGTTGGTATGCAGCATGGCAACTTTTGCGCGTAATTACACTGAATCAACCGCTTAACTCTCGCTGCTCTCGCCGCGCGAAGGTCGCGGCGGGGGGGATGGCTGTGCCCGCGATCTTTTATTTTGTGATCCTGCTGTTGATCGTTTTGCCGTAACTGCTGTGCCGCAGAAATCAGGCCTGCGGCGCGTCGGCGTAAGCTTCCATGCCGACGCAGGAGCAGACTAGGTTGCGATCACCGTAGACGTTGTCCACCCGGCCGACGGCGGGCCAGAATTTCGAGGCGCGTGACCAGGTGTCGGGATAGACGGCCGTTTCGCGTGAATAGGGATGCGTCCATTCCGTGGCGGTGGCGACGGCGGCGGTGTGCGGCGCGTTTTTGAGCGGGTTGTCTTTCGCGTCGATCTCCCCGTTGGTGATGGCATCCATTTCGCCGTGGATGGCGAAGAGCGCCTCGCAGAATCGATCCAGCTCGGTCTTCGTTTCGCTCTCGGTGGGCTCAATCATGAGCGTGCCGGGCACGGGGAAAGACATGGTCGGCGCGTGATAGCCGTAATCAATCAGCCGCTTGGCGACGTCTTCGACTTCGATGCCCTTTTGTTTCCATTGACGGAACTCGAGGATGCATTCATGGGCGACGAGATTGTCGGCCCCCTTGTAAAGCACGGGGAAATGATTCTCCAAACGCTTGGCGATGTAGTTGGCGTTGAGGATCGCGACTTGGGTGGCGCGGGTGAGACCGTCGGGTCCCATCATACGGATATACATCCAGGAGATCACGAGGATGCTCGCGGAGCCGAACGGCGCGGCAGAAACGGCTCCGCGCCGTTCGGAGATCGAAGATGGGAGATCTGAGTTGGGGAGGAAAGATACGAGGTGTTTGGCGACACCGATTGGGCCCATGCCTGGTCCGCCGCCGCCATGCGGAATACAAAACGTTTTGTGGAGATTGAGATGGCAGACGTCGGCTCCGATGTGGCCGGGTGAGGTGAGGCCGAGTTGCGCATTCATATTCGCGCCATCCATATAAACTTGGCCGCCGTTGGCGTGGATCGTAGCGCAGATGTCTTTGATCGAAGTTTCGAAAACGCCGTGCGTGGACGGATAGGTGATCATCAACGCGGCGAGAGTATCGCGATGTGTTTCGGCCTTGGCCTTGAGATCGGCGACATCGATGTTGCCGTTTTCATCGCAGGCCACGGGCACGACTTTGAGCCCACACATGGAAGCGCTGGCGGGATTGGTGCCGTGCGCGCTGGTGGGGATCAGACAAATATTTCGAACGGTATCGCCACGTGATTCGTGATACGCGCGGATCGCGAGGAGCCCAGCGTATTCGCCTTGAGAACCGGCATTGGGCTGGAGTGAGACGGCAGCGAAGCCGGTGATCTCGCAAAGCCACGCTTCGAGATCGGTGAAGAGTTTTTGGTAACCGCGTGTCTGCTCGGTGGGCGCGAAGGGATGTAGTTTCCCGAACTCGGGCCATGACACGGGAAACATCTCGCTGGTGGCGTTGAGCTTCATCGTGCATGAACCGAGCGAGATCATCGAATGGCAGAGCGAGAGATCCTTGGCTTCGAGGCGACGGATGTAGCGCAGCATTTCGTGTTCGGTGTGGAACCGGTTAAACACGGTGTGTTCGAGGAAATTTGAGCTGCGCTCAAAATGCGAGATTCTCGATTTTGGATTTTGGATCTCGGATTTTGGATCGAATAGTATGGCCGATTCGTTGAAGAAGCTGAGGAGGGATTCGACTTCGGCGACCGTGGTGGTTTCGTCGAGGGAGAGGCCAACGCTGTGTGCATCGATCCGGCGGAGGTTGATCTGTTTTGCGGCGGCGGCGGCGTGCACGCGATCAGCCGCGATGTTACCGATGGTAAGCGTGTCGAAAACCGGTTCGGCGTTTACGGTCGCTCCGAGTTTGGTGAGCGCTTGCGAGAGTAGATTGGTGAGCGTGCTGATGCGCTGCGCGATTTGCTTGAGGCCATCAGGGCCATGATAAACGGCATACATCGCAGCCATCACGCCGAGGAGCACTTGGGCGGTGCAGATGTTCGACGTGGCTTTGTCGCGTCGGATATGTTGCTCGCGCGTGCCGAGTGCGAGTCGCATGGCGGGGTTGCCTTGGGCATCTTTGGAAACGCCCACGAGGCGACCGGGCATTTGGCGTTTGTGGGCATCTTTGGTGGCAAGAAAACCAGCGTGAGGTCCGCCGAATCCCATGGGCACGCCGAAGCGTTGCGCGGAACCGACGGCGACATCCGCGCCGAATTCCCCTGGGGCGCGCAACAAGGTGAGCGCGAGCAGATCGGTGGCGACTACCGTGAGCGCGTTGGCTTCATGCGCTTTCACGAAGAACGATTCGAAGTCGTGAATACTGCCGGTCGTATCCGGATACTGCACGAGCACGCCGAAGAGTTTCCCGGCGATGCTGGCGAAATCGAACGCGAGGTGATCACCGACGATGACGTTGATGCTGAGCGGCTGGGCTCGGGTTTTAACGATGTCGATTGTTTGCGGATGGCATTCTTCGGAAACGAAAAACACGCCCGGATCAGGTCGCGCGCCGATTTTCACGCGGTGGCACATCATCATCGCTTCAGCGGCTGCGGTGCCTTCGTCGAGCATGGAGGCGTTGGCGATTTCGAGACCAGTCAGATCAGTGACGACGGTTTGAAAGTTGAGCAGAGCTTCGAGGCGGCCTTGAGAGATCTCGGATTGGTAGGGCGTGTAGGCGGTATACCAACCGGGGTTTTCGAGAATGTTGCGCTGAATGACACCTGGCACGGCGGTGTCGTAGTAACCCATGCCGATGAAACTGCGGAAGACTTTGTTTTGCTCAGCGATGTCGCGTAGTTCAGCGAGCGCTTCGGTTTCACCAGCAGCAGCGGGGAGATCGAGCGCACCATTCAGACGGATATGCGAGGGCACGGCAGCATCGGTGAGCGCGTCGATTGACGGGTAACCGATTACTTTGAGCATCTCCGCAATATCGATGGCGGGGGAACCGGTATGACGGCGTTCAAATGTGTCGAGAGGAGCGAGAAGGTCGCGTTGCGATACCATATGCAGAACGTAGGCAGAGGGCAGAGAGGTGCAATCGTGATTTGGATTCGGAAGGAGTTAACCGCTAATTTTCGCTGATGGACACTGATTCCGGATTCGGTGGGATCAGTTTTACAGGAGGCTGACGAGGAAACGATGAAGGTTTGCTGGTAGGGGCCGATCTCCGAGCGGCCCGCCCGGAGGTCGGGCCCTACCTTTCTTGATTCCTGTTCATTAGTGTGGATTAGTGGTTTCTCCATGGATCGTTCGAAACCCATTTGCACCAAGGTCGAGCGTGCGGCCTTTATCGATCGGCGATTAGCGGAGTTGTATCCGGAGACGCCGGTGCCGCTTGATCACACGGATGCGTATACTCTGTTGGTGGCGGTGCTGCTTTCAGCGCAATGCACCGACAAACGCGTGAATCTTGTGACTCCGCATCTGTGGGCACTTGCGGATAATCCAGCCGATATGGCGAAGGTGCCGGTCGCGAAAATCCAGGCCGTGATCCGTCCATGCGGGTTGTCACCGCAGAAGGCGAAAGCGATATCCGGGCTCTCGAAATTACTGATCGAGAATCACGGTGGGGAAGTGCCGCAGACTTATCCTGAATTGGAAGCATTACCGGGCGTCGGCCACAAGACGGCATCGGTCGTGATGGCGCAGGCGTTTGGAGAACCGTCGGTGCCGGTGGACACGCATATTCACCGCTTGGCGCAGCGCTGGAAACTGACCAACGGCAAAAACGTCGAACAAACGGAGAAGGATTTGAAGCGACTATTCCCGCGCGAGCATTGGAACGCGCTCCATCTGCGCATCATTTTCTACGGTCGCGAACACTGCACCGCACGTGGATGCGATGGCACCGTCTGCGAAATCTGCCGCACGGTGGTGCCGAATCGGAAGCGCGGTATTAAAACGAAGAAATAGGTAGAGAGTGGCCCAAGGAATACACAGAAGACACGGAATGTGGGCAGCATGTAAGGAGCCAAGGCTTTGAATGTGGAAAGCTGGAAGGCTGGAAAATACCCGACTACGGAATCAGATAGGAAATAATCAGAGGACAGAGGGATTGAATTCCTGATTTCCAGCTTTCCACATTAATTCTGGGTTCGTGGTTTTATATTCATACACGAAAAAGACGGGGGCATTGACCCCGCCCATCTGCTCCCGCTCAGCGGAGATTAGCGTGCATTAGCGGTTAATAACCCCCCTTATCCTTTGCCGGCTTCTTCGTTGCTGACGGGTTTGAAGTTCGGGCGACCGTAGCGCTGGGTGGGTTCGACGCCGGGAGGGTTGTAATTGAACTCATCTTCGCCGCGGCAGAGGTAGGCCTTGAAGTTGGGGTTCACCGAGAGGTCGTTCTTCACATTGGTGCCGGAGTAGCGGATCGTGAGACCGGCGCGACGGCGGTTGGAAGTGTTGGCCTGCGAGCCGTGGATGGCGCGATCATCGTGAAGGGAACACTCGCCGGCCTTGAGCTTGAATTGCACAGCGCTGTCGGCGTTGAAATCGGAACCATCGGCGAGTTCGAGGGTGAGCACGGAATCAGTTTGCTCGGATTTTTTGTGTTTGATCACGCCGCCGAGGTGAGAGCCGGGGATGAGCTTCATCGCACCGTTTTCTTCGTCCACATCGTCAAATGCGAGCCAGACGGTGACGGAGTTGTTGGGAGCCATTGGCCAGTAATACGAATCCTGATGCCAACCGACGGTTGACATAGTGTGCGGTTCTTTAATAAAGAAATTGCTGGCCCAGTAGTAGAAGTTGGCTCCGAGGATACCTTCGACGAGATCGAGAATCTTCGGGTGCTTACAGATGTCGTTCAGGTAGGTGCTACTCTCGTGCCATTCGCGGATATCCTTGGTGGATTCGCCGTCTTCGAGGAGCGCAAGGAGTTTGGGCAACTCGGAGTTGATCTTGTCCATTTCCTCCTTGGTAAAAATGGAGGGCAGGCCGAGGAGGTAGCCGTTTTTGTGATAGAAGGCTTTTTGCTCTTCAGTGAGTTGGTGGGATGATTCAGGCATGATTGTGTTGATTTGAAATTCAGCTAGTCGGGTTGAGTTTGTAACCGTCGGTGGGCGCATCGCTCTTGCGGTAATTCTTGCGAACGTAACGTGCGGTGGGCGCGGAAGCGTAGGGAGTGTGGCCGTAAGTATCGGTGCCGCGGCAGAGGTGGGCGACGAAATCGGGGCTGATCGTGAGATCGGGTTTCACGTTGGTGCCAGAGTAGCGGATCGTGAATCCGGCGCGACGGCGGTCGGAGGGGTTGGCTTGTGAACCGTGAATCGCTCGGTCGTCGTGGAGAGAGATTTCGCCGGCCTTCAATTTAAATTGGACCGCAGTTTCGGTTTTGAAATCGGTGCCGTCTTCGAGACCGAGGGCGAGGGTGGAGTTGGCGTCGTCCTTTTGACGGTGTTTGATCAATCCTCCGTGTTGCGATCCCGGGATGATTTTCATGCCGCCGTTGACTTCATCGACATCATCAAACGCGAGCCAAGCGGTCACTGTATTACACGGGGAGAGGGGCCAGTAATAGGCGTCCTGGTGCCAAGGCACGGTGCCGGTGCTATGCGGCGGTTTGATGAAAAAGTGGCTCCCCCCAACATAAAAATCGGGCCCAAGGATGCCCTCGACGAGATCGAGGATTTTCGGGTTCATCACAATGTCGTAAAGGTAAGTGCTCGTATGGTGCCATTCGCGGATTTCGCCGCTGTCCTCACCGGGTTTGAGTAATGCCAGCAAATTGGGGAGTTCGGTATTGATACTCACCATCTCATCTGCGTTGTAGATCGCCTGTAGACCGAGCAGATAACCATCGCGATGATAGGCTTCTTTTTGAGCTTCGGTCAGGAGGTGTGGAGTGTAGCTAGGCATGCAAAGAAGAGCCAGATCTTACATGAGTTCATGTCGATTGGCGTTCATCGGGTTTCGATAATTTGTATAATAAATTACGCTCGGATAAAATAAGCGAACATGTAGGTTGGGATAGAATTCGTCATGCAAGTTCTCCGCGACCCTCAGATTATCAGTGGTTTTGTTTACGAGAATCCGGTGGATGATCTGCCGGAGCTCACGCATTTTGGCGAGGCGCTCTGCTGTGATGGGCATTACCTGAAATCGCACGATCACATGGGGTTCGAATTCCTCTACTTGTCGCGCGGTCAGGCGATATGGCAGGCGGCGGGGAAAACCACCGTCCAGCGGATGGGCGATCTTTACGTGGCTTATCCGGGTGAAGGCCACGGTAGTGGCGATCAGGGGAATCCTGAAAGCCAGCATCTCTGGGTGGGGATTGATCTCGATAACTACGGTCCGGCAGGGAAGCGGCTGGCGAAGCGCCTGCGTAAGTCGCGCCTACAACTCGTGCCGGGGTGCGATGAAGTGGAACCTGTTTTGCGGAGTTGCATGCGGCAAATCGTATCGCCGCGCGCGCGTCGCACCGAAGCGATCCGCGCGTGTGTGGCCATGTTTGTGACGCTCCTCGAACAGCGCCTCGACACCCTCGAAGGTCGCGACGAAACACCCGCTAAGCCTCATCTCCCATATTCTTATGGTGTGCAAAAGGCCGTATCGTTTCTGCGTCAGAATTTGCATTCGCGTTTACCACTGGCGGATCTCGCGGCCGTCGCTACCGCCCGCAGCGTGCCGCATTTCTGCACACAGTTCCGACGCGAGGTCGGTATGACTCCCGCGGCGTATCACTTGCAATTGCGATTAGAGGCAGCCCGCGAAGCACTGCGTCAGCCCACATACGATGTGACCACGATTGCGCTGACTTACGGCTTCAGTTCATCGCAGCATTTCAGCACCCAGTTTAAACGAGCGTTCGGTGTGACACCCCGTGGATGGCGTATGTCGACTAGGGGATAATTGCCCACGGAAAACCCTACTTCGCCAAGGCTACGAAGGGCAGTCACGAAACACGCGGAAATGAGCTAGGAACGGATTTTGAATGTGGAAGCTGGAAATCAGGAATCCAATCACGGACCAAATGGGTCTGAGGTGGAGGCGGTTATCCCTAACCGCCTTTGGAGATATACGAGGTCGGTTAGGGATAACCGACTCTACTTCACGCCGATTCTGTGCCTTAAGTATTATCCAGCTTTCCTGATTTCCACATTTTATCTCAGGTTCAGACGCTCGGTCCCAAGATTGTAACAATGTACCGCTTGAAGTATATTCCCTTATTGGAATATGGGTAGCACGTGGAATTGATTTCGATTTACGAATGCCTGTGTGATCCGACGCGTCTGCGGTTGCTTAATTTGCTGAATGTGCGGCCGCTATGTGTGTGTCACTTTCAGGAATTGTTGGGTGAGCCGCAGGTGAAGATTTCCAAGCATCTCGCTTATTTGCGGAAGCGTGGGCTCGTCGAAGCGGAGCGGGAAGGGAATTGGATGATCTATCGTTTACCGGACAAGCGTTCGCGGGAGCTCGATAAGAATCTGCGCTGTTTACAGAACTGCGTGCAGGAGAACCGAATCTTTAAGCAGGACCTCACCAAGTTGAAACGCCGGAGTAGGGCCATCGAGGCGAGTAGCCCGTGCGGATGCTGAATTTTATAAACGAATGAAAAAAACAAAAATTGGGATCAATGGGTTTGGGCGCATTGGGCGGTTGACGTTTCGGGCGGCGTGGGATTGGCCGGAGTTTGATTGGGCTCTGATCAACGAAGTGAAGGGCGGGGCGGCGTGTGCGGCGCATCTGCTCAGTTTCGATTCGCTGAAGGGCCGTTGGTCCCAGGAAGCGACCGCGGTCGATGGCAGAATCACGGTGGGCGATCACATGATGGCGTTTACCGAAGAGGCCGCACCCGGCGATGTGCCGTGGGCGGATCATGGCGTGGAGGTCGTGCTCGAGTGCAGTGGCAAGTTTCGCACTCCGGAAGATCTTCAGGTGTATTTTGATCGCGGAGTGAAGAAGGTGATTGTGGCCGCACCGGTGAAAACAGGCGCGCTCAATATCGTGATGGGCGTCAACGATCACCTCTACAATCCCGAGCAGCATCACCTGATCACGAATGCTTCGTGCACGACCAATTGCTTGGCGCCGATTGTAAAGGTGATCCACGAAGGACTCGGAATTAATAACGGAGTGATTACCACAATCCACGATGCGACGAATACACAGAGCATAGTCGATCAACCTCACAAGGATCTCCGCCGCGCTCGGGCGGGCGGGCTTTCGCTCATCCCGACCACGACGGGTTCGGCGACCGCGATCTCCCTTATCTATCCGGAATTGCAGGTTAAGCTCAACGGCCATGCGGTGCGCGTGCCGTTGCTCAATGCATCGCTCACGGATTGCGTTTTCAATGTGCAACGCGAGACGACAGCGGAAGAGGTTAACGCGCTGCTTTTAGCAGCGTCACAAGAAGGATCACTCTCGGGTATTCTTGGTTATGAGGAACGGCCGCTAGTTTCGATCGATTACCAGGGCGATCCGCGTTCGGCGATTATCGATGCACTTTCTACTATGGTGGTCGATGGCAAGGTCGTGAAGATTTACGCGTGGTATGATAACGAATGGGGCTACTCCAATCGTATGGTCGAGCTCGCACGCAAGGTGGCCTCATCACTCTGAATTTACTCCTGTGAATATCCGCAACTACGCAGTCGTCACCGGAGCCTACTGGGCGTTTACGCTCACGGATGGGGCGCTGCGACTTTTGGTGTTGCTACACTTTTTCAATCTCGGCTACAGCCCCGTGCAGCTCGCGTTTCTGTTTCTATTCTATGAGTTCTTCGGGATCGTCACGAATCTGCTCGGAGGCTGGATCGCGAGCCGGATGGGATTGCGGGTCACGCTGCTTTCCGGGCTTATGCTGCAAGTGGCGGCGCTGGGGCTTCTGTCGCTGCTCAATCCCGCGTGGCCGGAGTGGGGCTCTGTCGCCTACGTGATGGCGGCGCAGGCGCTCTCGGGCATCGCGAAGGATCTCACGAAGATGAGTTCGAAAAGTGCGATCAAAGTACTCGTGCCCGACGATGCCAAAGGCGTGCTCTTCAAATGGGTGGCTATTCTCACCGGCTCGAAAAACGCGCTCAAAGGCGTGGGATTTTTCCTCGGCGGATTCCTGCTCGGCACGATGGGATTCGAAGGCTCGCTCTATCTGATGGCTGGCGTGCTGCTGGTGATCTGGGCGGAATCGTGGATCGCGCTACCGGCCAATATGGGACAGGCCAAAACGAAGGTGGGTTTCAAACAACTCTTCTCAAAGACGCATGAGATCAACGTGCTCTCGGCGGCGCGACTCTTTCTCTTCGGCGCGCGCGATATCTGGTTTGTGGTCGGCGTGCCGGTGTTCCTGGAAGGCACGCTCGGTTGGAGCTTTTCCCAAGTCGGCACGTTTATGGCGCTTTGGGTGATTGGTTATGGCATCCTACAATCGATCACGCCGAATCTTTTGCGCGGTAAACATCCGGGTGGCACGACCGCTGCAGTGTCGGCGTTTGCCCTCGCGATTGTCGCGGCTGCGGTGCCCTTGAGCTTTGGGTGGGGTGCTTCGCCGGGTATTGTGCTGGTGGCTGGTCTTGCCGTGTTCGGTGCCGTGTTCGCGCTCAACTCGGCAGTGCACTCCTTCTTGATTCTCGACTACACCGATGGCGACAAAGTAGCGCTCAATGTAGGCTTCTACTACATGGCCAACGCTGGTGGTCGCCTCATCGGTTGTCTGCTCTCCGGTATTCTCTACCAAGTCGCAGGATTACCCGGCTGCCTCTGGGGCGCGTTTGCCTTCGCGCTGATTTCAGCGCTGATCGCACTGGGGCTGCCGAAGACGGCTACGCTTTAATCCTCAGCTTCGCTGAGTTTGGTGGCGGCGGACTCCCAGGTTTTGGTGGCGGCGGCGAGTTGATCGACGACGGCGGAGAGTTCTCGGTTCAGGTGTTGGGCCTGTCCGCTTTGGTAGGTCTCCGGATTTTCCAACTGGGCTGTGAGTTCGTCCTGAGTGGACTCTAGTTCGGAAACGCGTTTTTCCAGCTCGCCAACCTCGGTGCGAATCTTGCGGATTTGATTCGCGGTTAGGGTGGGTGATTTTGGAGTTTCGATGGCGGATTTTGGATTGCTCTCGGCCGGCGCGGCCGGCGCAACTTGTTCGGGGCGGGCGCTGGTGAATCCGGCAGTCAGGGCTTCGCGGGCGTCTCCGGCGTTGGACTTATCGAGGTAGTAATCGTAGTCGCCGGCGTAAGTGGTGAGACGACCGCTGTGCACGTGAAGCACGTGGGCTCCGAGGGTGCGGATGAAGTGCACATCGTGACTAATGAAAATGAAGGTGCCAGCGTAGTCTTTGAGTGCGTTGATAAGCGCGTCGATCGATTGAATATCCAAGTGAGTCGTCGGCTCATCCATGAGGAGGAGATTTGGCGGATCGACGAGGAGACGGGCGAGGGCGAGGCGTGATTTCTCACCACCGGAAAGCACGGAGACTTTCTTAAACACGTCGTCTTTGCGGAAAAGAAACGCACCGAGAATGGCTCGCGCTTGCTGTTCGGTGAGTTGGTTTTCGGCGGTGCGCAGCTCCATCACATTTTCGAAAACGCTGGCGTTGAGCTTGAGGTTGTCGGCGCGGTTCTGGGCGAAGTAGCCAGGTTTGACATTGCTGCCTAGTTCGCGCGTGCCGCCTTGGATCTCAATCACATCGGCGAGGATTTTCAGCAGCGTGGATTTGCCGGCACCATTGGGGCCGACGAGCACGAGCTTCTGTCCGCGTTCGGCGACGAAGTTGAGGTCGCGGTAAACCACGTGATCGCCGTAAGCCTGATCAACTTTTTTGAGCTCAATGACTTTACGACCGGAGCGGGGCGGTTGAGGGAAGCGGAAATTGATGCGGCGGAGTTCTTCGCCGGGTTCCTCGATGGCGACATCCTTGAGTCGGTCGATTTGCTTCTCCTTGGATTTGGCGCGGGTGGCCATGGAGGCCTTGGCGCCGAAGCGATCGACGAATTTTTGGAGGTGGGCGATCTCCTTTTGCTGGTTTTTAAACTGAGCTTGGAGCTGTTCGTGGCGCGCGAATTTCTCGATTTTATAATCGTCGTAGTTACCGTTGTAGCGGTGCAGGGTGCCGATACTGAGCTCGAGGATGCCAGTGCAGAGCGCGTTTAAGAACGCGCGATCATGCGAGACCACGAGGAGGCCGCCGGGATAGCGGGTGAGGTAATCTTGAAACCAAATGAGAGCTTCGAGATCGAGGTGATTGGTCGGCTCATCGAGGATGAGGAGGGCGGGCTCCGATACGAGGAGTCTCGCGAGGTGAGCGCGCATGACCCAGCCGCCGGAAAACGATTTGGCGGGGAGAGTCATTTCCGCATCCTTGAAACCGAGGCCGGAGAGGATTTTGCGCGCGCGAGGTTCGATCGTCCAATCGATGTCCCAGTCCTCATCGTCGTCGTCGATCATGTCGAGTTTCGCCCCGTCAGTCGCGATCCCGAGAACGGTTTCGTCGCCGACCGGAGCGCTTTCTTGCGGAAGAAAACCGAAGTCCGCGCCGCGTTCCCATTCAATCGTGCCGGTATCGGCTGTCTCTTCGCCGAGAATGAGGTTAAAGAGAGTCGATTTACCCGCACCATTGGGGCCGACAAGGCCGTAACGATCCGTCCGCGCGACAAACAGCGACACCCCACCAAACAATTGGCGGGTGCCGTAAGACTTGGAAACGTCGGCGATCGTCAGCATAAAGGATCAGCAAACCGGAGAGTGGGGGCTCGCGTCAATGCTAGCGCAGAAATTTTGTCCGATGAGGGTGCGTTGCTCAGCGCAGATTTGTCATTGCGAGGCCGATCCCGCTTTGCGGGACGGACGCGGCAATCCACGAACAGGCAAGTGAGGCCGCCAAGAAATGAGTGGATGGCTACGTCGCGACACTCCTCGCCATGACGGAATTGAGGGATCGTCAGTGCGCCAGCGTTAATCCGATCACTCCCGCGACAGCGACGAATCCACCGAGGACTGAACGCACGGTCGGCCGGTCGCCTTCGAGCCACCATGCAAACGGAATCGCGAGAAGCGGGGAGGTGGCGACGATGGGCAAAACGATTCCGCTGGGAGTGGTCGCGAGCGCCCATTGGTAACAGCTCACGCCAATCACGGGACCAGCAAGTCCATTTGCGAGCACCCAACCGTAGCGCGGATTGGCCGGGGCGGTGAAAAGCTCGCGGCCCCATTTACGACCGCGCAGCAGCACGAACCAGAGCACGGTCAAAACCAGTGCGCCGAGAATGCGGTGATAGGCAGCGGTGATCCCGTCGATTTGCCCTTCACCTGCCGCAAAGGCGACGAGGTTGGCTTTGCGGGTGATGATCGCCCCGATGCCTTGTCCGGCGGCGGCGAGAAACCCGAGCACGAATCCGCTCCAATGCAGTTTCACGCGCACGGAATGTTTGCGATCCGGCAGAAACGCGACTGCCACTCCAGTCAGAATGACCCCGCCCATTGCGATCTGCGTGGCGGCCATGGTGGTGCCGAGCCACATCCACTCACAGATGGCGGCGATGGGAGCCGCGAGGCATTGGGTGACGAGTAAGCTGAGGCGTGAACCCAATCGAGGCAGGGCGAGAAACAAAGCCAGATCGCCCAATCCCATCCCGACCGCGCCGCTGACAACCAACCAACTTGTGCTCACACTACTTAGGCCCGTGCCGATGGTGTGGGCGTATAATCCCAACACGACCACGGCGACGACCAGACGCCCGAGGTTGGCCCGCATCTGCCCAGCAGCGGTGAGGCTGCGTTGAGCAAAGATGATGGAAAACGAAAAGAAGGCGGTGGTGAGGAGAGCCGCGAGCATGGGGACGTGCGAAACGAGAAGAGGCCCCTGCTGATAACGCGACGTTTTTTGTGGCGGAGGCCAGCGCGCGCCTGCTATTCGTCGGGCCTACATGAAAGCCAAAAAAGCCAAGGTGAAGCCTGAGGATGTGAACGCGAAGCGCGCGGCCCGGAAGGGGCCTATCTCGAAGTTTATCGCGCACAACTACCGTCATTTTAATGCGGCGGCGCTGATCGATACGGCGATGGGTTACGAGGACCACCTAAAAGCCGGCGGCAAGATGATGGTCACCTTGGGTGGCGCGATGTCCACGGCCGAGCTGGGGATTTCACTCGCGGAAATGATCCGCAAGAACAAGGTGCACGCGATCGTCTGCACCGGGGCGAATCTGGAGGAGGATATTTTCAATCTGGTCGCGCACGATTACTACGAGCGCGTGCCGAATTACCGTCACCTCACGGCAGAGGACGAAGTGAAGCTACTTGATCGGCACATGAACCGCGTGACGGATACTTGCATTCCGGAAATGGAAGCGATGCGTCGGATCGAGAAAGTGGTCGCGGATGAATGGACGAAGGCCGACAAGGCAGGAGAGCGCTACTTCCCGCATGAGTTTATGTATAAGATCATCCGTGGTGGTAAGCTGAAGAAGCATTACCAGATCGATCCGAAGAAATCTTGGATGATTGCGGCTTGCGAAAAGAACCTGCCGATCATCGTGCCGGGTTGGGAAGATGCGACCTTGGGGAACATGTTTGCGGGACGTTGCGTGACGGGTGAGATCAAAAAAGTGCACACGGTGCGCAGCGGCATCGAATACATGACGTGGCTGGCCGAGTGGTATACGAAGACCGCCAAGAATTTGAAGAATGGGGAAGGCTCGATTGGTTTCTTCCAAATCGGCGGCGGTATCTCCGGAGATTTTCCGATTTGTGTCGTGCCGATGCTGCATCAGGATTTGGAGCGACCAGAGGTGCCACTGTGGGGCTACTTTGCGCAGATCAGCGATTCGACGACGAGCTACGGAAGCTATTCCGGCGCGGTGCCGAACGAGAAGATCACGTGGGGCAAGCTCGCGGGATCGACGCCAAAGTTTATCGTCGAAAGTGACGCGACGATCGTTGCGCCATTGATTTTCAACTGGGTGCTGGGGAACTGACACTGGCGCGACGAACAGCTTTGCCTTGCTAGGCGCGAGGCGAGGGCGTGAGTTATCGGAAGCCTTTCGATGATCTTACCCCTTCATGCGTGACCCCTTTTCCAGTATACGCCGCGTGCTTTCGCCGGGTGCGGCGACGGTTATTTTGTTAGCGGTGGTGAGCAGCGTTTTAGTGTGGAGAATAACACCATCTGATCGTGAGGGCATGTTGTTTTGGGTGTTTGCGAGCACCCACTACGAGACTTACCTGAATACTCTTCCGAAATGGAATCAGGAAAATCCGGACAAGAAGGTGCAGATGCACATCCTCAATGGGCAGGTGCTGGAGCGTCGGATGGTCTCAGGATTTTTCTCCGGCACGCCGTTGGCAGATGTTTTTGAAATTGAGCGCGGACTCGCGTCGCGAGCGTTTACCGGACCGCTGGAGGATGTGGGTTTCCTCGACGTGACGGATCGCATGCGGGAGAGCGGATTTATCGAGCAAATCAACGAGCCTTCATTTAGCCCGTGGATGACTCGTGGTCGGATTTTTGGAATTCCGCATGATGTGCATCCGGTGTTGTTGGCCTATCGCTCTGACTTGGTTGAAGAGGCGGGGATCGATGTTTCGCAAATCGAAACCTGGGATGATTTCTATCGAGTGATGCGACCCTTGCAGAAGGATACGAATGGGGATGGTCGCGTGGATCGTTGGTTGCTGCATGCGTGGGATACGGACAACGAAGTCACCCAGATACTATTTTATCAGGCGGGGGGATCGTATTTTGACGACGAAGGAGAAGCGCAGTTAAACCATCCTGATCATGCGGCTTTTCTGGCTCGCTTGACTACTTGGATCGCAGGACCTGAACGGCGGGCAACAGATTTAGCGGTTAATGCGGTGATGAGTTTAAAGCAGCGTCTGGATGGCGTGGTCGTGGCGACGTTGCTGGCGGATTGGGCTGCAGGTGGATGGAAATTAAATATGCCGGGATTGGAAGGTAAAGTGAAGCTGATGCCGATACCGGCGTGGGAACCGGGAGGGCGGCGCACCTCAGTGCAAGGCGGCACGATGATTGGGATTAATCGTAATTCTCCGCATACTGAAAAGGCCTGGGAATTTGCTAAAAATCTCTATTTGTCGGAAGAAAACACGGAGGCGATTTTCCGAAAATCATCAATCATTAGCCCGATTAAGACGATGTGGTCGCTGCCTTTTTACGATGAGCCTGATCCGTATTTTTCAGGCCAGAAGATGGGGCGGATGTATATCGAACAAGCGCCCTATGTGCCGCTGCGTCCTTCATCACCTTACGCAAATATGGCGCAGCAATTTCTGGGGAATGCGCTGATGAGTTTACGTGCGTATGCGGATGGAAATGGAATTCACGATCAGGAGCAGTTGGTGCCCGAAGCTCAGCGCCTGCTCGATAAGGCACAGTTGCGACTACAAAGAGAAATTGGCCGCAATATGTTTTTAGCGAAGGGAGAGGAATCATGAGCACGCAGTCTCATCGCACACGGTGGAACTGGAGCCCTGTCTTTTTCGTCGGGCCGTTTTTGCTGCTGTTCAGCGTGTTTGTGGTCTGGCCGCTGATCAGTTCTCTGATTCTGGCATTCCAGCAAACCTATGGTCCGGGGACGACGATCTGGGTGGGGTTTCGTAACTTCTCCTATCTGGTTTCGGATGTGCATTTTTGGACCGCGGTTTCAAATACGGCGATTTTCACACTTGGCTCATTGTTCATCCAGCTACCCGTTTCGCTAGGATTGGCTCTACTGCTCAACCATCCAAAACTGGTGGGTCGTTCGTGGCTACGGTTGATCTTCTTTTCGCCGTCGCTGGTGGGGCTGCCGTTTGTCGCGATTCTGTTTTCCCCGATTTTCGAAAAACGAATCGGTTTGCTGAACGTCGCTTTGCACGCCTTGACAGGAGGCTGGTGGAATCCGGAGTTTGCGTGGTTACAGGAATACGTGATGCCCGCGTTGATTCTGGCTGCGCTATGGATCTACGCGGGTTTCAACATGATCTATTTTTTAGCCGCGCTGCAAAACGTGCCGAAGGAATTGACCGAGGCGGCGGAGATGGACGGTTGCAATGCATGGGGACGTTTCTGGCACGTCATATTGCCAGAAATCCGACCGGTGGCAGGTTTTGTGACGTTACTGTCGGTGATCGCTAGTTTTCAGATTTTCGAACTCAGCTTGCTGCTGCTGAACAATATCGGCGGCGAATCTGATCGGGGATTAACCATCGTGATGTATCTGTATCAAACAGGTTTCATCACGGGAGATTTAGGCTATGCGAGCGCGGTGGGTTGGGTGCTCGCGATGGTCTTGATGGCCATCACGCTGCTGCATCGCAAAATAACGAAAGCCTTCGATGAGGACTAAACGATGACGGTGAAACGATTATCTTTAGCGGCGGTTTACGTGGTGTTGTTGACCTACGCGGCGATCACCTTGGTGCCCTTTTTGTATATGATTTTGGGCGCGCTGAAGACGAAGGTAGATTTTAGCGAGAGTCTGTTCTTCCCTTCAGGTGAAGGGCTCTTTGGCGTGGCTTGGGATCGGCTTTCCTTAGATAATTTCAAACGTCTCTTTCTCGAGTTCGACATCAATCGGGCGATGATCAATTCGATCTTCATCGCCTCGGTGCATGCGGTGGGTTCGACGCTACTCAGTGCGATGGCCGGTTTCGGTTTAGCTAAGCTTCGTTTTCCGGGACGAAGTCTGGTCCTTGGATTGGTGTTGGCCTCGCTGATTATTCCCGGGCCGCTGTTGTTGGCCCCGGGATTCAAACTGCTTTATCAATTGGGTCTGCTCGATACTTACGCCGGATTACTGATTCCGGGACTCGTGCCCGCCTTTGGTATCTTTCTGTTTCGCCAAGCTATTATCCGTGGTGTGCCCACGGAGATGGTCGAAGCGGCGAGGTTGGATGGGGCCGGGGATATTCGCATCTTCTTCGAGATAGCTTTGCCGTTGGTTCGCCCGATGGTCGGCGCGTTTCTGCTGATCAGCTTTTTGGGAGGATGGAATAATTTCGTGGGACCGCAGATTATTCTGCAATCACCCGAGCTGCATCCGCTTTCGGTCGCGTTGAACAATCTTCGTGGCACCTATGGTGTCGATTACACCCTAGTGCTTTCTGGCGCGGTGGTATCGATCGCCCCGGTCATGGCGCTGTTCTTATTGCTGCAGAAAGAGTTTATTTCCGGGCTCACCAGTGGAGCGGTCAAGGGGTGAAATTCTGCGTGCCGCTTTTACGCGCCGCCAACATGTGCTAGGGTTATCACATGTCTACGACCCGTCCTATCTTTTATACGAAAACTGGCTGCCCATGGTGCGCCGAGGCACGTGAAGTGCTTGATCGCGAAAGCATCGCCTACGATGAAAAGGTCGTGACAGGGAATGCTGATGCGTATTCCGAAATGGAAAAGCTCTCCGGGCAAACCAAGGCGCCAGTGCTAGATTGGTCGGGTGAAATTCTCGCCGATTTCGGTGCCGTTGAACTCGTGCCTTTCCTAGCGCGAGTGAATGCGAAGTGATCAGCCTTTGATCGATTCCACAGCCGCTACGGCACAGCGCAGACCGTCGAGGGCGGCGCTGACGATGCCGCCGGCGTAACCGGCTCCTTCGCCACAAGGGAAGAGGCCAGCGACTTCGGGATGTTGCAGCGTGGTATCGCCTCGTGGGATGCGCACGGGTGAACTTGTTCGAGTTTCGGAACCAATGAGCTGCGCATCGTCACTCACATAGCCGGGCACCTGTTGGCCAAATAGTTTAAGACCTTGTTTAATGTGCCACGAGATCGGGCCGGGGAGAAGTTTGTCGATGCGGAATGAATTTAATCCGGGGTGATAACTCGTTTCATTGAGTTCGGGTGAGATCAGCCCCGCCATGAAATCAGTCACGCGTTGGGCGGGTGCGACCTGGCCTCCACCTCCAGCGAGCTTGGTGGCTTGCTCGAGAGATTTTTGATAAGCGACGCCGGCGAGCACACCGTGTTCTTCCTGAAACGCGGCCGTGTCTTCTGGCTCTACGGATACGACGAGACCACTGTTGGCGAATGGTGAATCGCGGCGGGAAAGGCTCATGCCATTGACCACGACTTCATCGTTTTCCGTGGCGGCAGGGACAATGAAACCTCCGGGGCACATACAGAACGAATGGACCCCGCGATCCTTGATTTTGGTCGCGAGGCTATAGCTTGCGGCGGGAAGAAGATCGGGTCGTGTGTGGCCGTTGGGATAATGGTATTGGCGCGCATCGATAAACGCTTGGGGGTGCTCGATCCGAACCCCCATCGCGAAGGCCTTTTGTTCGAGTAGAATGTCTTCGTCGTGCAACAGAGTGTAGATGTCGCGGGCGCTGTGGCCGGTCGCGAGGATGGTCGCGTCGCCAAGAAACTCGCGTTCGTCGGCCGTGGTGACGCCGAGCAGCTTTTGCTCACGTCTAATCATGCCGGTGACTTTCGCGCCGAAATGCACTTCGCCACCTGCAGTGAGAATACTTTCACGCATGGCTTTGACGACATTGGGCAGAAGATTGGACCCGATGTGCGGATGCGAATCGATCAGGATAGCTTCAGGCGCCCCGTGGGCGACGAAGGTCTGGTAGACCTCTGAGACAGGCCCGCGTTTGGTTGCGCGGGTGTAGAGTTTGCCATCGGAAAAGGTGCCGGCACCACCTTCGCCGAAACAGTAGTTGGAATCTTCGATCACGCGGCCTTCACGCAAGAGCGGGGCGAGATCGAATCGACGGGCGGAGGCATCCTTGCCGCGTTCGAGCACGATGGGTCTAAGTCCGCGCTCGATGAGTCGGAGTGCAGCGAAGAGTCCGGCGGGGCCGGAGCCGATCACGATAACACGAGAAGCTTTAGCATCGAGGGCGGGGTAATCCGGAGTGGGCAGCGATTCGGAGGGGAGGGGGCCATCGATGCCGACTTCGAGGCGGAGCTGAATCTTGATGTGGCGTTTCCGGGCATCAATCGAATGTTTGCGTAGTCGGATTTCCGTGATGCGCTCAAACGGCACCTGCAATTTGCGAGCAGCGGCTTTGACACGCGCGGTAGCATCCTCGGATGAAGCGAGGGGAAGGATGATATCAACGGTTTCAATGCGCAGAGCAGACATGGAGGGAAGATGAAGAGGGTCTGCCATGAAACTTCAAGAGCGGCCCATGATTGATAAGTCAACTAATAGATGACGAACAGGGTTTGGTCGGCGATTGGGTTAGGGGAAGTATTTGATTTTGGAAGCGAATGGGTGACGTTGGTGGGATGTCGAAAGCGCTCGCTCACGAGAAATCACCTTACCTGCTCCAACACGCGGATAATCCGGTGCAGTGGCTGCCATGGGGCGAGGCGGCGTTTGCGAAGGCGAGAGCCGAACAGAAACCAATCTTTCTAAGCATCGGCTATTCGACCTGCCATTGGTGTCATGTGATGGCGCACGAATCGTTTGAAAACGAGGAGGTCGCGGCTCTGCTAAACGAGCATTTTGTGCCGATTAAAGTGGATCGTGAGGAGCGACCGGATGTGGATAAGGTCTACATGAATTACGTGCAGGCTTTGACTGGGCACGGTGGTTGGCCGTTGAGCGCATGGCTGACACCTGAGTTGAAACCGTTCTTTGGCGGCACATATTTTCCGGTCGAGGATCAAGGAGGTCGCGCGGGGTTTCCTTCGTTGTTGCGTGGCATCTCGAAGGGATGGTCGGACGAACGCGATAAGTTGCTGCGTGAAGCTGAGCGGGTGTTGGGTTCGTTGCGTGATTATCATGAAGGCCGCACTGGCGCGCCCGATGCGGGCGAGGATCTCGCCGAGAAGGGCGGAGAGGCGTTTGAAAAATGCTTTCAATATTTCTTCGAGAGTTTCGATGAACAGAAGGGCGGTTTCGGTGCGGCCCCAAAATTTCCACGCGCTTCTAATCTGAATTTCCTCCATCGCTGTGCGGCGGTGCAGGGCGTGGAGTCTGAGTTTGGTCAACAGGCGCTTAAGCTCACCACGACGACGCTCGGGAAGATGGCAGCGGGTGGGATTCACGATCACGTGGGCGGCGGATTTCACCGTTACTGCGTGGATGATGGTTGGTTTGTGCCGCACTTCGAAAAGATGCTCTACGATCAGGCGCAGATCGCGGTGAACTATATCGACTCGCATCTGGCGACGAACGACGAGCGATTTGCTTGGGTCGCGCGAGGTATTTTCGATTATGTGCAACGTGATCTCACTCATCCAGACGGCGGCTTCTATTCGGCGGAAGATGCGGATTCGATATTAGCCCACGGGGGCAAGAGTCATGCTGAGGGCGCGTTCTATGTTTGGTCTCAAGACGAATTGCTGACTGCGCTGGGTGCTGATACCGCATTTTTCTGCGACCACTTTGGAATTAAGGAAGCGGGGAATGTGCCGAATAAATTGGATCCGCAAGGTGAGTTTATGCTAAAAAATATTTTACACCAGCAACAATCGCTGGGCGTGACAGCTGAGACTTATGGATTGGATACGGAAGCCGCGGCCAATAAGTTAGCAGGACTATTGGAAAAACTTCGTGAGGTCAGGGCGCAACGCCCGCGTCCACATCTCGATGATAAAGTAATCACCGCATGGAACGGATTGATGATTTCGGCTTACGCGCGAGGCGCGATTTCTGCGGCGACGTGTTTAGCTGAAAAACAGGATGCTTATCGTGAGGCGGCAGTGCGCGCGGCGGTGTTCGTGCAACGCGAGCTCTATGATGAATCGCGTGGGGTGCTCTATCGAAACTATCGCGAGGGGCGGGGAGCAAACGAAGGGTTTGCCGAGGACTATGCTTATTTCATCGCGGGGCTGCTCGACCTCTATGAGGCCACTTTTGAGTTTCGCTGGTTACAATGGGCGGATCGATTGCAGGAAACGATGGATAGTCTGTTTCTCGATGAGAAGGCCGGTGGCTATTATAACTCTGCCTTCGGTGATTCGAGTATCATCATTCGTTTGAAGGAAGATTACGACGGGGCGGAACCGACGCCGAGTTCGGTGGCGGCGTCCAATTTGTTGCGCTTGGCAGCGATCAATCACGATGAGGTGCGCCGGGTGCGCGGACGCTGTGCAATTGTCGCTGCGCAAGCCGTCTGGTCGCAGACGCCGCATGCTTTACCGGAGATGTTGAGCGCTCTGGAGCGCGTGCTCGAGGTGCCGCGGCAAGTCGTGATTGCGGGTGATCCGGCGAGTGATGGTTTTAAAGAACTGGTTCAAGTGTGCCGTGAACGGATTGGGCCGCGTCGGAGTATTCTCGCGGCGGATGGAGCCGAGGGTCAGGCGTGGTTGGCTGAGCGCGCTCCGGCGATTGCCGAAATGAAAACGCCCGATGGGAAAGCGACGGCTTATGTTTGTGAGAATTATGCCTGCCAATCTCCTGTTGCGGATCCGGCAAAGTTGCGGGATATACTTAGGTAAGTTATGACACATTCTAAGTAATCTCCCCCGTTGCTCTGAAAAATCCTGACCATGAATACTACTGCAATGAAAGTTCTCGCTGTTGAAGACGATGCAGTCGCCCGTCGCGTGTTGTGTCAGGCACTAAAGCACTTGGGCTATGACGTCGCTTCGGCGGTTGATGGTGAAGATGCGTGGAGCCAATTGCAGGATGATCCGATGCGGATCGTGGTAAGCGATTGGATCATGCCGGATGTGGATGGGCTTGAGCTTTGCCGTCGGATTCGTGCCCGTGATAAGGAAGACTACGTCTATTTTGTGTTGCTGACGGGGAAGGATGCGAATCAGGAAAATCAACGCGAAGCGGCGGATGCCGGCGTGGATGATTTTTTAAGCAAACCACTCAACGCGAATGAACTTTGGATGCGCCTACGCGTGGCCGCCCGGATACTTAACTACACGCAGCAATTGCAGCAGCTCGAAGAGATGATGCCGATTTGCTCTTATTGTAAGAAAATCCGGGACGATAAAAATTATTGGCAGCAGATCGAAGGTTACATCAACGAGCGCACAGGCAGTGAATTCAGTCACTCGATCTGCCCGGATTGTTATGACCGCGTGATTGTGCCGGAGTTGGAAGAATTGAAGAAGAAATCCGATGAGTGATTCCCTACAGAAACTCGAAGAAAAGGTCGCGTATCTTGAGCGGCATGTCGGTGAGCAGGATAAGGCGATGCTAGAGATGTCTGAACTTCTCGACCGCATCAAAATTGAGCTCGGCTCAATGAGACAGCGCATGGAAGACGCGGCTCCCGGCAGTAGTGACGATGCTACGCTCATCAACGAGCGTCCGCCGCATTATTGATTACTTCACGCCGCTGGTGAGCAGAGTCTCGAAGTGGGGTTCTTGTTCTTCGCGCGCGACGGCGTTGATTTCCACTTTGGTGAAACCAGCATTCTTGAGGAAGCCATGGAGTGTGCTCTCCTTAAAACCTAGCCAGATATCGGCGTAGAGCTCTCGGGCTTTTTCGAAGGTGTGTACGTTGAGATCGAGCACGAGTAGTTGGCCACCGGGTTTGAGAATACGGTAAGCTTCGTTAATCGCGGTTTGAGGATGCTGCGCGTGATGAAGTGCCTGCGAGAGGATCGCGAGATCAACGGAGTTGTCCTTGAGGGGCACGGCTTCGACGTCGCCGAGTTTGTAACCGAGGTTATCGAGATTGTTTTTCTTCGCGAGCTCAGTGCCGACTTCAACCATGCGAGGCGAGTTATCGATGCACCAGACTTGCTTGGCGCGTCGCGCAAGGAGTTGGGAGATGAGACCTTCGCCTGCACCGAGATCAGCGATAGTGATGGTGGGGGTGAGTCGCAACGCGAGGTGGCCGATGGCTTCCCAAGAACGACCGGGACAATAGTTTTTCCCGAGACGACCGGCGATGAGATTGAAGTATTGCTCTTGAGTGCGGCGGCGCTTTTGGAGGATGCGATCGAGGTTATCGGCATCTTCGAACATCGCAGGCAGACTAGCTACGGAATCGATGGCGGCGGAGAGCAGGTTGAGTTGCTCATCGGGTAAATCGGCGTGGAGCGAGTAGTAGGCGCGCTTGCCTTCGCGACGATCGGTGACGACTCCCGCTTGGCGTAGTTGGGCGAGCTGGGACGAGATGCGTGATTGGCCCATGCCGAGAACTTCCTGCAGTTCGGCGACAGCAAGCTCTTCTCTCCTTAACAGCGCCAGGAGGCGCAGCCGAGTGGGGTCGGAGAATATCTTTAGATTGTCCCAAGAGGCATTCACGAGGTGGGAGGCTGTTGAAAGAATCGAGGAAATGCAATTTCGCAGCGCCGAATCAAGCCGGCACAAAAAAGCCCCGATCACGCAAGGCGGCGATCAGGGCTGAAAGATTAGAAGCGTCGCGCCTTAGAGGCTATCGACGTAACGAGCGATGCTTTGAATCGTGTAATCCTCTTCGTTGCCACCGGACTTAACCGTGACGGTTTCTTTGATTTGCTTTCCGACGAGAGCAGAACCGAGAGGGGTCTTGTAAGAGATCGTGTTGTTCTCCGGATCGCTATCCCAGGCACCGAGGATTGTGTAGGTGATAGGTTTGTCCGCAGAGGCACCCTTAACCTCAACGATGCTACCAACGCTGACTTGTTCGAGGGAGGCTTCAGTGAAATCGGTGATGCGAGCACGAGCGAGGTCGCGTTCGAGCATACCCTTGCGGGCCATGAGCATCGTTTGATCCTGCTTCGCCATCTTGTATTCGGAGTTTTCCTTGAGATCACCGTGTTCACGCGCAGTGGCGATGGCTTTGGAATTCTCGGGGATCTTCTTCGAAACGATGGTTTCGTATTCTTCTCGGGCGCGGTCGTGGCTGGGGCGGGAAACAAGCAGTTGCTCTTCCTTGCCTTCAGCATCGCTGGCGACGAGCGATTGGATCTGGGGAAAGATTTTGATGAAGCGTGCGAGGAGGGACTTCTTGGTGAGTTCCTCAAAGCCCTGATTGAGCATCAGAGTATTTGCTAGATCCTTAGCCGTCTCAGGATCTGCGGTGGAGAGGAGATCGGCGATCAGATCTTTATCTTCGCTGAGAATATCACCGAGAGGAATCCGGCGGGCTGTGGAGGCTTGGAGTGCTTCGTAATCGATCGCGAAGAACACCGCGCTCAGCAGGCGGGGGGTGATGAGATCGTGGAGGAGCTTGGCGAATTTCTTCGAGTGGCGATTCTTGACGATCCAGAGTAGGACAGGTGCACGGAGGTTTTGCTCGGTCTGCCAGCGGTTAAGCGCGGCGGCGAGTTCATCAGCGTGGTCTTGCTCGATGAGGAAGTTGATGCATTCGGTGGTGAACTTGCCTTGGGAAACCTTCAGCAAGTTGAACACGATGTCGCGCGATTCGATCGGATGCGTCGTGTTGACGAGATCGAGGAAGCGGCGTTGGAAGTGGACGGGAATGTGCTCGGCGATTTCGTGGAGGTCGCGGACTTCAGCGATGAGCGAAGCTTGGGTTGGCTCGCGTTCACCTTCTTCACCGAAGAGCTTGGCGACATCATCGCGCATGGCAGCACCGAAGAGGCGCTCAGAACTGTTCAGCTGATTACTATCGCGCACCGACTCAGTCACGCCGTCGAGGATGGTGTGGAGTTCTTCCTTCACGTCTTTCTTGCTGGTGGTGTCGAGGAGCTCAACGGCCAACGCGATGTGACGACGGGCGGAACGGGTGCCCTTAAATTGTTCGAGGATCTCGTCCTCAGCGGAGATGGGCTTTTCGCGAAGGATGTAGCACTCGGTCTTCTTCTCGGGAATCGAGATGCGGGGATCCTTGGCGATGGCTTTGCGGGCACCTGTCCACCACTTCTTAAATTTATCGGCGCCGACGACTTGGGCGAAGATAATCTCAATTTCGATCTGAGTCGCAGCGCTGTTGTCGTAGGACTCGAGAGCTTCGACGAGGAGCTGTGCAGGTTTATCTGCGACGAGCTCAGCAATGACATCAGGCTCGATTTCCTTGCGGACAAGAAGATGGTTGGCAGGCAACACATCCATGGTCGTAACGCAGAACGCAGGATCCATTTTGTGACCGGGCATATCGGCGAAGTCGATAAGCAGGCGTTGTTCGGCTTCGTCGTAATCCTTGATTAGGCCAAATCCCCAACTGCGGTGGATGCAGTAGGAACCAGTTTCCATCGACTCAAGTTTCGCCTTGGCGGACTTGAGGGACGGGTTTTTTGCGATGAGCGCGGAGACTGCTTCTGAATTCATGATTGCTTGTTTAAGTGCCTGAAAGGAAGAGTTCAGCGTAGAATGATACGTAATGTCAAACAGTGTGTCGGATTTGCCCATGAGTGACCTCAATCGATCCCAAACCGAAGCATGGCCCTTGGCGGCTAGAATTATAGCTCAATGGCTGGATCGACGCGAGCGCGTAGACACGTTGATGGACCCGATGCCGAAGGGGCTTTCATACTCAGATCGTGCTCGTTGCCAACATCTTATATATGGTGTGGTGAGAAATTATGGCCGCATTGAATCGGCTTTGGGTCGATTGATTGCTCATCCCCCACGTTTTGCGACGCGAGCGGTTCTCTACATCGCCGGATACGAGTTGATCGAAGCAGCTTCTGAGTCACTCGAATCGGGTAAAGTAGCCAAAATCGTGCATCATGCGGTGGAACAGACGAAGCATCTGTCTAGCGTAGCCGAGTCGCGATTGGTCAATGCGGTGGTCAGAAAGCTGGCTCCATTGATGGCGGGTGAAGCTCCGCCGAAGCTGGCGACGTCGGATGTTCTCGCGGAATATTTCTCGCATCCTGGATGGCTTGTGAAGCGTTGGTTGCTTCAGCTCGGGGCGGAAAATACGCGCCAATTACTTGAGTGGAATCAATCATCAGCGCGCGCTTATGTGCGGTGGCGCGACGCGAGCACGCCTGCTCCTGATTTCCTCAAACCCACGCAATGGGAGAGCTATTATGAGATCGGAGCAGGGCGCTGGAGCGATGTGGAACCGCTTTTGAAGTCCGGAGCCGTTTATATTCAGGATCCCTCGACGCGACTTTCCGTGGAGTTGTTGGATTTGCAGGCGGGTGAGACCGTGCTCGATCTGTGTGCTGCGCCGGGTGGCAAGAGTCTTCTGATGGCTGATTTGATGCCGGCGGGAGATGCTCCGGGCAAGATTGTGGCTTTGGATTTGCCGGGTGAACGCATTGAGCGTTTGAAAGAAAATCTCTCAAAAATCGAAGCGCATGATGTGGCTCTGGTGCAGGCGGATTTGCTCGAAGGTGTTAATCAGATTTTTCGCGACCACCAATTGCCGACTCAATACGATGCGGTGCTTCTCGACGCACCATGCACCAATACCGGAGTGATGCGTCACCGCGTGGATGTGAAGTGGCGCCTGCAAGAGCGCGATTTCCGCAAACATGCGCAGCAACAACTCGCGTTGTTGCACGCTGCGATCCGCTTGGTCGCGCCGGGTGGTCGACTGGTCTATTCGACCTGTAGTCTTGATGCTGATGAGAACAGTCGCGTGCTGAAGGAGTTCTTCGACAGCCGAGCGGGTGGTCCGTTTGAACTGGAGAAAGAGGTGCAGAGTTTCCCGTGGGAATCAGGCCATGATGGTGCGGGCGCTTTCTTGATGCGCCGCAGCTAGGGCACCAATTCGCGGACCGGTAGGGTAATCGAGGATTCCTCGGTGCCCTGTAAAAGCGTGTAGATGATCTCAGAAGACTCGGCGAGAAGCTGATCGTAGCTTGCGATATCCCAGTGTTCGACTGATTCGCCGTTGAGGCGGCTCACGAGGTCGCCGAGTCGGAGACCCGCTGCGCTTGCAGAAGAATCAGGCACGATGTTTACGACGCGCCAGTAGGCCGGGGTTTTGCGGAAATGAAGCCCTGTGCCACGAAGCGAAGACTGCATGATGGGTTTTCGCGAATCCCGCTCAAAACTCACCTGACTGCGCACTTGATCGAAGGTGAGGGAAAAGTGTTTGAGAATTTCGCCACCGATGGAGGTGAGTTCATCCGTGATGTGAACGATAGGCGTGGGAAAGGTTTGGCCGGCGAATGAGAGAGATTGGGTCAGCCGCGTAACTTGCAGAGTATGGTTTCCGGTGAGGGTGCCGACAAAGGCGATGGGTCGTGGCGGCTGAGTATAGGGGATGTCGCGCAGGTCGGGATGGAGGTTGAACGCCGCGTCGCTACCACTGTCGATTAAGACAGAGACCGTGTATTCACCGATTTGCACGGGAATGATCGGGGTGCGGTGCTTGGTGGTATACTGTATTGGTGTGCCGGGCACGTTCGCCACGGAATCGCTTGGCGCGAGCACGATACGAGATTGGGGGTAATCCAGAGTGAGGAGGTTGTGGCGAAAGAGCGGAAACCCGAGAATGCCGTCGATCTTCACGCTAAGATGCGCGGAGAGAGGGGCGGTGTCGTAAATCGCGACTGAGATATCCTCGAAATTTACGCCGCCTAACTTCAAAACGGGCAATACTGCCGCGTGCAGAGAAACACTATCGCCGCGTGCAGACTTAACTCTGATCGGCATGAGTTCATGGGAGTGCTTGTCATTATCAGCGATCTCTTCAGCGAGTTCAGGTGAGATCAATGTGAGCGAAGATCCGGTATCGATCAGGAAATGTCGCGGTTCACGTCGGCCGTTGGGCACTTCGACGATCAGGTAACCACCGATCGTTTTAGCGGGGAGAATAACCAGTGGTGCGGAAAGTTTGGTGCGACCGGGTTGAGAGGACGGGCGTTGCCACAGTGCGCAACCTCCGAGTAACGCGATCAGAAGGCCGATCGCCAGCCATGTGACGATGGCTCGCGAGTTCATTTGGAGGGTTTAGGGAGAGGAAAGGTAAGCACGCACGGGATCAGCACGAGCAGTGCACAAGCGAGGTAAGTTACGGTGCCGCCGAACCACCAATAAAAGAAGCAAGCGGTGAGCGGCCCGATAGCTCGTGCGAGCGAACCGAGGGCTCTGAAGATCCCGAGCATGCCCCCTTGTTGGGAGGCCGGACTGTAAAGCGAAACGAGCGCCGAGACGGCCGGATTGGTCAGGCCCGATCCGAGGCCGAGCGCGGCGAGTCCTGTATAAAGTAGCCCTGTATTATTTGCGAAGCCGACGATGAGAATGGCAAGGCTGACGAAGGCCAATCCTGCGATGAGCACGGGTTTCTCACCAAACTTAGGCACGGCGCGCCGCACGATGCCGCCTTGGGTGAGAATCAAGACCACGCCGAGAAAGACGAAGATCTTAAACATATCGGTGGGAGCGTAGCCGAATCGTTCAGTGGCGAGAAAGGGGAGTGAAAACTCCATGCCGCTAAACGACAGGATGTAGATAAAATAGAGCCAGTTGGTGCGTCGGGCAGGACCAGCATCGGCTGCGATTAGCTCGCGCAGCGGATGGCGAATACGCGTTGGGACTTCGTCGGGATCGCGTGGTTGCTGAGGGAGCGTCTCCTTAAAGCATGCCCATATCCACACGAGATTAATCACCGAAAATCCCAGCGATAGGACCGCGGCGGCAGAGAATGGATTGATGCCGAGTGCCGCGAGATTGGGACGATTGAGGCTGAGATCAAAAAAGGAAGCGACGCTGCCGAGAGCGGGCCCAAAGAGAAATCCCAGCCCGAAAGCGACCCCGACTATGCCCATGCCTTTGGCGCGATTTTCGCGACTCGTCACATCGGCGACGGCGGCAGTCGCCACGGAAAGGTTGCCCGCGAAAGCACCGCCAATCAGTCGCGCGAGAATGAAGAGACCAAACGATCCGCTGAAAATCCACAGCACGTAGCTGAGGGTGGTGCCGCTCACGGTGATGAGGAGCACATTGCGCCGGCCAATGCGATCGGACAGCGAACCCCAGATTGGAGCGAAGACGAATTGCAGAATCGCGTAGAGCGAACCGAGAATCCCACCGAATAGCACCGCGCGATAGTTATCCTTGGAACCGGCGAGCTCAGCAAATTGATCAATATGCCCAAGAATCCAACCGAGGATGCCGGCGTTTTCATCCACCTGCAGGTAGTGATCAAGGATCGCAGGAAACAGCGGAAAGATAATCGTGAATCCGAGTAGATCGATGAAGATCGTCAGGAAGATTACCCCGAGTGATCGCGGTGCGGCAGGAGTCGTGGATGCTGAGGAAGTGGTAGACACGGCTGAATGGTCAGCAAAGCAGTTACACCCTTCAGGCCAAGGCCCAAACGAGGCAGGCTTGGGCTTGTGTTATACCAAGCTAGACGCCGTAAGGGAGTGGATGAGCACCAGTGAGCGCGAGCACCCGAATCTTGGCGTCCGCGATGACAGCATCCTGATTCTCCGAACCGATCGCGCTGAGCACTTTGTCGATCAGCTCGGCAATGGTCACCATGTCTGCTTCGACAAAGCCTCGCGAGGTGACGGCAGGTGTGCCAAGGCGGATGCCTGATCCTTGAAACGGTGAACGGGTCTCGAACGGCACCGTGTTTTTGTTACACGTGATGTTGGCCTGATCGAGGATATTCTGAGCGACCTTACCGGTTAGCTCAGGAAACTTGTTCCGAAGATCGACCAGCATGAGGTGATTGTCCGAACCGTCGGAAATGATTTTGAAGCCACGTTCGATCAGGGAGGTGGCAAGAGCCTGTGAGTTTTTTACGATCTGGCCGGAATATTCCTTAAACTCGGGCTTGAGACATTCGCCAAAGCAAACGGCTTTGGCCGCGATCACGTGTTCGAGCGGGCCACCTTGGGCACCGGGAAAAACCGCCGAGTCGATGGCCTTGGCGTGTTCGGCTTTGCAGAGAATCAAACCGCCGCGAGGACCGCGGAGAGTTTTGTGAGTGGTCGTGGTCACGAAGTCAGCAACCGGCACAGGAGAAGGGTGATGCCCCGAAGCGACGAGTCCGGCGATGTGCGCGATATCCGCAAACAGACAAGCGCCCACGTTTTTGGCGATCTTGCTCATGCGGGAAAAATCGATGTGGCGTGAATACGCCGAGGCACCGACGGTGATCATCATGGGCTTCTCGCGTTCTGCGACGGCAGCAAGCTCATCATAGTCGATCAATCCGGTATCTTCGCGGACACCGTATTGCATGAATTCGTAGAGTTTGCCGGAAAAATTGGCCGGGTTACCGTGAGTGAGGTGACCCCCGTGGCTGAGATTCATCCCGAGGATTTTATCGCCGGGCTGTAGCACGGAAGTATAAACAGCAAAGTTGGCCTGCGAACCGGAGTGGGGTTGCACATTGGCGTGATCAGCGCCGAAGAGTTCTTTGGCGCGGGCGATCGCGAGGCGTTCGACGACATCGACGTGTTCACAACCCCCATACCAGCGTTTGGAGGGATATCCCTCCGCGTATTTATTCGTCAGCACGCTGCCCTGAGCCTCCATGACGGCAGGGTAGGTGAAGTTTTCAGAGGCGATCAGCTCGATGTGGCTTTGTTGGCGACCGAGCTCAGCCGAGATGGCTGCGTGAATTTCAGGATCGAGGGTTTTGAGCGGCGCGTCGTTGAGCATGGTAAATCAGAAGGGAATCGAAATCCGCTTGGTGGCAAAGTTTTTTTGCGAAACTCGTCCTTAGATTAGCGTCTTGATGTGCGCTATCAGAGAAGGGACTGCTTCTACGAGCTCGTCGCGGCAGATTTCGTAGAGTTTGAGCGGACCTCCATAAGGGTCGGGCACTTCCTTTTCGGCTTCGCGCGGCATGAACTCACGGAAGAGGCGCAGTTCTGCTGGTGGTGGCTCGGCCTGCAAATGGATCACCGCGCGGTGCGATTCAGTCATGCAGATCACGAGCAGCGATTCGTCGAGGAGCTTTTGAGTGGTGGGTTGGCTGAGATGGTCGGCCATATCGATCCCCACTTTTTTCAGGGAAACGACGGAGTTCTCCGAGATCTCGATGTTTTCACCAGCCGCGACCCCGGCAGAGATCACCTTGAGCGATTTAAGGGGTTCGGCTTCGGCTGAAAGTGCGTGACGGATGAGACCTTCGCCCATAGGGCTGCGGCAAATATTGGCGGTGCAGACAATGAGGATGTGACCAAGATCAGACATGTTGAGAATTAATTATTGGGTAGCCGTCGTGAATTGCAAAGATGGAGTCTCTTTTAGCCTGAACGCAATACGAGCCATCCACGATGAATTTGCACGGCACGCAGAATGGCCTGATCGATGATCGGCGCTGTGGCTTGGGCATCGGCTTGCGGTTCAGTAACCGTTTTACGCGTTTCGTTACACGCCTTAACCATGGCCGCTTCGTCATAACGCTCCTTGTGGGTGGCGGGGTAGAGCAGGTTGTTAATTTCGTCGGTGAGGTTGAGTGCTTCGTAGGCGCGTTTCTCTTCTTCCTCAGTCATATTCAACGCGATATCTGGAGCGAAATCTTCTCCAGCGATACCTATAGTGATGGAACCGGAGACTCCTTGCATGGATTGGCGGAGAGTTTTCTGCGTGGTCATGTTTGCGAGCACGAAGATGGGCGTTTGTGGAGCGGCATACATGAACAGCCATTCGCGAATATCCTCGCCACTCGCGTAGCGCAGATCGAGGACGATAGCGGGTGCTTGTGAACGCACGGGAAGATCGTCGGGCACTTGAGCCACCCTCATGTAGACAAGGCCGCGACCGAGATCTCGCTCAAGAGTCGTAGCGTCGACCAGCGGCGTGAAAAAGACGCTGACAATGCCGATTAACCAGTAGCGTTTCATGCGCGATTCAACTGCCGCGAGCCGATGTCGCGCCGGTAGTATTTTGTCTCGCATTCGATCGCTTCACATCCGGCATAGACGGCCTGGGCGGCTTCGACGAGAGTCGCGCCACTGGCGGTCACTCCCAGCACGCGGCCACCGTTAGTGACCACTTCACCGGCATCGTTGCGCGCGGTGCCCGCGTGAATAACGGATACGTTTTCTGGTAAAGCCGGAATCGTGATGACGGCGCCCTTGCCGTAGGATTCGGGATAACCCTGCGCGGCAATCACGACGCACATGGTGTAATCGTCGCTCACTTCCAGATTGATTCCGCTCAGCTTGCCTTGAGCGGCGGCCCAGAGCAGCGCGAGCAAGTCGGTCTTGAGTCGGGGGAGGACGACCTGCGTCTCGGGATCGCCGAAACGGGTATTGTATTCGATCACGCTCGGGCCTTCCGGCGTGAGCATGATGCCAATGAAAAGCGTGCCGCAGAATTCGATCCCTTCATCCGCGATTGCATCGACCGAGGGTTTGACGATTTGCGATTCGATCTGCGCGAGTATTTCCGGAGTGACGACTTCGGCTGGCGAGTAGGTGCCCATGCCGCCGGTGTTGGGGCCGGTATCTCCATCGCCGATTCGTTTGTGATCTTGTGAGGTGGGCAGGATCACGTAATCGCGTCCCGAAACGACCACGAGGATCGAAGTCTCCTCACCGACCAAACAATCTTCGACGAGGATCTGGATACTGCTGTCGCCAAACTTACCTCCAAGCATGTCGCGCACGGCGGCTTCTGCTTCGGGGAGGGTTTGGGCAACCGTTACCCCTTTGCCCGCGGCGAGTCCATCGGCTTTGATCACGATCGGTGCTCCTCGCGTCTGGAGGTAGGCGAGTGCGGGATCGACTGCATCGAAGATCCCCGCAGCGGCGGTCGGAATCTTGTATTTGAGTAGAATCTGTTTCGTGAAAATCTTCGAAGCTTCGAGCATCGCGCCGTCGGCCTTAGGGCCGAATACGGGGATTCCAGCGGTGATCAATTGATCAGAGAGACCGAGAGAAAGCGGCACTTCCGGACCGACTATCACGAAGTCTACCTCCTCTGATTTCGCGAGAGCGACGAGCCCGGCGACATCATCGGCAGCGACTGGAAAGCAAGTCGCTTCGTCCGCGATCCCGGCATTGCCCGGTGCGCAGAGAATGCGGGGCTTTTGCGGAGAACGTGCGATTGCTTGCACGAGTGAGTGTTCGCGCCCACCGGCGCCAACCACGAGAACGGAAGAGGGAAGAGTAGAAGCCACGAACTACAAAACTCAAAGCGTGGCCTGTGTGGCAAGACTAGGGTGATCCTAGCTCTTGCCAAAAGTAGATCTCAGCTGCGCCTCCGACGCCAGATCGCTAGGCCGAGGACTCCCAACCCGGCCATGAGTGCATAGGGGGCTGGTTCGGGGACGGCGGAGAGATACTGAATCGAGGAGATCGTTAGCTGGATGTTGTGTTGGGCAGGGATCGATCACCTAGCGGAGATCGATCCGAAGGCCTTCTGGTCAGAGGTGCCACTCGCCATACTGAAGGGGATGTGCTATCCATTCCAGGCAGTGCTGGAGATGTTGGTCAGAGTGCCTGAATATTGGGAAGGGGCATGCCCCTTTATGCTAGGGCCCGACATGCTACTGCCAATAATAAAGCGATCCGTGGTCCAGTTTTCGATCGTGAAAGCATTGCTCGCATTATCTCCCAAAGGATCTGAACGGCTCCAAGTGAGGGTGCCCGATCCGGTAGATTGAATATCCAGTGTAGATGAAAAGAATTTATAGAAAGGAGAGTATGCTCCGGCGTGCGTGATGGTTTTGTCGAAAACTACATCGAATTGAAAGACATCTCCGGCGACGACTGATGAGCCAAGGAGGGAAGCCACGGTTCCGACGGTTCCTGAAAATCGAAATGTGCCCTCGGCCCAAGCGGTGCTAAGCGTGAGGAAGAGGATGAAGCCAGAGATGCAAAATTTCACTCAACCACTTTAGGCCAATTACTAAGGCTCATCCATACGCATACTTGCGTATAGCTTACAGCACCTGAAGTTTATCGCGGTAGAAGGCGATGACTTCCTCGGGATCGTTGGTGAAGAGGATATAGTCTTTCATCCAGGCCGGAGCGCGTTTGTCGTTGATCATCGCTTCGATTTGTTGGCGAAGGGGGCTCCAGAATTCGGCGTTGAAAAATACGTAGGGCACGCGAGGGCGGATCCCGAGTTTCAGATTGCAGAGTTCGATGCCGATTTCTTCAAGGGTGCCGACTCCGCCGACGTTGAAGATGCAGAAATCGGCGGCTTCGAACCATTTCTGGCGGAAGTGCCGGGAGTTTTCCTGGAAGGTATTGAAGAAGTCGACGCTGAGCGCGGGCGGCTGTGCTTCGAGTTCGAGGAAGCATGCGCCGGTGAGGGCACCTTTTTCTCGGGCTCGTTCAGTGGCGAGTCGCATGACGCCGCCACCACCACCGGTCAGCACTCCGAGATTGGATCCCATGAAGGTGGTCAGCTTTTCGACGAGTGATGAGATGCGTTCGGTTTCGTTTTCATTCAGCCCCATCGCCGAACCATAAAAGGCGAAGATAGTAGATTCCTGGAATCGGCGGGCGTTTTCTTCGCGAACAAAGTAACCGTGGTCGCGTTTGTAGGTGTGCTGATAGAGATCCTTGGTCATCTCATCATACCAGTAAACTTTTACGCCGATCTGATTGAGCGTATCGAGTCGTGCGTGGGCGTTGCTCGATAAGAAATAACCATGGGTGCGGGAGGCGCGGCGGAAGATGAGGCGCTTGAATTTTACATCGCCGAAACGAGTGATGAGTTCCATGTGTTCGAGGAGGTCGGGCAAGTAATCGATGATCAGCGTATCGGCTTTCGCGGGCGCGTCGTCGAGGGCTTGGATCAAGGTGTGGTGACCTACTGGGCAGGCTTTTCCCGAGAGGATCTCGCGCAGCTCCTTGCTGTTGGCCTTCACGAGGGCTGCACGGTTTTCCATCGTGGCACTTTGGCCACGCACTGTGATCTTGGTTTTAGGGCGGATGGCGCTCTCATCGAGAGCGGGATAGTCGTCGAGGCACTTAAAAAGATCGGTGGCAGTCGAGAGGAGGCGATGGCGTTTGCGGGTGAGTGTTTTGAGCTCGGGATCTGTGTAAGTGGGGGCGCGGAATATTTCCACTGAGACCATGGGATTCACCACGGGTTGGTCGCCGGTGTTGTAGATTTCCAACATGATGTTGGTGCCGAAGGTCTTGATGGGATCGAGCAGCACGGCGCTGGTGTGGAGGCCGAAGTTGCCCTTGCCTTGATTGAGCACGACATAGTGCTCTTTGAGATACATCGAGCAGCTGGTGAGGACGCCCGAATGCGGTGGGATAGTCAGCGGAATGGCGTCGTGACGAACTTGCACTTTGTCGAGAAAGGATCGCCCGGCGAAACCGTTGAGCACGCGCTCGATGTCCAAGCATTGCAGCAAGGGGCTCAGGGTATAGCGGACTTTATGCGGGGTGAGGAATACCTGACCCTGACGATCAATGCTGATCGTGTTGGGTAGCTTGAGGCGGTTGTCCTGCACGGCTTGCCAGATTTCCTCGCTGGTGAGTTTGGCCTTGGGGGGAGCATAAAAAAGTCGACCGACGGAGAGCCCGGGGCGGAGAAGTTTTTTCCAGTAGCTCGCGTGGGGAAAACTCTGGTCATAGAGAAAGGCATCGGCCGTGAGCACGATACGGTTGTGCTCCAGGCGAGGGGCGCTTTGCCGGATCATCTCGATACCGGTGCGCGCGAGGGAGCTGCGCTCGCTGAATTTGAGCGCTTTGTGATGGGCCTTGAGGAAGGCGAACTCGGTGGGGTTGCGCGGCCAGAAAGCGAGGGTGAGGGTGACGGTGTGATCGTTCTTGGGTTTGAGATCCAAGATCTGACCGTCCTGGCTTGTCCAAAATGTTTCGGAAGTCATAGGGTGTGTTTAACCTGCATGGAGCATGCCTCCGCGAGAGACAAGTGGGGAGTAATTGTTTGCATTTGGCATTCTCGGCTGGCACACCCGCAAATTCCACGGCACAAATTCCGTCGATCAGTTTCCAACTCTACCTCATAGTATGAATACCAAGTCACTCCTCCTCACAGGCCTTCTGGCCTTCACGGCTTCCACCGCACTCCAAGCGCAGGAAGTGAAATTTAATGTTCTCGGTGCCGCCGAGGAACCAGCAGCTGCGGCCGAAGCGACTCCTTCGGCACTTGCACCCAAGGTTACTGAGAACGAGATCATGGAGACCTTTGGTTGGTTCATGACGGCCCGTCTTGGTCTCGCTGAACTTAAGTTTACAGATAAGCAGGTCGAGGCATTCTTGCGCGGGGTAGGACAGGCAGCCAAAGGACAGGAGACTCCACACGATTTGAAAACGGTGGGTCCGGTGATGGATGACTTTATCACCGAACGCCAAAATGCGGCGCAGGAGCGTTCGCGTCAGTCGAATTTGGTCGCGGGAGCACGTTTTTTCAACGCGTTGAAAAAACGACCTGGTATCATCAGCACTGAGAGCGGGCTTTCCTACGAGATCCTGCAAGAGAGCACTGAGCCCAAGCCGACGGTCGCTGATTCAGTCATGATCAATTACACAGGGATGTTGCTCAATGGGCAGGTGTTCGATAGCTCCGAGCAGCAGGGTGGGGCGGTGATCTTGCCACTCCAATCTACAATGCCGGGTTGGGTAGAAGGTATCCAAAAGATTGGCGAGGGTGGTAAGATCAAACTCTACATTCCGAATGATCTGGCTTTTGGGGATAAGTCTGCAGGTGAGATTCCTCCCGGTTCCTCGCTGATTTTCGAAATCGAGCTACTGCTGGTTAATCCATCTGACGATCTCGGCGAATAAGCCCCGCGTAATTCTGTAAAGTTTCCGACCTCCGCTGGGTTTTCCGGCGGAGGTTTTTTATGCGCTCGTGAGTTCGCGGGCTGCGACGATCAAGGCATCGACTTCTTCGGGTTGCGTATCCCAGCCACACATCAGGCGATAGCCTTGAGGACCGACAAAGGGGTAGAACTCCCAACCTCGCGCGGCCAAGCCGGCAAAGAGCTTTGGAGGCATTTCGATAAACACCCCGTTGACCTCGGTAGGAAATTGCAAGCGACAGCCGGGGAGATCAGCCAAGCCAGAGGATAATCGCTGTGCCATAGCATTGGAGTGGGCGGCATAGCCCAGCCAGATGTCGTTCTCGAGCATGGCGGTCCATTGAGCCGCAGCGAAACGCTGCTTCGAGGCGAGTTGGCCGGATTGCTTGATGCGATAATCGAAGTCGCGTGCGAGCTCTCGATTGAAGAAGACGATCGCCTCGGTGGTGTGCATGCCGTTTTTCGTGCCGCCAAAACTCATTACATCTACACCAGCTCGCCAGGTGGCATCAGCGGGAGAAACATTTTCGCTCTGTTTGCGCAGTGCGACCATGGCGTTGGCGAAACGGGCACCGTCCATGTGAAGCGTGAGCGAGTGACGTTTGGCGACTTCGGCCAGCGCTTGAATCTCATCGAGGGTGTAGACGGTGCCGAGTTCGGTAGATTGCGTAAAGGTGATGGCGCCGGGTTTAGGGTAGTGAATCCCGTGTCCGCGTTGGGTGGCGGCTTCGATTGCGGCCGGATCGAGTTTACCATTTTCGCCGGAGAGCGGAATGACTTTGGATCCGCCGGTGAAAAACTCCGGAGCGGCACATTCGTCGGTATCGGCGTGGGCGTGCTCGTGACAAAAAATACTTTGATGGCTTTGGCAGGCTGAACTGAGCGCGAGTGAGTTGGCGGCGGTGCCATTGAAAACGAAGAAGACCTCGCAATCGGTTTCGAAAAGCTCGCGGAGCTTGGACTTGGCTCGCGTGGTGATGGGATCGTCGCCGTAGCTGGCGACGTGGCCGGTATTGGCCGCGTTGAGGGCGTCAAGGGCTTCGGGGCAGATGCCGGCCGAGTTATCACTGGCGAAGGTGTAGTTCATGCGGGGAGAGGGTTGGTTTTTCCAGCAAGCCGGATTCGTTGCATGAGGCCAAGGTGTTTTCGTGTTTGGCAATCGTAGCGGTTGTCCGTTGCCTGTGCGGGTTGATGAATGCAACGGATGTAAATCTCTACTTGGTCGGTTTTATGGGCACGGGCAAGAGCACGATCGCGCGCTTGGCGTCGCGTAAGATCGGATTTCAGGTCATGGACAGTGATCACGAGATCGAGCATCAGCAGGATCGGATGATCTCAGAAATCTTTGCGACGGATGGTGAGGCGGCTTTTCGAAAGATGGAGGTGGAGTTTGTCGAGAAGGGGCATCCGTCGACCCGCACGATTGTGGCCTGCGGTGGAGGGTTGGTCGTGCAACCGGGCATGCTTGATCGGCTGCGCCGCAAGGGGGTCGTGATCTGCTTACACGCATCCATCGCAACTGTGTTGGAGCGCACGCAGCGCAGTAAAACGCGGCCTTTGCTCGATGTGGAAGACCCGCTCGAACGCATCAAGAAACTCTACGCTGAGCGTGAACCGATCTACAAAAACGCTGGGTCGTTAATTCTGACTGATTCGCGGCCGATCAACGATATTGTGGGGCATGTGGTGCGCACTTGGCGCCGCGAGGCAGCTGACTTCGCGCGCACTAATCACGTAGTGGGCTGATGATGGATGAGCGGCAGGGCATCTTGCGCGGGCGTTTAGCGGACCTTGGGTTCGATGCTGTGCGGATGGCGCGGCTGTGCGATCTGCCGGGTGACCATTTGAAGAAGTGGCTGGGCGCAGGCATGCATGGCGACATGGCGTGGATGGAACGCACCTTGGCAAAGCGATTGCGGCCGGACTTGGTGCTGCCGGGTGCTCAGTCGATCATCATGCTCGGGATCAATTACTGGCCCGGTGAAAAAGAACAGCAGGGGCCGCAGTGGGCCCGCTATGCGATCAACGAGGATTATCACGATACGGTGAAACCTGCCTTGAAGAAGGCAGGGCAAGTGCTCGAGAAACTCTACGGTCTGACTCGGGATGATTATCGTTACTACGTGGATGCGGGGCCGGTGATCGAACGGGGCTGGGCGGCGAAAGCGGGACTCGGATTTGTGGGCAAAAACGCGATGCTCATCTCGCGCGACTTTGGCAACTGGCTGATCCTTGCTTCGATTTTAGTGAAGACGGAATTGGTGCCGGATGATCCGGTGCGAAAGCAGGTGTCCGATTTTGCTGATGTGGGTTTATTGTGCGGCAAGTGTAGTCGATGTCTGGATGCTTGTCCGACTGATGCCTTTTCCGAACCAGGCGTAGTGGATGCGCGACGCTGTATTTCGTATCAGACGATTGAGAACAAGGGGATCATCCCGCGTGAATTGCGGGAGGGGATTGGTCGGCATATTTTTGGCTGCGATATCTGTCTGGAGGTGTGTCCGTGGAATCGATTCGCACAGCAGGGCCGTGAATTGTTGCTCACGGCGAGGCATGATTTGCCGGATCTGAGTTTGGCGGAGTTGCTCGCGATGACGCCGGAACGATACGCGGAAGTATTTCGACGGACACCGATCAAACGCCTGAAGTTGCGTGGCCTTTTGCGCAACGCCTGCGTCGTGGCGGGAAATAGCGATGATGTTGCGGTGTTGTCAGCGCTGATCGAGCTTGCGTCGCACGAATTATCCATGGTGAGGGTGCACGCGGTGTGGGCGACCTATCGATTGGGAGGAGGCGCGAGCTTGTCGTTGGCGCGTGAGAGCGAAACGAATGCGGATGTGTTGGCCGAATACTCGGCTTGGGAATAAGTGATTAGGACGAGGGGAAAAGCTCGTTCATCTTGCTTACAAATATCTCGGGAGGTCGCGTAGGCTGGCCGCTCATATCAATGAAGGCGTGCGAGCTTTCCCCAGTGACCAAAAGCTCTTCACGACGCTTCACCTCATAGTAGATTTTGATCCGTATCGTGGGCTTTTCTTTGATCGTGGTGATGATGGTTATCTCATCATCGTAGAGAGCGGGGCGTCGGTATTTGGCACTGACCTCAACCACGGGGATCCGATAGCCAGCTTGCTCCAAACTAAGGTAAGAGAGACCTTTTTCTTTGAGCAGGGAAGTGCGACCAATCTCAAACCACGGGAGATAGTTGGCATGATAAACGATGCCCATCATATCGGTTTCGGCATAACGAACGGTCACTTGAGTGCGGGAAGTAATCATGATTTGGGGAATAGGATATCGACAGAATCGCGCCATTGATTGCGTTGAGCCCACGCGCGACCGGCGGTGCCGAGTTGATCGCGTAAAGCGGGATCGGCGATGAGTCGTGAAAAAGCAGCGGTAAGTTTTTCGGGTTGATCAGGCGGAACGAGAAAGCCGGTTTTGCCATCATCAATCGCTTCGCTTACACCGCCGATATCGTGGGCAACGACAGGAAGTCCGTGAGTAGCGGCCTCGAGATATACCAGACCGAAACCTTCGATACTGTTGCTGTGCTCGACGCTGGTGAGTGCGAAAATATCGACTTGGTCGTAGGTCGCGCCGAGCTGTTCGTCAGGGATATCACCAAGGAACTTTACGGTAAGATCGGACTGGGTTGCTTGTTGGTGGAGCTTGGCATCGTAGCCGTGTTTCGCTTCTGTGCCCGCGAGCCAGTATTCGATTTGGGCGCGTTGCTCGACCGGAAGAGCCTGGAGTGCCCGGAGCGTGAGTAGCTGTCCTTTCCGTGGATGCAGTCGGCCGACGGTTAGAACGATTATCTTGGCAATGTTCACTTTGCCTGGTGTTGGATCCTGCGGGTTGAAGTTGCTCCTCGGGGCCCCGGGGGCGATCAGGACTCGATCTTCATTGAAGGAAAATCGGGTGCAGAACAGCTCGCGCGTGTATTTTGTAAGCGTGCTGAGGAGACTTGCTCGTTGGAATAGCTTTCGGGCGAGTGGCCGCCAGAGGGGGTTGCGATGAAATTTAATTATTTCGGAACCGTGAAAAGTGAGGATAAGGTGAGGCGGGCACAGATTGCGGAAAAGCTGCAACCACATCAGAGTGAGGATTGGTCCGGGCTCTGGTAGATAAACCGTGGCCTCTTGCAGGGTTCTTCGGTGGCGGATGAATTCGCGGGCTATGCTCAGCTGACAACGGATACCGTGAGTGCCTTTAAGGGGCAGTCTGCGCAATTTGAAGGGCCAGATGCCCTCTTTCAAACCAGCAGGTAGGGCTTGAGCCCACACTTCCACGTCGTGACCAGTCAGGATAGCTGCCCGGGCTATTTCCTCCGTGTAGGTGGCAATCCCTCCGCGCCGAGGGTAAAACTCATGCGTGATGATGATGATTTTAGAGAAGGATGTGACACTCATGTGACAGTTGGGCGACATGCCTAATTCGCTGGGGTATTACTTGTGTATGCAATGAGTCAGGTGCAACAGCAAGAAAGCGGATATTTATGAAACGGCATAACACTCAATTTTCACCATTAATAGCATCCAACTATACGTAACTAGGCTTAGAGAAAGGAGTTTGCATTCAAGGGCGCCGTAACTTACAAGGGACAGACAATGGCACATGCAGTTCAATCCAACAAGGGCACAAACTCTCCTTTTCCGCAGGAAGCGAAGCCCTTCGCACCAGAAGATGAGGGCATCTTGCGTGAATCGCTAAAGCGTTGCTCGCCTTCGACCTTTGAGGCTGCTGTCCAATTTCGAAAGACCGGAAACCCTGAGCATTTGCCTGCTGTCATCATTGGTGTGATCGAGCGATTCGTAGAACCTGATCTCCGCACCAAGCTTAAAGATGCTGATGATGATCTTCGACTGATTGAGGATCTGGGGGTCGATTCCCTGACGATGATGGAAATTGTCATCCTGGTTGAAGAAGTGCTTTCGATGTCCATCAACAATGACGAATTGCGCAACCTGCGCACGGTAGGTGACGTGAAAATGTTCATTGATTGCAAGGCACGTGGGCTCCCGTTGCCCCAGCCTACTCGGTTTCTCCCGATCGAGCAGATCTCGGCGGTCATGCCCATCCAATCTCCTTTTCTTTTCCTCAATGAAGGTTCGGTGAGCTCCAGTGGGGCGAACGCCAAGTATAAGATTACTGGGCAGGAATTCTTTTTACAGGGTCACTTTAAAGACAATCCCGTGATGCCTGCATCCATCATGTTGGAAGCGCTCGGGCAATTGGCCGTGCTTTATCTCATCGAGGGAATGGTGCCGGAAACCGGCAAGGAAGTAAATCCAGCTACGATATTCTTCACCGGATGTGAAGGCGTGCGCGCCCACCGTGTCTGCAAGCCCGGCGATATTTTGACACTCTCAATCAAGCCACGTCGGACCAAGATGCCACTTGCGACCTTTGAAGGTTCGATTCGCGTGGGACAAGAGAAGGCGGCGATTGCCGAAGAGATCACTTTGACGTTTGGCTATGCTGAACCAAAAGCGACTCCGACTGAGACAGCTAGTGAAGGCCTGCGGCATAGAAGCAGAAGGCCACCGAGGTCTGACCTTCGCTAAATTGATCGTAGAGCGCACAACTTAGTGCCCTCTCTCGTTGACCCTGAGCTGCAAAGCCTTTCCACTGGTCAGGTAGGTAAAACATGAACGTTTTTTGTTTATAGCGGTCATGTGAATTGTCCCGTCTCAAACATGCCCAAAGTATATATCACCGGCCTTGGCCTGATCACGAGTATTGGCAATGATATCTCAAGCGTGACGAAGAATTTACGCGAATTGCGCCACGGATTGCAGGTTTATCCGCGATTTCAAGAGGACAATGTTCCAGTCAAAATCGCCGCCCCGGTTCGAGGTTTTGAAACCGATTCGCACGATCCGGAGGATTGGGTGATACCTGATCCTTATCGAATTAAACGCGAAATTCTGCGGGGGATGGCTCCGCATGGCGTCTATGCTTGGTGTGCGATGCAACAGGCGATTGCCGATGCAGGCTTGGCTGAGGAAGATGTCTCCAATGGAGACACAGGATTGTATGCAGCGTCTGGCGGATCTCCTCAACAAATGGGTTTTATGCTCAATCGGATGCATAAATCAGGGGTGATGCGCTGTTCACCGCTTGGGATCGTTGCGTCGATCTCGGGCACGTTGAATTTTAATCTAGTCGCTCATTTCAAAATCAAAGGAGCTTCGTGTGGTTTCTCTTCAGCATGCGCGTCGTCCTCACATGCGATGGGCTATGCCTATGACGATTTAGTGATGGGCCGCCAGAAGCGGATGTTTGTGATCGGGGCCGAGGATGGAAATGTGGATAGCATTCTGCCTTTTGCGGCGATGAGGGCCCTGTCTCTGCAAACCGATCCGGACCAAGCTTCGCGCCCATTTGATGTCGCGCGTGATGGTTTCGTGGGAACGGGAGGAGCGTCTGTGCTGGTTTTGGAAACAGAAGACGAAGTGGCTCGTCGAGGCAGTAAGGTTTATGGCGAGTATGTTGGTTGGGGGCAGGCTTCAGATGGTCACAATGTAGCGATTTCACACCCAGACGGCACTGGTCTTCAGGAAGCGATGATCAATACTTTACGCGCAACCAAATTGGAACCGGAAGCGATTGATTATGTGAATGCTCACGCGACCTCGACGCCGATTGGGGATGTATCAGAAGCGCGAGCCTTGAAGGAAATTTTCACGAACTCGACGAAGCGCCCTGCAATCAGCAGCACGAAAGCTTTGACCGGTCATGGGCTCTCACTGGCGGGGGCGATGGAAAGCGCGTTTTGCGCGATTTCCATGCGCGAGGGATTTATGCCGGGTTCTGCCAACATCTCGAATTTGGATCCCGAATGTGAAGGCTTGAATATCATCCGCGAGACGGTTGAGAAAGCGCCTGATGTGGTGATGAATAATAGCAGCGGATTTGGCGGAGCAAACGTCAGTCTTGTGTTCCGTCGTGCCAACTGACGTATTCGCTCTCGCGCGTTAGCTCACAGGCATGTCTAAAGTCCGAATCTTAGTTCTCACATCCAGCACCGGCGGTGGCCATAATGCCCGCGCGGTGGCTTTTGCGGAATGGTGTTTTCAGCTCTATCGGCATGATGTGGATGTGCAGATCGAGCAGATGTTAGAGAAATCTTCGGTCATCAATCGTAGTGGAGTAAATCTCTACAATTGGATCCAACGTCGTTCGCCCTGGATGCATAAGGTTTTTTACTCGGTGATCGAAGGTCTGAGTTTTTTGAACAGACGCTCGGTGGTTTTTGGGCGAGCGTTTTACCTGCAAGTGCTTGAAGAGTATCGACCACATTTGGTTCTCAGTGTGCACGATTGTTTGAATCGCGGATATTTTCAATTGGCCCGCAAGGTGCTCGGGGCAGATCAAGTGCGCTGTGCGACTTATTGCGGGGAGTTTTCTGGTGGTTGGGGGTATTCGCGTAACTGGATCGAACCTAGTGTAGATTTACACTTTTCCCGCACACCGACTGCCCGCGACTTCGCCGTGAAAAACGGTATCCCAGTCGAACGAGCTCGCGTGCGTGGCTATTTGATGCGCCCACGGGCTCATTTGGAGCATTTCACGGGCGACTCGCGTTTACACTACCGAGAGAAGGAATTGGGGCTGCGCCGAGATTTGTTTACCGTGTTTCTCGCGACCGGAACCAATGGGGCGAACAATCATTTAGCACTGCTGCCGACATTGGTGGCGCATGCTGATAAATGTCAGGCCGTGATCGTGTGCGGTCGCGATCAGGATACCTACAATGATCTCATTCACTGGCGGGCGAGTCATCCGGAGTTTAATTGCTACATTGAGGGCTACTCCGAAGTGATGCATCTTTTGATGCAGGCTTGTGATGTAATCGTGACTCGGGGTGGCACAACAACCTGTGCCAAAGCGCTCAGTTTTGAATGTCCGATTATCTTCAACGCGTTTGGAGGAATTATGCCTCAGGAAAGGCTGACGTGGAAATTCTTCCGTAACGGTTCAGACTCACCGAAGATAGAGACAGTGGATGAATTCCGCGCGATTATCGATCGTTGGCTGGCTGATCCAAAAAGTTACGCGAAAGCGAAGAAGGCGTTTCTTGATCTACGTTACGTCGAAGATCCCACGCGGGTGATCGAAGAATTGGTGGAATTGGCTAATGAAGTGGCGGGGCTGAAATTACAGCGCCAGAAATTTCCACCGGAAGAACCGGCGACGACGCATCCGTTCTTCGAGATCTAGACTCGGGCGGCTTTAGAACGTGGCGGAAACCTCTGATTGGCTCCCGGGATCGATCGTGATCTCCCCGAGAGAGGTGCATTCGATCTCATCATTTTTATAAAGCTTCATCTTCAGCGGTGAATCGGCATCGGCGGTCTCCCATTGCCATTTACCGATTGAGACAAACTGCAATGCCACGCCTTTGTCTTCACTAAGCCCGGCGCCAGTTCCCCGGACAAACAGGCGATTGCCGATTCCGATGTAGGCGGAGACGAGCAAGCGAGTCACGCCATCAGGTGAGATGCGATGGTCTGCTCTTGGAGCTTCGGGCTCATCGAGAGAAAGGGTAGGCGCGGCTTCGTCAGGCGTCTCTTCTTCGACAGTTGGTTCAACTGGTGCTGTTTCAGGGGTCTCATCCGGAGAGGGCTCAGGGGAATCAGCTAAAGGTTCTGGGGCAGATTCTGTTTGCGGAGCTTCAGGCTGGGTTTCTGCAGCCGGCGTTTCGAGTTCTGCTGCCTCGTTTTTCTGAGAGGATGGTTCGGTCGCAGACTTAGGAGTGGAGTCGTCGAGCGGAGCAACTGGTTCTGACTCCGGCTCGCTCGCAACAAGTTTTGGCTTGGTCGCGCGGGATTTTTTCGGGGCGGGCGGGGCGAGTTTCAGTTTCTCGATTTCCTCGATGGCTTGCTGGATCTTCCCGGTAAGCTCTGTGAGCTTTTTAGACTCACTTGCCTTCAGAGATTTGAGCTCTTTTTGAAGGTTCTTGTTTTCTGCTATGAGGTTTTCGTTACGTTCGTTTTGCAGCGTTTCGAGCTCGGTCTTGAGTTTTTCCGGGAGGGCCTTCGCCTGTTCTACTTGGGCGCGAGCGAGTTCGCTGAGTTCGTGTAGGCCGCCGGCCGCGGCGCTGATCTGTTCGGCGGAACCTGCCACGGTGCGAGTCAGAGCATCGAGACTGCGTTGTCGATTATCGAGAGCCTCATCTTGTTGGGCGGCGTAGTCCGTGAGAAAGGGGATGGCGCCAAGGATCGCGGCGAGGGCCACGCATCCGGTGATGGCGAAAATTAGCGCCGGCGAGAGGGGGGCCGGATTGCGCAGGGCAAGAGTTAAAGCGACGCCCAGTAATGCGGCGTCACCAACTAAAAATGGCCATTTGGGTAGGCGCTGGGTATCAGAGGGAAGATTGCTCATGGGAGGTGACGCTGTCTGCCTCATTATGTGCTTTGCTAGGTGGATATGCTCAAGGACAAAGCATGAGAAGAAAGGATGGTTGTCATGAGCGAACCGAGCTTCCAGGGTGACACCTTCGATGAGTTTGAATCACTTTCTGCGGATCGAGCGTGAAGGAAAGGCGGGTGTAAAACACTATGTGGTGCACACGACGGATCCTCAATTCTCGCTAGAGCTATCGCCGGATCGAGAAGCCCCCGACAAAATGGGCCGAGGCGTGCTCAAGCGCCTCAGTGTCCCTAATTCGTGGACGGGCGATTACACCAAATACGGCAAGCTGATGGGGAAGGCGCAGGAGTTTTTCGCGCAAACCCTCTCGTCTGATGAAAAGACAGACAATCGTTTGACTAGCTAAGGCAGCCTCTCAATCACCCGCGAGGTGAAACCGATAGAGCGCGTAGAGCGCCTGAGCGGACCGTTGGTTGTTGCGCGTTCGAAATCAGCGGCATTGAGGAAGGAAGCCTCCTCTGCAATGAGATCTCCGCTGTCATCAAAATCGGCCTGCACGATCACTTTGGCCAAGCTCTCCCTCAATTCGGAAAAATTGATGCGATTGTTATGGTTGTGGTCTTTCCACCCGACGATCTCAAGCAAACGGAAAATTGTGTATTCCACTTCGTTGATGAAGTCGCCTCGATTGATATCGGCGATTTTGAAAAGAGTCCGCTGGAGTTTCATGAACTCATCAATATCGAGGTTGCCGTCATGATTGCTGTCCGCCCGCGAGAATGTATTTTCGGTCTCGTAATTGAAATCGATCTCCACGCCCTCTAGCTGTTGATTTTCGTTCGTATCGGCAGCTTGGAAGAGTGCGAAGGCGTGCTGCTCCCATTCCTCCAATGTGATTGATTGGGTCTCGTCGAGATCAAGAAGCTTGTAGTCGGCCACCAATTCATCGGCATCCGGTAACGTGACAGCGAGGCTCGATACGGCGCCTAAACAAAAAAGGATGACTATGCGATTAATCAGGTGCATGGGTGGTTTCTGTTAGGATCGGTTCGCTTTTTTCCAGCTGCGGTAGGCTCGTTGATCTACCGTAACGATACGTGATTTCTTATCGGTATCACGGATATCTGTAGGTTCTCCTGCTGTGGCGATTTGTGTGCCGATCTTACCTCCGAGCAATTGCCGAGCTGTCACGTCCACGGCAGCCAGCTTAACAACAGAGGGGTTAGACGCGGTCGTAGTGTTACAACCGGTGAATCCGAGAGTTGCGATGAGAAGTGCTAGTGAGATGAGTTTTGTCTTCATGGTGGTGATTTGTTGACTAGAGAATAACAAATCCACCACACCTCGCGCATCGGTAGTATTATGTGAATTAAATCTACGTAGTTTCACCCGCCTCAAAGCCTTCTCCACGCATAAGCGCAGGGCGAAAAGAGCAGCCCAATCCGAACGGCACCCTCGAAAGTCAGAAAGACGAGCACCCATTTTAGTGCGCAGGCGCGACGGATGAGATAACCGGTAATGCTGATCAAAAGCAGGACTAGCCCGTGCACACGACTGGTTCGCTCGAAGAGCAAAAGAAACATCCACACCCAGTAAGTCGCCAGAATCGCAGTCCACAGAAACGAGACCCATTCATTCGGGCCAATGGCACGTGGATCGCCGCAGCATTCGATTTGTTTGATCTCGACATAGCGCTCGCAGATTACGAGCTGACCGAGCTCGAAGATCAGGAATAGCGGCGCGAGTAGAATGAGTATCTCCACGATTTCAGTTAGTCAGCGGGTGACTATTTTCCATCATACCAAAACGCCCGTCGCCAGCTGTGCTGCTGTAATGCGGTGAGCAATGCGGGGGACATATCAGGCAAATCGCTGACCCCGCAGTTGGCCTCAGCTTGCGCGGGATTACGGATGCCGGGGATGACGCAGGAGACCGCAGGATGCGCGAGGACGAACTTGAGCGCAGCCTGTGCCATCGTGTAATCGCTCTCTTTGAGAGTCTCTCGGATGGCCTCGACTCTGACGACGGTGCGGCTTAATCGATCGCCCGCGAAATAGTTGGCGCGAAAATCTCCCTCAGGAAAAACGGTTTCTTGGTTAAACTTTCCGGTGAGCGCGCCTTCGTCGAAAGCGACCCGCACGATTACACCTACGCCGCATTCCTGAGCGACATTCAGCAACTCGGCGGCGGGTTCCTGTTCGAAAATATTGTAGATGATCTGCACGCTATCGATCCAGCCATCGCGCATCAGATCAATCACGCTGTTCTGGTCATGCTCGGGCGAAGACACGCCGATGAGGCCGACTTTCCCTTCCTTCTGTAATCGGCGAAGGATCTTAAACGGTGTGGGATTGCGGTTCCATGCGCGCGTCCAGGTATGGAGCTGCCAGAGATCGAGCTTATCGGTGCCTAGACAATCAAGTCGCGTGGCGAGGTGATCGCGCAGGTAGGCTTCGCTATAACGATCTTCGGCTTGATCGTAAGGAGAAGGAGGCCAGGCGCCATCAGAGGGCTGCGTTTTGGTCGCGACGAAGATGTGCTCATCCTTTCCGACGGCGGCACGCTCGTTTAACACTTTTGCGATGAGGCGTTCGCTTTTGCCGTCACCATAGCCAGCGGCGGTGTCGATGAAGTTGCAGCCCAGATCGAGAGCTCGATTCAATGCGGCGAGGGAATCGGTATCATCTTGTTGGCCCCAGGCGCCACCAATGGCCCAAGCGCCGAAACCTATTTCGGAGCATTTCAGATCATGTTTTCCAAAGGAGCGATATTTCATAAGAATGGTTTTGGATTTGGACTTATTCAATCTTCGTTCAGGAGCCGGATGATTTTTCCGGGACGATTGAGCAGCAGATAAAGTGCGCCGGCGGGACCGGTGGCGACATCGCGCACGCGTCCGATATCTTGGAGCAGAACTTCCTGCTCGGTTACTTTTCCATTTGCGATCACCACACGTCGGAGGTGTTGGCCAGCGAGGGCGGTGACGAATAGATTTCCACTCCAAGCGGGAAATTGGGTGCCGGTGTAAAAATCGATTCCACAGACGGCGGGAGAGGGAGTCCAATACACGACCGGTTGTTCAAGCCCGTCTTTGACGGTGAGCTCGGTGATGGGCGTGCCGTTGTAGTTGATGCCGTAGGTGATCACCGGCCAACCGTAGTTGCGCGCGCGCCCGATCAGGTTGAGTTCATCTCCTCCTCGGGGCCCGTGTTCGGTGGACCAGAGTTGTCCCGTGTTTGGTTCAAATGTGAGACCCTGTTGATTACGGTGGCCGTAGCTCCAGATCGCGGGTAGAGCATCAGGATGATTCACGAAGGGGTTGTCCTTTGGAATACGACCATCGTCGTGGAGGCGGTAGATCTTGCCGTTTGGCAAGGCGAGATCTTGCGCCATGTTTTGGCGACCACGATCACCGTGAGTGAAGAACAGGTAGTTGTCCTGATCGAATGCGATGCGACAGCCGAAGTGCACGCGACCGCGGAGGTATGTCTCGGGAGGCGCCTGCCAGATCGCTTGTTCCTCTACCCAGCGATGATCTCGAATCCTTCCGCGCACGATTTTTGTCATGCTGGCGACTCGACCCAAGGAGTTTTTCACGGGATCGCTGTAGGCGAGATAGAGCCAACCGTTCTTTGCGTATTCGGGGTGCGGTGCGATTTCGAGGAGCCCGCCTTGACCACCGCTGAATACGTCGGGAGTTCCTGCGATGGGCTTGGGGTCGAGCTCGCCGTCGTTGATGATGCGCAGGTAGCCAGGCTTCTCGGTGACTAATATTCGTCCGTCGGGTAACCAGCAAATCGACCAGGGTTCGTTGAGTCCTCCGATGACAGTCTCGATCCGGAATTGATGCTCGCGAGATTGGTATAGGGTGGCGTCGTGCTCGACTGCGCGGGCGGGTTGATGGCGTGCTTTGGCGTGAGCTTCACGCAGATAAACGACGAGCGCACGGGCTTCGGCTTTGTCGAGAGCGCCGCGAAATGGAGGCATCCCCTTTTCGACCTGTCCGTCTAGGATGGTGCGAACCAGTGAAAGCTCATCTGTTGTTTGTATGGTGTCTGTAACGAGCAGACTGGGGGTGGAACCTCCTTCGAGCTTTATACCATGACAACTGGCGCACATCTCGGAGTAGATTTCCGCGACATTCCGGGCCTGCCCGGTAATGGGGATTAGCATGAGAGTGCAAACAAGGGCCAGCCGGATCATGGTTTGGAGATTGTGGATGGGTCGCGCGAGCAACAACCCCAATGTGATTTGTCCACAAAAATGGCCACGGAAATGAGTCCGTGACCATGAAAGTGGCTGTGATATTACGCAGGCTTACCGCTCGATCACGTAGAAGGGTTTGTTTCCATTGCCTAGTAGAAATTGGCCGGTGAGGAGGTTCCCATCGTCGATTTGGTCATCGATGATTTGGAGAAGATAACGGTCTAAGTTGACCCGGTCATTTCTGCCGTTGTGGGCAATGATGATGGTGGCGGTGTAGCGCGTGCCACGGGCGCTTTTTCTGTATTGATAATTATAGGACCTCCAATGGGCGGTGATTCCACCGAGGTCGAGTTCTTCGATTTGCGGACCAATTTCTTAAAAATCGACGGAGATGCCTCGCAATTTTGCGGGATGAGAGGAAGCGGTAGGATTCGAAGACATAGAATGATTAGGGTTGGTTCTGTGGGGACGTGATTGGGATCGTCCGTATAGGTAGAGAATCTAGCAGATGATTAATGAAATACTCGTCTGTGGATCCATATATCGCAATTTATTCATCGTAGGGGACGATGCCTCACGATGGACGCTGTGAATAGAAACGAAAACGGCCGCGACTGGAGAGTCGCGGCCGTGAAAAAGGTGACGCGTCTTGGAGGCGCGTCTGAGGGATTGAAGCTTAATTCAAACCAATCCAACTACCGATCACCGGAGCGAAACGCACGATGAGGCCGGCGAATACAACCGAGACGATCGAGATCAATTTGATCAGGATATTCAGTGAGGGACCAGAGGTGTCCTTGAAGGGGTCACCCACCGTATCACCCACGACAGTCGCTTTGTGATCATCCGAGCCTTTGCCATAAACGATCATATCAGGGTTGCCGGCAGCGATCGCTTCATCGGCTCGAGCCACGATGGCATCACGGACCTCAGCTGGAATGGAGTCACGCGTTTCCCTTTGAGTTTTCACGTCGTCTGCTGTGATTTTACCATAGGATTCGAGCAGTTTCTTGGCATTGTCCCAAGCGCCCCCGGCATTGGCCATAAAGACCGCGACCGCGAAACCGGAAACAAGACCGCCGGCCAGCATACCGAGCACGCCAGCTACACCGAGGATAAGACCGAGTGCAATCGGTGCGACGATCGCGAGGATCGAAGGCACGACCATTTCGCGTTGAGCACCGGCAGTGGAGATCGATACGCAGTTGGCGTAATCGGGATATTCTACGCCTTCATGGGTGACTTGCTTCGGCCATGATTCGGGATTCGCAATGTCTTCTTCAGACATGCCCGAGCTACGGAAAGCCTCGCGCATCTTGCCAAACTGACGACGGCATTCGCGCATCATTTCGTAAGCAGCCCGACCGACCGCGTTCATGGTCATGGCACAGAAGAGGAAGGTTAGCAGCACGCCAAGAAAAAGACCGGAAATAACCTTGGGGTTAGTCAGTGTCACATCGTAGTAGCGCATCATTTCATCGATGGTGGCTTGGCGGGAAGAAACGACATCGAAGGAGATTCCGTCTTCAGGCCAGGCCACTGAGTAGCGATTGGCAGAAAAAGCATCACTGCCAATTGCACTCAATGGGAGTTGTGCGCCGATCGGAAGCGCCTTGATGGTTTTGCGGGGAAGATCGTGCGAAGGCAGGAAGAACGCGCCATCGTAGTAGGTCGCGCCTTCTTCAAGTTCTTTCGGAAACACCAAGGCGAATTTACCGTAGCCTTGATGGACAGCGGTCGCGGAGGTGACTTCGGCGGCCTCTACTTTTCCGTAACTGATCGCCTGGGTGGTGATCTGAGTTTGCACGATCTGCACGTAGGCGGCGAAAAGGGCTAGCGCGGTCAACGCGGCAGAACCGATCGCAAACCCTTTACCGGTGGCGGCAGTGGTGTTGCCCAGTGAATCGAGCATATCAGTGCGTTGGCGCACGAGTGGTTCCTGGCCGGACATCTCGGCATTGCCACCGGCATTATCGGCGATCGGGCCGTAAGCATCGGTCGCAAGGGTAATACCCAGAGTTGAGAGCATGCCGACTGCGGCGATACCGACTCCGAAGAGACCCATCAGAAAGCTTTCACTACCACCGGCAAAGAGAAACGCGCCCATGATGGCGACGGTGGTTGTGAGCAGAGAAGCCCAAGTGGACTTCATGCCTTCGGCGACACCGGCAATGATTACGGTGGCGGGGCCAGTCAGCGCCTGATTGGCAATAGACCGAGTGGGTGGTTTCTCGTAGGAGGTGTAGTATTCGGTCGCATAGGCGATCACCAGACCGGCGGCCAAACCAAAGATGATCGAGCCTCCAAGGTGCATCCAAGAGGTGCCGGCAGCTTCAAGAGTAGCGGCAGCTTCACCTGAACCGAACAGCGTATGTAGCACGAAGAATGCGCCGATCACGATCAGAACAGACGCGATGTAAACACCAGCGTGCAGACTTTTCAGGAGTTGCGCGAAGGAAGCATTTTCCTTAGTGCGAACCGCAAAGATACCGATGACCGAGCAAAGGATACCTAGACCAGCAAGCGCGATCGGAGTGGCAGCGAGCTTACCAGCAAAGGCCGCCGCTTCGGCGGTAACTCCGAGCAGCGAAATCGCTGCAGCGACACCGAGCGCGAGCGTGGCAAGAATCGAACCATAATAGGATTCGTAAAGATCGGCACCCATACCGGCGACATCGCCGACATTATCACCGACGTTATCCGCGATGGTCGCAGGGTTACGGGCATCGTCTTCGGGAATACCTGCTTCGACTTTGCCGACGAGATCGGCGCCGACGTCAGCCGCCTTAGTGTAAATACCACCACCCACACGAGCGAAAAGGGCTTGGGTCGAAGCACCCATACCGAATGAGAGCATGACGGTGGTCATTTCCGCGAGTCGCTCAGCGGGACCGCCGGTGAGACCGAAGAAATCACCATGGCTGTTCAGCATATAAAACCAGAAAGAAATATCGAGCAGGGCAAAACCGACAACGTTTAGACCCATGACTGCGCCCGAACGGAATGCGACGATGAGTCCTTCATTGAGAGATTTTTTCGCAGCCTGCGTGGTGCGCGCCGATGCGTTGGTCGCCATCTTCATGCCGAACCATCCGGTGAGGCCGGAGAGTAGCCCGGCGAGCGGCACACCGAGCATGGTGAGTTTAGGTTGCAGTCCCAGCCAGGCGAGCAGGCCGAGAAACGCGATCAGCACAATAAAGACGCCGAAAACGACGCGGTATTGTCGCTTCAAATAAGCGATGGCTCCGTCGCGCACCGCTTGCGCGATTCGCACCATTTCGGGATCGCCCTCCGAGCGTTTCATGACCGATGCGCTAAACACGCGCGCCATCAGTAGGGCTATGATTCCAGCGACCGGAGCCAGCCAGAATAGTGAAGGGATATCAGACATAGTGGCCAGTGGCCACATTACGGATACATTCATAGGGTATTATCAGGGTTTTAGAACTAACGATTGAAGGCTAAAGACTAAAACTCCTAGGAGGGATGGCCAGTCGATTTTGATTCGCAGCCGACATAAGAAGAATAGGTTCAGCCAGTGAGGTGCCGGAACGTTGCCGCTAATATGTCTCATCAAGGGTTTAGGTGAGACGTAGTATTGCTACGTTCGAGATTTTCAACCCATCGTCTGACTACCCATGTATCACCTACGCTTTCGCCAAGTTCACCTCGACTTCCACACCAGTGGCCTGATTCCCGGAATCGGAGAGAAGTTTAATAAACGCCATTTTCAGGAAGCACTGAAGGTCGGGCACATCGATTCGGTTACGCTGTTTTCGAAATGCCACCATGGTTACAGCTACCATCCGACCAAGGTGGGGAAGAAGCATCCTCTACTGAAGACGGATCTGCTCGCGCGGCAGATAGATGCATGTCGCGAGATCGATGTGCGTTGCCCGATCTACATCAGCGCAGGGCTCGATGAACTGGCGGCTTTTGCCAACCCCAACTGGGTGGTGAAAAAGAAGGATGGCATGATCTACAATCCACTTGATGTGGGATGGTTCGAGCGTCGCATGCGGTTTAATTCGCCTTATTTGGACTACCTCTGCGCGCAGACGAATGAGGTCGTCGAGCGTTGGCCGGACAATGACGGGATCTTCTTCGATATCATCGCGACTCAACGCGACTACAGCGAGGATGCCCTCCAGGAAATGATGAAGCTTGGCTACAATCCCGAGGATGACGACCAGGTCGAGGCTTACGCCGAAACCATTATGCTACGCTACATGAAGGCGACTAACAAAGTCGTCCGCGCCAAGCGTAAGGATGCGCCCGTCTTTCACAATTCCGGACACATTCCGATCGGCGCGCGCAAGACACTTGCCCACAATTCTCATCTCGAACTCGAATCGCTGCCCACGGGTGGCTGGGGTTACGATCACTTCCCAATGTCGGCCCGCTATGCGATTACGCAGAAGCAGGATTTCCTCGGAATGACCGGAAAGTTTCACAACACGTGGGGCGAGTTTGGCGGCTTCAAACGACCCGAGGCCTTGCGCTATGAATGCGGTGCGATGCTGGCCTACGGAGCGAAATGCAGCGTGGGTGATCAACTTCATCCTAACGGTGAGATGAACTTGGATACCTACCGTATACTCGGTGAAGCCTACGCGGAAGTGGAGCAAAAGGAGCCGTGGTGTGACTATGTTAAACCAGTGGCCAAAATCGCTCTCGTGAGCAGTGAACAAAATCAAACCCATTGGCGCTCAGGGCATCTGCAGCGCAACTATGGGGATGAAGGGGTCGGGCGGATGTTGCTGGAATTGCATCAGCCATTTGTGATCCTCGATGAGCATAGCGCGTGGACGGAATTTGAACTCGTGGTATTGCCTGATAGTTTCGCGATGACTCCGGAGAACTCGGCCAAGGCGAAGAAGTATCTCGCGTCTGGCGGAAAGATTATCGGCGCGGGCTCAGCCCTGCTGAATGAAGCGCATAACGATTTTGCCCTCGATGCTGGAGCTAAGCTCTTGGGGCGTTCTGCCAACGATCCCGACTACCTCGTCGCGACATCGCGCACGCCGAAGATCGCCGTTAAATCTGGTATCGTGATCAAGGGTGGGGCGTATGAAATCAAGCCCACCAAGGCCAAGATCCTCGCCGAGCGAAAAGAGACCTACTTCAACCGCACTTGGCGGCACTATTGCTCACATCAACACGCACCTGATGCGCCAAAAAAGGTTTCTCCTGCCGCGGTTATTGGAAAGCAGATCGCGTATTTTGCGCACAACCTGTTCACCGCCTATCGCACTTATGGGCAGCCGCTGTATCGCGACTTTTTCGAAGCAGCCTTGCGCGAGCTATTCGCGGGCAAGCTACCCGTTGAAACGAACCTACCGACCGGTGGGCGTATCAACGTGATGGAGCAAAAGAAGGAACGCCGCTACGTCGCTCACTTACTCTACGCGTCGACTAGCGTGCGCGGCGAGTTTAACGGGCAGAACGTTGAAATCATCGAAGACCTCGTGCCTCTGCGCGATACTTCGGTAAAGCTACGCGTGGCTCGCGCAGTGAAATCAGTGAAGCTCGTGCCAAGCGGCGATGTCATCGACTTTTCCGCGAAAGCCGGATTGGTTGAGTTCAACGTGCCGGAATTTACCGCGCATCAAATGATCGAGCTTTCCTACTGAGGTTCACCGTCACCCTCTTAGCCCCATGAAAATTACTGGTATTGAAACGAAGGTCTGCAACGCACGGATGCGTAACTGGGTGTTTGTGAAGATCACGACCGATCAACCCGGATTGTTTGGCTGGGGCGAAGCGACTCTCGAATGGCACACCCGCGCAGTCGTGGGTGCGATTGAGGATTTGAGCGTGCTTCTGATCGGTGAAGATCCGCGTCGAATCGAACACCTGTGGCAGACAATGTATCGGCAACATTTCTGGCATGGAAATGGCGCGGTGCGCGGGACGGCGATTGCCGGTATCGATCTCGCGCTCTGGGATATTCTGGGGAAGGTGCTTGGCGTGCCCTGTCACCAATTGTTCGGTGGCCGCGTGCGCGATTACATCCGCCTCTACTGTCATCTCGGTGGCGGGAAGATGGAGGACTTTTACGAGACATCCACCAACGAAGCTAAACGTTTCGGCGACCTAGCAATTGAAGCGGTCGAGCAAGGCTACACGGCGTTTAAATCCATGCCGGTGCCTGAAGCCATGATGATTGAGGGTAACCGTCCTGTGAAGGCGGCGGAATCCTGCGTTGCTGCGATGCGAGAAGCTGTCGGCGACGACATTGATATCATGGTCGATTGCCATGCGCGACCTTCGCCGCAGATGGGCTTGATTTTTGCGAAAGCACTTGAGCCGTATAACCTCTATTTTTTCGAAGAACCTTGCTGGCCGGAACACATGGATGGTATCGCGGCAGTGGCTCGCGCGGTCAAAACTCCCATCGCAACCGGCGAGCGTCTTTGCTCTCAGTTCGCGTTCAAAGAACTCCTCGAAAAACGTGCCGCGAGCATCATTCAACCCGACATCACGCATTGCGGTGGCCTCTCCGAAGTGCGTCGGATCGCTGCCATGGCTAACGCTTACGGCGTCGCGGTCGCGCCGCACAATCCGCAAGGTCCTGTGAGCACGGCGGCATCAATCGAATTCGGTTTTGCTACGCCCAATTATCTGATCTGCGAAGCCGTCCACCAAGACGTGCCTTGGCGAGACGACATCGTGAGTTGGGGCTTCCGCGTCGAACCGAAGGGCCGTCAAGTTTACCCGAGCGAACGTCCTGGTCTTGGCGTCGAGATCAACGAAGCCGAGATAGATAAATATCCTTTTCAACAAGAACTGCCCCAACGCAGTTACGCCGCCGATGGTTCGGTGGTGGATTGGTAATGGAAAAGACACCTCAGTTTGACGAAACCCCACGACCCGGCATTCGTTTGCCGGATCTCGCTGGTCGCGTGGCGTTGGTCACTGGCACGAGCTTGGGAATCGGTCGTGCGACTGCCGAAGCCCTGCTCGAAAATGGTGCTAAAGTGCACGGCCTCGATTTCGCCGATGCTACTCTTGATCACGAAAACTTCACCGCATATCAGTGCGATTTACGCGATGCTGCAGCGCTTAAAACGTGCGTTGCCGAGTGTGGATTGGCATCAGGGCATCTCGATTACGTGGTGAATGTCGCCGGGGTAGACACCAAGGTTTCACTCGATAAGGGCGGGGCGGCGGAATGGCAGCAGATCATCGATATTAATCTGCGCGCCTACTATCTGATTCTGCACGAAAGCGCGCCTCTTCTCCACCTCGGCAAGGGACGCTCGATCGTAAACGTGTCCTCGATCAATCCGCAACTCGGCGTGCCCCGTCGTGCGATCTATTCGACGAGTAAGTCAGGTATCCTCGGTCTCACTACAGGACTCGCCCGCGAACTGGGCAGCGATGGTATTCGCATCAACGCGATCACCCCTGGATGGGTGTTCACGGAAGCCCAGAGCTCGGAATATTTTGAAGGTGAACCGGCCGAAAAAAACCTAAGATACCTCGCTGATGTTCAGTCTCTCACCGTGAAGATTATGCCGTCCGACATCGCGAATCATATTCTGTTTTATCTCAGCGATGTGAGTCGCGCCTCCACCGGAGCCAACCTCGTGGTCGATGCCGGTTGGACGCTGCAATGAGCCAGCCACGAAACCATCAATATTTTTCCTATGATTACACATGAAGTTCTTGTTAACCGTTCATGCGCACTTTCTGAGAATCCGTTCTGGGATACCGATGCTCAACGGTTCCTGTGGACTGATATCACTGGTGGCGCCATTTGGAGCCACGATGCTTCGACCGATACGACCACAAAAATCTACGATGGCCCCAATGTCGGCGGTTTCACGCAGGAAGCCGACGGGTCGCTTCTTTTGTTCCGGACCAGCGATGTCGTGAAGATGGCTGCTGATGGTTCATTCAACGAGGTGGCGCAATTCTCAGAGGAGGGTGATTCACGATTTAACGACGTCATCGCCGATCCACGCGGACGCGTCTTCGCGGGCACCGTGGGTAATGAACCAACCAGTGGAGGTGTTTACCGCTACGATCCCGATGGATCCGTGAGAAGAGTAATCACCGGCACGGGTTGTTCCAACGGAATGGCTTTCACGGCGAATCGCACAAAGTTCTATTGGACCTGCTCCACCAGAAAACAGATCTACGTCTACGATTACGATGAAGCCTCTGGAGATATTTCGAACGGTCGCCTCTGGTATCAGGCCGACGAAGAGGAAGGTATCACCGACGGTTTAACGATCGATCTCGACGATAACATCTGGAGCGCACGTTGGGATGGCTATCGAGTCCGCAAACACGATGCGCAAGACGGCCACGTGTTGGATGAAATTAAGTTTCCTGTGGCGAAGGTAAGCTCAGTGGTTTTCGGCGGTGTCGATTTTGACACGATGTATCTCACGACCGCCGGCGGTGATGGAGAAGAGTCCCTCGACGGTGCGATCTTCACTCTTCAAGTTCCCAGTGTAAAAGGCCGCCCCGAATTCCGGTCGCGACTTACCGGCTAAAATCCCAACAGCCGCGCACTCCGGGTCTCTGTGCCTCCGTGGCCAATTTGTATTCTTCATGAAATTCGCTGTCATCAACGATCTCCACGCTCACTTTGATCCCGGCTCGAAGGCCACGGGGTATCTGGAGGCGAATAGACGCGCCGAATGGATGTTGGGCCAGTTTGAGAAGGGTGGGTCCATGACTGATGTGGATTTTGTGATTTTGGCCGGAGATATGATCCACGGAGAAAATCTCCCCACGATTACGACTGAAATGAAAGCGTTTAAGGAACGTTTAGATCGGCTTGTCTTGCCCTATTACCCAGTTTGCGGCAATCACGAGATTCAGCAAGCGGAAGGAAATGCAGATTACGAACAGCCGTATCGCGATGCTTTTGGAGATGACCGCTTTGATTATGTCATCCCAGCCGATCCGGTCGAAATCGTCGTGCTCAACAATGCCGGAACCTTTCACGTGACCAAGGAGCGCCGCGAGGAACGCTACCTCGCGCTAAAGCGCCTGCTCGCGACGCGACCCAAAGTGCCGAAGATCCTCGTTTGCCACATCCCACTGGTGTGTGTCCGGGACCATGATGTTTTAGAGGAGAGTTTTGGTTTTATCTCTTACCGATGCCTTGACCGCGAACTACTTGATTTGGTCGAAGCACCTGACTCCCCGGTTAAGCTCGTGATCTCCGGTCACCTCCACCTTACCGGAATGACTGAAAGAAAAGGGATCAAGCATCTCTCCACGGCCGGCACGGCCTCCTTCCCGCATGATTATGCTCTGCTTGAGATTACGAACGACGACATCCAGATCGAAGTCTGCAACCTCCCGGAATATCTGCACGAACCCGCTTCCAATATCCATGGCCCACCACGTTATCCAGAGGGTTATACTGATGAGGCTCATTTCTCTCATCAGACCTACTTGTGCGGTGCGGCAGCCGAACGCAGTTTCAAGATTCCATTGAAGTAGAGGCCCGCCGTCTTCCCGAAAAGCTGGACTAGGGCGCCGCAATCAGGCCGGTTTTCTTCACCACAGATTCAATCGGGATAAAGGCATTGGAGCGGGGCTCGATATCCTGTATTCATCTGTGCAATCTGTGGTTAAAAAACTCCGTGGTTCGATTCTTCTAAGCTAAGAGCTTAGGCCTAAAAACTGGTAGCTACGAGCTCCACAGTAGAATTAGAGATCGCGGTGGATTTGACCTCAGGCATGTTAAAAAATATGAACGCTTCTGATTTGGTTTTGTCAGGAGTTCGGACTACCCCAATCATCAGCTTGTCGAAAAACTCAATTGCAGCGCGGATGCCTCTGAGAGATCATTCTTCCGAAATGATTGATGTCATGGTGCTGGATGGAGAGAGCGGGTTAGCCCTCAAAGTGGTGCGTTCCCTTGCCCTAAGTCCTCGTTGGCGGATTCACGTCATCGGTCTTGCGTCGGAGACCCGATGGCACCCGATTGCCTGCAGTGTGCACCTGGCCTCATTTCATATCCTGGCGCCGAATTTATCCGAAGACGGATTTGTTTGGGAGCTCATGCGAATCGTGCGCCAGACCCGGGCGGCGTTGGTGGTTCCCATCTTGGAATCAACCAGTTTAGTCCTGATCCGAAACCGTGCTAAACTGGAGACTCTCACCCGTCTTGCTTTATTGCCGGAGGAGACCGATTTCAGGGCGGCGATCGACAAATATTCACTCGCCCGGGTCATGACCGCTGGGGCAATTCCCCATCCCCCCACGCACGCATGGAATGCGGATGGGTATGACCTGAAATTTCCCCAATTGATCAAGCCCCAAAGATCCTCCGGTGGTCAGGGTATAGTTAAAGTTACCTCCCGGGAGGAACTCGCAGCCACGCGGGCCATCAGGTCGCCGGAAAGTTTTTTTACAGGACTACATTGAGGGAGATGATTATGGCTGTTCTGTTTTGGCGGAAAAGGGCCGCTTGCTGGCTTGGACGGTGCAGCGCGGCGTGGGACGGATGTCAGCGTATGCTCCCTCGTTGCAATTGCAGATGCAGAATTGTGAGCCAGTCCTCGCCGTCACCCGCAGGCTCATGGCGGAGTTGCGTTGGTCGGGAGTGGCCAATGTGGATTTTCGGTTGGACCGCCGCACGGGACAACCGCTGGTGCTGGAGGTTAACGGTCGCTATTGGGCTACGCTTTTTGCCTCCACCATTGCGGAAGTAAATTTTCCCGATCTTGCCTGTCGCTCGGCACTAGGTGAGTTGATACCTGGGATTATTCCTCAGACCCGAAAGTTCTCCGCTCTTAAGCCCTTTGTTTGGGATTTGCTCAGATTTCGTCGGAAGGCCTTCCGGCCCCAGATCACGGACCTGCCATTCATCCTGCGCGATCCGCTGCCGGAGCTGGCGAAGCTCTGGCAGCGGCCATGGCGCGTCTAGCTGGATTAAACACATACCTGTGTCCGTGGTCCAAGATCTGGGGTAGGATTCGCGGTTGGTGATAAAGGTCTGTTAAATGGGGATGGATTGAACTTAGTTTTTTGTATGCTTATCGCGGTTCTCTCCGACACTCATGGCCGCTATCCCACGAAGCTGCCGGAATTCTTGAAAGAAGCAGATGAGATTTGGCACTTAGGGGATGTGTGTGATCCGGAGGTGCTGGTTGAGTTTGAGCTGATCGGCCCGCCGGTGCGGGTAGTATTGGGAAATTGTGATGCGGAAATATCTTGGCCCCTTGATCTGACCCTGCGGCGCGAAGGGGTGGAATTTTTCCTGACGCATATTCCCCCGCGTCGTGTGCCGGCTGATGTGCAGGTGGTGTTGCATGGGCACACACACTTGCCGCGCGATGAAACGATTAACGGGGTGCGCTGGCTCAATCCGGGTTGTATTAGTGACCCGCGTAATATGGGCACGAGTTTTGCTTGGCTGGAAGTTGAGGAGGGAAGATTGACGCGTTGGGATTTGGTGCGACTTTCATAAGAACCATGGCCGAATCGAGTAGATCATCGCTTCCCAACTTGCTGAGTGCGGTGCGTATTTTGCTGATGCCCACGGCGTTGGTCGTGGCGATGGCAGGGTCGAAACTGTGGTTTGCCATGTTACTGGCGTTGGCCTTGGCCACGGATGCGCTGGATGGTTATCTGGCGCGGAAGCTAAATGCGGAGAGTGAATTTGGGCGCAAATTGGATAGTGCGGCTGACTACCTAACTTTGTTGACCGGGTTGGCAGGAATCGCGGTGCTTTGGCCGGAGATCATGCGGCGCGAACTGCCGTGGGTCGCTTCGGGGCTGCTGATATTTTTCGCGGTGATTGTTTACGGGCTATTAAGTTTGGGTCGCGCGCCTTGCTATCACACTTGGATCACAAAAATCTCGGCGTTGGCGTGTGGTTTTTCTTTGATTCCGCTGTTGATGGGCTACTCGGCGGCTCCTTTGCACTGGGCCCTGGTGTTGCAAATCCTCGGTGGCTTGGAGGAGCTGTTTATTATCTATCTGGTGCCGTGGCACAAGGGGGAGCTACGCACGGTTTGGCACGCGTTGAAATTGCGGCGTCAACGAGCGGCAGCTGGAAACGAGAATGCGGACTGAGATGCCAAATACGGGAGCACAACAGGAGTTTTTCGGTTTGATGGAGGCGCCCGTGAGTGGGGAGGTGGCGCCATCGAACCAGCAGCTCGATGCTCCGGTTTCAAACGAGGTCGTTTACCAACATAGCCTGCGGGCGAAGCACTATCGATTGACTCTGCAGCGTGATGGTACGGCGGTGGCAACCATTCCTAAACGTGGCTCGCAGCGGGGTGCGCAGCAGTTTGTGGAACAGCATCGTGAGTGGCTGGAGCGAGAGCGCTTGCGGCAGGCGCGACGACCTCGGGCCGCCGAGGTGTGGGTGATCGGCACGCATGTGCTCTGGCGGGGAGAGATGCGGGAGATCCGCCGTGCGACTTTAGTTGGCGCGCGATTTTCAGGTGGTGATCGACCGCAGGTTTGCTTGGCCGCCGATACATTTCGCGTGCCCAGTTTCGATGGCGATATCCGGCCGACACTTGAAGCGCATTTCGCTCGACGGGGGAAGATCGAGCTGCCCGCCCGCACTTGGGAATTGGCGGCGATTTGCGGAGTCGATGTCAAGATGGTCTCGGTGCGCAATCAGCGTTCACGCTGGGGATCATGTTCGGAGAGCGGCACGATTTCTCTGAATTGGCGCTTGGTGCAGACTCCGGATTTTGTGCGCGACTACATCATTTATCATGAACTGATGCATCTGCGGGAGATGAATCACTCCGCTCGTTTTTGGGCTCGGGTGGAAGAGGTTTGCCCGAGGTGGAAGACCGCCGAAAAGTGGCTGAAGCAGAACGGTAGTTTGCTCGGTTTGTGATCGAGCAAACTGCAAATTCAGCGGATTTCGAGTAGCTCGACCTCAAACACGAGCGTGGCGCGCGGCGGGATACGGGGCGCACGACCATTAACCCCATAGCCGAGCCAATGCGGGACGATAAGGGTGCGTTTATCACCTTTACGCATGTTCATGAAAGCTTCATCCCAACCGAGAATCACATCGCCAACGCCTACCCGAAAACTGAGAGGCTCATTACGTATGTAGGAACTATCAAACACAGTGCCGTCAAGTAGGCTGCCTTCATAATGAACGACAACTTCATCTCCGATCACAGGCAAGGGGCCTTCACCGGCGCGACGGGGAACCCAGGTTAGGCCGGAGGGTTGTTTGTGTGACCCGGTATATTTTTGCGCGATGATCAACGCATCCTCGGTGCTCACGGTGGGAATGCCTTTGTTTTCTAGTGCGAGCCGCATGGTGCTATTGATCGGTCGTCCGGGGTCTTCACGGGCGAATATCCCGGAGCGAACGACGATGCCCAGCGTGAGGAGACCGCAGCCGATGAGTATGAGTATGATTAAGGTGCGCACGGGAAAGAATGGACGATTAGATTAAGTTTCAGGGATAATGAGCTTCATCCCGACTAGGAGTTTACGCCCATTGCCAAGTTGGTTGTTGTTGGCCGCGTAGATTTTTCGCCAGTCATCATCTGTTCCGTATTAGAGTTGAGAAATGCTTTCAAGGGTATCGCCTGCGGCCACGACATAGTATCGGGTATCCGAAGAATTCGCACCTGCTTGGCGTAAACGTTCCGGGCTTGTGCGCAATACTGCGGTGTGCGTCTGTTGATTGCTGCTCTGATCCATGCGGAGGCTAGCATCAAGCTCTTTGGTTCCTTTTGCACTGGATTGGCGTGCGGAGGTCAGCGAAGAGGTCTCGGATGATTTGAGATTGATAGGAATCGGATTGTTGCTTGGCGCGTCGGCGAGCAACGGTTTGCGCGAGCAATTCGCTATTTAATTTGGAGAGTGCGGACGCCACCTCTTCGTTCTGCTGAGAGAGGGTCTGGACCTGTTGTGCGAGCCCGGCATTGATGCTGCGCACGCGACGAACTTCATCGCGAAGTTGAGCATTCTCCCTCTGCAGTTCGGCGTAGGTTTCAAGGGTTTGATCGACCTTACCTTCAGAAATAGCGAGTTGGGTTTTAAGTTGGGTGATTTGTTCGACAGCCTCGAAGTTGTTCATGCGGCCACTAGAATTGCGGATTTGTGATCCCTCGGTCTCGAGACGAGTGAGGTTGTTGCGGAGGTCGTTGAGTTCACGGTTAGCTTCCTGGAGTTGCCGCGCGAGCTGGCTGTCATTACCTTGGCCGGTTTGCCGAGTTTCGAGGGCCTCTCGCAAGGCCTGGCCTTCCTTGTGGGCGAGAAGGAGTTCCTGTTTTAGGACCTTTTTCTCCATACGCAGATCGGTATATTCTTCGACCAAGCCGGAGTCGGTGCTGGCAGGAGGATTGTAGGGGCCAAAATGGACATAGCCACATCCGAAACTTAGAGTAATGAGCACTGGACCCATGATGCATGAACAAAGAGAAGACAAACGCATAGAGCCACTAGAGTGGATATTATCCACGGTTGGCAACCTTGCTATCAAGCCAATGAGAATACGGGTATTTTTAGGCGCTTAACTGTGCTCTCCGAGATATTTACGTTAAGGTATTGTAATGGTCATACCAATGCGTAGAGCGCGTTCGTTCGGCAGCTTTGAGCGGTTAGCTTCGTAGATTTCCGTCCAGCGTCTACTGGTTCCGTAATACTTTGCTGAGATGCCAGAAAGAGTGTCGCCGGAGACCACGGTATGGGTGCGCGGTTCGGAGGTCGCTGTTGGGCGAGTCGGTTGTGGTGCAGTCGGGCGTCGCAGAGCGGCGGCGGTGGCGGAACCTGGTCGGGTCGGCGCACTGCGGAGTGCGAGCAGGCGATTGCGCAGAGAATCGCTGTTGTTACGCGCGGTGTCGAGTTCGCTTTGAGTTTGGCGAAGTTGCGTTTGTAGGGCGATCAGCTCGCCATCGTCGATGACAGCGACCTCTTCGGGTTCCTCGGCCGCAGGATCTGAAGCGAGTTGTTCTTCGAGAGTGCTGATTTGCGCGTTGAGGGCAGCGGTGTCGGCTTTCAACGATTCATTTTCTTCCTGAAGTTGCGCATAGTTGCTGAGCGCTTCGGAAACTTCGGTTTCAAGAGATTTAGTCTCGTCAGAGTTGTCAGCTGCGGTGGTAGCAGCGAGTTCGGTGATCCGGGTTTCGGATTGCGCCAGTTCTCCACGCTTCTCAGCAAGCTCAGACGAGAGTGAAGCGACTCTTTGATCTGCGGCTTCTCGGGTTGCTTGCTCTTCTTCTAGTAAACTGCTGATTGTTCCAATCTGTGCGGTGAGAGTGGCATTTGCGGCGGTTTGATCTTCATGAAAGGAATCGGTCGACTGTGCATTGGCAAGCGCAGCTTGTGCTTCGCTGAGCTCGGCTTGCAGAGATAAAATCTTGTTTTCTGCTGAAATCCTTGCGGCGGTGACAGTTTCTAGTCGCGACGCCATTTCCTGATCGGGGGTATTTGCTACGTTGTCTAGTCGTGTATTCAGATTGATATTTTCATCCTTGAGTCGGGAGAGTTGGGCCCGAGCGGACCCAAGTTCTGTCACCGAAACATCAAGCTGCTGAGTGATTTCCGCATGCGCTGCTGATTGTTTTGTAAGCTGATTGCGTATGTCCTCTAATTCCTGGGTTAACGTATCTAGGCGAGCAGTAGCTCCGTCGTCTGATTGTGATTCGGCACTTTTGAGTTGGGCAATTTGTTGACGCTCGCTGACGTTTGCGCTGCGCGCATTGGCCAAATCATCGCGAAGTTCCTGCATGGTTGATGCAAGACTACTCAGCTGAGAGTCGGCTTCTTTACCTGTCGCCAGTGATTGTGAGAGTTCAGTGTTGAGTGCGGCGATTTCCTCCTGCAGCTGAGTGATTTGCGCGGCAGATTGAGGATTAGGTTGAGCAGAGGTGTCTTGAGCGATCGCAAGATTTTCTTCCAAGGCCTGAATATTGTCCTGAGCAAGGACGAGTTGACGCTGTTGGACGAGCGTGGCGGCGTTGAGCTCAGCGATCTGTTGCTTTTGATCGCTGAGGAGGTCGCGTTGCTGGGCTATATCGGATTGTGATTGGGTCGCGTTGGTCTGCGCGATGGAAAGCTCCTGCTTGGCGGATTCGAGACTGATTGTGAGTGCCGTTAGGCGATCCTTGATCTGAGAGTGAGCCGTTCTCTCGGTGCCGAGTTCGTTGCGCATTGCGTTGAGCTCGCTGGTAAGCGAAGCAATGCGTTGGATGGCTGCAGGGTCGGGTTGGCCAGCAGCTAGCTGGGCCGTTTCTAGCTGATTCCTGAGTGAGCTCAGAGTGTTCTCAGCACGGGTGATTTGTTGCTGTTGCGAAGCATTTTTTTGCTGGAGGGTGGCGAGTTGTGATTGGGCTTCGGTAGCGGCTCCTCGAGCTTGTTTCAAGTTGGACTGCGCACTGGTGAGTTCAGCTTTCAGGCTCAGCTGATCTTCGTTGGCTTCGCTGAGTTGCCGACGGGTATCATCCAGTGTTTTCTTGAGATCAGCGATTTCCTTCCCGCGCTCGGAAGCGACATCATCAAGTCGCTGGTTGTGTGAACTGAGGGTCGCGGTCTGTTTCTGAAGTTGATCAATTTCGCTTTGAAGCGCGCTGGTTTCTGTATCGAGTTGGGCGCGACTACGGGTCTCGAGTTGCCCTACTTTGATTCGCAGGGCGACTAGCTCATCAGCCCCTGCAGAGAGGGCGTTGTGGGTGGTTGAGAGTTCCTGAGCTATACTATCGTGGAGGAAGGTGGCGGCGGTGTGGGCAGCTTGCTCTGCTTTGAGACGTTTGGTGAGTGTGCCGATCTCTTCCTTGAGCGATTTGATCTTGGCGGTATCGGAATCAGATTGGGCGGAGGCACTTAACGCATTCTGCAGTCTGCTTTGCAGGCTTAGATTGGTGCTTTTTGCGTCATCGAGTAGCTTTTGCAGATTGGCTTGTTCTTGATTGATCGCGGAAAGGCTTTTGCGAGCTACAAGTAGTTCGCCACGGGTATTGTTGAGAGCTTGAGCGGAGGCGAGCTGTTGTTGATCGGCATTCTTTAGTGAAGCGACTTGAGCCTCAAGAATTTGATGGTCTCGAGCGAGGGTGGCAAGGCGGTCTTGTGCTGCGGTCAGGTCGCGTTGCGCAGCATCGCGTTCGCGACCACGTTGAGATGCGACGTCTTCCAGCTTCTGGTTCTCGGTTCCGAGATCAATGGAGGCCGACTTGAGCTGATTAATTTCACTTTGGAGAATGGAAGCCGCGTTGGCGCTGTGAGAGTTTTGCGCGTTGGCGTTTTGCAGTGTCGCGACTTTCACGCGAAGGGACGATAGTTCTCTGGCGTTGGCACTTAGTTCGGTCTCGGCTCTCTTTTGAGTATTCGTGGCTTCCGTGAGACGGCCCTTCAGGTCCTCGGCTTCTTTCCATGCAAGGGCCAGTTCGGAGCTGAGTTGTTTCTGGCCTGACTCGGGATTGGCGGTGGTGGATGGCGCGGAAGTGGCGGCTGCTTTTTTGGGAGCTGCCAAATACGTGGTGCGATGAACAACGAGCCGACGACGACCTTCGGCGAGTTGAGCCGGCGTCATTTGTTCAAGGAGAGTTTTTAGGGCTTTGCCGGTGGTGCCATTGGCGGAGGCAAGCGAAAGCCAAAGATAGGCTTCGGGCAGGTCGGGAGAGACTTCGCGTCCTGTGGCGTAACTGAGTCCGAGATTGTATTGGGCAATCGAGTTTCCTTTTTCCGCCTTGTCGCGGAGAGAGGTGATTTCGGCGGGTTGGGCGAGGGCACTCAGGCCCGAAATAAGTCCTGCGAAAAGGGCGATAATCAGCGCGGGACGACGAAGGGGTGTATTCGGCATGAGAGTATCGTGGAGAGAATCCGACTGAGACTCAACCTGAACTATGGGGCCTGGGGCTGTTCTTGGGAGGATGTGCGACAGTGAGTGGCTCCGAGAGTCAATGGCTGCCAGTAGATCAACAAGGCCGATTAGTCGGCACCGGCTTTGAGGCAGTCGATCTGATGGTAGTGTGCAACGACATCGATGGGATTATTAAAGCGATGGTGCTCACGCCGGGATTAATTAGCTTGGCGATTGTCATCGATCCGGTGGTAAATGATACGCGATTTCAGCTTCCTGAAGAGGCATTTAATCGGGCGATTTACGGACAGTTGCTATTTAATGCCCCGGTGATGATTCGGATCATGAAGCCAAATAATTCGGTGCAACCACAGATGTATCTGATGGGTAGGTTTCAACGCGTGATACCGGACACTCCCCGTGATCATGAAATTCTGCTCTACAGCTATCGAATGGTAGACGCTTCTAATAACGAAGTCGTCTGGGAGGGTTCCTGCGAAGTGATCACCCAGCTCGGCGTGGCAGCAGCTGAGACAGTGGTTACTGCTCAGACTTCGGTTGAAATGTGACTTCGGAGGTCGCTTCTTCCATTTCGCGTTGGGCTTTGTCCAATGATACCTGATCTGCCTCGTTTTCTGAGACGACGGCTTGGCCGGTTGAGAAATCGATGGTCTGTCCGTTTTCGATGGCGACGGGCATGGGAGGTGGCGACTTACGTTGCAGATAATACCCAGCTAGCGCCGCAACGATCAGAATTAGGATTGCGAGGCAGAGTTTGCAGATCCGCTTATCAGCCATGGTTCATTAAATAAGGCTATCTCAGCTCTTCGCGAGAAAGATATGCCTCGAGTTCTAGCGATGCTAAGAAGGCTTGTTTGAATCGCCTTCGGAGGCTTGACGAGCTTCCAGAGAACCTGAGCGCACATGCAGATCGCGCTGAGGAAATGGGATCTCGATGCCCGCTTCGTCTAGTGCCTTATAGACGGCAAAATTAATACCGCTGCGTAAACTACGAGGTGAGCGCACCATCGCTTGGGACCATACACCGAGTTCGAAGTTGAGCGAGCTATCTCCATAGCTATCGAAGAACACTTTGGGTTCGGGATCTTCGAGCACATTGGGATCGGCCTTGGCGACGGCTAGTAAGACCTCTGTGAGTTTATCTGTATCCGTGCCATATGCCACGCCGATGGGAATGCGGAACCGCGCCTTGGGATCACCGTGGCTCCAGTTGATCACGGTTTCGGAAATAAACGACGAGTTGGGGACGATGATCGAGATGTTATCGTTGGTGACCACGATGGTGCTGCGCAGGCTGATCTTGACGATCTGACCCGCTACTCCGCCGACTTCCACGCGATCTCCGATCGAGATGGGACGTTCGATCAGGATAATGATGCCGCTGATGAAATTGCTGATGATGTTCTGGAGACCAAAACCAATGCCGACACCCACGGCTCCGGCGATCACGGTCAGTGAACTGAGATCCAGCCCGATGGTTTGCAGCGCGATATATCCGCCTAGCAGCAAGAATAGATATCCCATGATACGCTCGACGCCGTAGCGAACAGGCTTGTCGAGCTGGGTATTTTCCAGCAGCCGGCGGACGATTACTAAGCGAAATATCTTTTCGCCCAGCACGATGCATAACACCAGCAGGATGGTAGCGGCGATCCCGTGCAGGCTGACATCTGTATTCCCGATACTAAACAGCTTCTCGGTTAGCCAAGAGTGAGCTGTTTGTAGAAATTCATTCATAATGGATCGGATGGGGAAGTGCTGACGAAGCTCTTATCTAGGCGAGAACTTAGCGCGTTGTCACGCTGGGTTTTTAACCGAGTGCCAATGCGATCACGCCGAGCGCCATGGCTCCTGCAGCCCAGATTCGCCGATGCCCATCCATTTCTTTTAACATGCGTGCACCGATTAAGGCACCGATCAGGATGCTCACTTCACGCATCGGTGCGATATAGGTCAGCGGCGTGAAACTCATTGCGGTGAGGACCAGAATGTAGGCGAGCGGTGATAGGATCGCGACGGCCAGGCATTCTTTTTTGGAAGCGGCCCAAACGTGCTTCACTTCGTCCCACCGCTTGATCGCGAATGGGGTCATCAACAATCCGCGCGAGAAATTGCTTCCCCAATCGAGTAGTAATGGGACGACGGCCGCGACTGTAACCGCTTGCTGATCGACTAAGGTATAAGAGGCGATGAACACCCCGCAACCGATGCCGTAGAATAAACCCGGGGCCGCTTTGCGTTTCCCTTGAATCATTCCGTGAGCTCCGGTCAGGAGAAAGATACTGAGCACTATAACCAGCCCCCCTCCTACCGTGAGCATACTCGGGGTTTCGCCCAGTAGGATGACCGCGGCGAGAAATGACAGCACCGGCCCCGTGCCGCGAGCCAAGGGATAGACCAACGAGAAATCGCCGACTTGATAGGCGCGCTGCAGAAAAAGAAAATAGCCGGAATGCAACACCCCGCTCAGCACGATCAGTTGAATCGCCAGCGGACTGATGACCACGGGATGGGTCCACCAATACCAGCCTGCTAACGGTCCATAGATAATCACCGAAAGAGTCACGCAAACCCACACGAACGGTAATCCGCTGTTTACCTGTTTAGCTAAAAGGTTCCAAGTCGCGTGCAGCGCGGCGGCAGTGAGGACGAGGATGATCGCGAGCGGAGTCATTTAATTGAATTCACAGCAACGACCTCGCCATGAGGCTTCAAACTGAAATACGTGAATGTGCCGACTATCTTTCCATGCCCTCCGTTTCCACTTTTACAGAAATCCGCCGCACGCTGGCGCTCGCGTTTCCGATTATCATCGGACACCTGGGCCAGATGCTTATGGGTATCGCGGATAGTGTGATGATCGGACGCGTCGGCACCGTGCCGTTGGCTGCGTCGGCGTTTGGGCACAGTCTCTTTACGATCTCATTTATTCTCGGAGTTGGGTTGCTCATGGCCGTATCCGTTTTAGGGGCTCGGGCCCATGGAGCTGGTAAGTCGGCTGACTGTGCGGAATATCTCCGCCATGGCATGATCATGGCCGCAGTGCTTGGGGCTGGTGGGGCTCTGCTGATTTATGGGATGAGCCTGAAACTGGAAATCTTTGGCCAACCAGCCGAAGTAAACGCGGCGGGTGAAACCTATATTCAGATCATCGCACTCTCCTTGGTGCCCACGTTGATTTTCCAAACGTTACGACAATATAGCGAAGCCCTCGGTTTTCCGTGGGGGGCGATGGGGATCTTGCTCGCGAGTGTGGCACTCAATGTCGTGCTCAATTGGGTTCTAATCTATGGAAACCTCGGAGCACCAGCCCTGGGGCTCGATGGGGCGGGATGGGCGACGTTGATCTCGCGAACTGTCGCAGTGGTAGGTCTTTGGATCTGGTTGAGGCATCGTAAAAGCGTGACTCGTGAATGGCCCGGTCGTGGCGAGAATACGGCTTGGTGGGCCCCTGTGGTCTGGTCGCGTATTCGCGTAATGTTGCGGATTGGTGTGCCGGCAGCGGGGCAACTTATGTTTGAAGCCGGAGCGTTTGTTTCGGCTGCGATGATGGTGGGTTGGATCGGCACCGTGCCGCTCGCGGCGCATCAGATCGCTCTGAGCTGTGCCTCGGCCACGTTTATGATCCCGCTGGGGATTGGATTGGCGACGGCGATTCGGATCGGTCGTGCGGTCGGCGAGGGTCGGTTGGATGCCCTGCGCCGGATCGGCTTTAGTTCCATTTTCACAGCGATGGGCTTTGCGGTGGTATTCACTCTGGTGTTTGTTTTTGGCGGTTCGTTGATCGTGAGTGGCTTCACGCATGAAGCCGACGTGGCTAAGCTCGCGGCACAACTCCTGATCATCGCCGCGATATTCCAAATTTTCGATGGCGGCCAGGCCGTGGCTTCCGGTGCGTTACGCGGTTTGACGGATGTTAAAATCCCCACCGTGATCACGTTTATCACCTACTGGTTGATGGCCCTACCCACGGCCTATTTTCTGGGCGTGCAGCGTAACGATCCGCACGGCGTCTGGATCGGGCTCGCCGTGGGGCTGGCCTTTACTTACATGCTGCTCTCCTGGCGATTCTATCGCAAGACCGAGCCGGGCTCAGCTTGAGTTCGAATCAAGTAGCGCGTGAATTTCGGCGACTGAGAGACCTTCGATTCGCACACGCTTTAGGCGCGAGGTATCACCAGTGGCGATGGTTACTGCGCGTTTGGTCAGCCCGAAATGTTTGGCGAGAAACGTGCAGAGCTCGGCGTTGGCTTTGCCCTCAACTGGAGGCGCTTGGAGCCTGACTTTGAGGGCATCACCCAACCAACCGATGATCTCGCTACGCGGTGCATTTGGCACTGCTTTGATTTCGAGAATGCAGCGCGGTTTGGCCATAGTCAGGCCAAGGCTTCTTCGAGTGCAGCGATGATATCTTCGGCCGGTTCGCAACCAACAGAGAAACGCACGAGATCGGGGTTGATTCCGCTGGCGGCGAGTTCAGCGCCCCCGGTTTCACTGTTCACGAGATTGTAGTGAGCCAGATAAATGAAGGGGCACACGAGAGTCGTTTTCATGCCAAAGCTCGGGCCTTTGGGGAGTGGCAAACGATCATAAAACTCTTCGAGCGATCCGTGGAGCGTGAATGAGATCATGCTGCCAACCATTTCCGGAGAGCGGGCGATCTTTTCGTAATTAGCCCGCGAGGAGGAATGGTGGGCGGAGAGAACTTGATTGACTGCCGGGTGCGCCTCGAGCCAGTCGACGATCTGCGCGACGCTCCGATGAATCTGCGCTAGCACGGCAGAGGTTTCCCCGATCTCTTGAGCGAGTCGTGCGAGGTCTCGCGGATAAACGGGTTCGAGACGACTTGCGATTTGATCGCGAAGGGTGGCGGCATCTTCGAGGGTCGGATTAACCACGACGAGTCCTGCCATGAGATCGCCTTCGCTGGCGGTGTATTTGGTAAGACTCGCCACAACGATATCCGCGTAAGGCAGCACATCGACGGCGAAGGGCGACGAGATCGATGGATCGATAATGAGGGCCGCGCCGTGCTCGTGAGCGACCGCGGCGATCGCGGCGAGATTAGGAGTCTGCAGAAGAGGATTGGTCGGCGCTTCGATAATGATTCCGGCCACGTGATCTCCCTTTTCTGCAAAGAGCTGCCGGATCGCCTTGAGATCGAAGACGTCGGGGAAGTGAACGTAATCTTCGGCAGTGCCGGCAGAGCGTTTCAGGAGCGAAATCGTATCGAGGTAGAGCCAACCGAGTTGGATCCAAATGGTGCGTCCGTTTTTGGCCTGCCGTTCTGCCAAAGCGTAATATGCCACGGCGATCGCGTTCATCCCGCAGTTGGCGATGAGGATATCGTCAGGTGAAGTGCCTGCGAAAAGAGGCTGCAGGTTATGACGGATTTCAGACAGCGCGTCTCCCTTGAAAAGGGTTTCGGCAGTGGCGCTCGGAAGCTCGCCGAATTCGACGAGTCGATCTTCGGCTTCGCGTGAAGAGATAAAGCCGCCGACGTTTTGGAGATAAAGTTTGGCGGTAGCATTGGCCTCGGCTTCGTCAGCATGGCTGAGGCCGTGAATGCCATCGGCAGTGAAGGGCGTGGATGAGGTGCCTGCGCGCGTGAGTTCAGCGGCGAGCTGTTGCACCATTTTTTCTGAAGTCGTGAGCCAGAGAGTCTGGTTGGTGAGATTGTGTTGAGCGCGTAAATACTCCGTGAGCTGGCGCGCATAGGGATGCACGACGAATCGCGGATAACCGGATCCTAGCTGTTCAGTTATCGCCGGATCTTTTTCCTCATAGCCGCGAATAGCACGCATGGTGGGCAGGCTGCAGGAGACAGCATGTGGCGTGTTGGGAATCGGACGACCGAGAGGAATAGGCGAGAAGACTGACATGTTTGTGTGCGAGCCAGTGTTTGGTTCGCGGAGAGTGATGCAATCACGCGTTGCGTCATGTCGTGTCATGTTTCGCTTCGGGATTCTTTGCCGAATGTTACATAAAAAATGTCGCATCGTCGCGCTTCGTTCGAAAACTCGCACGGCAATGAAACTGCTTTCCTGGAATGTAAACGGCGTGCGAGCGTGTATTGGCAAAGGCCTGCTCGATTGGATCGCCGCATCCGAAGCCGATGTGATTTTTTTGCAGGAAGTGAAAGCACTGCCATCCGATGTGGAGCACGTCGACTGGCCCGCGGGTTACTCGGTGCATTGGAACGCGGCGCAGAAGAAAGGCTACAGCGGCACGGCGCTATTCACGAGGCGCGAGCCAATCTCGGTGAGACTTGGAATCGGTTCGCCCGAGCATGATTTAGAGGGTCGGGCGATCACGGCAGAGTTCGATGACTGCTATGTGATCGGACTCTATGTGCCGAATGCGCAGAATGGTTTGGCGCGGATCGATTTTCGACAGGCGTGGGATCGAGCTCTGCTCGCTTACGCCAAGAAGCTGGAAGAAAAGAAACCGGTGATCTTTTGTGGCGATCTCAATGTCGCTCACGAACCGATCGATCTGGCGCGACCGAAAGATAATGTGGGCAATCCCGGTTTCTCTGATGAGGAGCGTGATGGATTTCGAGATTTTCTGGCGGCGGGGTTTATCGATACGTTTCGCGAATTTGAAACGGGCCCTGAGCATTACAGCTGGTGGACTTATCGGATGGGTGCGCGATCACGTAATGTGGGATGGCGCATCGATTATTGTATGGCTTCGGCCGCACTTAAACCGCGTCTAAAAAACGCGTGGATCGAATCACAAGTGATGGGCAGCGACCATTGTCCGGTCGGCTTAGAATTAAAATGAGTAACACGAAAAACACGAAAACGCCGGCGGCGACGAATTCGGAATGGGTGCGTCGCGGGCAGTCGAAAATTCACGGTGGCGGTCTTTACGCTAATCAAGATATTCTGGCGGGCACGCGGGTGCTCGAATATGTAGGCGAGCGAATCACAAAGGCTGAATCAGAGCGGCGGGAAGCGAAACGTTTGGCGGTGCGCGCTGATGGCGAGGACGGCTGCGTGTATGTTTTCGAGCTCAATGCGCGTCGCGATATCGATGGCGATGTGAAGTGGAATACGGCACGCCTGATCAATCACTCCTGCGATGGAAACTGTGAACCGCAGTCGATTCGGGGTCGAATCTGGATCGTGGCGTCGCGTGATATCGAGAAAGGTGAAGAGCTCGGCTACGACTACGGCTTTGATTTAAAGGATTGGCGAAAACATCCCTGCCTTTGTGGCTCGCCGAAATGCGTCGGCTACATTGTGAAGAAAAGTCAGCGCTGGCGGGTGCGGAAGGCACTGGCCGCGGAGAGCTGATTTTACGTTCGCCTGTTGAAGGTGTGCCGGCAAGATTTCAGACACCCCGATGAGCGAATTGAAGGATCTAATCTTACGTGAACCACGGCGGACTTTGGCCGTAGCCGAAAGCCTGACTTGTGGCAATGTGCAGGCCTACATTGGGCGCATCTCAGGAGCTTCGGAATTCTTTCTCGGTGGCATTACCGCTTACACGCTGGAGCAAAAAGTGAAGCTGCTGGGCGTAAATCGGGATGAAGCGGAAAAGGTGAACTGCGTCTCGGCGGAGATTGTCGAACAGATGTCGCGTGGTGCGGCGAATTCGTTTGGTGCTGATCTCGCGTTGGCGACGACGGGCTATGCGGAGCCTTCCAAGGAACACGATGTCGCGGTGCCATTTGCATGGTGGGCATTGGCTCAACGCGATGGGGGGACTTGGTCGGTGCAAAGTCACCGCGTGGAGTGTCCTGATGCGAATCGTGTGGAGGTGCAGGCGGCGATCACCGTGGCCGCGATCACGGGTCTTTTGGTGCATCTGCGATCTATATAATCATTTCCTATCTGTTAACCCAACCCCGAAATAATCTGATGATTCGCCAAGCCTTTGTGATGACAGTCAACCCCGGTGCGGAAGCCGAGTATCAGAAGCGCCATCGCACGATTTGGCCTCAGCTCGAAAACGTGCTCAAGGAGCACGGCGTGCATAATTACAGCATCTTCCTCCTCGAGGAAACCCAGCAGCTATTTGCTTATGCCGAGATCGAAGATGAGGTCCGCTGGAATGCGATCGGACAAACCCCAGAATGTCAGCGCTGGTGGACGCACATGAGCGATATCATGCCCTCTAATCCCGACGATAGTCCGGTCGCCACCGGGCTGACTGAGGTTTATCATTTGGACTGAACTTCCCGGTCCTTAAAAACTCCATCGTCTGTTGGATCGCGATTTTGTTTTTCATCTAATTCGGGTGCGTAGCGTGGATCACGATGTGATCGGTCATGCCTTCGACTTTGGTGCGGGAGACAGAGACTTTGCCGTCATCCTTTCCGGGAAACATCAGGCTGTTGATCCAGTTGATGGATCGATCGCCGTCGATGATTCCGACTTCGAAATCGACGGCGCCGAGTTGATTGGGAGTGGCTTCGGAATCGGTGCCTAGTTCGCTACCAGCGGGGCCGTTGAGCTTTGAAACAGAGTCCACGATTTGAGTTTATCGACAACTTCGCTGCCTCGATTGGGTGGCCCAAGTATCACCACGCGACCCAATCGTGGCTCGGTGTGTTCTGAGAAATAACTGCGCACGAGAATACCACCGAGCGAGTGAGTGACGAAATGGATGCGCTCGCAGTCGCGCAGAGCCTCACTGGCCAACGCTGCGCTGATCGTGTGTTCGGCGAGCTTAGCGATGGGCGCAGTGCGCGAGGGGTAGTCGATGTTGGCAACAATGTAACCTGCATCGGTTAGCGCGGCTTCCATCTTTTCCATACTCGCAGCTGTTCGCGCTAAACCGTGCAGCAGAATCACCCCGTCTTTGGCCTGTGTGAGTGCAGATGAAGCAAGCATGAGAGTGAGAACGAAGAACCAGCGCACGGATTGTAATAAGTTCTACCGGAAAATTTAAACCACGGATGGACACAGATGAACACGGATTGATCCGGCTCTCATGTTCTGTGTCTATCAGTGTTCATCCGTGGTTCTCTATCTGTTTGATAAAGTTTGCGCGATACGCGTCTAACCATCCGGCGATGTAGGCGGCTTGTTTTTCGCGGATGGATTCGGGGAAGTGGACGTGATCGATGTAGAGATCGGGACCAAGATTGGCGGTAAACGAGTGCAGATCGATCACAGGGATATTCGCTTTCGTCATTACTTTGTCGGCCACGCGATTGTAGGCTCCGTGATCGGCGTTGTAGCGCTGAAAACCCACGCCGTTTGCATTGTGAATCTCTTCGTCGAGTGGCGTCGTGCGAATCCAGATCAGCTGAGGTTTCATCGTGGCCGCGAGTTCGATGATGGCGCAGAGGTTTTTCGCGTAGTCTTCGATTGAGACTTGGATGTCTCTCGTTTCGGGATGGGTCTTGATGTCATGGAGTCCGCAATTCACGAGCAGGAGATCTGCATCGATCCCACCGGAGGCTGCTTTTTCTCGGAGATACTCGAGCACCATGGAGGAATCGCCGCCGTTGGCACCATTGGGATTATCGAGATCTTTCTTGGCTCCTTCTTTCCGCGCATAGCCCATCACACATGAGAGCTGTTTCTCGAGAAAGGGTCCGTAGTGAATGGAAATGCTGTCACCAACGACGTAGAGATTCATGGAGCGGACACTGTTTTGATTGTGAGTTTCAGGCGAACGTTTTCATACTGTCTGGATGGCGAAACCTTTTCGAGTATGGGCCTGTGGTGATGCGCATGTGGGCACAGATAAAGCGAATGGTCGCGATAGTTTGGCGGAATCCATTCGCGGGGTGGAGCAGGGTGGCGATCAGGGCGGACCAGGCTTTGAGTGGGATATCGCGGTAAATGTCGGCGACTATTCTGGAGGACAGGGCGTGCCTGAAGATGAAGAAGGGGAGGAAGTCGTGCGGCAGTTCGGAGCGCTCACGAAACATCCGCGCGAGGCGATGTATGATATTTGTGGGAATCATGATCGCAGCGGATTGGACGAGGCGCAGGCGTGGTGGTTTCGCAAGTGGATCGATCCGCCGGGTGAGCATCAGGAGCATTCGCAGGTGAATAGCTCGCGTCGCCCTTATCCGATTGAGGGCACGTGGGAGCGCTACAAATTTCAGGTGGGCAATATCGTGTTTCTGATGATGAGCGATATCAACGAGCCAAGTCAGAAGCTCGGCCGCGGTCCGCTCGGTGGTAATCCCGGCGGGGTGGTTTCCGGCGAAACCTTTGACTGGTGGCGCGAGCAGGTCGCGGCGCATGCGGATGACATCGTGATCACGGCGCACCATTATGTTTTGAAAAACACGACCGTCGCTTCGGGCGATTGGGAAGGATTTCGGAAAAAAGAAAACGGTGAATGGAAGAGCTACTATCACGGCTACAAGCAGCAGGGCGCACCGCGCGGGGCCTCCTATTTGTATTGGACCGATGGGGTTGAGAACGCACAGAAATTTGAACGCCACCTTGAGAGCAACCCGGGCGGCGTGGATTTATGGATGGGCGGGCACACACATACTTTTCCCGATGATTGCCATGGCGGAAAATCTCACCTCGAAAAGGCGTGGGGTGGCACGACGTTTATCAACGTGGCCGCCCTCACGAAGTATCACGTTTCCAATTCCACGGTGCCGATGAGCCGACTCCTCACATTCACACCCGGCAGCGATGAGTTGCGTGTGCAGTGTTATCTTCACACGGCGGATTTCGCGCCGCAGGGTTGGCATGAACCTTCCGAACGTATGGTGAAACTTTCGCGGCCGTTTGAAATATGACCCGCGCTACTTCCGATACGTATCGGGGCGACGATGTGATTCAATCAGGGCGCGGTGTTCGACGACGGGTTGACCATACGAAGCGGGCTTGGTGAATTTCTGATGCGGATCGAATTCGGCGGTGATGATGCCTGCGGTGTTACCAGCATCGGCGAGGACGGTGCCATCCGGAGCTGTGATCAGAGAGTGTCCTCCATGATCGGGTGTGGGCATCGCGTAGGAACTGCGCGCGATGTAGCTACCGGTATCGAGTGCGCGCATCTGGGCGATGAGCTGAATGCGTTCGGCGGATTCGCTGCGTTGATAGCTCGGGCAGAGAATCAGATCGACCTGCTGCTTGGCCAAGGCGACTAAGTGTTCCGGAAAGTAGAGATCGAAGCAGGTCGCGAAGCCGATGCGGAGACTTTGGTATTCGAATACGGGCGAAGTAGTCCCAGCAGTTAGCCCGAGGTCGCGCGATTCGGTGGTGGGGAGGTGAATCTTGTCGTAGGAAAAAACAACCTCACCGGAAGCATCATAAACCACCGTGCGATTAAACCACTGTTCGCCATCACGAACGACCGCGCCAGTCGCGATCAGGCAATTCAGCCGCTTGGCTGATGACGCGATATGTCTTAGAAATTCGGCTCCTTGATGATCGGCGCAATGCTGTAAGTTCGCGCGATCGGTGATCCCCGGCGCGTTGGCAATTTCCGGCAGCAGCACGATATCCTGCTCGCCGGATTGCAGTTGATTCAGCTTTCCCTGCATCCAGCTGATGGAAAACTCCGCGCCATCGAGGGTCCCGATGCAGGGGTAAGCGGGCTGGATAACGACAACTTTCATGAGAATGGCCAATAGCAGCAAAATTGCTCACAAAATGCGAATTCTAGCCGCAAAACTCTTATTTAAAGGGACTAATGGAATGCATTTTGAGTGCTCAGCCAGCTCGTTTAGTTACGGTGATGTGACAATTGATTGATTTGAGATTTTTGTCATAGAAATGGAATCTCCCACTAATTATAAATGAAACGGACGTATTCACTAAGGAATAACTGTTCGAACACCCTTTCCCCGATGAAAAAAATCATCCTTCTGCTTCCCGCTCTCTTTCTCGCAGCCACTTCTTACAGTCAGTTGTTAATCAGCTGGGATGTTAGCACTATTGAACTCGATGTTGGATATTTGGCTCCATACTCGGTTGCTGGTGCTAATCTTGAAGAGAACGTTAACGGTGGTGATTTATCGCTCGGTTCTGGTGTTAATCCCACGACCTCTGCTGCACAATATGGCTTCAAAATTTCTACTGCAAATGAACAGACTACACTGGCTGGTGCGATCACTCAAAATCATTATATCCAGTTCACGGCATTAGCTCAGGAAGGTTTCGTGCTTAATTTATCTTCACTAGATTTTAATGGCGAAACAACAGCTACAGGTGCTGACGATATTGCAGTGATGACCAGTGTGGATGGCTTTACTTCAGGAAGCCAGATTGCGAGTTTGACTGGGCGTAGCGCAGTTGGTTCTGGAGACTTCGATACCGACGCATCAGGTTTTGTATCCGTCATTGATCTGTTGGCATCAAAGTATCAAAATCTTAGTTCCATCACATTTCGTATCTATGGGTGGAATTCGTCTGGATCGTCTGGAAGCACATATATTCGAAATCTAGGAGGCACTAATGCTGATCTTACTATTAACGGAACGACCGCAGCTTCCGCAGTTCCTGAGCCTTCGACCTACCCTCTGATTTTTGGAGCGGCGACTTTGAGCTATGTTATGTATCGCCGTTGCACGAAGCGAGTCAGCTGATCTAAACAATTTATCAAAAAGGCCGAGCGATGATCGCTCGGCCTTTTTTGTGCTTCGAACTTACGTAGTTCTTAGATCACGAAGTCGGCATCGTCGGGCTTTACGACGGATTTTGGAGGCAAGAGCATGCCGGCGGCGACGGTCGCGTGGGTGCCGGGTTCAACGAGGATGAATGAACCGGTGAGGCGGTTGTCATTATAGCCGTCGTAGACCACGGGTTGGGCCGTGCGTAGACGGATTTCACCGAGATCGTTGAGCGCAAGACCATCCGGTGCCGCTTCAGGCACAAGTGTGGTTATATTGATGCGATGGGTGATCTCGCTGACGATGGCCTGCGTATTCAAGGTGGTGTGTTTGAACAGGAATTTGCTTCCAGCAGTAAGCGCTTTGGCATGCATCCAACAAATCTTGGCGTGAAGTTCGGAGTTTGCTCCGGGAAGATATTTCACCCCAACAATCATCTGACCCCGGCTGACATCGATATCGTGTTCGAGACGCAGAGTAATGGACTGAGGGCAGAAAGCTTCTTCAACGGGGCCATCCAAAGTGTGAATCTCCTTTACTGTGGTGGTGATACCGCTGGGGAGAACCATGACCTGCTGACCAGTGCGCACGATACCACCAGCAATCTGGCCGCTGAATCCCCGGAAGTCATGCAGCTCAGGATCTGTAGGATTGTTGGGACGATTGACCCATTGCACCGGAAGACGAAAACTCTGCAGATTCCAATCGCTGGCGATGTGGACCGTCTCGAGGTGACCGAGCAGGGAAGGACCTGCATACCACGAAGTCTTATCGGAAAGTGTAACGACGTTATCCCCTTCCAGTGCACTCATCGGAATGAACTTCACGTCCTGGATACCGAGGCGAGGGAGGAACTTTTCAAACTCGGCACGGATTTCGTTGAAGCGTTCTTCGCTCCAATCGACGAGGTCCATCTTATTGACGGCGACGACAAGATGCGGGATCCGCAGGAGAGAAGCGATGCAGGTGTGGCGTCGACTTTGCTCGATCACTCCTAAGCGGGCATCCACGAGGACGATCGACAAATTAGCCGTCGAAGCACCCGTGACCATGTTGCGCGTGTATTGCACGTGGCCGGGTGTATCCGCGATGATGAACTTGCGGCGAGGTGTCGCGAAGTAGCGGTAAGCGACATCGATCGTGATACCTTGTTCGCGCTCGGCGCGGAGGCCGTCGGTGAGATTAGCGAGATTGATTTGTCCTCCGCCAGTGAGGTCGGCGGAACGCTCCAAGGCTTCGATTTGATCCTCCATGATCAATTTCGAATCGTAGAGGAGGCGCCCAATCAGAGTGGACTTGCCGTCGTCCACGCTGCCGCACGTGTTGAAACGAAGTAAGTCAATCGGCGCAGTAGGCGCCGATTGACTTACTTCGTTCGAAGATGGGAGATCGGAGATGGGAGATCGGGGATCAGAACTGGGAGATTCGGTGGCGAGTGTGGTCATGCGTTAAATTATTTGATGCGAGCTCGGGTCGATTGAAGAAGCCCGCTCAGTAGTTTGCCGGTCCGGATGGTGAGATCGTGTAGTTGTTTTTGTTCTTCGCTGGTGCTGTAGCTGGCATCTGCCATGACGTAGATCAGGGAGCGGACTTCGCCGCAGGAGGCGCGGGCGATATTATAAAATTGGATTTTCTCCTGGAGGTGTATCCTTTCGAATCCCTCAGCGATATTTGTCATGGTGGAGACGGCCGCCCGTTGGACTTGGTCGCGTAATCCATAGTCACGTGATGCAGGTTCACGTCTGAAAGTCGTGTAGACATTGCACACCAGCTCTCGTGCGCTTTTCCAAGCTTCCAAGTCTTCAAAACTGTTTATGCGATCTTCCATCTTCGAACTCCAATCTCCGAAAAAGCAGGTTAGAAATACCCTTCTTTTTTACGATCTTCCATCGCGGCTTCGGAGGACTTGTCGTCGGCGCGGGAGCCACGTTCGGTGACGCGGGCGGCGGCGATTTCGGCGAGGATGTCGTCCACCGTATTAGCGGGAGATTCGATCATGCCGGTGCTGATGATATCGCCGATGGTGCGCACGCGCACGTTGAGATCTTTGATTTCTTCACCTTCCTTTGGCGGTAAGATATCATTCACGGGGAGCCATTGACCTTGACGTCGAATGCAGGGGCGAGAGTGGCTGTAGTAAATATGGGGGACTTCGAGTTTTTCGCGTTGGATGTATTCCCAAATGTCCATCTCGGTCCAATTGCTGATCGGGAACGCGCGCATGTGCTCGCCGGGATTCACACGGGTGTTGTAGAGATTCCAGATCTCGGGCCGTTGGCTTTTCGGATCCCATTGGCCGAAACCATCGCGGAAGCTAAAGAAACGTTCCTTGGCTCGCGCCTTCTCCTCATCGCGTCGCGCTCCTCCAATCATGCAGTCGAATTGAAACTCTTCGGCGGCAGCGAGCAGAGTAGGGATCTGCAAGCGGTTGCGGCTGATTTCACCCGGAGTTGGCGTGGCGATGCCGCTGGCGATGGCGTCTTCGACTTTGCGGATGATGAGCTTCACATTGAGCTCTTTCGCGCGACGATCCCGGAACTCGTTGAGCTCGGGAAAGTGATGCCCGGTATCCACATTGAGCAGATGCATCGGAAGTTCGGACGGTCGGAACGCTTTTTCCGCTAGGCGAAGGAGACAGATCGAATCCTTGCCACCCGAGAAAAGAATCGCAGGACGTTCGAACTCGCTAGCGACCTCCCGCATAATGTGGATGGCCTCGGTTTCGAGATACTGAAGATGATCGAGATGATAATTAGACACAGGAAAAAAGAATCAGGTAATGGCAGGGACGCTGACGGCTAAAGATAGAGCCAATATTAGATGCCAGCGCCGTCGCTGACGGCTTTACCGCCCCAAGCAGCGTGGAGTCCGCATTCGCGTTTTTCGTCGGCCTTGGCGGTATCGAAGTAATCCCACTCGTTGGGCAGATCGTGTTCGTCGAGGTAGCCTTGCATCTCGTCGTCGCTCCAATGGAAAACCGGGCTGATTTTGAGCGCACCGAAATTCTTGTCGGCGGAAACGATGTCGAGTTCGGCGCGATTAGGATTCTGCACTTTGCGCAGGGCAGTGATCCAAATCTTCGGCGCGAGTTCGCTCATGCCACGTTGGAAGGGCTCGAGTTTCATCTGCGTGCTGAAGAGTTTGAGCGCGGCTTCGTCAGTAGTATCAGGCACGGGACCGTAGATCGAATCGCGATGTGCGACGGACATCTGCGGCAGGAAGGCTTTGATGTTTAGGCCTAACTGAGAACGAAGCTTTTCGGCGTGGAGGTAAGTCGCAGGACGGTTGTAACCGTGATCGACCCAGAGCACGGGAATGTCGGCTTGAGTTTGAGTAGCGAGGTGCAGAACTACGGCTTCGTAGGGCCGGAAGTTAGTCGAAACGATGGCGTGGCCGGTGTCTTGCGAGAGTGCCCACTGCACGATCTCGAGAGGAGATTTTTCGCGCAGCTCCTGATTCCAGGTGTCAATTTGTGCTTGGTCCATGACGTCAGTTGTTGGCGGCTTCCGCAGCAGCAGCGGCGTCCTGTTCGGGCCAGAAAACGCGAGCAGCGAAGTCGCCGAAGCGTTCGCTTTCAGTGCGTTCTGCTTTGTAGCGTGTTAAGAGAGGGGTGAGTTCGGCTTCGATCTCAGCTTCCTTGATCACTTCCTTGAAAACCCGATTGAGGCGCGTGCCGGAAGCGTTGCCGCCGAGCCAGAATTGATAACGACCGGGAGCTTTGCCCACGAAAGCCATTTCCGCCATGTAGGGGCGAGCGCAACCATTGGGGCAACCGGTGGAACGAATGATGATTTCTTCACCGCCGAGGCCGAGTTCGCCCCCGAGTTTTTCGATGCGATCAATCAGCGGTGGGAGCATGCGCTCCGATTCGGCCAGACCGAGACCACAGGTAGGGAGCGATGGGCAGGCCATCGAAGCGGAGTGAAGAATCGAGGCTTGGTTATCCACCTTCACGCCATGCGATGCGAGGAGGTCGGTGATGCCGCCGCGATCTGATTCGGGGACGTTGGCGATGATCACATTTTGATTAGCGGAGAGGCGGAATTCCACGTGAGGGAATTGTTCCGCGACCTGACGAAAAGCGGTCTTCTGCGCGTGACCTTCGCTGTCTTTGATCCGCCCCATTTCCACGTAAGAAGTGAGGAAAAGGGTTCCGTCGACTGCGCGGTGCCAGCCGTAGAGATCACCGGTGGAGGTGAATTCGTAAGGGCGAGCGTCTTCGATCGTGATTTCCGCGCGGCGGTCGAGTTCGGCGCGAATCCATTCGAGACCTTTCTCGGCGACGACGTATTTGAGACGGGCGTGCTTGCGATTGGAACGGTCGCCGTGATCGCGGTGAATCGTGAGTGCGGCCTTAGCGATGGCGACTGCTTTGTCGGCGGGAATGAAGCCCACGACATCCGCGAGACGCGGGAAGGTGGCTTGCTGATTATGGCTGCGACCCATGCCACCGCCGATGGTCACATTGTAACCGAGGAGTTCATCGCCATCGGTGATGGCAATGTAGCCGAGATCGTTGGTAAACACATCCATGTCGTTGGACGGAGGAGTGACGAAGCTGATCTTAAACTTACGAGGCAGGTAGGTCTTTCCATAGAGGGGATCGACGAAGTTTTTATTCTCTTCATCCTCGAGATTGAGTTGTTGCCCATCGATCCAGATGGAGTGGTAGGCTTTAGTCTGCGGGTTGAGCGCATCGGCGACGCGCACGCTGTCCTGATAGACGAGCTCGCGAGCCTTGGTGTAAGCCGGAGTGGGCGAAGCCGTGATGTTGCGATTCACATCGCCGCAGGCCGCGAGGGTGGAGAGGAGCGATTCGTTGATCTTCTTGATCAAAGGTCCGAGCCCGTGAAGCAGCACGCCGTGGAATTGGATGCTTTGGCGGGTGGTGAGGCGCAGGGTGTTGTTGCCGTATTCGGTGGAGAGATCGTCGAAGGTGATATACTGCTGCGAGGTCATCACGCCACCGGGAATGCGCCCACGAATCATCATCATGAACTTCTTGCCGGTCTTGCGCAGGTCGCGATCATCTTGCTGATATGCGCCGTGAAACTTAAGAAATTGGGTGTCATCCGAGCTAAAACGATCCGCTTCAGGATCGGCCATCGTGGCGGCGAGGTTGCCAGCCAAGGTAGGAATAGCATCCTTGAGGACTTCGTTATGACTGGGTTTGGTTGGATCTGGAACAGGCATGAAAATTGGAGTTGATAAATTGAGTAAAGAACTAAAGATAAGGTCTAGTAGATGAGTAAAGAACAAATGCTTAATTTTGACGAAGGCGCTAAAAAAGGTCGAGTGACCTTGGTCGGAGCGGGACCTGGTGCGGTCGATCTACTCACAATCCGAGGCCAACGTGTTCTGCAGCAAGCAGAAGTGGTGGTTTACGACGATTTGGCAAATGCAGAGCTGCTGGAAATTTGTCCAGCCTCGGCCAAGCGTATCTACGTGGGTAAGCGCGCAGGGGTGCATTGCATGCTTCAGGCGCAGATTTCCGAGATATTAGTCGAAGAGGCGCGTTTGGAGAAACGAGTAGTGCGCCTAAAAGGGGGCGATCCGCTGGTTTTCGCACGAGGGGGAGAGGAAATGGAGACTTTGGCGAAAGCAGGGATCGATTTCGATATTGTGCCAGGGGTGACTTCGGCGATAGCCGCGGGCGCGAGCACAGGAATTCCGCTGACGCATCGCGATCATGCCTCGTCGGTGGTTTTTGTGACGGGGCATGAATGTGCAGGTAAATCCGCGCGTCCAAATCAGGTTAATTGGGCAGCATTGGCCCAGACAGGTGCGACCCTTTGCATTTACATGGGCGTGCGCCGCCTAGCCGACATTTCCGAAACGCTGCAAGACGGCGGATTGGCAGGCACAACGCCCGTTGCGATCGTGGCGGATGCGACTCTCGAAGAACAAACGGTGCATGTGACGACTTTGGCCGAGGCCCCGATCTTTAGTGAATCACTGCTGAGTCGTCCCTCGCTGATCATTGTGGGCGAGGTCGTGCGTTGGGCGGAGTTGCACGACACGATGATTTCAATGCAAGCAGCCGGTGTCTGAAAATCGTAACCGATGAAAACACTGCTGGTTGATAACGGTTCGTTGGAGCCAGCCGCGACTTTCGCTCTGCGTGAGTTGGCGACCAAGCTCTCAGATTGTGTTGGCGGCCGCATTGAACCAGTTTCGCTGCTGCATTCGCACAAGATTGCGTCGGAAAAATTAGACGGAGTCGCGGCACAGATCGTGGAGCCTTACTTGCGCGAGCAGCTGCAGGCTGGTGAAAACGAATTCACTGTTCTGCCGCTTTTTGTCGGTCCAAGTCGGGCAATCACGGAATACCTTCCCGAGGTGATTGAAAATCTGCGTGCTGATTTCCCTGTGCTCAAAGTGAAGATCGCGCTGACGATTTATCAGGATGGGGATCTGCGATTCGTCAGCATGTTGGCGGATCGCGTGCGCGATCAGCTCTCGGAATTAACGGCTGATGCTCAGCCGGTTCGCGTGGCGTTGGTCGACCATGGAAGCCCCATTGAGGAAGTTACCGCAGTGCGGAATGGGTTGGCGGATCAACTCGCGAGCGAACTTGGCGCTGCGGTTGAACAAGTCGCGCCATGTAGTATGGAGCGTCGGGCGGGATCGGAATATGATTTCAACGAGCCGCTACTCGAATCGCTACTGAGTCGCGAGGAGTGGAGCACTGGCACGGTGATCGTGACGCAACTTTTTCTCGTGCCGGGACGTCATGCTGGACCGACTGGCGATATCGCCCAGATATGTGCGGATGCTGAACAAACCTCGCCGAACTTGCGCACGATACGCACGGAAGTGTTAGCTACGCATCCTAAGACGATCGAGATCCTCGCGGATCGTTACGCTTTACTCTGAAGATTCAGAGGAATCGTCAGCAACGGGTTCTACTGATTTCGTCGTTTCCTTTGCCTCTTCGACCACTGGTTGGCCATTGGGCTGTTGTGCGCGGATTGCTTTGAGGCGTTCTTCGATGTCCGACATCTTGTCGACAAGTTCTTTGGCAATCTCATCTTTGTCGCGCTTATCCACGATATTGAGTTGGGCGACATCTTTAACGATATTCGCGGGAAGAGAGAGGAGGCGCGTGATCAGGCCCTGGTCCTTGAACGAGCTCAGGTAGAGGGCGGTAGTTTCATGCGAGAGCGAGAGGGCTTCCTGGGCGGCGGCCTGCGTCTGCATAAGATTATTATTCAGGCGCTGAGTCTTCGCCAGTTCACCAGCCAGCACGCTGCCGAGTTGGTCGGAGATTCGCTGGCTGTATTCGATAATGGTTTCGCGTGTGAGGTTCTGATCGGCGGCGAGTTCGGAAAGGATCGGCTGAATATTGGTCGCCATACGAGAGGAAACTTTATCGATCTGCTCGCGTTGTAGTTTCTCGGCTTCTTCGGGGGTGGAAGCGATCGCGTTGTAGGGTTGGACGCGGCGCGCGATCGCATCGGCGAGAGCTTCGACTTTCTCCTGATTGAGCTTGGAGATTTCCTCATCAGTCATGAAGAGATCGGCCTGCCGCTTAGCGATGGCATCTTTGAGGAGCTGATCGACGGCCGCGATTTGCTGACGATTAACTTCGGCGGCGGCCTTGAGAGCATCGTTTTGCTCACGTAGCGGGGCAAGTTCGGTTTGGCGGCTTGCTTCCTGAACAATCAGGTTGCGCTGGTTAATCCAATAGCCTGCAACAATCAGGATCATGGTGGTGATAAGGATCGTAGGAATCTGCTCTTTAAGTTTTTGCCACATGGGTAACGAGGATTGAGGAGAAGTGAGATTAGAGATGTATACCTGTTCGGAGATAATTGCAATACCGCGCGCGGTGAGCGATTTACGGTTGTTTTTCCGAAAGGTTGTCACACGTTGGCGGCGTGAGTCTGAATCGCACCGAGCAAATGACCTTCGATTACTTGGAAGAGAATCACGACGAATACCGTTTCTGGAAGGAGAAGGTGGTTAGCGTCGCAAAGGCGGTGAACTCGGATCACGAGGCGGCGCGTCGGCTCGAAGAAGAATTGTGGGCTTACGTGGTGGAGCGCAGTGCGGTCGTTAATCCTTTTCGAGACGTGGCTCAAAGTGAAGGGTTGCCGCGCACGAGTATGCGCAATCTCGCCGAGTATATTTTGCGCCTGTGGACGGTGCCGCGGAAGAAGCCTAAAAAGGCTCTTAGTTAACGAGATCCCGGAAGCGGGAATTTTGAGAAATCGTTTCAAAGAAACGGAACATTATGCGTGGGCGCATGACACAATAGACGTTGTTCATTTTCAGCCGCGATGCGGTTGAATGTTAGGGTAGTATGATAACCATGGCGGGTCACTTAGGGGTAGGTGGCCCGCCTCCGTTTTTATTCCGACTGAACCTCAGCCGCCGCCTTGGTGTCTAGGGCCAGTGCCTTGATCTCGCGATCAATGGTGGCCCGAACCCTCTTCGTCATGCGATCGATGAACAGCGTGCCTTTGAGGTGGTCGGCTTCGTGCTGAATACAGCGGCTGAGCAGATCGTTGCAGATGAGGGTGTGATCCACGCCGTGCTCATCTTGATACTTCACCGTAATCTCATCGGGTCGCGTGACATCTCCGCGAATGTCGGGAAAGGACAGGCAGCCTTCTTCGAGGATGTATTGATCGGTATTCACTTGCACGGTGATCTGAGGGTTGGCGATCACCATGGGCATGAAGAGATCGAGAGGGGTTTTTGCCCCGTCGAGTTCCCAATCGAAATCGATGTCGCACTTGCGAAGATCTACGACGCATAGTTGCAGCGCGCGGCCGATTTGCTGCGCCGCGAGGCCAATGCCATGCGAGTCATGCATCGTGTCGACCATGGCGGCTGAGAGCGTGCGAAACGCATCATCGAACGTGGTGATTTTATCACCTTTTTGGCGCAGAATGGGATCGTTGTAGTTAACAATTTGGAGAGGCATGGATCGAGTGATTGCCCGAAAGCGTGGATTTCCATTCTTTGGCCCGCAATTCAATAGTCTTTCTGCCTCGAGCGTTTTGGCCCCAAAACGGAAAACGCGGGTTACCCTTAAGCAGCCGTGATCCGATAGACGCTGTTTCGTATGAGTCCCCACTGGTAAGTCGTCTCGGCGACTTTTTGATAGCCGTGCTTTTGAATAAGAAGTTCCGATTCGGGGAGAGCGCGAGCCGGGAGCTTGGTTTGCCAACGGAAGAAAGCATAGAGAATCGCGAGCCAAATTTTTGCGCGCACTCTGGAGAAACCGTAATCGGGCAAAGCGAAATCGGCCCAGAGCCAGAGGGCGTTGGGGCGCAGGCTCTGGCTGATTTTCGTGATGATCTCAGAGACCTGTTGATTAGTGAAGCAATCGAGAAAGAAACAGGTGATGACGGCGTCGTAATTTTGAACTGGCAACTCGGTGGCGAGGATGTTGGCTTGTTGGAAAGTAACGTGGTGGGGAGTCGCGCCGAGACATTCTTCGGCGCGCGCGAGCATGGCCGCGCTAAGATCGAGGCAATCGATTTGGACGTCCGGCGTGATGGCGAGAGTTTTTCCAGGCAACGGCCGTCGCCTTCTCCGAGGATGAGGATGCTGCGGCACTCCTTCAGATGAGGGAGCAGGGAAAAGCGTGCGTGTTCGAGATCACGACCAAAGGCGAGATATTCGAGAGTGCGATAACATCGCGCGAGCCGATCAAAGTTTTGCGTCGAATCACTCATCCGATGAAGAGCCACGGAATCAGGGGAGTAAGCAAAGAGAAGTCGGCCAAGGCGCGGGCCCATTCACGTCCGTGGTGATGTTGACGTAGGTCAATCAAACCCAGGATCAATGCGCTGCTGCTGATACAGACGAATGCGATCCGGGATGCTTCGGATGCGTTAAAAACAAATCCTAAAGAAACTAGAGCGATGATCCATGGATGCAAGCGCGCCAGCCAGTGTCCGCCGGGGTATTGGAGTGCGAGGGAGGTCTGGCCGTGTTGGCGATCGACCTCGTCTTCCCAAATTGAAATGAGCGCGCAATCGACGAAGCAGAGTAGCCCGAACAAAATAAGGAGAATGCCGCCGTGGTGAAAATCGACCGTGATTTGAGTGATACTGAATATCGCAATCCCCGCCGAGAAAAGCAGCGCGACACAGAGTTCTTTGGGCACGCGCAAGGGGTGTTTCCGATGGAGCAGCTGATGAGACAGGAGGTAGGCGATAACGGGCGCTAGCAGGAGCAGTCCGGCTTTTAGTTCGGTGGCATTTAGGTTCTGAAATGAGAAGACGATGCTACTGATCAGTAGGACGAGCCAGACACCAAAAGTGGTCCAACGATGACGTTGATAAAATTGATGGCGCTGGGTTTGGATATGCTCAGGAGGTAGTCGCCAACCTTCGATCCAGCGATCGGCGGAGTAAGCGAGCCAGACGGCTGCAGCCAGAATCACATGATGAAACCAAGCCAGAGTAGCGCCAGTAGTCTGCGCGAAAAGCCACTGCCAAACGATGGCTACAGCAGGAGCATCGAGCGATAGAATCGTCGGCCACTGCCACCAATGGGCTTTGTCTGGAGAAGAGCCTTCCACATTGATGACCGTGCTGGTTGAGGAGAGGACTGCAACGTGGAGATGGAGGCGATGATTGGTATTTTGAGATGGCGAAAAAGCGGAGCGCTGAACTAGATGGAATCGAACCCCGCGACCCTAAGCTACTCCGAGTAACTTCCTGCTATGCCCACGAAACCCCGCCGCCTAATCTACAACTACGATGCCTGGGGGCCGTTCATTCGCCCCGAGACGATCGAAGACTTAAAAACCAACGTGGATTTATTTGAGGGCTCGCAGGTGAACACCGTGATGTTGGGCCCAAACTTCGGGCAAAGCATGTGTTATCCGAGTGAGGTTTCCGAAATGTGCCATTGGCGTGAACACTCACCGGAAGAAAGAAAGGAATTTCATTTTAGCATGGGCACGAGGTTCGCGCGGGCTTCGGAATGGGTTGCCGAAAAATGGCGCAGGGATGGCGTCGATGCATTTGGAACTTTGGTGCAATGTGTGGTGGAGAGCGGGCGCGAGGCGTTTGCCACGATCCGGATGAACGATGTGCATTGCATGACATTGGAGGATTACCGTGGACCCTATACGGATAAGTTTTACCGCGAACATCCTGAATATCGATTGCCCCAAAACGCCGGTCTCAATTACGCAATTCCGGAAGTGCGAGCACATCGCTTAGGTTGTTTTGAAGAGATGGTCAGGCGTTATCCGTTTGCAGGAATGGAGTTGGATTTTGTGCGAGGAGTGCCGTTTTTCCCAGGCGATAATCCGCCCGACGATGCACATAAAGGAGAACACCCGATTACGTATCCTCGGGATTATAGTGAAAGCTGTTGTCCGCTGATGACAGAATTTATTGGCGAGATTCGCGCGATGTTTGATCGAGTGGGAGAGGAGTTGGATCGGAAGATCGAGTTATGCGTCCGAGTAGGGTCGAGTCTCTCGGGATGTCGGCGCGTGGGATTGGATCCAATCGAATGGCACCAACGTGGGTATATGGATTTTCTGACGGTGGGGCGTTTCTTGCAATTGCATTATGAACTGCCGGTTGCGGCGTTTAAACGCGCTTTGCCGGGATTGCCCGTGTTGACCACGATCGATTCGTATCTGGCGAGCGAGGGTGAGCATTTTGTCCGCGTCTATCCGCGCGATGCGTTTGCAGCAGCATTCCGGGGAGCGGCCGCGGCACTTTATTCGCAGGGCTCTGATGGGATTTCGCTGTTCAACATGTATGTGTGTCGCGGGAATAATCCTGATCCGGAAGGTCGCGAATGGGCTCACCTAGAGCCCCAGGAAATCATGAGCGAAGTGGGTGATCCCGCGACGTTGGAGAACACGGATAAGCTCTACGCGGTGGATACGGTTTCGCCACTTTTCAATCATCCGTTTGTCGATCCGCAGGCATTGCTGCCGGGCGAGGTGTCGCCGCGCTATCCGCTGGTGACGAAATTGTTTGTGGGCGAAAAAAATGCCGCCGCTCGCAAATGCGTGTTGCGAGTAAGAACAGATAAACCGATGCCGGAGACTGCTTTTACCGTGCAAGTTAATGGGCGTGGTTTGGGAACTGGCGCCGAGGCGACTACCACGCAATTGTTTGAAGAACCGTATGATCAGACGATGCCTGAACCGAAACGATCACGGGACTTTATGGTAAATGGTGAACATCTTGAATATGGGGAAAACGAAGTCGTGGTGCTCGCTGCGGGCTCCATGACTATCACGCATATCGAGATGGCGGTCACGGGTTAGTCTTTGGGTATGGCAGCGAGCAAACCTAACATCATTTGGATCGTGACCACGCAGTGGAGGGCGCAGTCCTGCGGTTATACAGGCGACCCTAATGTGCAAACGCCCTTTCTCGATCAATTGGCGGCTAAAAGTATAGACTACACCCAAGCGGTGACGCCGCATCCCTTTGGTCCCTTTGCTCGCGCGGCTCTGTTGACCGGTAAACCTTCGCCAGAAAATGGAGTCGAGGATTACTACGATCCACTCCCAGAAGATTCACGCACGATTGCTCATGAGATGGCGGATCAAGGCTACCGCACGGCTTATTTTGGTAAGTGGCATCTAGCGCCGAAAGATCGCGAAGCTGCTTTGGTGGGGGAGGTGCATGCCAAGACGATCGTGCCGGAAAATAAACGTGGTGGGTTCGATTTTTGGGAAGGTTTTGAAGGTGGATTTCAACTCAATGATCCGTGGTTGCATGGCACGGTTTTACCGCGGCCGATTCAATGCGAAGGCTACCAAAGTTCGGTGGTGAGTGAACGCGCGAGCGATTGGTCAACGGATGAGGGTGTCACTAGCGCGCCGTGGTTTGCCGTCGTGAGTTTGGAGGCACCGCATCCGCCTTATGCGGTCGATGCTGATGGAGTGGTCGGTCGCGGTCCGAGTGGATTAGAGTTGCGCGCGAATGTGCCTCTTGGTGGCGATATTGAAGCGCGAGCCAGACGCGAACTGGCTGGATACGGTGCGCATATCGAAGCGACGGATCGCGCGATAGGAAACCTGCTGCAGCGTTTGCCGATGGATGACACGATCGTGGTGTTCACCAGTGTGCATGGCGATATGCATGGATCGCAGGGCTTGTTTCGCAAGGGCTGGCCTTATGAGGAAAGTGTGCGTGTGCCTCTGTTGGTGCGATATCCTCAATCGCCCTCACGGCGCGTGGCCGATCCGGTGTCATTGTTGAGCTTATCGGAGATGACGCGCGCCTGGGCGCGAGGTGAAGAATGGAAAGGCTCGGGCGAGTATGCGGCGATTTCAATGCCGAGCGTCGTGGCATTGCCCGATCAGGGAGATTGTCGTTGGCGCGGGATCCGCGGGGAGCGTTACAAGCTTGTGGTGCGCGATGAGAATGAACCTTGGCTCTTGTTCGATTTGCAGTCCGATCCATCAGAACAACGCAATCTGATCGACGATCCTAAAAGCTTCGGCTTACGCGACGAATTGATTTCGCGCTTGAGCGATTAAGCTTCGGAGGTATCCGGCTTATCGACATTCAGAAGACTGAAAGCTTTGCCGTCGGAACCAAACTGACGGCGAATCGCGGCGTCGATCTCGTGGATCTTAAAGGGCCTGCTGATGTAGTCATCCGTCCCAGCGGAAAGACATAATTCGCGGTCATCTTGCATGGCATTGGCGGTGAGGGCAACGATCTTGTTTTGCTGGTCGGCTGGGAGGCGTCGGCGGATTTGGCGACAGGCTTCAATGCCATCCATGATGGGCATTTCCAGATCCATAAAGACGAGATCATAGCGCCGTGATTCGAGGGTGTTGACAGCTTCCAATCCATTGCCCACGGCGTCGGCGCGGTAGCCGATGCGCTGAAGGAAGCGCGGCGCGACTTTTTGATTCACGGCGTTGTCCTCAACGAGAAGAATATCAAGTGGGAATTCTTGTGCTAGAGGCAGGTCGTTTTTGCGCTCTTCCAGGGGCTTAAGGCCTCCACTATTGGTGCGAAATATCTGCATCACCGCTTGTTTCACCGTAGCTACTCTAAGTGGTTCGTATAAGATGGCGAATGGGAGCTCGTCGGGAGTGAGCGGTGAGGATTGACCAAATGGAAGCATCAGAATTCGGGGCACTTTGATTTTGGCGGCGTCTGAAAGTATTTTTGCGTCTTCCGTTTCATCTCCATCGATGAGTAACAGTGATGGCGGCACATCCATCTCATTGGCGATCTTCACCGCTTCATCCGCGTTTGTAGCGAATTTACAGGAAAGGCCCCACTCGGTAAGATTGTCTTCTAAGTAGGCTCGCGTAACGGGATGATCTTCGATGCACAAAACCGTGCCCTTAGAGGCAACGATGGGGAAGAGGGAGGACGTGTCTTCGAATGGGATTTCCGCGGCCTTGGTCTCGATTGAAAAGATAAAAGAGATGGTATCCTGGCGCAGGAGTGTGGATTATTCCGGCATCTCAGGGACTTCTGGAGCCAGGGGATCTTTGAGTTCATCGGGTTTTTTGATGAGATTGCGGAAGAAATTAGTGGGACCAATGACAAAGGCCCAAGAGGGTTTGCCGAGGTCGCCCGTTAGCTTTACCTCTAGGACGTTGGAGAATGGAGTGAGCACGGCTCCCATGACGCTCTTGAGGATAAATTTGCTCTCTTGGAAGGGAAAGATGCGGGCGTTGAAATCCAAGGTGCGTGAAGGCAAAGTGTAATTCCCCGTAGCGGATACGGCGGCATTGGGGCCTGTGAGACTGACTTCCGAAAATTCTAGCGATTTCCCTTCGACGGTAAAATTAGAGTCCAATTGAGTGAAATCCAGAGCTGTGAAATTTATCAAACCTGAGAGGAGGCCGAGTAAGCGAATTTCCCCGATCCCTGGCCCGCTTAAGCCCGCGCTACCTTCACCATAAAAGCTGTAAAGGTCTCCTACGTCGCCTTCGCCGGAGACATCCACATCGGCGAAGACTTGAGCAGTTTGTTTAACGTATTCGCTGGTTGTGGGCGGGGATTCACCACGTAGTTTTGCGCCGTAGTTTTCAAGAATCACTGAAGCCGATCGGAGATTGGCTTGTTGCAAATTGAGATCAAACCCAAGACGACGATTCTCTTCTGGCCCTTCGAGACGGGCGCGGCCGAAAGTTTCACCTTGGGCAAACCCGACTAAAAGAGGTTCAAAGATAAAGTCGTCATCATTGAGGACGCCTGTAAAAGACGCGTGAGTGAGCGGGAAACCATGAAACGTAAAAGCATGATCGGTGTGGCCGCTGATCTCGGCGTAGATCTGTGGTTCTCCGGGTAATCCCTCACCATTGATTCTGCCTTCAATAATGATCGAGGGGTTTTGGGTGAATGAAAACGGTGCTATGACTTTCTCTACTTGGGGCCCCGCGAGCCCGGCTGCCGTGTTTGCAGGTAAGGTAGAGTCGAACGAAAATGTCATCGATCGAAGTATATGAGTATTCGGGATATGGCTTCGCAGGAAATTGCCTCGCGCAATTCCACCACCGCCAACAGCTAGTAATCCCAATGCATCATAATGATGCGGTCGCACAAAGATACTGGTCACGATCTGATCGAGCTCCACTCCCTTGATGATCGGGTTGAGACCTTCCGCGTAGGCGAATACGGTGGTTTCGTGTCCATAGCGCCATCGGCCTTGAACGTCGACTTCGGCCTGCGGAGCAGCGGCTGAGAAATCAAAGTTCTCCCAGAATTTAGGCCACCAGTCGCGGAACCAGCCTGAGATATCAGGAGGGTCGAGCTGGCCCTTCAGTAGAAAGCGAAACTTTTGGGTGGTGAAGTTTTGTTGGTAACTTCCTCTAGCGTAATTCGAGCCGATGTTGGCTTTTGCATCGGTCGCAATGAAGTCGGTGCCGTCAAAAAAGAGGTGTCCGCCGATCTGATCAAAGGTGATACGATAAGCGTAAACATCGCGCGCAGCGACGCGCCCCGATAGTTGTGTGAACTTCATGCCTGGAGAAAATTTGAGATCAAAGTCGAAGGAGGGAGCCTGACCGAAATCGACGAAGCGGCGGATGTCACGCCCAGCCTTCTGGCCGATCACAGTCATCAATCGAGGATCAAATCTGCCGACCACGCGAAGGTCTGCACTGCGGGTTTTAGTGTCTATCTTGCCCGACAGCTCAAGCGGTTCTTGCTCTATTTGAGCGAGCAGCTGCGTTTTAAGTATTGGATAGTGTCGGCTATCGATTTGAGTTGAGAGTGCGCTGGCATTGACTCCCATCGCTTGTGCAGAGGCTATCTCGAGCTTGGTATTTAGAAGGGGGATGCTGCTCTCGCCGCTGAAGAGTTTCGTATACAGTGTGGCCCGAATGCCCTCCAAGTGAATGTCGCGGGGGAGATCAACGGATTCGATCGAGGTGTGGATGCGAGCAAAGATGGGCCGATTGCTCCACAAGGGGAGTTTAGTCGAAGCTGCGAAGTTTGTGATCTCTCCGGGGACGTTGTCCGAGGCATGGAGTTGATCTGCGTGTATGCTGATCTCCGCCAAGGCTCCAAGTTGCTCTGATGGGTTAAGGCGGATCTCAGCTCGAGGGTTTTCGAGTTGAGTCAGGTATGGTGCGAGTTGCTCAAATTTACGGCACAGTTTTGCATAGTCGCGCGCGAGCAGTTCGGCGAGTGGGATGGAGCTAGCTTGCTCGCGGGTGAGAGGCCGGAAGTCGATTTCGCCTTCGGCGGAAAATGTGAGATTGGCCAGTCTTGCAGTGAGTTGTTGGATCAGGATGCCGTTGTCGGTGGGTTCAGCGGAAACGGTGATGTCATGAAGGGCTTCTACCTGTCGACCAGTTGAGGACAACATGGCAGGCACGCGTAAGCCAACTCCGCTGGCCTCAAAGCGATGAGGAGTGAAATCACCGACCAGCAAATCCCAGGGATCAAGATGCAGGTAGAGAAGCTTAATGCTAGCGATGGGCTTCTCGAAACTCTTGAGGCTAAAACTAGCATCCTCAATGAGGATGCGTCCGGTGGGATCGAAACTAGTCCGCCCAAAATTGGCATGAACACCCGAATCAGCGAGACGGTCTTCCAGTTCGTGCACGATAAATGAGGGCACGGGTAGTTCGCGCGTGACGACAACGTGGAGTTGCGCGATGGCTAGCAAAGAAAACCCAAGCCAAAGCGACCAACACAGGAGTGAAACGCAGCAGTGCCCACAAAAGTGGGCGCCTTTATAGCATTGCTGCCTCCAGGATTTACTCTTTCCGGACATCGGTATTGATTTCCAGAGATGTGAAAACCGTCTGCATCAGGCTCAAGGTTGAGGGTCTGTTTCTGTCGCAGGTGCGGTTTCCTTGGCAGGAGGAGGCCCCGGATCTGTTTCAGCGTAGATTAGAGTCCAGAGTGAATCGAGCAGAGGCTGCATCACTTCGAAGACAGTATCGAATTCGGCGGAGCCGGCGAGTTGGGTCGCCCCCCCCAGTCGAGGGGAGAGATAAAGAGATGAGATTTCGGTTTGTTCTGAGGTGCTGCTCGGTAGCGAAATTGTGGTGTCGAGTCGGTAGCGCCAAGGCTGCAATTCAGCCGTGACTTCAACCTTATCGGTGAACGAACTACTTACGAATCGTTTGGCGCGTAGAGAACGCAATTGGGCCACCAGTGCTTTGATGTTTTCGTCTATGTTTTCCGAGACGGTGGTTTCAAACACGATTCGATTGTCTTCTAGATCGATGATCGTGAGTTGTTCGATTTTTGCCGCTTCGGGTAGCTCTCGCAAAAGTCGTTGTCGGTAGTTGAGTGGGGATGCGGGGGTTTCGTGCAGGATCTCGGAATCTATGAGGTAAATGTAGCGAGCATTACCTACTCGAACATAGGCGTAATTATCGGGTTGAACCCCCACGCCGATTTGCAAGGAGAGTGTCTTGGCGGAATTACCGCTGTCGATGGTGATATTGATTTCACGTTCGGGGCGATTGAAACCCCATGCCTCAAGGTCGGCATCACTGGGAGCATCACTGGCGAATTTTTGAGCGGAGAGCAGGCTGAGTTTCTCGATCACGCGTCTCACGTTTTGATCGTCGGCTGATTGGGTTTGCGGACCTTGGTTGCCCTCGCGTCTCACAATCTGCCACAAGCTAGGATTAAGCGCATCGGGTTGAGCGTTGGCTTCGAGACGTTGTAGCGTGAGCACCGGTTGATTGGGTGCGTTTAGCGTGAGCTGGGTGACTGCATCAGGTGAAAAATCGAGGATGCGCGTCTCACGGAGTGCGACTTGCGCATTGAGGAGCGAATCGATCAGGACGGCCGGAAGACTCAGAGTGAAGAGGGTGGTTTTGCCCTCGAGCATCGCGTAATATTCGATATCGGGCGCGGTGCGGGGATTGTTATTGTTGGTTTCGGTGGCCGCCTCGGTGATAGCGGTCGCTCCAATGGCTTCGCCGAGGATGAGGGTTTCGCGGCGGTTGTTACCTTCAAGGGTGATTCGAAGGGTGGTGTTGTTGCGGGGGTTGTGTTCGGTCGTATCGATTGAGGCGAAGTTGCGGACACGAAGGGCGTTAAGCGCGTTAATCGATAACTCGACGTTTGGTTTGCTCGCGCGAGCAATAATGGGAGCTTCAAATGCCCATTGGTTGCCGTCGCGGCGAACGCGCACTCGAAGATTAGCAGCGTTTTGGAGGTTCAGAGAACGTGCTTCAAAAACCGGCACGGAGAAAACGGTATCAGCCCGGAGGTCTTCGACCGGGATCGTTAGGCTGTGAGCGAGGCTGAGGTTGACGACGTGAACGCGGGAGCGATCAGAAGATAGCACGTAGAGGCGATTTCCGACTTTGGTCTCATCTCCGATAAACAGCGAAATAGCCGCATCGTTATCACCATCTTCCGGTGTAGAACTTGAGGTGAAAGAAACCGTGAGGCGCGGGTTATCAAGTCCGTAGTCGGCAAGTGACTGATCGTTCTTTTGCAGATCGGCGACGCTGAAACTTGTTTCGTGTTTAAGAAACTGGAGCTCGTTGATGATGCGATTGACAGCGTGAGGATTTGCCGGCCATTCGATGGGTTCGGTGAGAGCCCACTTTTCGTCTTTTTGTCGGTCGAGGTTGACGGTGGTAAATCCGAAACCGGAAATCCGGAGACTGCGGATATCGGCCGTTTCGGCTCCAAGGACGCGGCTGCGCGCTTCCATCGATGCTTCTTCTGTGCGCCAACCTCGCTCGAACTTAAAAATAAAGAAAAAGAGCGCGACGTTGAGGAAGAGGAGGATGAGGGTGACTTTGGTGCGCATGGTGAAATCCTAGTTGCGGCGAGACCAGTAAACGAAGAGCCCCAGAAGGGCGGCGGCGATCGGGAGGGCAAATATTAGACTCACGCGGAGTCTCATAAGTTCCTCCTGACTGAGCGAGAGTTGAAATCTTTCGATCGGGCGGGCGGGGATATTGAGCTGGGTATCGCGATCAATGGTCCAATTGATCGCGTTGAAAAAGAGGTTTTGATTTCCGGGACTAGCGATCCGGTAGTTGGCTACGATGTCACCCGTGCCCATGACGACGAGTCGACCACTGCGCACGCTGAATGGCAGATTGTTGCGCACTTGCACGCGTTCCGACACGGCGACGATACCGAGTCGGTTTTTTGGAGCCATATTGGGCAGACCTTTGAGATCGGCTCCACGATTGTATTCGGGCACTTGGCGTTGGCGGTAGCTGACTTCACCCCAAGCGGTTTGGGAGGTGGCTACAAGGGAGGTGACCTGTAAACCGCTGGAAACAGAGCGACCGGGGTCGGGGCGCACACTGCGGGTCAGTCCGAGCCGGGGGAAGACTTTGTAGTCAATGAGGGTCTGCGTGATGGGATGCGGAGTGAAGGTTCTTAAGATCAGATCACCGTTGTCCGAGAAACTGTTGGGATCGGTATCGTAGATCACGACGTCGTCCACCAGCACGCCCCAATCATATAAAAGATCATCAAGACCGTGGGGAACGCCCGGCGCGAGCATGAGGATGAGGCGGCCTTCGCGTTTGCTGAGGTATTCACGAAGTTGCTCCTGATCGAATGATGGGTAGCTGCCTTGAGGCGCAGCCGCGATCACGAGTGCGGCGTCTTCGGGCACAGTGCGCATGGTGCTGAGCTGAAGATACTCCACATCGAAGTTGCGCATCTTGAGTTCATTGTTGAGCGCGGAAAGCCCGCGAGCGGGATCGACGTCGTCGGGACGTAGTTCACCGTGTCCGGTGAGGAAGTAGATTTTTTTGCGTGTAGGATTGGAGACGCTGAGAATGGCCGAGGTCAGTGCCTGCTCACCTCGGAAGTTTTCCTTTTTGCTGTTTTTGACTTCATAAAAATCTTTGAGTAGAAGGCGTTGGCGTTTGTCGCCGCAGACCAGCAGGACGATGTTGGGTTGATCGATTCCGAGTTGATCGGCTTTGCGACGTTCTTGGTAAACATCGATAAATTCTGCGGTCACGCGTCCGTCGGGATTGTTTTCCGTGGTGTAGGTGTATTCGCGCAGCAGGCCATGGAGGTCGCGGTAGGCCTGGGCGACGGTGCTGTCATCTGCATCCTCGGTGAAGGTGGCGATGATCTGCACCGGGCGTTCGAGGTTCTGGAGATACGATTTGGTCTCAGGCGAAAGTGAATAGCGTTGTTGTGCAGTGAGGTCGAAGCGCCAGGCGTGATTTAGGGCGAGGTAATTGAGGCCGGCGAACAGGGTCAGGAAAAGCAGGGCCTGCAACACGAGGTTGATCGTGCGAATCCAGCGGGCAGTGCGAAAGCTATCAGGCGAGATCATGGGATCAGTTGTGCAAGAGCTTGGCCTCAACGCTGAGGATACTGAAAATGAGAGCGAGCACGGTGCCGCTCAGGTAGAAAAGAAGCTGCCGGGAATCGACGACCCCGCGCGTGAAATCTTCGCGATGCTCGATCACTTGCGCGTATTCGACCATTTCCTTAACTGGGGCGAGCACGGCGCGATCTAACCAAAGGGCATCATTGAGAAATCCTAAACCGAAGATTAGCCCAAAGAGCATGATGAAACTTAGAATGCCTGCGACCGCTTGGTTGCGGGAGAGGGAGCTGGCGAAGACGCCAATGCCGACAAATAGCAGTCCCGAGACTGCGATAAAGGTGTAGCCTCCGATCATCGGGCCGGTGTCCATGAAATGGATGTCACCCGCGAAGTGATACAAGATGTAGAAGAAGCCGGCAGTGGAACCCCAGAGCATAAGGTAGAGCAGATAGGCCGCGGCGTATTTCCCCATGACGACTTCAGCCGTAGTGACGGGAGTGGTGAGCAAGGTTTCGATCGTGCCGAGTCGTCGTTCCTCCGCGAGGCACTTCATCGTGAGTAGGGGAATCATGAAGAGCACGGGAACCCAAAAAATCTCGAAGAAAACTTGAGCCGGGGAAACTTCCTGAGCCGTCGCGCTGTAATCCTGCAAGATGCCGGTGAAGAAAAATCCCATCAGGGCGAGAAACAACGTCGCCGCGATATAGGTGCTCGGGTTGACGAGCAGCATGCGGATTTCGTGACTCAGAATGGTGAGAAAGTGACGCATCGGGTTTTAGTTCTTAGCAAGCTCTTCTGCTTTAACATCCCAGCTCCGGCGAGTGGCCGCGAGAAAGACATTTTCGAGTGTAGGGTGGGATCGGTTGAGTGCTCTTAATCGAAAATCGGGAGCTTGTAGCGCACTTAGTAATTCTTCGCCGAGATCTCCTTCGTGCGCAGTGGTGAGGGTGAAGGTTCGGAAGCCCTCGGCGTCGGGCTCACCAGATTCAGAGATCTTGAGGGTAGGCTCCAGTTCGGTGAGGGCGTTGGCGAGTTCGTCGGGATCGCCGGCGAGTTCTAGTTGGTAAATGGAGTGGCCGAGAATATCGCGCCGGAGTTCGTCGGGGGTGCCTTGGGCTACGATATGGCCTTGATTGATGATCAACACGCGGTCGCAAGTCATTTCGATTTCCGGCAAAATGTGACTGGAAATGATCACTGTCATGCGACCTCGGAGGCTAGCGATGAGATCGCGCACGATGAGAATCTGATGTGGATCGAGACCGATGGTCGGCTCATCCATGATGATGACCGGTGGTTCCGCCAAAATCGCTTCGGCGATGCCCACGCGTTGGCGGAATCCTTTGGAGAGCTTGCCGATGATTTTATGACGCACACGTTTGAGATCACAGAGTTCCAGAACCTCGTCGATCCTTGGACCTAGTTTGGAGCGAGAGACTTCTTTGAGGCGTCCGCGAAAGTAGAGGTATTCAGAAACGCGCATATCCTCGGGCAACGGATTGTTTTCCGGCATGTATCCGATGTGACGTTTCACGGCATCGGGTTGAGAGGCGACGGGCACGCCGCAGATACGCACTTGGCCTGAGGTCGCGGGTAAATATCCCGTGAGAATACGCATGGTGGTGGATTTGCCGGCACCATTGGGCCCGAGGAACCCGAGAATCTCACCGCGCTTCAATGTGAAGCTGATACCATTGACCGCCGTCATCCCCGCATAGGATTTGACGAGATCGGTAACTTCGATGGCAAGTGGGGTTTCGGACATGCGGGGTTATGCTGAGTGGAATTTGGTTTGGCTCAAAGCACTTTCTCCAACGTAACTTCGCCAGCGGTAAATCTCTGAGAGCGTCCCTGCTTATCCCGGATGAGCAGTGAACCGGTATCATCGATGCCTGAAGCGGTGCCGGCGATGCGTTGTTCACCATTGAGCACCACAATATCCTGTCCACGCAACACATCGTAGTAGTTCCAAGTATCGGCGAAGGTTGTGGTGTGGTCGCCTTCGACAAACTGTTTGTAGGCGAGGGAGACTCGACCAATTAGGGCGGCGGCGAATCGATTGAGATTAAGAGGCTCACCGGATTGTTCAGCGAGTGAGGTGGCTCGGGAGGCGAGTTCGGTTGGCCAGGCACCGGCGGGATTGTTGACGTTGAGCCCGAGGCCGAAAACGAGGTCGCGCATCTGATCGGAATCAATGCGGGCTTCGGTCAACATACCGCCGGCTTTGCGTCCGTCGAAGACGATGTCGTTGGGCCATTTTAGCCCTGCCTGCATGGAACAGAAATTGGTGATCAACTCGCAGATGTTAACGCCCATCCAGAGTGTGAAAGTAGGCATCAGGTGCGGCGCGAGCTGCGGACGAAAAGCGAAGCTCGAGTAGAGGTTATGATGATCATCACTATGCCAGACGCGACCGAATCGTCCGCGGCCTTTGGTTTGCTTGCGCGCGAGAATGACAAATGGGGTTTGGCGTCCATCTGCCAATTGGCGGGCAGCCTCATCGTTAGTGCTGTCGACTTCATCGAGCACGGTTAGCGGAAAGGTGCGCTGCTTGGCCTCGAGGATAGCTTCGATGTAGATGGCGTGGAGGGCGGTCGGGTGTTTGGAGATGCGGTATCCACGAGCGCGAACGGCCTCGAATTCGAAGCCTTCGCGACGGAGTTTTTCCATGTGTTGCCAGATCGCTACCCGGCTGATGCTGAGTTTGGTCGCCAACTGCGCACCTGATACGAACTCATTGGGTGCGGCGTTCAGTTCACGAAGGATGACGAGCTCGGTATTGGTCATGTGGCAGTAGCCTTGCCACTAGAGTCGAGTGGGTTAATCTGCGCAAATGTCATTTCCAGAATTTTTGAGATCGCTCAATCAGGAAGATGTTCCCACCGGAATAGGTGTGCCGTTGCAAGCGATGCGAGAAGCGGCGCGAGATAAATGGGATGAAGCGCATCGTCTCGTGCAGGACGATAGTTCGGCCGATGCTGCTTGGGTGCATGCTTATCTACATCGGCAGGAAGGCGATGTGGGCAATGCCGATTACTGGTATGCGCGCGCTGAAAAAAAGCGGCCAGAGGCTTCCTTGGAACAAGAGTGGGAGGCGATCAGTAGTGAATTGCTGGATCGTGCCGACTAACGATTGCGAGAGCGATCATCAAAACCTCGGCCGTAGGTATCGCGAGTGGCTTTACGGATTTCCTTGGCATCTTCTGGATCTACTCGGTCGATGTCATTGGCAGTCTCGTTGAGATCGGAGATATTTTTGAGCCGTTCATCCTGTTCATAAAGCATGAGGGCGTAGCTTTCGGCGTCCCCAAACAGTGGAATCGTAAGTTTGTTCAGAGCGATGCTGGTCTCATAAAAGTAACGCTTCATGGCTAGTTTTTTGAGTCCCGCTTTAGTGTTGATATCGCGATCACGGAAGACTGGCGGTTTATCCTGACGCACCACGTATTCGGGAAGGCGGATGATCTTATTCCGTGGCTTATCTACATCGCGCATGTCTTGCATTTCCTCTTCATCCACCGGCTCAGGTTCCGGCTCGGGCGGATTGTATTTGGGCATGCGGGCTGCGAGAGCCTCAGCGACGTTTTTCGAGAACACGCGTTGGTTGGTCTTTGGGGAATCATTACTCTCATCGGATGATTGCGCCGCGAGTGGAGGCGCGATCCCGGATAGACCCACGAGAATGGCAAAAATGAGATGTAAATGGGAGGACAGTTCCCATTGGCGCGACGGAGCGTGAAAACTCCGTCGCGCAGGGGAAGGGTTTATTCGCTGGTTTCTGGCTTGGGTAGGAATTTGGCGAGCACGAGGCCTGCGATCATGAAAGTATGCGTGGCGTAGATCAGGTTGATGAATCCCCAACTCCATAGATGACGCCACCAGATCGGTTCACTCAGGGTGGTGAGCACTCCGCCAGTCAGGCCAACCATGATGCTCAACTTTACCGCGCTGCAGTAGCCTTTGGCCGCGACTCCAGAATTGCGGAGGATCATCCCGAGCAGGAGCGCGACCACGAAGTAGTGGAGGTAGCCTTTCAGAAACTTCCCTGGATCCATCATAGGATGGCCTTCTTTCATGAAGTGAATCATCGCGCTTGGACCTGCTTCGAAGAGTTCCTCGGCGACTTCCGGATCAATGTGCGGGCTGGGAACGAGATAGAGACCGGTTTCGGGGATAACCGCGTCGAGGGCGGCTGCAGCGACACGATCGGCGGTGGTGGAGATAACTTTGCAGGGTAAGAGGTTCATCCAAAAGATGGACCCTAAGATAAACATAGCCAACGCAGCAAGGGCGGGAGCGAGCAGGTTATTTTTCATCGGGGTAGCGGGGGGGGGCGACATCAGTGCCACAACTTCCGCTTACCTAGCCCGAATCCGCGGTGAGTTTCAGTCCCGCACTTGGCCGGTGCCCATCACCAACCACTTGTAGCTGCAGAGCTCGCGCAAGCCCATGGGACCACGCGCATGGAGTCGATCGGTCGATATTCCGATTTCCGCTCCCAGTCCAAATTCGAACCCATCGTTGAAACGCGTGCTCGCATTCCAAAGCACCGCCGCGCTATCCACGCTGAGCTGAAATTTTTTGGCCGCAGCGTCATCGCCGGTGATGATGGTTTCGCTGTGGCCGGAACTGTCGCGGTTGATTGTGGTGATGGCCGCATCGAGATCGTCGACGATTCGGATCGCGAGGATCGGTGCTAAAAATTCGGCGGTGTAATCCTTCTCGATCGCGGCGACGTGGGGGATATCAGCTGCCGCCAGAATCGCGGCACTTGCGGCATCGCATCGCAATTCGACGTGTTTGGATTTTAGCGCGCGACCGGCTTCAGGGAGAAACGTTCCGGCGATATCACGATGCACGAGCAATTGCTCCGCGGCGTTGCAAACGCCGGGACGCGAGGTCTTCGCATTCACGATGATGTTTTCCGCCATCGTCAGATCGGCGGCGCGATCTGCATAAACGAAACATACACCCTGATAGTGTTTGATCACGGGGATCGTGCTGTTTTGCGCCACGAAGCGGATGAGACTTTCGCCGCCGCGTGGGATGATGCAATGCACCAAGGTATCGAGCTTCAGTAAGGTGTTTAGGGCAACGCGATCCGTGGTGGGGATCAACTGCACGGCATCGGCCGGTAGGCCGGAATCAGAAAGTGCTTGTGTGATTAGAGCAGCCAACGCGGTGTTGGTGTGGAAGCATTCTTTACCGCCACGCAGGATCGCGGCATTGCCGCTCTTCAAGCAGAGCACAGCGCAATCAATGGTCACATTGGGGCGTGATTCGTAAACGATTCCGATGACACCGATCGGCACGCGCACGCGCTGGAGCACCAGACCGTTGGGCCGAGTGGTTTCCTCGATGAGCTCGCCTACAGGATCAGGCAGTTCGGCGACTTGTCGCACACTCGCGGCCAACTTATCCATGCGTGAGTCGGTCAGAGTGAGGCGATCAATCTGGGCGGGAGTTTGCCCATTGGTTTCCGCATCGGCGAGATCCTTGGCGTTGGCCTCGAGGAGATCGTCGATGTTTTGCGACAACAGATCAGCGAGTCTCTCCAGCGCCGCATTCTTGTCCGCCGTGGATACGGTGGCTAAGGTCAGCGAAGCCGCACGGGCGCGTTCGGCAAGCGAAGTGATTTGTTGGGCAAGTGCGTCGGACATGGATCAGGGTTTATCTCTCACGCAAAGCGCGCTGCGTCGCAAAGTCAAAATGCGACCGCGGTCTTCGCGTGATCAAGACTCCTTAGGCCTCGGTCTTCAATGAAGTGATGCGTTGCGCGAGAGGAGTGAAATGATCGTCGGGAATAATCGGGCCGACATGGCGCACAGTTTCGGCGCCGAGGTGGGATCCGATTTTTCCGCTGAGGGAGTGATGATGACCACGGATGTAACCGGAGAGAAAACCGGCGGCCCAGGAATCGCCGGCGCCGTTGGTATCAATCGCATCGGAGATCGTGACTGGCTCGATGCGGTGGAGTTCGTCGCCTTCGGCGATCCAAGCACCGTCTTTACCTACTTTGACGGCGGCGACAACGCCTTCACCGGCGAGCCGACGAGCGAGTAGATCGTAGCTTTCATCGCTTTGGTAAAGGGCTTTGATTTCGTCTTCGTTGGCGAAGACCACATCGAGTCCGGTCTTAAATTGAGAGAACAGCCAATCGCGCGAGGCACCGACAACTTCGAATGACGCGAGATCGAGGCTCACGGTGCAACCGGCGGCGCGAGCGGCGCTGAGCACGGCCTCGGCGAGGTCGCGATTAAACACGAGGTAGCCTTCGATGTGCGCGTGGCGACAGCCGCGAAAATCTTCGACGGAGATTTCTTCAGGCGAGAGCGTCATCGCGGCACCGAGGCAGGTGCGCATCGTGCGTTCCGTATCGGGCGTGACGAGCGCGAGGCATTGCGCGTTGGGGTGATCGCCATGCTTGAAACGCGAGGGATCGACTCCCACGGCGGCGAAGCGTTCGCAATAGATGCGGGCAAAGTCGTCGTTTCCGAGTTTGCCGAGGAAAGTGGTTTTGAGACCGAGGCGATTCGCGTTGAGCGTGGTGTTGGCTGCGGAGCCGCCGGTGGAGGTGGCAGGGGCTGCCGCGAGCTGAGCGACGAGGGCTTTCATTTCGTCGGCATCGACGAGCACCATGCCGCCTTTTTCGCCGGGCACATTGACCATGTGTTCATCGGACACGCTCGCGAGCAAGTCCATGACGGGTGAGCCGATACCGATGAGATCGTAGGTGTGTTGTTCAGGCATAAATTGGGAGGAATTTTTCGAGAAAAAGAGCTTAGTTAAAAACGGTGAGATTGGTCGCGAGGATGGGTTCATCATCGACTTCGATCACGATAGAATAATCGCCCAGATGGGGAAAGGTGAGGTTGCGAATTTCGTTGATCAGGTTGATGCGTTGCAAAGGGCCGGGAGATTCGAAACTACGCTTGAGCAGGGGCTGCATCTGGGTGGGATCGACGCCCATGGAGATAGCCACTTCGTGTTTACCGGTAGAACAATCCGTTAGTGTCAGGAACCAGATCATGAAGGGATGAGTGACGGGAAATTGCTGCGCCTTGATGTTGGAAAACACGCCGAGGATGGTGTGTTTTCCGGTCGCTGGATCGATGTGCGCTCCGTCGCAGGTGAGCCAGGCCAGAAGCTGAGGTTTCGAGTTCATTGACGCAGTGGGAGGCTGAGGCTGCGGTGGCGCAACTCATTTTGCTTGGAGAGATGCCTCCTGGGCGGCTTAACAGAAACTGCATGGATTCCCTGCCGCCATTTCTCGACTCGCTCGGCGAATACCCGCGTTGGTTTGTCGTGGCCTGTTTGACGCTGGTTGCGGCGGTCGGACTCTGGATGTTGGCGAAGGCGCTCAAGTGGACGCTCTACTTGTTGGTCGCGGTCATCGTGATCGCTGGCGGATCGGCGGTGGTGTGGTATTTGATGCAAAATAGTGCCTAGTTGCGTGCAAAGCAGACGTTTTCCTTGTCTCAAGTGGGGCGCAGGGCTTAACCCTTTCCAATGAAATACATTTTTGTGACGGGCGGAGTGGTTTCCTCGCTGGGCAAAGGCCTCACCGCGGCGTCCTTGGGAGCTCTGCTTGAGCTGCGGGGGCTCACGGTCCGGATTCAGAAATTTGACCCCTATCTTAACGTCGATCCAGGCACGATGAGCCCGTTTCAACACGGCGAGGTTTACGTGCTCGAAGATGGAGCTGAAACAGATCTCGATCTGGGCCATTACGAGCGATTCACGAGTGGTAAACTCTCGCGCTTGAACAGTCTCTCTTCGGGACAGGTTTACGAATCTGTCATTCAGAAAGAACGTCGAGGTGATTATCTCGGGAAGACCGTGCAGGTGATTCCTCACGTGACCAACGAGATCAAGGATCGCATCTACGCTGGTGGGAAAGATGTCGATGTGTTGATCACGGAGATCGGTGGCACCACGGGTGATATAGAGGGACTGCCTTTTCTGGAAGCGATGCGTCAATTCGCACTCGAAGTTGGTCCACGCGACGCACTTTTCATTCACGTGACCCTCGTCCCGTTTCTCAAGGCAGCGGGCGAACTGAAGACTAAACCTACACAGCAATCCGTCGCGAAGCTCCGCGAGATCGGTATCCAGCCTGACATTCTCGTGTGCCGCACTGATCATCCGCTCGAGCACAGTCTGCGCGATAAGCTCTCGATGTTTTGCAACGTGCCGGTGAAGGCTGTGATCGAATGTCGCGATGTGGATCACTCGATCTACCAACTGCCGCTCGCACTCCAAAAAGAGGGGATGGACGATCTGGTGATGGATCTGATTGGCATCAAGAAAGCAGCCCCGACCAAGAATATTTGGAATCAGATTGTGAAGCGCCTGCTCAATCCTGTCCACGAAGTCACCATCGGTGTGGTGGGCAAATATATCGAGCTGCAGGATGCCTATAAATCGGTTTACGAATCGGTCACGCACGCGGGCATTGCCAATAATTGCCGCATCAATACCGTGCGCATTGATGCCGAGGATTTGGAAAAGAAGGGTGGTTTAAACGTCTTACGAAATCTCGATGGCATTCTCGTGCCAGGCGGTTTCGGTGATCGCGGCACCGAAGGCAAAATCGCCGCAGCAAAATATGCACGAGAGCACGGCATCCCTTACTATGGTTTATGTCTCGGATTGCAGATCGCGGTGATCGAATATGCCCGCAATGTGCTGAAATTGAAAAGCGCGAACAGCGCAGAGTTTGATCCCAAGACGGAGCATCAAGTGATCAACATCATGGAGGATCAGAAAAAGATCATCGATAAGGGAGCGACAATGCGGTTGGGCAGTTACGAGTGCGCGCTCACTCCCGGCACCCATGCTCACAAGGCGTATAAGTCGGATACGGTTCGCGAACGTCATCGTCACCGCTTCGAAGTGAATAATGATTACGTCGCTCAGCTCCAAAAGGGTGGGATGGTGATCAGTGGGCGCAATCCCCGCCGCAATCTGGTCGAGATTGTGGAACTTAAAAAACACCCTTGGTTTGTCGCGGTGCAGTTTCATCCGGAATTTCAATCGAAGCCCAATGCTGCTCATCCCTTGTTTGCGGCTTTCATCGGAGCTGCGGTGAAACACAAGAAGGCGGTAGTAGCTGCAAAAGCTAAAAAGCCTGCGGCTAAAAGGAAGAAATAATCTCATGCTCTACGATCCCGCCAAACTCCTCATTATTGCCGGACCTTGTTCGCTCGAAAGCGAGAAAGTTTGCCGGGAAGTCGCGATGCAACTCGTGGAGCTGCGTATCGCTTACCCGGAGCTGAATTTGGTTTTTAAGGGTTCATTTGATAAGGCCAATCGCACCTCGGTTGAGGGGCCTCGTGGCACCGGCATGGAAGAGGGGTTGAAGCTCCTTGATCTGATCAAGCGTGAATATGATTTTCCTGTGCTCACCGATTTGCATGAGCGAGCGCAAGTGAAAGCCGTGGCGGAAGTCTGTGATGTGATTCAGATCCCCGCGTTTCTTTGCCGACAAACCGATCTAATCTTAACTGCAGCGAAAACGGGTCGCGTCGTTAATGTAAAGAAAGGCCAGTTTCTTTCCCCTCAGGAAATGGTGCATGTGACCGAAAAACTGAAGGCTGGCAATGCTCAGGAAGTCTGGCAAACGGAGCGCGGCACGACTTTCGGTTATAAAAATCTCGTCGTCGATATGCGGTCGTTTCCGATTATGAGTGAGAACGGATTGCCGACGGTTTTTGACGCGACCCATAGCGTGCAACTTCCCGGTGCAGGTGGTGGGAAAAGCAGCGGACAACGTGAATTTGTATCACCACTGGCCAAGGCTGCGCTCGCGGCCGGTGCCAATGGATTATTCCTCGAGACTCATCCCGATCCGGCTAATGCGATTTCCGACGGACCAAACATGGTGCCACTGCTTGAACTGCCCGCGCTATTGGAATCTTGCCTGCGCGTTTGGCAGGCAGTGCGGACTTAAGCGTTAGCGCCGCCCCAATTTCACGAGCGCTGAATCTACTCGGTCGGGCCAGTCGGTGACGATGCCCTGCACTCCGGCGGTTACGTATTGCTCGGTGGTTTGGGCATCATTCGACCAAAAAACGTTGGTCGGCAGTCCGAGCGACCGAGCGATGGCACAGTTCTCCAGTGTCACGTCTTTTCGCATGGGTTGAATACAGGCGACTCCGAAGTGATGCTGACGTCGCAGGGAAGCTTCATCCATGCGATTTTGCTCTTCGAGAATGCAGAGTGGGATCTTCGGATCGATCACGCGCACAGCGGATCCTTCGTCGTAGCGGCCCATACTGAGGTAGGCGGTTTCGTAGAGATTGTGGTGTTTAAATAAGCGGCAGATCTCCGCGAGCATCTCGGCGGGTGGCGGTGATTTCACCTGGATATTCATACCCACGCGACCAGCGAAGGCATCGAGGTATTCCGCGAAAGTAGGGATGGTTGAGTTTTGCTCGGCCGGCGACTCGCGGCGAAATCCGTCTTCGACTTGCGAACCTTCCCACCACGAGGCGTTGAGTTCTTTGATCTTGGCGAGCGAAAGCGAGGTGACTTCGCCCGTGCCATCAGTCGTGCGATCGACGGTGTGATCGTGGACGACCACTGGAACCATGTCGCTGGTGGGATGAATATCCATTTCGAGAATTTCCACGCCCTGATCGATCGCGGCCTGAAACGCAGATAGCGTGTTCTCAGGATATTTTCCTGAAAAACCGCGATGAGCGGTTAGGGCGACATGTTCGGGGTCACGATAAATCTCGGCGAATTTAGCAGGGGGCATCGCGAGGGATTTGAGACGCGACTGAGCAGGGGATCAAGGTTTCGTGACCATCTACTGAGTATGATTAGGCCAAGATTATGAGGGGTTGTTATCGTTTAGCGGCATTGACCAGAAAGCCCCTGTCGCACTCACTCTATCTAAACCCCTATGGATACTTTCAATATCGACGTCCCCGTTCCCTCTATGGGAGCAACTGTAAGTGAACTCAGCGTCATCGTCATCAAGGTGCAAACCGGTGATGTGGTAACCAAGGGCCAACGGTTGGCGGATCTCGAAAGCGACAAGTCTGCTTTTGAATTTGAGAGCCCTTGCGAGGGCACGATCGGCGAAATCATGGGAAAGCCCGGCGCGACCATGATGTCGGGTGATCCTTTTCTGCAAATCGAGACGAGTGACGAAAGTATGCGTCATCTCGATTCCAACTCTGCTGGGGGTGGTTCTGCTGCCGCGGCCGCTTCGGATGTGATCTGGACTCCGAAAGCAAAGAAAGTTGCGGAAGAAGCCGGACTCGATCCCGAGAGTATCACTGATATCACCGCGACAGGACCGGGTAACCGCGTGTCCGGCGACGATGTGAAGCATTATCTCGAGAACCGCGGGTGAGCCCAAACGGGCTGCCACCAGAGGCTCTATTCACGGTTCGATTGAGATCGGGGGAGGGCAAAGATTACACGTCAACTATTGGTTGACTAAGTTGATGGGTGATAGGCGTAGATTTATTAGGTGCTCTAAGGGAGATATTTTTACGAGCACGTGATGTGGCGATGTGTTTGCGTGCATTTTGTTTTGTAGCAGCGGCGTGGTTAGCATTGGCTGCACGCTTATGGCACAGAAATCAGCCCTTGTAACCGGAGCATCGCGCGGCATTGGTCGTGGCATCGCAATCGAACTCGCCCACGCGGGCTACCGCGTGGCGATCAACTACGCGGGGAATGCCGCCGCCGCCGCAGAGGCGCTCAAGCTCGTGCAGGAAGCGGGCAGCGATGGATTCATCGTGCAAGGCGATGTATCGGTCGCGGCGGATCGTGAACGCCTCGTCGCGGAAACGGTCGCGAATTTCGGTCGCATCGACATCCTCGTAAACAACGCCGGCGTCGCGCCCAACGTTCGCGCCGATCTGCTTGATGCGGGCGAGGAGAGCTTCGATCGCCTCTTCAATATCAATCTCAAGGGACCGTTTTTCCTGTCGCAGTTGGCATCGAAACAAATGCTCAAGCAGGAGAAGGACGAAGAAGGTTTCCGCGGTCGCATCGTGAATATTACTTCGATCTCGGTTTACACGTCATCGATCAATCGGGGCGACTACTGCATGGTGAAGGCCGGTCTCGCGATGATGACCAAGCTCTTTGCCGAACGTCTCGGTAACGAGGATATCAATGTTTACGAAATCCGTCCCGGCGTGATCGCGACCGATATGACCGGTGGCGTGAAAGAGAAATACGACAAGCTCATCATCGAAGACGAGCGCGGCATCACGCCGATCCGTCGTTGGGGTAAGCCTGAGGATATTGGCAAGGCCGTGCGCGCCATCGCCGAAGATCGTTTCCCATTCTCAACCGGCGCCTGCTTCGATGTAGACGGTGGATTCCATCTGCATCGTCTGTAAAGATATCCGTAGAAATAGGAATTATCGTAGGCCGCGAGCTTGCTCGCGCTTGTTTACCACTGATACGCCTGCAAGCAGGCAGCCTACCGAGTCCGTTTCTCTATTCTCAGCTCCAAACTGCTAGTCCCGACAGCCGATGCTTCTCACCTGCCAGCCTAATTTTGAATCTCTGCTCGCGCGCGAGGTGGCGCAGGGTGGGGCTCGGATTAGTTCGCAGGGGGCGGGTTGGGTGCTGACGGAAGGTGAGTGTAACGAATCGGCTTTTGCGCATTTGATGATGCGGGAGACGACTGAGATTCGGGGCGAGTCGGTCAATGCGCTCGCGAAGCTGTTGGCGGAGTATTTCCTCGAGGGAATCAAGGGCGATCGGATCGAAGCGGCTTGGCCGTGTGTGCTGCAGGGGCCGACGGAAATGGAAGGGCTGAATCGTCGGATTTATGCGGTCCAGAAAGCGCTGCGGGAGTTTTTGAAGAAGCGGTTGTCGCGGGTGGCAAAACTCGCTGTAGCAGATTTGCCGCGCGGAATGCAGGAGGCGCGTGGGTTGTTTGTTTGGTTTACGGATTTTGGCGTGATGCAGGTGTCGCGCACGGCGACTGTGAATGGCCAGCGACGGATGGCGGATGATTCTTTGGCCCCATCGCGCAGTTATTTAAAGGCGGAGGAGGGTTACGTGGTGCTGGGCCAAGAGCCAACCGAGGGTGAAACTGTGGTCGATCTCGGAGCGGCACCGGGTGGTTGGAGCTACAGTGCGGCGAAACGAGGGGCGCGGGTTATCGCGTTGGATAATGGTCCGATGAAGGGCGTGGCACTCGGGCACGATTTGATCGAACATCGGTTGGAGGATGCGTTTCGATTCTACCCGGCGACTAGCGACACCACTTACGATTGGCTGTTTTGTGACATGGTGGAAGAGCCACATCATGTGTTGAAGCATATCATCGAACCATGGCTGGCAGGTGGATGGTGTCGGCAGTTTGTGGTAAACTTGAAATTTGGCCGGGTCGATTCGGTGGCATTGCTCGATGAACTGCGCGCGGCTGATTCGCCGCTGAAAAAATACGCTCCCGGCACCCGGATTCGGCATCTTTATCACGATCGTGAGGAGTTCACGCTGACCGGAAAAGTGCGGCCGTTGGAATAATCGCGCTTTTAGAGGAAACGTCGTGGACACCGTGCGGTCGGAATGGGTTAATTTGTCCTACTTTTTTATGAAAATAACCGCATATAAACGAATCCTCCTCGGAGGCATCGCCGCGCTGTTTATGACCGCGCTGGCTTCCGCTAATCCTGATCTTGAAGGTCATTGGCGTCTCGATCCTGCCCGTAGCTCCGCGCTCGATGGTTGGCAGGAAATGGATCTAGTCTTTGCCCTTGATGGCTCGCAAATCGCGATCACGCACCAGATGAGATGGCGCGCCACGAACTATCGTGCGACCAATCTTGTCGATACGACTAAGTCGGTGGCCTCCGATAATTTTTTCCGCATCGAGCAACGGCACATGGCAGTTTATCCAACCAAGGGTGGCATCACGCACACCACGGCTGAATGGATCGACGAAGATCGCACGCTGCGCACAGAGACCAACACTCCAGTGGAGATCTCCCAAGGTGATGTAAACATGCGCATCACTTCCGAATATCGCATCGGCGAGGGCGGCGAAACGCTCGTCCTGATCGAACTGCACTCCAGCCGCGCTCGTCCGCTGGTTTATTTCTTCAACAAGGTTAGCGCGGAGGATGCCAAATGAATCTGATGAAACGTCTCATTACACTGTTTAGTATTCTCGCACTCTGTGTCGCGCCCTTGGCTCGCGCCGGATCAGCCGAAGAAGGTCGCGATGCCTGGATGATGAATTTCGACGGGGATTGGATGGTCGCGAGTGGACTCCCCGAGAAGGCGATGTTGATCAGTCTCCAGGGGCTGACTAATCGTGACGCACCACAGCTCTACATCGTGCATCCGCCGGACTTCCAATGGGAAATCACTGGCCCGTTGTTCGAGTTTTACCAACGTAAGCACAACGTCGATTTCACGGAAATCGCGACCGCTGATGAAGCGCTCACACTGTTTTCGAAACATGCGAAAGGCTATGTCGTTTGGGATAAGACGGTGGGCGCTTCGCTCAACGTTGCTTTCACCATCGCTGGTCTACAAGACGCCGTGATAGTTTCCGAAGAGCTAATCCCTCTTGTCGAAAAACACGGCCTCAAGCAGATCGATGATCTGCGTGGTGATTTCACCGGCATGTCTGATGCGGAGATTTATCAGGACTCCTACGACAAGTATTGGGAGCAATGTTCACACGATAAGATCATGCTACTCGGCGGCCATCGTGGTCGCACGATGCAACCTGCCGTGGCTGACTGGGGTATCCAGAACAAGATGTTTTTTCACGACCTCTCGGCCAATCCCAAGCACCCGGAAGAGCTCGCGCTCACGAAGCGTATTTATAAACAAATGGCTCCTAGTTCCTTTGTATTCGGTTGGCATCCTTATGGGAAAGACACTGAAGAACAGGCGACTACTCTGCTTTCCAGTTTTGGATTTAAGATGGAAGGTTTACACAACTTGCCGAATCTGAGCTTCAACTCGCAGTTCACTTTCACGAAGGGTTTCAAGTTTACCAATAATCACCGCGTCGCCCGTGATGCGAAACTCATGGCCGAGGAGAAAGTCTATATTTCCTTCGTGCAGTCTGATTCCATCGGGATCGGCGTGTGGACTAAACCTGGTCGCGGCAAGTTGCCCTTCGGTTGGCAGGTCACCATGAACTGGTCGAAATTCTCTCCAGCGGCGCTCGAATATTTCCACGAGTCGGCCACGCCAAATGATTACTTCATCGGTGGTCTTTCCGGCCCTGGCTACATGTATCCCAATCACATTCCGGCTGATCGCTTTCCGCTCTTGATGGCTGAAGCCAGAGAAATGATGGAGCTCCTCGATGAGCGCATCATGGAGATCATGGATAACTCCGCTGCCGACGGTAATGTGGGGAACACCGATCTCACGAAAGAAACGGTGGATCGCTACTACGAGGCATTCCCTGATGTGCTTGGTTTCATCAATGGTTATGGCCCCGCTCGCACGCGCGATCTGCGCGATACGCGTCCGATGATTTCCTACGATTACTACATCGATCCGAAGCGGCCTCGCGATGCCGTCACGGATGATTTGAATGAGCTTATCTCTCTCAACTCGAAGCGGCCTTACTTCCTGCTCGTGCACGTGCGCGAATCGAACGATGTGAACAGCCTCGTTCAAGTGACGAAGGAGCTCACCGGTCCGATCGAGATCGTGCCGATTGATGTATTCCTCAAGCTCGCCGCGAGCAAGAAGACCTACACGACGCGCTATCAGGATCCCGACGAACCGAAGCATTTCGAAGGCTACTAAGCTACAATCGAAAGCATTCTTTTGACCAAGGCGTCCGGCACTTCACCGGGCGCTTTTTCGTGCCCAATTCCCAGAAGTAGAGAATCTAAAACCCCATCACAATCAGATAGATAACATCAAAGTGTCACCCATTAGGTGACACTTTTTTATCCGTTCGATTCGGGTTTACTCATGGGTGGCGTGATGGGCTCGCGTTTGGGAAATTTTGCGATTCGCTCGCGTGAGTGAAAAACAAGGAACTGACAATTTGTGGTTTGGCCGCAGTGAAGGCGCGCTGGGAAAGCGATGCGTCGTCGATTCTGCGGTTGTTTTTCGATCCCGCTTCCGGGCGCAAGTTGGGCGCGATCTGCAGGGTGCTCGCGACGGACCGAAAAGTCTATCGCAGTGTGCCTGCCGCTGAGCTCGAGAAGATTTCCGGTTCGAAACATCACGGTGGCGTCGTCGCGGTTGTCGCTGCGCCTAAAGTGCTGAGCCCGCGACCGGCGGATGTAAAACGCTGGGCCGCGCAACGCGCGCCATTGCTGATTCTCGATCGTGTGGGCAATGCTCACAACCTCGGGGCGTTAGCGCGCACCGCGGCTTATCTGGGCGTGGAAGATATCATTATCACAGACTCGCCGGAATCGGCGCGACCTAACGATGCTGCTTTTCGCGTGGCCGAGGGAGGATTCGAAAGAATCAAAGTGTGGGCGGCGCGTGATCTCACGGTGCTGATCAAAGATCTCCGCCAAGCGGGCTACGCTGTGCTTGCGGCCGCGACTCGTGGTGGGCGACCAGAATGCGCAGTCGAACCTAATCAACCCTCCGCGTTAGTGATGGGTAATGAACAACATGGTATTGATCCGAAGGTCGCGGCGGCGTGCTCGCGGCAAGTCACGATTCCCGGCACGCGAGCGGTCGAATCGCTCAACGTTTCTGTGGCGGGAGCAATCCTGATGTGGGAACTATTTGGCCGCGATCAGTCTTCGCTCTAGCTCACTAGCCGAACACTTTCCCGAACCAGTTCTTCTTTTCGGGTGTCTTGGTGTTGGGCAAAGGTGTTTCTGGCACGCCGAGGAGCGGCTCGAAGTGGCCGGCTTTTTTATAGAGAATGACGATATCCTGCATGCCCCAGGCTTCTTCCATGTAGGCGCGCATGATCACATCGGGGTAACGTTGGAGCACGCGCATGAGCCATTCAGGAGACGAGAGGGCGAGACCGTAATCTTCGTCTTCCTTGCATTCGAAATAGCGTTGGTAGGCAAAACCAGTTTGGGCAAACTCTTCGAGAAGGGCGGGCTTGTCGATATTTTCAGCGACGTTGCGCCGGCCTCGCACGAGCAAGCTGGGGACGGTGCGGCCCTGCACGCTGAAAATCAGGACGCCGCATTCCTTGGTCCAATTGATGAAGCAATCGAGAGCTGCGAGCCATTGTTTCTGCGGAAGGTGAGTGAGTAGCGAGCCCACCCAGATCAAATCAAACTGTTTGCCGAAATCGACCTTGGTGAGATTGGGCTTGGAATAGACGGGGACCGCGCCGAATTCCTGAGCGCAGAAATCGACGCCGTCGCGCTCAAGATCGCAGCCAGTGATGGTGGCGTAATCGTAGTGGGCACGGAGCCAACGCATCACGCGACCGTGTCCACAGGGGAGATCGAGAATCTCAGGGTAGTGCGGCTTATCGCAGAGTTGAGCAGAGAGTTGCACGAGTTCCAAAGCGCGGCGACCGATGTCGAAATACTGTTCTTCCAAGCCTTCGACGAGCATGCCGTCGTGCGGTGAAACTGTGCGCGAGGCTTGAACGTGGCTGAGGTCGAAAAGGGCGGGCATGGGAATGTGTAAACTGGTGGACAAATCCTCGTTGGCGCAAGTGCCTACTAGAATCGCACGGGCCAGAGCGTATTTCTGATTGGCGCCTCGCCAAACTCTTCAATCGAAGTTTTCAAGGATGTCGCACCGAGGAGCCGATAAACCTTATTGGAGTTACCTGCCACGCTGAAGCGTCGATTGCCGGTCGGAAAGTCTCGGGTAATCGTGCAGAGAAAAAGCAGATTCGTGCTGGGGAGTTCATTGGTCTTAGTGAGATAAGAAATGGGGGAGCGTGATGAGTGGGTGGCCCGGCGATCTCACAGTTTTCCAAGAGGTTGTAATCGGTATTTAGAGACTGGAAACGGACGTCTGCAGTGATCCGACTGTTGGCGATTACGTTATAGCGGGATTTGCGGTCATCGTTTCCTCCGCGCAATAAAACGTGGTTGATATCGCTGATCAGCATTCCGTCGAGCAGGCAAAATTCGCCGCCAGAGAGGATGACCATCCCGAGGCTGTCGGATTTATTGTAAGCACCATAAATCTCGGTGCCTTCGATCGTGAGGTGCTGGGAGTCATTCAGGATAAGCGGATGTGAACCGGCGTTGAGAAGCTCACAGTTTTAAGCCAACTACTCCGGCTGTTGGTGAATCTTAATAAAGTGATATGCAGATCATCCTGACCATGGGGATTGTTTTCATAAGCGTAAGGGCCCGTCTGCGGCGCGTTGGGTTTGAGCAGCGATTCGTCCATCATAATCGAGAGATTTTCGATGCCCTATCCAATCGTGTTTTCGAGGAGCACACCTGTCGCTTCGGGCATCGCGTGATTGGCCTCTTCGGTCGGAGCGTTTTGGAGGTCACGTAGCATGATCACGAGGCGTGTCTGATCGATGCCGGAGCCGTGGATGATTACATGGCTCCCAATCGTTAACGTTTCTTCGAGTGGATAATTGCCCGGCCTAGGTAGATCGTGGTGTTATCGCTGGCGGCAGCTGCGGTCAGATCGTCGCCCGGTTTCAGCCGCACCACGAGAGGAGGCTCTTGCTGGACCTCATCAACCAACACTCCGGCCTGAGCCTAATTCTGCATCGTGGAATACTGCGGATCAAATCGCTCCGGTAGGATAGTTTTATTCGAAGGTGCTGCTAGTGCAGAACCCGTGATCGCTAGCGAGAAGAGTAGTGCTAGGCGTTTCATTATATCCCGAAAACTAGACAAACACTCTTTGTCTCATTTCGCAAGGCCAGCTCGCGCGAGCTGATCAAATGTATAGTCCCGCTATATAATTGGGCTTTCAGATCACCCAATCGAGCGGGCCTTCGTTTTTATGGGCGTCCTTATCGAGGACTTCCAAACTTTGTTCCTGCATCACGACGAGCGAACGCTTCGGCACCGAATGCGTGACGAAGACATTACCGCCGATCGTGGAGCCTGCTCCGATGACGGTGTCGCCACCCATGATCGTGGTGCTGGCGTAAACTGTGACTTTGTCTTCGAGCGAAGGGTGGCGTTTCTGTCCCCGCAAAGCCTGGCCACCTGCGGTCGAGCGCGCGATTAGCGCCACGCCTTGATAGAGTTTCACGTGCGATCCGATTTCCGATGTTTCGCCGACCACAACACCGGTGCCGTGATCGATAAAGAAATGCGTTCCGATTTTCGCGCCGGGGTGAAGATCGGAGCCCGTGCGTTCGTGGCCATACTCCGTCAGCATCCGCGGCAGCAAGGGCACGCCTAAGTCGTAAAGCACGTGCGCGAAACGCTGGAGCGAGATCGAGAGCACGCACGGATAAGCCAAAATGATTTCTTCAATGCTACCGGCAGCGGGATCACCTGCGAAGGCAGCATCAACGTCGGTCTTGATGATTTTCCGGAGGGCGGGCAGCTGCTTGAGCGTTGCCGTCGTGAGCTCGCGGGCTTTTACATCGGGATCGGTCGCATTCGTTTCCTTCGAGAAAGCCAGGCACTTTTCAATCTCAGTCGTGAGGCGTTCGTTGATTTGAGTGAGTTGCTTTTCGACGTGATCCGGCACTTCTTCCTTCGTGAGGCAGGTTTCCTCGAAGTAGCCGGGGAAAAGCAGATGCATAAACTCAGCGGCGAGTTTATTGGTCGATTCCTGCGAAGGCAGATTAACGCCGTCGAGATGATTGATGCCACCATCGCGCTCATAGGAGGCGAGGAGGTCTTGCTTGATATCGTCGAGGTTCATAGCGCGGAATAAAAGTCCGCCGATAACGCCGGAGGGAGGTTATCGGCGGGACTGATACGAAAATAGCTAAGCGACGACACGTGGTCGTGCAACCTTACGAAGAGACTTCAGCGCGAGCTTTCTCGGCGAGGGCCGTCGAGAGGTAGCGTTCGCCGAAGCTGCAAGCGACGGTGACGATGGTTTTACCGGCAAACTCAGGACGTTTGGCGACTTGCATCGCGGCCCAAATGTTGGCGCCGGTGGAAATACCACCGAGGATGCCATCGAGGAGGGCGGTCTGGCGGGAGGTTTCAAACGCGTCTTCGTTGGAGACGGCGATGGTTTCGTCGATGATGTCGACGTTGCAATTCTGCGGAATGAAACCAGCGCCGATGCCTTGAATCTTATGAGGACCGGGCTTGCCGCCTGCGATGACGGGGCTGGCTTCGGGCTCGACCGCGAAAGTTTTGATGTCCTTGCGCGACTTAATCACTTCCGAAACACCGGTGATCGTTCCACCAGTGCCGACACCGGCGACGAAGGCATCGATGTTACCACCAGTCGCGGTCCAGATTTCCTCGGCCGTGGTGAGGCGATGGATCTCAGGATTGGCGGGGTTTTCAAATTGCTGAGGCATGAAACCTCGGTCACCCCGCGAAGCGACGATTTCGGCCGCCTTGGCGATGGCACCTTTCATGCCTTCAGCACCAGGGGTCAGCACGATCTCAGCGCCAAGCATACGGAGGAGCACGCGGCGTTCCTGCGACATAGTTTCAGGCATCGTGAGGATGAGCTTGTAGCCGCGCGAGGCGCAGACGAAGGCGAGGGCGATACCGGTATTTCCAGAAGTAGGCTCGACGATAACGGTGTCGGACTTGATGCGGCCGGATTTTTCACCGGCTTCGATCATGGCCTTACCAATGCGATCTTTCACGCTGGCCAAGGGATTGAAGAATTCCGTTTTGACGAGAATCGTGGCGTCGAGACCGGTCGCGATACGGTTCAGTTTTACGATAGGAGTGTTGCCAATGGTGGAAACGATATCGGGAAAGATAAGTGAAGACATAAAGTTAATAAAGTATTGATTAGACCAGAGGGTCAAGCCCTCGCCTTACTTTGCTCTGTCTTTAATCACGCGGCCGTTCTGGCCGTCGTTTCGAGACTTTAGATGTGATACATTTCGCCTGGCTGGCTGGCGATGAAGGTATCGAGAGTGTAGCTCTTGGCCTTCTCGTCGATTGAGTGGCGCATCTCGCCCCAGATGTATTTGAGCACACTGCCACTGCGACCTTCGTGGTTACCGCTAAACTCAAGTAGCTCACCATCAAACACTTTCATAATATCGTAGAGGGAAATTTGGTCGGGATCGCGAGCGAGCGCATAGCCGCCTTGGATCCCACGCTTACTGTTGATAAGCCCACCGTTGCGCAATTCTCCGAGGATTTGCGCCAGGAAATTAGCGGGCACGGCCTCGGTTTTCGCGAGATGATCGATTTGCGCTAAATCTCTGCTGCCGTGCATCCGGGCCATTTCTGCGAGCACGCGGCAGGCATATTCGATTTTAACGGAAATCTTCACTGAACAACTTAAGTAATCCTTTCGGACTGACCGGCAACCCATTTATGAGGTCGAACTGATTGGGGCTTGTTTGCATGATACTGTCTGGTGGTTGTTTATGCGCTCCGAAATTGGCGAGTTTCGTGATGCGTGTGTCGATTGACGTGAGCCCCATTCTTTGAACAACCTCTTTCGAATCTGTGAGTGACTCAAACACCCCGCCGCCTTCGGCTGCGTCCAACACGCAATCGCCTCGACCGCACAAGCGTCGCTGGGGTCTCATTATTCGTTTTTGGACCCGCAGCTTGTTTAGCACGATCCAATTGGATTGGTTTCCCGGACGCCGCCTTTTGCGCAAACCACCGCGCGCGACCCGCGCCGCTGATGCTCGAGCTGGGTTGAATATCGCTCTGCTCAGTTTTCCGCAAAGCATCGCCTATTCCTTGATCGCCGGAGTGCCGCCTTTGGCCGGGCTGATTAGTAGCGTCGTATCCACGACGTTTGGTCCTTTCTTCAATGGCACCCGTTTCGTTGTTTTGGGCCCCACCAATGCGACGGCGATTCTACTGCTCACGGGCTTGGCTTCATCCGGACTACCTGCGGATCAACGCATCCTCGCTCTGCCGGTGTTTGTGTTGATGGTCGGCGGTTTTCTGATTCTGGGCGCGATGGCGAACGCGTCTTTGCTGATTAACTACATCTCGCGCACGGTGGTGACCGGTTACGTCACGGCGGCGGCCTTATTTATTTTCGTTAACCAGATTCAGAATGTGCTCGGTTTCAAGATTGGCGAGGCCTCGACCTTCCTGGGGATCGTATCCAATACGATTCGCAGTTTGCCGCTTACTTATTGGCCGGAAGTTTTGATGGCGGTCGCCGCTTTGGCGATTCAGACCGGATTAACTCTGTGGGCTCCCAAGTGGCCCAACATCGTTTTCACCTTGGTGCTCACGAGCCTGCTGGGCGTCGGGTTTAGTTATGTCGGTTGGTCGATTGCCAGTATCCAAGACTTCAGTTTCGCGGAGATTCGTTTATTGCCTGGTATTTATAATTTCGAGCTGGTCGGTAATCTCGCCATTCCCGCCCTCGCTCTGGCGTTTGTTTCTATCCTCGAAGCCACCTCGATCGGTAAGACTCTGTCGGCGCGGGCTGGTCAGCGTTTTGATGTGAATCAGGAGATGTATGCAATGGGCTTGTCTAATACTGCCAGTGCGGTTTGCGGTGGTATGAACGCTTCCGGATCTCTCACCCGTTCGATGCTCGCCGAAACCTCGGGGGCCCGTTCACCGCTGGCCAATGTTTACTCGGGCATCGTGGTGTTGCTCCTGCTCTTCACGGTCGGTCCGCTCATTCAGTATATTCCCAAAGCAGCCCTGGCGGTGCTCGTCATGGGGATCGCGCTGTCACTTTTCAATCGACACAACATCCGATTGGCGATGCGCACAACGCGATCGGATACCATCGTGTTTACGGTCACCTGTAGCGCGGCCCTGTTGCTCACGATCGACGCGGCGATTTTTTTGGGAGCCTTCGTTTCCATCCTCCTCTTTTTACACAAAGCCGGCACGCCCGATCTCGTGGAATATAATTTTAACCCTGAAGGGCAGTTGGCCAAGTTGGCTGATCGTAAGAATCGGGCGGTCCCAGGCATTTCGATCATGCATGCCGAAGGTGACCTCTTCTTTGGCTCGACCGATCTCTTTGATCAACAGATCCGCGAAGTCATCCGCGATCCATCGCTGAAGATCATCATCCTTCGCCTAAAGAACGCCCGCAACCTCGATGCCACGGCCGCCGCCGCCATTGAAGAATTGCATAGTTTTTTGCGGAAGTCCGACCGCCATCTCCTCATCTCAGGAGCCATCCGCGAGGTTACTCGGGTGCTAGGTAATTCTGGATTTATCGACAAACTTGGTCCCGAAAATTTCTTCCGCGAAATTCCATCCAATCCAAACCTCTCCACCCGTGACGCCCTCAAGCGCGCCACGGAAATCCTTGGCCGCCGCGATGCCGAGATCCGCATCTTCGTCGATAAGTCACACCAAAATAAACAAGAGAATTCGGAAGAAGGTTCCTGAGAGCAGACGGATTCGTCTTTAGCCTCAGCTCGAATTGGTTTTGTTTGTGGTGAAGCACCATGAACTCACCCCTCAAGATTGGACTCTTTGGAATAGGGCTGGATGCCTACTGGGCGCAATTCGAAGGCCTGCAAGCTCGCCTCGAAGGTTACGTCGCTCGCGTCGCCCAGAAACTGGGTCGCGACGGCGTGGAAGTGATTAACCTCGGCCTTGTCGACAATCCGGATCGCGCCTACGCGGCGGGCCGTGAGTTTCGTCAGGCCGATGTGGATGTGATCTTTCTCCACGTCACCACCTACGCGCTTTCGTCCACCGTGTTGCCCGTCGTGCTGCGGGAATCACTACGATCGCACTTTCATGGAATCGTTTATTCGTCCCGGACTGGATCGCGGCTCATGGGTGTGTCGGAGTAACTGTCCCGCGGTGGGCGTGGTGCAGACGAGCGACACGGAGTTGTCCCTTTATCTGCAGACGCATTACATGCTGCCGGACTATCATCTACGGCGTTACTCGCTGCGACTAGATGGTTTCGCTTCGGTGAACGCTCCCTTCTCCGGTGGTGAAATGCTGACAAAGCCGATGCAGTTTTCCGGTGAAAAGCTGACACTCAATTTGTCCACATCATCCGCCGGTAGCATCCGGGTTGAAATTCAGGACGAAGCCGGAGGGCCGCTGAAGGGCTATTCACTTGAGGATAGCGATGTGGTGTTTGGCGATGAGATCGCCCAAGTCGTCACATGGAAAAAAAGGCGGACGTTTCTGCCTTGGCCGGGCAAACGGTTCGGCTCCGCTTCGTGATGAAAGATGCCGATCTCTACGCGCTACAGTTTACGGAATAGTCGAGTAACTAGAGCCGCTTTTTCGCAAATGCGCGACCGAAAGCCGATTTCAGGTAGACTTCAAACTCGGCTGCCTTTTTCCGATCATGGAAGGTCAAAGCTGTTTTAATTCTCTAGGGACGATATTTTGCAGTATGGGAAACGTCGCCTTTGTTATGTTTAGCGAGTCGATCATCAAGATTATCAGTCAGGCCTACATAGTAGTGTTCTCCGTCACGATCTGAGATCAGAATGTAAACGTAGGAGAAACCCTTCATTGTATCAATATGGCCCGCCTACGCCCGATGGGCTTCGTCGCGGCAGTCTTCGCTTTGGGTTTCTCCTTCTAAGAGATTCCCGTGTCCACTTTTCTCAGGCCCGTTCATGTATTTTAGAGATGAGGTAAAGGTAAAGTAGTCGAATTGATGGCTCGCCGAGTCGTAGCTCGATAGAGCGAAGACTGGTGGGCCGGGCGGGATTCGAACCCGCAACCAAAGCATTATGAGTGCTCTGCTCTAACCATTGAGCTACCAGCCCGTGCGAAGGGAAGATTTGTTATGTCGGCGGAGGCGTCGAGAAAATTGCACGAATGATGCAATCGGGAGCTTTGTCGTTGTTTTGAAATCGAAAACACAAAGGCTCTGGGAATGAAGATTGTTGTCTTAGATGGATATGTCCTCAATCCCGGTGACTTGAGTTGGGATGCGCTGCGCACGCTGGGAGATTGTGAGGTTCATGATCGCACATCGGCTAATCAGATCGTTGCTCGCGCGGCAGAAGCCGAGGTGGTGTTGACGAACAAGTGTCCACTATCCGCAGAGACGATTGGGCAGTTGCCGAATCTGAAATACATTGGGGTGATGGCAACGGGCTACAATGTCGTCGATGTGGCGGCGGCGAAGGAGCGTGGGATTGTGGTGAGCAATGTGCCGATCTACGGAACGAAGTCGGTCGCGCAGCATGTTTTCGCTTTGATCCTTGAGCACGCTCAAAACGTCGGTGCGCATGCCGCGGCGGTGAATGAAGGACGATGGAGCAAGAATATCGATTGGTGTTTTTGGGATCACTCTTTGTCGGAACTAGATGGCAAAACCCTCGGCATCGTGGGCTATGGTCGGATCGGCCAAGCGGTCGCTGATCTTGGACGTGCGTTCGGCATGAAGGTGATCGTCGCCTCGCGCACAGCAAAGCAGGGCGTGGAGCAAGTTTCGATCGATGAGTTGTTTCAGCGGAGCGATGTCGTGTCGCTGCATTGTCCGCAAACCCCGGAGACGGAAGGCCTCGTTAACGCACAACGTATTGAGCTGATGAAACCTTCCGCCCTTCTGGTGAATACCAGTCGCGGCCCGTTGGTGGTCGAAGAGGATCTCGCGGCTGCACTCAATGCTGGTCGGATCGGTGGGGCAGCGCTTGATGTGCTTTCGTCCGAACCGCCGTCGCCGGACAATCCTCTATTGAGCGCCAAGAATTGTTTCGTGACTCCGCATATCGCGTGGGCCACGCAAGCCGCTCGCACACGATTGCTCGGCACCGTGGTAGAAAATATCCGCGCGTTCGCAGCAGGCAATCCGCAGAACGTGGTGAGCTAGGTCAGGCGGGCGAAACCGATGTGCTGGACGAGGGGTCCGGTGGTTTCGGCGAGGGTTCCTGCGTCGATAACTTTTGCGACTTCGCTCATGGATTCATCGGCGGCGCTTAAGAGTGAGGCGATCTTGGCATCGTCGTGAGCGAGCATCAGATAATGGTAGCCAGTGACGAGGAAACCGCGCGCCTGCATTTTGCGCATGTAGAGGGTCTGGGCTAAACGCGATTGGTCACCGAGGTCGAAGGACATGGATGGCGTTGCCGGCATGCCTCCGATTGCGAGTTGGCACGTTGGGTGGCGAGTGGCGAGTTCGCGCAGGGAGGCCTGCAATCGTGTTCCGCGTTCGACCACTGTTTCGTAAACGCTGAGATCTTGTGTTTTCTCCAACACGGCGAGGGCGGCAGCCGGGCCGATCCCGTCGGTCCAATAGCTGGATGAAATGAAACTGCTGTCGGCCGCTTGCATGATCGCGTCGCGACCGATGATGGCTCCGAAGGGTATCCCGTTGCTCATCGCTTTGGCGTAAACCGCGATGTCGGGATCAATGCCGAGGGCGGACATTCCTCCAGGAAAGCCGTAGCGGAGACCACTAGTCACTTCATCAACGACAAAGACTCCTCCCGCCGCGCGACAACGTTCGGCGGCCTTGGCCACAAAGTCATCCTGAGGAAGTTGGGAGCGCATCGGCTCCATTACGATTGCGGCGAAGTTGTCTCCCAATTGGGCGATCGCGGCGTCGAGTGATTCGAGATTGTTGTAGTGAAAAGGAACGGATGTGCCTTTGAGTTCACGCGGCACTCCTTGCGGTTCAAGACCGGGCAACAGATGTCCATCAAGGGCATCGCCTCCACCGAGGTTGGCGGCGAGATACCAATCGTGCCATCCGTGATAACCGCAAAACGCGATACCGCTTTTACCAGTGGCGGCTCGCGCGATGCGCACGGCGACTGTCATCGCATCTCCTCCGCCGCGGGCATAACGCACTTTGTTGGCCCACGGGTGAAGATCGATCAGTTGTTCGGCGAGTTCGATTTCCTGCGGATTTAAAAGGGTGCTGTAGGTGCCGACCGAAACGCGACGCCGCACGGCGGCGTTTACATCGGGATCGGCGTATCCGAGGAGGATGGCGCCGCAGCCACCTGCGAAATCGACATAGCGGTTATTATTGAGATCCCAAACATCGCAGCCGGATGCGCGTGAAAAGTAAGAGGGCCATCCTTTGGCATCAAACGATTCGGCCCGCTTGGAGAGCAGCCCCGTGCCGCAGGAGATGACTGATTGCGCGCGTGACCAGAGCTCAGGTCCGGTGGGCGTGGGTGCCGTGGTTTCTTTCGGCAGATGGAGCGCGAGCGTGCGCAGGGCATTTCCTTGGAAGACGTCATCGATGTCGCCACTCGTCAGGCCGGCATCTTCACAGGCTTCCTGCAAACAGAGGAGAGATTCGATGCCGATCAGAGTGAAGTCGGTGGAGGTCGGCGCGACGTAGTCCGGGTGAATGACTTCGGGGTAGAGCCAGAAAAAGCTCTTACCGGTGGAGACGCATCGTCCGCGCATTTCACTGACCGCAAAATCAGAACCCCAGAGCACGCGACGTGGGCCGAGGATCTTGAAGGCGGCGGCAAAGGCTTCTGATTCGCAGATGGCAGAGGTATCGACGACGACGTTATCAAGATCGACTATGTTGTGGAATCCGTTGCGCGCATTGCGGTAGTTAAAGCTGCGACCGATGTGGGCGAGAATGAGCCGGGCCTGAAGGTAGGTTTGGCAAAGACGTCGGATGGACTGTTGATTGGTCACGTCTTCCATCGCGTCGTCGCGCACGATATGAAGGAGCATGATACCTGAGACTTCGTGAAGGATTTCCCACATCCAGTCGGGCGCGTATTCCTCCACGGTCGCGTTCATCGTGTCCTCGCGGCCAGAGTAGCAATGGTAGACTTTGATCCCGAAGAAGAGGCCACTGCGTAGGGCTGAGGCGACGGCTTCGCGATCATCACTGGGGGTGACCAGCATGAGCCCACGACTCAGTGGCGTGCCGTGTTCTTTCACCTGATCGGCAACCCATGTGTTGATGGCCGGACGATCCGCTGTTTTGTGCGGCATGCCAAAGTAAAGCCCGTGAATGGTCTTCGCGGGCATATACCTTTGCAGGGCAGCGCGATGTTCAGCACAGCCCGTCGGTCCTTTGCCGCCCATCAGTTTCCACGCCCCCGGAGCGAAATGATCGGAATGATAAGGGTGGGTATGGATGTCGTAGATTTCTTCGGGAACGAAATCATTCAATTTTTTGGCGAGCTCCTGATCGCTGGGGGAAAGTAAGTCGGCGTATTGCATGGGAAGCTTACCTATGTCTATGGGTCAGTGACCCGATCGTAACCGATCTACTTAATCGTGATGCGACTGCCGGTGCGAATCGATTCGAAGCAGGCGAGGTTGAAGCGCACGGCTTGAACGCCTTCCTCAAGGGTGGCCAGTGGCGTGGCTTTGCCTTCGGTCGCGTCGAGAAAATCATTGGCCTGAACCGAGAAGGGACCGTCGCGGCCGAGAGGCTCGACGCTCTCCCAAGTCCAATCTTCCGCTCCGTGGGCGAGGTGACCCCAGCGACAGTTATGGTATTCAAATTTCACGCTGCCTTTCTCGCAGTTGAATTGAACGGTGACTTCGTTGGGCGACTGAAACTGATTGAGATTATAGCTGATGATCGCGCCATCCTGGCTGCGGGCGATGATTGAGACGGTATCTTCAACTTCAACACCCGAGAGCACCTGATGATCGGCCTCGCAAAAGAGGGAAGCGGTGGGGCCGGTGATCCACTCCATGAGATTCACCATGTGGGTCATGGCATCTTGGATTGCGCCGCCACCTTGGGCGTGATCAGTGTAGTAGATTTCGCGGTAGGCCGGACGAAAGGTGGGGAAGTGTTGTCCTCCAACGGTGGAGGCCGCACGCACGGGACCAAAGGCGCCGCTATCCAAAAAGGCTTTGGCTGCACGAGGCTCGTGGCGGCTGTGATTGACGTAGGCCACATGGCAGACGCGATCACTGGCTTGATGTGCGGCCGTGAGTTCATCCATGCCATCGAGGTTGAGCGAAAGCGGTTTTTCGATGAGGCAGTGACTTCCCGCTTTCAGCACTTCCGTGGCAATTGAGACATGGCTGGGGGCGGGCGTGCAAATGACGACGGCGTTGCAGGCAGGATTTTCCATCGCTTGCTTCCAATCGGCGGAGGTTTCCACCTGATACTTCTCGGCCATATCCGCTAGGATTGCCGGGCGGTTATCGCAACCGATTACCTGGCATCGGCCAGTCTCTTTAAAATTGCGCAGGTGGCGTTCGCCGATGCTGCCGCAGCCGATGATCAGAACAGTGGGAAGATTACTCACAGGGAAAATGTTCAGGGGTTTGGGAAACAGTAAATGACTACAAGGAAAGTGTGAAGATTGAGCACGCTTCACTGATGACAAGTCGAGGCTATTGGCTCCAAAATGAATCCAATGTTACCAAGCCGTCCAGCCGCCATCAACGGAGAGGGTTTGCCCCGTGACATATGAGGCCTGATCGGAAAGCAGAAACAGAACCGGACCAAGCATCTCATTGTTGCGACCAATGCGGCGGAGCATGGTTTTTTGATTAAGCGTGTTTACAAAATCAGGATTGGCCGCCTGGGCCACCGGATTGGGGAAAGGTCCGGGTGCGATACAGTTAACGCGGATATCATCCGGGCCGTAGTGCATCGCGAGATAGCGCGCGAGCTGGATCATGCCTGCTTTGCTCACCCCATAGTCAATCGGGTTAGGCTTCATTTCCTCGCGATAAGCATGCTTATCAGGGGGAACGAGACCATACATGCTGGAAAACAGCACGAGGCTGCCACCACCACTTGCCTGCATGGATTTTGCTAGTTCGCGACAGAGCACGAAGGTGGGCACGAGCGAACGATCAAGAGTCGCTTGAAATGTTTCGGCCGGCAGATCTTCTAACGTGTGCCCCATTGAAGTGGCCACGGTAAGATGAGCGAGACCATCCGGCGCGCCGTGTTCAGCGATCAGAGCAGCCACTGCTGCCGGCAACGTGGCCGGATCGTTCACGTCAAGTTCAACTGGCACCGTGTGCTGGAGATTAGCGCTTTTGACGAGGGCGGCGGCTTTGCCCGGAAGATCGATGCAGAGCACCTTAGCACAGCATTGATCCAGCGCTATAGTGGTAGGCGTGCCGAGATAACCGGCGCCACCAGTGATCCAGATTGTCTTACCTGAGGGTGAGTTCATTTTCCGGTGAAACCGCCATCAACCGGTAGGTTGATTCCGGTGACGTAAGCGGCCGCATCGCTGAGCAGAAAGATAACCGCTCCGTTCATCTCATCCGCATTCGCCATCCGGCCCATCATGGTCCGTTTGTTATACTTTTCGAGAAAGGCATCCGGCTGGGGGGCCTCGGGATTGAAGATCCCGCCAGGAGAAACGACATTACAGCGCACGCCTTTCGTTCCGTAAACGGAAGCGTAGTAGCGTGAGACATTGATCATGCCGCTTTTATGAAAGAAGTAATCCGGCGCGGGCTTCATGTCGGTGCCTTCGTAATTGGCCATGTTGGGACCAACCATTCCCATCATCGATGAGATGTTTACGATGCTGCCACCGGTGGGCTGCTTCTCCATCACTTCGACAAATGCATTCATAGTCAGGTAAAGACCTGTCGCATTAGTCTCCATCGAGTCGCGCCATTCATCGGCGTGAGGACGCTCGCCCTTCATGGGACGGCTCACGGTGTTGTAAACCAGACCGTCAACGCGTCCGTTCTTAGCAAGCACGGCATCACGAAAGGCGTTAACCGAATCTTCATCACTGACTATCAGTTTTTCGACCTGCACCTCGACTCTGGCCTCGCGGGCACGTTCAAGATTGGGCCCAAACTTCGAGGGATCGCGGGTGCCGACGACGAGCGTGGCTCCGGCTTGCCCGATGGCCTTGACGAGCTCGCGACCGAGCAGTCCGGTGCCACCGCATTGCACGATGACTTTTCCTTCGAGAGAGAATGGATTAGTCATAAGGAGTGGCTGCTTTGCTTATCTTGCTGGCGGTGCCTTTCACGGAGGAAAGTTTTGAATCGAAGAACTCACGCAAGGCGCCGACATCGGAACCGGTATTAAAGACGTTCACACCCTCAGCGGCTAATTCTTCCATCGGGAGGAATATTCCGGAAGTCATCGCGAATTTACCATTGGCCCGTGCAGCCTTGGCGACGCGTTTACGCGCTGCGTTTACCTCTGGCGCGGTGACTTGACCGGCTTTACCAATGCGGTGACTGAAATCACCGGGGCCAAAGAGGAAACCGTCAAAACCGGGCACAGCGGCGATCTTTTCAACCTGCTCTAATCCTTCCGGAGATTCGATTTGAAGAATGGTGATCTTCTCGGTGTTGCTGTTTTCGAGATACTCGTCCTGCGGCACGGCGCAGAACATGCCGTCGGTGCAACCGCCATCGAGGGGACGTTTGCCGATCGGATGGAAGCGGGTCCAGGAAACGATTTGTTCAGCTTCCTCCACGCTTTCGACGTGAGGAACGATGATACCAGTCGCGCCGCCTTCGAGCGGGCGCACATAGTCGGAGTAGCCTCCTTTAGAGACGCGCACGAGAGTGTCCATATCGTGGAGTCGCGCGGCACGAATCGTGTGTTCGAGCGTCGTCCAATCCGTGGGCACGTGTTCGTTGCATAACCAGATCGCGTCGTAGCCGCAGAATCCTGCGAGTTCGGTGATGCGAGGATCGGTGAGGTTGGATTTGATGGTGAGAGGAAATTTACTTTCTTTGAGGAGGCGTTTGACCCGGCTTTTGCGTAGAGATGACATTTATTTGAGTAGGGTTTGAATTTCTGAAAGGGAGATACGGCGGCCGCCTTCGTCGCGGCTCTGGATGCCGGCGATTACGAGTTGCATGAGCTCAACCGTTTCCGAGAAAGGGAAGGGATATTCGCCGGTGCGCAGGTATTGGACGAAGGCTTCTAACTGCGTTTTGAAGGCAAAGAAACTGTCACCGCTCGAAACGGCGCGACTGCCCACCGTGCCGCAGAGTTGCAGGCAACCGAAGCCACCATACATATCAGCGCTGGCCACGACGACGATGTCGGTGCCGCATTCGTGAGTGAGATGCACGACGTTGCGCTCCTTGGTGCCGGTGTTTTGCGCTGTGAGAAAACCGGGGCCGAGAATAGGATAAATAGCCTCAAGCGCGTGGATGCCGTAGGTTTCCCATTTCTTGGCGGTGGTGATGCTCACGAAACGCAAATCACCCAGTTCGTGGGTGGAATGCCGGTAGGGCATAAATTCCTTCGTGTAGCGCATGGAGCTCGAGGACATGATGCGTTTACCATCGGCCACCCAGTCCATGAAGGTCTTCAGGTCGGCGGGGTTGTCGGCGAGCGGCTTGTCCACGAATACGGGAATATCGGCTTCGACAAAAGGACGGGCGCGCTCGACGTGTTCGCTGCCGATGTCGGTCGCAATGATCACCGCATCGACTTCGCCGATCACATCCGTGGGGTTTTCAACCACGTTGGGAATCAGTGAACACTTGGCGACATGCTCTGCCGTGAACCCACCTTCACCGATGCAACACACATGGGTGACCTGAGCGTCGGGGATTTGGAGCGTCTCGCTAGGCTCTTTATTGAGGTAGTCGGGAATTCCAGCAAAGGGGCACTCTTTGGTCATGGCTTCACGATCGTAACCGTTAAACATGGCGCTCCATGAGTAGGGATGCCCGTTTCCGGGGGTGCTGCCGATCATGGCGAGGCGTAGGGGAGAGGAAGACATGATTTGGGGGTAAAGTGCGGAACTACTTATTTGGTAAGGGGATAAAGGAGTTAGAAGCGTATAAACGACTGCTATTTTATGTCATAGGGCACGACACGCCATTGAGTTGTGATTGTCTCAGAAAGGGGATAGAAAATTAGGAAGGACCAAAGAGTCCGTAAACCCCTTAAAAATATAATTTAATGATGTGCACTTGCAAATATGTATACAGCTGCGCTAAGCAAGGCAGCAGAACCTATCAAGAAAAGTAGATATACCGAAGAGCAGATTATCACGATCAGGCAACCGGCGCGGTCTGGACGACTCCCGTTACGCTCACAAATCATGCGCAGCTTCTGGTCAATGCGGATGATCTCGCGGGTCCGCGTTTCGAACTCACCGATGAACGTTTCCAGCCCTTGGTCGGTTTTGAAGAGGGCCGGGCATCGGCAGCTGCCGAGAACAGTTTGGAGGCGAAGGTCGCGTGGGGTGATCGCGAGTTGAGCGAGCTCTCTGGTCGCTCGGTGAGGCTTCGCATCCACTTCGATCGCGCGGGTGAGAAAAACCCCCGGGTGTTTGCGCTTACGTTTAGGAAAATTTGATTATGAATGACTCCACTCAACCCTCTGCCTCGCCGCTCGCCATAGGTTCACGGCGCGAACTTTTTGTAGATGATTACCTGATCGATCGTCTGGATGGAGTGAGCCGCAAATTGCATGAGCCGCGACCCGCCGGAACGGCCATCGTGTTTGATCAGCCGTGGGAAGGCTGTGTGAGTGGTTACGCGAGCATCATCAAGGATGGTGATAAGTATGGCATGTATTATCGGGGATCGAGTGATCCGGCCTACAGTATTGAGGAGACGAAGCTGCCGGATGAAGAGATCGTGCCCCAGCATCCTTGCGTGATCTGTTATGCGGAAAGTAGTGATGGGATTAATTGGACGCGACCGAACTTGGGGTTGTGCGAATTCAACGGTTCCAAGGACAACAACATCGTCCGGGAAGGAATCGGCTCGCAGACCTTTTCGCCTTTTCTCGACACCAATCCCGCGGCTCCTGCCAGCGAGCGCTATAAGGCCGTGGCCAGCAGCAATAAAGATTGGGATACCGGCAAGCCTGCCTTGATCGGTTTCGTTTCGCCGGATGGGAAACAGTGGAAGCAGGTGGAGAACAACCCGCTGATCACCGAGGGAAAATTCGATTCACTCAATCTCGCATTCTGGGATGCCGAGCGTGGTCAGTATACTGCCATCTATCGCGATTTCGTGCATGGCGTGCGCACGATCAAGTATGCGAGCTCTCCGGATTTTAAGGAATGGACGCCTGGTGTTCATGCAGATTTCGGTGATGCGCCTCCCACCCATCTCTACACCACTGCGACGATGCCTTATCCGCGCGCGCCCCATATCTACGTCGCGTTGCCGCGGCGGTTCATGCCGTGGAAAACCTATTTCGAGGAAATGAAGGAAGTCACCCCCGGGGTGTCCGATGTAGTCTTCATGAGCACGCGCGATGGCGTGCACTGGAATCGTTTTGAGGAAGCCTATATCCGGCCGGGATTGAATGAAAGAAACTGGGGGCACCGGGCGAACACACCTTCGAAGGGGATCGTGCAGAATTCACCGGAAGAGATGTCGATCTACGTCGAACGCGAATACACTTTTGCGACGAATCAGATCGAGAGACTGACGTTGCGCACCGACGGATTTGTTTCCGCCCATGCGGGATATCCTGAGGGTGAACTTATTACCAAGCCGCTGGTTTTTTCCGGCACGAGTCTGCTGCTAAATTATTCCACCTCCGGGCAGGGAAGTATCCGCGTGGAGATTCAGGATGAGGCGGGGCACCCCATCTCCGGTTTTCTCCTGGAGGAGTCGCCCCTCATTTTTGGCGATAAGATTGATGCCCCGGTTGAATGGCCACGCACCAAGGGTCGCACCGATCCGGCGCCACTGGAGAATCTTGCCTGTAAAACGATTCGCCTGCGATTCGTGATGCGGGATGCAGATATCTACTCGCTGCAGTTCAAGTGATCCTAGTGGCACTGTTTTCCGTAGTTAAACTAACCCAAATTTTCTGAATCAAATGTCTGACGTTAATTCCCCAGAATCATCGCCGCGTCTCGAAGTTATGAAGACCTCGTCGGGAGTGGAGTTTGGCCTCTGGGGGCACCTCGAAGCGAAACATGCTCCGACGTTTTTCATCCTGGCGAACTCGCTCGAAGAGACTCTGGGCAGCGACTATTTCCGGCAGTCGGGCAATGATCTCGTGAAGCAAGGCTACCTTTGTGTGACGGTTGATATTCCGGGCCATGGAACGGAACTTCGTAGTGACGAACCGGAGGGTATCGAGACATGGCGTGTGCGCACGAATGCGGGGGAAGACTTTGTCGCTAAAACCAATCGACGTTTAACGGAGGTGCTCGATTTTCTCATCGCAGAGGGTCTGACGGATCCGGAGAAGATCGCGGTGGGCGGCACATCGCGCGGTGGTTTTTTGGCGATGCATTTTACCGCATCGGAGCCTCGCGTGAAATGCGTAGCGTCCTATGCGCCGGTCACGGATTTGCTCGTGCTACGGGAGTTTAATGGTGCTGAGGATGATGCGCTGGTCGCGTCGCTATCGATTGCGAAGCAGGCGTCGAAATTGGCCAGTCGCGGGCTCTGGATCACGATCGGAGATCGCGATGATCGCGTGGGCACGGATAGCGCGATTGCTCTGGCGCGAGATGTCACCGCATCGGCTTTGGCGCAGGGATTGCCCGGCGAAGTTGAGCTCCATGTGATCGCAGAACCGAAGGGGCACACGCTGCCAGCAGGCGCGGCTGAGCAGGCCGCGAAATGGATTCTTCGGCAGATCGAAAAATTGTCCGTATAATTACCAACAGTTTTTAATGAATCACCCCATCAACGATCTATTTCCGGGCTTCACCGAACTTACGCCGGAAGAAAAAATTCGGCAGGTTGAGCAAGCCACCTCAGCCGCGCGAGTTCACCCAAGTGGCATCATGCTTTGCATGCCCAAAGTCGCGCCGGAGGGCCTGCGCTCGGTGAACACGACAGACCTTGAGGGGATGGACGAGTTTACGAATAACTTCGGGCACCAGATGAAATCGCCCACGGATTTCTTCACCAACGAAAACTCCATCACGGTCTCGGGCAGTCATCTCGCCGCGCAGAGTATTCGGTTCAAGGCGTCGGGCGAAGCCGAGGCGATCGCAGCCGCGCGCGTGGCGTATCGTTCGTTGCGGATCATTTATAATTTTGGCGTGGAGGCGGGTCAGCGCGGCTACATGGGCAAGCCGTTTCATTTTGAGTATTCGGCGCACACGACGGGTGACCAATACTTGCATACGCTCTGGGGACTGTGGTCATTTCTGCCGATCGCTTCAGCCGATGAGCAGACGGAGATTCACGAGATGCTGATCTCGATGGCGGATTATCAGATCAGCGTCGATTACTGCATCGCCAATCGCAGCACCGGTGGTTGGAACATGCGGGAAGATCCCTCCGATTATAATGCGATCATGGCGGCGATGGTCGCAGCCGCTTACAAGCTCACGGGCGAGCAGAAATATCGCGATGCCTACGACCATGTCATGCTCACCGGCAAGTGGATGACGCATCGTCGGCTCGATTACATCATCGAACAGTTTCGCGACGGCAGCTACAAAGCCGAGCCTTGGGATAAGATCGCGGGAGCGAAGGTGGAAGAAGGGGAGTTTGCGCATTGGGAGCAGATTCAACACTGCCAATTCACCGCGATCTCAGCATCGATCATTCACGAATGCGTGCCCGATATTTTCAAGGCGGATGACTTGAGCCGGGTCTTGGAATTGTGGTGGGCGGATCACCCGGTCGGCTTTGATCAGGAGAAGTGGGGCTACCTTTATTGGTTCATGGTTTCGAGTAAGGATCGCTCGTGGCGACACGCCGCGCACACCGAACGTCTGCCACGTGAAGAATGGTTTGGTGGCAGCCCGTTGCTCTCTTTCTCATCGTCGTGGATTTACGGGGATTGCCTGGCGCGGTTCATGTGGACGGCTCTGGTGGTCGCGCGGCATTGCCCGCAGAAACGTGATGAGGCCGCCAAGTTTGCCGGGGAAACATTCCGGAGATTGGAGCCGCGGCATCTGTTGTGGATCGCCGATCCGGATGGGGAGCAGATTCCGCCGGAGTTGAAATATTTCACGGAGTTTCTGAGCAGTGAAGTGCCGGAATGTTTGATCGCCTCGTATTGGGAGGGCCGACAGCTCGGCCTTTGGAAATAACTCTGAATGATAGCTGCTTCGTCTTATGATTTTCAGTGAAACCAAAGCGATAGATGCCCACGGCCACTACGGACTGTTTCCCCATGCGAATAAATTGTTGGAGGAATTCTCCAGCGCTTCGGGTGAACAAGTGGCCCGTCGCGCAGCTGACTGTGGGGTCGAGTGGTCGATCGTCTCACCGCTGGAAGGATTGATGCCGCGCGGTCGAGAGACACAAGTGGCACTGGCGAACTGACTTCCCGCGATTGCGGCGAGGCCGATGCCAGCGGCGATGTAACGCACCACCTTGACCTGATGAGCGTCCGTGTGGGCTTCTTTCCTAAACGGATCGATAAAGTCCTTGGAGATCACCGTGACGGTGGAGTTGATCCCTGAGCTGAGGCTCGACATCGCGGCAGCGAGTAGACCGGCCAAGACAAGCCCGGGTATTCCTGTCGGCAAGAATTGGCTCACGTAGAGTGGGAAGAACACGTCGCCCTTGGTTTCCAAAGTGATATCGGCGGGGATGGCACCCGGATTGGCCTGATAGAATGCCAGCACGGAAAAGCCGACGAAACATAGAATAGTTGTCACGACGATGCTACCGATCGTGTTGTGCAGAAAGGCATGTCGCGCGGACTTGGCGTCGCGCGTGCTGAGGTAGCGTTGGATCGCCATCTGGTCGGACGCAGAGGTGCAGACCCACCAGATGATGGCGCCGATAAACGTGCCCACCATGTTGATCCGCACATCGGGATCGACGCTGAAGAAGGGCTGAGCTTGCCAATGGCTGGCCCATTCCGTCGGCCACCAAGCATCGACGCCACCCATGGAAATGGTAATAAATATTAGGGTAAAGATCGCACCGGTCAGCAGCACGAAGAACTGCACCACATCACTAACAACCACTGCTCGGATTCCTCCGGTGACAGTGTAGATGGCAGTCAAGACACCGGCGATGATCGCCAGAGGTGTCACCATGGCAGGGTCCCACCCCATGATCTTCACGAGCACAAACGAGGTGATGTGCAGCATGATTGCCATCTAGAGAAGCCGGGTGATGACGAAGAGGGCGGACCCTAGTAAACGGACGCGGAACCCGAGTCGTGTTTCGAGTAATTCATACGCGCTGGTGACGGGCAGCTTCATCAACATCGGGATGACCCCGTAACCCACGATGATATAGATTAACGGTGCGGCCGCGGCTCCGAGTGCGATTAGGATAGGCCCGTTTTGGATGATCTCACCGGGCACACCGATATAGCTCAGCGTGCTAAACAACGTCGCGTAAAGAGAGATGCCAACGAGGAAAGGAGAGACGGTGCGGCCACCGACGAAATACTCCTCCGTGGTTGTTTGGCGTCGCGCGTAGTAGAGACCGATGCCGATCAAGACCAACGCATAGATGATCACCACGAGCCAATCGATGGCTCCGAATCCACTCTCAGGAATGACAGTTTCTTCGACTGCAGCCTAGGCAGAGGTTGCCACGGCAAATGTCGTGAAGAGTAAACCGGCTAACTGACGAACTTTTCGTGAAGGGGTATGTGTGATGGTTGAGTGGGGTTGGGGTGATTGATAGTCTGCGCCAGCCGGTTTTTTGGAAACAACGGACTTACGAGGAACCAAGCCGCAAGGTCTTGGGATGGACCTCGCGACTAGTGTCGAGCGATCGATTATTCGGCAGGTATCTTCGGCACCGCGACGCATTCCATTTCGAAATTGAGGATCGGAGGCAAGCAATGTGAGATCGTGGTGCGCGCTGGCAGGGGCGCGGAGAAATACTCGGCGTAGAGTTTGTTGAAGAGCGGAGAATCAGCCGAGTCGCGGATGTAGTTGCGGGTCTGCACAACATGGGCGAGATCACTGCCGGCTGATACGAGCACATCGCGGAGGTTTTCCACCGAACGGCGGAACTCTTCTTCGAAAGTGCCTGGGATGATCTTACCGGTCTTATCGACCGAGGCTTGGCCTGATACGAAGATCAGATCGCCCACGCGCACGGCAGGGCTGAAGGGAAGGTGCGAGATCGGAGTCGATTCGTCGCGAGGATAGGATACGATTGGATTGTTCATGAGAAATTATAGTCAGGGTTGGTATTTGGATCGAGAGGATACATGGGACGTCGCAGTTCCTTCCAAGGAAAGCTTGTCAGCTCACTGCGGCAAGGGCCGGGGGTGTCCACCCAATAGGATTGGGCGGAGATGGGATCGTAACCTTGCCGATGACCAACAGCGGCTTTTACCCCGATAAAATCAAAGTCCTTGGGCTCGATGCCCTGGCTGCGGTATTGGCCGAGATCAAACGGTGGAGTCTTTCGACTGTTCAGTAGAATCGTGAGGTTTTTGGTGCGCACGACCGCTGAGTTTTGCATGTCGATGTTTACCCCTTCCATGGAGGCGAGGTGACTGTGCCGATCGACCAGGGTAAACTTGCCATCGCTGCGAGAAACAAAGGTGACTTCAAGAGTGACAGGATCGGGATCGAGCCGGGACCCTTTACCGCCGAGCTCTAAGGTGCGCACATCGCCGGGTTTAGCGTCCGCAAGTGCGGCGACTGCTTCGGGATCGGCCAGCGCGAGGAGAGCGTTTTGCGTGCCGTGTTTTAGCAGAGCGCGGAGCACGCCGGTGCAATCACCAGGTGCGCCACCGCCGATATTATCGGACGGTTCGACCAGCAGGGTAGGGCCCTTGGGATCGGGCTTGATCTGCGAGAGTAGTTCTTCGGCCGTGGGATAATCGATCTCGGCTTTTTCCTTCATGGACCACGCGAGGTCGGCGACTTCAGTCAGCACGGCTTTGGCGAGCGCGTCGTCGTTGCCACGATAGATGACGTTCAGGCTCACACCGGTATCGTGTGAATCGGCAAAGGCGAAACCTGCTACGATGTTGATCACGAGGATGTCGGGATGTTGGGCTTCCAACTCACGGGCGTGTGATTCCAATGCTTTCATCGGATCATCGTCGGTGCCGGTGGCCGGTGGTGGGAGGAGTAGGGGCAGCTGGCAGCCGAGGGTGCGTGGGATGCGTTTCTCGGCGAGCGCGTCGACCATGATTTGGGCTGCGCGCATGGCCGCTTCGCGTGAATCGTTGTGCGGGTTGTTGCGGTAAGAGACGAGGCCTTGCGCCAAGCGAAAGGTGCGCAGTGATAGGTTGGCATGAAGATCAAACACTCCGAAGATCGGGAGTTCGGCCGCACCGGGGATAGCCCGGATACGGGAAAGTAATTCTCCCTCAGGATCACGGATGGTTTGCGTGCACATCCCGCCGTGAAGAACGAGATAGATGGCGTCGATACCTTCGGCTATGGCCTTGGTCGCGCGTGGTTCCAGCTCGTTCCAGAAGTTTTCAAATACCTGATCCTCGACGGTCTCGCAGGGGAGGCACCGGGCATCAATTGTGGGGACGACCTCGAGATCGTTGTCTTGCGCGACTTGCAGAAAGCCATCGGAAGGAGAGCCATCGCCGAGCTTCTTCATAATCTCGTCGTCGAGCGTGACGGTGAAATTCGACCAGGGCGTGGTCCCGTCCAGAAACGTGTGCGTTTCGTGAACGAAACCGGCGAATAGAATGCGAGGTTTCATGATGAAAAACTTACACTGCTGGTTGATACTCGGCCGCGTGGCGAGCGAAGGCGATTTCGGCACGGGCAAGGGTATCGTCGATTTCCTTGTTGGTGTGCGTGGTGCTGAGAGACCAGAGGCCGCGCTCGATGGCACGGACGCCTTCTTCGAGGAGCATAAGACGGATGTGACCCCAACGAGCTGCGTCATGACGGGTCGCATAGTCGCGGTAGTCGTTGATCGGACCTTCGGCGGCTCCGTCCTTGAGAATCACGCTGTGGAATGCGAGTCCCGGACCTTGTGGTCGTATGGGAATGCCGTTCTTGACGGCGATTTCGGAGAGACCAGCCATCAAACGTTTGCCGAGTGCAATGGTGCCAGCAGGATGCGAGTCGCCGCGACTGATGATCTCATCGAGACACCATTTACTGGCCGCGAGACAGAGTGGGTTGGCGTTGAGGGTGCCGGCATGGATCGCTTCACCGGAAATGATCTTGGCCATCGATTTCTTGGTGCCGCAGAGAGCGGCGAACGGAGTGCCACCGCCGATTGCCTTGCCCAGGATCGTGAGATCAGGCGTGAAACCGTAGTAACCTTGCGCACAGGAAGCACCGAAGCGGAAGCCGGTGATCGTCTCATCGGAGATCATCATCATGCCGTCGCGATCGCAGAGCTCTCGGATGGTGGACATCAATCCTTCGACGGGTTCGATGCAGCAGGTGTTGCAGACAGCGGGTTCAAAGATGATCGCGGCGAGCTCGCCCTTATGCTCGTCGACGAGGCGTCGGAGATGCTCAGGATCGTTCCAGCGCGCGACCACGAAGTGCTCCATGACTTCGGGGATCACACCTTTGCTGGGATGGACGCTGGCTGGATGTTCAGGATCATCCCAGGTGCTCGTAGGATTGGCAAAACCGGTGAGACCTTCGTCACCCCAACCGTGGTAGTGACCTTCGAAACGTAGAATCTTCGTGCGGCCAGTCGTGGCGCGGACCAAGCGAAACGCCGCCATCACGGATTCGGTGGCGCAGTTATTGAAGCGCACGAGCTCGACCGAAGGAATCATCGACGTGATGCGTTCGGCGACTTCGATTTCGAGTTCGCATTGGGCAGCCCAGTGAATGCCGAGTTTCGCTTGTGCGCTGATGGCATCAGCTAGACCTTCAGGAGCGTGTCCGTAGAGGAGGGCGCCTTGGCCGAGTTGGTAATCAATTGTTTCGTTACCATCGACATCCCAGACGCGAGGGCCAGAGCCTTTCTCGAAGTAGATGGGCACCGGTTGCTCGAGCTTGCGGATGCCACTGTTGACCCCGCCGGCGATGGTTTGTTCGGCGCGTTTAAAGAGTTCTCGGGATTTATCGAATGTAGCGTGCATGATTGATTTGGGAGTTTAGATTGCGGATTTTAGATTGGGTAAAGTGTTCGGTTCTTGGCCGAGGAGTTGCATGGCGTTGATGAGAGCGCGACGACGTTCGGCGGGAAAGCGGTTCACTGGCACGGATACGCTGATGCCCGCCAGAGGTTCGTGCTGATAGGTAAGTGAAATAGCGATGCAGGCGACTCCCGCGACCGTCTCTTCTTCTTCAATAGCGCAGCCTCTTTCGCGTGTGGCCGTCAGCTCGGCTTCGAGACGTTGGCGGGTGGGAATTTCTGCGCATACTTTGGCGACCAATCGCGACTGCTGCTCATAGGGCAGGTGCGCGACGATGGAGCGACCTAATGCTGTCGTGTGAAATAGATCACGTGCTCCGGGTTTAACGATCCAGCGTAGAGCCTGCGCGGTCTCGGTCACATGGGCATAGCGAACATAGATGCCCTCGAGCACGCCAAGGTTAACGGTTTCATCGAATCGTTGATGCAGCTCATCCATGAGCGGTTGAGCAACAATGCGCAGCGCGGCGTCGCGACCGTAGGCCTTGAGCGATGACAAGCGTTCGGAGAGCGCATAACTACCGCGCGCTTCAGCGGGAGTGACATAGCCGAGATCGCGCAAACTACGAAGGATGCGATGCACCGTGGGCTTGGGGAGTCGACTTTCCTCGGCCAGCTCCGCCAGACTCAAAGCTCGTCCCGCGCGGGCGAACACTTCAAGGATAGAGAAGGCTTTATCTAGGACAGCGATACTCATCAAACATACTTTACATATAATTTCACAATGTGGAACGTTAGTTCCGTCAAACAAAATACTCCATGATCATCGATTGCCATAATCACATCGGCGCGGATTTATTTTTCTACCTCAACGGCTACAGCCCCTACGCTCAGGATTTACCGACGATGGTGACCGAAGGCGGTCGCCACGGGATCGATCGTTGGGTCGTGTTTCCGATGGTTTCCAATCTGACTTTTGATGTGGGTGCGATGCGCCACACCAAGCTCGCGCCGGGCACGATTGAGAATGTGCCCTACGCATTTGAAAACGAGCGCATGCTGCGCGAGATCTACGAACTCTATCCGGACATTGGGAAGTTGACCTTGCCGTTTGTGATTCTCGATCCGATGCGCAAGCCGCAGGATCAGGTCGCTCGCTTGCGTGAGCTCTACCAGCAGTTCGCTTTTTACGGTCTCAAGATTCAAGCGACGATGATCGAGGCGAAGGTGGACTCATTACTCACGGTGGGGCGGTGTTTTCTCGATCTGGCGGCTGAGTTGAATTTACCGTTCTTGATTCATTCGAGCGTCGGGGATGATCCTTGGTCGCAGGCGAAGGATATTTTACGCGTGGCGGAAGAGACGCCCGAGGTGCGCTTTTGTTTGGCGCATTCCTGCCGCTACGATCACGAGTGCCTAGATCGCGTGGCGGAGTTGCCGAACACATGGTATGATTGTTCAGCGCACTGCATCCATTCGCTGGGCGCGACGAAGAATCTCGAGTTCATCGCTCCGCCGGAACGTCGTTTCCCCGCAGATTATAGCGATCCGTCGGCGGTGTTGCAGGCGATGGCCGAAGCCTATCCGACCAAGTTGATCTGGGGCTCCGATTCGCCGTTTCAAAGCTACGTGGCGTTGCTTGGAGACGAAGTGCTTTCGTTGCGCAGCACCGTAGAAGCCGAGTCGGCCTGTGTGCATAATTTGCCAGAAAATCTTAAACCCGCGATCGCGCAGGATAACTTACTCTCACTCCTTCAGCTCAAAGATGAAAACGTTCTCACTCGATAACAACGCAGCGCTGGTTACCGGCTCCTCTAAAGGAATCGGGCAAGCTATTGCCCACGGCCTCCATGATTCTGGGGCCAAGGTCGTCTTCCACGGTAACACTTCGAAACCCGACAATATGCCGGACGGCAGTGGATTCGTGCAGGGCAACCTCCTCGATCCCGAAGCGCCGAAGCAGATGATCGCCGATGCGTTTGCGCAACAGTCCGAGCTTAACTTACTCGTCTGCAATGCAGGTAGTTTCTTCGACGTGCCGTTTCTCGAAATGGAACCGGAGAACTGGGATCGCACGCAGAACCTCAACGTGCGCTCGGCCTACTTCACGGTGCAGGCTTTTGCGCGCGAGATGGTTGCCCGCAAGCGCGCCGGTTCAGTCGTGATCGTGTCATCGACGAATGGCTTTCTGGCGGAAGAGGATTCGACTGCCTACGACACTTCTAAGGGCGCTCTGGTTATGATGACTCGCACACTCGCGCAGGCCCTCGCGCCTCACAACATTCGCGTGAATGGGATGGCGCCCGGTTTGATTCGCACACCGCTCACCGCGCCGTGGATCGATTCGCAGGACGATAAGCGCCACCACTACGAGAAAAAGATTCTCCTCGGTCGCATCGGCGAATCCGAAGACTGCGCGGGAGCGACGGCCTTCCTGCTTTCGCCCGCAGCGGGTTACATCACCGGGCAAGTGCTGGTGGTGGATGGTGGCCTGACCACCGGGCAGATCGGAAAAATGTAATCGTTGCCTGTCATGGAATCGTTTTCGCTCCAGAATCACACGGCGTTGGTGACCGGTTCCTCGCAGGGAATTGGTTTGGCAATCGCCCAAGGGATCAACGAGTCAGGAGCGCGGGTGATCTACCATGGCAAAGAAGATCCGGCGCCGGAAATGCCCGAAGGGTCTGATTGGTTGGTGGAAGATCTCCTCGATCCGTCTGGTCCGGCGCGTTTGGTCAAAGCCGTCTTTGCGGCTCAACCCGAGCTCGATCTACTGGTCTGCAATGCGGGCGGTTTCTTTGATGTGCCTTTTTTCGAAGTGGAACCGGAGGTCTGGGACCGCACCATGAATCTCAATGTGAAGGCCAACTATTTTGTGGCGCAGGCTTTTGCTCGTGAGCTGGCCGCGCGAAGTCGCACTGGATCGATCGTGCTGACTTGCTCAACTAACGGTTTTCAATCCGAAGACGACACGACGGCCTACGATACCTCAAAAGGCGCGCTGGTGATGATGACGCGGACGCTGGCTCATGCTTTGGCCCCTCAGGGTATTCGTGTAAATGGGATCGCTCCCGGACTCATTCGCACGTCGCTCAACGAGGGGATGAGATCGCCCGAGATCGACGAGCATTACGAAAAGAAGATCCTGCTGGGGCGCCTCGGCGAACCTGATGATTGTGCGGGAGCGGTCACGTTTTTACTCTCACCTGCGGCGAAATATATCACCGGACAGATCATCGTCGTGGACGGTGGATTGACGGTGGGGCAGATCGGGAGAATGTAATACCTAACATGAGCACTAATTTGAAAACAATCGACGAACTCATCACTCCCGTCGTGCTGTTGGATCGCGCGCGTATGGACAAGAATATACAGGCAATGCAGGATGCCTTGGATGCTCATGGGGTGGGGCTTTGGCCGCACATCAAAACGCATAAGATGGTCGAGGTGGCGAAGCGGCAGCTCGCGGCGGGTGCACAGGGACTCACTTGTGCGAAAGTCGGTGAGGCCGAGGTCATGATCGCGTCGGGAGCGAGACGAATTTTCATCGCGCATTCGCTGGTCGATGTGCGGGTCGCGCCACGTCTGGCGGCATTGGCAGACCAACTCGATGAACTTCGGGTAGCTGCTACGAGTGCGGGTCAGGCCGAAGCACTTGCTCGCGTGGCCGTGGCCACTGATCGCCCGCTAAAAGTGGTGATGGCGGTGGACACGGGACTACACCGGGAGGGTGTGCGCGATATCGAGGGGGCGAAACGAATCGCTGCGATCGTGGCGCAATGCCCGCAGCTCGAACTTGCTGCTATCTACACTCACGAGGGGCAGATGTATGGAGCGACCCCTGAGGAACAGGTCGAAAAGGCCAATGAAGTTTTACAGCGAATGAGTGAGGTTCGTGATGCGGTTGATCCTGAATTGCCACTCTGGCCCGGTTGCAGTGTGACGGCAAAAATTATGGCCGCTACAGGCAAGGTTCAAGTGGCGCGACCCGGTGCGTATATGTTTGGTGATATGTCGCTCTCCGTGAGTTCTCAGGTGATGGAGCGGGGCGACGTGGCCGTGCATGTTCTGGCCACGGTGGTGGATCGCCCTGAACCCGGCCTCGCACTGATTGATGCCGGCACGAAAGTATTTTCCTCAGATAAATCCCGCTCCGGCCTCCACGGTATCGCCGCCGATGGTCGGGATATTCATGCGGCTGCGCTCAATGAAGAACACGGCTATCTGCGAGGTGACGATGTGGATTCGCTCAAGATCGGTGATCGCATCCAGCTCATGCCTCCGCACGTTTGCACGGTAATTAATCTCACTGATCAGGTGGCAGTGGTCGAAGGCGAGAACGTTGTCGATTTCTGGCAAGTCGCCGCCCGGGGCAAGGTTCAGTGATCATTTGGGAGATCGCTTATTTTGTGCGGTCTCTGTCCAGCTAAACCCATCGATACCCCCATGCCTGCTTCGAATCTACCCGATCCTAAAAGACTCACTACTCGTCATCGCAATCTCTATAACGGCGACTCGTGTGTTTTCTTCTACAATCCTGAGAAATGGTTGCCTGAGAAATTTTCCCTCCAGCAGTCCTCCGGCGCCGACCAAGATATTCTCGATCCTGTTATCCGGCCCGTGGGCGGCCCCTACACGGCGAAGGCGATTCACAATTATGTAGATCTGTTGGCCGATAGCGGCATCGACACATTTCAGTCAATGCCAACGCATCCCGTGCGTGGTATCCGAGCAAAGTGATCCCGACGATTCTCGACGGCTATGTGCGGGGTGACCGAGAGTTTTTTCGCGGACACGCCATTTGTCATGATGCCACCGAGCTGGAGGATGTGGATCGTTTCATAGATCGGATTATGCCGTTCATGAATCTCTACCAGGATTTGCTGGATGCCGGAGTCGATTGGCTGGCCGAGGCGGCCGCCGCGTGTAATCGCCGTGGGGTTTCACCCTGGGTAAGCATCCGCATGAACGACTATCACGGGCATAAAAATTTGGAGGGCAGTTTCTTCAACGTGCCCCTGCTGAAGAATCTTGAGATGCGATTGAAGCACAGTGCCTATTCGCCCAGCATGTATGAGCCTGGTTATCGCACTGGTCTGAACTACGAAAAGGCGGAGGTGCGCGATCTGATGATGGCGCAGATCAGGGAAGTGGTGGAGGATTACGATTACGAGGGCTTGGAGTTGGATTGGTGGCGACAACCGCTTTGTTGTGAGCCTAACGCTTCCTCCGAAACCATCGAAATGATGAGTGATTGGTTGCGCGAAGTGCGAGCCCTCACGCAACGACGGGCGCAGGAGACGGGGAGACCCTTCCCTTTCGGGCTCCGTATTCCCAGTCAATTGGAGACTTTGAAAAGTATCGGACTCGATGTGGTGACGCTCTGTCAGGAAGGCACGATCGACTTCGTGAAACCTTCGGGTTTCTGGTGCACCTCATGGGAAATGCCGCACGACACGTTGCGACAGAAACTCGGTGAGAGGGTGGCGATCTATGGGGTGATGGAACTCGGGGCCAATCCGCTCCCCACCTACGCTCCGGAGATCGACTACACCCATCACATTCGTTACTTCACCTCGAATCACGAAATGATGCGCGCGAACGCAGCGGGTAAACTTGTGTTGGGGGCCGACGGAATCGAATGGTTTAACTTCTACTGCACGGACTCGGCTCACATCCCCGGATTGATTTCCGATTATACTGCTCTGAGCGGCATGGGCGATCTTGATAAACTGCGTGGTCAACCCAAGCACTACACCTTTTCGATGAGTGGGCACGGTCTGGTGCTTCCGCCCTATGAGGTTACGCCACAACTACCGACGACGTTGGGAAAATGGTGGAATCGATCGTTCCGCCTGCCGATGTGTGCCGAACCCGGTGATCGCGGCTTGGAACTCGTGATTCAAGTTGTGCTTAAGGTGGGTGATCCCGATGAGATTCTCCCCGTGGCTTTCAATGGTTGCTGGCCGCGCCTCGAACACGCGGCGACGAACGAGCTGCTCTATCCCTGTGGCTGCCTCACTCAACTCACACTTGCACATCAGGGATATAATTTTCGTTTTCCGGTCGAGCTTGTTCGTGATGGTTGGAACGAAATCACCATCGAAAATGGGAATGAAGAATCGCTCACCATCGTGTGTATTGAATTGGCGATTCGTCCGATTGAGACCTGACACTTCTTTAGAAGCAGATCCCTCCAAACAAATCTCACCTAAACATATGAGCGTAACCCCTCCAACCTACCGAAAAGTGAAGGATATCGTTATTTATGATGACGACAAATTTTTCTCCGCGTTTCCCTCAGTCGTGCAGCGAGCCAATGGCGAATTGCTGCTAGCGTTCCGACGCGCGCCTAATCGTGAGCTCATGGGCGGAGGAGAAAATAATCACGTGCATCCCAACAGTTATCTCGTCTCCTTGCGCTCGCCGGACGGGAAAACTTGGACCAAGCAACCCGAATTGATTTATGCCCACGACATCGGCGGTTCGCAGGATCCTTGTCTGCTGCAGTTACGCGACGGCACATTGATTTGCACGAGTTACGCTTGGACATTCATGTCGCCGGAAAGAGTGCCCCACCTAAAGGGTCCGGTGCATGAATCCAAACCCGGTGTGGTCTTTAGTGGGGGTTATTATTTGAAGTCGGTCGATGAAGGTAAGCACTGGCAGGGGCCTTTCTATCCACCGTCAGTGCCGAAGGAGTCCTTCATAAATCCATACGGGCAACCTTTACCGGCTTACAACCGTGGTGCGATGGTCGAAGGTAGCGATGGTCGGCTATTCTGGGTTTGCGCAGCTAACGAGTGCCTGACGCCACGCCGTGCGGCGACGCATCTGATGATTTCCGAAGACAAGGGCCAGTCGTGGCACTACTCTTGTCCGGTGGCAACTGATGCTGAAGTTACGTTTAGCGAAACCTCTATTCATGAAACACCGAACGGCGACTTGGTCGCCTTCATGCGCACGAATAATTTTGAAGATCAGGCCTGCATCGCGCGTTCAACGGATGGTGGTAAAAGCTTTCAGCCTTGGCAGGGAATGGGCTTCAAGGGACACCCCTTACATGCACTGCGTCTACCCGATGACAGAGTGTTGCTCGTATACGGATACAGACACGAGCCTTACGGAATTCGTTGCCGCATTCTGAATGCTGAGTGCACCGACTTTGCCAGTGCGACGGAGATGATTCTGCGCGAAGACGGCGGAGGTTTCGACATCGGTTATCCATGGGCAGTGCAGTTAGACTCCACCCACGTGTTGGTGACATATTACTTCAATGTCGCCGATGGTAATCGGCACATCGCCGGCACCATCTTGGCGTGTGATTAAAGAAGTGTCTTATGCCGGTGAGACTGGATGGCCGGTCTTTGCTGATTCGTAAAGTGCACGGATGAGGGAGACGGCTTTGCGGGCTTCGGGCCCGTCGATGCCGAGGGGAGCGCCGTCGCGGAGGTGATTAACGAGGTCTTGGATTTGGCGGAGGTGACCTTGATGGCTGATCGCTTTCGGGTCGCTCGAACCTGATCCCATGGCGGTGTCGCCGTCGGCGGCGCGGATGGCTTCGTCCTCAGGTTGCTCGTCGCGGAAATCCCAGCGGGCAATCGTATCGTCCTCGAGCGAGACCGAACCGGTTTCGCCACAGATCTCGATTCGACGCGCCCAACCTGGGTAAGCGGCCGTGCTGGCCTCGATGGTGCCAAGCGCGCCGTCAGCATAGCGTAGAGTCGCACAGGAGGTGTCTTCGCTTTCGATGCCTTCATGCACCCGTCGGGTGGTTCGCCCAAAGACTTCGACGGGCATGCCGGCAAACCATTGGAGGAGATCGAGGCCGTGGATGGCTTGGTTCATGGTCGCACCGCCGCCGTCGAGCGCGAGCGTGCCTTTCCACCCTTGGTAGTAATCAGGAGCGCGATACCACTTCACGTAGGCGCTCGCGAGCACGAGGCGGCCGAATCGTCCGGCATCCAGCGCGGCTTTGATGAGCTGCGCGCTGTGGCCGAAACGCGCCTGAAAGATCGGCGCGACGATCACGCCTGCTTCCTTGGCGGCGGCGAGAAGCTCATCCACTCGTTCGACGGTGATCTCGAGGGGTTTCTCGATCACGAGATGTTTGCCTGCTTTGATCGCGGCGAGGGCGGGTTCGAGATGGGCACCGCTCGGGGTGGCGATGCAGATGACTTGGATATCATCGCGAGCCACGAGAGCTTCGATATCTGTGGTGTGAAAGGGTGCGCCGTGTTTTTCAGCGAGAGCGGCCACGGTCTCGGCATTGCGTCCCGCGATGCCAGCGAAGCGAGCGCCAGTCGCATCGTTGATGGCGAGGGCGTGATAATCCGAGATCATGCCGCTGCCAATAATCCCAAAACCAAGGTCAGACGAAGTAGACATATGGTGATGATGAAACGAACGTTCAGTTTGTAACCACGAAAAACACTAAATGGGGTAGATAGGTAGAGGCATAAAATTGACTCAATAGATGACGCCGTGCCTGCTGGAGGCATGGCGCAAAAATCCGATGGCATGAACTACGCTCCGCAGGGTAAGGCTGAACCGGTCGTGAAGCCGGGCGAATTTGTCTTTGCGGCGGCGCATCTCGATCACGGGCACATCAATGGACAGTGCAATGGGTTGCTCGAAGCAGGCGCGACGTTGAAGTGGGTCTACGATCCCGACCCGGTGAAGGTGGACGCGTTTAAGGCTAGTTATCCGCAGGCGAAAGTCGCGCGTAGTCTTGATGAGATTCTCGATGATTCAGAAGTGAAGCTGGTCGCGGCGGCGGCGGTGCCTTCGGAGCGCGGTGCGATTGGTTGCCGTGTGATGCAAGCGGAAAAGGACTACTTTACAGACAAGACGCCCTTTACTTCATTCGATCAGCTCGCGCGAGCGAAGGAGGTGATCGCGGAGACGAATCGCAAATACATGGTGTATTTTAGTGAGCGGTTGCACGTGGAATGTGCGATGCACGCAGGCGATTTGATTGAGGGTGGGGCGATTGGAAAAGTGGTCCAAGTGCTCGGTCTTGGGCCGCATCGATTGAGCAAGGAGTCACGGCCTGATTGGTTTTTCGAGCGCGCCAAATATGGCGGCATTCTCACCGATATCGGCAGCCATCAGTTTGAGCAGTTTCTCCATTATAGCGGCGCGACCGATGCGACGGTTTCAAACGCGGCGGTCGGTAATTACGCCAATGCAGACAAACCCGAGTTTGAAGATTTCGGCGAAGCCTCGCTGGTGGGAAATAATGGGGCGTCGAACTACGTTCGCGTGGATTGGTTTACACCAGACGGTCTGCGGACTTGGGGCGATGGCCGCACGGTCATTCTCGGAACGAAAGGCTACATCGAGATGCGTAAATATCTCGATGTCGGCCACGATGCGAAGGGCGACAATCTGATCCTCGTCGATGGCGAGGGAGAGAAAATGATCAATGTCGCCGGAAAGGTGGGCTACCGTTTCTTCGGCGAGCTGATCCTCGATTGTCTTAACCGCACCGAGAAGGCGATGACACAAGAACACGCCTTCAAAGCCGCCGGACTTTGCTTACAGGCACAGGCTGCGGCCAAGGTGATTTCGAAGTAGAAAAGCAGGGATGGCTTAGCCAATAGTAGGACCCCTTCCAAACGGATTGAATGTGGAAATCAGGAAAAGAGAAAGGGCTGTGCTCATGAAGGGCGGAAATTATTTCAATTTATGCGTCGGAGGCGAATGAATCGCGGAGCACTGCGTGGTCAGTCTTGCGATTTGACGGGAGATTGCTTGGATTTCGCTATTATGAAATTCCGCTTTCCCCTGATTTTAGTTTCTTTATTCGCCATGGCCTGTTCAGGCCAAAAACCGGACCCGGCTGGTCCACTCGGTCTAGGAGATGCCGCCCCGGCGGTATCCGGGGTGATGGATTCTGGCGCGACCCTTTCGCTGGCGGATCTTTATGCTGCACACGACTATACGTTGGTCTATTTCTACCCCAAGGCGGGCACCTCAGGCTGCACGGCGCAGGGCTGCTCGTTGCGCGATTCCTATGAAGATTTGCTGGCCAAAGGCGTGACCGTGGTGGGCGTGAGCACCGATTCAGTCGCTGAGCAAAAGGCATTTAGACAGGCTCATGGATTCCCGTTTCCGTTGATTGCTGACACGGATAATAAGGTCATGGACGCCTTTGGGGTCGGGACTTATCCGGGATCGAATAATGCACAGCGTCAGGCGTTTTTAATCAAGGATAGTAAGGTGATCTGGTTGGATAAAACGGCCTCGACCAGCCAGCAGGCAGCGGATGTGTTGCGGGTGATAGCGGGGATGTAAATCACGTCTCAGCGAGAATCGCCCTGGGATTCTTGAGAACTAGCAAAACCTGATTACGGATGTGTGATGAAAGTCCGTCTCCTTCTCACCCTCTCAATTTTTCTATCCATGAGCCTTTTTTCCAGCGCAGCACGATTAGACGTGGGTGATTCTGCCCCTGCGGTAACCGGAACGACCGATGCAGGGGAAAACCTGGTATTGAACGACGTTTATGCAGCGCAGGAATACACGTTGGTTTATTTCTATCCCAAGGCCGATACACCGGGCTGCACGGCTCAGGGATGTTCTCTGCGTGATTCGTATGAAACCCTCTTGGACAAGGGGGTGGCCGTGATTGGGGTGAGCATCGACAGCGTAGAGGATCAAAAAGCTTTTAAGGAAAAATACCGTCTACCGTTTCCCCTAATCGCGGATCTGGACAGAAAGACGGTGAAAGCGTTTGGGGTTCCCGCCTTGATGGGATTTGCCAAGCGCCAGGCTTTCCTGATCAAAGGTGGACGGATCATTTGGGCCGACTACAGCGCCTCCACGAGCGATCAAGCTGCGGATGTGCTGAAAGTGATTGCGAGCCAGTAAGCGCTACAACTCGTCGTCGGGCGAGGAAGCGAGCACATACGCATTGGGGTCGAGTTGCACGCGGTTGATCCAGTCGGTGATGATCGGGTGATGACGACTCGTATCATTGGGCCAAGGTGCGGCCACCAGATCGATGATGCGTAGTTGATTGTCTTCGCAGCGCACGAAGTTGCGCGCATGAAGATCGGCAATCAGCCAGGCGCAATCTTTCAGGAAAAACAGGCGTGGGTGATCACGATTGGCGCGCAGAAACCGCGAAGGGATTTCGATCAGCTCAGACGGAAGCAGCTGAGACATATCATCCCCTTGGGGTAGCGGATCGCCAAGAGTCTGTTTGGCGACGACGATACCCTCTGGGGTAATTGCAACGACTTCTGTGGCAGTGCCATGAAGCGCGTGAATGAGCAGGAGTTTTTCGAGCAGGCCTTGATAATCACCCAGTCCGGCTTGGGCGTAAAAGACTGCTTCTTCACCGATGCTGAATTTGAAAACACTCCCGATGCGTTTTTCCTCCCGAGGTAAGTAGAATTTATAAACCGAACCGTCGTCAGAGGCGTAGGCCCAGGCTTCGACGCCGCCGCCGATGCGATGGAGGAGGGAGTTGGGTTCTTCGAGTGGATTTTCAGCTAGAGTATCGAACCCAAAATCTTCGAGCGGTATGATCGGAAGCTGTTGGCGAAAATTGCGAATCGCGTTTCCGAGATTAGCCCATTCGGCGCCAGCGGCTTCGAGGAGACTTACTTCGTCTTCTTCGAGGAGGAAGAGGTCTCGGTCCGAGTCCGCAGGCGTTCGGAGATCGCATTTTTCTGCTGCCGTGCTGAGGCGAGCGAGCGCTTCCAATCGTCGCTCGTGATGGTCTTGAAGAGCGCTTCTTTCGAGCGTGTTCGGGAGGTGTCGCCCCCGGATGAGCGTGGGTTGGTCGGTGAAGAGGTCTTGCATGGTTCCGCCATGGGCGAAAGGTCTGGTCGAAGTGGTCAGATGGCAAAGGGAATTTGCCAACAAGTTATTCGCAATAGCTTACGAGGCTGAATTATCTTCTGATTCTTCGTCGACGGGCTCAAGGCGAGTAACGAGGATTTTGTCTACGCGGTGTCGATCCATATCCATCACTTCGAATCGAAGGGTGTTCCAATCAAAGCGGTTACCTGCTTTGGGGATCCGGCCAAATTGCGTCATGACGAAACCGGCAATGGTCTGGAAATCGGCTTCCTTTTCATGAGGAAGAGTGGAATCGATATCGATGAGTTCCTTAAATTCGGAGATGGGGAGGGTGGCGTCGATTAACCATGAACCATCCTCACGCTGATGAGCGGAGGGAGGTTCGCTGTTGGGGCCGATGTCAGGTAAGTCGCCCACGATTGCTTCGAGCACATCGAGCAGAGTGACGAGCCCCTGCACGGCGCCGAATTCATCAGCGACGATAGCAATGTGTTTACCGGTTTTTTTGAACAGTTCGACCAGTTGGATCGCCGTGAGATTTTCGTCCACCGTGAGCGGTGTATCCAAGAGATTTTTTAAAGAGGTGGGTAGGCCCACCGCAGAATGCGCCCAGAGCGATTTAACGGAAACCAGGCCCACAATCTGATCCCGATTGCTCTGATAGACGGGAAAATAAGAGTGCCCACTAGTAACGATTTTCCGCCAGTTTACTTCTTGTGAGTCGTCGAGATTGAGGAAGACGATCTTGGGCCGAGGGGTCATCAGATCCGTAATCGCACTGTCATCGAGCTCGAGCACGCTATTGACCATCTCTTTCTCTGCGGTGTTGAAGACTCCGGCGTGGAGGCCTTGTTCGACAAGATCGCGGACTTCCTCGTCGTCGATGGAATGAGCAGCGGTGCGGGGACGCAGGCGGACGAGACGAACGAACAGCGCGGTCGCCGATTCGAAGACTACAAGGATAGGTGTGACGAGATTGGTGAGCACGCGTATGCCGCCTGCGAGAAACCGTGCCACGTTTTCGGGATGAGCGAGCCCAAGACGCTTGGGAATGAGTTCACCAAATAGGAGAAGACAGGTCGTGAGGCCAATCGTCACGAGGAGGAGCGCCAAGGGATGGCACCACCCAATGAATACTGAGTAGGACTCCAGTCGCGCCGCGATAGGGCCTGCAAGGTAGAGCGCTCCAATCACGCCTGCAGACATGCTGCTAAAGGTGAGCCACAACTGAACGAAAGCCAGAAATCGGGTGGGGTTTCGCACTAGTGTTAGCACGGTGCTGGCGGTATCGCCTTTTTCATCACTCTCCTTTTCGAGCAAAGTCTTGCGTGCTGATACCACAGCAGTTTCTGCCATGGAAAGAATTCCATTGGCCAAAACAAGAACAAGGAGGAGGTAGAGCTCCATCGGTAGTCCAAACATGAAGGAGCCGAAAATTAGAGCTTACGTCCGGCGAAGCAACACCGATTGGTAATCCTCTGTATAGTTCATTGAGCCGGATTTAGCATTGGCAGCATGGTGGCTGGCAATTTGTGATGTAGTTCTCATGTCCATGCCTGCTGAAATATTTCCGAAGCCGACAGTCCCCAATATAATTTGCATCGTCGTGGATGATTTGAGGTGGGACGAGTTGGGATGCGCGGGGCATCCTTATGTGCGCACGCCGCACATCGATCGATTGGCGAAGGAGGGAACGATGTTTAACAATGCATTTGCGACGATTCCGCTGTGTTCTCCGAGCCGAGCCTCGATATTGACCGGACTGTATCCGCATGGGAATGGGATCGTGGATAATATCGATCGCAGTGAGGAGAGTCATCGGTTGGCGACCTTTCCACAGCAGTTGCAGAAAGCGGGATACGAGACGGCATTTATCGGTAAATGGCACATGGGAAATGATTCGTCGCCACGTCCTGGGTTTGATCACTGGGTGAGTCTGCGAGGGCAGGGCACATCGAATGATCCGGAGATGAACGTGAATGGTGAAACGATCTTCGAGAAGGGCTACACGACCGATCTGCTCACAGATCGAACGGTCGACTATTTACGCGAGAACCATGAGCAACCGTTTTGTCTTTGCTTGTCGCACAAGGCGATGCATCCGGAAACGTCGCAAGGCCCGGATGGCAAATTGAGCGATCCGAATGCTTCAAACTTTGTGCCAGCGGAGAGGCATCGCGACCTCTATGAGGGAGTGTCGATTCCGCGTCGCCCTAATGCTAGCTCCGCTGGCAAAGGAAAACCCGCGTTGAGTAGAAGTTTGGAAGGCGTGGCGCCCTTGAGCATGGAAACCGGCTCGAGTGATGAAGTGATTCTGGGGCGTCAACGCATGTTGACGGCGGTTGATGATGGGCTCGGCGAAATCTACAAGGTGCTCGAAGAGTCGAAGCAGTTGGATAACACGTTGGTCGTGCTCACGAGCGATCACGGCTACTTTTACGGAGAGCATGGCCTCAGTGTGGAGCGTCGGTTGGCTTATGAGGAATCGATTCGCATCCCTCTTTTAATGCGTTGCCCGGGGATCGTGCCTGCGGGTGAGACGCGCGATCAAATGGCGACGGCGGTTGATCTGGCCCCGACTTTTATGGAACTAGCCGGAGCGAAAATCCCCGATTACCTGCACGGCGAATCTTTGAAGGCGTGTCTGGATGATTGCACGGTTGATGGGCGCGATGAACTCCTGGTGGAGTATTATAGCGACGCGGTTTTTGATCGGATTGAGAACATGGGTTACGAAGCGATTCGCACGGCGGACTGGAAATATATCCGCTATGTGGAATTGGAGGGGATGGATGAACTCTATGATTTACGAAACGATCCCTATGAAGTGAGTAACCTGATCGACAATCCTGCTGCGGCGGCGAAATTAGGAGATCTCAAGGGGCGTTTGCGTGAATTAGTCGCAACGACCGGCGGAACAGTCCGATAAAACCCGTCTTGAGCTGCTCTCGGTTGAGCTTGGAACGTGGGCCGTTCCGGCTAAGGTCATCCTCTTATGAAAGCATTTCCCGCCGTCGTCGCTTCCTTTTTGGAAACACGAACCAGTCGCACCAATTTGTTGGCGCTGGTTAAGCTGCTCGCCGTGCTCTTTGCGTTGGTCACGATTTACAGCATCGGGTTTCACTACTTGATGGCGCTCGAGGGACAGGAGCACACGTGGATGACGGGCCTCTATTGGACGCTGACGGTGATGTCCACGCTGGGCTTCGGTGATATCACTTTTCACACAGATTTGGGCCGCGGTTTTTCACTGATCGTGTTGGGAACGGGAGTCGTCTTTCTGTTGGTGCTGCTACCATTTACCTTTATCGAATTTTTCTACGCTCCGTGGATGAGAGCACAGGCACAGGGACGTGCGCCCCGCGAATTACCCATGGGGACGAAGGGGCATATTCTGCTTACCCAGTTGGGGCCAATCACCAAATACCTGATTAAGCTACTCACCAAGCATCGGCATCCCTACTACATCATGGCCCCGACGTTGGTCGAGGCCATGGAGTTGCATGATCAAAACTTACCGGTGGTCGTAGGGGAGTTTAACGATCCGGAAACGTATCGCCGGTTGCGGGTCAATGATGCGGCGATGGTGGTGACTACGCGGAGCGATGTGGTGAATACCAATGTGACTTTTACGGCCCGAGAAACGGCCCCAGATATTCCTATCGTGGCGACTTCCATGACTGAGTCCTCGCGAGATGCCTTAGAATTGGCCGGCGCGACGCGGGTGTTGAGATTAGAGTTGATGATGGGACAAGCGCTCTCACGTCGGGTGATAGATCGCGATGCTTCTGCGCATCTGATCGGGGAATTAGACGGTTTGCATATTGCAGAGGCCAGCGTCGGCGGCACGTCGCTGGTGGGCAAAAATATTGCTACCTCCGGTTTGCGCGATGATGCCGGTGTGAGTGTGGTAGGGCTCTGGGAAAGAGGAAATTTTCTGCCGGCCGGTCCTGAAACAGAAATTGGAGGGCACACTGTTTTGGTGCTGGCGGGCACCCCAGAACAAATTGAGCGATATAATCAGAAGATGGCTCAAACGGAACGGGGCGAGAGCAGGGTGGTGATCGTAGGAAGCGGTCGAGTGGGCCGGGCCACGGCAGAAGCGCTTGATGAGCGGAAAATTGAATGGAAGATGGTCGAGAAGATTGAGGCCCGAGTGACTGATCCAGAGAAGGCGATCATCGGTGATGCCTCAGAGCTCGATGTGATTGTCGCCTCGGGAATGAGAGAATCATCAACCGTAATCATCACCACGCATGACGATGATCTGAATATCTTCCTCACGATTCTCTATCGTCGATTACGTCCGAATATCCAAATTATTTGTCGCTGCACAAATGAGTTGAACGTATCGACCTTGCACCGTGCAGGAGCAGATCTCGTGCTCTCATACGCATCGATGGCCGCCAATTCGATTTTCAATGAGTTGCGGAGTAGCGATGCGCTGCTTTTGGCCGAGGGCGTAAACGTGTTTACCGTGATTGTGCCGCCATCACTGGAGGACCTCACGATTGCCAAATCTGGAGTGCGATCAGAAACGGGTTGCACGGTGATCGCGTTGGAAATTGACGGTCGGCGAAATGTGAATCCTCCGCCCGAAACAATATTAGAAGGGAAAGCCACCATGGTCTTGGTCGGCAATCTCGATGCGGAAGAGAAGTTTATGAACGAATTTGTCCGCACCAGCCATTAAGGCGGTCAGCTCATTCGCGAAATTCTGTCAGCGACATCCTTGCGCAATCGGTCCACACGATCTTGGGCAAACTCAGTCATTGATAAGGCGTCATCAAGGATCAGCGGAGTGAGATCAATGGCCCAGGTGAGCTCGGTGAATTCATCACTAGCGTGGGAAGTATGAAAAGTCGCGTTGGCGCGACGACGCCCTAAGGCCGCTTCGTCGTAGCGTTTGCCTCCCGCGATTTGAGAGGCGAATACGTGCATGAGTTTCATCGCCAAATCGGGATGTGCACTAGAATCGAGCGCGATTTTCTCATCGTCTAGGAGCCAGTCGAGTCCGCGCCATGCTTCGATGCCGAGCACCTTGGGTGGGCGTTGATCGATAGGTAGGGCGCGTATAGCTTCGATACACCGCAGGAGCACCGCGACATGAGTATCATGTTTATCGAGTGGTTGGTGGAGATAAACGATTTCCGGTCGGCAGGCAGAAAATATCGCGGTCAAATCGGCCATCACGTTCTCGTGGCCAGCTTGCTTTACGTCTGCGCTGGGGTAGCCGAGTTGGAGCTGTAGGTTGTATTGGCCGAGCCGAGCTGCTTCTCGCTGTTCCTCGGCTCGCACGGCTTGCATTTGTTCGTCAGTGTAATCGGCAAAAGGCCCGGTGCGTGAGGAGCCGGATCCATTGCTCACGGTGACTCCGGTGAAGAATCGATCATTGTGGCCGTAGCATTCGGCTACTGCAGGATAGGCGTTGATCTCGATATCGTCTTGATGGGCGATTACGCACAGATGCGTCGTGCGCGCGAGTGCCACGTCCGGATCGGTTCCGTCGGGAGTGAAGATGTCTGATTGCGAATGAAGCAGTTTCATGACTGAGCATACACGTCTGCGACAACAGCGTTCATGGCCTCGGTTTGTTCCTCGATGCTCTGCACCAAAGCCATCTGCGTGCGGGCGCGATCAAGGTTATGCTTGGGATGGTCAATTTTGTAGTAGGTATCACCTTGGAGGTAATCAGTGAGAAACCTGATGAGGTTCTCATACGTCATCAATTTTCCGGCGAATCCGAGATGCTGTCGTTCGGTCTTATTCAGCACGGAGCCGAATTCTGATGAAAGATAACCTTCCACCAAGGCCCTAAAATAAGGGAGCTCGAGCCGCATATTCTCCGGATGAGGATCATCTTCATCGGTCGAACTGGCCGAAGTGCGCACCATTTCCCCAAAATCGTAGAGCGGTAGCCCCGGCATCACTGTATCCAAGTCAATCACCGCGACGGCCCGCTGCGTTTGGTCATCGAGCATGACATTATTGATCTTCGTGTCGTTATGAGTGACGCGCTCGAGAACTTTACCCTCAGCCAAGAAATTTATGAGCACAGCGGTATCGGCTTCACGGGCATAGGCAAAATCAATCTCCGGTCTAATTTCGGCTGCGCGTCCCACTTGATCTGCCTCGACGGCTTGGCGGAAATTTTCGAAACGACTGCGCGTGTGATGGAAATTAGGAATGGTTTCCTTGAGCCGATCGCCGGGAAGAGAGGCCACGCGAGCTTGAAAGCCACCGAAGGCCCGAGCGGTTTCACGAGCTTGAGCTTCATTGGTCACGCGATCCACGGTATGAGCGCCTTCGATGAAATCGTAGACGCGCCAGTATTTGCCATGGGCGTCTTGCGTGCAGGTTTGTCCGTCGATGGTATTGATCAGGGTGAGCTGCCGCGAATTGTCGCCAGCGTCTGACGCGAGATGCGCGGTGACGCGTTGCACGTTCTCATTGAGTGCTTCGACATTCTTGAAAACGTTGTCGTTTATACGTTGAGCGACATAGCGGACAGGCTGATCGTTATCTCCGATGTAATTTACCACGTAACTGTCATTGATGTGTCCGCTGCCGTAGGGCTGGGCGGAAACAAAACGGCCAGTAACGGCGAAGAGTTTTATCATATCGGTGAAATCCGGAGGGACGGGCGTGTTACTCATGAGGTAATAGTGACGACAAAGTTAAATCTCCGGCCAGCGGCAAGATTTCTGGATCGAGTAAAGTTGAATTCTCCGGCACCGGAAAGAATGAATAGGGCAATTGAGAGGGTTCCGTGGATCACTTCAATGACTACTTCGCATGTATGCTTGCGCGGGCTGATTTCGATGGTCCCCCAAGTGCCTGCCGCGGCCCATGGCCATTTAACCGGTTGCGAAGAGGAGTTAACCCTGAAGGTGCGGGTACAGACAGGGGCTAAAACAGCTTCTCCGGGTAGTCGCCTCGTTTCACGAGGTCGGCAATGGCGGCGACTACGTGTGGTTTGTCTTCGCGATAGGTGACTCCAAACCATGTGCTTTCCGTGTTGAGGAGGGTGACATGGGCTTCTGAGCGCGTGATCATGGTCGAGACAGCGGCGGGTAAATAGAATTCGCTTTTAGGCTCTTCCTGATGGCGATTAAGGAACTCTTGGAATTGTTGATCGAGCGCGGCGAAAAGAGCCGGAGTAAAGCCCCAGCAGTTGAGGGAAACGATTTCGGTGCCGGTATATTTCTGACCCACTCCGACATCCTTTGCCTGAATAGCGGTGTGTTCTACGACCTCCTGGAGAAGCCCCGTCTGATCTGCCGAGCAGACCCCACGTGAAACGCTTCCGTTCTCTGATAAGGTATTCGCGAGACGATAGCCGACCATGCCGAAGTCTGCAACCGATCCGGTCTTGGGTTGGCGCAGGAATTGACCCAGTTGCTCGAACGAATCTGCGCCGTAAAAATCATCGGCATTAATGACGGCAAATGGTCCTTTGACCGTGTGGCGCGCGCACCAGACGGCGTGACCGGTGCCCCATGGTTTTTCGCGTGAGTCTGGTGTTGTGAATCCTTCGGGGAGTTCCTCGATTGATTGGAAAACATAGTCTACCGCGATATGGCCGCTGTATTTGCTGCCGATTTGATTGCGGAATAGGTCTTCAAAATCACGGCGGATGACAAAGACCACGCGGCCGTATCCTGCTCGGATGGCATCGTAGACGGCGTAATCGAGGACAGATTCACCGAAGGGGCCGACGGGATCGACTTGTTTGAGTCCTCCGTAGCGGGATCCCATACCAGCGGCGAGAACGAGAAGAGTGGGATTCATCATTGTGATTTTGAACGGATTATTAACCCACTGGCAATCTGTGAAGGTTTATTAGAGTGGAAGTTATTTGGGCACAAAAAAGGCGGCTCCCGGAGGAGCCGCCTTGAAGTATTGTTAACTTAACAGTTCAACAAACGATTAGAAAGAAACCGTGTTGGAGAACGTCCAGTTACGAGGAGGAGCCAAGGCAGAGCGGCCTTCCATGTAATCCTTGTCGGTCACATTGTAGATACCGACGGAGGACTTGATCTTATAACCAAGAGCTTCCCAAGGATAGCTAACAGTGACGTCGAAGACTACGAAGTCGCCGGCATAAAAGCCATACCATGCGTTCGACCGGGAGACCACAGTCTTCGAGGAGTAACGCACACCTAAGCCAACCGATGCACCGCGGACAGGACCGTCCGTGAAGGTGTATTTGTTGAACATATTGAAACGATACTCAGGAACGTTCTCAATCCGCTGCGTGTAGTAGATGGTATTGTTGGCCTTTGAGTTATCACTCAGGGCATTAAACGCAGTCGTGCCAGGAGCAGGCTTGGTCTTGTCGTAAACCGTTTTAGCGGTCCACAGCCAAGAACCGTTGATGACGGCCTGGTAGTTCTTCATTGGAGACCAGATGACTTCAGCTTCAGCACCTTCGATCCGGTTCTTCAGATCGGTGGTGCGCCAGCGGAAGTTACGACGGTTGTAACCAGTCGTTCCGATACCGAAGAGCGTAGTGCTACGATTGTAGGGCTCTTCTGCATTGGAGGTCCGGGCAGAATCATCAAGACGCTGGTTGGTGCGTTCGCCACGGAAGAAAGACACCGTTCCCACGATGCTGCTGTCTTCATTGGTCAACTTCGCGCCAACTTCCCAGTTCATACCGGATTCATTCGGGATGTCGTCATACGCGCCCACGGCTCTGTGAGCTGCGACAGCCTGAGCCACCGAGGTGATCGTTTGACCGAGGTATGAGTAGGAACCACCACCGAAGTCGAGAGCACTCTGATAGATAGGAAGCGCGTCCTTCTCATTTTGACCACCACGAACGCCGGAGTTGAACTTAAACGTCTTCGAAACCGAAGCGTATACGTTGATCTCCTTCGTCAGAGCGTAAGAAAGGCCACCCATCCAAGAGTCACCCTTTTGCGTCGAGAAGTTACTCGCTTGGTATCCAGCGCTGAAGCCATACTCACCTGGTGGATACGCGACGGTATCCGTGTAAGCAGTGGATGGAGCTTCGATCCATGGAAAGACCGAGATAGCATGCTGTCCGTTATTCTGCTTGGTCTCACGACGGAAACCAGCGATCAAATCGAGACGATCATCAAGCATTGAAGCCTGCCAGTTGATGTAAGTAGAGGTCAGGTCTTGCTTGTAACCATCCATCACGGAGCGATCAACAGTAAGAGCCTGACTTACGTCAGGAGCGATATCATAACCAGGGTCGTAGTAGTTGAATACTTCGGCGATAGGTTTGATATCTCCATAACGGTCGCGGATGACGGCATCCCGAGGCACTTGACCACCGGATCCACCAAGGATCGAGGCGGCGCCAGCAGGATTTGCGGTAGCGTTCCAGACACCTGGGACGTGGCCATACCAGCGACGACCAGCAGCAGGATCTTCAGCCATGTATTGCTGAGTCCAATCCGAGAAGGTGTAACCAGTCAGGACCTTGTTCTTTACGCCGAGCAACTCGAACGAGGCGACTACGTCAACCGTGTGAGTCCATGTATTGCGGTAGTAACCAGCGGTAGCAGCAGGATTTGAATTCCAGTTGATGCCATTGGCGTGAGGACGATTGGTGCCTTCGATCGTATCAAAACGTGAGTTATCATGCGTGAAGACATACTTAGCGTCCAACCAGTCAAACGGAGAAGCTGAGATCTCAGCAGAGAACGTATCTACACTTTTGGTAGCCTTGGCACCACGAGCGGTCCAGTTGAAGCTGGTGTCTTGGATGAAGTTTCCTTGGGCATCCGTGATGTAAGCACCACGTTCGATACTGTTGTAGTAAGGAATGTAGTAGTTACCGGTGGCGGCGCGCAGATCTTGCACGTGACCACCATAGCTACGGTGACGTGGAGACGCTTTGTCGCTGGAGGAAGACTGCCAGGTCTCAAAGTGAGCACCATAGATCCAGTCGAGATCGTTCACGTTGAAAGACTCATCGAGCGATTCAACTTCGAGGACCACTTGGACGTTCTTGTATGGCTTCAGGGTCAAGCTAGGCGTAATGTTTATGTTCTTCTTGAATTCCCATTTACGATCGCCGTAGGTATCTTCCCAGGCACCGACAACGCGGAAGGCAGCATTCTTCGAGAGCACAGCGTTGTGATCGATGACAAGCTTAGAGCCGTTGTTGTCGTCCTTGGTGAAACGGAACGTGGTCGGGATCTTCGTGAACGAAGGACGCTTGGTGATGTAATTGATCACGCCACCAGGGTAGCCTTGACCAAAGAACACCGCCGCAGGGCCCTTCACGATTTCCACCCGCTCAACATTGTCGAGATTGTAGGAAATGTAACGGAAGACGCCATTACGCATCAGAGTGTTAACCGCGAAACCACGCATCGTGAAGACACCCTGAGGGGTCGCTTCATTAGCAGGACGACGCCAGCCAAAGCGGGAGTCACCCGAGGCAGCAGCGCTGTAACGGAAGATGTCGGTGATGGATTGGGCATTGGTGTCGTCGAGGAACTCACGTGAGAGCACGGAGACGTTCATCGGGACTTTCTGAATTTCCATGCCGATACGGGTAGCCGTAGCGGAATTGGTTTTCAGATAGCCGTAATCCTTGTCTGTGGAGACTTCGAACACGCCAAGCGTTTCGACGTCTTCATCAGTAGCAAGAGCAGCATCGTCGGATTGCTGTGCATTTGCAGGCACGATAGCAATGGCGAACAGTGCTGCCAAACAGGTAGCCAAAGTAAATTTGGCCCTGTGCTTTGTATAGCTAGGTTCTGGTTTCATGTATTATGTTGGTGTTTTGTAGTTGCCGGTTCCCGAAATGGGAGCCGGGCTTTGGGTTTCGGGATGGTTAAAACCATACCCAAAAGTGGGAAAGTTAATTGTCCGTAGATTGTCGACGCGAGAAACAGGCGCAACTCATGCACGATCCAATAGCACCGTTAGGTGTTTAAGGAGCGCGGCAAAGCCGTCCTGTAGTAATGGCGTGAGTGTCGTGTCTGTTTAAATACAGACGCACCTACGGTTCTTATGGGTTTAGCAGCGGTGTGTTGGCCAAATGCGCTTTGGTCGAGCGGGTTTCTCTAAGGATTTTGGGTTTCAATATGGGGGTGATTTGTCCTGTGACGGGCTTGGGACCCATCAAAAGTAAGAATATGTAAAAGCGATTTTACCTATGAATGCAACCCTCTTATTGTAGATATTCATTTGAAGTATTTGGGGAGCTGGAGCTGGGAATCAAGTTGGGGGTGAATCGCGGATCCGACGTGACGAATTCGCCGGGTTTTTGAATTCGCCAAGAGAGTTGATTTCACTTCTAGGTGCACTAAATGAGGGGATTGATAGCCAGCGCGGCTATTAAGTAGGCCAAATATGGTTAATCACGATATACTCTGACATCAGAATGGCTTCAAGGAGGGCTTCTGGAGTCAATTCGGCGTGATATTTGGTTCTGCTAGGTGAGAAGAAGAAGTAATCAAGAATAAGGTAAAATGCTGCAATATAGATAGATAGGTGATATATTCTTGGGGAAGAGTCGCTTTCCAAAGGGTAAAGCCTAGTTGGATGTAACTGATATCTGGTTATTCCGAGCCGATATTTAGGGCTCTAAGCGACATAAACTAGCTGCAGATACTTCCAGGGCTGCGCAGATGGGCTTTGGGGCCACGTCTCTGATCGAGAGGGATTGGCCTTGTTTATCAAGAATAAAAGACTCATAAACATCATATAAACAATAAGATACGTTTTATTGTTACACGGAAGATGTAGATGGAAGGACTTTGGGTGACGAACTCCCAAAGAAGAGCAGAGTTAGAGGAGAAACTCTAAATAAATTAGATAAATAATGTTTATAAAATTATGATATGCAATAGGATAAGAAATAAAAAGGGCGACCAAGCTAGAACCAAAGCGGCTAAATGGCATTTTTACTATTACTCTACCGATATCACAGGAGGTAGAATTATCAGGGTAGCGAATATGCCTATCGTGGCATTGGACCCGATTCTGAATGGATAAATGAGTTTTCAAAAATGTGGGTTGAAATACTCATCGATGCGCCCACTTGTAGCCCTTTCGTATAGTTCCCCACCTCTCATTATGAATTTCCAGCAGGTCTTTTTTCGAGCGACCCTAGTTGCATTTACTTTAGCTCCCACTGGGAATTTACTAGCTGATCCTGCTGAGGAGCCTGTCTCCTTGAAGAGCGCGGAAATCACGCGACGTTATTTAGAACGGCGAGATATCGTGCTCTCCAAGTCAGCGGCGACCGTCAATCCGGACGCGCAGCCTAGACCACGGGGAAATTACATGGGTATCGCCGCCTGCCTGCAAACGGGACAGAATGTGGATGGCGCTCTCAAGCGTCTTGGACAGTTGATGGAGCCTATGCCCAAACGTAACATGTTCTGGGCTTACCCGATGGTAACGGTGATGATGGCAGGACGTGGAACCCTCGACGAAAAGTCGTGGGATCGCATTCAGGAACTCTGGAAAATCTATTGGCCTAATCGTGGTGATACGGAAAACCACTGGGCGATGAGCTACGCCACCCGTTACTTAGTAGCGCAGACATGGCCCGCCGCCGGACCGGAGGATTGGTTTAACGGGCAATCCTCGGCTGAAAATTTAGCGATAGCAAAATCCTACATCGAGCACTGGATGAAGATTACGACCAGTTATGGTCAGGGTGAATACGACTCTCCTAATTACATTGAGGAATACATTATCCCGATGGCACTGCTGGCCGGGTGGGCGGAAGATCCTGAATTGCGGCAGAAGGCGCACATGATGTTGGACTACCTGATTTTCGATTATGCGGTTGAGCAGGTGAAGGGCTCTTACGGCGGTGCGCACAGCCGTGTCTATCCAAAACAAATCATGGTGCCGGGCAATGCTTACAGTTCTACTCTGGGTTGGTTTGCATTTGGTTTGGGCGACACGCCGGCGGCCCCTCGCGCTGGCAACATCCTTCTCGCGTTAAGTGGCTATGTGCCACCACCCATCCTGGAACGCGTGGCTCGAGATCGCGAGGAACCCTACGTCGAGCGCGAGTTGAAGCGCACTCGCTGGCGCATGCGCAATGCCGGACCGCTCTCCTTCACCATTCACGACAAACGCACGATCCCGGTTTACAAATATAGCTATATAGACCGCGAATTCGCCCTCGGTTCGACGCAGGGTGGTTTGTTGCAACCTATCCAACAGCAGACTTGGAGTCTAAAATGGAGCACGGATCAGCCTTTGGCTGAAGCGGCCAATACGTTCTTTGCGGTGCACCCTTATTCATCTTCTTTTGAAGGCACGATGTTTTTTGGCAACGACGTGGACACAGTCACCGATTTAATCGCCCGATCTAAGGTTGATTACGATTCCGCGGATAAGCTCGCGAGTGGTTCGCCCTACGAAGAAGTTTTCCAACACGGCACCGCGTTGATTGCGCTTTACGATATCGAGCCCGGCACTCGCTTCCCACACACCACGGCATTTTTCTCACGCGACCTGATAGATATCGATGAGCATGATTCTGGTTGGATCTTCGCTCAAGGCGGTCCGACCTATATCGCCTATCGTCCCTTTGCTCCTGGTGTCTGGAAACCTAATGACTGGACCGGTCTACTTGCCGGCGGCGCGGGTGGATTTATTTCTGCCAATGTCGATCAATGGGGCAGCGGCCACAAATGCTTAGTCAGCGAGTCATTGAAAAACGGATACGTGGTCCAAGTGGCAGCCGTGCGTGATTACGATTCGTTTGCCGATTTCAAAACTGCGGTGCGTGCGTTGCCGCTAAAATTTTCCACCAATGGTGCTCCCGAAGCGACCTTCACCTCATTAGATGGCACCGTGTTGCATGCCCGTTATGGTGATACGCCGACTGTGAATAACGAGCCGATCGATTACTATAATTGGCCGCTCTATGATAGTCCGTTTGCCTACGAAGAGAAAGGCAGTCAGCGCCTCGAAATCCGTCAAGGTGGCGAACGCTACCTTCTGGATTTTACTCGTTCTTCCACTCTTAAAACCGTCGATCCTATCCATTGATGAAAACTCCGAATTTCTATCTTCTTTCTTTCGTTCTCGCCTTGGCGCCAGCCTGCGCTAAGCCACCTCAATCTTCGCACGAACTCTATGCGGCTGTCGCGATGACGGGGGCGCAGAAAAACAGTTCCACGCCGACTGATTCGGGTCTATATCGATTACATTCTGATGGTTCTTGGCAACCTTTCGGTCCGCGAGTTTTGGGCGTTAATTCCGTGGCCGTGCAGCCGGGAAGCGATGGGAGAGTCATGCTCGTGGCCTCCGGTGATGGGGTTTTGCGATCGACGGATGCAGGCCAATCGTGGCGTCTGACCACAGGTTGGGATGTCATGGATGTGCGCACGTTTGCGGTGAATCCATCAAATCCAAATGAGTTTTATGCCAGCACGTGTTGGGGACCTTTACGCAGCACCGATGGTGGCGCGACTTGGCAGCATGCCCAAGCAGGACTCAACCTGCTTTTTTGCCAGACCGTAGTCGCTGATTCGCAGACTCCGGGTCGTGTGCTGCTGGGCACGGAAGATGGTATTTACCTCTCAACCAACGGCGCCAAGACATGGTCGCGCACCGATTCACCGCCCGCCACTGCTCTGCGAATGGTGCAAAGTGGAGTTAACCCACAGCTGATGCTCGCAGGCACGCAAGGGCGCGGGGTATGGCTCTCTCGCGATGCGGGTGAAACGTGGATGCCGACTGATTCTGGCTCGGCCGAGAATAATCTTTATGCTGCGGCGCTTGATGGGCACTCCGCTGCCAATATGGCCGTGGGCGGCTGGGGTGCAGGGGTGCGAGTTTCTGCCGATGGCGGGAAAACTTGGTCTGATCGTTCTGCCGGATTGCCCACGAAAAATATTTTCGTCCTGGCGTTTGATCCCGACGTTGCGAATCGACTTTGGGTGTCCACTTTCGAAAAAGGGTTCTATCGTTCCGACGATCTCGGAAAGACGTGGCAAGAGAGCGGCCTGATGGGCTCCTATGGGTTTGATTTCGTCTTCGTTCAGAGCAGCAACTAATCGCTAATTACGCCTTACGTTGTGGTTGTTAAATACGTGCTGCAACGATGAGGATTCGACGGATTTTACTCGGTGTCGTTTTGGCGGTATGGCTGAGCTCCACGGGAGGAGCACAGCCCGGACTTTCGCTCGTGGATGAAGCTATCTCAAATCGGTTTCAGGAACGCCGCGAGACAGTTCTCGATCAGATGGTTTCTATCCTTGATGCTAAAGATCTGACCAAGGGAGGTTTTCTCAATATCGCGGCGGCCTTGCAACGTGGGGAGCATCGTGAAGTCGCGCTGGCTCGACTGCGGTTAATCAATGAGCCGATGCCCACGGCTAACATGTTTTGGACCTATCTGATCGCGATTGTGATGGCGACCGGGCACGACTAAATCGATGCTCCCACTTGGGCGCGCATTCAGGAACTTTGGAAAATTTATTGGCCGAGTCGTGGAGATACGGAGAACCATTGGGTGGTCTATTATGCGGGGTTGACGATTGCCGCGCAGCTTATGCCCGAGGCGGGACCTGATGAGTGGTTTAACGGTAAATCTTCCGACGAAAATCAATCGATAGCTCGCGAGTATTTGCTGCATTGGATCGCGGTGACGACGAGCTACGGGCAGGGTGAATACGATTCGCCCGGATACCTGGGTGCCTACCTCGCGCCGCTTTCATTGCTGGCCGGTTTCGCGGATGATTTTGAGTTAAAGGAGAAGGCGCGGATGATGCTCGATTACCTGATCTACGACTATGCGGTCGAGCATGTGGATGGCTTTTACGGCGGGGCGCACAGCCGCATCTATCCCCATCAGATTTTGGCTCCCGGTCGCACCCCCAGCGCCAACATTGGCTGGCTACTTTTTGGCTTTGGTAAACATCACCCTGAGACGGCTAATCGGTTTCTCGCTCTGAGTGGTTATGAGCCGCCACCGATCCTCGAACGCATCGCGCGTGATCGAGATCGGCCTTATGTAGAACGCGAACTGAAGCGGACTCGTTGGCGGATGCGTAATGCCGGGCCGCGTTCCATCGTGATCGGAGACAGACGGTCAGTGCCGGTTTACAAATACAGCTACGTGGATCGCGATTTTGTTTTTGGCTCCTCCCAAGGTGGCTTGCTTCAACCGATCCAGCAACAAACGTGGAGTCTTGTTTGGAGGACCGACAATCCGAGACGCCAAGCGGCCAACACGTTCTTCGCAGTGCAGCCTTATTCGTCGTTTATCGAAGGCACGATGTATTTTGCGGAACTCGCGGATACCATCACCGACATCATCACGCGCTCCAAGATCGATTACGATTCCGAGGACAAGCTGGCTAGTGGTTCGCCCTATGAACAGGTCATGCAACATGGCACTGCGCTCATCGCGCTTTACGATCTACCTGAGGGTGGGCGATTCCCGCATATCACCACGTTTTTCTCCCGCGATCTTGAACACACGGACGCCGACGATTCCGGTTGGATATTCTCGCAAGGCGGCCCTCTTTACATCGCTTATCGTCCCTTTGCTCCCGGAGTTTGGAAGCCGAACGATTGGACCGGTCTGATCGGTGGTGAGCACGGTGGTTCGGTGGGGCGCGGGTTCAGCGAATGGGGGGTGGGGCATCAGTGTTTGGTGAGTAACTCTCTTATAAACGGCTACATCGTGCAGGTCGCGCCAGTGCGTGATTATGCCGACTTTGATGCGTTCAAAAAGGCGGTGCGCGCGTTACCACTTAGCTTCTCATTGGAAACCACCCCCGAGGCTGCGTTCACTACGCTAGACGGCACTGTTCTGAGTGCACGCTACGGCGATATCCCGACGGTGAATGGGGTGCCCGTCGATTATGCGAATTGGCCTTTGTTTGACGGACCTTATGCTTATGAAAAGCGTGAGAGTCGGCGGCTTGATCTTCACTACGGTGACGAGCGTTATCTCCTCGATTTTACTCAACCTGCGGCTCAAGAAACGGAAGATGCTGTCCAGTAATTCCAGTCTCTGCCTTTTTACTTCTTTTCTCTTTACGCTGTTGTCCCAGTAATAATCCGAACAGCCTCACTTTCTGTGTCTGAACAATCATTCGTAAATTCTGCCTCGTGGATTTGGTCCGCTGAGGGTTCCCATCTCGCTCCCGCTCCTGAGTCGGCGTCGCCATCGCACTACCAAGTGCGCTATTTCCGTCGCACCTTTGAGGTGTCGGATCCGGCTGCGGTTAGCCTGCACGTCGATTTGTCGGCGGATAGCCGCTACCTGTTTTATTGCAACGGCACCTTCATTGGTCGCGGTCCGGCCAAGGGCGATATTATCCATCATTTTTATGATTCGTTTAATCTGACGCCGCATCTGCGCGCGGGTAAAAATGTGCTCTCCGCGATCGTGCTGGATATGTCGCGCGTGGCGCATCGTCCGGCTTTGTTAGGCCCCCCTTGTTCGGTCATGACGTATACCGGTGGATTCGTGCTCGAAGGCGCGCTTCAAGACATGCAAGGAGAGGCGATCATCGATCTCCGCACGGATGATTCTTGGAAGGTGGCCGTGGATAAGGCGTTTCGATTCCAAAACGAAAACACGACTTTTGAAGGTTACCTCGGTTACTTCGAACACCGCGTCTCGGGATTGATTCCCGAGGGCTGGACCGGCCCGGAATTTGATGATTCGGCGTGGCTAAACGCTCACGTGTTATTTAAGGCCGAGCTGAAAGAAAACCGTCGCGATCCGGCGAGCCCTTATGGATTGATGCCGCGGATGATTCCGATGCTGGAGGAAGGCGAATTGGAAAGATTTCCCGACGCCTATTTGAGTGGCGGCGAAGCAGTTTCGGCCGAATGGAAGGCGCTCTTGCAGGAGAATCAATCCCTCACGCTTCCAGCTGGAACGAGGGTCGATCTCGTGCTCGATATGGACACGCTCACGACGGCGTTTCCGCACTTGGTGACTTCGGGTGGTGAGGGGAGCAACGTGCGTTTGACTTATGCTGAAGCTCTGCGGCTCCCATGGGATACTCCCGGCGCTAAACTCCTCGGTAAAAAACAATCGTTGGACAATCTGGCGGCCCACTTTGCGGATGAAGAGCGCGGGTGGACTTTTGATCGCCGCGGCGAGGTCACGGGGTGGTGTGATATCTGGGATGTGCCCGGTCGCGATGAGGTTTTCGAAACGCTACACTGGCGGACCTTCCGCTACATCGGATTGCGCATCGAAGTAGGCGACGCTCCATTTACGATTCACGCGATCAAACAGCGTTTCACGGCTTACCCATATCACGTGAAGGCGAAGTTTGATTCGTCGGATCCCTCGCTCAATAAGATCTGGAACGTCGGTCTGCACACCATGCGAATGTGTTCGCATGAGACCTACGAAGATGGGCCTTACTACGAACAGATGCAGTATGCGGGTGATACGATGATCACCTCGAAACTCGGCATGCTGACCACCGGTGATTCGCAACTCAGTCGCCAATCCATTTATCATTTCGATTGGTCGCGCGTCACTGATGGGCTGACCCAGGCGCGTTATCCTTCGCGTCTCGTGCAAGTGTTGCCTGCTTGGAGTATTCATTGGATCACGACGGTTCGTGATTACTATATGTATACGGCTGATCGCGCCACGCTGGCGGATATGTTGCCGGGTATGCGCGGTGTCCTTGATTGGTATCGCCGTCATACGAATGAAGACGGATTGCCGTCTAAATTGCCTTATTGGAACATGACCGATTGGTGCCCTTGGTGGCCACGTGGCGTGGTGCCCGGTTCCGATACCGGCGCGACGTGTATTCACTCTGCTCAATACATCAACGCACTCGAAGAAGTCGCTTGGATGACGGAAGCCGATGGCAATGATGCCGAGGCGAAAAACCTGCGCGACGAGGTGGCTCGTTTACGCAAAAAAGCGCATGAGCTTTTCTGGTCGGAAGAAGAGGGGCTTTACTTCGATCAACCCGGTGGTCCTGAGGTCAGCCAATACGGAAACGCTTGGGCGATTGTCGCGGGCTTTGCTGGTCCAAAGGAATACGAAAAGATTTTCCAACGGTTTCCGAATGACAAAAAACTGGCCCCCGGTTCGTTCTTCTGGTTGCACTTCGGTTTCTCCGCGATGCACAAGGCCGGACACTACGAAACCATGCGCGATAACCTTGGCCCATGGCTCGAATCCATTAATTACGGGCTTTCCACTTTCGTGGAAGAGAACAGCTATTGGCGCTCGATGTGCCACGCTTGGTCGGCCCATCCTATTCTCGAATTTCAGCAACGCATCCTGGGCGTGACACCAGTTAAGCCGGGTTACGAAGCCATCGAGATCACGCCGAATCTCTGCGGTCTCACTCACGCCTCCGGCAGCGTTTGCACGCCACGCGGATTAATTGAGGTGTCGTGGAAAGTGGCTGACGGAAAGCTTGATTTTCAGGCCAATGTGCCGACGGGAATCATAACGAAAATCACTATGCCTGATGGCACAATCCGGAATCACTCTGGGGGCAAATTTGAGGAGACTTTCGCACTCGCATGAACGCACTAAGAATCGAACGTGAAGCCAATGATGCGGTTTCTCTTTATGCAGGTGAGCTCTTGCTCTTCCGTTATGTTTATCGTCCTGAGCTTGAAGCAAAGGAATCGCCCAAGCCGTATTTTCATCCGGTTAATTCCCTCGATGGCGATACGCTGACCAACTTCCGCCCCAACGATCATCCGTGGCACCATGCGCTTTGCTACACGTTGAATAATGTGTCCGGCACGAATTTCTGGGGCGGCCCCACTTGCCTCGAGGATGGCTACAAATGGCGCGACGATCACGGTTCGCAGGTTCACATGGATTGGGATCAACTCTATGCGCAGGATGATCGCGCATTTCTGGCGCACGCTCTTGAATGGCGCCGTTTGGATGAAGTGATTTTTCAAGAGCATCGTTCCATCGAGGTGTTGCTCAATGAAAAGGCGAAAACATGGACGCTGCGTTTTAAGAGTTACCTAAATAACGTGAGCGGTCGCGTGCTCTCGTTGGGTAACCCGCATTCCGATGGCGGATTGGCTGGCTCGCATTATTGCGGCCTCGAATTTCGGGCTGCTCGCGCAATTCTCGATGATCATCTCGATCCCACAATTAAGATTGTGGCTGAAGGCGGATTGGAAGGGGTTGAGGCAGTGCATGGTGCCCCTGCCAGGTGGATGGAGTGGCATGGTCAGCTCGATACGACTTTGAACAGAGTTGTGATCCGGTTTGAGAATAATACGGGGCCGATGCATTGTTTTCTCCGCCGTGATTATCCCCTCGCAGCCTTCCCCATGCAGTTCGATACTAATCAGGAAATCCCCATTGGCGGCGAATATGTTGTCGATCACACCCTTTCATTTCAGAGCTTAACCCCATGAATCGAAAAACATTTCTCCGCGGTGTCGGTCTCGGCACCCTCGGTGCATTGGCTGGCCCCAGCATTGGCTGTGCGACCACCGATAATGCCCACGGCATCAAAGTAGATTTGCCGGATTACAGCGCCTCTGATGACGCCTCTTTTTGGAAAGCGGTTCGCCAGCAATATCTCCTCGAGCCTGATCTTCATTACATGAATACGGGTGGCTTGGGACCAGCCTCCAGACCAGTGCTCAAGGTCTTTACGGATGTAATGCATCACAACCAAACGATTTCAGAGCACGATCACCAGTCCTTTGGGGGAGCTCGGGAAACGACCGCCAAATTTTTCGGCACCGAAGCCTCTGAAATCTGCTTCACCCGCAACGCGACGGAAGGGAACTCCATTATCGCGGGCGGGATGAAACTGGAAGAGGGCGATGAAGTTATTTTCGAAAACCATGCCCACCCCGGTGGTTCTGGGCCTTGGTATAATCAAGCTATCCGACGAGGAGTGGTGGTGAAGCTATTTGAACCCGATACCGAAAGTGTCGAAGGCAATCTGGCGCGAATCCGCGAGTTGATCACGTCGCGCACCAAAGTAATTCAGATTAGTCACGTGACTGCCCCGACGGGTATCTTACTTCCTGCCGCTGAGATCGCCAAACTCGCTCAAAAGCACGGCATCTGGTTTCACATCGATGGGGCGCAGAGCGCGGGTATGTTTCCCTTCACCATGGAGGAGGCGGGGTGCGACTCTTATGCGACCAGCGGTCACAAATGGTTAGGGGCACCCCACGAAACGGGCATTCTTTTCATTCGTAAGGATCGCAACGACGAGGTGATTCCGATTGCTGCGGGTTCCTATACCGGGCCGATTCCAATGGATCAGGAAAATAACCGTCTCATTGCAGATGCTAATATGACCTACGTCAAAAACGCCACTCGTCACGAGTATGGCACGCGCAACGCCGCTAGTATACTTGGTGTGGCGGCGGCGATAGATTTTCAGAATGAAGTGGGGCGCGAGCGGATCGCGGCTCACGGTCGAGCCCTGTCCGCGCAGTTGCGTCAGGGGCTTCAGAAAATCCCCTCGATCGAGGTGTTGACTCCCGAACGTCCGGAGCTTTGTGCTTCGATCATGGGCTTTCGCACCCCTCGGATCAGTTACAACGATTTGCTGAGAGTGCTCGCAGCCCAGCATCGTTTCCGGCTCCGGCCTGTGAGTGAGCAAGGGCTTAATTCGGTGCGCGTTTCCACGCACCTATTTAACTCCGCTCAGGAATGTGAGCTGCTGCTTGCTTCAATTAACGAGATCGTCCGCAAAGCTTGATCTTATGTCGTTAGCTTAGTCTTTAAGCTCGACCATCATTTCGATTTCCACTGGAGCACCAGCGGGCAACGAAGGGACTCCGACGGCAGCTCGCGCGTGACGTCCGGCCTCACCGAAGATTTCGACCAGCAGATCAGAGGCGCCGTTGACGACTTTGGACTGCGAGGTGTAATCGTCTGGACAGTTTACGAATCCACCCACCCGGACGATCCGCCTCACTTTGGAGAGGTCGCCGATCTCGGCTTTCAGCGCAGCGATCAACTGGATCGCGCAGATCCGGGCGGCCATGGCTCCCTCCTCAAGAGTGAGATCGACACCGACTTTGCCGGTGATGAATTTTCCATCGCTTCCCTTTGCGATTTGACCTGCGAGGACTATGATATTTCCCATTCTTACCGCCGGCACGTAGTTGGCAATCGCCGCCGGCACTTCAGGCAGCACGATATTCGCAGCTGCCAGACGAGTTTCCGGAGATTGCAGCGCGCGGTAGGCATCACCGGCTCGCGCCAAACCTAGAAAACTTAAAAAGAGAACCGTAAGAAGCAGGATATTTTTCATCCTGTTATTTCATGACGACATCCCTTTAACCCCGCAATACCAGAACGCTTTTCCCATGCTTAAACTAAAACGTCTCCTCTCAATCGCCTTGATACTTGGCCTCACGGCGTCGATGGCCCCGGCCGCTCAGGATTTTATTATCTGTGCCAATATTAACAAAGGCTACGTGATCGGTTCGAAAATCGTCACGACCAACGGCCTCTTCCGTCTCGATGACAACATGAAGTGGCAACACTTCGGTTACAACGACACGACGATCACTGCGGTGGCCTTTGACCCGCGCGACCCAAACGTGATCTACACCTCGACGTTAAACGGCTTATGGGTCAGCTATGATGGGGGCAAAGGTTGGCGCATGGTGAATAGCTGGGATATGACGGAAGGGCAGGATGTGGCTGTCGATCCGAACTCGCCTGATACCGTTTACCTCGCCTTGCCCGATGGCGTGGGTGTATCTCTCGATCAAGGTAAGACGATTATTCGACGGGAGAATGGTTTACCTGATCGCGGCAAATTTACCAAGACCATCGAGATTGATCGCACCACCGCAGGGCGGGTCATGGCGGGATGCGAAAAAGGAATATTTCTGACCGAAGATGCGGGTCTAAACTGGCGCCAAGTGCTGCCGACGACCACGCAGGTCAACGATCTGGAACAGTCGCCGCATGATCCGGCGCATTGGTTGGCCGTGACGGATAACCACGGTGCCTGGGAGTCGCGCGATGCCGGACTCACCTGGAGTCAAATCGACGGACTCACGAAAGAGAATCCGATCTACAATGTGACTTTCGATCTGACTAACGATCTGCGGATGGCAGTCGGGGGATGGGCTGATGGCGCTTGGACGAGTGAAGATGGCGGTAAGACTTGGAAAGACCGCAATGAAGGCCTGCCAAAAGACCCTCGCGTCTGGCGTGTGGGAGTCGATCACAACACCGGTCGCCTCTACGCGAGTGTTTTTAAAGAGACCCTCTATTATTCCGATGATTTTGGCCGCACCTGGCAGGCTGAAGCGTTCGATGGTTCCTTGGTGAACTACTTCACCTCAGCTCCTCGGGCTCAACCTTAACAGCTCTTTTTGACATGACTTTTAAGATTCTATTTACCGCTGCGCTTTGTGGCGCTTTAGCCTGCGCGCATCTAATCGCACAGCCCGCCTACGAATCAACGATGCCTGTGCGGCAAGTGATCGAAGATCCGACTGAACGTCGCGCCGCTTATCTTGAACGCCTCGAAGAAGTCTTCGACTGGCGGATTGGACGTCTCGACAATCGGGAAAAGAAGATAGCCATCGATATCGCTACGGCGTCGATGTTGCTGAAACGTGGAGAGCGGATTGAAGAGTGTAATGAGGCGATCATTCGTTTGATGGCCGATCCTGGCACGGGACCCTTCTGGATGTTTCCGACGACGATCGCCGCATTTGTCGGTCGCGATACCTTATCTCTGGAAGCGAGAGCCTCCATTCGTTCTGCGTGGGGGAGCGCGCGTCAATTGCGCGGCGACACCGAGAATCATTGGACGATGTATCACGTGTCTTTGTATCTCATGTCCGAGCTCTATCCGAACGACCCTGGCGAAACTTGGTATACTGGTAGAAGCTCGGAAGAGAACTTAGAAGAAGCTCGCGGTTGGATCCTCGATTGGATGGACATCACCACCTCGATTGGGCAGGGCGAATACAACCCTACACATTATATAGGAGAATATGCCATCCCCATGCTGATGCTCGCTACGTTTGCGGAAAATCCGGAGATGAAAAAACGGGGAACCATGATGCTCGATTGGCTCTTCGCCGAATTGGCCACAGTCACCTTGGATGGTGTGCTTCGCGGTCCGAATTCACGCACGGATGATACTTCGGTGATGGAACGTTGGAACGCGCTCGCTACCTCATTTTCGTGGATGCTGTTCGGCAATACCGCGCCGACAATCAGCTATGGTGGCTTTGGCATTTACTTCGCGATGTTCGGCGAAAACTATGAAGTGCCGGAAGTAATCTACCGTATCGCGACGGATCGACCGGGCGATATATTGCAGCACGACCGCGCGCGCACGCGCCGGATGTGGCGCTACAGCGATGAGCATATGCCCGCGATCTACAAGACTCAGTATTTGCATGACGACTACGCGGTGGGTTCGCAGCAGGGTCGGATCACAGATGCGATTCAGGCGCATGTTTGGGATGTTACGTGGCGCGAAGATGATCCCCGCGGCAAACACCCGACACTATTTTCCCTGCATCCTCATTCCTCCGGGAAAGTGATGCAGATGCAGTTCGCCACCTTCCTGGAGCCGATGCCACGCGGTGTCGCAGTGGAGGGTAAGCCTTCCTACGATTCACCGGATAAGATTCTCGGCTGCTCACCTTACGAGAAAGTCTTTCAGGATCTCGATACGGTGATCGCGCTTTACGATATCGATCCCGACGAACGCTTCCCGCAGGTGAACGGATTCTTCTCGAAGGATTTGCGAAATGTGATTGAGCATAAAGCGGGTTGGATCTTCGCCAAGGGTGGGGATGCCTATCTCGCGTATCGCCCGCTCGCACCCTACGAATGGATTCCGCATCTCAACTACCGCCGCACCGCATCGACGGTTGGTCGTGCTTATGCTCGCGACCACACTGGTGGCCGGATATTGGTCAGCCCGCATGTTAAAAACGGCACGATTGTGCAGGCTGCCAGTGCGGCTGAATTTGGGAGCTACGAAGCCTTCCAGTCCGCGATCATCGCATTACCATTTGAGTATTCGCTTGATCCGGTGCCCACGGTCAAAGTGACCACTCTACGCGGTAAGCAAGTATCGTTTACCTACGGTGAAGCGCCGGTCGTGAATGGCACACCCCTCGATTATTCGCAGTGGAAACTCTTCGAAGGCACCCATCTCAACGCAGAAGTCGGGGGGCGCAAACTAGCGATCACCCATGGCGATCTGAAACGCGTGCTCGATTTCAATACATTGACGATTATCGATACCGGCTCCCCCTAAAACGTGTCTAAGCTCTCGCCTGTTCTTCTCGGACTTATTGCGTCCTGCGCGCTCGCAGGAGATTTACAGGCGCAGCCTTCGTTTGAAGCACCTCCGCCTTCTCGGGCGGTAGTTGAAGACAACTTGGAGCGTCGCGCGGCTTATCTGGCCCGGGTTGAAGAAGTTCATGATTGGCGGATTGGACTCCATGATCTGGACGACCCCCAAAGTGTGCCTGATTTTTCGGCCATCGTGATGCTTTTGATGATGGAAGAGCGGATTGATGTCTGTAATCGACGTGTGCTTGAGTTGATGGAGGACCCTGGCACGGGGCCGTTTTGGATGTTTCCCAGTGCGATGGTAGCTTTGGCTGGTCGCGATAAACTTTCGGCGGAAGCGCATGCTTCGATTCGGGAAGCGTGGCGCACCACCCGACAACAAAGAGGAGATACGGAGAACCATTGGGTGATGTATCATACTTCGCTCTATCTGATGTCGGAACTCTACCACAACGAATCAGGGGAGACATGGTATACGGGTAACAGTTCTGAGAAAAATCTGATCGAAGCGCGTGGTTGGCTGATCGACTGGATGAACACCGCGACCACAATCGGACAGGGAGAATACAATCCCTCTCATTACATAGGTGAATACGCGATTCCCATGCTGATGCTGGCTTCCTTTGCTGAAGATCCGAAAATGCGAAAGCGCGGACGGATGATGCTGGATTGGCTCTTTGCAGAGTTTGCTACCGTGACCTTAGAGGGAGTGTTGCGCGGTCCCAATGCCCGTACGGATGACACATCCGTGGTGGAACGTTGGAACGCTTTAGCTTCGTTTTTTCTTGGTTGTTGTTCGAAACGACTCCTCCTCCGAAAGGATACGGTGGTTGGGGAAATCATTTTGCGGCGCTTGCGATAAACTACGAAGTGCCCGAGGTGATCTACCGGATCGCGATTGATCGTCAGAAGGATATTCTCCAGCTAGATCTTGCCCGTGCACGTCGCGCGTGGCGCTACAGCGATGAGCTTTCGCCCGCGATCTACAAGATCCAGTATCAGCGTCGCGACTATGCCGTGGGCTCACATCTGGGTGGCCGAAGTGTCCCTATTCAAGCCCATGTTTGGGATGTGACGTGGAGGGAGAAGGACCCCCGCGGGAAGTACACGTCGTTGTTTTCGACTCATCCTCACTGGTCGCAAAAAGTGTTGCAGAAGTTTTTCGGCACCTATCCGGAAATGCTACCTGTGGTGTTGGAGATCTCGGGCAAACCATCCTATAATTCGGCAGATAAGCTGTTGGGTTGCTCGCCCTACGAAAAAGTTTTTCAGGATCTCGATACGATCATCGCGCTCTACGATATTCTACCCGCTGAGAGATTTTTTCGGGTCAACGGGTTCTTTTCGAAAGATCTGCAAAATTTGACCGAGCATCATTCCGGATGGATTTTTGCGCGAGGTGGAGATGCCTACATCGCTTATCGCCCGCTCGCGCCTTATGAATGGATTGCACATCGCATCTATCGTCGCATACCATCTACCACTGGTTACGCATACGAGCGTGCTCCGACTGGCAGCAAAGTGCCCGTGAGTCCTCACGTCAAAAACGGGACGATTGTGCAGATCGCGAGTGTCTCGGAGTTTTCTAGTTTTGAGGATTTTCAAAAAACGATCTTGTCCCTGCCATTGGAGTTTCAGCTTGATCCGGTGCCTTCGGTTAAGATGACAACCCTTCGCGGAAAGCAGGTTTCCGTGACCTACGGGGAAGCGCCGATCGTGAATGGAGATCCGCTCGATTATACGAAATGGAAACTTTTTGGCGGCACGCATCTCAATACGGAAGTGGGTGGTCGTAAGCTCACGATTTCCCACGGAAATCTTAAGCGAGTGCTCGATTTTAACACGCTCACCATCTCTGATACCACCCACCCCTAGCCATGAATTATATTAAATTGATTGGGTCTCTGGGCAGCGCTTTCGTTGCCGTCACCGCCATTAGCCTGACGCAGGCTCAGCCCTCTTATGAGGGCCCTCCGCCTTCCCGCGAAGTTATCCAAGATGCAGGTGAACGCCGGGCGGCTTATTTGAACCGCGTCAACGAGGTTTACGATTGGCGCTTCAGTCGTATCGATGACGATAGCCGACCCGCCAGACTGGGTTTCGCGGTGATCACGATGCTCTTGGAGCGCAACCAGCGCGTCGAGGAATGTAATCAGCGGGTTATTGAAATGATGGAAACACCCGGAACGGGTCCTTTCTGGATGTTCCCTAGTGCGATTGTAGCCTTGGCTGGGCAAGATAAACTCTCGGCGGAAGCCCGTGGATCCATCCGCGAGGCCTGGCGCAATGAGCGCCAATTGCGTGGTGATACCGAAAATCACTGGGTGATGTATCATGCATCGCTTTACCTGATGTCCGAACTTTATCCGAATGAACCGGGCCAAACTTGGTATACGGGAAATTCATCCTCTGCCAATCTGGAGGAGGCGCGCGGTTGGTTGATCGATTGGATGGATCTTACTACCACCATCGGGCAGGGGGAATACAACGCCACCCACTACATCGGCGAATACGCGATTCCAATGTTGATGTTGGCCACTTATGCGAAGGATCTGGAAATGAAACAACGTGGTCACATGATGCTCGACTGGTTGTTTGCCGAATTGGCCAATGTCTCGCTTGAAGGCGTCCTGCGGGGACCGAATTCACGCACTGATGATTCGTCGGCGCTTCAGCGTTGGAATTCTCTCTCCTCGTTTTTCTCTTGGATTCTGTTTGGGAATACTCCACCGACCGCCGGTTACGGAGGGTGGGGGAATTACTTCGCTGCGCTTGCCCCCAATTATACGGTGCCCGAGGTGATCTATCGTATCGCGACAGATCGGCGGGACGACATTCTGCAACATGATCGTGCGCGCACTCGTCGCATGTGGCGCTATAGCGACGAGCACATGCCGGCGATCTACAAGATCCAGTATCTGCGTTACGACTACGCAGTAGGTTCGCATCAGGGACGTGTCAGCGATGCGATTCAATCGCATGTCTGGGATGTGACCTGGCGCGAGGATGATCCGCGTGGCAAGCATTCGACGATGTATTCTTTACACCCGCATTCCTCGGGACGGGTCATGCAAATGCAGTTTTCTGCCTATCCCGAACCGATGCCGATCAGCGTGTCCGCAGAGGGCAAGCCTTCCTACAATGAGCCGGACAAACTGGTGGGTTGTTCACCTTACGAAAAGGTCTACCAAAATCTTGATACCGTGATCGCTCTCTACGACATCAAGCCGGGTGAACGTTTTAAACAGGTCAATGGATTTTTCTCCAAAGATCTGGTTGATATTACCGAGGATAAATCTGGTTGGATTTTCGCACGAGGAGGTGACACCTATCTCGCCTATTTTGCCCTGGCGGATTACCATTGGATCCCTCACCTAGTCTATCGGCGCTTACCCTCGGATGCGGGTTACAAGTGGGCACGTGACCCCTCGGGGAGCAAGGTCTTGGTGAGTCCCCACGTTAAGAACGGCACGATCGTGCAGGCCGCCAGTGTCAGTGAATTCGCGAGCTTCGAATCATTTCAACAGGCGATGATCGCGTTGCCTTTAGAGTTTTCGCTCGAACCTACCCCGACGGTTAAGATGACCACGCTGCGTGGAAAAGAAATCTCCTTCACTTACGATGAGGCCCCGATCGTCGATGGCGAAACGGTCAACTATTCCACATGGAAACTCTTTGGCGGCAGGCACCTCAATGCAGAAGTTGGTGGTCGCAAATTGACTATTACACATGGTCCGCTGCAACGCGTGCTCGACTTCAACACGCTCACGATTTCCGATACCGTTACCTCTGGAAAATGACACCCCTTAAAACCCTTCTGATCATGATTGCACTTTTCCTGATCGCTTTCATGGCCTCGACAATGATCACAAAGACCACAGCGCAGTATGATTTTTATATCTGCGCCAAAGTAAATCGCGACTATGTGATCGGTTCAAAAGTCGAGACGGTGAACGGCGTCTTCCAGCGAACCGATGCGGGCGCCTGGAAGCACCAAGGTTACAACGACACCACGCTCACCGCGGTCGCGTTTGATCCCCGAGATCGCAATGTCGTCTATACGTCGGCCAACAACGGTCTTTGGCGCTCGCTGGATGGCGGTAAGCATTGGCGCATTTGCAACGATTGGGATATGACGGAAGCCCGCCATGTGGCGGTCGATCCGAATGCTCCGGATCACGTTTACCTTTCTTTGCCTGATGGCATCGCCGTTTCTACCGATCGGGCGCAAACACTCGTGCGTCGCGAAAACGGTCTGCCTGAGCGGGGTAAATACACGCAGTTGGTCACGATTGATCGCACGCAAGCAGGTCGCGCCTTCGCGGGTTGCGAAGTGGGTATTTATCTCACGGAAAATGGCGCCGATTCATGGCGACGCGTTTTAGAGACCACGGACATTATCAATGATATCCAGCAGTCGCCCCACGACCCTGATCATTGGTTGGCTACTACGCAGAGTGCCGGTGCATGGTCCTCACGCGATGGCGGACTTAGTTGGAGCCAGATCGAAGGGGTTCCCAGCGCTCACTCGCTCTACAATGTGACTTTCGATATGACCAATCTTGATCGCTTGGCGATTGGGAGTTGGGGACTGGGAGTGCTGACCTCGGAGGATGGCGGCAAGACCTGGCAGGATCGCAATGCCGGCTTACCCGAGCCGCAACGAGTCTGGCGAGTGGGGGTTGATCCGAGCGGTCGACTTTACGCCAGCGTTCATAAGCAGACGCTTTTCTATTCGGATGATTTTGGCCGGACTTGGCAGCCTGATACATTGAAGGGTTCCCTCGTGAACTACTTCGTTACCATGCCCAAGTCTAAGCAATAAACCGCATTACAACGACATGAAGCTGATCCAACTCTTCGCTGCTATGGTTACACTTACCACCGCCGGAACCGCTATCGCCCAACCCGCCTATGAAGCCGCGCCTCCTGATCGATCCGTCGTTCAGGATGCTGCGATTCGAGAAGCCGCCTATCTGGCTCGCGTGAATGAAGTGCTCAACTGGCGCGCGTCGGGCGCGACCGTGAAGACCGACGATCCGGGCAACTTAGGATTGGCCGCAGTCGCGTGCAAACTAGCGCTGGGGGAAGACCTCGAAGACTGTTCACTGAGTGTAATCGAAGTCATGAAAGATCCGGGCACCGGACCGTTCTGGATGTTTCCTAATGTCTGCGTCGCATTTCTTGGTCGCGATCATCTGACGGCCGAAGCGAAGGCAGCGATTCGGGAGACGTGGCGCACGACGCGGCAGTTGCGCGGCGATACGGAGAATCACTGGGTGATGTATTACGCGTCACTCTTGCTGATGTCGGAACTCTATCCCAACGAACCCGGCGAGAGCTGGTATAACGGGCTGACCTCGGAAGAGAACCTCGCTGAATCAAAGGCCTTTCTCATCGATTGGATGGATATGACCACGAAGATTGGTCAGGGAGAATTCAACACCACGCATTACATTGGTGAGTATGCGATTCCGATGCTCTTTCTGGCTTCGTGGTCAGAGGACGCCGAGATGAAACAACGCGGAAAAATGATGCTCGATTGGCTCTTCGCTGAGCTCGCCAATGTGACGCTCAACGGAGTGATGCGCGGTCCCAATTCACGCACCGACGAAGGATCGGTGATTGAGCGCTGGAATGCGCTCGTTTCGTATTTCAGCTGGATTCTCTTTGAAAACACGCCGCCGACCAAAGGCTATGGCGGGTGGGGCGTCTATTTCGCGACAGTCGCTAAGAACTACCAAGTGCCCGAAGTGATTTACCGCCTTGCGACGGATCGGGGGGATGATTTTGTGCAACGTGATCGTGCGCGGATTCGTCGTCGCTGGCGTTACAGTGAAGAGCTTTCGCCACCAGTTTATAAAACACAGTATATGCGTCGTGATTACGCCGTCGGTTCCACGACTGGTGGCCAACTCGATCCGATCCAAGCCCACGCTTGGGACGTCACTTGGGATGAGCCCGATCCACGGGGCAAACACCCCACGATGTTTTCGTTGCACCCGAATTCCTCGAGTCGGGCCATGCAGATGTCTTTTACCGCGTATCCTGAACCGTGGATCAAGGGCGTGACCAATGAAGGGAAGCCTTCCTACGATTCGCCGGACAAGATTGTTGGCAGTTCGCCTTTTGAACAGGTCTTCCAAGATCTCGATACCGTGATCGCGCTCTACGACATTCCGGAAGGCACGCGCTTTCCTCACATCAATGGCTTCTTTTCCAAAGACCTCGTCAACTTAACTGAAGACCAGAGCGGCTGGATCTTTGCGCAGGGTGGCCGTAGCTATCTCGCTTACCGCCCACTCGCTGGTTATCACTGGATTCCTTATCTCCATTACACGGGCGGCTGGGCGAAGGAGAAACTGCCGGTCGGGGGACAACTCCTCACGAGTCCGCATCTGCAAAACGGCACGATTGTGCAGGCTGCAAGTGTCGATGAATTCGCGAGCTTCGAGGCGTTTCAAGATGCCATTCGCGCGCTGCCGCTTGCGTTTAATCTCGAGCCCGTGCCGATAGTCAAAATGACCACGCTCCGTGGAAAGCAAGTGTCGTTCACCTACGGCGAAGCCCCGATCGTGAACGACGAGGCTATTGATTACGCAAAATGGAAACTCTTCGAAGGTCCGCATCTCAATGCCGAGATCGATGGTCGTAAGATGACAATCACGCATGGCCGTCTCCAACGCGTGCTCGATTTCAATACCCTCACGATTTCCGATACGGTTCAGTAACTCATTTCACCTGTGACCCATCACGCGAAAATTCAGATCAATACCGCTGAATCCGGCCCGGTCATCAGCAAGCATATCTTCGGTCATTTTGCCGAACATCTCGGTCGGTGTATTTACGACGGCTTGTGGGTCGGCCCCGAATCGCCGGTGCCGAATGTGCGTGGATGGCGGAGTGATTTAGTCGAGGCTCTCCGCGCGATCAAAATTCCCAACCTGCGTTGGCCCGGTGGCTGCTTTGCGGATGATTATTTTTGGCGCGATGGGATCGGCCCGACCGAGCAGCGCCCGCGTCGTGTGAATGCGCATTGGGGCGGAGTGTTGGATGACAACGCCGTGGGCACGCATGAGTTTCTCGATCTATGTGAGCAGCTCGAATGCGAACCCTATATCGCGGCTAACGTCGGCAGTGGTTCTCCCCGTGAGATGCGCGAATGGGTTGAATACGTGAATGCGGCTGCGGGAACTTTGGCTGATGAGCGCGCGGCCAACGGGCGCAAGGAACCGTGGAAGGTGACGTTGTGGGGTGTGGGCAATGAAAACTGGGGCTGCGGTGGGCATATGCGTCCCGACTATTATGCCGATGAATACCGGCGCTATGCCACCTACGTTCAGGATCACCCCGATGCGACCGTGCAACGGATGGCGTGTGGTCCCAATGAGGATGATTATAGTTGGACCGAAGTGATGATGCGCCAATGCGCTGCGCCGCTGTATGGGTTTCAACCGATGGACGGGCTTTCCCTTCATTATTACACGTTGCCGGGTGGCTGGGATAATAAGGCTCCCGCCAGACCGTTCGATCAAGCCGGTTGGAACGAAGTGATGGCCTTGGGCTGGCGCATGGATGAATTGGTGATCAAGCATTCGGCGATTATGGATCGTCATGATCCTGACAAGAAAGTCGCGCTCGTCGTAGACGAATGGGGTGCATGGTATCGTGAGGAAAAAGGCACTCATCCGCGTTTTCTTTTCCAACAGCAAACCGTGCGCGATGCCGTGCTCGCGGCCATCAATCTCAACATTTTTATCGATCACTGTGAACGCCTGCGCTTTGCCAACCTCGCGCAGGTCGTGAATGTGTTGCAGGCAATCGCGTTGACCGAACCCGCCGGTGGTCGGCTCGTGCTCACGCCAACTTGGGATGTGTTTGCTCTCTACGCCGTGCATCAGGAAGCAATGCGTTTACCCATCACGATTGAGACCGCCCAACTCGCTCACGTAGAGAAGAGTTTTCCGCAAGTTTCCGCCACTGCCTCGCTCGCAGAAAACGGACAGATCAATGTCACGCTCGCCAACACCGATTCCGTTCACGAAGTGGAAATTTCTATGGCCCTCCAAGGTGCGACCTCGAAGACGGTGCAAGCCCGAGTGATCGCCTCACCGGAATTGACGGCGTGCAATACCTTCGATCAACCCCGCACGATCACGACTACCGATCTAGCTGGGGTGACGCTTTCCGGCGATCAAGTCACTCTCACACTCTCCGCCGCCTCGGTGGTGTCTCTCAATCTCTCGTGATCATGGCGTAATTCGATATTCCTCTTTCACCCTTCACTCCTCAATGACCACTCCTACTTGTATCGCTCTGCCTAAAATTTGTTTCGAACGTGGCTTCCTCGCTGATCGCGCGAAGCTCGTTCGCGACGTCGTGATTCCATATCAATGGGAAGCGCTCAACGATCGCATTCCCGGTGCCGAACGCAGTGGCACGGTGCACAACTTCCAAGTCGCCGCGGGCGAGAAGAAAGGCGAGTTCTACGGTTTGTGGTTTCAGGATTCCGATTTAGCGAAGTGGCTCGAAGCCGCTTCGTTCAGCCTCGCCACTCATCCTGATCCGAAACTCGACGCGGAGATTGATGTGGTGATTGAGACTATCGCCAAAGCGCAGGAGTCCGATGGATATCTCGACACGTATATTCAGCTCACCGCGCCTGATAAGAAATGGACCAACCTTTTCGAATGGCACGAGCTCTACATCGCCGGTCACTTTATCGAAGCGGGTGTCGCGCATTTCGAAGCCACGGGTAAGCGCACGCTACTCGACGTGGTATGCAAACTCGCGGATATGATCGAGCGCGTCTTCGGGTTGGGCGAGGATCAGAATCATGGTTACCCCGGCCACGAAGAAGTGGAATTGGCTTTGGTTAAGCTCGCCCGCGTGACGGGTGAAAAACGCTACGTCCAACTCGCTGCGTATTTCATCAACCAGCGCGGCTCGGAACCGAATTACTACGAGGGAGAGTATGTGGATCACGGTTTGGAAAAACTGCCGGTCTACTTTTACCACAATCGCTGGGCTTACTTGCAGGCGAACAAACCAGTGCGCGAGGAATCGGACCCCATCGGTCATTCGGTGCGCGCGGTCTACCTTTATACGGCGATGGCCGATCTGGCGTTGGAGCTGGGTGATGATTCGTTACGCGAAGCCTGCAACACCCTCTGGAAGAATCTGTGCAAATATCACTACTACGTTACGGGTGCGATTGGCGCAGAGTGGAATGGGGAGCAATTCGCGGGCCGCTACGATCTGCCTAATGATCGCGCCTACGCCGAAAGTTGCGCGGGCATCGGATTGATTTTCTTTGCACGTCGCATGCTCGATCTCGAATTGCGTGGAGAATATGCTGATGTGATGGAGCGCACACTGTTTAACAACGTGCTCGCGGGCATGGCGCTGGATGGCACGAAGTTTTTCTATGTGAACCCGCTCGAGGTGCGTCCCGAAGAAGCTAAACGCCGCTACGATCAGAAGTATGTGAAGACGGAACGCGTCCCCTGGTTTGGTTGCGCCTGCTGCCCGCCGAATATCGCGCGCACGCTCACTTCGTTGGGGCATTACACGCATTCCGTGCTCGATGATGGACTCGCGGTGCACCTTTACACCGATTGCTCGCTCGAAACAAATGTCGCGGGCACGAAGCTTTCGTTCGCGATGAAGACCGATTATCCGTGGGACGGAAAGGTGAGCGTCGAAATCAATCCGGCCAACGCGACTACGTTCACGCTGCGTTTACGTCTACCCGGTTGGTGCGATTCGCCGACTGCTTCCGTGAATGGCGAGCCAGTTGATATCGCGGCGCATGATCGCCATGGCTACCTGCATCTCGACCGTGAGTGGCAAGCGGGCGATGTCGTCACGCTTGATTTTCCGATGACTGTGCAGCGCATCCGGGCGCATCCTCATGTTTACCACGATATCGGTTCCGTCGCCTTGCAGCGCGGTCCGCTCGTGTTGTGTGTTGAGGAGATCGATAATGGCGATCAGCTCGGGCTCCTGCGTTTGCCGAAGACGGCTCAGTTTACCGAGCGATTCGATGCGGATCTGCTCGACGGCACGATTGTGATCGAAGCCGAGGCCGAGCGTCTTAAGCCTGTAAACGACGAACTTTACTCCTCGGCTGAACCCGAGGTCACTTTAACTACAATCAAAGCCCTGCCTTATTGCCTGTGGAACAACCGTGGCGAAGGCGAAATGAGAGTCTGGATCCGAGAATCATGAAAATAAAAAGCTCCACCCCTCGTCCAAAGAGTAACCTATTGGGTTACTCTTTGATTTTCGTTATTGCCGTGCTGTTTGGTGCGTCGCCGCTGATGGCTCATTACAATGAGACTGCGGATGATGGGAAGGGGCCTAAAGCTCCTCATCATGGCGTGAGCCAGCTAGGTGATGATCACCAGAAGGTGCAGGATGCGATGGTCAAATCCATGCTCGCTGATGATTCGGGTTATGAATTTCTCGGTCACCTTTGCGATGACCATGCAGGCCGTCTCACCGGTTCTGCCGCCAATGAAGGCGCATTAGTCAGCACGATCGAAGCGCTACGTGCGGTCGGTGTGGAGGCGCGATTGCAAACTTTCAAGATGCCAGGTTGGGTTCGCGGCAATGATGAGGCCACCATGGTCGCGCCTCTTGTTCGCAAGCTCCGCGCGACTTCGCTCAGTTATACGCAACCTCACGATCCGTTCGAAGCGGATGTGGTTGATTTGGGCAACGGCAGCGCTGAGGCGCGTGAAGGTCTGGTGACCAAAGGCAAGATTGGCCTACTCGGTCCCGGTGCTCGCACGCGTCGCGGTGGGTATAATGAATACGCCGCTGAGCTTGGGCTAAAAGGAATCATCCGCACGTGTCGGATCACAGGAGGACAACTGCTTTGCCGCACCGGTTCATTCGAAGGCAAGGCCTTGGATATTCCCGTTTACAGCGTCACTCAAGAAGAGGGCAAGTGGATGTCGCGTTCTCTCAAGCGCGGCAAACCCGTCCGCGTGCGTTTGCATACTCGCAGCTACTGCAAGGAGATCGACACGGCTAATATCGTGGCGACATTCCCTGGCGATTCTGCCGACACAATTATTGTAGGCGGACATTTCGATTCATGGGATCTTGGCCAAGGCGCGATGGATAATGGTCTCGGCACCGCGCAACTATTTTCGATCGCGAAAGCGCTGCAGGAATTTTCTCCGAAAAATCGCCGCACTGTTGAACTGGTTTGGTTCAACGGTGAAGAGCAGGGCCTCTGGGGCTCGCGTCACCACGCTCCTACGGTTCGTGATCGTCCGATCTCAGCGATGATCAACCTCGACATGGTTGGCGCGATCGAATCGGTCAACGCGCTCGGATTTTCTGATCTGGTGCCTGTGTTGGAAGGTTTCGATGCCTCGCTCGGCGAACGCCGGATGGAGAAGGGTGTGGTCGATGTGAACTGGTTCGGTAGTGACCACACGCCGTATCAGCTCGAAGGCGTGCGCAGTATCACTTTTGGTGCTCCGATCGCTCCGGAGGCCGTCCGTTACTACCACGATTTCGGCGATACCTTCGATAAGATCGATTCCGAGATGCTGATCAACTCGTCAGCGACCATCGCTGCGTTGACCTACTACCTCGCGAATATTCTTGAGTTGGAGAATGCCCGTGTTTCCGATGAAACCGTGAAGGAGATTTTTAAAAGCAAGCGCGTGCGTGATCGCATGCGCAATTCCGGCCTTTGGCGCTTCGGTGATGACGACGAAGAAGAGAAGTCGGCCAAGTAGAGTTGTCTTTCCGCGGTGAATAAAATCTACGCAGATACTTTTGATTCGTTCGATAACTACTGGGCCGAGGGCGGCGAGGCGGCTTGGGTTGTGGATAATCGATTGTATCAGAAAGCCGATCCGAAAATCTCCGGCGATCAGGCCGTGCCGGATCAAGGCGGTGTAAGCACGATCTGGTGCCGCACGCCATTTCCGGCAGATGTGGAAATTCGCGTCAAAGCCTGTGTGGTCGCATCTCAAATCGGGGCGAATAACATCAATCTGTTTCTGTCCTACGCACCGCCTGCAGGCACCACGCTGTGGGATACGCGCGAGGACCGTGCTGATGGAGACTACCCTCACTACCACGGGCTCGATGGCTATATCTTCACCTTCATTCGAGATTGGAAATACGATGGCGCGACCCACGGCCAAGACCTCCCGGCTCGCTACCGGATGCGACGCTGTCCCGGTTTTAAACTACTCACCGAGAAACGCGAAGATCACTGCGAAATAGGAAAGCCCTACGATCTGACGATTCGCAAACAGGGCGGGCATATCAGCCTCAGTGTGGACGGCCAGCTGAAGCTCGAATCTACCGACCCCACACCCTTAGACGGCGGCTACTTTGGTTTCCGCACCTTCCGCACCGAACTCTGGTGGTCAGACCTAGAAGTGTGGGCACTTTAACCGGTTGTTTTTCCGATGTTGGTGACTATTTTTGCTTATGCTTGAATTGATATCAGTCCGAGTAGCTTGGTTGGGACTGGGCTTGGTCTGTGCTCCGGCTGTCATGGTCGCCGAAGTGCCGGTCAATCTCTCGACGGCGAAAAAGGCGGTGCTGCGGTATGTCGATTCGGGGCAGTATTCGAAGGATCTAGCGGTGACAGCAGATGAGGCGAGCAACTGGATTGCGGCGCGGGCGGCACGTCTGATGGACGGCGAGAAATTGGCGGTCGTGCTGGATATCGATGAGACGGTGCTGACGAATTTGCCCCACATGCGGGAGATGGATTTCGGCTATTTACCGAAGATGTGGGATGAGTGGGTCGAAGAGGGCGAGGCCTCTGCGATTGAGGCGGTGCGCAAGGTATATGAAATAGCGCTTAGGTATCGGGTGACGGTGTTTTTTATTACTGGTCGCAAGGAATCGGATCGGCCTGGCACGGTGATGAATTTGGCGGCGATGAAGATGGGAGAATACGAACAGTTGATCTGTAAACCGGTGGGCTACACGGGCACGAGTGGAGACTACAAGACCGTAGCGCGGAAACGATTGGAAGCCGAGGGCTGGAAGATCATCGCCAATGTGGGGGATCAGCAGAGCGATCTTCAGGGAGGTTTTTCTGAGAAGACTTTCAAACTCGTGAATCCGTTTTATCTGATCGATTGACGCGAAATGTTAGCGACAACGTTTATGAGGACTGCCATGCAGGACGGTTCATGATTGGCACGGCAACATCGCTAGGCGGGCACGCGTTCACTTTTCTCCTGACGGGGGTATTCTCTGTCGCGATGGCGCAGACAGAACCGGTGGAGCTTGAGCAGGTGGAAGTGGTGACGACCCCGATTGTCGATGAGACGCGCGTGGATCGTTTGGCGGATCAAACGTCGCTCATCGGGCGCGAGCAAATCGAGGCATTGAATGCACAGGATCTGACCTCGGCGCTCCGCCGCACACCCGGGGTGACGATCTCGCGCTATAATGCGGTGGGCTCCTTTGGGGGTGGCGCGGGTGGTTCGGTTCTGATCCGCGGTCTCGGATCGAGTCGGCCGGGCGGAGAGGTGATGATGGAGGTGGATGGGGTGCCGAATTACAACGCGATCTTCAATCACCCCTTACTTGATCTGATGTCGATTGATGCGGCGGAAAGTATCGAAGTGTCGCGTCGCGCCAATCCGGTTGCGTCAGGCAATAGTTTCGCGGGTGTGAACATGAATACGCCGCGAGCGCGTGCAGAGGGAGTCAGCGCGCAAGCGATGATTTCGGCGGGGAGTTTCGGAATGTTATCTGAGAAGGTATCGATCGGCTTCAAGGATGAGCGTTTCGATTTCTATGCCGGGCAGAGTCACCGCCAAGCCGATGGGCATCGCCCTGATTCCGATGGCAAGTTGAACAACTACCTCGTCCACGCGGGTATGCAGTTGGCGGAGAACTGGGAGCTGCGCTATGTGCTCAACCGCACGGATAATCGCGCGGTCGATCCGGGGCCAGAGACAGGCTCGGGATTACCGCAGACGCGCGGTGATGTCTACCTTACCGAGAATTGGTTGAACATCGTAACGGCCGCCTGGGATTACGAGCGAGCCGAGGGATGGGTGAAGGCGTATTCGAATGAGGGAAAGGGTGATTGGCTGAGGCGCGCGACTTCTGGCAACGCGGATGCGTTTAATGATTACAAACTTTCAGGCGTGCGCTGGCGAGAGGTGCTGCGCCTGTGGGAGGGGAGCGAAATCACGGGCGGGATGGACTACGATCTGATGGAGGGCACTTCTGTTTCGGTGCAGCCGGGAGCGGCGCCGCAGCGTAAATTTGGACCGGAGAAATTCCGATTGGCCTCTGCTTATGTCGGATGGAATCATACTTGGGGCTCGGGCGAAACTGAAGTGATCCCATCGGTCGGCATCCGCTATTACGATCACGAGATCTTTGGTCATGCGACGTGCACGCAAGCTGGTTTGGTGGTGCGTCGCGGCCAATCGCAATGGCACATGAGCGCGGGTCGCGCGGTGAAATTTCCCGGGCTCGATGTCGCGGCATTTTCCGTCGTCGCGATTCCGGCGCTCGGCCAGAGCTGGCGCAGTCTCGGCCCCGAGACGCTCGATCAATACGAGCTCGGCTGGAAGGGCGAATTAGACCGCAGCACGACGATCGAGCTCACGCTGTTTCGCAACGAGGGGAAGGATCGCTACGTCTTCGTGCCACCGCCACCGCCGCCATTTCAGTTCCTCAACACCGAGATATTTCGCACGCAGGGCGCGGAGCTGATGGTGACCACACATCCGAACGAAACACTCACATTGTTTGGCGGGCTATCGCTGCTCGAAACGACTCCGGATGATCTACCCTATGCGCCGGAATGGTCCATCGTAGGCGGCGCGACGTGGCAGCTTAGCTCGCTTCTCACGCTGAACGTCGATGGCTCCTATTCGTCGTCGCAATATGCGGGTTCCCAAGCCCGTGCGAATGGCGCACCGAATCGCGAACGCGTCGCCGCCTACGCTCTGCTCAACGCGCGTTTGGTGTATCGTTTGGTGGATAAGGATGGTCATGACCGCGGCGAGATTTTCCTCGCGGGAGAAAACCTGCTGGATCGCGATTACTGTTATCGGCCGGGATATCCTATGACGGGAATCGGCGGCACGATTGGTGTGCGTTGGAAGCTCTGAATGTTCGTAATACGAACATTCACGGCTGGAGCGTAACGGCAAAAAGGGCGCTTCCTAATAAATGGCTTGCTTCACGGCAGTGAGAAGCTGAAACAGCTCAAACGCCGGAGCATTGCGCCGAATTGCGTGTCGATCTCGATCGGATGCTGGCTGGTGATGAAGGCGGCACCAAGAATATCACGCCCACTCAGTCGATCGTGATGCGCGCATTTGAGGGGAGTCCGGCAAATGTGCGCCTGTTTGACCTCGATCCGATCGCAGCATTTGCCGAGGCTTTGGTCGCGCCGGATTGCCATGTGGTGCATAACAATTCTTTCACCACGCCACATGGTGGAGGACTCTCCACGTGGCATCAGGATGATGCACTGCACTATCTGGTCACAGAAGGCGAGGCACCGACAAATGTGCGTTTGCCGGTGATGTTTTTCACCGCCAATTATTATCTAACGGATGTGACTGAGATCGGCCATGGCGCCACCGAGGTGATCCCGGGTTCGCATCTCTTTGGCGCGCCTTCGCCTGAGGTGATGACTGGCACGCAGTGGGAGCCACAGATCAAATACAATCTCGGCCCGGCGGGCAGTGTCGTCCTATTCAACAACCAAGTCTGGCATCGCGGCGGTCCCAACACCAGTGACCGCACTCGCTATATGACACAGGTGACTTACGGACGGCGGATGATTGGGCATAAATATTTTCCGTTTATGAATTACGAGATGCCCGAGCATGTCTACCGCGATGCGAACCCACGACTCAAACGGCTGCTCGGATTTCTTCCGAGCGGCGCGTATGGCTGATCAGGAATGCTTCTGATGCTACGGGAGCTTGGTTTTCTCGGGTGGAATGGGGAAGAGCTCGGCGGCGCGTTGGCCCAAAATATCGGTGTGAGGGGCTTCGATAATCTGGGGTTCCTTTTCGCCCGCTTCGACCATGCGCTTGAGCAGACGTTGGCGCAGATCTGCGGTGACTTCCTTGTAAGCAGCGCCACCGATGAGGTTGGTGAGTTCCCAGGGATCGGCGAGGAGATCGTAGAGGCAGTCTTCGGTATAGCTGTCGGCACAGCTTGCGAGAATGGGTTGACCATCTTCGCCAGTTTCCAAACTGCGCACGCTGTATTTCCAACGATGGGTGCGGATCGCGCGTCCGGTTTGAGCTTCGCTGATCTGCACAAACATATCGTCGCGCCACTCGGTGGAGGTCTTCTGCACGAGAGGTAAAATTGAGCGGCCTTCCATTTCATCGGGCACGTCGATTCCGGCGGCGTTGAGGAGCGTGGCCGGCATGTCGATGAGGCTCACGAGTTGGTTGAGTGCGCCGCCACCGTTGAAGCCGGGGCCGGAGATGGCCGTGGGGGTGCGAATCGAGGCGTCGTGGCAGGAGCGTTTATACTCTTCGTTGCGCGTCTTGAAGTGGTTGCCGTGATCAGAGGTGAAGAGGATGATGGTGTTGTCGAGTTCACCCACGCTGCGGAGCGAATCGATCAGGCGACCGAGGGCTTCGTCGAGGCGTTTGATCATACCGCAATAGCCGGGCCAGTGTTGCGGCGAGCTACCGACGAGCGCTTGTAAATCAGGAGGACGGGACGCGCTCGTGTAGTTTTCTTCGTAACCAGTGGGCGCGGGGTAATCGTCGCGATGGTTTTGATGATGCGGCTCGATGTAAGAGACGAAGAGGAAGAACGGGTTGTCGGCTTTGCTGCGCTGATCGATGTGGCGAATCGCGGCGTCGGTTAGCGCATCGACACGGTAGCCGGGAAACACGTGCTCCTGGTTGTTTTCATCCCAGAGGTGGGTTTCGAAAGCATCGGAGGTGAACTCGAGGGTGTTGGACGCGAGCCACGACTGGTAGCCGCCGCGATACTCCTCGGGCACGGGGCCAATGTGAAGAGGCGAGAGATGCCACTTGCCGTAATAGGCGGTGTGGTAGCCGGCATCGTTGAAGTGATTCGCAATCGTGGGCAGATCGAGATTCATCGGGGAACCGTTGCGCCACACATTCGTGTTGGTGGCGTGCATACCGGTTTGCAGGCAGGAGCGCGCAGGACCGCAGACGGGCTGGCAGGTGAAGCTGTTGACGACGTGCGTGCCTTCTTTGGCGAGGCGGTCGAAATTTGGCGTCAGTCCGAGTGGAGATCCGTGGGCACCGGTGGTGTCGAAACGTTGTTGATCAGTGAAAAAGACGACGACGTTGGGGCGAGTGTTAGACATCAGTTTATATTTCATGCGGCGTGCGAAAGAAGGCAAGCGTAAGGGAAATACGAGAATATGTTAAAACTCTGAACTTTAGGGTTCAGTGTGGGGGTCTGCCTATTGACGGCCAATGGACTGCCGTGTAGAGCTATATCGAGTTTCGCAGTTGAACCGAACAGATCGTATGAACCCCATTTATCATTTGCTACGCAGCTATGGCATCTCCGCCGCCCTGATATTTTCGCTGTTCGCATCATCGTCATCTGCGACAACGATCATCGCTCCAGAGTTTGGTCAATTGGTCAACCGCAGCGACTATGTGGTGAGAGCCAAGGTCATCAGCTCGGAACCGGAATTGAGGATCAGCGGCGAACGGCGTCGGATCTTTACAAAGATAGAGATCGAAGTGTTGGAAGTGATCGCGGGAGAGCCACCGCAAAATATCGTGCTGGAATTTCTCGGTGGTCGGATCGAAGACCAAGAATTGCGAGTGAGCGGAATGCCGCGATTGAAGGTGGGTTCGGAGAGCATTTTATTCATTAAGGACAACGGCCTGGTGTTGTGCCCCATCTACGCCATGACTTACGGCCACTATCCGATTGAGGAGGAACCGGAGACCAAGCGGCGCTATGTCTCGCGGGGCGACAAGGTGCCATTAGAGAGCGTGGCGGAAGTCGCGAAAGCGTTGACCAAGGTAGACGAGATGGATGCGCCACAATTGCGCCTTAAACGTTCGCGAGCCTTCACGCCCGATGAGTTTTCAAGAGAGATCAGAGCTACCCGTAAATCGATTTCCCTCCGTGAGAAAAATTAACCCATTCCTCTGCCGTTTGCTGGTCTGGCTGCTGTTTGTCACCACGGCCGGTTCCCTTTCGGCCTATGATACGCTCAAGGACAGTAGCGGAATCTATGTGGTGGTTTTGAGCCCCGGCGCGGTGCCGATGAAGATCAAAACTCCGACTCCTTCCTCCCCATTACTCGATGGGAGCACTAGCTACGCCACGCCTTTGCTCGCAGCGATGAAGTTGTGGAACGACCAAATGGGCGTCGTGAATTTTCAAGGACAAGTGGAGGCGACGGAAGGCTACGTGTCTGGCAATGGCATCAACGAAATCGCGATGGATAGTAAGGCGGACGGAGAAGACTTTGGCGAAAACACGCTCGCGATCACCTTGTCGTATCGAGTTTCAAATGTGCGGACCGAATCGGATGTGGTTTTCAACACCGCGCATACTTGGGATTCCTATCGCGGTGGGTTACGTAACGACCGGGAAGATATTCAGCGGGTCGCAGTGCATGAGTTGGGGCACATTTTGGGATTGGATCATCCCAACCAGGCCACCCCAGCACAGGCGGTCACCGCGGTCATGAATAGCACGGTGAGCAATATTCAGATTCCAGTGACAGATGATATCAATGGAGCTCGGAGCCTCTATGGGGCACCGGGATTCGTTCCGGCGAATGATAATTTTGCTAACGCTGCTACCCTGACGATCAGTGGTAGTTCTGCGCAGGCAGTAGGCGCGAGTATCGCGGGCACGGCTGAAGTGGGGGAACCGGATCATGACAGTGAAACCCCGACTCATTCTGTTTGGTGGAAATGGACAGCGACCAGTGCTGACCCAGTGACCTTGACGACTTTTGGAAGTAATTTTGATACCGTTCTCGCGGTCTATGCGGGGAGCACACTCAACGATATCACCTCGGTGGTTTCGAACGACGATGAGGAACGCAGTGTGATCCGCACGAGTAAGCTGACTTTTGCTCCAACGATTGGAACGACCTATTACATTGCGGTGGATGGGTGGGATGGCTCCTACGGGCAGTTAACTCTCAATCTCATCTTGGGCACTGCAAACAGCAGCGCTCCTACTATCACAACTCAACCCACTAGTCTGGGCGTGACTCTCGGAAACGATGTGACTTACCGCGTTGTCGCAAGCGGCTCTCCTTCGGGGTATCAATGGTTCCGCAATGGCAGTCCGATCAGTGGAAAAACTACCGATACACTTGAGCTGAATGATGTGTCGGCTGATGATGCTGGAGGCTACTATGTCGTTGTTACGAATGCTTCTGGTTCCACTAAGAGTAACACGGCCACGCTCTCAATATTACCGGATTCGCTGGCAAATCAATCGGTAACGCAGGGCTATGAAGTTTCGTTTTCCGCCCCCACCTTGAGTGGGTCTTATCAATGGCAGATCTCCCTGAATGGAGGCACGACGTGGAACGATGTGCCGATCAATTCGGCTTACTCAGGTGCGACTTCGCAGATCCTCACTGTAAGCAATGTTGGCATTAGTTTTAATGGCGCTCAGTTCCGCTATGTCATCACCAGCGATGGGGGCACGGCTACGGGCAGTGCGATCACACTCTCGGTAAACTCCGCCCTTATTCCGTTCCCGGTTTCACTTACGGTCGATGGCTCGGGTAATCTCTATGTCACCGACAGCTCGGTGCACACCGTGCATAAAATCACGACGACCAATAGAGTGTCCACATTGGCGGGGAGTAGCGGTGCCGCTGGCGCGAGCAATGGCACCAGCGAAAATGCTCGTTTCAATCAACCAAGTGGGATCACGACGACAGCGGCTGGTTTGCTCACGGTAGTTGATATGGCCAACACGCTCATCCGCCGTGTCACGAGCACGGGAGTCGTCACCACCTTGGCGGGTTCGGCCAACCTGCGGGGAAATGAAGACGGCGCAGGCACGGCGGCGACTTTCGGGATGCCGATTGGCATCGCCCAGGATTCCAGTGGCACATTCACGATCGCGGATGCAACGAATCACACTCTACGCAAAATGACTGCCGCCAATGCAGTCACGACCTTGGCGGGTGAAGCGGGCACTACCGGTTCCACTGATGGTAGCGGCTCGTCGGCGCGATTCAATTATCCCGCTGGAGTCGCCACGCATCCCGTCGGTGGGATCTATATTTCTGATGCGACGAATAATCTGATTCGCAAAGTTACGCCAGCGGGAGCCGTAACGACTTTAGCGGGTGTGGTGGCCGTGAGCGGATGGCAGGATGGCACGGGCCGCGGCGCGCTGTTTAATCAACCGGGTGGATTGGCGACTGACAGTGCGGGAAACATTTATGTCGCCGATACGGGTAATTCCGTGGTGCGCAAAATCACCCCAGCTGGCGTGGTGACTACCTTGGCCGGTCTCTCGACGGTGGGTGGTCTCAAAGACGGCACGGGTAGCGAAGCTTGGTTTAATCAACCTCGCGATCTTGCGGTCGATACCGCGGGCAACGTTTACGTCGCCGATACAGGCAATGCCGCGATTCGCAAAATCACTCCGGCGGGTGTCGTGACCACAATGAATCTATCGTTAGCTGCTTCGGGTTCGACGGGTGGCACCAGTTCCGGTGGTTCGAGCGGAGGCGGCACGACGACGACGACAGTTGCGACAGGTATTGGCGGAGGCGGAGGTGGCGGCGGCGCTCCGAGCCTTTGGTTCCTCGGCTTGTTGAGTGCTCTGCTAGGGTTACGTGTAATTCGTATTCGAAGGTGATCCGCGAATGATTTCGCTCGCAGCATGTCGGCGACAGATGCCTTGGATCTTTCTGATTCTGGCGGTGTTGGCGTTGGTTATTCAGCTCAATCCCACTTGGCGCGATCCGCTGATCTATCAACGTGATGAGATCGGTCAGTTCTGGCGTTTGTGGACAGGGCACTGGGTGCATTTCGGTTGGCCGCACTTTGTAGTCGATGTTGGATTGTTTTTGATTCTCGGCTGGATGCTGGAGCATCGCTACCCACGCCTCGCGGTCAGCTCGTTGGTGCTCATGCCGCTGTTTATCTCGTTGGTGATATACTTCTTTGACTCGCATATGCATCGCTACGCCGGGTTGAGCGCGCTCAACCTCGGCCTGTTGCTGATCATCGCTCTGCAAGGCTGGCAACGTGATTGGCGCGACTGGTTTTGGCCAGCCGTGCTCGTGATCTATGTGGCTGAAATCGTTTTTGAGATCATGTCTGGCGGCAGTGGCGGGGGGATGATCCGCTTTGATGATCCTCACGTGAAGGTCGCCACGAGCGCGCATATCGCAGGCGCTGTTTACGCAGTCTGCGCATGGTTGCTTGTGCGACGGCAAGCGCGTGCGGTAGGAAAGAAGGAGTGATAGTGGTGCGCGTTGTCCCCAACGGGCCGGCTTCAAGGCTCCGCGCGAGTAAGCGTCTTGAGAACAAGCCGCTCCACCGATCGGTGTGATCTTCTCAGAAGAAGACCGTTTTCACCATTTAGCGTAGGCCGCGAGCTCGCTCGCGTTCCCGTGTTTTTTATCGTCGTGGACGTCGCGCGGCCTCAGCTTCTCACGATCCAGTCAGTCGTCCTCTCACGATTCCTTCACCCCGGAACTTCCCCTTTTGAAAGCCATCGTCGTCATTTTTGATTTTCTGAACCGTAAATGGTCGGCTCTGCAATAGATCGGAAGCATTCTAATATTCTTCATGGACCTACTTGGAACTAATTTTGATCCGCGGCTGTTACTGGTAGTGGTGGTTTTAGTTGGACTGCTGGTTTGGGAAACGGTGCAGCCGTATATGGCCCAATATTCTCAGGATCGGTTGGGCCTAAAGAATCGCGGCCGACATGCGGCGTGGAATCTAGGGGTAGGGATCGTGAATAGCGTGATGGTAGCATTGCTCTTCGTTTGGTTGTGGCAGGCCTCCACGCAATGGGCATCGACGGCTGGATTCGGTCTGCTGAATCTGTGGGAACTCCCAACGTCGGTTCGATTAATTGCCGCAGTTATCCTTTTGGATTTATGGACTTATTGGTGGCACCGACTGAATCATTGCTTGCCCTCCTTTGGCGGTTTCACCAGTTGCATCACGCGGATCAGGCGATGGATGTCACCACGGGGTCTCGTTTTCATATGGTGGAAATCGGGTTGTCGTCATTCCTGCGCGTTCCGGTGCTGATCGCACTCGGCGCGACGATGGGTGAACTGGCGGTTTACGAAATTTCCATGTTTCTCGTCGTGCTGTTTCATCACGCGAATATCGCGTTATTGGAACGCGCCGACCGCACGCTGCGCTTGTTTATCGTCACACCAATGATGAATAAGGTGCATCATTCCATCCGCCGCGTAGAGGCCGATTCAAATTATGGCTCTCTGTTTACGTGGTGGGATCGCTGGTTCGGTTCTTGGAAAATACTCCAAGCGGGCCGTCGCATTCAGTTCGGCGTCGAAGAGTAGGCTGAAAGGGCATGGCTTTGATTATGCTTTGTTTGGGCGAGGAAGGAAGTCGCCGCTACTTGAATAAGCATTGCGGAGCACTGGGATAGCTCGGTTCTGTAGGGGACTGATCGTCACATGACTACCTCGCCATCCGATAACACGCCTTCATACCAGCACATCCTGCTGCTCGCGTGGCCGGTCGTGGTGGCCAATATAGCCACACCGTTTCTCGGGCTCGTGGATACGGCGGTGATCGGGCATACGCGACCGGCGGCTGCGCTCGGGGCGATCGCGATTGGCGCGCTCGTGCTCAACTTCATGCAATGGGCGTTTGGCTTTCTGAGGATGAGCACGACTGGTTTTGTGGCGCAGGCAGCTGGTGCCGATAACACCCTGGGGGCTCGCGCCGCGATCTTTCGTGCGATTGCCACGGGGATTGTTTTCGGAATCGCAATTATCGCGCTGCAAGTGCCACTCGCCGCATTTACATTTCCGATCATGGGAGCAGGGAAGGAAGTCGATACGCTCGCGCGTAGCTACTTCGGTATTCGCGTGTGGGCGGCACCGGCGACGTTGGCGACGTTTGCGATTTCCGGCGCGTTGATCGGCTTAGGTCGCACGCGACAACTCCTTGCGCTGCAACTCGTGCTCAACGGTTTGAATATCGCGCTCGATTTGCTGTTCGCTGGGGTGCTCGATGGGGGAGTGCAGGGGATCGCTTTCGGCACGTTGATTGCCGAATGGGTAGCGGCGATCTTCGGGCTGTTCCTCGTGATGAAAGTGCTGCGTTCACAACACCGCGATGAGGCTCCGTTTATTCCGTGGGTTGAGCTTCGCCACGCCGCCGCGCTTCGCCTCACGTTTCTTACCCAGGGCAATATCATGATTCGCACGCTCGCGATGCTCGCCGGATTTGGGTGGCTCACCCGACAAGGCGCACTCCTCGGCGAAACGACTCTCGCGGCTAACCACGTGCTGCTGGCACTGATCTCATTCTGCGCGTTCTTTCTCGATGGGTTTGCGCTGTCCGCTGAAAATCTCGTGGGCGCCGCGAAGGGTAGCCGCGACCTACCTCGATTCGATCGCGCTGTGCGTCGCACCAATATGCTCGCAGCAGCGACCGCGCTGGGGCTCGCGTTAATCTTGTTTAGTTTCGGAAACCACTTCATCGCGATGCTCACCGATCTCACCACGGTGCGGTTAATCGCGGCTAATTTCCTTCCCCTCGCGGTTGTCTATGTCGCGCTGTCTTTTGGAGCGTTTCAGCTCGATGGAATTTTCATCGGCACGACTCACGCCGCTGAAATGCGTAACGCCTCGCTCGCCTCCGTGATTCTATTCATCCTCGCAAGCGCGTGGCTCACTCCGCTCTACGGCAATACTGCGCTCTGGCTTACGTTCATCGGCTACGTCGTCGTCCGCGCGATCACCCTAGCGCTGTATTACCCACGGATTCGTCGAGGTATTGGATAGAGGGATCGGAACGGTTCTCGCGGAGTGCGCGGAGTATCGAAATCGACAGAGAATAATATCCGTTTCAGATGATTCTGACTGAAGGCTCTACCTTTAACTCCGCGTTCTCCGCGTGAAATCCTTTTTCTGATTTCTAACCGCCCGCGATTTTCAGTAGCTCGCGTAGGCGTTTTGGCTCGGTCGCGGAGGTTTTGGCGACGAATCCGCGGAGATGCGCGAAATGCACATCGGCTTCATCCGTGATGCGGGTGAAATCGAGACGTGGGTTGTCGCGATGCTTGGACAAACCGTATCCCGTGCCACGACGATCGGGTGCGATGATCGCGATCATTTTTTCGCCCAGATCGTTCTCCATCACGTAGCGATCGAGACCGGATGAAGGTTCCTCGGGTAAAGGATCGGTGCGTGGCATGAAGAGGATTTGAGGCGTGTTGCCGTCAGCGTCGGCCAGCTCATTTAGGGTCCAAACTTCCGCGTGTTCGCCGACGAAAGTCAGGCGCGAGCGGAGATTGCGCAGATAGTCGAGGAGATCCTCGCCGACCATGCGCATGATTTCCCAGACCGGTTCGCCGGCCTTGTGTTCGGTGCCCATGGCAAATCGGCGTAGCAGGGTGATGTCGATGGGGGAGTTCAGCTGGCTGATGATATCGCGTTTCACGCCCAGCCACTTGGCAGTGGTGTTGGCCCCGCGGCAGTCGAACCATTCCGCTGGTTCCAGCCAGTCGCAAAACATCTTGGCGTCTTCGTAAAGACCGAGGTTCTGCAGCACGAGTGACAGCGCGCAGGTAGGCGCGGCATCGTCGGGCAGCTGATGGTGATCGAAATTATTTAGCGCTGGATCATGCGAATCACCCACATCGACGACAACGGTTCCGGTATCGGCTAGATCTGCCTCCGCGGGCTCGCGCCTCACAATCGTGACGGGATTGGTGGCGAGCAATACGCAGCAGGCGAGCAGCTCATCCTTATGGGCACTGCCCGGATGCGTGAGAATCGTGGTAAAAGGAGTCATTCAGTCCCGACTGAATACGATCAGTCCACAGATGCCAAGAGAGGGATTGGATGCAGGAGACGCTTGGCAGCCCGCGATTCTCATTTATCACTAGGATTCAATCATGAACCCCACTGAAATGGAGACGAAGCAAACCTACCTGGATGATGGGTATTGCCTGAAGCGTAGTCTCATCCCCCTTGATCTGATTGCGGCAGCCCGCGCCCGCGTGGTTGAAATGATCGAGGATCAACCGGATTGGGCCAATCGGTCTTGGCAGGTTGTCGATCCGGCCTACAAACAGAATGGTAAAGGGCAGCCCTTTCCGATCGGGATTCAGCGGCCGGCTTTAGCCGAAGCCGTTTTTGATGCAGTGGCGCATCATCCCCCATTAATCGCAGCCGCAGCCGAACTCCTCGGGGGCGATGTGGAGTTGTTCACGGATCAGATTGGGGTCAAACATGGATTCATCTCCGAGGAACAGGGTGGTTGTTCCTACTACCATCAGGATTCCTTCTATTGGAAGATTGACCCCGACCTCGGGGTCAACTGCTGGATACCTCTCGATAATGTCAATGTGGATGCGATTGCTCTGGGCATCAAACCGGGCACTCAACGCGGCTGGGAATTACGGCCTCACGAAAGCTATTATGATGATCCGGCCTGGGGAAAACTCACCGAGGAGGGCTTTCAGGCTTTTAAGCGTCACCGGATTCCTCTTCAGGAAATCGATTTTTCAGATGAAATCATCTTTCCGATGCAAGCGGGAGATGGACTCTTCTTCACGAATTATACTTGGCATCGAAGCGAACCTAATCGCTCAGGCGAAACCAAAATGTTCTACGCGATTGCGTATCAACTGAAGGAGTGAAGCACGCTCGGGAATCGTTTTTGCGCATCGGCCTTGCGAACGAAACTGGATTGAACAACTACTGACCATGAGCAACCCATCCACTGACAAATCCGTCCTCCTCACTCCGATCAAGATAGGCGCTTGGGGAATTGCCCAACCGCATGGTCATGGCGCCGCTCACGCGTTGCCGCTCCAGCGAGGGGCGCGTGCCCAACGCGATGATGGCGGAGTATTATTCTCAGCGCGCGACGGCGGGCTTGATCATTACTGAGGCCACCTCGATCGATCCCATGGGTGTCGGCTATCCAGACACACCGGGCATTTGGTCCGATGCGCAGGTTGAGGGCTGGAAGCTCATCACCGAAGCCGTGCATACTAAGGGCGGGACCATCATTTGCCAATTGTGACACGTGGGCCGTATCTCCGATCCGGTTTATCTCAACGGCGAATTGTCAGTCGCCCCGAGCGCCGTGGCGGCCCAAGGGCATGTGAGTCTCGTCCGTCCTTTGAAGGACTACGTGACGCCACGGGCCTTGGAGCTCGATGAAATTCCCGGCATCATGGCCGCCCTATCGTCGCGCAGCCGAAAACGCCAAGCGTGCGGGCTTTCATGGCGTGGAATTACACGGGGCCAACGGCTACTTGTCGGATCAATTTCTGCAGGACTCCACTAATCGGCGCACCTACGAATACTGAGGCCCGATCGAAAATCGGGCGCGCTTCATGTTGGAAGCCGTTGATGAATTGATTTCAGTCTGGGGTCCTGATCGCGTGGGACTTCACCTCGCGCCCAAGGGCGATTCGCATGATAGCGGTGACTCCGATCTCGCGGAGACCTTTGGCTATGTGGCGCGGGCCATGAAGACCCGTGGTATCGCATTTCTCTTCACGCGCGAAAGTCAGGACGAGCCTCGTTATTTCCCGAAGCTCAAAGAGCAGTTTGGTGGCGTCGTGATCACCAACCAACAACTGGATCAAGCCACGGCCGAGAAGATCATTCTCAACGGAGAGGCCGACGCCGCCTCCTGGGGCCAGCTCTTCATCGCCAACCCCGATCTCGCCTGCCGCTTCGCCGAAGGCCTGCCGCTGACCACGCCCCAACCGGAGACGTTTTACGGTTCAGGCCCAGAAGTTTACACCGACCATCCATTCGCCGACTAGGCGCTCTCCGCGTGAGATCAGAATCCTTACTCGAGAGGTTGGGGGACTTTCGCGATCTCATTGGGATTGTAGCCTTGAGCGCGGATGCGTTCGAGGATGGCGCTGTAAGTTTCGTCGGTGATTTGACGGTCGCGAGCGAGGACCCAAAGCAACTTGCGATTGGGGGTGCCGACTACGGCCCATTGATAATCGGGGTCGAGTTCCAACACGAGTAAGGTGCTACTGATCGGCCAGACGAATTGGATCTTCCACTCGGCGTTCGTCTCCGTGTTTACGATTTCCCCAACTCCGTTCCACGTCTTCTCGGTGGCTTCGAAGTTGCCTTTGCGAAAGGTGAAATCGTTGCCGAGTTTTCCGTCGGGTAGACGCGTGTAGGTGTCGTAGCTGGCGACTTTTCCGTTTTCGAGAAAGTAGGGGATATTCGCAATCACATACCAGCGGCCGAGGTAGCGATCGAGATCCACATAATCAACGGTGCGCAACGGAGGTCCACTCGGCGTGGAAGCGCAGCCGATAAATAGAAGGGGAAGCAGCAGTGGAAGAATTCGCATCATGTCGATAACATGAATCAAAGGCGCGCGTAGTCAAAAGGGGCGCTCCATTTGATGGCGCTTTCTGGCTTCAGGCTTGTTCGATACTCGCCAGCACTTTGACAAAGGATTCGATGGTGGGGCGGTGATCGGAATCGGGCCAGACGGCGGAAAAATTGAAGGTCATGGTGGGGCGGCGGAGTTTGAGGAATTTCACGCCGCTCGATTGCATGCGATTGAGATCGGTAGGGACGAGGGCCACGCCGGCACCGGAACCGACGAGGCCAAGGATCTCGTTTAGCCCGCTCGCGTGGATCCCAACCTTCGGGTTGATTTCAGCTAGTTTAAAGAGGCGTTGATGCATGGCCTCGCGGCCGGGAAAACGTTCTTCGTTGAGGCTGAGAAATGGATCATGGGCGAAGTCGGCCAGGTCGACTGTTTTGCGATTAGCGAGCGTGTGATCGGTGGACACGACCATGGCCAGCGGTGTGGTGCGGAGGGATTGCGTGAAGAAATCCTCTTTCACTTTGCGCGAGGCGGCTCCGGGAAGCGCGAGATCGATCTCTCCGCGGCGAAGGGCGGTGATTTGTTCTCCGGGATGCATCTCGAAAATCTGGATGCACACTTCGGAGTGCTCGCGGTTAAAGTGTTTTAATCCTTCCGTGAGCAAGCCGGGTAGGGCGGTGGGGATGAATCCTACTTTGAGCGTGATCTGTCGACCGACGTTGCTGAAGGCCTGCATCGAATCGGTGAGTTGGCTGGCACTGCGCAGAATGGTTTTGGCTTGGGCGAGCGCCATCTCGCCAGCAGGAGTGAGATTGAGGCCTTGCGGCTCGCGTTTGAAGAGAGTTACGCCGAGCTCGGACTCTAAGTCGCGGATCTGCCGGGAGACAGCGGGTTGCGAGACATAGAGGCGCGCGGCGGCGCGGCTGATGTTGGCCTCTTCTGCGGCCATGATGAAATAGCGGAGGTGACGGAGTTCCATTTAAGGTATAACTATAACGCATAGCTGCTTAATCACAAGGTATTGGTGCGTTTTCGGAGGATGGGTTATGATGCTGGCATGAACTCAACAACATCTCCCTCTCGCACCGTAACGAAGCGGCCTGCTGGTGAACGCGGTCAGGCCAATCATGGCTGGCTCCAAGCTCGTTTCACTTTCTCGTTTTCCGAATACTTCGATCCCGACCACATGGGTTTCCAATCCCTGCGGGTGATGAACAACGACACGATTCAAGCCGGTGGTGGTTTCCCGAAGCATCCGCACTCCGACATGGAGATCTTCACTTATGTGATCGAAGGCCAGCTCGCCCATCAGGATAGCATGGGTAACGGCTCGACGATCGAGTCGGGGGATCTCCAATACATGAGTGCGGGGAGCGGCGTGACGCACAGCGAATACAATCCTTCTTCGGATAACTCGACTCACCTTTACCAGGTGTGGTTGCAACCGAGCGAAAATGGCGGTGAACCGCGCTATGCCGAAAAGAAGCTCGGTGACAGTGCCGCGCCCAATGCGTTGACCTTGCTCTTCTCGGGTGAGGGCCGGGATGACTCGACCGCGATCCGGCAAAACGCCGAGATCAGCTTCGGCCGCTTGGATGCTGGTTCTGCTTTGGAGATCCCATCTTCGGATGAGCGTCCACATGTGTGGCTGCAAGTCATCTCCGGCGAAGTGAAAATCGCAGGCGAAACGCTCGGCACAGCCGATGGCGTCGCCATTCAAAACGATTCCGCATCGATTCCGGTCGAAGCTACCGCTAAAACAAAGTTTTTGCTCTTCCGTTTGAGCTGAATGAGAAATGGGTCGGCCTATCGGGCTGGCCCATTTTTTTATCCCTAACCCCAACCTGTAATAGATATGAAAGAAAAAATAATCGGTGGCCTCCTCGGCCTTATCTTTGTGGTCTTCGGCCTCAACTTCTTCCTGAATTTTCTCCCCACTCCTCCGATGGAGGAGGGCAGTCCTGCCGCGATGTTTCTCGGTGCGATGTATGGCTCCGGATTTCTGGCCTTTGTAAAAGTGCTTGAGATTATCGGCGGCGTGCTAGTCGCGATTCCGAAAAAGCGTCGCCTTGGTCTTCTCATCCTCGGACCGATCGTGGTGAACATCCTCGCCGTCAATGTGTTTATGATCAAAGGCGGCTGGATGCAGCCTCCGGTATTTCTGGTCGTCATCTTTTCTGCGTTTCTCCTCTGGTCGGAACGGAAAGCATTTTGCGCCTTGGCATGCCCGGCGAAAGACGCCTCCTCATCATAGACCTTCGTCTCACTCTGGAGCGGTTGCTGATTCGGCAACCGCTCTTTTTGTTTTAGAACCAAGACGTTCTTTTGCCAGAGATGGCGCAGATGAATACAAGATAGAAATACCCGCTCTGCTGCCTTTATCCGGTTTGGATCCGTGAAATGTTCCTCAGCTGCCCAATGGGCGCCCGCTTGCGTCACCCCTTCGGGGCACGTCCCTAACGGGTCGCACCATCTCCGTGCTGCCGCACTCTGTCCGTGGCAAAAAATCAGTTTCAGGGGTGCGCTTCTCACCAAATTGAGGATTGCCCGAAAGGAGAGGGTGAGACTGATTTAATGTATGTCGTCTTACCCTAACCCCCGTGGGCTTCGATCCGTTTTGTTTTCGTGCTTAATTGGTCTTAGCTTGCTGTTGATTAGCGTAGCGCGAGCGGAGTTTTCGGCGAAGGACTGGGAGGGGAAGTGGGTCTTGGTGAAGTCTCAGAGCAGCGCGTTGGATGTGTTTGATACGGTATCGCTGGAGTTTAAGTCGGTGTCGGTGGATCGCGTGGTCATCAATGAGAAGTGGGGCTCGCGTCGGTCGCATGCGGAGTTGCTCGATTTGAAGACGGGTGGCGAGGTCAACGCGGTGCCGATCAGGGAAAAGGTTTTTACGAGTAACGTTTTTATGGGCGTGCGCCGCGAGGTGGGCGCGACGCGCGATATCGTGGCGAATTGGGGCGAAGGTATGGAGGTGTTGGAATTAGAGGAGACGTTGCCAATTCTGTCTTCGCAGGGGAAGAGTGAGATCGAGTATTACAGCACGATATCGCTCAACGCGGATGGGACAGTGATGACGTGGATAGTGCGCCGTGGAACGCGACCTGTGGGGCAGAAATATGTGCTGAAGCGTGAGGGCTATCGCGATGCGTTCTACATGGAGATGAGCGACAACTGGACGATGGATGCCGATCTGCCAGAGCAGGCGGCGTTGATCACGCTGCAGGGTGTCGTGAATCAGGAATCGCCGTTATTATATTTTGTTTACGGGCCGAAGTGGGACTTCCGGTTTACCGATGAGATCAAGGATTACTACGAGGCGAAGAAGCAGTTTACGTTTAAGCAGCTGAAGTCGTTTCGCGCAGCGCTGAAGGCCTTCGAGGGCAAGGTGCACAACTACGTGGTGTGGGATAAGGCGGAGCGCACTTCGTTGATCGTCTCGTTTACGGTCGCGGGGTTGGAGGATGCGATCGTGGTGTCGGAGGAGTTTATTCCGTTGATGGAGGAGTTTGGGCTCAAGCAGGTGGCGGACTTCCGCGGGAAGTTTACGGGGATGAGCGATGTGGAAATTTATCAGTGGGCCTACGACGAGTATTGGGATCGCTGCAGCAAGGATGCGATCGTGTGGATGGGCGGGGATTACGGGCGGCGAATGCGGCCGGGTGTGGCGGACTGGGGGATGCGTTTGAAGTGCTTCTTCACGGATCTTTCGACGAAGGACAACGATCCGAAATGGGCCGAGGAATACGCCATGGCCGACAAGCTGCTTTCCGAAATGAATCCGATGGGGATGTGCTTCGGATGGCACTCCTACGGGAAAGACAAGGAACGCGATCACGTGAAGCTGGCTTCGAAGTATGTGATCCGCATATCGGGTCTGCATACTTTACCGAATACGAGTTTCAATACGCAGGTGACACTCTCACCGGGCTTCAAATTCCGGAACAATCCCAACATCGAAGAGGGGAAGACTTACAAGCCGCAGCAGAAGGTTTATCTCGCCTCGGTGCAGACGGATTCACTCGGGATCGGCGCCTGGACGCGACCTGGGCGCGGTTCGATTCCCTATGCGTGGCAGGTGACGCCGAACTGGTTGTGGATGTCGCCCTCGGTGCTCGAGATGTTTTATGATCAGGCGACGGATAATGATTTGTTCATCGGTGGATTGTCGGGGCCGGGATACATGTATGCGAAGGCGATTCCACGTGACGCTTTGCCCACGGTGATCGCGAAATCACGCGAGTTTATGGAGGCGCTCGATCTGAACATCTTCGAGTTCATGGACTACTCGGAGGGCGCTTCAATCGAAGGGAATCCCGATCTACCTCAGTCGCTAATCGATATCTATTTTAAGGAGATGCCGGATGTGACCGGTTTCCTGAATGGCTATGCACCGGCTTACACATTTGTCCATCAGGATGGCCGCGTGTTGGTCTCCTATGATTACTACATGTCGGAGGGGCGTTCCGAGGAGGAGGTCGTCTCCGATTTACAGGAGCTTTCTGTCATCAACGATAAGCGTCCGTATTTCCTGCTCATGCATGTGCGCAATTGGAGCGACATCACCCGCGTGAAAGCGGTGCTCGATGAGCTGGGTAGCGATTTCGAAGTCGTGCCACTCGATGTGTTTCTAAAGATGGCTGCAGCGGAACCGACGTTTGAAACCTACGTGAGACCTGAAGGACCGTTACAGTAGACGAATGCGGATTGCCCACGGAGGCGCGGAGAGCGCTGAGCCTGAATCTGTGAATATCTGTGGCTAAAAACGTTCGCTCAGAGTGGAGCGAGCTCTGGGCGTTTGCATGCTCGGCCATCGCCCGCGGATTTCCCCTGCAAGCCTTGCCAGATCCACGGGAAGAGGTGGCGAGTGATCCAACGCATTTCGGTGGCGCACCATTGAGCTCGTGATTGCACGAGTGCGGTGGGGAAGGGTTGTCGCCAGGCGTCATTGGTGTCTGGCAGGTTGAGGGCTTGATTCATCGCCGCGATGCGGGGTGCAATCAAACGCGCGAGCGGCGTGAGATCGGGGAGAGTGAAACTTAGCACGGTTGCTCCAGCGTCCACCAACGTGCGTTGCATGTGAGCGATGTCGTCGGAGACGGCAGAGGAGTCGAATCTCAGCTTCACGCTCTCAACATTGTCGTCATTCCGGCCGGTGTATTTGGCGCGCGCCAAGATGCGCTTTTCGAGCACGGGATAGGGGCACTCAAAGTATAACATTTTGGGGAGGGCGGTTTCGCGTCCGAAGGTCTCGTGCCACGCTTCCAAATTGGACAAAGAGCGGGGGAAACCATCGAGTAGGAAATTGTTCCGTCCCGTGGTCCGTGTGACGTGCTCCATCGCGTTCGTGAGCAGCGATACGACAATTTCGTTGGGCACCAGTTTACCCACCGATAAAAATTCTTCGATGCCGGCAGCGTTTGGACCACCGGCTTCAAGCTCGGCGCGGAGCAGGTCGCCCGTGGAGAGGTGCGTCCAACCGAGTTGGGACTCGGCCCGCTCGCACATGGTGCCTTTTCCAGCGCCGGGTCCTCCGAGCACGAAGACGACGTTGGGCTTAGGGCAAGGTTGTCGTGGATCGTGATGGTGGAGCACAACCTTGGGGCGGGAGCGACGCCCATTTTGTAAACGTTCCATTCCCAATCCCTTGGAGGGAGCTCATCCTCGCAGTTGATCTCGTAGGCGAGATGACCATCGAGGCGCGAGATTCTCCAAGACTTATAACTGTTGGAGTAGGAAAGCGCCGGGCTTCTCGCCGCTTTGCCATCAGCCCGATCCCAAGCCATCCGACCGTTCCAGTAGCCGATACTTGAAACGGTGCCCGATTCCGATTTGGCGGGAGGTGCCGTCGAAGGAATGAAGAGCCCATCCACTTCGGGTATACCCGCTCCTGTCACTTCGACATAGAGGGTGTTGGGTTTGAGGTCCTCAGTTCTGTCCTCAGATTTAAGTGGAGTTCGATTTCCCATAGGTGAGCTTTTTACGTTGAGAGAGAGCCGAAATCCAAAGACGAAGCTAAGCGATTAGCCGACCCATTCTCGGGCGTTGCGGAAGAGTTTCATCCACGGGGAATCGTCGCCCCAATCGTCGGGTGCCCAGCTCATGCTTGAGCTGCGGAAAACGCGTTCGGGGTGGGGCATCATAATCGTCACGCGACCATCGGTCGTGGTGAGCGCGGTGATGCCGTGAGGCGAGCCGTTGGGGTTGAGTGGATATGTGTCGGTGACGTTGTGGTGATTGTCTACGAAGCGCGCACTGATTAAGCCGGAATCGCTGCAGGATTGCGCAGCATCGGCGGCGGTGAACTCGGCGCGACCCTCGCCATGGGCGACGACGACAGGAATCACGGAACCGGCCATGTCTTTGAAGAGGATGCTAGGGCTGGACTCAACCTTGAGTGAGACGAGACGTGATTCGTAGCGGTCGCAATTGTTCTGCACGAAACGTGGCCAGTGATCGGAACCGGGGATGATCGAGTGGAGGTTGCTCAACATTTGGCAGCCGTTGCAGACGCCGAGGGCGAAAGTGTCTTCACGGGCAAAGAAATCGGCGAATTCTGCGCGGGCTCTCTCGTGGAAGAGAATGCTCTTGGCCCAACCTTCGCCGGCTCCAAGCACGTCGCCGTAGCTGAAACCGCCGCAAGCAGCGAGGCCGCGGAAGTCTTTGAGCGAGACGCGACCTTCGAGAATGTCGGACATGTGCACGTCGATCGATTCGAATCCGGCGCGGGCGAAGGCGGCAGCCATTTCGATCTGACCGTTGACGCCTTGTTCACGGAGAATGGCGATTCTGGGAGATGGGAGTTCGGAGTTCGAAGATGGGGATTCGAGATCAAACGTCAGCTTCGGGGTGATGCCGGGGTTAGCGGGATCGAGGCGGAGCTGGTGTTCCTGTTCGGCGGATTCGGGTTTGTCGCGGAGGCGCTGGATGTTGCGCGTGACGTCGGACCAGTAGCCTCGCAGATCGAAGAGGTTTTCTTCGATCAGAAGATTGTGGCTTTGGGTGACGCGGAAGGTGTGGGTGTCGTTGAGTGTGCCGATGCGGGAGATGCAGGCTTTCAATCCGTGCTCGCGAAGGGCGAGGTAAACGTCGTCGAAATCGGATTCGCGCACTTGGATCACGGCACCGAGTTCTTCGTTGAAGAGCGCACTGTAAGGATCGTGGAGATGGGGGATTTCAAGATCGACTCCCATGTGTCCGGCGAAGGCCATCTCGGCGACGGTGGCGAGTAGGCCGCCATCGGAACGATCGTGGTAAGCGAGTAGCTTTTGATCGTGGCCTAGCTTCTGGATCACGTTCCAGAAATTCTTGAGATCGGTGGAGTTGTCCACGTCGGGCGTGTCTTCACCCATTTGTGAAGTGACTTGCGCAAGGATGGAACCGCCAAGGCGATTCTGTCCGCGGCCAAGATCGATCAGGAGGAGGACGGTGTCGGCTTCTTGCAAGAGCTGCGGTGTGAGGCTGCGACGCACGTCGGTGACGGAGGCAAAGGCGGAAACGATTAGCGAGACAGGAGCGGTGACGCGTTTCTCGCGATTACCATCAGTCCACACGGTGCTCATGCTCATCGAATCTTTGCCGACGGGAATGGTGATTCCGAGTTCGGGACAGAGATCCATGCCGACGGCTTGGACCGCAGCGTAGAGATCGGCGGCATCGCCGGGGACGGCAGGAGCAGCCATCCAATTGGCGGAGAGATTTACTTTGCCGAGGTCACCGATTTGGGCGGCGGCGAGATTAGTGAGGGCTTCGCCGACAGCGAGTCGCGCGGAAGCGGCGGCGTTGTTCACGGCGACCGGAGTGCGTTCGCCCATGGCCATGGCTTCACCGGAAAACACGTCGAACGAGGCGGCGGTGACGCCACAATCGGCGACGGGCACTTGCCAGGGGCCGACCATTTGATCGCGCACGATCAGTCCGCCCACGGAACGGTCACCAATCGAGATGAGAAACGTTTTGTCGCCGACAGTAGGATGCGAGAGCACTCGTTTGACGGCTTCGCGCAGATTCAGGCCGTGGAGGAGGAGTTCCTTTTGCGGACGTGATTGCGTCTTCTCACTGCGGTGCATGCGCGGCGGTTTGCCGAGTAGGACATCCAGCGGCATGTCGATGGGCTGGTTATTGAAATGCGGATCTTCGACCGAGAGATGTTTCTCTGCGGTGGCTTCGCCGGCGATGGCGAAGGGCGCGCGCTCGCGGTGGCAGATTTCGGTAAACGTATCAATGCGATCGGCCGGGATGGCCATGACGTAGCGCTCTTGCGATTCGTTGCACCAGATTTCGAGCGGGGACATGCCAGGCTCGTCGTTGGGGACTTTGCGCAGATCGAATTTACCGCCGCGACCGCCATCGTTGACGAGTTCGGGGAGGGCGTTGGAAATACCGCCTGCTCCCACGTCGTGGATGAAGGAAATAGGGTTATCGTCACCCATCGCCCAGCAGCGATCGATGACTTCTTGACAACGGCGCTCTATTTCGGGGTTTTCGCGTTGCACGCTGGCGAAATCGAGATCCTCGCTACCGGAACCGCTCGCCATCGAACTGGCCGCGCCACCACCGAGGCCGATCAGCATCGCAGGACCGCCGAGCACGACGAGCTGGTCGCCGGGATTGATGTCGCCTTTCTGAACGTGATCCGCTCGGATATTGCCGAGGCCGCCGGCGAGCATGATGGGTTTATGATAACCGCGAATCTCTTTGGCGTGGGTGTCGTTTCCGGAGGCAGGCACTTCTTGTTCGAAGGTGCGGAAATAGCCGTTGATCGCGGGGCGACCGAACTCGTTGTTAAACGCAGCGCCACCGAGGGGGCCTTCGATCATGATATCGAGTGCGGAAACGATGCGGTCGGGTTTGCCGAGGTTCTTTTCCCAAGGCTGTTCGGCGCCGGGGATGCGGAGATTGGAAACGGTGAAACCAGTGAGGCCGGCCTTAGGTCGCGCGCCTCGTCCCGTGGCCCCTTCATCACGGATTTCGCCGCCTGAACCGGTCGCTGCACCGGGGAAGGGCGAGATCGCGGTGGGGTGATTGTGGGTTTCGACCTTACAGAGGATGTGGATGTCTTCCTCGTGGGCGGCGTAGCTCTTGGTGGAGGGATCGACGAAGAAGCGTCCACCGCGCGAGCCGGTGAAGACCGCTGAATTATCGCTGTAAGCGGAAAGGATACCCTCGCTGTGAAGCTCGTGGGTGTTGCGGATCATCGCGAAGAGCGATTTTTCCTGCGTTTGGCCGTCGATGTCCCACGTGGCGTTGAAGATCTTGTGGCGGCAGTGCTCGGAGTTGGCCTGCGCAAACATCATGAGCTCGATGTCGTTGGGATCGCGGGCGAGCTTGGTGAACGATTCTACGAGGTAATCGATTTCATCTACGGCCAGCGCTAGGCCGAGCGAGGTGTTGGCCTTGGCGAGGGCGGCGCGACCTTCGGCGAGCACCGGCACGGTGGTCATCGGACGCGGCTCGTCGTGGTGGAAGAGCACATTGCAGGCTTCGAGCGATTCGAAGACGACCTGCGTCATGCGGTCGTGGAGCTTGGCGCTGAGCGACGCGAGCTGATCAGCATCGAGGACGTGGAGAGGGGGTTGGAGCGCGGCGTTGTCGATTTCGATGGTAAACTCGATCACGCGTTCGATGCGTTTCACCTTGGTGAGACCGCAGATGTGCGCGATATCCGTGGCTTTGGAGGACCAGGGCGAGATTGTGCCAGGGCGAGGAGCGACGACTTGCGTTAGGCCGGAAACTGATTCGGCGGCGCGACTGGGACCATAAGTCAGGAGCTTTTCGAGCACTTCATGCTCGGCCGAGGTCAATTCGCCTTCGAGTTCACAGATATGAACGAAATCGGCCTTGAGAGCCCGTGCGGGAAGGCCCGCAGCGGTGATGTCTTGGAGGAGTTTTGTGAGGCGAAAAGAAGAGAGGGCGGAGGAGCCGCGGAGGATCAGCATGGTCGAGGCGGCTATTTTTTCCAAACATCTCGCCTGTGGTCAAGGTGACTGAGTGGCTAAAGGAGGTAAATATTGGCCTGTCATCGCTAGTCTGTCCTGTTTGGCGGGATGGGCGTGGCGATCCACGAATAGGTAGGTTTATCTGAGTGGTGATCGTCGATGGCCGCGTCGATCTGCTCCTCGCTATGAAAGACGAATCCAATTCGGAGAGATAGAATACATTTTTTGCGTAGGAAGACAGAGAAAGCCGTTGACGATTTATGAGCCTTGGACGCATTTAATAATGCTATCGCCTTGATGACCTGGAACCATCTGAACCGATCTAATCAACGACGCTTTTCCGCCGGGAAAGCTAGGGCGCGCAGGGGCTTGAACCCATGAGTGAAAAAATCACCCACGAATGCGGTGTGGCAATGGTGAGGCTCTTAAAGCCCCTGTCATACTACCAAGAAAAATACGGAAACCCGCTGTGGGGATTCACCAAACTCTTCCTCCTGATGGAGAAGCAACACAACCGGGGCCAGGATGGCGCGGGCGTGGCTTGCGTGAAACTGAACATGCCTCCAGGCGAGTCCTACATGTTCCGTGAACGCAGCGTGAAATCCAACGCGCTGGACAAGATCTTCAAACCCTTACTCAAGCAGTATAACGATCACATCGCCTCGGGCACGATCCACCCTGAATTCCCCGATACGGTTCACAAATCCTTCGATTTTGGCGGCGAATTACTCATGGGTCACCTGCGCTATGGCACGAGTGGCGATTACAATGCTTCTTCCTGTCACCCGTATTTCCGTCGCAGCCCTTGGCCGACTCGGAATCTCGCGCTTTGCGGTAATTTCACGCTGACCAATACGACTGCGCTGAATGCTTGGCTGTCGGCCATGGGCCAGCATCCGATCTACGCGACGGATACCCAAGCCGTGCTCGAAAAGATCGGTTACTTTCTGGATGAGGAGCACGTTGATCTCTACCGTAATCTGCGCGACGACGGCATGCCCGGCGATGAAATGGCGACCCATATCAGTATGGATCTCGATCTGACCCGGGTGTTTAAACGTGCGGCGGAGAACTGGGATGGTGGTTACACGATTTGCGGCATGACGGGTAATGGTGATGCCTTTGTGGCGCGCGACCCATCCGGAATCCGGCCCTGCTTCTACTATAAGGACGACGAGGTGATCGCCTTCGCTTCGGAGCGCGCTCCGTTGATGACGGGGTTCGATCTTGATGCGGAGGATGTGCAGGAAGTCACTCCCGGCCACGTGATGATGATCAAGAGTCATGGCGCGGTCACCGAGGCTGAGTTTGCGAAACCACTCCCTCGGAAAGAATGCAGTTTTGAGCGCATCTATTTCTCCCGGGGTAACGACCTCGACATCTACAAAGAGCGCAAAGCTCTCGGCTCGCAGTTGGTCGATCAAGTGGTTGAGTCGATCGATCACGATTGGGCTCATAGCGTGTTCAGTTTTATCCCCAACACGGCCGAGGTCGCTTACTACGGCATGATGTCAGGCTTGCGCGAACATCGGCGCAGTGAGGTGAAGTCACAGATTCTCGAAGCGAGTAATGCCGGTCAGCTGACCGAGTCCATGCTGGACGATCTGATTCTCAACAACTGGCCCCGCGGCGAAAAAGTCGTCAGCAAAGATATCAAACTGCGGACGTTCATTGGGCAGGAAGGTATGCGCAATCAGCTCGCGAGCCACGTTTACGACATCAGCTACGGATCGGTAGATCCCGGCGATAATCTTGTCTGTGTGGACGATTCGATCGTGCGTGGCACCACGCTGCGCAAATCGATTCTCCGAATTCTCGCTCGTTTGCATCCACGTAAGATCGTGATCGTATCCACGGCACCACAGATTCGTTATCCGGATTGTTACGGCATCGATATGTCGGAGCTCGGTAAGTTCATCGCGTTTGAAGCCGCCATTGAATTGATCAAGGAGCAAGGCAAGCAAGACCTCCTCGAAGAGGTCTATCGCCTTTGCTTGTCGGAGGTGAATGACAAGAAAGAAGCCGAGATCAATCACGTGAAGAAGATTTACGAGCCGTTTACTCCCGAGAAGATTTCGGCGCAGATCGTGAAACGGGTGAGCCCGCCTCAGAACGGCTGGAAGGGCGAGATCGAGATCATCTATCAAACCGTTGAAAACCTCCGCAAGGCGGTGCCGAATCATACCGGCGATTGGTATTTCACCGGAGACTTCCCGACTCCGGGAGGTTACCGCGTGGTGAACCAAGCTTTCATTAACTACTACGAGAAAAACGAAGGTAGGAGCTACTAATTATGTCTCTCAGTTACGAATCATCCGGTGTCAGCTACGATCAGCTCGATGCCTTCAAGCGTGCTTGCCAACAAGCAGCTCGCACCACTTCCGGTCTGCTGACCGACCACGGTTATTCTGAGCCCGCCAACACGCGTGGCGAGAGCTGCTACCTGATGGAGGCCGACGATCATTTCCTCGGTCATGTGGAGGAAGGTCTCGGCACGAAGAATCTCGTGGCCGATGCGGTTTACGCGCAGTCGGGCAAAACGTTTTATAGTGAGATCGCCATCGATACGGTCGCCACGATCGTCAACGATCTCGTGACTTGTGGCGCGCTACCGACTTGTGTCGCGATGCACGCAGCCGTGGGTGATTCCGATTGGTTTTCTGATTCGAAGCGCATGCAGGCGCTCGTCGATGGATGGGCCGAAGGTTGTCGCCAAGCCGGTGCGGTTTGGGGCGGGGGAGAAACTCCTACGCTTAAGACGATTGTTAATCCCGAGGCGATCGTGCTGGCGGGTTCTGCAGTCGGTCGTATCTCCCCAAAATCTCTGCGCATCACTGGTGAAGTGAGCGAAGGTGATTCGATTATCTTTCTCGCGAGCTCCGGTGTGCAGACCAACGGACTTTCGCTGTGCCGTCTGATTGCAGACAAGCTTCCTGAGAGCTACGCGACTCCAGTCGGCCATGGTGATGATCGGACTTACGGCGAGGCCTTGCTCGCGCCCTCGGTGATCTACGTGAAATTTGTCAGCGAATGCCAGAAGCGTGATCTCAAGCTCAACTACGTCTCGCACGTGACGGGTCACGGCTGGCGCAAGCTGATGCGCTTGGAAGACAACTTCGTTTACGAAATCACCGAGCCGCGCGAGCCGCTCGCCGTGTTTAAATTTTTGCAGGAGAAGGGTCCGATCTCGGAACGCGAAATGTATGCGACCTTCAATATGGGCGTGGGCTTTGCGGCTTACGTTGCTCCCGAAGATGAAGCGGCCGTGCTCGCGGCGGCGACGGAATCGGGTTACGATGCTTGGGTGGCGGGTAAGGTGAAAAAGGAAGGCGACCGAAAGGCCGTTGAGATTCCTTCGCTGAATCTGACGTTCGAAGGCGATACATTACAGGTGCGCTAATCTGAATTTTATATTTCGCGATGACTGATCGACCCCGTCTGTTCCTCGCTTCCAAATCGGTCAATGGTTTGCGAACCGTTGATGATTTACGCCGTGATATCGCATCAGGCGATTCGCAGGAGATGTGGGCGCAGTTGCTGGCCTTGGCCGAACAGGCGATAATTGATGGACCGGTGGAGATCGATGCTGATTTGCCGAGCCGCCGGCCGGTGAATCGAACCGCCCACAATCCTGATGCCCTCGTCTGTGTGGAGGCAGGTGAACAATTGATGCGGGCGGCTTTGGCTCACTTGGTCACGGGCCGGAACGAATTCAAGGTCTCAGCGATGGCTCAGCTTGAGGTGCTCTATAATCCTGAGCGTTGGCCGGATTGGGTGGATCACTCGCATCTGCGTTTTGGTAATGTCGATTTGCGCACGGGCACTTTGGCACGCGATATTGGTGTGGCGTATGATTGGTTGGCTGAATCGTTGTCAGTCGAGGAACGCGCCTGGGTGATCGAAGGTCTGGACCGGCGCGGGATTCAGCCTTACTTCGCGGCACTGGAAAAAGATCCGTGGTGGACTCATGACTTGCACAACTGGTTGACCGTAATTGTCGGCGGATTCGGCGTGGCGGGGATGGCCCTGGATGGTGAGCACCCTGATGCGCAAAAGCTGATCGATTACGGATGCCTGAAGATAGAAGAGGCGCTGACGGTTTATGGACCGGAGGGGGAGTGCAACGAGTCGGTGGGCTATTCGAGTGCGTGCCGGTTTCCGATCAACTTTTACCTCGCGCATCGTTATTGGTCGGGTGGAAAAGAGAATCGACTACAGAGATCTCCGTTTCCTGAAATATGTCAGTGGATCATGCACACGACTGTGCCAGCGGGGAAAGCAATGGGGTTTGGCGATAGCTGGCCTGAGCGTCCAATCGATCCCGAATACATCGGCGCGGTCGCGGCGGCCAATCAGGATGGCGTGCTGCAATGGTTTTACGGGCAATATCGCAGTAAGGCAGTCAAGGCACTGGAGTTCATTGCTCACGATCCGCAGGTGGGACCTGAATCGCCTGAGGGTAAGATGCCCCTGTTTAAGACTTATCGTGCACAGGGCCGCCTCGCGATCAGCCGCACGGATTGGAATCCGCAAAGCACGGCATGTGTTGTTTATGGCAAGGCGGGGCGTGAGGATAATCACGACCACAATGATTTGGGGCAGCTCTGCATTGATGGTTTTGGCGACCGCCTTATTACCGATCCTGGATCGCCGTCGACTTATCCGAAGGGATATGGCGATGCCCCACGGGAGAAGTATTACAATGCATCGGTGCTCGGGCACAACGTGCTGATGTTTGGTCGCGAAGAACAACGTCGATCTCCTCATGTGCGGGGCGAGCAGCTGACGACGGTTCGGTATCACGGAAAAACGGTCGCAGAAACGTTTGTGCCGGAAATTGGGGGAGCGTGGAAGATGGATTTGACGCCAGTATACGAGGGCGTCGTCAGTGTCAGTCGGACCGTGCTACATATGTATCCCGGTTATGTCGCGGTGCTCGATGAAGCGGAGCTGGAGAACGATCGGGATATCTCACTGCGTTGGCATACAGCTGATCGAGCGGAAGCAGATGGGGACGGACATTTCACGGTGCTGACAGATAACGCTCAACTTTCCGGAGTGATCATCAATTTGAGCGAAGGTGGCTTACATCTTGCGCGCCATGAGCACCAGTATCCAGAAGGGACAACTGATGCTGTGGGCAATGCAGTGGAAGCGAGGCACGAGAGCTATATCGATGCGACCTTGCATGGCGACCGCTGTCGTTTGCTCACCTTGTTTTGTGTGAAGCCTGCCGGAGCAGCAGATGTCGAATGGGCGCAGAACGAGCAAGGATGGTCCCTTGATGATGTGCAGGTGTCGGTGACTGACTCCGGTGTGGAACTGAGTTCCTCATCTGGATCGCGCCAGATCACGCTCTGATAAATTTTCCCAAAGCTATTTTACCTCTAAAACTATGTCCTCACATCCCCGTCTTCTCATCAGTTCCACCGCAACGAATGGTCTTCGCACGCTCGAAGATCTCAAGGCCAGCATCCAAGGGGAATGGTCGCAGGCTAATTGGCAGAGCGTGCTCGCGTCAGCGGAAAAGGCTCTGACTAAGGGCCCCATCTTGATCGACGATGTTTTGCCAGATCGTGTGCAGAGCATGGTGGAGGCGAAGAATCCTGATTATGTCGTGGTTGAGGCGGCGGGTCAGCAGGTGTTGCGCGCGGCGTTGGCGCATTTGTTGACGGGTCGGCTCGAGTTTAAGGCTTCGGCGATGGATCAGTTGAAGGCGCTTTATGATCCTGAGGTGTGGCCCGATTGGATTGATCAGGCGCATGTGAAGTTTGACTACCCAGCGGATCTTCGCACGGGAATGTTATCGCAAGCGATCGGAGTCGCTTATGATTGGCTCGCGTCTTCGCTCACAGATGAAGAACGCGCCTGGGTGATCGAGGGTCTTAATCGACGTGGGATTCAGCCTTACCTCGACTCGATGGAAATGACCCCTTGGTGGAGCTACGAACTGAATAATTGGTCGACGGTAATTATGGGAGGATTGGGAATCGCGGGAATGGCACTGGATGGTGAACATCCTGCGGCGCAGCGTTTGATCGATTTGGGCGTGGAGGTCATGGACAAGTATCTTTTGACCTATGGCCCCGAAGGTGAGTTCAACGAATCGGTGGGCTATGCCGGAGCGAACCGCATTCCAGTCGCGTTTTTCCAAGCGCATCGTTACTGGTCGGGCGGCGAACAGAACCGGCTGGCGCAGACTCCTTTTCCAGAAATGTGCGAATGGGTGATGCACTCCTCGCTCCCGCCGGGACGGTCGGTGAGCGTGGGAGATTGCCATCCGGAATGGCCGATTATGACTGGCTATGTCGCTCCCGTGGCAGCCGCCAACCAGGACGGCGTGCTGCAGTGGTTTTATCAGCAGTATCAGAAGGCATCGGATGATCCGTATCAGTTGGTGTCCTACGATGGGCAGCTCGAACCGATATCAGCAGAGGGCAAGATTCCTAAGTTTAAAAGCTATGAGGGTCATGGCCGTCTCGTGGTGAGCCGCACGGATTGGTCGTCGAAAGACACGGCCTGCATTGTTCACTCCAAAGCGGGACGCGAAGAAAATCATGAGCACAATGATCTCGGGCAGGTCTGTCTGGATGGATTTGGCGAGCGGCTGATTATCGATCTCGGATCACCCTCAGGCTATTCGGTAGATTTCTTCGATGCGGTGCGTTGGGAGTATTACAATAACGCGATTCGCGGGCACAACGTGTTGATGTTTGATGGCGAAGAGCAGCGTTCGCCGCTTTCCGAACACTGCGAAAAAACTGAAGCGCAATCTCTGAGTGGGAAGACAGTTGCAGAGCAATTCGTGCCCGGAGTGGGCGCAGCGTGGAAGATGGATCTAACGCCCGCTTACATGAACGGGCAGCATGTCATTCGCACTGTCGTGCACTTCTATCCCGGTTTTGTCGCCGTGCTTGATGAGGCGACTACGCCGAAGAAACAGGAGATATCCCTGCGCTGGCATACCCGTGATCGCGCGGCACCGGATAGCGAAGGCCGCTTCACCGTGCGTGGCGAAAAAGGCAACGCGAGCGCGTTGATCACGCGGCTCGATGAGGGGGAACTCGCGTTTAGCCGAAACGAACATGAGCACCGTGTGGGTTTCGATACGGATCGGGGTGGCGCGCCACTCACACCACGCCGCGAGAGCTATGTCGAAGCCAAGTTCCGCGGAAACTCATGCCGGATCCTCACGCTGTTTAACGTGCAAGCGGTGGATACCGCTGACTCGATTTGGACGAAGAGCGAAGGCGGCTGGTCTAATGGTGATGTGGAGTTGCGACTCACGGAGGGTGGTTTGGAAATAAGCCGCACTGATCAGGCGATATCGATTTGAATTAAGGACTTAGGTTAGCCATCTATCCTATATATGAGCACTGCATCTGATCCCGAACTGAGCTGGCATAACGTGACTGAATGGGGCGTGGAAGGTCGCGCTTGGGAGGATCACAAGCGACTTCGCTATTTCGATCGCATGCCAGCGTCAGCCGAAAAAGGAATGAGTTTGATTATTGATCGGCTCGGTGTGGCCAGTGCGTGGGAGATGAGCCGATGTAGTGCTGGCATGATGGTGCGGTTTCGCTCTGTTACGACGAAGGTGCATATCCGTTATCGTTTACTGAATGCGGAGTTGGCGTTACCACACATGCCCGCGACAGGCGTTAGTGGGGTGGATCTTTATGCGCGAAATGAATTGGGCGCATGGCGTTATGTGAACTGCATTAAGCCGACGACTCAGGATGTGGATACCGAGATTATTTCCGGTCTCATACCGGGAGACCGCGAATACGCACTTTATCTGCCTCTCTACAACGGAGTTGAGCATATGGAGATCGGTATTTCCTCAGATGTGGAATTTGCCGAATTGCCTCCGCGCGCCAACCCTATCGTATTTTATGGCACCTCTGTGACTCAAGGAGGCGTGGCGTCGCGTCCCGGGGCATGCCATTCTAGTTTGCTCGGTCGGCGACTGGATCGACCGGTGGTAAATCTCGGGTTTTCCGGCACAGGTCGAATGAATCAAGTGGTGGTGGACCATTTAGTCCAAGCGGATGCGTCTGTTTTTGTGATCGAGTGTTCAGCTAACATGAACCCTACGCTTATTCGGGAGCGGTGCATTCCACTGGTTAAGCAATTGCGGGGGGCTCATCCCCATACTCCCATTCTTTTAGTGGAGGATTGCAGACGACCTAACGCGTGGATCAGCCCTGATAACAGGGACTTCGTAGCGGAAAATCATATCGCTTTGCGCGAGTGTTTCAATGCGTTGCAAGCGGAGTCGGTGACCGGAATCTCGTATATACTCGGCGATGAACTTTTCGGGATCGATGGAGAGGGCACGACGGATAACGTTCACGCCAATGATCTCGGCTTCAAACGAATGGCCGACGTGATGGAACCAATCCTGCGCGAGGTACTTCATCTTAACGACTAATTTTTTAGAATGATACCCCTGACCGAAGAACCCGACTACCGTCTGTTTTGTGAAGAGCGATTGGGATATCCCTATCCGCTGTTTGATCTTCTGCGCGCGGAAGATCCCGTGCACTGGTGCGCGCCGATGAATCTCTGGTTGGTGACGGGTTACGACGACTGCTTCAATGGCTTGCGCGATGATCGGTTTTCGTCGGATCGCACCGACATGTATGTGCAGGCGCTGCCCGATGAGATGCGCGAGCGGGTGCAACCGCTGCTCGATCACGTCTCGAAGTGGATTCAACTGACCGACGATCCCGTGCACACGCGCTTGCGCAAACTGGTTAACGTGGCCTTCACACCAAAGATGATTCGCTCGCTGATTCCGCGGATCGAGGAGCTGGTCGATGGTTTGTTGGACGAGATCAAACCGGGTGACTCCTGCGATCTGATCACGCAGTTTTGTCAGCCGCTGCCGGCAACCGTGATCTGCGAGATGCTCGGTATTCCCGTGGAGGAGCGCGATGCGTTTCGGGTGATGACCGAGAGGGTGATGCACTTCAGCACGGCTGGTGGCCCCAATCTTAAAAACCATGCCGAAGATGCTGCTGATGCGCTGGGTGGTTTGATCTTCATGTTTGAGCGCTTGGTCGCTGAGCGACGCAAGTCGCCGCGCGAGGATTTACTGAGCGCGTTCGTGCAAGCCGAGGCCGATGGCGAACGCCTTTCCAACGAAGAACTCTACGCGATGTGCGTGTTTGTGTTCTTAGCCGGACACGAAACCACGACCAATGGCATCGCCAGCGGGGTGATGGCGCTGATGCAGCACCCGGATCAATTCGATGCGTTAAAAGCCAATGTCGACGGACTCGTGCGCGGCACGGTCGAAGAGTCCCTGCGTTACGAATCACCCGTCACCCGAGCCGTGCGCAAGGCGAGGGCGGACATGGTATTCGGCGGTAAGACAATCAAAGCCGGACAGCTCGTAGTCTTTCTCTTAGGCGCGGCGGATCGCGATCCCGCGCAATTCCCCGAACCCGACACCTTTGATATCACGCGAACCCCCAACCGCCACGTCGCCTTCGGATTCGGAGCTCACTTCTGCCTCGGTGCTGTGCTCGCAAGAATGGAAATGGAAATCGCCTTCCGGGCATTAGTGCGACGTTTGCCCAATGTGAAACTCACGGATGAGACGCTGGCCTGGAAGCCCACGATGGGGATTCGGGCGTTGGTGAAGCTGCCCGTGGTTACTGGGTGACTGTTTTTAGCCACAGATTGCTCAGATGAGCACAGATACGGACCGATCGGAATGATCTCACGCGGAGGCGCGGAGAACGCGGAGTTTCGAATTACACACTAACGGATGAAGGTTAGTCAGAACTCGTTTGGTTTTCTCCAGACTGGTCCAGAATTTGCTTAGAAATCGCTTTATGGCAATGAAGGCATTTATCCCTAACTACAGGAAAGGCATATGGAATGAATTCGTAGTATCTTAATGTAGGTCGCTTACGGCAATTGGGGCATTTAACAAAGTAGCCAGGTGCCCAAGCTAGAGCTGCAACGCCAACTAGAATTGCTAAACTGTTATCGCTGAGCTTCTGTTGTGTTAGTGCTGCAAAACCAGCCAGTGGGAAAAAAATTGCAACTGCTTGAAACAGAATTATCTGACGGAAAGGGTTCATGTGAGGAAAACTATGGGGGCTATTTCCAGCTTTCCTGAGTTCCACATTTAAATGAATCGAACCCTTAACTTTCCAATTGCAATTCGAGTTCTCGCGGGCCGCGGAGAAAACCAAATTCCCAGTCGATGGGGTCGCTCACGACTTTATAGCTGGGGACGGTTTTTAAGAACGTATTGATCGCGATGCTCATTTCTAGTCGGGCGAGGGGGGCGCCGAGACAGATGTGTGGGCCGAATCCGAAGGCGACGTGGCGGTTGGGGGTTCGCGTGATATCGAAGGTGTCGGGTTCGGGGAATTGCGCGGGGTCGCGGTTGGCCGACGCGAGCATCATCAGGATCGTGTCGCCTTGCTTGATGGTTTTCCCGCGCAGCCCCGAATCGACAGACGCGACGCGTTGATCGCGGTGGAAGGGGCCGGCGAAGCGGAGGAATTCTTCGACGGCGGTGTCCATCAGCTCCGGGTCGCGCCGCAGCTTTTCCTGCTGTTCAGGATGACGTGCCAATTCGAGCAAGGTGGTCGTGAGCAGGCGGGTGGTGGTTTCGTGTCCACCAAGTAGAATCGTAACGGCGGTGCCGAGGATTTCGTCTTCGGTCAGTGCGTCGCCTTCGCTGCGGGCGTGGACCATAAGGTTAAGCACGTCGTCGCGCTCGCTTGCTCTGCGCAATTCGATTCCAGCACGCAGGTAGGCGCGCAGATCGAGGAGGGCTTGTTGGGATCTTAGGCATTCCTCGAGAGTCGGATTCGGGCTCTGCATGAACTTCACGATTCCAGCGGACCACGCGGTGAAGAGTGGAACGTCGGAGAGGGGAACGCCGAAGAGTTGGGCGATTACGTGAACAGGTAGCGGGTGCGCGAGATCGAGAACGACGCGGAGCTTTCCGGCGGACACAGCCTTGGCGAGGAGGTCGTCGACGAAGGTTTGGACGAAGGCGCTGAGACGTCCGATCGTGGAGGGCCGGAACACCTCGTGAAGTAATCGTCGAATGCGGGTGTGGCCAGGCGGATCGATATTGATCAAGCCGTGCGAGTAGTGATCGATGAGCGGTTGGAGCTGCGCGAGCTGATCAGCATCGAAGTGACGATGAAACAGACCGGTGATGCGGTCGACATTGGAAAATCGTATAGCATCCTGCAGACAGGTGCGCACATCGTCGTAACGGGTGACGACCCAGCAATTCCACACTGCAGACCATTGCACGGGATCGTCTTCACGGAGTTGCCGATAAACCGGATATGGGTCTGCCGCGAACTCAGGAGCCTTGATGACATCATCGAGTTTCATGGGGTGTGGGGAGTTTGGTTTGGACTCTGTTCCTGATTTCCAGCGTTCCACATTAAATGGATCAGGATCGGTTTCGGCTCACCGGGGACGGTTCGCCCAACCGATTCACGCTTTCACGTATTCGAGGGGGGCGCGGTAGCGGACGTCTTGAACATCGAGGCGGCGCAGGTGGGTGCAGAGGCGATTCAGGAAATGGGGGAAGTCGGGGCGTTCGCGGGGACTCCAGGCGACTTCGGCACTCGCACAGATGCGGGGGAACGACATGTATTCCAAGCGACTCGGGGTAGCGATGTATTCGGTCCAGAGTTGGGATTGCACGCCGATGATGTGTTTGGCCTGCTCTTCGTTGAGCTCGGCCGGGATCGGTTCGTAACTGTGGGCTTTTTCGATACTGAGATTATCACGAATCGCGAGCGGCTCATTCTCATTGGTCTCGGCCTGGGAATAATCGAAGTAGAGGTAGGGATTGGCGCACATGATCGCATCGTTGCCTTGGCGAGCAGCTTCGATGCCGCCTTCGATCCCGCGCCATGACATAACGGTGGCGCCGGGAGCGAGTCCGCCTTCGAGGATCTCATCCCAACCGACGAGTTTGCGATTCTTGGTCTGCAGAAAGGTTTCAATTTCGCGGATGAACCAGCTTTGGAGTTCATCTTCATCCTTCAATCCCAGCGCTTTGATATGCGCCTGCGTGTAGGGATCTTTTTTCCATTGAGGTTTAATGGCCTCATCTCCGCCGACGTGAAGGTATTCGAAGGGGAAGAGCGTGATGACTTCGTCGAGCACGTCTTTGATGAAGTCGAATGTGGCGGGCTTCGTGTTGAACAGGGTTTCGTGAATGCCCCAGATGCAGCTGACGGGTTTGGCTTCATCGAGGAGACCTAATTCGGGATAGGCGGCGACGACGGCTTGGGCGTGACCTGGCATCTCGATTTCCGGTAGGATGTGCACATGGCGCTGGGAGGCGTAGGCCACGAGGTCGCGCACTTCGTCTTGAGAATAGAACCCTTCGATGGGCTGGCCGTCGCCTCCGAGTTCAAGCGTGCCGTGCCCGCTAATCGTTTCGGGGCGCTTGCTGCCGATCTCGGTGAGCTTGGGGTATTTTTTGATTTCTAAACGCCAGCCCTGATCGTCGACGAGGTGCCAGTGGAAGACGTTGATCTTATGCTGGCTCAGAACATCGATGTATTTCTTGATCGCGTCGACGGGTTGGAAGTAACGCGAGCTGTCGAGCATCACGCCGCGCCAAGGGAAGCGGGGAGCATCTTCGATCTCGGCGGCGATGGCGGGCCATTCGATGTTGGGGCGGGGTTGCGCATCGTAAATCGCTGCAGGGAAAAGTTGGAGGAGTGATTGCACACCGTAGAACGCGCCGGAGCCGTGCGTTGCGGTGATGAGAACACCTTCGGCGGTCACTTTAAGCGTGTAGGCTTCGTTGTTTTCGAGGGAGGCCTTGGCCATTTGAAACTCGATACGATTGGCGGCATCGGACGATTCGAGCATGGGTAGTTTCCAATGCGTCGCGGTTTCGATGCGGACGGCGAGGCGTTGCGCGGCGGAATGCAGCTCGGTGGGCGCGGTGATGACCGTATCGGCGGTGAGATTGAAAGCGGGGCCTTCGAAGCGCTGGGCGCGTTTCGGCTGAGGAATTATGGGAAGAGGGGTAGACGACATTTGAAGCCGCGAATGGAAGACGCATCGCGCGGGTTTTTCGAGGACGAATCGCAGGAGGCTCTAGGAATCGACTAGAGAATCGTGATCGATGATGGGAGGAAAATTTGACGAGGCGACCTCGATACAGGCATTTTGGATAGACCTCATGAAACCTGTTGTTCAGATATCCCTCGATCTCACTAATATTAAAGAAGCGCTGGGGACGGCCGAAATGGCGCTCCGAGCCGGAGTCGATTGGCTCGAAGCTGGAACTCCGCTGATTCTCGCTGAAGGTCTGCACGGAGTGCGCGCCCTGCGGGAACGTTTTCCGGATACTCCGATCGTGGCGGATTTGAAAACGATGGATGGCGGTTATCTCGAAGCCGAGATGATGGCCAAGGCGGGCGCGACCCATGTGGTCGTGATGGCGCGAGCTCACGGGGAAACGATGAAATGTGTCGTGCAGGCGGGGCGCGATCATGGTATAGGGGTGATGGGCGATAATCTGGGGTGTCCCGATATGGTCGAGGGAGCGAAACTACTCGAAGACTTGGGCTGCGATTTTGTGATTCACCACATCGGCTACGATGAACGTCGCGGCATCGCGGCACGGGGCGAACGGATGCCGAGCCCGCTTGATCAATTACGCGAGGTCGTCGATGCGGTGAGTGTCCCGGTGCAAGCGGTGGGTGGGCTCTCGTTGGAACAGGCGGTGCGCACGCCGGAATTTGGAGCGCCTTTGGTCGTGATCGGAGCACCGCTCGCAGTGGATGCGGATTCGTTTCGCACGGCGGACGGTAATCTCGAAGGCACATTGAAAATTATCTGCGACCGCGTGCATGGCTACGGCGATGTGGTTGTGAAATCCGAATCATCATGAAAAGCCCCGCTGTCGTAAATTTTTCTCCGGAACCTCACAGCGTGGAGTTGCGCGAAGTCGCGCGACCTGAAGCTGGTGCGAACGATGTGATACTCGCGGTGCAAGCGGTGGGCGTGTGCGGCAGTGATCTGCATCAATGGACGAGCCAACACAGCTGGCCGGTAAACTATCCGGTCGTGCTCGGGCACGAATTCGGTGGCAACATCATCGAGCTCGGCAGCGAAGTGAAAGGCTGGAGCGAGGGCGATCTCGTGGTGAGCGAAACGGCGGCGGTGATCGATGAGAACAGCCCGTTGACACGGGAGGGACTCTACAATCTCGATCCGAGCCGCAAGGGATTCGGCTACGGCGTGAATGGTGCTATGACGAATTTTGTGAGCGTGCCCGCGCGTTGTTTACATCAAGTGCCGAAGAGTTTGGCGATTGAGGAAGCGGCGCTCACGGAGCCGTGCTGCGTGGCTTACAATGCGGTGATCAATAACGGAAATATCAAACCAGGCGATCGCGTGATCGTTCTGGGACCGGGGCCGATTGGAATTTTATGCGCGGCGATGGCCAAGCTCGCTGGAGCGGAGGTCGCGCTGGTGGGATTGGAACGCGATCGCGCGCGGCTCGACACTGCGGCAAAAGCCTATGGCTGCGAAGTGATCGTAGGTGATGCTTCGGATTGGGCGCGTGAACGTGAAGGTCTTGGCGTGAACGGTGTGATCGATGCGGCGGGTGCTTCGGCGGCGTTGAAAGCTGCACTAGATTGGGTGCGACCCAATGGCTGGATCAGTAAGGTGGGATGGGGCCCGCAACCTTTGAACTTTTCACTCGATCCGCTCGTGCAGAAAAACATCCGTCTGCAGGGTTGTTTCAGTCACAACTGGCCGGTCTGGGAACGCGTGTTGGCTTTGCTCGCGTCGGGTCAGCTCGATGTGAAACCGATTACGGGCGGGATCTGGAATCTTGAATCATGGCACGAGGCTTTCGAGAAAATGCACAGCGGCGACATCGTGAAAGCCGTGCTCAAACCGGAGTGATTTTTTATGCGCTTAAAAGATAAAGTTATCATCGTCACGGGCAGCACCAAAGGGATTGGGCGCTCGATCGCAGAACGTTGTGTCGCCGAAGGCGCGCGCGTGCTGGTGCACGGTCGTGATCGAGCTGATGGCGAAGCACTCGTGGCGAAACTCGGCTCGGCGGCGGCGTTGCATATCGATGATTTGGCGGACCCCGGTTGTCCGGCCCGTCTGGTAGAGGCGGCGATGGCGGCGTTTGGTCGGATCGATTCGGTCGTCAATAACGCGGCGATTGTGTCTCGTTCTGATCTGAGCAACGCGACCGTGGAAGACTTTGATTACACGATGGCGGTTAATTTGCGCGCGCCGTTGTTTTTGACGCAGGCAGCCTTGCCTCAGCTCAAGACCAATCAGGGTAGTGTGCTGAATATCGGATCGATCAATGGACACAGTGGTGAGCCGACTTTTCTGAACTATGCTGTTTCGAAAGGCGGGCTGCAGACGCTTTCGCGCAATCTCGCCAATGTTCACGGCACCGATCTGGTGAGGTTTACCCACTTCAATGTAGGTTGGGTGCTGACAGATAATGAATCGGCCAAACAGGTCGCGCAGGGGATGCCGAAGGATTGGGCCGACAACGTGCCGCCACTACACGCACCCTCGGGAAAGCTGATCATGCCGGAAACGATCGCAGCGGCGGCCGTCTACTGGTTGAGCGATGAATCGAAGCCGATCACGGGTACTGTGATGGAACTCGAGCAATTTTCTGTCTATGGCCGCAATCCGGTAAAAACAGATTGATGCCTCAACTCGCTGTATTTCCTAAGGCTTACATGCAGGAGCTCGTCAAAGACGGGACGATGTCGCTTCAGCAATGGGTCGATCTGGCCGCCCCGCTCGGGGTGGATGGGCTGGAATATTACAGTGGGATGCTTGAGCTCGTGGATCGCTCGAATTGGGCGGCGGCGCGTAAACAGGTCGAAGATGTGGGGATGGTGATTCCGATGCTTTGTTGTTCGCCTGATTTTTCGCAGCCTGATCCGGAGTTGCGTAAACAGGAAATCGAGAACGAGAAGAATTGGATTCGGATGTCAGCCGAGCTTGGCGCGAGCTATTGCCGCGTGCTTTCGGGGCAGCAGCGTCCCGAATTGATTCAGGAAGAAGGACTCAATATTATCGTCGAAAATATTGAGGCGTGTTTACCCGAGGCGGAGAAATGCGGGGTCACACTCATCCTCGAGAATCACTACAAGGATGACTTTTGGGAGTATCCGGAATTCGCCCAAAAAATGGACGTGTTTTGCGAACTCATTTCGCGGATCGAACACCTTCACTTCGGAGTGAACTACGATCCGAGTAACGCGTTCCTCGCAGGGGATGATCCGCTCGAACTATTGGATCGTGTGAAGCACCGAGTAGTGACGATGCACGCGAGTGATCGCTATCTGCTGTCCGGCACGCTGGAAGATTTACGCAACGAGGAGGGCGGAGCGCTCGGTTACGCTAAACGATTAGCTCACGGCGAGATCGGCAAGGGGCTCAACGATTACGACGCGATTTTAGGCACGTTGAAAAACGAAGGCTTCGACAGCTGGATCAGTATCGAAGACGGCGTCGATGGTATGGATCAACTCGCCGCGAGCGTGAAATTCGTCCGCGACAAGATCGCCCAGCATTGGCCTGAGTAGCTCTTAAGCCTCGGGAGCCGATGCCGAGCGGGTGCTGGCTTCGCGGTCGAGCACGAGGAGGCTGGCGGTATCGTCGCCTGAAAGAACGAGGCGATCAAGGAGGTCGCGCACTCTCTTTTCCTCTCCCATCTGTTCATTGAGGAACCAGAGCAGCAGATTTTTTAGAAGCGTGATCGCTGACCTTTTCATCGACTTAGAACAGGATGTTAATCTGTTTGGTGACAGCTTGTTCCTGTTCCAAGGAACTCTTGAAAACATCGATAGGATTTTTGAATTTCGCTTGAGGCTTCGCGATAGGATTGAGCGTCACGGGTGCATCGCGATCGACCAGATGCTGGTAGAATTTATGAGCGTGCATCGTCTCTTCGAGGCTTTAGTTATATATCCAACTGGCGAAACCGGAATAGAGGGTCTGCTCAAACCAAGCGGACATGGCGAGATAGGAGTAGCTGAAAGCCATCTCGTTATTGATCTGGTCGTTCAGCAGTTTGGTTAATTTGGGATCAAGTGATATTGGAGAGAGACTATGAAGGTTGGAGTAACTGCAAGTGAGAGACTTCAAACGAGCAGGTCACGCAGATAGGCGAGGTCCTGTTCGATGTTCTTGGTTTGCTGCGCCGCCAGCTGTTTGAGTTCTGAGGGAGAGAGCACATCGAGTCCCAAGAAAAGGTTATTGGCACGAAGTGCGGGTTTGTCGGGGTAGGACGGAATACCGGCGTAGTCGCTGGTGGGATGGATGTCGGGCCGGTCGAATTTATTGAGACGCGAGGAATAGCCGGTGGTGTCCTGCAGGAGAATGCAATCAAGCGGAGAGTCTTGCGCGATGACTTTCATGATCGCGGGGAGATCAATATCGCCGGTGCCGAGGGGCACGCCCACGCTATGCACGGTATCCCCGACGCGGACGAGCTTGTGGTCTTTGATGTGAGTCGTAGCGGCGCGAGGCGCGAGCTGTTGGGCCGCTTCAAGAGGATCGCCGTAAACGATCAGGTCGTTGCCGGTATCGACGCAGGCTCCGAGATAAGAATGCGGGATCGTGTCGAGGAATTGGCGAAGTTCAGAGGCGGTGATGTCTTCGTGGTTTTCGAGGGCAATCTTCACATTGAGCGATTCGGCAAAGGGTAGGATCGCGTCCATATCGCGCTTGGTTTGAGCGAAGGTAGATGTGAGATCATCCTTGAGCACCACGAGTGTGCGAAGCGTGTCAGCTCCGAGGTCGGCACAGAGTTGGAGCTGCCAGCGCAACATTTCGGGTGAGGTGCGGCGTCCGCCGATCTCGACGAAGAAGCCCTTTTGTTCGATGGCGGAGCGCACGCGCTTGAGATGGTCGGTGTCGCTATGATCGGCGCCGAGAAACTTATCGTCGGGGCCGTTGATGTTAATCTGCAATCCGGCGAAGCCCTGATCCTCCAACCAATCCAGGGTGCGGAAGATGTCGTATTCACCCGCCGCGAGCGCGATGTGGAAGGAAAAGGTGTCGATGCCGATTTTCATGAAGGAATGGGATTAAGACGTTTGAACCAAAAATTGTCGCTATTGGACGCTATTCGATAAGACACCCGGAATGGAAACCACGAATCGCTACGGGGATGCATAATAATGCTGAGGAAGGTTGGGTTCTGCGTGCGTTTTGGCGCAGATGCTCTATGATTCTGCACGCCCCTCAATCTTACGTTCTGTTATCTCGTTATGAATGCTTCTGTTAATCCCTCGCGTCGGAATTTTCTCAAAACAGTCGTGGCTGGCAGTCTGGTCGGGCTCACTAAACCGGCCATGTGAATGGTTGATTTATCGACGGCCGGGGTTGCTGAATCAGGTGATTGGGTCGACGCCGTGCGTGCGCAAATACCAGCGACGAAGGCGGCGGGGTATTTTCAAACGGGTGCGTTCGGGCCGTGCACTCGTCAGGTGATTGATCGCACGAATGAGCTGTTGATGCTCCAGAATCAGGGACCGGCCAATCCGCTTTATTTGAATGTGATGAAAGAGGCGGAGAATTCCTGTCGTCCATTGATCGCGGCGGCTATGGGCGCGCATGAAGATGAAGTAGCTCTGACGCAAAGCACGACGGCGGGTTTAAACACCGTGATCTGGTCCATCGATTGGCAGAGGGGTGACGAAATCATCACGAGTGATCAGGAACATCCGGCACTGCTCCTGCCGATCTACAATCTGCACCAACGCTATGGCGTGAAATACCACAAGGCACCGATTGGTATTCATAAGAATGTCGTTGATGAGGTGATGAAACGCGTCACGACGCGCACGCGTCTCGTCGCGATGAGCCATGTATCGCGTCAAAGTGGACAAGTGGTCTCCGCGCAGAAATTGGCTTCTGCGCTCCGTGAACGAGGCATTTCTCTGATGTTGGATGGAGCACAGGGTCCGGGTAACGTGCCAGTCAATTTCCACGAGTTGGGCTGCGACTATTACAGTATGTGCGGTCACAAGTGGCTGCTGGGGCCGAAGGGCACGGGTGCATTGTTGGTGCGTAAAGATAAGCTAGATTCGACGTCGGTATCTTGGACGGGAGCACATGCACAGGCGGAGATGAATGCGGAGGGCGACTTTAAATGGCATCCGGATGCGCGGCGTTACGAATTCGCTACGCGCAACCAGGCTGGTTTCGGAGGTTGGGCGGAATCGTTGCGTTGGCTGGACTCAATCGGGTGGGAGAATATCCACGATCGGGTATCTCAACTTTCGGCTTATGCGTCCGAGGCGATTCAAAAGTCGGCGAAATTCTCTCTGGTATCTCCGAGTGAATCCAGCCGCCAAAATGGAATCGTCGTGTTACGCCTCCCGAATGGTTTTAAGGGCATCGATCTCTATCATCGATTACGGGAGAAGGATGACATGCTGGTTTCGCCGGTGGATCACCCGCGGGACCTGCGAGTCTGTTTGCATTTCTTCAATACGGAATCGGAATTCGATGCCCTGCTTGGCCGTCTCGAAGTGTATTGTGCTTAGGTGCGTATCGCTGGCGGAATGTGGTGTGGGCGTTGATCTATCCGCGTCAGGAGCAGCATATGGTGCCAACGGTATCCGGTGTGTTGTTGATCGGGCTTTCACTGGGGATAGGGATGACGGCCTACAATTCGTCGAACAACATTTTGTTCATCACTCTGGCGCTGATGTTGGCGTGTTTGATTTTGAGTGGAGTGCTCGCGTGGTTTAACTTTTCGAAAGTGCGCTGGCAGATTGCACGACCTGCTCTGGCGCGAGTCGGCCAATCGACCGCGGTGGCGCTGGAATTGGTGAATGGGAAAACGTTTTTGCCGACTTATGGCCTCGATTGCGCGATGCGTGCGCTCCTGGGCAAAGGCTGAGCCGTGTTTCGCACAGCACGCAATACGTGGCGGCAAGTGCGCCGTTCTAAGTCACCGTCTTTACGCTAGGAGCAGCTTCTGTTGGCACGGGCGTTTCCTGCTCGGCTCCGCTATCCTCAATCACTTCGATCGGTTCCGGTTCTGGCAGTGGAGGACGAGGCGAATTTTTCTTAAAATACTCCTGCATGATCAAGCTCGCGACGGGTGCGGCATATAGACCTCCCCCAAATTCTTCTCCAGCGACGTCACCTTCGATCACCACGGCGATGGCGATTTGGGGATCTTCGACTGGGGCATAGCAGATAAACCACGCGGCATTTTTAACCCCGGGGATTTGAGCAGTGCCAGTTTTGCCCGCAATGCGCACTCCGGGCACTCGTAAGCCTGGGATATTACTCAGCACGCGTGCGGTGCCAGTCGTGGTAACGGCCTCCATACCCGCGACTATGGCCGCCCGATGCTCGGATGTGAGTCCAATCTTCTCGTGGCGTTGAGTGGGAGTATTGGGGCGATGAATAAGCGTGGGTTGGGTAAAAACTTCATCGCGCGCGACCGAAGCGGTGAAGACAGCCATGCCCAATGGCGTAGCGAGCACGAAGCCCTGACCGATGGCCATATTGGCGGTGTCACCGGGATACCATTTCTGGCCCATATTCTTAATTTTCCAGTCGTTGTCGGGAGCCACCATGCGGTTGGTCTCGTAAGGCAACTCGATTCCAGTCGGGCGATCAAGGCGGAATCGACGCGCTTCAGCAGCGACTCGATCCGGCGTGGTGAGCCATCCCACTTCGTAGTAATAAATATCGCAACTGGAGGAGATGGCTTCGGGGAGCAGCACATCGCCATGAACGCCGCGGCCATTGTAACAGACGAAGCGTCGGCTGTGTTTGTGAAGCGCTCCCTGACAGTTGATGATCGATTCCTCGGGTGTGATCGCGCCATTGCGCAATCCAGCGATCGTGGTGAGGATTTTGTAGGTCGATCCAGGAGGGTAGGCGCTGTTGATCGCGCGGTTGCTCCAGGCCTGACGCGCTTCTATGTCGGCACTCGATTTGTGGGTGAGGCGCGGTGAGAAATCGCGAAGATCGTAGTCGGGCACACTGGCCATCACCAAGACTTCACCTGTGTTCACATCCATCGCGACGGCCGCACCGGGGGTGTCAAATTCGCGCAGTTTTTTCTCCGCAGCTTGCTGGAGATCGATGTCCAGCGAGGTGATCAGGTTTTGACCTTGCACGGGTTGCCGTTTTTCCAGCGCAGGATTGATCCGATAACCCGAGGGATCGACGCGAAAAATCGTGCCGCCAGCTACACCTTGGAGTTGTTCGTCGAAGGTTTTCTCGAGTCCGTTGCGCCCAACACTACCTTTGAGTTTAAAGGTGCGCAGGTCGTTACCGGGAAACTCGTCGGCATCGAAGTCAGAATTTACTCCCACGTAACCCAGGGTATGCGATGCAGCAGCGCCGAATGGATAGTAGCGGGTGCTCGATGTATAGACCTGAAGAGGAGAACTGACCGGCAGACTTTCGAGGAGTCGTGCGTATTCGTTAGGTTCTAGATCTTCGAGTAAAGTGTAGGGCAGCAGAAGCGAACGCACGAAGTGGCGACTGAGATCGCGGCCATCGACTTTCTCGTCGCGTTTGAGAATGCGGTTCACTTCGTCGAGGTAGCGTTGAACCACACTCGATCGAGCGAGCTGGTTCATCTCCGTGCGATTGGGGACGTCTTTATCGCCGGCGTCGCGGAAGTTTTTTCGGATGACGATATATTCGCGCCGGAATTCACGGCGGAGTTCGTCGAGGTAAAGGACGGCTGAGAATCGAGGGCGATTGCCGACGAGGAGACGCCCTTCACGATCATAGATATTGCCGCGTGGTCCGGGAACGAGGATGCGGCGCTGGCTTTGGAGGCGTTCGCGTTCGCTCGATTCGTCGACTTTGAAGAGCTGTTGATAGGCCACGCCTCCCGCGAGAACGATCAGCATCAGGGCAATGAAGAAATAGAAGAGAATGACCCGTGGATCGTAATTCTTGTGCGATTCGACGAGGCTGCCGGATTGATCTGCGAGGTTGTTGGGCATCGGAATCTTTAGAACCGGCGGGCCCGATATTGCTCGAGACTAAGGAGTGAAGTTTGCAGCGCGAAAAACCACGGTGCGATTAGCAGCAGAACAAACTGCGAAATGAGCAGATCCCAGATGAGCCGTGGCAGCACGGGCATGAGTTGCAGCGGACCAACGACAAGAATAATCGTCAGAGCAAAGTAGAGCGCGATGTTGGCCACAAAAGCGATGATCACTTGGGTGGCGGTTTGTTCCACGGGAATGCTCGATTGGATTTTGATGATGAGCGCGTGAGTTAGCGTGAAAAGTAGCGTGTGCGTGCCGAAAGGCACGGGAGAGTTTGCATCGCAAAGTAGGCCCGCACAGAGGGTGGCGTAGATGCCATCACGCAGAGGTAGTCGCAGCGCGGTGAGGGTGACGAAGAGCGAGGCGACGAATAGATAGAGATGCCAAACCGCGAGGTAGTGATTTATTTGGGATAGCAGTGCCCAAAGCAGAAGTTGGCTGAAAAATGTGATCAGATTGTGTCGAAGCATGGTCTCAATCCGTCGTTAGCGGCACGAGCACGGTGACTTCGATGAATTCACTGAGCATGGGATCGAGCTCGATCTCACCGGTTTTGAAAAGACCGTCGGTGCTGGGCTCAAGTTTGACGACGCGACCTAATGTGATGCCGGGGGGGAACACTCCGCCGAGTCCGGAAGTCACCAAACGTTTCGGCGCCGTGGCACTGGCGAAGATATCGATGGGCACGAATTCGACGTCACCGCGCGCTGGACCGAAAGTGGGGTTGATACCGCCTTGGTAGCTCATGGGTCGATCATCGCCTTCGACTACGGCGGCCAATCGAATGGTCGGGCTGCTGATGAGATCGACGGTGGAGGTATAGGCATGCACCGCGGTCACGCGACCGACTACACCTCCGGAAAAGACGACGGGGGCTCCGACTGGGATGTTGTAATTGCTGCCTTTGCGAATCGTGAGGCGTTGCCACCAGGCAGAGAAATCCCGACGTACGACTCGCGCGTGTTCGAATCGATACTCGGTTTGCGCGGGCACCCGGAGGAGATCTTCAAGTCGGGTGATGTCCTCGCGAAGTTTGTCGTTTTCCTGCGCAGTGAGTGAATAGGAGGCGTTGATTCGGGCGAGGTCGCGCCCGGCTTCGATCAGCTCTTTCTTGGATTGGTTTCGCAGAGACCAGAAATCCTGCAGGCTGCGCACGTAGGAGGCGCTGACAGTGATGGGGGCCTGCAATTCATAGAAAGAGACCCGCATGAACGTCTTGATCGCCACGGGCAGAACAAGCCATGCGGCGATGACTACACCGAGGGTCAGTAAAGGTCTGGCCTGATCAAAACGTTTAAAATGCACGGACTGGTTCGGACGCTAAGTCGTGTGGCTGTCGTCGTCAACGCCACCGGCTCGTGTTTGCTCCGAAACTGTCAGCCACGGCTCAAACGTGCTGCATCAGCCAGGCGAGATCGCTGAGCACTTCCCCAGTGCCGTTGGCGACCGCGGAGAGGGGGTCTTCGGCGATGGTCACGGGGAGTCCGGTCTTATCACTGAGGAGACGGTCGAAACCGCGGATCAATGCACCGCCACCGGCGATCACGAAACCGCGATCCACGAGATCGGCAGAAAGTTCAGGCGGGCAGCGTTCAAGGGTCACGCGCACGGCATCCACGATCGCGGCAATCGTATCGCCGAGGGCTTCGCGGATTTCCTGCGAAGTGATGTGAATGGTTTTAGGAAGACCAGCGACAGAATCGCGGCCTTTCACCTCCATGGTGAGTTCTTCTTCGAGCGGATAGGCGGAGCCGACGCGACATTTGATTTCCTCAGCGGTGCGTTCACCGATAAGCAAATTGTAGGCGCGCTTCATATAATTGATGATGGCGGTATCGAGCTCATCACCAGCGACACGAATCGATTTCGAGAAAACGATGCCGTTGAGCGAGATGATCGCGATCTCGGTCGTGCCACCGCCGATATCGACGATCATGTTGGCGGCGGGTTCATCGATCGGGAGTCCCACCCCGATGGCAGCGGCCATAGGCTCTGGAATCGTGATGACATCGCGGGCGCCAGCGTGGAGGGCCGAATCTTTCACCGCGCGTTTCTCAACTTCGGTGATACCAGAGGGAATCGCGATGACGACGCGAGGTGGGGCGCGGAAAGAGGTATTGGAAACTTTACGGATGAAGTAGCGCAACATCGCTTCGGTGACATCGAAGTCGGCGATCACACCGTCTTTCATCGGGCGGATGGCCGTGATGTTTCCGGGGGTGCGACCGAGCATGCGCTTGGCCTCGTCACCAACGGCGCGAACCTTGCGAGTAACGGTATCGAGGGCGACCACGGAGGGTTCGCGTAGGACGATGCCTTTGTCTTTCACGTAGACGAGCGTGTTGGCAGTGCCTAAGTCGATGCCGATATCGTTGGAAAAGTAGCCGAGAAAATTAGCTGCCATAATTGTGAGTGGTTTGGCTGTGTTCCGCCAACGGAAACGAACTAGTGGCGATGGGGTGTGTCAACGAGGTAAATTATATGAAGAATAGAATCTTATGAAGCAAGCTTGACCCACCGACTAGTCAGGCGCGTGCTTAATATTATCAAAGTGATCGTTAATGCACGGTATTGATTTCATCCAAGATTTGGCAGTGGTCGTCCTCGTGGCGGGTTTAGTGGGCTGGGGCTGCCAACGAATCGGACTCTCTGTAGTGGTAGGCTACCTGCTCGCGGGCATGGCGATCGGGCCATTTAACCTGCCGGTTGCCTTGGTCTCGGATATGCACCGGATCGAGACACTTTCTCAGATGGGGCTGGTTTTCCTGATGTTCTCAATCGGGATGAAGCTGAGTTTGAGGAAACTGAGAAAACTCGGGATTGCTCTCGTGATCGCCACCGGAATCGAGGCCATAATTATTTATCAACTCACGCGAGTGGCAGGTGGCATGATGGGGTTGGGCGCGACAGAGGCAGTTTTTCTGGCGGCGATGCTGATGATATCCAGTTCAGCGATCATTATCAGAGTGCTTGCGGATGTCGGCGCCTCCCACGAAAAAACCGGCCAGATGGCGATGGGTGTATTCGTGGTCGAAGATGTGATCGCGGTGCTTTTGCTGACGGGTTTGAGCTCCTATGCGAGCTTGGCGGGCGCCCATGCCGAAGCGACTCCGCTCTCGCAAACGCTCATGATGCTGACGGTGTTTATCGTGCTGGTCGGCGTGGTGGGGGTGCTCGTGGTGCCGTGGTTGCTGAAAAAGCTTAGCAAAACCGGTAGCGCGGAATTGCCGACTTTGGTGCAGGTGGGCTTGTTATTTGTGCTGGCGGCGGCAGCGCATCGCGCGGGATTCTCTTTAGCTCTGGGCGCCTTTTTACTCGGCGCGATCATCGCAGATACATCTCAACGACCTCAGGTAGATCGAACCTTCGAGGGACTGCGCGATGTATTTAGCGCCGTATTTTTTGTGGCGATCGGGATGTTGATCGATGTGCGCGCCCTGTGGGATGTGTGGGGATTGGTGCTGGGGGTGACGGCCTTGGCACTGGGAGGACGGTTCTTGGCTTGCTCGACTGGCTTATTGATCACGGGATCGCCAACTCGGGAAGCGATCAAAGTGGGCCTTTTCGTGGTGCCGGTGGGGGAGTTTACTTTTATCATCGCTCAGCTGGGCATTACTGGAGGCGTGCTGCCGCAGAGTTTTCAAACGATAGCCGTGGGCGTGGCATTGCTGACGACATTGATGGCCCCGATTCTGGCGCGACGCTCTACGCGTTTTGCCGGTTGGTGCGAAGCTCGTGAACCTGCTTGGTTGTCGGCGTGGTTGCGATCCTATCGAGATTGGCTCGGCCGGCTCGAAGCGAAAGGAGCGCGCAATATGCTTTGGCAGATGAGCAAAAAGCGACTGATCCAGATTGGAGTTGAATTGCTCTTGATCACGGGGTTGCTCGTGTTTTCCGGACCACTACTGCGTTTGATTTTGGATGCGGTTCCACACGATTGGCTGTTCCCGAATGGCCCTCAGGCGATATTTTGGGGTGCAATCAGTTTCTTAGTGCTGGTGCCACTGATCGCGGTATGGCGGAACCTAGCGGTGCTCGCGATGCTATTCACGGAGGTCGTCTTTTCATCGCATCCTAAACAGGGGGCTAGGTTTGCCCCCGTGCTGGAATTTGCGCTGAAAGTATTCAGCGGTCTTATCGTCTTTTTGTGGGTGAGTGCTTTTCTGCCGCTGAGTGGAAGTGCGCGATGGGTGCCGTTCGTCGTGGTGGCGGTGGTGGCCTTGGTGATCGTGCTGTTTCGGCGCAAGCTTATCTATTGGCACAGCGTGCTGGAAGTGGGTTTGCAGGAGCATCTCACGCAACCCGCGACTGGGGGTGCGGCTCCGGTCTGGCTAAAACCACACGCGGAGTGGAATCTTACCTTGGAAGAATGCATGGTGCCTGATTTGGCGGATGTGCGCGGACGCAGCTTGGCTCAATTGGAGCTACGGAAAAAACTCGGCTGCACGGTTGCAGGAGTTGAAAGGCAAGGGGTCATGGTCGAATCGCCGCCAGCGTCTTTTGCGCTTTATCCGCGCGATCGGGTTTTGTTGTTGGGCACTCCTGACCAGACCTCATCAGGCAAGGCATTGATCATGGGAGTCTCTGGTGCGATTCCCTCCTCAGGTTTTGACGAAGTGCGAATGGAAGCGGTGACGCTTGCGAGCGAGAGCTCGATGGTGGATTGCAGCCTGAAAGAGTTGGGACTTTCCAAAAAAGTGGGTGTTCAAGTCGCGGGGATCAATCGACAGGGCGTTCGCTCTCTCAATCCCGGTGCGAAAGACGTGTTATTGGCCGGCGACGAAATTCTCGTCCTCGGCACGAACGAACAGATTGCCGCTTTTACGGAGTTAGCTGTCGCTCCTCAGAAGAGCGCATAAAAAAGCACGCCGGTCATGGCGTGCTCGAAAGATTGAGGAATATGCGGAGATCAGCTGTTCCCGTGGGTGTCCTTGGGATCGACCTTATTTTCGGCGTCCGGTTTGGCGGTCGCTTCATCTTCGTCAGTGGCCTTCTTGAATTCCTTAATCGATTGGCCGAGACCTTTGGCGAGGCCGGGGAGTTTGGCTCCGCCGAACAGCACAAGCAGGATGATCAAAATGACCACCAGCTCGGTCGTCCCGAGACCGAAGATACCTGCGAGAATGGCGAGAGAAGTTTCCATAGCGACAAGGTAGTTTGCTGACTCTACCTGTAAAGCGGTAAAGCTGGAGCCGGTTCGGGCCGAAGATTAGATGCGTGGGGGCAATCCGGAAGCGCCGGGGAGACTTGGCTTGATGCTGCCGGGACCAGCCGCGACCTTCATGAGGTTTTGCGCGTTGTCGACTTGCTCGGCATCGAAGAAACCATGCAGCTGACGGATACGCGTAGGATGGCGCATCTTTCGCAAAGCCTTGGCCTCGATTTGGCGGATACGTTCGCGGGTGACTTTGAACTGTTTGCCCACTTCTTCGAGGGTGCGGCTGTAACCATCGGCCAAGCCGAATCGCAGGGAGAGCACGCGCTGTTCGCGCTCGGTGAGGGAATCGAGCACATCGACAATTTTCTCACGCAGCAGCGAAAACGCTGTCATGTCGTAAGGATTCTCGGCGCTCTTATCTTCGATGAAATCACCAAAGCTGGTGTCATCACCATCACCGACGGGGGATTGCAGCGAGATAGGCTGTTGAGCCATCTTCATAATTTGCTGCACGCGCTCGACGGGTAGATTCATTTCATCGGCCACTTCATCTGGACTCGGTTCGTGGCCGAATTCCTGGAGAAGTTGCTTCTGCACCTGCATGACCTTGTTGAGGGTCTCGATCATGTGGACCGGGATGCGGATCGTGCGGGCCTGATCCGCGATGGAGCGGGTGATGGCCTGACGAATCCACCACGTGGCGTAGGTTGAGAATTTGTAACCGCGACGGTATTCGAATTTCTCGACGGCCTTCATAAGGCCCATGTTGCCCTCCTGAATAAGATCAAGAAAGGAAAGGCCGCGATTGGTGTATTTCTTCGCGATGGAGATGACCAAACGTAGATTGGCTTCGACCATTTCGGTCTTGGCCTGATGCGCCTCGCGGATGTGAACATTGGTCTTCTTGACGACCGCAATCAAACCTTCGGGCTCGATGCGCTGGGCGGCTTCGATATTTTTGAGCTTCTCCTTAACGGCCTTCGTATCGATCGCGGCGTCGCGCTTGGTGCGAGGCTTCTTGGCGCGTTCGAGCTGAGCGAGCAGGAGTTCGATCCGTTCAATCACCGGCTGGAGCTCTTCGAGATACTCTTCGTAAACCTTGAGCTTGAAGTAGAATTTACCGAAGTGAGGCCGCACCTTCTTCTCGCGGTTGAGAGTTTTGGTAAGGACCTTCTTTCGTTCGACCTCGCTCTTGGCCTTCATGTATTCATCCCAACCAGCACCGACGAACTTCACACCCTTCTCGGTGGCTTCGACTAGCTTGGGGAGAGTTTTGAAATAGTTTTCTCGGCTTTCGATTTTTTTATCGATGACGATACGATCGAAACGCTCTTCACGGTTGATGAGTCGCGCGCCGAGGTAGGCGATATGGGCGCCGACGGCGGTCGCTTCGAAGAGGGCGTTCTGAGCTTTGAGCTCGGCGTTTTCGATGCGCTTGGAAATTTCGACTTCTTGCTCGCGGGTCAGCAAAGGCACCTGGCCCATCTGCTTGAGATACATGCGGACGGGATCATCGAGAATGTCATGTTGTGAAGAACGAGTTTCCTCCTCTTCGGCTTCCTCCATGCGCTGCTTGTAATCTTCAACTTGATCTGGCTCGAGAATCTCAATTTCCAGATTTTGGAGAATAGAGAGAACGTTATCGATTTCATCCTGATTCTCGATCGATTGAGGAAGGGCCTCATTGATATCATCGAAGGTGAGGTAACCTTGCTCCTTGGATTGCCGGATGAGCAGGCGGATCTTTTCGTTGATCCCACTCGAGGTGGCACCTCCCTTGGCATTATTTCCGACCTGTTTGAGGGCTTCCTCAACGGCTTCGGAATTATCTGATTTGGCTTTGGCTGACTTGGCTTTACGCGGCATGATGAATTAGGAGACGGCAAAATCAGACAGCTGCAGATAAATCGAGCGGCTGTCTGAGCTGACGTTGGATTACGGAACGATCTTTAAGGAGGGAAATCGGGTCCGAGTTACTGTCCGCATGGTAATTGGCTAAATCAAGTTCTATTTGGCGGAGTCGTGGCTCGTAAAAACGGCTGCGGAGCAGTCGTAATCCTTCATTAGCTACTTTCAACGGATCCTCGAAGGGTGGATTGTCAAATAATAGCGTGGCGATCAGGGCCTCTTCTTCGGGATTTTCGAGCAATTCACCGATGTGCTCTTTGCCCGGCCAGTTATCCTGTTCGAATTCGCTCAAGAACCGATTGAGCAACCTGCCCGCGATGTTACCAGCATCGATCCAATCGTGGGGCAGATGCGTGGCGAGAGGTTTGCCCATGCTCTCATAATGCAGGCAAACCATTAGTAGGTGAAATTCCGGCGTGTCTTTGTCGGCGACATTCGCGGGTGGCGTCAGAGGCGCTTCCTCGGGTTTGCGGGTATATTGGCCGCGATTGGAGAGGAAACGCTCGAAATCGGTATGCAGACCAGAGGGGGTAATTCGCAGATGAGTGGCCGCCTCGTTGAGAAACTCGCTGCGCGAGACATCCGATTCGATCGCCACGACCAATTCGAGCAGGCCATGCGAAGCGCGCGATTTTTGCTCAGCGGAGGCTTTTTCCGGTTCCGGGAGCAGTGATTGGCAGGCATAGGCCATCGCTGAGAGAGAGCCCTTTTGGAGTTCTTCGTAGGCAGCGAGCCCGCGTTGAAGAAACAAAATATCGGGATCCACTTTTTCTTGTCCGCCCAAACTAAGGAATCGCACCTCGAGTCCGGCTTTTAGCGCCATTGGCAGAAAACGCAGCGCGGCCTTTTGCCCCGCCGTATCGCTATCGAAGAAACACTCGACCTGCGTGTGGTAACGCCGGAGCAGCACGAGTTGGGTTTCCGTGATCGACGTACCCTGCGGTGCGATCGCGGTTTTGAGGCCGACACTCCAACAGCGAAGCGCATCGAGCTGGCCCTCAACCAGCACGAATGGATGACCTTCCTTGGCGGCGGTGCGCGCGCGATCCAGATTAAAGAGCAGATTGCCTTTGATGAAGATCGGCGTCTCCGGGGAATTCACGTATTTGGCCTCGCGAGCGGGATCGTCTTGAGGCGTGAGATCCGATTGGCGGGCAGTGAACGCGACGACGCGACCTTGGTGATCGCGGATCGGGATCATTAGGCGTCCACGAAAGCGAGGCCGCAGCGAATGAAGCGTGAGCGCGGCATGATCGCGGATGTAGAAGAGGCCGCATTGGCGCAGAGCCGCCTCGGAAAATTTCCGTTTGAGCAGCAACGCGCCAAGTCCGTCATCGGTGGGGGCAGCAGCGCCGACTTTGAATTCTTCGGCCAGCTCGGGAGTGAATTGACGCTCTTCGATCCAATAGCGTCGCATGTATTCGCCGGTGGGATTATCGCCCCGGTAAGTCTGATGGTAGTGTTCGGCGGCGAGTTCGTGGATGTCGAAGTTTTCCTGGCGCAGGGATCGTTCCTCGCGGCTGGGGCCGGAGCCTTGTTCGTATTCGATCTCGACCGAGAATCGCTGGCCGATGGCCTCGACCGCTTCGGTGAAGCCGAGTTGCTCAGTTTCACGCACGAAAGTAATCACATCGCCCGCCTGACCACAGCCGAAGCACTTGTAGAACCCCTTATCTGGATCGACATGGAAGGAGGGCGTTTTCTCGTTATGGAAGGGGCAGAGTCCCTTCATTCTAGCTCCCGCTTTGCGCAAAGTGACCACTCGCGAGATGACATCCGCGATGTTTACGCGGAGTTTCAGGTCGCGCACACAGGTGGGTTTGATGACGGGCATGGAACGGGCTAAGCGGTTATTCCGCGAAAATGCACTTTCAACTGAGGGACGAGCCTGTCAAGTTTCGCCTCTTTTGAGGAAACAACTCCCGCTTACAGGCTACATACTACAATGCGTTTTTACATCTTAGTGGCGTTTCTGATCGCACTGGTTTCGTCGACTCAAGGGCAGGTCGATGCCGCTCCCAAGCTGCCGGTATGGGAGGCGCAGCTGCCTGATTTTGGGCAACCGGCCTACAATGGTGGGGTCGAGCGTTTGATTACCGATTTCGAGAAGGCTGCGGGTAAACCCCTGCTACCCGGCGAAAAAAAGAAGGTGGGGTTGAAGATCTATGCGGATTCGGGACCGGGTATGGCCACACCGATTCCCTTAGTGCGAGCGGTGATTGCGGCTTTAGAGCGGCGGGGATTTGCTCCGGAGAATATTTTTCTGGTCGGGCTTAATCAGCTGCGTCTGCGTATGAGTGGTTTTTTGCCCCCACTTTCGACGGGAAAATCACCGTTTCCGGGGCACCAGATCTACGTGCTCGAATCGGGCCGCTTCTTTGATCCGGTGTGGTTTTACGATAGCCCACTACCTCAGCGTTTCGACCCGATCTTTGCGGCGGAGCAGACGAAGGATGATTCGAACACCTCTACGCGCGACCAGGATCGTATGAGTTTTCTGGCTACACCGCTGTTTCTTGAAGCTGATTTTTGGATCAACCTGCCTATTTACACGGATCATCCGACTCTTGGTATCAACGGATCTCTAGTGAATGCCACCTTGTGGAACGCCTCGAATACCGCGCGTTTCTTCCGTAGCCCGGCCAACGCACCGGCGGCGGTCGCCGAGATGAGCGCGATCCCTGAGCTGCGCGAGACGTGGGCCTTCTCCATCGTAAGTTTGCAGCACTACCAATTTATCGGCGGACCATTCTTTAATTCTCTCTACGCGAGTTCGGAACCACTGCTCTGGTTGAGTCGCGATCCCGTGATGCTCGATTCGTTGATGTTGGAGCGGATTAACGATCGTCGGAAGCGCTCAGGCTTTCCAGATATCTCCGAAGAGATTCGCACGCTGGAATTTGCAGAGATGCTCGGCGTCGGGCTGCGGGATACGGAATCGGTCGAGATCATCGAGATCGACGAATAAACCACTTGTCACCAGCGCTTTGGTTCGTGAGATTTTGATCTGATGACTTCCGAGTATCTTCCTTTTCTTATCCAAGCTGTGCTGGCTGCTGGAATCGCCCTCGCGATCATCGGAGCTTCTCACCTGATTGGGCAGCGCACGAAAAAAAACGCGATCAAGGATTCTGCCTACGAATGTGGCATCCCTGCCGAAGGAATCGTGCATTCGCGGTTTTCGGTTAAATTCTACGTGACGGTGATGCTCTTCATCCTCTTCGATATCGAAGTCGTTTTTCTGATTCCACTGAGCTTCATCTATCGTGATTTTTTGGCGAACAACATTACCATCCTCGGACCGGTCCTGTTTTTTGTTGGGGTCTTGGTTTTAGGTCTTTTCTACGAAGTGAAAAAAGGTGCTCTCGAATGGGAGAAGTGAAGAGGGCTTCTTTCTTTTACCAACGGGCAAAATAATCGATCATGCGGCTCGACAAAATCATCGCTCGAAGCCGCATCGTAGATCTCCACAGCGATACGTTGCGGGGAGCCTTGAGAGAACTTCTTGCGTTGAGCGTGGAGAAGTTTGCGGATCTTAAACCTGACTCCTTGCTGCGTGGGCTGATGGCTCGCGAAAGCACGATGACCACGTATCTCGGCCTTGGAGTGGCCTTGCCACATGTGCGGGTAAAAATGAAACGCCGCTACGTGCTCGCGATTGGTCGCAGCCGGATTGGTATTCAGCAGGAGGGAAACAAGGACGGCGATCGTGTGCGTCTGATCGTGATGCTGATCGCCGGGGATAAGGCGCGCGATTATCTGCAGGTGCTCGCGTCGATTGCGCGTCAGGTGCGTGAACCGGAGCTGGTCGATCGTCTGGTGGACTCGCCGAATCTGGATTCGCTCTATGAACGATTAGTCGGTGGGTTCGGCGATGTGCGTCCGGTGCTTGCGCAGCACAATCGCATCAACAAGCTGATGTTTCAGGAAGCTCAACGCGTGGCCAAAGGCGCCGGTTGCGCCTCGATTATGGTTTTTGGCGATACTTTTGTGGCCGGCATTCAGGCCGTCGCTCTTCGAGCGAAGACGAAAACTATCCTCGTCACGCGTAGTCCCGTGGAGCCGAGCGAAGACAAAATGGAGTTTAACGAGACCATTCAGGTGCGTTCTTTTTCCGATCAGCGGATGGCGCAAATGCGCAGTGCGATCCTCGTGGCGCTGACGCGTGGGTTGCTCACATTTACAGATCGCGTCTGTTGTTTGGGCGGGGTCGCGGGGAGTAATCAATTCGATACTTTGGCGGTGGTTGATATCGAACGGGAGTTTGAGACCTTCCTGACTGATCATAAGGATTTGCTGCCGGAGGGGGTGAAACCTGAAGTCTTAGAGCGCGTCATCGCGGTGGCGACTGAGCTTTCGGTTGAGGGGCGCGAGGGCAAACCAGTGGGCTGCCTGTTCGTCGTTGGCGATGCGAGTAATGTCTCCAAGCACAGCAAACCACTCGTGCTGAATCCTTTCTACGGCTATAAAGCCGAGGATAGGAATATCCTCAATCCCTTCATGGATGAGACCATCAAGGAATTCTCATCAATCGATGGAGCGTTTATTATTTCGGGTGATGGTGTGGTCGAATCGGCGGGTAGTCTGATCCAAGCGGTGGACACGCAGAGCAATTTGCCCAGCGGCCTAGGCAGCCGTCACGCGGCGGCTTCGGCCATCAGTGTGACCGCGAAGTGCATCTCCGTAGTGGTGTCATCTAGCACCGGCCAAGTGATGCTCTTCCGTCGCGGAGTGATGTTGCCGCTAACAGATAAACGCTACTGAGCGGAATTCGGCCTGGGAGAAATTAGGTGTTGCCCTGAGTTGTAGGCGTGCTTTGCCTGATTATTTACTAACTTTCAACCATGCAAGACAACATCATTCTAGAGTGCACTGAGGCCCGCAAAGAGGGAAAACCTGTTTCCCGCTACCTCTCCACACGTAACAAAAAGACCGTCACCGAACGGATTGAGAAAAAGAAGTATAACAAGCATCTCAAGCGCCACACGTTGCACAAAGAGATCAAATAAGAGTTCTTAACGAGGACTACTTTCGAGCCGAGCTGATTTCAGTCCGGCTTTTTTATGCCCGAAGGTGAGGGGCACCTCTGTCACCGATTGCGGTGATCAGACTTTAGGCTAAGCGCTTTGCTCATGACGAGCGGTGCGCCAGCTTTCGCGATGCTTGCGAATCCAATCTAGGAGCGCGCGTTCGAAACCAATATCGTAGCCCAGCCGCTCGGATTCGAGCCACTTGTGCTTTAGGATTTCTTCTCGTTCGGCCAGAAACTCTTGGTAGAGGCTGGATTGTTTGACGAACTCCCGTGATGTCGCGGGTTCTTGCGCTGTTGATGTCATACCAATTTCCGATTTATAAGAGCAGGGAAGGACGTGCTGTCAATGCCAGTGGCTTGCGGTGTCTCATCAATTTTTAGCCGCTGAAGCTTTTTCCAGACGAGCGAGTAGACCACTGGCGATTCCGCAGAACACGGCTGTGGCGGGGTGTTCGGGGTCGCTGACGACAATCGGTTGGCCCATATCGCCACCTTCGCGAATCGCGGAAACGATCGGCACTTGTCCGAGCAAAGAGGTACCGAGCTTTTCGGCCGTCGAGGCGCCACCACCGCTCCCGAAGATTTCATGGCGCAGTCCGGCGGGATCGACGAAGTAGCTCATGTTTTCCGCGACACCGAGGATCGGCACGTTGACCTTTTGAAACATCAGGCCGCCTTTGCGCGCGATGTTGGTCGCGGCAGCCTGCGGTGTGGTTACAAGCACAGCGCCATCGAGAGGGAGGGTTTGCACCAGGGAAAGCTGCGCGTCGCCGGTGCCCGGTGGCAGATCGATGATCAACACATCGAGTTCGCCCCATTTCACGTTGTTCACGAATTGTTGGACGGTCTTCATGATCATCGGGCCACGCCACACGACTGGAGTGTTCTCATCGATAAGGAAGCCCATGCTCATGACTTTCACGCCGTGGTGTTCCATCGGAATGAGCATCGCATCGCTACCTTCGCCTTCCAAATCGGGTCGACCGTCGAGGCCCATCATCAGGGGCACGCTTGGTCCGTAGATATCGCAATCGAGTAGGCCTACGCGGTTCGGACGATCGAGCGAAGTGAGTTCTTTAGCCATCGCACAGGCGAGATTGACGGAAAACGTGCTCTTACCCACGCCGCCTTTGCCTGAAGCGATCGCGACAGCATGACGGATGCCTTCGGGGAGTTGGCCGCCGGCCATGTTACCGCCGGTATTCGCGGCAGGCGTCTTGGCCGGAGTCACGGCGATATCGACAATGACTTCGTTGACCTCGGGGATCGCGCGCAGGCATTTATCGACTTCGGTCTTCAAATGCAGGGGCACTTTCGGATCGCCGCTGGTCAAAGCCAGCGAGACCTTGGCCACGCCATCGGAAAAGCCCGCCGCGCGGACCAATCCAAATGATACGATATCTCGGCTGAAACCGGGATACTTCACCTGCTTGAGCTGTTCTTTAACGTCTTCTGTCGTCACGATGTGTAAAAGGTTGGAACTGATAGGGGACTTACGTTGTTATGCCTTAGGTGGCTGTAAATAGAAATGCCTCCCCGCACCCAAACCAATAAGCACCCCCTTCTTTCATGCAAAACCTTCTGCGATTTTTCCTCTTCTGTTCCCTCGGTCTCATTGCACTAGTCGCCCAGCGCGACATCGGCACGATTGATGTACTTTCGGAAGGCAAGACGCGAGCGATGCGAGTCTCGGCTAATGTTGCCTCGCTCAATCAGCTCGCGCAGGAGGCCTTTCGTTCCCATGGACGCTACCGGGTAGACTCAAAGGGGTTCATGTATGATGCCCGTTTCGAACTGGTGTCGCCGAATCAAGTCCGCGTGGTTGTGAAACGTAGCTCGGGAGAGCAGGTGCTCTCGCAGACGGTCACAGGAGAGAATGCGCGTAATGCGCTTTTAAAGGCTGCCGATGTGGTTGTCGAACAAACCAATGGGCTGGGCTTGAAAGGCTTTTTCGCTTCGAAGCTGGCCTTCATCGGTGAGCGGACGGGGAAGAAGGAGGTTTATACTTCCGATCTATTTTATGGGGATGTGAAACAAATCACCCGCGACAACTCGCAAGCGCTCACCCCGCGTTGGTCGCCGGATGGAAGCAAACTGATTTACACGAGCTACTTCCGTTCCGGCTTCCCGGACATTTTTCAGATCGATCTGCAAACCTACCAGCGCACCTCGTTTGTGAGTTTCAAGGGCACGAATAGTGGCGCGCGGTTTAGTCCAAGTGGCCAGCAGGTCGCGATGGTGCTGAGTGGCGAAGGCAATGCGGAGATCTACGTGGGTAATGCGCAGGGGCGTCAAATCCGCCGATTGACGCGCACCGATTCCGTTGAGGCCTCGCCTTGTTTTTCGCCTGATGGTCGCCAAGTCGTGTTTACTTCTGATGCGGCGGGTGGTCCTCAGCTTTACACGATGTCAGTTTCCGGTGGCGCGCTCCGTCGCGTGCCGACCAATATCAGCCGCTACTGTGCCGAGCCGGATTGGAATCGCCTCAATGAAAACAAAATCGCGTTTACGATGAGGATAGGTCGCGGCTATCAGGTGGGGGTTTATGATTTTGCAAAACGGAAGAGTGAGCAGGTTTCCCGTGCTCCCTATGATGCGATTGAGCCTTGCTGGCTCGCTGATGGGCGTCACCTCGTTTACACGCATCGCGACCAACGCTCGAGTCGCATCTATATCTTGGATACCGAAAGCGGACGCAGCACGGCGATTACGCCAGCTAACTTTGGCCCCGCAGTGCAGGCCAACGTCTGGCCCCGTTGAGCGGATCGATTCGATCACAAAAAAGGCCGCTCCCTATTCGGAGCGGCCTTTTGTTTGAGAAGTGCGGAAGATTTATTCCTTAGGATCGCGCAGCTTGGAGAGCCAATGCTCCATCTGCTTGCCAGCAGCTTCACGTCCACCCAACCCGAAGGATAGGGCGACGGCTACCGCGATGGCGCCGAGCGTGAGTCCAAAGGCAAGGTTCACGATGTCTTCGCCGATACCCATGGCACGGAGGCCCATGGCGAGCACAAACCCGAGGATGGCGAAGCGAGTGGCGCTACTAGTGATGGTGGGTTTACCGTCACGATGCAGACGTTTGGAGGCGATGTTGGCCAACGCGGCACCGACTGCGATTACGAGTAACCCGACGACCACTTGTCCCGAGAAAACGAGCAAACGATCAAATACACCAGCGAGGCGATCAAGCTGCAGTGTTTCCAATGCTGAGAGCGAAGCTCCGAGCATGATGAAAAACAGCACCACGCGACCTACGACTGTGGAGAGGGTTAAATCACTGAATATACCCTCGGCACCACATTTGGCGGGGAGGGCATCTAGGCCAAGACTCTTAAGAAGGTCTGCGAGTAGACCGCAGACGAATCGTCCGACGATATAGGCCACAGCGAGAATGATGGATGCACCGATAATCTTAGGCACTGCTTGCAGCAGATCGTTGAGCATGGCCGTAGCGGGACCAGAGATCGCGGCGATCCTCAACGTATCCAGGGCGGAGATCAAGACGGGCACCAGCACGAGGACGAATACGACGATGCCAATCAATCGGGACAGCTTAAAGTCGGCCGCGAAACCAGCTTTACTTGCCAATCCATCAAGACTGGAACTCAGCGCAGCGGCAGCGCCACTGAGGATTCGAGCTATGATGTAACCCGCGACTCCAATAAAGAGTGCTGCGATTACATTGGGAACGATATCGACGAGGCGGGAGACCAGATCCTTGGCCGGATCGAGAACTTCCTCGATGCCGAGCAGGCTAAGCGAAACCAGGGTGCCGTAGAGCAGCACCAGATAGAACATGACCGTGGAGAGGAGCATGCCGATCTTGAGGTCGCGCCCGGCTTTTTTCTGAAGGCGTTCGTCGATGCGGAGTTTGCTGCAGCCTCGGCTGATAGCCTCGCTGAGGAGGTGGGCGAGGAGATAACCGATGGCGAAAACCACGATTGCTCCGAGCACTCCGGGCAGATGTTGCCCGAGGGTATTTGAGACTGAGGTGATGAAATTATCCATACGACTCAAGAGGTGGTTAGGGTTGGGTGGGGCTCCCGAATAATCAGGGTGTCACGCAGATTGGACAAAAGCGTTATCAGCGACGTATCGGAACTGCAAGCACGCTCCCGAGACACAAAAAAGCCGCCCCGCAGATACGGAACGGCTTTTGAAATTATATGGATTCAGGCTTAGGCCATCGCCGCTGCGTAGTTGGCAGCAGCAGCATCCCAATTCACGACACTCCAGAAGGCGGTGAGATAATCAGGGCGCTTGTTCTGGTAGTTGAGGTAGTAAGCGTGCTCCCAGACATCGACACCGATCACAGGGGTGCCACCGATACCGGCGACGGCTTCACCCATGAGGGGGCTGTCCTGATTGGCGGTGGAACCGACGGCGAGTTTCTTGTCGGCGGTGACGTAGAGCCAAGCCCAACCGGAACCGAAACGTGTGACTCCTGCATTGTTGACCTGCTCTTTTAGCGCGTCGAGTGAACCGAAGGTCGCGTCGATCGCTGCGGCGAGATCGCCCGAAGGAGCGGTGCCCGCAGGGCCGAGAATATTCCAGAAGAAGCTGTGGTTGGCGTGTCCACCCGCGTTGTTGCGCAGAGGTCCGCGGATGTTATCAGGCACCTTGCTGAGATCGGAGATGAGCTCTTCGACACTGAGAGCGGCCAGAGAGTCTTGACCTTCAAGGGCGGCGTTGGCCTTGCCGATGTAAGCGGCGTGATGCTTGTCGTGATGGATTGCCATCGTGAGCCCGTCGATGTGGGGCTCCAGTGCATTGTTGGCGTAAGCCAAGGGAGGGAGTTCGTATGCCATATTCGTAATATATTGGGATTTAATCTAAATGGAGTGGCAAACCTACACGGGTGTGCGGATTCGTCAATCGCCTGCTGTGTCTTCTACGGAACGTTTCAATTTGAAAAACGCCTGCAAGAGCGTGAGGCACTCTTCTTTCATGACTTCACCGGCGCTGATTTCGAGGTGATGATTCACGCGTGGCAGCTCGTTTAGATCAGTCGCGCCGCCGAGGCAGCCCATGTTGGGGTCCTTCACCGCATAGCACACCCGTTTAAGCCGCGACATGAGCGTGGCGCCCGAACACATGGGGCAGGGCTCTTTCGTCACGTAGAGCGTGCATTCTTCCAAACGCCAATTATCGATCGCGGCGGCGGCTTGGGTGATCGCGAGCATTTCTGCATGCGCGGTGGGATCGTGTGCGGCTTCAACGGTATTGTGAGCGAGAGCGACGACTTCTCCGTCCCGTTCAATCACTGCGCCGATGGGCACTTCGTCGTTCCGCCATGCATCAATCGCCTGATTGTAGGCGAGACTCATGAAGAAGGTGTCGTCGCGCTCGAGCTGCGAGGGGAAGCGCTTTTCAAAGGGACATTCGGGCGACGTTTTTTTGGCGTGGGTCATGTTTGGAGTTTGCCCGTGGCGGTGCCATATCGGGAAAGCCTTGACTTACGGGGTGATTCTAAGGCTTACAAGTGGGTTTTCCGCTCATATACACTTCTGCATGAATCAATTCCATCCCGCTAAGTCTCTCTCTCTCCATGGCCGACGATAATACCATTGATGTAGAGGGTAAGGTAGTGGCCGTCCTTCCGGGCACGATGTTTAAGGTAGAACTTTCCAATGGGCATGTCGTTTTGGCGCACATCTCTGGTAAGCTTCGCAAGCATTTCATCAAGATCGCCACGGGTGATACGGTGAAAATGGAAATGAGCCCATATGATCTGGAGAAAGCGCGAATCACTTACCGGGTGCGCGAACAAGGGGCGCCACGTTTCGTTCGACGCCGCCGGCGTTGATCGCTTAACCTCCGGCCATGTCAGGCCGAGTTTCCCCGCGTCAAAGTATTCGTAGCCGTGCTGCGGATGGTTTTGCGGATGATATTGATGGGTTCCTGAGTTTCATTGATTTGGAACGTGGTCTTTCTCCGCGCACTCAGGAGAGCTATGCCTCCGATCTCGATCAGTGCGCGGTGTTTCTCGCGAAAAAGGGAGAGAAAAATTGGGCAACGGTTTCGGGCGATGCGGTGGCGAAGTGGGTGCACTCGCTGAGTAGTGCGGATTACAATGTGAGTAGCATGGCGCGGAAGCTCACGGCGCTGCGCGGATTGGCGCGTTACCTCGTGCGCGAAAAAGTGCGCGACGATGAGTTTACCGCGCTCCTCGCGAGCCCGAAGCAAACGCGAGCGTTGCCGAATACGCTCACTGCTGAGGAAGTTGATCGCTTGCTTGCAGCTCCGGCCGGGGGCGATCCGTATTCGCTGCGCGACAAGGCGTTGTTGGAATTATTTTACGCAAGTGGATTACGTGTCTCCGAGTTGGGCGGATTGACGATTCAACAGATCGATTTGGAGCAAGGGTTCCTGCGGGTCTTTGGTAAGGGTTCGAAAGAGCGCGTGGTGCCGATCGGGCAAAAGGCCGGCGATGCGATCACGGTATGGCTGGAATCGGGTCGTCCTCATTTTGTCAAAGCACGCACGCGCAGTCATTTGTTTTTGAGCGCACGAGGTGGCGGATTGTCGCGCGTCACCCTGTGGCTAATCGTGAAAAAATACGCTAAACTCGCGGGTATCTCTAAGACCGTGAAACCGCATTTACTGCGACACTCCTTCGCCACGCATTTACTGAATGGCGGGGCGGACTTACGGGCGATCCAAGAGATGCTCGGCCACGCGAATATCTCGACCACGCAAATTTACACGGCCGTCGAATCGAAGCGACTCATTGATCAGCACGGAAAATTTCACCCGCGTAATCAGGAGTGATTTGGCCGGCGCGAGCTATTTCGATTTCAGCGCCTTGCTGAGATTTCGGGCCGTGCAAGCGGAGGCGTAGACTAGCATGAACGCGCCGACTGGCACGAGAAGCACTCCGAGGCCAGGGTCACCACCGTGTATCACGACTCCACCCAGGAAGAATCCAACCGGCATCACGATTGAACCCCATGTCAGCGCGCGGGAAACGTTTTTTTCCAAATCGAATCCCTCAACGACTCGCAGGGTGACGCCCGCCGCGATGTTAACCAATGCGAGTAGCGTCCCGTGAGCATGAGCGAGGGTAAACATCAGCCGGCGGATGTCGGCATCGGCATTGAGATACCAACCAATCTTGAAGCCGTGGAGCGTTTCCAAAACGACACCGAGAGTGAGAAATGTGAATAGCGCCCACCAGCCATGGCGGAGATGTCGATTAGAGGTAGTCATTGCAGCAGGAGGATGGATTCTTATTCGAGCAGGTTTACTTTGCGGTTATCACGTTCGCGAAGCAGGCGTTCGTATTCACTTTGACGGAAGGTGCCATTGGGTTGGAGAAGTGTCTTCCATTCATAAGTGTGGCGAGGATCGCGTTGCTCTTGCCACCATTTTTGGTAGGCGCGAGCTGAGGCCTCTTTTTGCAGGTCATCGTTTACGGTGTAATCGTATTTGTAGCCGGAGAAGCCGGGCAACGACTGCAGCGATTTCCACGCTACGAAACGCACCGCAGGATACGGATCATTCAGCTCGAAGATCAGGAATGGGTAGAGCCAACGATAATCCGAAGCACGCTGGGCTGGTTCCCAACCCATCGACCAGGAAATCAGTGCGCGTTGAGCGGCGTCACCTTTAAGAATCCATTTCGCGGCGAGAGAAATCTCATGGTCATCCTTTTCCATCACGGGGATATCATGCCCATACCACTCGTGCAGTTTGCCCGCGGTCCAAGCGAGCGGTTGATCGAGGTGGCAAAGATTGCAGGCATTGGGCCGCCCGAGCTCGATGGTTTCGATTGCAGATGGGGAGGCTACTTCATGACTGCGAACTCCACGGAGCAGCCCGAAGCTGGAATGAGGCATGTGGCAATTGTAGCAACTGCTTCCGGTCGAAGCCTCAGGATGATAGGTGTGCGCGCTGATATCGGCTGCCATATCCTGATGGCACTGTAGACAGGCCTGATTCGTCATTTTCCCGGGAGCCATTTGGTTCTTGGCCCACTGTTTCAGCGCGGTCGCCTCGGTATTGGCGGGATGCATCTCGTGGCAGGAGAGACAGGAGAAGTCTTTTCCTTTAAAACACGGAGAAGCAGTCACGCCGTTGTATTCGCGCCCCGTCACTCGCACCATCCCGTCGCGCCAGTAGGAGTTGTCGAATGTCGCCGCATCATTGGCGATCATCGCCGCGCGTTTTTCGGCGGCATCGGCACCACTGGGTTGAGGCACATTGCGTAGTTTAAGCTCAGTATGTCCGGGCCGAAAATCGCTGTTTTCTTTCACGAATTCCATGTGCGCTTCGGCATTGTTGAAATTCCAAATACTGTGACATTGACCGCACAGAAGTGAGGAGGTCGGACCATCCATATCAGCGGGATTGGCGATCGTCTGATCAGGAGTATCCGTTAGGTGCAGTTTGAAACGACGCGTTGGATCACGATTGAGTTCCACATGCTCGCGGCCACCACTGTGGCAGGCTTCACAGCTGATCCCAAAATCACTCACATCAGAATCGAAGGTTTCACCTTCAACGATTCTCGAGCGACCCTTGGTCACGTGACAGTTAATGCATGAGATGTTCCATTCACCCTTGGAGTAAGGAGTGATGTGCTCCGGAGGCATCAGGAAACTATGCGTCATCGGCACCCACATGTCTTCTGCGACGATGTAGGCAAAAGGGAACTGCTCGACGGTGCGACCGTCATTGCTGGTCATCCAGCAGATCTGCATGTTGTGCGATCCGGTCAGGAGAACGATTTCTTGAGGGTCGGTAAATTTTGCTTCAGGGGCGCCTTCAGGCTTGGATCGCACGTAATGTTTTCCGTTCTGTTCAAGCACGATGTAGTCGGTGGAAAATGCGGTGATTTCCAACCCGGCCATATCCGCGAGAATCGTTTCGGAATTAGCGACCTGAGTCATCGTGCGGTGATAAGAAGCGTGCCAGCTCGCATAGTTGCCGGGGTGACAAGAGCGACAGGTATCCGCTGAGACATAATCTCCTACTGGATTTTTCGTCGGTCGATTCGTCGCGGGTTCTTTATCCCATTCGGTATTGAGGACCCAGCCCACGATCATCAACAAGCCCCACGCGATGCTTATTAGTGCACACCGACCAGCCCAGGTGCTCGGGAAAAAGCGCGCTACTTTAGGGGTGGGTTGGGGCTCGGGCATCATGACAAATAAATTCCACTGCTTGCAGCATGGAAAGACTATTCCTTATTCCAGATCCATCTCCTCAAGCTCGCTTTCCAGCTGTTGTTGCTTCCGTTCCGCTGCATCTCGACTGCTCCATGTGGTTGACTGAGTCGTTTGGCTATCGGAGCGATGCTGGACTCGTTCCCATTCGAGGCCGGCCAAGGCACGGGCTTCTTCTTCGTTTTTCGCGCGACCCGAGTCGAGTTGCGTCTGGTAGCTCTTATCGATGTAGCGCTCTCGGTCTCTGATCCGATCTGAGGATCTGATCTTACCCTGCTCAAAATTCGATACCGGTTCTCGCATCGCCAGCCCCGGATTGCTGCAACCGGTGACCACGCCACTTAATAGCCCAACGCAAAGCAGTGCCGAGAGGATCGCTTTCATAGTGCTCATCATGGTTGATGCTTTCTCATGGTCAACCCACTGGATGCTTGACTGCCATGACGTCACTGAGCCCTCTGATCTCATGGCAACGCCCACCGAAGAAAACTTTCAGGATTATAAAAAAGCCGAAAAGAAGGCTCTCGCAATCGTGGCGGAAATGAAGTCCGCGAGTGCGAAAAAGAATGACATCGAGCTCGCTCTCCTCGTCGCGATTTTCGAACTACACAAAGGCACGCTCCCTCCCGAAACTATCGGCGGAATCGTGCAAGGACATCTCAAACAAATTATCCCTTTCTACGGCCCGCAGGCCCAACCGACGGGGTGAGTCGGCTAAACGTCTACGCCCTCGACGATCAGGCGGATTGAGTCGAGGCGGAGGCGGGCTTGTTCCATGGCGGTGCGGGTGTGGAGCACTTGCTTCTTGGCGAGGTCGATTTCCTCGGGCCGCACTTTGTCGTTCAGTTTGCCGAGAGTGACGAGGCGTTGCAGTTCAGCTGTCAGTGCAGCGGCGGCTTGTTCGCGAGCATTTTTCTTTAACTTCAAGGTGTGCTCGGTGGCTCGCTCCGTGGCGGCTTCGAGGAGGTTTTTCAACAGGGTGCCATTGAAACCGGGACGTTCGAGAAATTGAGGCAGTGGTGCGTCAGTGATGGTCATGGCGATCGACGCGCCATCTCGTTGTTCGGTGAGATCATGGCCGTGGATATCGACTAAGACGCGAACGGGGGTCGGCGCGAGAAACTGATCTACGTGCCAACGTGCATCGGCAATCGTTTCGAGCACGAAGACGGCTTCGAGCAGGAGATTGGGTTGATCCGCTTCGAGCAGGCAGAACGCGGTCGTGCCGGTGGGCGAATCGACGAGCAGATCGATGGTATCCTGCACGAGTGGGTGATCGGCGGAGACGAAACGGATGTCTTCGCGCGAGATGGCGCGTTGCCGGTCGTAAGTTACTAGCATGCCCTCGCGGGGTATCGCGGGGAAGCCTTCGACATAGGCGTGATCGGCATCGAGAAACACATCGCCTTCTTCGTGATCCTTCATGCGCACACCGTAGTGATCGAGAATCTCGCTTAGGCTCTGGCGCAGGAAGGGATCGGCATCGGCGGCGCGCACCTTGTCGATGACACTTTCGGCGGCTTCGCGATCAAAGGAGTTGAGCTCCAGCAAACGATCGCGCCCCTTCTTCATTTTCAAGCTGAGCGTGGCGCGGAATTTTTCGGTTTCGGCAATGAAAGCATCAAGTTTAGCTCGCGCTTCATCCTTGAGCCTACCTTCGCCGAAATCGGTGGCGAGTTTGAGCAGGCGCGATTGGAAGTTATTGTGATAATCGGTGCCGCCGTGGAGCGGAGATTCGAAGGCGTCGAGACCGCGATGAAACCATTCGGCGATGGCTTCATCCGCGCTGCCGGTGACAAAGGGGACATGGATGCAGATCGTCTCAGTTTGGCCGATGCGATCGAGGCGCCCGATGCGTTGTTCGACGAGGCCAGGATTGAGCGGAAGATCGAAAAGCACGAGGTGGTGCGCGAATTGGAAATTGCGACCTTCGCTACCAATTTCGGAACAGAGCAAGAGTTGAGCCCCATCGGGCTCGGCAAACCACGCGGCCTGGCGATCTCGTTGGACGAGCGGTAGACCTTCGTGAAAGAGCCCGAGGTTAAGGTTTAGTCGCTCTTTAATCGCCGCTTCGAGGGCAAGCACTTTGCGCTGTGTCTTGCAGATGAGCAGAATCTTTTCGCGTGGATTCTTTTCGAGTAGTTCGAGCAGCCAATCAAGTCGTGGATCTTCTTTGAAGGAATAGCGTAGGCTGGCGTCTTGCCCGGTTTCTTCGGCTTGAAGCTCGCGGGAGATGCGAGTGAGCAGAGCCAGCGCGCGGCTTTCTAGTGGTGCGGGGTGATACTTGCGCTTCGGGAAACCTGTCATGGCCGTGCGAGTATTGCGAAAGACCATGCGGCCCGTGCCGTGTTGATCGAGCAATGTGCGCAGAAGTTCTTCGCGAGCACCAGGGCGTCCTTTTTTGAGCGCAAGCAGATGGGTTTCGAGACCTTCTTGATCGCGGTCGAAAATCTTTTTAAGTGCGGTGTGATCTGCGTCGGTCAGCGTTTGTTTTTCGATGATCTTTCCGGCGACTTCGGCGACGGTGCCAAAGCTCTCGGATTCATCGACGAAGGTTTCGTAATCGTCGTAGCGGTGCGGATCGAGCAGACGCAGACGCGCGAAGTGTCCGGCTAGACCGAGCTGAGTGGGCGTGGCGGTGAGCAGCAGGAGGCCGGGGCTTTTGAGCGCGAGTTGTTCGACCAATTCGTATTCAGGACTGGGATCGGATGGAGCCCACGCGAGGTGATGCGCCTCATCCACGATGACCATATCCCAACCGGCTTCGACGACTTGCTCGCGTCGCGTGTCATTGCCCGCGAGGAAAGCTACGCTGGCGAGACCGAGTTGGGCGGAGGAGAACGGATTCTTTTCCGGTTCGCTTTCTTCGCAGGCGAGGCAGCGACCTTCATCGAAGATGGTGAACCAGAGATTGAATCGACGGAGGAGTTCGACGAACCACTGGTGCACGAGCGATTCGGGCACAAGGATCAGAGCGCGTTTAGCGCGACCGGTGGCTAAGAGGCGCTGGAGAATCAGGCAGGCCTCGATGGTTTTACCGAGGCCCACTTCGTCGGCGAGGAGGATGCGCGGAATTTGCCGATTGGAAACCTCATCGAGGATATAGAACTGATGCGGGATCAGATCGATGCGGCCTCCCAAATAGCCCCGCACGGGTGATTGGCGGAAACGTGATTGGGCTTTGAGCGTGCGCAGGCGCAGGTCGAAGACCTCCGAGGGATCGGCCTGACCGGCCAGTAAGCGCTCGGCCGGGGAACTTACGCTCGTGATGTCCGAGATCGCATCTTCGCGAATGCGATGCTGGCCGCCGATGTAGGTCAGCACGCCTTCGCCTTCTTCTACGGATTCGACCGTGAACTGCGCACCGTCGCGAGTGGCGACCGTATCGCCTTCTCGGAATTGCACGCGCTTCAGCACCGTGGTGCCGAACGCGTAGATGCGTTTTTCCCGGGTGGCGGGATACTCCACTGTGATGCGGTTGTGATCCAGCTCCACGACCAGGCCCAAGCCGAGCTCAGGTTCTCGTTCACTCATACAACGCTGACCAACAAATCCAAGAGACATAGCTCCTCAGAGAACGCGAGACTGAGGCCGAATACAAACGTGATTTGATTTTTTGTCTGTTCAAGAAGCACCGCTTAATCAGTCAGCGTGAATGTGAGCGGCAGTGACGGCGCGTGGCCCTTCATTGATTGCAGCACAGCGCGTAGGAAGATGAGCACGCCGGCCATCTCCATGCCTTCCTCGAGCCCATTCCACAGATAGTAGGCGACGCCGATGAGCAAAGCGACGATGCCACCGGGGATGGCCCACGACATTTCTGTGATTGGGATTCCAGTTCGTGGCATGGGAGAAGCTCACTCTGGAATTCTGAATCTGTGTTCATCTGTGTCCATCCGTGGTTAAAACTCAGCTTTGGGTTTGCTGGTGATGATGAGGTTGTTGGTAATGATATTACCTATGAGTAGTTCTCGAATCAAGACAGTGGACTTTTTTGCAGCGGAATCTCCGTTGTCGCAGCCGATCGCGGATGCGATGCATCAGATTCCTTCAATCAACTTCATTGTTACTCGGCTCATGTTGGAAGATGGCAAAGTGGGCGAGGGCTACTTGCTCGCTTTTCACTTCAGTCCTGAGGCGATCAAAGGTGCGTTGGCGGATGTGCGTCAGATCGCGATTGGTCGCGAGGTGGATGATACGCGGGGCTTTGATGAGACTTGCGACAAGGAGTTTGAATATTTTGGCGCCGTGGGGCTTTTGCGTTGGGCGCGAGGGCTGGTGAATATTGCGATGTGGGATGCCAAGGGTAAGCTGGCTGGAAAGTCGGTGCGCGCGATGATTGGTTCGGTCGTGGACAGTGTGCCGGTTTATGGCAGCGGCGGCTGGTTGTCTTATTCTAATGATGAACTGCGCGATGAGGTGACGGGTTATGTGAAGCGCGGTTTCACTGCCGTGAAATTGAAGGTCGGTGCTCGGGAGGGATTGGCTCGCGATATGGAACGGATCGCGCTCGTGCGTGAAGCGGTCGGAGGCGATGTGCGGATCATGATCGATGCTAATCAGGGGCTCGATTATGAGGGCGCGCTTAAACTGGCGGAACGCGCGAAAGCGTTTGGGATTCATTGGTTCGAAGAGCCGCTCGTGCACACGGATTTTTCAGGTTACGCGAAGCTCAAAGAGAAGGCGGGAATCGATCTGGCGATGGGTGAGCGTGAGTTTGATCTCGTGCCGTTGCGCGAATTGGCCGAGCGCAAAGCGATTGATCTTTGGCAACCGGATATCCTTCGGTTAGGTGGCGTCGAAGGTTGGTTGGATTCGGCTGATCTGGCCCGGAAACACGGGCTGCCGGTGCTGCCTCACTACTACAAGGAATACGATGCGCCGCTCTGTTGCACGATACCCGATGCGTATGGGGTGGAGTCATTTGACTGGGTCGATGGGATTATCGATCGACCACTGCGAATCGAGAATGGCCGGGCGTATCCGGCTGATGAACCGGGCTGGGGCTTTGGATTCAAGGACGAGGCGCTGACAGGGATTAAACTTTAAGAATCGTCAGTTTGGCTTCTTTATGGGGCCGATATGAGCGGCTTGCGATCTGCTTTGAAGGGCTGATGCTGCGAGTCTCTTTGGCGGAACCTCTTCGGCTCCGTTTCATCTCAAAGCCCCTAGAAATATGACTACTGAATTCGATTTGGATGCCTTGCGTAAAAGTTACGAAGAAGACGGTTTTGTAATTATCCGAAATCTTCTTAACCCCGAAGAATTTAAGGAATTTTCCGACAACCTTGATCGCTATGTGAGCGAGGTGGTTCCGATGCTGCCGAAGGACCAGGCCTTTTTTGACGATTACTCCAAGCCGGAGACATTGCGCAAGATGCAGTCGCTCAATCGCCACGATGAGTGGTTTCAGAATTTTATGCAGAATGGCAAACACGTCGCGATTCAGGAGTATTTGATGCGCGATACATGCGATCCGCAGGGATTAGAGTGGTTTAATAAATTACCCTACGACGAGAGCGCGACGCCGGCGCATCAGGATGGATTTTACTGGTGCCGCAAACCGAATATCGCCAGCGGTATTTGGATCGCGATTGATGAGGTGGAAATTGCTAACGGCTGCCTGTGGTATGCACGCGGGTCTCACAAAAATGGGATCGGCCCTCACGGCATGAGCGGCGTGCTGGGCTTTAGTCAAGGTCTGCTCGGTTTTGATCCGGATAAGGTCAATGGCGTGCCGATCGAGCTTCATCCAGGTGATGCTGTAGCACACTCAAGCGCGACGATTCATTGGAGCGGGATAAACACGACCAACCGAACGCGCCGCGGAGTCGCGACGTTCTGCTATGGTGCCTCGACTGAACGCGACGATGAGGCCTATGATCGCTACAAGCAGAGCTTGGCTGATCAGCTCGCGAAGCGCGGAATCGAATCAACCACCAACAAGCCCTAGTCTCAACGCGAGCTAGGTTTTGACCAACTCTGCGGAAATAGCTTCTCCGTCTGCAGGGAGCGTTCCACTGTTGAAGAACTGCTCGCATGCAGCGGTGATCTGGCGAACGACTGGTTTCATCGGCCAGAGATAGGCAGGAGGAGTCGGGTAGAGTTGCACGGCATTTTCCGGGTGAAGCAACGCGATCACTTCAGCTTGCTTCGGCACGGCAATGCCGTGCTGGAGTAACGCAGTCACCACCATACTAATCGGGACGGGCGAGAGCACGAGAATGCCGGTGCGTGCTTTGATCCGCGTCGCGATTCGGCGCATTGTTTGGTGGAGCGAGGTGCGATCCAGATGCGTGGTGATAAATTGCGCGGTGACTTTCGAGCGCGTCCATTCTTTACACGCGATGCTAAACGCACTGCGGGTGCTGCGCATTCCGGGTGCGGTGGTATTCATGTGCACGAGAATCACTTGTGAACAGTCTCGGCGGAGCGCTCGAAAGGTCGCGTGGCGAACGGCGCTGGATTGATCCACATTCACCGAGGGTAGTTCGATCCCGGAGGCGACTTCACCCAGGACAAGGGCCGGTTTCGTCGTAGCGGCAAGAAGCCGTTGGTATGTGGGAGACAGAGAGCCCAATAGGAACAGCTCGCCACTTGTGTCCGGCTGGCGAGCGATCTCACGTAAACGGGTGGGCGTGCAGCTTTCGGCTTTCAGGGTTATCCCGCGCACTTTTAACCGCTGGTAGAGAAGATCGAAGGTGTGGTGAAGGTTGGGCTGATTTTTCGGGTGAGCTGCATCAGTCAACCAGCGCACTTGTTTGGCCGCGGTTTGGCGCTTCGATTTGATCTTGATTGGCGGTGAATTCAACCGAGTGCCTCGGGGATGCAGCGTCACCCAACCTTCTTTCTGCAAAGCATGCAGCGTGGTGTGCAACGTGCGTCGGCTCACCCCAAGCTGTTGACTCCATAGTCGCACTCCGGGGAGCGGAAGCGTGAGTGTGTTGTCGCGAATGGCCTGCTTCAAAAACTCGGCGAGTTGATGCGGCTTGGACTGGAGCTGCATGTGGCTGCTCTCGGAAGGAGGTGCGGCAGGCTCAGTTGATTTGGGGCGACGGGGTGGCACAGCGGAACATCGATTCAGATCGGCTGATGGGATTGCATTAATGACAATCATAGCTGATCCAAGCACAAGGTAGTTGATGGTATTGGCGCGGACAAAGTGTCCCGTTTTGTGCCACTGTCACGGTGCGATCTGACGCATAGAAATGAGGGTATCATCGCCCCTTCGACTGGGGGGATTATCGACGATCTTGGCGCGTATTATGCGATAGAGAAATCATATGGATTCTAATCAACTCACTCAAATGTCCCGCCAAGCGATTACCGATGCTCAGGCGTTGGCCCGTCGCCGCTCGAACAACGAGGTAGAGACGTGGCATTTGCTCGCGTCCCTCCTTTCGCAGGAAAACGGCATCGTGCCGGGGATCATCGATAAACTCAACGTGACTACCAGCGCGGTGCAGCTGTCGCTCGAACGCGAGCTGGAGAAACTACCTAAAGTCACGGGGAGCGTGGACACGTCAAAGGTCTACGTGACGCAGGCGGTGCAGGAGGTTCTGACCAAGGCCGAAACCGAAGCCAAGTCGCTAAAGGATGAATATGTCTCCGTGGAGCATCTTTTTCTTGGCCTAATTGAGGTCGGCAAGCCCGATGCGTTGAAGAAACTCTTCAAGAGTTTCGGAATCGATCGCGCGGCCGTTTTGAACATGCTCAAGAAGATTCGCGGCGCGCAACGCGTGACGACGAACAATCCGGAAGCGACGTATCAATCGCTGGAAAAATACGGCATCGATCTCGTTGCGCAGGCCCGCAAGGGCAAGATGGATCCCGTGATTGGGCGCGATGAAGAGATTCGCCGCACGATCCGCATCCTCCTACGCAAGACGAAGAATAATCCCGTGCTTATCGGTGAGCCTGGCGTGGGGAAGACCGCCATCGTCGAGGGACTCGCACAGCGGATTCTACGTGGTGATGTGCCGGAGAGCATGAAAGACAAGACGCTCTTCTCGCTCGATATGGGTGCGCTGGTCGCGGGTGCGAAATACCGTGGCGAGTTTGAAGAACGCCTCAAAGCGGTCTTGGCTGAAGTCAAAGAAGCGGACGGACGAATTATACTCTTCATCGACGAGCTGCATCTGATTGTGGGTGCCGGGAAAGTAGATGGCGCGATGGATGCGGGGAATCTACTCAAGCCCATGCTCGCACGGGGTGAGTTGCACTGTATCGGCGCGACCACGCTCGACGAATACCGCAAGCACATCGAAAAGGATGCGGCGCTGGAGCGTCGGTTTCAGCCCGTGCAGGTCGATCAACCCAACGTCGAAGATGCGATCTCGATTCTTCGCGGAATTCGCGAGCGTTTCGAACTACACCATGGCGTGCAGATTCAGGACAACGCTCTGGTGAGCGCCGCTGTCTTGTCAGATCGCTACATCAGTGATCGCTTTCTGCCTGACAAGGCGATCGATCTCGTGGACGAAGCATGTGCGATGATTCGCATGGAAATGGATTCGATGCCGCAGGAGCTCGATGAGCTCACACGCAAAGTGCTGCGTCTTGAAATTGAAGAAACCGCTCTCGCCAAAGAAAAAGATGCTGCGAGTAAGCAGCGTCTCGCTACTCTGCGCAAAGAACTCGCGGATGCGAAAGAGAAGGCAGACACGATTAAGCGCCATTGGGAGAAGGAAAAGGGCGCGATCGATATCGTGCGCAAGCAACGCGAGGAGCTTGAAGCCGTGCGTCTCGAAATGGAAAAGGCCGAACGCGCTTACGATCTGAACAAGGTTGCGGAGCTGCGCCATGGAAAGATTCCTCAACTGGAAGAGGCCTTGAAGAAAGCCGAGAAGTCGAATCGTCCTAACAATACGCTGTTTAAAGAAGTCGTCACGCAAGAGGAGATTGCCGAAGTGGTGGCGAAGTGGAGTGGGGTGCCCGTGACGCGACTCGTCGAAGGCGAAAAGGAAAAGCTCCTTCGCCTTGAAGACGTGTTGCACGAGCGGGTGATTGGTCAGGACGAAGCTGTAACGCTGATTACCGAATCGATTCTGCGTGCGCGCAGTGGCATCAAAGATCCTCGCCGTCCCGTGGGTAGCTTCTTGTTCCTCGGACCGACTGGTGTTGGTAAAACTGAACTCGCGAAAACGCTCGCCGAAACGCTCTTCGATACCGAAGCGGCCGTGTTGCGCATCGACATGTCGGAATACATGGAAAAGCATAGTGTCTCGCGTCTGATCGGCGCGCCTCCGGGCTATGTCGGCTACGATGAAGGCGGTCAGCTGAGCGAAGCCGTGCGGCGCAAGCCCTACGCGGTCGTGCTATTCGACGAAATTGAAAAGGCGCATCCCGATGTGTTTAATGTGCTCCTGCAAGTGCTCGACGACGGACGCATCACCGACAGCCAAGGACGCACGGTCGATTTCAAGAATACGATTATTATCATGACTTCGAATCTCGGTTCACGCTTCTTGCTCGATGGAGTAACGAGCGACACGATTCCGGAAACAGTTCGAGAAAGTGTGATGACGGAATTGCGCAAAGCGTTTCGTCCGGAGTTCCTGAACCGCATCGACGAATCGATTCTCTTCAAGCCACTCACGCTGGATGAAATCACGTTGATCGTGGATCTCCTGCTGGTGGATCTGAACAAGCGTCTCGCGGATCGCCGCGTATCGGTCGCGCTCGATCAGGAGGCGAAGGATTGGGCTGCTCTCAAGGGCTATGATCCCGTATTCGGTGCGCGTCCGCTCAAGCGCTTCCTGCAGCGGCAGATCGAAACGAAGCTCGCGCGAGCCCTCATCAGCGGCGAAGTCGCCGAGGGCAGCAATGTCGCGTTCTCGATTAAAGATGACGAACTGGTGATGTCGTAAGGGCGAACCGCGCTTATCGATAAAATACCAACGATTAGGTTGCAGCCGAGCTGTCAAGCTCGGCTGCACTGGTTTATCATGGGATGGACAAGTGACAAGCTGGAGCGCAAGGTTAGTATATAACTGACCGATAGTAGTGTGTTTCTACGATCACATGAAGACTAACTCGAACCTCTTATATCGTTATGGCTTCTTCCTCCTCCGTTAAGATACGCACCGCTAAACCAGTGAAGTCTCGTTCTGATCGTGACCTGATATTTGGTGACCTCTGGGAGTTTGATCCCGCGCCGGAATCGGCTGATCCGAAACTTAAAGAGCGCTACGATCTTTTTATTGATGGCAAGTTCGTCTCGCCAAAGGGCCGGAAATATTTCGATTCGATCAATCCGGCCAACGAGCACAAAATCGCACGCATCGCACATGCCAAGGCTGCCGATGTTGATTTGGCCTACAAGGCAGCCAAGAAAGCCTTAGATGGTGGTTGGGGCACAATGCCCGGTCGCGAGCGCGCCAAATATATTTATCGGATCGCGCGTTTGTTGCAGGACCGTGCGCGTGAGTTTGCCGTCGCGGAAACAATAGACGGTGGTAAGCCGATTAAAGAGTCGCGCGACTTCGACGTGCCCACGGCTGCTGCACACTTTTTCTATCATGCTGGATGGGCGGATAAACTCGATTACGTCGCGCCTGGCCGGAAGGTTGCGCCGCTTGGTGTCGTGGGTCAGGTGATACCGTGGAATTTCCCGTTGCTCATGCTCGCATGGAAGATAGCACCCGCTCTGGCGATGGGGAATTGTATCGTGATCAAACCCGCCGAGACGACGAGTATCACCGCACTCAAGTTGGGCGAGATCGTTCAAGATGCGGGATTGCCTCCCGGTGTTGTGAATATAGTTTCGGGATTTGGTGATACAGGCTCTGCGATCATGACGCATCCGATCGCCGCGAAAGTCGCCTTCACCGGATCGACCGAAGTCGGCAAAATTATCATGCGATCAATCGCCGATACCGATAAGAAGATGACGATGGAGCTCGGTGGCAAAGCCGCGAATATTGTTTTCGACGATGCGCCCATCGATCAAGCGGTCGAAGGAATCGTGAATGGCATCTTCTTTAATCAAGGTCACGTGTGTTGCGCCGGTTCGCGTTTGCTGGTGCAGGAATCCGTCGCACCTCAGGTGCTTCGCAAATTAGAGAACCGCATCAAGGTGCTGCGAGTGGGTGATCCGATGGATAAGAATACCGACATCGGTGCGATCAATTCAAAGGAGCAGCTCGATAAGATTACCGAGTTGGTCGATTCCGGTGTGAAAGAAGGCGCCGCGATGTTTCAGTCTGCATGTAAGCTGCCGCGTAAGGGCTACTATTTCAAACCGACCGTGTTCTCTAATGTCACGATGAGTCACCGGATCGCTCAGGAAGAGATCTTTGGCCCTGTGCTTAGCGTGATGACGTTCCGCACGCTCGAAGAAGCGGTGGAGAAAGCGAACAACACGCCTTTCGGACTGAGTGCCGGGGTGTGGACGGATAAGGGTTCACGCATCTTGAAGATGTCCACCGAACTCAAGGCCGGTGTCGTCTGGGCTAACACCTATAACAAGTTCGATCCCACCTCGCCGTTCGGCGGCTACAAAGAAAGCGGCTTCGGTCGCGAAGGCGGCCGCCAGGGTCTGCTCGATTACTGTAAGCTGGTGTAAGCTTTTTTCTTATCCACAGATGGACACTGATAAACACGGATTGGATTTGGCTGAGGGTGAGGTTACTCACTCGATTATCGGGTGTGCCTTCGAGGTGCTTAATGAGTTGGGGCATGGCCTGGATGAGAAGCCGTATGAAAATGCATTGGTGGTTGAATTTGGGCTTCAAGGATTGGAGTTCGAACAACAGCATCGCTATGATGTGCTCTATAAAAAGGTTCCTGTAGGTGAGTTTATTCCTCCAACTGAATGTCCGGTCTGCGGTGACGATGTGCCTCAGAAGGCTAAGTCATGTCCGGGCTGCGGGGCTGATGAGCGCACCGGTTGGAATGAAGACGCGACCCGCTACGATGGCCTCAATCTCCCCGACGCGGCTTTTGATGAAGCCGATACTCCTATCTCAAATCCGCCGACTCACCTTGTTCGAAACATCACGATCGTGGTGATGATCGTCGCGCTCATGTTTCTCTTTGTCTTTTAATAAATCGATATCCGAAACGAACCAAACCAACCACGGAAGAACACAGATAAACACGGATCCCATCTGATCGAAGGCGAGCTAACGCATTCGGTCCGGTGGTATATTGCAGATGTTTGGAACCCTCTTAGAAGTATCCACTTCCGGACTGCTTGTTCTGAATTATATCTGTGTTAATCTGTGTGTATCCGTGGTTAAAAAATCATGACTCGCTTACCTATTACCAAAACTCCCAAGCCTTATGTCGGCGGTGCGTTTATTCGTTCCGAAAGTGGCCGCACGTTTCCGCTCAACGACAAGACTGGAAACTTCTATGCGAACATTCCGCAGTGCACACGCAAGGATCTACGTAATGCGGTTGAGTCTGCGGCGAAGGCCGGCGCGAGCTGGGCGAAACGAAGCGCGTATAATCGCGGACAGATTCTTTATCGACTCGGCGAAATGCTGGAGGCGCGACGTGAGGAGATGATCGAAACACTGGTCTCCTTTGGCGCGACCAAAGCCGCGGCAACGAAGGAAGTCGATGCGAGCACGGATCGATTGGTTTACTACGCAGGCTGGTGCGATAAATATGAACAGGTGCTCGGTAATGTGAATCCGGTGGCCTCACCGCATTTCAATTTCACCGTCACTGAAGCGATGGGCGTGGTCGGCGTGATCACACCCGACGCTCCCGCCTTACTCGGGTTGATTTCGATGGTGGCCCCGATTATCGCGAGCGGAAATTCTGTGGTGGTCAAGGTTTCGGAATCGAATCCTTATCCCGCGATCCTACTGGGTGAAATGCTATCGACGAGTGATCTGCCCGGTGGCGTGGTCAATCTTTTGACTGGTTTCCGGGAAGAACTCATCCCGACGTTTGCGAGTCACGAACACATCCGCGGGATCAGTGCGGCAGTTGTTGGAGCGGATCGTAAGACGCTGCGTTTGTTGGGAGCCGATAGCGTGAAATGCGTTTCCTTCGTGAATGAGAAGAAGAATTGGTATGCTGATAAAGCGCAGGATCTCTACGCTATCCGTGATTTCGTGGAGTTCAAAACCACGTGGCATCCGATTGGGGCATGACGCTGTGGTCCAGCGTCTGCATGCCAAGGAAGAGAAGTCGAAACAGGGGCTGCTCGGATTTACGCGTGAACCGTTTGGTCTAGGGAAGTCGGTTTTCACGAAATCCTGACTGGCTCCGAATCACGTTTGCCTCATGCTGCTGGCATGAGTTCGACGTTGTTTCCCCAGCACATCATTGCGAAGAAACGTGATGGTGGTGTGCTCACCGGCGATGAGATTCGCGCGTTTGTCGCCGGCGCGACCGATGGTTCGTGGGCGGATTACCAACTGAGTGCACTGCTCATGGCGATATTTCTGCGCGGGATGAACCGCGAGGAAATGTCAGCCTACACCGAGGCGATGATGCATTCAGGCGTCGTCGCTGATCTCTCGGCTCTGGCGATGCCGAAGGCGGACAAACATTCGACGGGCGGAGTAGGTGACAAAGTCTCGTTGCATCTCGCGCCGATGATCGCGGCTTGCGGGGTGGCGGTGCCGATGATTTCGGGTCGTGGGCTAGGGCATAGCGGCGGCACGCTCGACAAGCTGGAAGCGATCCCGGGTTTCAATGTGAACCTCTCGTTGGAAGATTATCGCGCGCAGTTGGACCGGGTAGGCGTGGCGTTGATTGGGCAGACCAAGGAGCTCGCGCCGGCCGATAAGAAACTTTATGCGCTGCGCGATGTGACCGCGACGGTGGAATGCATCCCGCTGATATGCGGCAGTATCCTCTCCAAGAAATTGGCCGAAGGAATCGATGTGCTCGTGCTCGATGTGAAGTTCGGTCGTGGGGCGTTTATGAAAGATGAGACCGCCGCGCGTGAATTAGCCGAGGCTCTTGTCTCGACTGCCACAGCTATGAACAAACCCACACGCGCGATCATCACCGCGATGGATCAGCCTTTGGGTCGTGCCGTGGGCAACGCGCTCGAAGTCGCTGAATCAATCGCCTGCCTACGTGGCGAGGGGCCTGCTAATACGATGGAAGTCACGTTTGCGCTCGCGGAGCAGATGCTCCTGCTCGCCAAAGTGGCCGACACGAAAGAGGAGGCGCGCGCTAAGTTGGAGAAAAGCATTTCAAGCGGCGCGGCGCTGGCTAAATTCCGCGATCTAGTCGCCGCTCAGGGAGGTGACGCGAACGTCGTCGATGATCCCGCGCAACTTCCGCAGGCGAAGCATCAAGTCGCCCTCACGGCAGCCCAGAGTGGTTACGTAGCCGAAGTGGATGCGATGGAGGTCGCGCTTGCTGCACTTCGTTTGGGCGCAGGTCGCGCGAAGGCTGAGGATGCGATTGATCCAGCCGTGGGTGTGAGCGATCTCGTAAAAGTCGGCGAGCGAGTCGAAGCGGATTCACGCCTCTGCACAATTCACGCGAATGACGAATCGGCTCTGGCCGAGGCGAAGACAATACTCTCTACGGCGATTAGCTTAATCGAGAAACCGGTTACTGCGCCGCGATTGATCGGCAAAATGATCGGTTAGATCTTCCCGGCTTTGCGCTTCTCAATCAGCTGGTAGAAATCGACGAAGAGCGGGTCGGCATCGTTCGGGCCGGGCGCTGCTTCGGGATGATACTGGACGGAGAAAATCGGGAGCTCTTTGTGGCGGAGGCCTTCGACGGTTTTGTCGTTGAGATTAATCTCGGTGACCATCGCGCCGCCTTTTTCGAGGCTCTTGGGATCGGTCGCGAAGCCGTGATTTTGCGCGGTGATGGAGACGAGCTCGGTTTCGATGTTCTTGACCGGTTGGTTGCCGCCGCGATGGCCGAACTTGAGTTTGAAGGTCGATCCGCCAAGAGCGTGGGTGAGCATCTGATGCCCGAGACAGATACCGAAGGTCGGATAATCCGGAATCAGGTTCATGACAGTCTGGTGCACGTAATCGAGGGCGGCGGGATCGCCAGGCCCATTCGAGAGAAATAGGCCGTCGGGATTGTATTCGCGGATTTGCTCAGCGGAGGCGGAAGCAGGGAAAACCTGCACTTCAAAGCCGTGGCGGACGAGTTTGCGGAAGATGGTGTATTTCGCGCCCAGATCGAATGCGGCTACTTTGAAATGTTTTTCCGGGATGCCGGGCGCGTTCATCGTGGTGCCGACGGGGAAGTAAGGATCGTTGAATCTTGCCGGATCTTCGTCGCCCCAGATGTAGGGCTCCTTGCAGGTGACTTCTTTGACGTAATCGCTACCGGCCATGTCCTGCCAGTTGCGGGCTTTGGCCACGGCTTCCTCATCGCTGATCGGGAGGGTGCTGAGGCAAGATTTCATGGCTCCATCGACGCGGAGTTTCTTGGTGAGAGAGCGGGTGTCGATCTCACTGATGCCGGGGATGCAGTATTTGCGCAGATAATCGTCGAGGGTGGACTGCGAGCGCCAGTTGCTCACGACGGGGGAAAGCTCCCGCACGACGAAGCCAGCACACTTGGGCGCATCGGCTTCGCTATCCTCATCGTTGACCCCGTAGTTTCCGATCATCGGAGTCGTCATGGTGACGATTTGGCCGAAGTAGGAGGGATCAGTCAGAATCTCCTGATAACCGGTCATGGATGTGTTAAAAACACATTCGCCAGCGATTGTCGCGTCGGCGCCAAAGGCGCGGCCGCGGAATATACTTCCATCTTCGAGAGCTAGGACAGCAGGTTTGGGAGATGACATCAAAGGCAAACGAAAAGGCTTCGATTCAGACCTGCCAAGGGGAAATCTTGTTTGGGCCGAAAATCTTTCCCCGCCGTTTGACAGAGGGGCCCTCTGTTCTTACCCATTTGCCTCTTAAACATGCCTTATTCAGATGATCGCGATACTTGGTTTGAGGGCCAAGGCCTTTGGGCACACATCCCGGCCAGCGATTGGCAGAGCTGGACGTGGCAGCTGAAGAATCGTCTCACCAGTATCGAACACCTTGAGCAATACATGACGCTCACGGCCGATGAGAAGGCCGGTTGTCTCTTTGCCAGCCATAAGCTGTCGCTCGCGATCACCCCGTATTTTTTCAATCTGATCGATCGCAACGACCCTGATTGCCCGCTGCGCAAGCAGATGATCCCTCGTGAGGGTGAAACGCAGGTTTCTTCCGAGGAGATGCTCGATTCACTGGGCGAGGACGAACATTCGCCCGTGCCGGGCCTCGTGCACCGTTATCCGGATCGTGTCTTGTTCCTGGTTACGGATCGCTGCGCGGCATATTGCCGCTATTGCACTCGCAGTCGCCTAGTCTCTAACGCTCAGGACTATAATTTCCATCCGGAATACGAACAGGGGCTGCGTTATATCGAATCGCACCCCGAAGTGCGCGACGTGCTGCTCTCCGGTGGCGATCCACTTCTGCTCTCCGATAAAAAGCTCGAGCACCTGCTCGTGCGTCTCCGCGAGATCAAGCACGTGGAGTTTATCCGTATCGGCTCGCGCATCCCGACTTTTCTCCCCCAACGCATCACGCCGGCACTTTGCGATCTGTTTAAGAAATACGGCGCGATCTGGATGAGCATCCACGTGAACCATCCCAAGGAGTGCACGCAGGAGCTGAAGAATGCCTGTGAACGCCTCAGCTATGCCGGTGTGCCGCTCGGCAACCAAAGCGTTCTGCTCAAGGGTGTGAACGACGATACCGATGTGATGAAAGCGCTCGTGCAACGTCTCCTGCGCATGCGTGTGCGGCCCTACTATATTTACCAGATGGATCTCATCACCGGTGGTAGTCATTTCAAAGTGGATGTGCGCAAAGGTATCGAGATCATCCGCGCGCTACGTGGCCATACAACCGGATACGCCGTGCCACAATACGTGATCGATGCTCCCGGCGGCGGTGGTAAGGTGCCGATCAACCCCGAGTATTTGGAAGAGATCAACGACAAGGAGGTCGTCTTCCGGAATTTCGAAGGAAAACAGTTCCGCTATCCCCTCACGACCACACCGCTACCGAAAAAAGCGGAGATTGAGATGCCGGTCGAAGACCTGCGGATCCACTGAGCTGGTTAGTATTATCGTTTGTCATTGCGAGGCATCCGCGAAGCGGATGACGCGGCAATCCACGCATTAGATATCGGCCACGTCTACCCGCTCGTGGCTTGCCACGCCCGCTGGGCTCGAAATGACAATGCAAGCTACCCCGACCCCTGGGCCAGCTTGCCTTAGGCGGGGATGTGCGATTCAGTTTTCACCATGAAAACTGTGTTTCTGGTGCTGATATTCTTGGCAACCGCAAGTGGCATGGTGGGCAAACCACTGACCTTCACATTCGAAGAGTATCAAGTGGATCCGGCGACCTATCCTGATGTTGATCCGGCCAGTTATACCAACGGCGAGATATATCCCTTGGATCTACTGGCCGGCCTGAAACCGATTGCCAGCCAATCCGTGGAGCTTTCACTGGAAGGGAATGGCAAAGCAGTCGCGACGATTGGCGATTCGACTGTCACCTTGGAGGTGCGGGCCGTGCCCAATAAGGAATCCAGTTACCGGATCTTGGTGAAACATGAATTTGTTTCCGCTTATAGCGGTGAAATTCCGATCATTAGCTCGCGGGGCTACAATCCGAGCGGGACCTTCAAGGTAGGTGACGAGCGCGTGGTTGGTGGCCTCAAGGGTGGAGCTGACGGCTCCGTGAAGGCCTTGTGACGGTGCTCAAATTGACTGATTGAATGTCGCTAGCGCTTCCTAGCGCAGGAAATGATAGTTCGTAACTAGCTCTATTCTAACAGGATGAAATTTTGCTGAAAAAACTTTATCAAAAATTGAGCGTTTTGCCCCAAACACCGTCTACCTCTGTGTAGTTAATTTGGTGTTTTTCAATTTTGTGTTTGTTAGTCGTTCTTTTCGGTTGCTAGGTAGTTAGGTCACATTGGTCGCCTCGAAAGAGGTGGCCTTTTGTGTTTTATTGGAGGGGAGAAAATTATTTTTCAATAAATTGAACGTTTCCGCCCAAGCCGCGTCTTCCTCTATGTAGTTAATAAGTATTTCAGCTTTGTGTAGTTTTAGGTTTATTGGTGTTATAGGGCACTCGGGCCGCCTCGAAAGAGGCGGCTTTGGTATTTCTAGGGATCGAAAATAGCGAATTTCACTTGCGATGGGGCGGATTTGGAGTTCTGTCTGCATTGCCTGTAGGGGTGTCTTCCGCGGAAGACTGAGATTGTAGCGCGATTCGGCTACTGGACCCTTCGAACCTGAAACGGATCATGCCGACGAAGGAAACAGCAGGCGTCGTTTTACACGCCACTGGGCGGATGACGCCCCTTTTTTCGGCGCTCCTATTTGGGTGAGGCATTTATCAAAATGCATATCACGAAACGCCTTCTCATCACTATGATCGCCTGCGCCACCACTTTGGTGAGCCAGGCGCAAAACTCCGCGGAAGAGCCCGTGATCTTGGATTCGCTCCGAGTCACGGCTGATCTCTGGGCTTCTCCGCTTGATCGCATCGCCGCGAGCGTGACTGTGATGGATGAAGCCGCTCTCAAGCAGAGCGATGTGCGTCACTTTGCTGATCTGGTGGATCAGATCCCTAATCTGTCTTGGACTGGCGCGACGTCGCGTCCGCGTTATCTGCAAATCCGTGGAGTGGGTGAAAATTCGCAATACGAAGGCGAGACGCCTGATTCGGCGGTGCGCTTTCTGTTGGATGATCTCGATCTCACGGGCCTCGGATCGATCGGCACCTCGTTTGATTTGCAGCAAGTCGAGGTGCTGCGTGGACCACAGGCTGGAGCGTTCGGCGCCAATGCGGCGGGCGGGGTCGTGCGTTTAGTCTCCAACGCGCCGACTCCTTTCTGGACCGGTCAAACGGAAGTCAGAGTGGGCAGCGATTCGTTGCGCAGTGTGGGCCTCGCCGTTGGTGGTCCGTTGATCGAATCCGATCCGGATCAACTTATGATGCGTGTCGCGCTGCAGCACAATGAGAGCGATGGCTTTCGCCACAATCGCACGGTCAACGCCGATACGAATGTGCGCGACGAATTTACGTCGCGCCTGCGTCTCACGTGGAACCCTCACGAGCTTTGGACTTGGGACACGTCGGTGGTTTTCGCTGATTTTGATAACGGTTTCGATTCCTATGCGCTCGATAATAATGGCGAGTTTACCTACAGCGATCAGCCGGGGCGCGATGAGCAGCGCACACTCGCGGGCAGCTTGCGCGGCACGTATAAAGGCAGGGATGCGGCTCGCGTGACATCAGTGACGAGCGGGGTGAGGACGAAAGCGCGGTATGCTTACGACGATGATTGGACGGCGGCGTCTTACATGGGCTTTAGCGATCTCAATCGCACACGTTGGGTCGTGAATCAGGAGCTGCGTTTAGACTCCGATCCGGCTCGCGACACAGGCTCCTGGATCGATCGTTGGACCGTCGGTGCATTTTACTCGGCCAACGATGAGATCTCGCGTTACACCAACGAAGACCCGTGGACGCTGCGCACGCTCAAGACGAATTATCACTCTACGAATGCCGCGCTGTTTGGGCAGATCAGTCACGATCTCAGCGAGCAGACTCGCGTGATCATTGGTCTGCGGGGCGAGAAGATCGAGATCGAGGGCGACGGGTTCAGTTCGAAGTTTCGCAAGGGCTCGGGCACCTATGATCCAACCTCCACACTCACGCCGCAATTCGACGACACGTTGATCGGCGGCAAGCTCACGCTCGAACACGATTTGAGCTCGCGCGAGCTGCTGTTTGTGACGCTTTCCCGCGGCTACAAATCCGGCGGCATCAACATCGATGCGCGTATCAATCCCACGACCGATCCCCTGACTTACGCCACGGAAACGCTCTGGAATTTTGAAGCGGGTTTGCGTGGTAATTGGGCCGATAGGCGCATTTCCGGCGAGGTGACGGGTTTTTATCTGCAGCGTGAAAATACTCAGGTGCGCGACTCAGCCGGTTTCGGTGGTAGCTACCGATTCTTCACGGATAACGGCAATGACGCCTACGTTTATGGCTTGGAGGCAGCGGGCAGCTTGGCGATGACTCCGGTCTGGTCGCTGCGTGGATCGATTGGCCTGATGCGCTCCGAGCTGGATCGCTTCACTTTGAGCAACGGCAATACCGGCGGTCGTCGCGCGCTCGCGAATACGCCGCGCTACGGTTATGCGATCGGCACGCGCTATGGTGCGGCGAAGGGATTCTTCGGCAGCGCAGATTTCATGCGTCGCGCGAGCCAATATGATTCGAACAATCAGAACGAGGCGCGACGTGAATTCGAAGTGGTCAACGTGAGCGTGGGTTACGCTTGGGAGCATTGGTCCGTCACGCTCTGGGCGAAAAACCTCTTCGATGAGGAATACGACAACCGCGTGTTTTTCTTCGGCAACGAGGGCCCGAACTACACCGCAAAGCGTTACGAAGACCGGGCGGCGCCGCAGCAAGTCGGCATCACCGGCTCGTATCGTTTTTAATCAACTAGTTGACGCTCACGCTTCCGCGAAGGCGCTTGAGGTGATTGGAAAATTCGTCGAGGTCGTTGGTGAAAACGATCTCGGCGCCATCGAGGTGATCAGCGTAAGCATTCGCCGATTCGCCGCTGGCAATGATTGCGATATGAGAGGGGAGGAGTTTACGCAGCGTTTTGAGTTCGCTGGCCAATCCCGGATCGTCGGCTGGATGGACGATGCTGAGAATGACGGCCTTGGCGGAATTTGCACTGGCCACGTGAGCAATATCGGCCGCGGGCAGGCTCGGCCCAATGTAGAGCACTCGCCATCCCAGATCCCGTGCATAGGCGGCGATCATCGCGGCACCTAATTCATGGAGTTGTCCAACGGGGGTGGTGATAATCATGGCCGGAGCCTTGCTGTTATCAGCATAGGTGCGTGCTCCGCTGAGGAGAAACACTTTCAGAATATTGCTTGCGAAATGCTCATGAGCGGCGGACATGGTCCCTTCGACCCAGAGGTCGCCAATTCGTCGCGTGAGCGGGCTGATGAGTCGTTCCAAGATTCCACGTTGCCCGAGTGCAAGGGCGCTACGATTGAGGACCTCGCCCAGGGTATCTGCGTCGAGTTGGCGAACCGCATCAAGCGCTTCATCGACCGCTCGCTCGGTTGAAAAGACGGGCGAGTTGTTGGCGGGAAGCGTGACGTCTTCGCTTAGACTAGACGCCAATTGGATCAAGGTCGGCGTGGGATGCTGCGCGATATCGCTGATCCGGTGGCCGTGATTCGAGAGTATGCCCAGCAGTCGCAGGCGCTCCACGTCATCGCTGGAGTAGAGGCGGCGGTTGGTATTTGTCCGCTTAGGCGAGACGGCATGGTAACGTTTTTCCCATGCGCGAATCACATGAGGGGTGATACCTGCCCGCTGTGCGGCGTATTTAATCGAGTGTTGAACTTCCACTGGACGTTAAGTGGACAAAATATAGACAATAAACAAGAACTATCTGAATAAAGTATCAAATAAATCACATAAATATCATATAATCATATGATAACGGCCATAAATCAAAAAATTATAAGAAATGCGACAAAAGTTTGACAGGTGATCCATAGTTAGACAAAAATAATATTCAATGATCGTCTTCACGACTACAACCCACCAGTTCTCGGGCCTGTCTACTGTTTCGCTCTTCACTTCTGCAAAGAGAGATGGTTCGGTTTTGGTTTCATGTATCAAGGGAACGGGAGAGCTGGAATGAAGTCGGTCGCGATCATTGGAACGGGGATTGCCGGAATGGGTTGTGCGCATTTTTTACACCGCGACCACGAGGTAACCCTGTTTGAACAGAATGACTACGTCGGCGGTCACACCAATACGGTGATGGCCAAAGAGCTGGGGACGGAGTGTGAGGTGCCGATCGACACAGGTTTTATGGTGTATAACCGTGTCACTTATCCGCACCTCTGCCGTCTTTTCGACGAGTTGTATGTGCCGGTCAAACAGACCGACATGTCGTTTAGTGTGAGCGATAAACGCAACGGCATCGAATGGTGCGGTTCTTCACTTAATCACATATTCGCCCAGCGAAAGAATCTGCTTAATTGGCGCTTCCTGAAGATGGTCAAGAGTATCGATCGTTTCAATCGAGAGGCGATCGTTGCACTGGAGGATCCGGAAACGGCTAATCTCACTTTGGGCGAATATGTGAATAAGAGGGGCTACGGCCAAAATTTTCTCGAGATGTATCTGGTGCCGATGGGTGGCGCGGTTTGGAGCATGCCTCCAGCGGAGATGCTGGGCTTTCCTGCGGCCACTCTGCTGCGCTTCTTTCATAACCACGGTTTCCTTGGTCTCAATACGCAGCATCAATGGTGGACGGTCGATGGAGGCGCGCGACAATACGTTCAACGCATCACGGCGCCTTGGCGCGATCGCATCCAAGTTGGGGTGGGCGCGGCGAAAGTAGAACGTGAAGCGGGATCCGTCTGGATCACGACGACGAATGGGCAGCGTCTCCAGTTTGAATCGGTGATTCTCGCCGCTCATGCTGATCAATCATTGCGCCTCCTGTCTGATCCCACGACCGCGGAGCGCGAGGTCCTTGGTTGTTTTCATTATCAGGATAACATGGCGACGTTACACACTGACGATTCGGTAATGCCCCGCACGCGGCGCGCTTGGGCGAGCTGGAATTATGAGACCTCCGTGAAGCCTGATGGAGAGTTTGATCCGGCTACGCACTATTGGATGAACCGATTGCAGGGTGTTTCGGATCGGGAGAACTATTTCGTTTCGATCAACCGGGCTGAATATGTCGCGCCGGAGAAGGTGCTACGGCGCATCGCCTATCATCATCCGCTCTTTGATCTGGGAGCCATCAACTCGCAGGATCGCTTGCCCGAGATCAACCAGCGTGCGTCGGGTTCCACGGAAACTTATTTCGCCGGTAGCTATTTCCGCTACGGTTTTCATCAAGATGCGTTTAAAAGTGCGGTCGATCTTTCTACGCAGCTGCTCGGGCGTGATCCTTGGACTGTGGCACCTGAAAAACTAAATGTTGAGGAAGCAGAGCGAATCGCATCATGAACTCGCGTCTCTTCGAATGCCGTATTCTGCATGACCGGTTCATTCCTCGTCGGCACCGGTTCTTGTATCGGGTGTTCATGTTGGCCGTCGATTTGGATGAGCTGGATCTCGTGGCGAAGAACTCACGTTTGCTGCGGATCAATCGGGGAGGGATGTTCAGTTTTCGGGAAAGTGATTTCCTGAAAACGAATGAAGAGGTCCACAATCCGTCTGAGGTCGCTCCAGCGGTTCCGCGGGCAGATGAATCGGTGCCGCTCAAAAAGCGCGTGATCGATTTTCTTCAATCGCGCGGAGTAAGCGATGAGGTTACGCGCATCGAACTGATCACGATGCCACGTGTCGCTGGTTATCTCTTCAATCCGGTTGCCTTCTATTTTTGTTACGATACGGAAGATCGTCCCGTCGCGGCGATCTCGGAAGTCACCAATACATTTGGCGAGATGAAGCCGTTTCTGATCGATCGCACCTGTTGCGAGAGCGGGGTCTTCCGGTTGCGCGTCCCGAAGCATTTTTATGTTTCCCCGTTTTCGGATGTGGATGTGGAGTTTGATTTTAAACTCCGTCCGGTAGGCGAGAAACTCGCATTGCAGATCGATGATCACGCCGATGGTAAGCGCACGCTGATGACGGTGCTGACCGGAAACGCCCGTCCACTGCGCGACACGACTCTCCTGTGGTTTACCGTTAAGTATCCGCTTCTCACTCTGAAGGTGATCACGGCGATTCATTGGCAGGCCTTTTTACTCTATCTCAAGAAAATCCCCTGGTTTGCGAAGGCAGCTCGATCAGCCGACCAACGCGACCTGTTCCAACCTCACCAATCTCTGAATGCCCGGCCTCATTCGGAATCATAATTTACGACCATGAAGAAAGCTTCCTCCGCCACTATTCTCGTTGATCAACCCGTATCCGCTCATTCGGGATCATCGTCATTGATGACTGCGCAACCCCCCCATTCTCCCTCGAGTTCAGCGTCACTCTCTCGTCGCTTGGTCGTTGATATGTTTAGTCGGATGGATCGCGGCAGTCTCACGATTGATCTGCCAGACGGTTCACAGCTGAAGTTTGGCCAATCGGCTCACGAAGAGTTTCCGAAGCTACCTCAGGGGCTTTCCGCGAAGGCTCATATGCGGGTAAGTGATGAACGTTTTTTCCGCCGATGTGTTTTGGCGGGCGATATCGGATTCGGCGAATCCTTTGTCGATGGCGATTGGGATACGCCAGATCTCGCTTCGGTGGTCGCGTGGTTCCTGTTCAACATCGATAACGCACCCACGCTCTCAGGTTCCGCGCGGCGGCTCGCGCATGGTTGGGTGATGAACCTGATGCGTTTCTCCAATCGAATCGGTCACCTGCTGCGCCCGAATTCAGAGGCCACCGCGAAGCGTAACATTCGCGAGCACTACGATGTTTCGAATGACTTTTTTCAAAAGCTGCTCGATCCCTCGATGATGTATTCGAGTGCGATCTGGGATTCAGATAACGACACGCTCGCACTTGCGCAGGAGCGTAAGAATGAATCACTTTGCAACCTGCTCAAGTTGAGTTCGTCGGATCACGTTTTGGAAATCGGCACAGGGTGGGGCGGTTGGTCGATTTATGCCGCGAGCAATTACGGCTGCCACGTGACGACGCTCACGATATCTCAGGAGCAATTCGATCTGGCGAAACAACGCATCGCAGATGCTGGACTAGCTGATCTTGTTGACGTGCAACTGGTCGATTTTAGAAAGTGGCAGGGCACTTACGATAAAGTCGTTTCCATCGAAATGATGGAGGCGCTTGGGCATCAATACCTGCCTGATTTCTGCCAATTCACTTCCAGGGTGCTGAAGCCGGAAGGCTTGGTCGCACTGCAGTTTATCACTTGTCCGGATTCGCGTTACAAGCAGTTCCGTCGAGGAGTCGATTTTATCCAAAAGCACATCTTCCCGGGCTCGCTCTTACTCTCTTTGAACCGGGTGAACGAGCAACTCTCCCACGCTGGTGGCTTTATGCTGAATGATGTTTCCGATTACGGACCGCATTATGCGAAGACTCTCAACGCATGGAGTCGTAATCTTAACGATCAGCGCGCGGAGATTGAAAAGCTCGGATTCGATGAGCCCTTCTTCCGGCGGTGGTCTTACTATTTCCATTACTGCGAAGCGGCTTTCGCGATGCGGAATATCTCGGTGGTGCAAACCCTACACACGCGGCCCAATAATCTCTCGCTCTCCAAGTAAGCCCTCGTTTACGCGACTCTTATAACGATGAAAACTTCACTCTCAGTTTGGCTACTACGAGGTCTCTTTGTGCTCGTGATCGCTTCCATGCTCGCGGTGACGAGTTGGGCGAGCCTGCACACGCCGCTCTTCGATATTCCACCCGAGGTGATTTGTCATCCGTGGTTCCTCGCGACTCTTCTCGATGCCTATTGGGGCTTCATCACGTTTTATGTATGGGCAGCGTGGAAAGAGCGCAGTAGGACGGCGCGAGCTCTCTGGTTGGTGAATGTGCTGCTGCTTGGGAATTTTGCCATGGCGGCCTATTTCCTTCGTGAGCTTTTCGTGATCCGCACGACCCCGGAAATCGGCCTCGTATTCAGGCGTCGTAATTCTGGCACTCTCATTCTTCCTAGCATGCTGTTTGCCGCAGCCGTGGTAGTTCTCTTTCTCGCATGAACGAATCGGCTACAATTGCGATGACGGCTTCAGCACCGGAGAAAAAGCGAGGTTTCTGGCAACGTCGCTTACTTGATCCTCTGCTTGGTTTTCTCGCTCAGGGAGTCACGCCAAGCCAGCTGTCGCGCGCTATTTCCCTCGCGGTGCTTTGTGGGCTTTTCCCGTTTCTGGGCGCGACTACATTGTTGACTCTCGGGATGGGTTTGGCGCTTCGTTTGAATCAGTCGGTTATGCAGACGATTAACTATCTGCTCAGCGGTGTGCAGTTGTTGATGATCCCGGTCTATGTGCAATTGGGTGCGATGATTCTTGGTGCGAGTGCAGATGATTTTTCGGTGGGCTTGATGTTGGAGACTTTGCGTGAGGGTTCGTTCATGGACTTTCTGCGGCAGTTCGGCATGGCCGGATGGTATGGTTTTCTCGCGTGGTTGATCACGGCGCCTTTGGTGGTCGCGGTCGCTTTCATCACGGTTTCGCCGTTGATCAATCGGCTCGCAGCTAAGTGGGCGAAACAAGGAGCTGAATCATGAGTGGTTTCGAAATGGCATTGTTCGCACTGATCGGATTGGCGGCGGTTTTCACTGTCGTGTATATTTTTGGTCAGCGCATCAACAACTACAGTGTGGTCGATGTGGCGTGGAGTTACGCGTTTGGCGTGATGGTGATATTTTACGCGTTGGCCGCTCAAGGTTGGTGGATGCGTCGGATGCTAATCACGATCATGGTCGTGATGTGGTCCTTCCGCTTGGGCACTCATCTGTGGCGGAGAGTGCAGGGGCATCATCCGGAGGAAGACGGTCGCTATGCGGAAATGCGTGAGCTCTGGAAAGCTAATCTTAGTTTCAAGATGTTTCAGTTTTTCCAATTACAGGCGATCTCGGTCGTGGTGCTCGGGTTACCCTTTCTTTTCGCGGCCACCAATCCGACGGAATCGCTGGGCTTGATCGAGATCGCGGGTGGGGTGCTCTGGATCATCGCCTGGATGGGTGAATCGATCGCGGATATGCAGCTCGCAAGATTCAAACGCGATCCGGCGAACAAAGGTCGCGTCTGTGATGTCGGTCTTTGGCGCTATACCCGGCATCCCAATTACTTTTGCGAATGGCTCATTTGGGTCGGCTTCTTTCTGGTCGGCTGCGCTGCGGCGTGGGGCTGGATCGGGATCATCGCTCCTGCGGTCATCTTTTATCTGCTGCTCAACGTGACCGGCGTGCCGCCGACCGAAGCGCAATCGCTGCGCAGTCGTGGCGATGCCTATCGCCGTTATCAGGCGACCACCAACGTCTTCTTTCCCGGGCCCCCACGCGACTGATCGCGCTATGGCCTCACTGTTTTCCAATTAGATTTTCGAACATGATAGACACACTTCTCAAATTTGGCCTCCTGCCCGACTTTGCTATTCGCATGGGGATCCGGCACCTACTTGCGCAACGTCTTCGCGATGAAGCTCAGCCAACAGAAGAAGCTCTGCAGAGTTATCTGGAGAATTACGCCGCTGATCTGCGCACACGTCAGATCGCGGAGCAAACTCAGGCCGCTAATGAACAGCATTACGAAGTGCCGGCTGAATTTTATAAACTCTGCCTTGGCGAAAGGCTCAAATACTCGGGCTGCCTCTATCCGAGAGGCGATGAATCGCTCGACGAAGCCGAGTTGGCAATGCTTGAGCTTTATGCCGAACGCGCATCTTTAGTAGATGGTATGAGCATCCTCGATTTGGGATGTGGCTGGGGTTCGCTCACGCTGTTTTTGGCCGAGCGATATCCACAGTCAAAGATCACATCCGTCTCCAATTCTTACAGTCAACGTGGCCACATTGAAAGAGAGTGCGAACGCCGTAATCTGAAGAATGTGCGCGTGATCACCGGCGATATCAATGAAGTCGAACTTCCGGTTAATACGTTCGATCGCGCACTTTCGATTGAGATGTTTGAGCACATGAAGAATTACAAACGGCTGCTCGCCAAAGTAGCGGGAGCATTGAGGCAGGATGGCATGCTCTTCGTGCACATTTTTACTCACCATCGGCTGGCCTATCATTTCGTCTCGCAAGGACCGAGCGATTGGATGGCTCGCTATTTCTTTACTGGCGGGCAGATGCCCTCGCACGATCTGCTGAGTCGATTTGATCTGGATCTGAAACAAGTTAAGGACTGGAAGGTCGATGGCACTCATTACCAGAAGACGGCTGAGCACTGGTTGAACAACATGGACCGAAACCGTGAACGCATCATGGAGCTATTTGTGGAAACTTACGGAGCCAAACACGCGTGCAAATGGTGGTCTTACTGGCGGGTGTTTTACATGAGCTGTGCGGAACTCTGGGGTTATCGCGAAGGCCAGGAGTGGATCGTGAGTCACTATCTGTTTAAGAAGGTCGGAGCCGCGAAATAGGAGAATCAAACATGATTAAGATAATATGAGATGCCTCGCAGTGGGTTCACTTTTCTGGGGCGCTACCATCGGATTGGGTTCGGTTGTTTCTACAGATCAACTGGTCAAGGAGGGCCTCAAGGCTGAGCAAGACATGCAACCTTTGGTCGCGTTGGAATCGTTTAGCGCGGCAGCTAAGTTGCGACCCGAGGATGCATTTATTCAGCAGAAGATCGCGCAACAGCTTAGCGATGCCGCTTTTGTGGAGACCGATCCTGACGAGCGGATGCGACTGGCCAAAGAAGCGATGCTCTACGCGAGACGTGCAGTGAAACTCGATCCTCAATCGGCAGTAGCTCGGCTTTCAATTGCGGTGCTCTACGGGAAATTCGCGGTCGAGGGAAATGCACGCACGCGGCTCGAATACGCGCGCCAGATCCACGAAAACGCGGAGCAAGCTCTCGTCATCGATCCGCAATATGCCTGGGGGTATCACGTGTTGGGTAAGTGGCATGTTGAACTTTCGCGGTTAGGTTTCGGCGCCCGCGCGATTGTGAATCTGTTTCTCGGTGGGTTGCCCAAAGCGTCCGTTGCACAGGGCGTGCAATCTTTGGAGAAAGCGGTGGAACTCGAGCCTGATGCTTTGAGCCACTGGGTGGAACTCGGTTTTGCCTATCAACGAGCAGAGCGCATGGATGAGGCTGTGGGGGCTTGGGAGAAGGCCCTGCAATTGCCTGCGCTGAAGATCTACGACGAACCGGCGAAGCAACGCGCTACGGCGGCATTGGTGGAACAACGCCAAGGTTGATTGGATTCGCTGAGCTTGCCGGACCAGTCTAACCGGTTAGCTCTTACGCTCGATGATCTCTGTCCTCGATGGGGTGGGAGCGGCCCAGAAGAAGGCTCCCGAAAAAGTGTATGCGCTGCGATTGGATGTGGCGGGCACGACTCCGCGTATCTGGCGGCGGCTCTTGGTGCGTGAATCGATGTGGCTCTGCGCCCTGCAACACACTCTACAGGTGCTCTTCGATTGGTTCGATTATCAGACTCATGTTTTCAGCATCGATGACCTGCTGTTGGGTAATCCGGTCAAGCATACCGATATGATCATCGAAGACGACCGCGATATCGCGCTGATTGATCTCGATCTTGAAAACCGCGGACGGCTCACCTACGATTACCATTTCGGCACCGGCTGGCGCGTGGATATCAAGATCGAGAAGATCGTGCCTTTGGAAAAGAAGATGAAGTATCCGCATTGCCTCTCGGGTGAACGCGCGGGTCCTCCCGAAGACTGCGGTGGCCTCGAAGCTTTTCACGATATGCTTGATTGTCTCAATGGTGATGAGAGTGATCTGTCCCGTGAATGGCGTGCTTGGCTTGGCCCTGACTACGATCCGACCCGCTGTGATCCAGCGAAGATCAATCAAGCGTTGAGCAAACTTAGTAAGTAGTTAGCTGGTGGTCTCCCGGTTCACAGGACAAAAACTCCCGACGATTTATCGAGGGAAGCTGTGAGTTTTGTTAAGAAGCGACTTATTCGAACTTGCGGGTCTTTTTCCACACGGAGCTGTCCTTATAGGTGGAGTTGATTTCTTGGGCTGGTTCATGGTCGCGAGCGAAACCGAAGTAGGTGGCCATACGGCGTGTCTCAGGCGCGATTGTCTCCGCCAGAATCTCTTGCGCTCGAGCTTTAGTCAGTTGTTCGAGGGCAGTAAGCGTAGCGCGATTGCGGTCCCAATCTTCCTTCCTATCGTAAGCTAGATTGAATAGGCGGCCTGTGCGGTCGGCGATGGCTTTGTCTTTTTGCTCTAGTTCGGAACGCACTCCGGCCACGATCATGGCCCAAGTCTGGTCGCTTAGTTCGGAGAGAAGTGTCGGGAGTTGATTAATCATGGCATCGGCTCGCAGCTGAACTTCGTCTGCCGGGTAGTCGCCGGACTGGATGATGAAGGAAGCATAGTTACGGTTTCCCTCACTGTAGGTGCCGCCCCAGACGATGTAGCCAAGTTGCTGGCGGGTGCGCATTTCGGAATAGAACGGTTCGCCGATGAAGTTGGACAATACCAGAGCTGCTGCGCGCGTTTCGGCATCGTCTGTGCCCATAATGTATTGACGGCGGAAGGCTGAGTTATTGCCCGCGAGTTTCTGGTTCGAAACCAAGTTCTCGGCAGAGTCGATCGTTAGTAAACGGCGGCGCAGTAATTGATCATCGGGGAGGGGTTGGGGATCGAGCGCGGATTGGACGCGACGCGCGCTGGTGAGAGCATCATCGGCTGAAACATTGCCGTGAATCATCGCCTCGATCTTACCGTGAGCGAAGAGGCTTCGGGCAAACTTCTTCACGTCGTTGAGCGACATCTTTTGCGCGAGGGGCAGTTGGTCTTGGGGCGGAAAATAGAATTCACGCAATTCAGTGCGGCTCGTTTCGCGCACTTGCTGATGCGCATCAGAGAGCGGGAAGTTTTGCAGGCCGCGGACGAGCTGATCCTTGAGGGCCAGAAAGCGCTCTTCGGAAAGTTCAAAGCTCACCAAGTTTTGCGTGATTACGTCGAGGAGACGATCCGCTGAGGCGTCGTAACCGCTGACGGTGACTGATACACCTTCGAGGGCGGCGGCGATAGCAAAGTTAAGACCCGCGCCGCGAGCCGGATAGGTGGTCTCGTTGAGTGCCTCGTTGACACAGGCTTGGTAGAAATTGAGTAACACCGAGTTTTCGAGAGTAGCTAAGCTGCGCGGTAAGCGGAATCGGTAGACTTGGGTCACCATGGGGCGAAGAAACTCGGTGTCCTGCGCGTAGTAGAGGCTGAACGATGGCTCATCGATGAGGTGGATAGGCTCGATTGGGAGCATCTCCGAATGGGAGGGGATGAACGGGTTGGGTTTGGGCAGGTGAAATCCGTCGACCTTCGTTGATTCGAGGAGCGAGTTGTAGTCATCGCCGGAGGTTTCGGTGTAGTTGAATTTTGTGCCGTAGTAGGGCTCGACTTGATCCGTCTCGATGCCTTTGGCCACGAGACAGATCAGCGCATTGTCGGGGCGCAGGTGATCAAGGATGAGGTTGTAACCGGTGGGATCAGGATTGAGCCAGAGGTAGGGTTCGCGTTCGGCGATTTCCATCGGGTAATCACGCAGTTGGTTCGCGAGAGAGACGGCACGTCGACCGCCTTCACCTTTGTTGGCATAGGTCTCATCAAGAGCGGCCATCGCTTGGCGTTCCTCGAAGAGATAGGTTGGGTAGTCGGCGGCTTTGATTTGGTGGATTGCACCGAAGACGAGTTCCAGCACGCGATGGTATTGAGCGAATCCTTCGGGGGTCAGTTTGATACTGATATTAAACATGCCGTAGTCGGGAGAATTGTCATAAGAACCCGCACTCAAACCAGTGGCGAGATCTGCGGCCTTGAGCACAGAGAGGAGGCTGCCGGCCCCTTCGTCGCCAAGGATGGCACCGAGCAATTGTCCGGGTTTGCTGGCGTAGAACTTGGTGGTGGCGGGGAGGGCGAATTGCAGAGAAAGCGAACGCAGATCTTTGACCGGTTCCATCCGGATGACGCGCAGAGCAGGTTTGGCGGGCGAAAAATTTGGATCGAAGCGTGGGGTCTCGAGTTGTCGATTTTCGATCAGTGCATAGTAGGTGCGCACCCACGATTCGAGTTGATCGAGGCTGGCTTTTCCGGTGACGGCGAGCGTCATGGTGTTGGCACTGTAGTGGGCGCGGTGGAAGGCGAGGAGTTCCTCTTGAGTGGTGCCACCAAGAGTCTCGCGACTGCCGACGTTAAAATGATTGGCCGGGTGAGATTCAGGATAGTGTAAGCAGTGCAGCTGGTATTGACGCCACATGTCGGATTCAAGGTTTTTCTGAAACTCGGAATTGACCGCGTTGATCTCGCGCTCGGTGAACTTGGGAGTGAAGAGGGGGGCAATGAAGAACTGGGCCATGCGATCAAGCGCACCTTCGAAGGCTTCGTGGCGGATCTCGAAGTGGTAGTTGGTGTGGTCGCGCGAGGTGTAGGCATTGCTGTAGCCACCATTGGCTTTCAGATAATTGCCGTATTCGGCCTCGTCGGGATATTTCTCCGTGCCGAGAAAGAGCATGTGTTCGAGGAAGTGGGCGAGGCCTTGGCGATCTTCGGGATCGGAAAGGGAGCCCACACTCACGGCGATGGCGGCGGAGGATTTGTTAAATTTTGGATCGGAGAGCAGAATAACTTTGAGGCCATTGTCCAAAGTGAAACGCCGATACTCAGATTCATCATTGGAAGCTTTTTTCGCCGCGGGGATGTTTGGCGTGGGAGTCGCCCAGAGCCCCATCGTGGAGATGGTCAGAGAGATGATCAGAAATTTAATAATCTTTATCATAGTTTAACTATTTTGCGGTGAGGTTAGTTAAGGTTGTTTCGATGCCAAGTCGTTAGCGATGAGCTGTTCCCTTTTAGGCTATTCGGCTCATGCGCAGGATGAACGGTGGGGGTCACACGGCCGTGGTGGCGATTTTTTGCTGCAGGTGGGTGATGCGGGTTTTCGAATCGCTGTTGCGCACGGCCATGGCGTAGGCGGCGGGATCCCCGACGAGAAACACTTTTTTGCGACCGCGGGTGATAGCGGTGTAGATGAGATTACGCTGCAGCATCATGAAATGCGCTTTGAGTAGCGGCACGATCACGACGGGGTATTCGCTGCCTTGCGATTTGTGAATGCTGATCGCGTAGGCGAGGCCAAGGTCGCCGAATTCGTTGCGCTCAAATGTCTGCGGTTCGCCATCGAAATCGGCGGTCATCGTGCCTTTGATTCCGTCGATAGAAGTGACCGCGCCGATGTCGCCGTTGAAGAGGTTTTTATCGTAGTTGTTGCGCAGCTGAATGATCTTGTCGCCCGGTCGATATTCGCCCGTCGAAGCGCGCAACCCTTGGCGGTTCGTGTTCAGCGCTGTCTGCAATTGCTGGTTAAAATTTCCAACGCCTGCGACGCCCTTATGCATCGGCGCGAGCACTTGCACGTCATTCACGGGGTGGGGCCACTTGAGTCTCTGTGGCACGTATTCCGCGCAGATCTCGATGACCTTGCGCACGCAATCTTCCGCATCGGTTGCGGCGATGAAATTGAGATCTGACCACACTTGCGCATCGGCGACATTCGAGAGCACGGGCGGTAGCGTGGTCTCGCCCGCGTTGATCGCATGAGCGGTCGTCACGATCTGGCTTTGGCCTTTTTGGCGGTAGATCACCGACAAGCGAGTGACCGGCACTTGGTCGGTCGAGATGATATCTTTGAGCACATTACCTGCGCCGACACTCGGCAGCTGGTCGGTGTCGCCAACAAGTAAAACATGCGCGCGGGCTGGCACCGCTTGGAGCAGAGCCGAAGCGAGCCGCGTATCGATCATCGAGGCCTCATCGACGATCAGAAAATCGGTCGAGAGCGGGGACGATTCGTTCGCCACGAATCCGCCTTTCGAGGGATCAAATTTGAGCAGACGGTGAATCGTGGTCGCGTAACCGCCGGTGGTTTCGGCGAGACGATTGGCCGCGCGACCCGTCGGTGCAGCGAGATGCACACGCACCTTCTTCGCGCGGAGAATATCAACAAGTGCGCGGAGGATCGTGGTTTTTCCCGTTCCTGGTCCGCCGGTGAGGATTGTTGTCTTGTGGAGAAGAGCGTTTTTAACTGCGTCGGCCTGCAGCGCGTGAAAATCGAAACCGGCTTTGTTGGAAGCCCACTTCACGGCGGCGTCGATTTTGATCGGAGGCAGACCACTGATGACTTTGCCGAGACGGGCGATCACTGCGGCGATCTTTTGTTCGTAGCGATCGTTGTGCGGAAGCTGGATCAGTCCGGAACCGGGAAGTGGATCGGCGACGCCTTCCGGCCAATGCCGGATGAGCGATTTGTTTCCCACGAGAAAGATGGTCCGCGCTTCGACGAGCTTGGCATCGGTTTCGAGCAGAGTGGCGGTGTGGTCGCGCAGCTCGACTTCGCGAAACGCAGTGTGACCTTCTTCCTGTAAGATCTCGAGGGAGTAGATGATGCCGGCATCGATCCGCGGGGCGGCGTCGTTAGCAAAGCCGAGGTTGATCGCGATACGGTCGGCGGTTTTAAATCCGATGCCATCGATCTCCCGTGCGATGCGGTAGGGGTCGTTCATTAGGATTTGTTTCGCATCGTTGCCGAAACGATTAACGAGCTTCACGCATTGCGAAGGCGTCACGCCGTAGGTCTGGAGAAAGATGTAGAGTTCGCGTTCGGTTTTTTTCTCGTCCCAGGCCTGCTTGATCCGGGTGACTCGTTTTTTGCCAATGCCCGGCACATCCCGCAGGCGACCTGATTCTTCGCTGAGCACGCGAAACGTATCGGTGCCAAATGCATCGACGATCTTGTTGGCGTAGACTTTTCCGATCCCCGGAACGAGACCACTACCGAGGTATTTGCGAATGCCGTAAACGGAAGCGGGGAGTTCGCTCTTAAACGCGGCGACCTTGAACTGAGCGCCGTGTTGCGCGTGGCGAGTCCATTCCCCATCGAGGTGCAGAGTTTCTCCGCATTCTACTCCCGGTAGAGCACCGACGATGGTGGTCTTGGGCGTATCCTCCTCTTCGCTCTTGTTCTTGGGGTCAGGCCGAAACTCTGCGATGGTGTAGTGATTCTCTTCGTTGAAGAAGATGATGCGCTCAAGAACGCCGGTCAGAGATTGGGATGCAGAGGAGGGCACTCATCAATAAGTAGTCGAGGTTTAGAGTAAGTGAAGTGCTTTAGGCGCAACTTGCACAGAAAAGCCCATGTTTATCGTGAGCCAATTACTACGAGGTGACCCTTAGTGCTATTCTTTTGGCATTGGTTTGCTCGGATAGTCACTGAGTTTGCGGGTCCGTTTAGTAGGCTCTATGGTCTCGCGACGAAAAGTTTCTTTGTGTTCGATCAAGCGAGAAGATCGAAATGATACACCACCGCGATTCCTGTGATTGCTATTCGATACGATCAAACTCTACTTGCGGAATACTGCTTCCCCTATGAAAAAAACGACCCCGCTCAGCCCCGCTGGCCAATATGATCGTGATGGATTTTTGATTATTCACGATCTCCTGAGCCCAGAGGAATGCGAAAAACTTAAAATCGAAGCGCGGAGGGTGCTCGATGAACATTGTCCGGATAAACGATCCGTCTATGTGCATGTGGCCGTGGTCAGTGAGCTCTATCGCGCCCTAGCGGAGGATAAACGTGTCGTAAAAATGCTGAAGCCGGTGATGCCGCATGGCATCATGTTTATGAGCGACAAGATCGTTTATAAGTCGGCCGAAAAAGCGTCCCCCACGCCACCACACGTGGATTTTTACTATTGGCCCAATACCCGGCCCAAGCTGTCGGTGTGGATTCCCCTCGATGATACTACCGCGGAAAACGGCACGCTGACGGTGGTGCCTGGAAGCCATAAACGTGATTGGAAAATGGTCCGGCATGCTCCGGACAAAGGAGAGTTTCACAATTCCATCGATGATGGTGATTGGAAGGATGGCGATGTGGTCACCTGCGAGATCAAGCGTGGCTCAGCCATCATTTTTTCAGATCGGCTCGTGCATGCTTCGACTGAGAATACCGCCGGCAAAGATCGGTATGTAATCATCAACACCTATCATGCGCCGGCTGCTGATGAGGCGTTTGATTTAGATTTTCCTGCGCGCAAAGTTATTCTGCCAGCTGCCAGTTGAGCATTGGCTCTGGCGTATTGAGTTTGTCAGCAACCAGTAGATTTGGATTCTGGGGTGATGTCCCAGAACGAATGCCCCTATCTCGTCGGAGTCGCGGAGGTCGATGTCACGCCACCGCTTGGTTCCAAGCTGGCTGGGTTTGCCTCTCGCACGGGAGGAGCCACCGGCGTTTACCTGCCGTTGCGCGCGATCACGACTGCGATCACCGAGCGGGCGACTGATCACACGGTCATTATCGTGAGCCTCGAGTGGTTGGGGTTTTACGATAACACCGACAACGTGCGCGCACAGATCGAAGCGCTGACGGGAGTCACGGAGGCGAATATCCTACTTTGCGGCACGCATACGCATTGCGGTCCGCCGATGCGGGAGTTTGTTGATGGGCAATGTCGGGAAGGGATTGATAAGCCATGGCTCGAAAAAGCATTTGCGAACATTGCGGCTACCGCGAAACAGGCCATGGAAACGCGTCAACCGATGTCGCTCTCATCAACCATTGGTTGGTGCGGTTTAGCTCGTTCGCGTCGACGACCTGATGGCAAGGGTGGGGTAACTTGGAATCCAACTCTTGATGCCCCTCACGATCACACCGTGCCGATGCTGCGTTTTAACGATGAACAGGGTGCGCTTCGTCATGTGCTCTTTGGTTATGCGGCGCATACATCGGCGGCAGGGCAGATTTTGGAATTCGGCGGCGACTATGCAGGGTTTGCAATGGTCGAGTTGGCAAAGGAACTCGGTTGCACCTGCGCCTTTTTGCAAGGCTGTGCTGGAGACCAGAAGGCCTATCTGCATAAGGATGAAGATGGTTTTCCGAAATACACGATTGATGAAGTTCACGAAATGGGACGGCACCTCGCGCTAGCCGTGGAACGTGAAATCAAATTTGGGCGCTGGCAGGAAGTGTCGGGGGTGCTGTCCGCGCAGAACCAGAAAGTAGATCTAAACCTCACCGTGTTATCCCGCGACGAATACGCAGCTTGGTTGGAATCGAAGAATCCCTTTTTTGTGAAATGGGCGCGCGCTCATGTTGAGATGTTGGATCGTGGCGAGAAACCGGATACGGCGATTAGACTAGAACTTCAGGCGGTGCGGTTTGGTAACTCCCTCGTGATGCTGGCGATGTCCGGCGAGATGAGTGCGGAATACGGACTGCGCACGGTGAAGGAGTTTGGCTCCCGCTTTGGTCAAGTGTGGCCCGTGGCTTACGCCAACGGAATCGTCGGCTATGTGTGCAGCGAACGACAGTTGCCGGAGGGTGGCTACGAAGTGTTTTCAAATATGCAGGGCATCATGAAACCCGGTCCCTATATAAGCGGAACCGAAGACAAAATCTTCAACACGGCCCGTCAAATGCTGACGAGCTGAGGTGATCAAGAATCCTACCGATGTCTGATTCACAGTGTCCATATCTAGTCGGTGTTGCGGATGTGGATGTGACGCCGGGGGTGGCCTCACTGCCGTGGGCGGCTATGCTGGGAGTGGCCATGGGTGGATTAGGCGTGATGTTTAATCGTGGGCTCCTGGCGTCGATGAGCTTGCGCGAGCGTTTGTTGAGATGGCCGGGCTTTGCGGTCGGCGCGACGGCGGGTGTTTTTGTGGGCTTTGTGGGTTGGACGATTCCGGGCTTGGCCGCGTCGGGTGGCGAGTTGGTGCAATTGGCGCTCACGGGGTCGATCTGATCATGAGTGACACCGGGATCAGCCCTCAGGTCTTTTGCGTCTTAGGCATGGGGGTCCTATTCGCTGCGATCGTGCGAGCTCCACTGACCGGGATTATTCTGATGCTGGAGCTGACCCGAACCTATGACTTTATGCTCCCGCTGCTGGTAAGCTGTTTGTGCGCTTATGGGGTGGCGGAGGCTCTCGGGAAAAGCCTTACGCCAGCGCAGCATGCACGCGGTGAAGGCGGCGGAGAAAAAGGCTGAGAGAAAGAAGGCCAAAGCTGAAGCGAAGAAGCAGGAAAAAGAAGAGCAAGAGCCTGCGTGATATTTGGCTTTGCGCGAAGTCGGCTTTGAGCGATGGTGATTTCTTATGTCCGAGCCGATTCGCTATCACGACCGCTACAAGCAGACCACGGAGACCGAGAAGGTTTATGGTGGAGGATGGTTGAGGTTTGCTTACGGAAATCCGTTGGGCCGACTCAGCGTTTGGGCGCTCGCCAAGCGATGGTTTTTTTCCGCTTACTACGGCCACCGAATGAATCGACGCTACAGTGCGACCAAAGTGCTCCCGTTCATCGTCGAGTATGAAATGGACACCGAAGAGTTTGTGAGATCGCCGTTTGATTTTAAGAGCTTTAATGAGTTTTTCTACCGTGCGCTAAAACCAGAAAGTCGACCCATTGCCGAAGGCGAGCAAACCGCTGTTCTCCCTGCCGATGGGCGTCACTTGGCGTTTCCGAATGTGGATGAAGCCGAAGGGTTTTATGTCAAAGGATCGAAATTCACGATGCGCGAGCTACTCGGTGATGATGCATTGGGCGATAAATTCGCCGGTGGTTCGATGCTGATCTCTCGGCTTTGCCCGGTGGATTATCATCGGTTTCATTTTCCGGTGAATGGCCTGCCATCCGAGCCGAAGTTGATCAACGGCTACCTCTATTCAGTGAGCCCGATCGCGCTGCGCAAAAACATCAACTATCTCGTCGAAAATAAGCGGATGCTCACGCTGATCGATTCGCCGGAGTTTGGCTCTGTGGCGATGCTTGAGGTGGGAGCGACCAATGTCGGCAGTATCGTGCAGACCTTTGTCGAGGAACGTGTCCTCCCCAAAGGCGAAGAGAAGGGGCTGTTCAAGTTTGGCGGTTCCTGTGTGATCACCCTGTTTGAGCGAGGACGGATTAAGTTTGAGCATGATCTGGTCGAGCAGAGTGCCAACTTCGTGGAAACCTACGCGCGCATGGGTGATCGACTGGGCGAAGCAACAGGTAAATGATTTTGCACTAGGCGCTTGATCCCGACGCAAGGGTGCGCAGAGTCACGCGGATATCCAATGCCTGCCCGGGTGGTGGAATGGTAGACACGGCGGTCTTAGAAGCCGCTGCCGAAAGGTGTGAAGGTTCGAGTCCTTTCCCGGGCACCATCAGACCGAGCTGCTGGCGCAGCCGTTGGATCAAACGCGCTCCGACTCGCCAGCCTGCTTTCTTCAGCAGGCGAGCGATCTTCATGTAGC
>PAUB01000030.1 GCA_002713695.1 Opitutaceae bacterium
GAGTCTACTGATTTGGAAGCTGCAACTCAAATTTCACTGGTTAGCGAGAGTGACCAACGTTTCTGGACAGGGGAGTAAGCAGCGAAATGTGTGAGTCCGCCGCTACCCGCCGCATAAGCCCCTTCTCCCCGAGCCCGAGTGAGCGCCGCGAGCCATGCTCCATGGTTCGGCACACCCCACGCCGATCCCGCTGCGCGCCGCGCTCGCGACGCTGATGCGCGACGCGCGCGCGACGAGGGCGGACGCCGAGACGGGTCCCACGGAGCCGGAGCCGGAGACGGCGGCGACCGCGCCGCCGAAGCCCCCCGCGGCCGTGCGGCGCCGCGCGGCGTCGGAGGCGTTCATCCCGTGGATGCACGACGTGCTTGGGCCGAAGCGCGGCGTCGTGGCCGCGCTGCCGAAGCCCGCGGACGGCACGGTGCGCGACGCCATCGTGGCGCTGGACGGGACGCGGCTGGGCGGCCAGTCGCAGTGGTGGCTCTGGAACCTGCACAAGACGCCGCTCGGCGAGCCCAGCTACGCGTCGGGGGGCGCCGCGGTCTACCGCGCGCCCTACCCCGAGTGGTTCCCGTTCAACGACTCGTACGAGGCGGACGAGCGGGAGTTCGAGCTGCTGTCGGCGGCCGGCGTGGCCGTGACGGTGCGCGAGATCCCGGCGTGGCCGACGCACGCGGACACTCTCCCGGAGCTGCCGCTCCTGGCGCAGCGGCTGCTGCTGGAGCTGGAGGCGGCCGCCTGCGGCGCGGGGCCCGCGGTGTTCGGGGCCTTCCTGGTGCACGAGGGCGACGACTTCGGCGCCCTGCGCGAGAAGGCGGGGGGCGGGGCGCTGGACGACGGCGGCGACTTCAACACCTTCAACCGCCGGATCGCCGCCTGCGTGACGGTGACGCAAACGCACGGCTTTCGCCTGTCCGAGCTGCTGGAGAACCACAGCCTCGTGCTCGGCGACGCCGTGCTGCGCCCGGGGGCGTCGCAGCGGACGCTGGAGTCGAGCATCTTCGAGGCCACGGCCATGATTGCGCGCAAGCTGCGCTTCCTGGCCCGCAACAGGATACTCAAGGCGAACATCACGCCGGAGACGATCGTCTTCTGCCCCGTGCTGGTGGAGACGGACGACGCGCTGGAGGCAACTGGCTTTGGCTACACGGATCCGAGCGGCCGCGAGGTGACCCGCGGGACTCCTCGCCTGAGCGACTTCGACCCGGCGATGTCGCGCCGCGGCAAGGACGTCGACCCAGATTGCGCGTACGCGCTGATGGTGCTGGTGTTGCTGGCCAGCGTGCGGGCGCAGCACGGCGAAATCGTCAACGTCATGCTCCGCAAGCTGACCGGAAAGAACATGGACGACGCGGCGCTGCCAGAGGGCAGGCTTCCCGAGAACTGGAGCGAGATCTCGCTGCCCATGGCGCTGCAGGGCGCGCGGGCGGAGGCGGGGGGCTTCTGCGGGATGCTGCGCGCGCACGCGGCGCTGGCGGAGGTGGCGGACAGCTTTGAGGCGCTGCTCAGCTGCAAGGTGCCGCTCGGGGGCACGTTCGACAAGCCCGTGTTCGCGCAGCTTGTGTGCAAGCTGCTGCACAGCTCCGGGGCGGACACCCGCATCTTCGCCCCGCCGCTGCCGCGGGCGGAGGCCAACGCGGAGCGGGAGCGCGTGGGGCGCCTGATGCGCCGCCTGGACACCGTCCGCCTCGCGCGCGAGGGCCGTGCGCGCGAGCGCCTGGAGCGCGCTAGCTGAGGTTTCTTACAGAAGTAAAACCATCCTGACCTAGACATGTCCAAACGACCCAGAACACCCGACCCGGAGGTCCGCGCGATCGCCGTGCTCGTGGAGGACCGGCTGCGCGAGGCGGTGCTGGCCTTGGAGGGGGAGGAGGGGGGGGAGGACGAGGTCCTCCAAAGGGAGACGGAGTCGCTCATGGCGGAGCTGGCGGACCAGTTCCAGCTGGAGCTGGGCGCCGAGTCCCCGCCGATGCTCGCGTTCGCCGAGGCCTGCGCGGAGGCGTGGGAGCTGCTGGAGGCCAAGCGGCTGACCGCGGCGCCTCCGTGGAGCAGGCCGTCCATGGCGGCGCGCGCGCGGCGCGTGCAGGAGGCGGTGGACGAGGAGGTGGACTCGCGCATGGCAGAGATCGCGAGCGACCTGGCGGAGGAGATCGAGCGGGGCGGCGCGCCCGTGGAGTCGGACGCCCTCGAGTCGGGGCTGGAGTCGGGCCTCTCCTCCTCCGAGGACTCCGCAGAAGAGGAGTGGTCGGAGGAGGAGGGCGGGGAGGAGGGCGGGGAGGAGGGCGGGGAGGAGGGCGGGGAGGAGGGGTCCGGGTCCGAGTCGCCGGCGGAGTGATCACGCCCGGTAGGCACCGTTGAGCAACGCGAGCAGCTGCGCCGCTTCCTGGAGCCGGTCGGGCTGCATCGCGCCGGGTGGAACGCGTCCCCGGAAAGCGCGCCCAGACGCCGCTGCACTGAGACTAGCGCGTTCACTTGGACTCCTCGGCCGCGTGCCTCTTGGCAAATTCGCTGCGCTCGCCGTTCTTGCGCGGAATGTTGAACGCCGCAATGTCCGTCTCGGGCTCGGCGTAGCCCCAGGCCTCTTCTGCGTCAAGCACCCCGCCGCCGCCGAACGCAAAGACGCGCCGCGGCATGCCGCACGGCCAGGCCTTGTTGAGCGCGGAGCCCAGGAAGCCGTAGGCGCTTGTCTTCTGGAGGCGTTTCACCTCGGGGTCCTCGGCCGTGCAGAAGGCCACAAAGTACATCGGCACGTTGATCTTCAGGGAATCCGCACAGTAGTCGGCGAGCTGCTGGCCGCCGCGCGTGCGCATGTAATCCTCGGCGTACTCCACGTACTTGTCCTTCGTGGTGAGCTTCTGGCAGAGGAAGCCGCAGATAGTGCAGCCGTTGTCCACCAGGTACTTCACGACGGCCGGGATGAAGATGCCGAAGGTCTTGTACGCCTTTGCTTCGCTGTCCCAGATCTTGTCGCCGTCCCACTGGATGAGGACGCGCGGCGGCGCGAGCCGCCAGAAGGGGCTCGGCGCCCCCCCCGCCATGGCACCAATTGCGCCCTGGACCTCGTCGGAGTCTGCAAAGGCGCGCATCTCCCCGGGGACGGGCAGCCTGGCGTCCCCAAAGTCCCCCGGCGTCATGCCGCCGCCCCAGCCCTTCACGTGGAAGACGGCGTCGGCGACGAGGCAGGTCGGCACCCCCGACCTGCTGCACAGCACCGGCTCCTGCGCCCGGAGCCCGCGCTCGTCCGCCTGGGTGTAGTACTTGACCGCGTGGGGCGGCTCCTTCCCGTCCGCGGTCAGGTACCTTAGCCCCGACAGCCGCTCCGCCGCCGCAGAGTCCTTGTCGCACGCCCCGACCGCGGAGGGCAGGCGCAGAGACGAGAGCGAGGGGTACATGTTTCCAACAGTACCGTTCCGACACTGCGTTATTTGGAAGCAAAGGAGGGCGGCGAAGTGAGCAAGTTTGCAAAGGCGCACCTCGCGTGAGAACTCCCGGGGGCGCGCCGTGGTTGCGCGGCGGTCTTCGCGCGTCAGCCTGCCGTCGAGCGACGGAACCGCGGCGCCGCCCACGCCGAGTCCTGCCAAATTTGGGAACAGACGGGCGGTCGCGGGGGGCGGGGCACTCATCGCTATAGAGGGCTCCCCAGGTGGGTTATTGCTTCCAAATCGGCAGATGCCACCCTCGATGCAAAATCGTTTGATAAGGAGCATTTCGCCGATACAGAGCGAGAAGCGCGTGAGCATGTTTCCCGTTCCGCTCGGCCTGAAGCTCACGATCACGAAGGGGCTGCAGCGCAACGATGTGTTGCGCTGCTTCTACCGCGGGGACGGCGACGAAGTTGACCTTCCCGCGCCGACGCTGCCGACCTGCCTCATCGAGGTCTCGCGGGGGGAGGAGAAGCCGCCGCTGGCGCGCGCGGAGCTGGCGCTGCCCTCGGCGGCGCGCGGGTTTCACCGCAGCGACGCCACGGCCGTCAGCGCGGACGGCCGCGAGGTGGAGCACACCGGCCACGAGAGCCTGCGCATGGGCGTCATCTCGACGGACCACGTCAGCGTGGACCACTCTCCGGACAAGCGCAAGATGGAGTGGGTCGTCGACGTGCGCAACTCCCACAGGAACGGCGTGTACATCGGAGTTAGCAAGGCAAGCCGCTGGCAGTGCAAGGGCTTTACCATGGGGTGGAGCATCGTTGGAGACTACCGCTTCGGAAACGCGCCCAACCACACGCCGATTTGTGACTCCTCTCGCGCTGCGTACGACCCCGTGTACAAGGTGCGCGTCGAGGTGGACCTCGACGCGCAAGTGGTTTGCTGGACGCCAGTGGGTCCCTTCCCGGGGAACCCGCCGCCGCCCCAGAGGCGCTCTCTGGAGCACCCCATGGGGTACATCAACCAAGTCAAGCCGTGGCACTCGGCCCGGCTGTGGGTCTCCCTTCTCCACCCCAGAGACCGGGTGTCCGTGTCCTGAGCGCTAAGCCCTTCCAAATCGACCCGGATGTTCGGAGGCAGTTACCTGGACGGGCGCATGCGCAACTTCGACCTGTTTCTCAAGAGCGACCTCGGCACCGAGCTCACGCTGACGCAGGACGAGCTGTCGGTCGCCATCGCCCACCTGGGCGGCCTCGGCGAGGTCGGCAAGCTGGAGGCCGTGCTGCGCGCCTTCTTCGTCGCCTGGGAGCGGGAGGCGAACCGGCGCCTCGAGTACGCCTTCGTCGCCGACCGCAAGCGCGCTTGCGCAACCGCCAAGGGCTGCTTCACGCGCGTGGTGAACAAGTGCGTCGAGACCTTCCTCGCGTACGGCGTGCCGCTTATGCTCACCGGCGCGGAGGCCAAGAACCTCGCCGAGGACATCGCGCGCGTCGCCGACGCCGAGTGCGAGAGCGAGAAGATCGACGCCCTCGTGGCGCTCTTCCGGCACACCGAGACGGCGCCGCGCTTTCGCGTGGAGGCGGTGGCCGACCTCGCGCGCGCCTGGAGCGAGCGCGGCTCGAAGCTGCCGATCGACCTTCCCGACGACGTGGAGGGAACCCCGACCCACAAGTTCCTGGAGGCGCTCAGCCCGACGGCCCTCGCCGGCATCGCCACCCAGTCGCCCAACTCTGCGGCGGCCGCCCTCGCCGCGTTCCAGCCCGCGTTCAACCCGCAGCTGGAGTGGCTCTTTACCGCCGTGCGCAACTTCAACCGCCCGTTCATCCGCAAGCTGGCGCTGATCACGGCGGTCCTCCACCGCCAGCACGTCTGGAAGGCGCGCGTCGCGGGAGGCGAGGACCCCGAGGCGCCCCGAGGCTATTCGGCCGTGCGCCTGCCGACGCGCGGCGAGATGCAGGCGCTCGGCGCGCTGGGCGCCTCCGGAACGGCCACCGTCATGCTCTTCAACGACCCCCGAGAGCTCAAGGTGATGGGCGTCCCCGTCGCCGTCCTCGAGAAGGCGTTCGACCCAAGCGCCGCCCCCGTTGGCGGGAAGCGCAAGGCGTAGCGCGCGAAACGTGTTTCGCTACCTGCGGGAGTAGACACGTGACAGCTTCCCACGTACTCGAGTAAAGACGCGTCCGCTAAGTCACCTGGTGTACATCAGCGCACACCTTCCGAATCGACACGGTGCTTGCGCCACCCACATCTCCCGCACCCCCCACCCTCACGCACGCCACCCTGCCTCGCACCTCTTCCGAATCGACACGGTGCTTGCGCCCCCCACATCTCCCGCACCCCCACCCTCACGCACGCCCCCCTGCCTCGCACCTCTTCCGAATCGACACGGTGCTTGCGCCACCCACATCTCCCGCACCCCCCACCCTCACGCACGCCTCCCTGCCTCGCACCTCTTCCGAATCGACACGGTGCCCGCTTTCCCTCCAAATTTGACGAACCCCTACCCGCCGATGACCCCCCTGCCCTTGCGCCCGCAGATGTCCAACCCCGTCTCGCCCTCCGCCGCGATCGTCGAGGAGCCCTCCGCCGCGATCGTCGAGAAGCCGCCCAAGAAGCGCGAGCTGCGCTACGGCAAGAACCGCTTCGACTACGACAAGGCGCTCGAGGTCTTCGCGCACAAGAAGCCGGTCGAGTACATCTCGGGCGAGCAGGCCGGCGAGTTCCTCAACTCGCACTCCTACACCGGCAAGTGGAAGCCGCGCATCGAGCTGCTCGACGCCGACGGCAACCGCACCGGCCGCATCGACGGCGACTACATCACCGTCCTCCGCTACAAGGGCGATCTCTACTTCTACGTCGGCTTCAAGAGCACGACCGAGGAGTCGGACGACCCGGACATCCTGCAGATCGTCCCCAAGGAGCTCTACGACAGCTTCGAGGTGGACCTGGCCAAGATGACGAAAGATGACATTGCGCGCTGGCCGCACCTCGTCGGCTACAAGGCGCACAAGAAGTCGCAGATCAAGCCGGGCGATAACAACTGGAACGTCGCCAACTTGCTCCGCACCGTCTACTCGTTCAAGAGCCGCGGCAAGGACACGGCCCCGCCGGCCAAGAAGCAGAAGGGCGCTAACGACGATACGGCCGTCGTCCCTCTCAGCGGGGACGCGATGGCCGCGCAGCTCATCAACCCGCAGGCCAACCGCGGCTTCGCGATCTACACCGAGGATGCCAACGTGGCCAAGATCTCGGGCAAGATGATGGAGGTGATGCAGGAGAAGGCCGAGGAGCTGGCCGTCGCCAAGTACCGCATCCAGGAGATGCAGAAGACCATCGAGGGCAAGGACGACGTGATCGAGAAGCGCGAGTCCAAGATCATCGAGCTGCGCGGCAAGATTCGCGAGCTCGAGGCCGATGCCCGGCCGGCCGCCAAGCCCGCCGCCAAGTCGGGGGGCAAGAAGTAGCCGCCCGCATCCCGCCCGCGGCCCTCCCCGCCCGCCGCTCCCCAGATCGCACAAGCAGCGCCGTAGAACCGCTAGCCAGTGCTTCCGGTGTCCCGTGTGCGTGGTGCCTTTCTAAATTCACATGGGCAAGAAATCAAGACGGGAACGCCCGGGCGCCTCCGCTTCTCAGGTGGAGGCGCAGGAGCACAGCAGGCTGCGCGCTCTGGAACAGAGCGCGCAGGTGCGCGCCCTCCGGAGAATTGACCAATGCGAGAAGCAGCTCGACTCCTTCGCGCTGGAGGCCCCGCGGGCCGCTCTGGTGGACCGCGCGCGCGAGCTCGAGCGCGAGGGGCACCTGCTCCTGGCCACTCGCAACATACTCGCAGAAGTCGGGAGAGTGGGGGCGCCGGTCTGCAGACAGATGTCCGAGACCGACGACTCCTGCCTCGTCAGCACGGTGGGCATGCCGCTCATGGGCCACGCCGACCTGCTCTGTGGGTGGCCGAAGAGCACGGCGGCGCAGGCCGCAAAGCTGGTGGGCGACATCGTGGCCGGCGTCATTTCCGGGGGGCCGGGACCGCGCCTGAACGTCGTCGTCGACAACGCAGAGCTGGCGCTCAGCTACAGAGCGGTCACCGTGGAGGCCGAGACAGAGCCAATGGTGCCCGGATTTGACATGCGGGTGCTGTGCAAAAGTCGCTGGCCCTTCGAGGGCCCCGCCGTCGTGATGCTGGAGCTGCTCTCGTTCTACAGCGAAGACTGTGTACTACCGGGCTGCGACAATGCAGCGCCGATGCGGCTGCGCAACGTGGTCACCGGCGAGACCGAGCGCACGGACCTGGTATACCTGCCGCGGCCGTCCGCGTCCTACGTCGCGGTGGGCGCCACCTTCAGCGTAGCGCGGCTGCAGGACCCCGACGGGCCGCCTTCCGGTCCGCACGTCATCATATCGCCGCAGGAGTTCGACAAGTACCCCATCGAGGGGAAAATGTGGGTCACGCCCGCCGAGGAGCGCTACCTGAGCGCATGGGGAATGGAGGGGTACTCGCTCGTGGAGCTGCAAAACACGGACATCCTGATATACCCCGAGCCTCCGCTATCTCCGGCGGCGCGTCCGCAGTGAGCTGCGAAAATGCCGCTCAGCGGCGCGATCGGCGCAGGCGGCATCGCCGGCGGTCTACTGACCATCTTCGGAGGGGGGCTGCTTTCGCCGTCGGTCCCGCCCGTGACACAGCCAGTTGTGGACACCGGCGACGTGTTCTCCGCGTGGCCCGGCGACGAGAGCGGGGCGCTCGACGAGGCGGCGCCGCCGGTGTGCACCTGGGCCAACGGGTCCGCGACCTACGAGTCGAATATGTGCTCAGCGTTCGCCCTCTCGCGGCTCAGCTCCTCCGTCAGCGCGCGGGCCATTGACCGGGCACTGCGCTGTGCAGCGGAAGCGGAAACCGACTGCGTGCTCTCCCCTGAGATCGGCGTGGCGCTCCCCGCCGCCTTCCTCTACGACGAGGATGCCGGCGTCCGCATGCTCGTGGCCCCGCGCATGCTCTCGCACGAATCGGGGGTCGCGAGGGTCCGTGTCTACGACCCGGCGGGCGGGGCGGGGCGGGTGCTGGAACTGAACAAGAGTGTGTACGTTGAGTACTTGCCGGGGGGCAGCAGGGCTCCGGTGTCCGAGGTACTGAACGGCTCTGACGCGTATTGCGTGCAAATGTTGCGTGCGGTGTTCGTAGAGGACTGCTGGGCGAATTTAGATTAACTCCCGTTCGCCACTCGCACTCCGGCGGCGACGCGTCGTCCACTTGTGGTCGTGGGGGAGACCTCCACTTGTGGCCGGGCCCGTGGCACCGCGAAACCTAGCCCCAGACCACCCGCCCGGGCGAGACGAACGAAAAGTCCTCCAAGTTCTCCTTGTGCTCGACGCCGCACCAGTAGGCGATCGTCCACGCCGCGCGCTGCAGCGGCGCCTCGTCCACGTTCTGCATGTCCGCGATGGCGGCCTTCCGCGCTCCCTTCCGCTCACCGTACGCGGCCGCGCACATGAGGACGATCCGACGAAGCGTGTACACCATGTCGAGCGTGGCGACGCGGTCGCCGCTCCAAGCGGCGCTCATGGCCTCAGTCATGTCCGGGTAGCTGCGCACGATGGGCCCCACCGCCTCGAAGACAAAGTCGGCGCGGAGCCCCTTGACCTCCGCGTAGTCGCAGCCGGCGAGCGCCCAGCCGGCGACCACCAGCGCCATGGCGCAGCGCTGCTGGTGCAGCGAGGGCTCGCAGGAGCGGCCCCAGAGCTCCGCTTGGAGCGCGTCGTAGACGCTGCGGTAGTCGCAGACCAGGTACGTGGCGTGTGCCTCGTCGTCACAGGCGTTCTTGGGCGCGCGCTCCCGAATTGCGAACACCCCGGTGACCTCGTTGAGCTCCGGGGCGGCTTCGTTGCGCCGCGCGCACTCGAGGAGCTCGATGGCGAAGCTGTCGGTGTCGATTGTGCAAGTAATGTGCAGCTTCAGCGACTCGAAAGCGTCGGCCGCGAGGACGCGGAGGCGGTTCTCGACCACGGCCAGCTTGAGATCGCCCTCGCCGACGGGCCGGTGCGCGAAGAGCGCCGCGACCTCGTCGTCCGTGCCCCACACGCCCCTGAGGCGCTCCGCGCCGAGGGGCCGGTCGGCGCCGCGAGAGTCGAGCCCGTCGAAGAGCAGCACGGACTGGAACCCGCTCTTGTCCCACGCGCCGATGGTGCGCTGCAGGTTGCGCACGACCGCGACCCCGACGGCGTCGAAGAAGCGCAGGCGCGCCGCGCGGCAGCCGACCACCGGGTGGCAGTCGTTCAGCGCTTCGAGCTGGGCGAGGCTGTAGTTGTCCGCGATCGGGTGCGGCTCGAGGTCCTCGGAGCAGAGCGGCTCCCGCTTCTTGCGCCCCGCGTCGCGGCGCGCCTGCTCCTCGCGCTTGGCCTCCGTGAGGCACTCGGGCTCGTCGAAGACGACGAGCACCAGCGCCGCGGCGCCCATCGCCTGCCGGATGGCGCTCGAGACGAGCGTCACGTACTCGGCGAAGGTGCCGCAGCCCTGCGGGATCTGCATCATCAGAACGTTGCCGTCGAGCGCAACGGACGTCTGGGAGCGCATGGTTTCGACCGCAGAGCCATCCGGGCCCTTGTGTGGGATGCCGCGGCGCGCCTCGGAGAGGCTGCGGAAGGACTTGAACGCGTGCGGGTACCGCGATTTCAGTTGCGCCTTCACTCCGTTGTCGCCGCTCTTAAACCCCATGTCCCCGCTACTTCGCCCCCTACTGCCCGAGGACTGGCGTTAGCGCGCCCTCGGCTGTGATTTGGAAGAGCAACACCTTTAAGAGTGCCGATGACTCTACATGCCAAGGAGCCCCGCCCCGCGCACCGCGCGGCGCAAATACTCCCGTTTGTGGTGATCCTCCTCGCGGCAAACCTAGCCACTGCCATGGTCACCGCCGCGCTGCTGCTTCAGGCAAGCGTGAAGCTCGCTCGGCCGCACTTCCCCGACGAGGCCGCGGGGGCGCACGCCGCGGCGCTTCTAGAGGAGGCGCTCTCAGCACAAACGCTATGGATCACGCACGTGGCGCTTGTCGTGTCCGTGGTGGGTCTGCTTGGGGCCTGCGCCGCGGTCGAGTGATCTCAGAGCAGGCTGGTCGCCCACCACACGACCGGCCCGCGCACCACCCCCGCGAGGGGCGTGTCGCGCAGCTGCTCTCCCAGCAACTTGGTTGCGTGCGTGTTGATGGCGTGCAGGTGGTGGTCGCCCCTCACGAAGAGGCTGACGCCCGCGTCGGCCAGCGGGCCGACGCGGGCTGGGAAGGTCAGGAGCCCGACGCCGGGGTCGCCGTCGGCAACGAACCGGTGCACGGTTTCGGGGGTCGGCGCGACCAGCTTGGTCTGGGAGCCGCTCCAGGTGTTCACCCAGTACTCAGTACAATGAGCTCGTCGTTGTACTTCCTCCACTCTCCAAACTCGTTGCACGGTCGAGCGGCAATGTTCACGTTGTCTTCCACACTCGGGCTCAATGGCCTCTTTCTCATTTGGCTCACCCCCCCCCGCACCGTACCATGCCCTGACCATACCCCGGGCATGGGCAGGGGTTAGCGCGCACTCCGACTTTCTGTGGCACACACGCAGGGGGGATCCGGTCAGCGCTTGGTTTGCGTGGGGCGTGGGCCCGGGTACCGCGCACCGAAGGAAACGAACGGATGAGGCTCTGTTTTCCGTCGAAGCTGTTGACGCGCGCCTGCTCTTGGTCTGCGAGACACAGCAGTCGGTTAGCCATGCAACAAGAACATGGAGGGTCCAGGGCAGCAGCGTACTGTACTCCACAGGCTCCGAGCCCAAAAGACGAATGAACTGCGTCCGACGCCAACGGAGGGCGTCAGACAGCATGCAGTAAACGTAAGGGTGCGGAGCGGGGGGAAAACGGGCGTGCGCCCGTGCTCAACGCACCTCGATGACGCGCTCCAGAAGCTTGCGGGAGGCGCGGCGCGCTGGCGAGAACACCACGAGCTCGATCTTGCAGGTCAGTGCTAAGCATGCCGCGAACACTTTCGAAACACACGCGCGCGCCGTCAGTAGCGTGTGAGCGGAAGGGGGGGGGAGGGGGCGTTGCGCACTCGCGATGCTGAAGGTTTTTCCGAAACGGCGCGGAGTACTGCCACAACGGGCATGCACAGTTAGTGATGGCTCGGCGCGCGGGAGGGTGCGCGACGGCGCACCTGATGAGCACCTCGGATGGACAAGTATTCCAGCCCTGAGCTTCCATAATGGCCGGCTTGCGGGTACTCCACTCCTGCTTGTAGAGCACGCGCGCCGTGGCTCTTTCGAAAGCGGAATGGAAGCGCAGTTGGTGGGCGCTCCGCTCGAAGCCCCGCTCGTCGCACATCTTGAGCAGCGCGCGCAGCGTGCGGAGGTTCGTGTCGCCCGAGAACTTGTCGACCGGCAGCCGGTGCCCCAGCTCGTCGGAGGCGTCGGCGGCGTCGTGGTCGGCGGCGTGCACGACCGAGCGCATCTGCACGGCCTCGCGGCGCGCGCGCGCGCGCTGGCGCAGGCGCTGTGCGTGCCGCCCAAACTCGTTGATCACTCCCGCGGGGAACATGCTTCCGCTAGGAAGAAAGAGCCGGCGGGGCGCCCTACGTCTAGCGGAAGATGGACGACCCGCTGCACCTCCGGCCCTGGACTTTGGGATGGCTCGCGGAGCGCGCCGTGGCGTCGCTGGTGGTCCTCACGGTCGCGTGGGCCCTGCGCTGGTGCTTCAACGGGCTGCGCGCGAACCAGCGGCTGGCGCTGGGGGACGCAGTCGAGATGCGCCGCGGCGGCTACTTTTCCGGGGGGGCGCACGAAAAGAGAGCGCTTCTGCTGCCGATTAACAGTAAAAATTAACACCCTCCATCTCTCCCCCCCCCTAAGTGCCCATGCCGCCGTCCACGACGTCCTCCAACCTCTACTGGCTCAACGCGAGCCACAGGCGGCCCGTGCGCGCCAGCTCGGTGGAGCCGACATGCTGGATCGCCGTCGGGTCGCTCCCGAGCGCCTGGCGGATGTACTCCTGGCAGCTATTCCCGGCCGAGTCGGCGAGGTGGCGCAGGTTGTGCCCGTCCCGCCGCAGGGCCTCCATCACCAGCGGCCGGTACGTCTGGAGCTCCCGCTCCGAGGACAGCAGCTCGAACGTCACCTTGTTCTTGTCGTACATGTCCTTCCAGAACGCGCCGTTGCGACGAAGGTCCCAGGCGACCAGCTTGAACGCCGCCACGCTCGCCGTCCCGAAGTCGACGCAGGACACGATGCGCTTGTCGGCGCACTGGGTGACCGATGCGTGGCTGAGGTCGCACGCCCCGGAGAGGATGCCGGCGCGAATGCGCTTGTCGGTGCGGTGGCGGGGGAGCACCCACGGGATGGCCTTGAGGGTGTTCTCCAAGGCGGCGACGGCGACCGCGTTGTCTTCGCGGAGGCGTTGGGGGAGGTACATGATCGCCTCGCCGTTCTGGGAGACGGCGGCGAGAGCGGTGCGCTTCGTCAGCCGGTCCTCGACCCAGGAGCCGAGCCACCCCAGCGCGAGGCCGTTCTCCGCGACGGCCGCGCGAATGACGGGGTCGGTGAGGGCCCGGCGGTGCGTGAAGTACCGGATGAAGTCCCCGTTGATGGCGACGACCTTGGCGGCGAAGGAGGAGCGCGAGCGGAGCGGGCAGTTCTCGAGCGGCGACCCGTAGAGGCAGCTGGGGGGGCCGCCGTCGCTCTCGGCGCGGTCCTCGCGGTCCCAGCGGCGCATCAGCGCGAGCACGACCGGCTCGCGGGACCAGAGAGCGTCCGACATCGGGAAGTCCCGGAGCATGCTGTTGGAGACGGTGTCGATGAGACGCAGGGCGTAGTGCTCGGTGTCGATGCGCTCGAAGACGTTGTCGTTGAGGATGAACCGCAGGACTGCGTCCGCGCCCTTTGCGTCCGAAATCATCCCAAAGACCGTGTCGGTGACGAGGTTCGGGATGTACTGCTTGAGATAGTTCAGGCAGCCGAGGTCTGCGCGCAGGAACTCCATCACGACGTCCTCGTCCTCGATCATGCTCGTCCCGGCGTATTCGCCGAGCAGAAAGACGTTCCGAGCGAGCAATCGGACGCTGAGGCCGTCGTGCGCCAGGTGCTCGCGCAGCACCGCCAGCAGGAGGTCCCAGGTCCGCCAGGCGTACCCGGGCACGACGTGGAAGTGGATGACGCGCGGGTCGACCTTCCCAGCGGCGATGCAGAGCTCGCGGATCTGCGCCTTCAGGGGCTCCGCCGGATCGAGGACGCCCGTCTCGGGGAGGAGCCGCCGCAGCGGCGCGATGGCCATCTGGAGGATGGACGGCCTCCATGAGCACATGTCGAGCATCTGCTCGAACGTGTAGCGCTCGTAGAGGTCGTGCTTGCCGTCGATGAAGAACGGGGCGCCCTCCGTGTCGTGCGCCCTCTGCAGCCTGTGCTTAAAGCCGTAGTACTTGCTCACGTCGTGCAGACCCGCGTCGCCGGTGTCGAGCGCGTAGTCGGTCCACGGCCGCAGCTTCTCGAGCCACGGCCGGATGAACTCCGTGGACTTCATGTGCTGGTTGAGCGCGTGGCAGGTCGCGGAGAGGCGCCCGAAGACGGTGTCGGTCCGGTCGGAGTAGTAGTACAGGGGCGCACCGTGGTCGCTCCAGTGCGCCCAGCTGTGGAGCGCCAGCGGCCTGGGCCTGCTCTTCCGCGTTCCGGCCGCCGCGCACATCACTTGGTAGAGGGTGTCGGTGTCGAGGTCGAGGATCGTGGCCGGCATGTGTAAAAAGCGAGCGCTTTGGCGAGGGTGTCGATTCGGAAGGGGTTCGGGCTCGGGGGCCTCTAGCGGATGGAGTCGGGAGCGAAGCGCGCCGCGGTAACACTTTGGTAAACAGGATGCCCAAGTGGGTTTTCGACCCCGCTGCCGGGTGAATTATTCCTTTTTTGGGCTACACGTGTAGCCTATATTAGGCATAATTTACCCGGCAACGGGGTCGAAAACCCACTTGGGCATCCTGTTTA
>PAUB01000031.1 GCA_002713695.1 Opitutaceae bacterium
GGTCGTCGAGGTCGTCGAGGTCGTCGAGGTCGTCGAGGTCGTCGAGGTCGTCGAGGTCGTCGAGGTCGTCGTCGTAAATACTCGAGCCGGAGATCGCGCCGAGACCCAGAGGGTTTTTTCGTGATACTCGATTTTTCGTCTTCACGCGACGTAATTTTTGACGCATCAACGCGTCGAAACGTCTCAACTTATAAAAGCACTCGCGAAGACCTCGCGCCGTGTCGACGAGAGACGCGTTTTTTTTTTTCTTCTCGAACGCGACTTTCGAGACATGATAACGATACTGATCGCCGTGTTATTTTATTTCGCGAGATCGTGGCGCGACCCTCTCCCGATGGAACCAAAGGAACGGGAGGCCAGTGCCTCATCCTCGAAGAGGCGGCGAGGTGAGCGCCGTCGTCCCCGACGCCCGCGCATTCTTCTTCCCAATCCGCGTCCACGCCGAATTCGAAAAAACGTCTCACGACGCTCTTTATCTCTGTCCTCACGTTTCGCAGGATCCCGTCGGAACTCTTTAAAGGTACGTCGTGATTTTCTCTTTTCTTCCGCGTAGTCTGACGTCTGTGAATATTCATCAGAAACGATAGCGCCTCTCCTCTTGGTGGAACACACGGCGCTGATCGGCATCACGACGCCCATGGTGCGACCCCCGCGTTCGTGCGTTAAATATACCGTTCCATTAGTGTCCGACCGACCATTTTTTTTTTCAGGAGGAGACGTGCGACTATTCGATGCTCATGGACCTCAAGCACGATAACGGCGACCCGATGTTCAACACGATATCGGTCACGCTCATGTGCGAGGCGTGTCGTCGCGCGAACCTCATGGAGTGTCCCCACATGGAACACGAGATTCCCGCGTGGAAACGCGATAAGAAAAGGTCGAAACTGGTACAGGGAATCATGGCGTCCGATAAAAAAATGTACCTTCGAGAGAACGCCGGCGTCGTGCAGACCAACGACAACAACGCGTTCCACGTCGGAGGCGTCGACGCGTTCCTCACCACGTCGTACGACACAGATGTTCTGGGAAACATCAGACCACCCGTATTCGTCTGCATAGACACGGAGGGGGGAGGAACGAGCTGCACGGCCATATGCAGCGGCGTGTACACGAAAAGTCACTCGCTTCTGGTAAGGGAAGCTGCGCCCCCCTTAAACCCCCGCTTCTCTTTTATTGTTTTTTTTTCTTTTACACACTCTACGGAAGAACGACCGCCGTTAGAGCGAGCGGGGGGTCTAAGGGGGGCGCAGCTCCCCCTTCTTTAAAGATTGACGTAGTAGGTTGTCATGGACGCGACGAACGCGGTGACGGACGGGAAGGCGGCGTCTGATTGTTTTTCGCACCTGTTCATTCCTTCTCCGTGCGCGCCTTCGAGAAACCTGTCTACGTTTTCTCTGAGTTCTGCGAACCACGGTCGAAACTTGTGGGGGGGACACCTGAGGGCGAAATAGTCTCTCATGTCGTCGTGCATCACGAGGAGGGTCAAGACGAACATTTTCTTGACGGCGAGATCGCGAGTCCGCCTTGCCATCGCCATGACTCTCTCGCAGTACGGGGACGGTTTAGTTTTTTTTCGAAGAACCTGCTCGAACGCGGCCCACAGGTGTCTGTCGACGGTGGGAAAGTGTTGGTTCAGGAGGAGACCGGGGTTCATGCCCTCTCTGGATTCGCCTAACTCGTCTCTGTCTCCTTCCGTCCACCCCTTTCGTCTTTTCGGGGACGAGTCTCCGACAGGTTCTCGGGGCGGACTCCGCGGTCGTGTCATCGGATCAACAGCTGGAGGAGTTTTTGCTAGATCACCTCGCGTCGCTCCGCGCGCTGAAGTGCGTGGGAGACGCGGACATCGTCACGTGTATCGAGCAGAATTACGGGGGTTGGGTCGGCGCGTCGCGCGTCGCGGCGATATGTTCGGCGAGCCGACCCGTTCGTCACCTGTCCGGGGACTCGACGGGGAAGAATCGCGTCGGGGTCGTGACGTCGAGCGATACGAAAGAGGGCATGCGTTTCGCGCTTCAACAGTTTTTGAGGTCCGAGCGCGTGCACTTCGCCAAACGTTTCGTTTCCAAGACCGTGGGCGCGAGGGAGGAGCTGTGTTCTCAACTCAAGGCGTATCGGTTCGTCGACAAGGGGCGCGAGGACGACTTGCTGGTCAGACGTCGGGGACTGTCGGGAAAACACGGCGGAAAACAAGACGACCTGTGCATCGCGCTGCAGCTGTTGGCGTACTGGCCGAACTTTTACTTCGATAAACCGCAGCGCGCGAGGATAGTGTGACGCGACGCGCGTGCGGCGATAAAGTGCAAAAGTACTTAATTCAAGAGATAGTCGGTTCTCGGCACGAACGGGTGACGACGACGAACCTCCGGGGCTCTCTTCCTGTGTCGGCGCTCGATGCTATCCTGCGACCGGCTCAACTCGACTATCTCTCTCAACCACTCGTCGCGCGTCTCTCCGCGCATGGTTCTCGTTACCCACACGACGAACGAGTCGGTCGCGCGTCCGTTATTTTGCATTCCGTGATACTTTTCGATCGTGACGAACTCGGCGACCTCGCGGTCTTCGTATCCCGGAATCGCGCGCGCCCACGCCATCTCGTCGAAGAAGGGGTGCGCCTCTCGTAGAGAGAAGAGCGCGAGGTCGAACTTGGCCAGACCGCGCGATCGACCCGTGAGATCGGTGGAGAAGCGTTCGAGCACGTCTTGACCTACCGGTCCGATCGGACCGAGACACAGACGAGCGAACGCTCGAGCGTGGTCTTTGAGCCTGCGCAGACCCGCCTCGCCGGAGAGGGTCTTCGGAACGCGAACCTCGCGACCGCCGACGGCGATTCGCAGAGGCGGAACGGCGTTTCCCGTCGTCTCAGCTATTTTTCTACGTTCCAGGGACTCGTTCTCGTCGTTCAAAAACAACTCGCACAAGAGCAGTCCGACGTACGCCTCGGAGGAGACTTCCGCGAACCTCAGGGCGACGTCGAACACGATTCTCGTCGGTTCGATTCCGATCGTATCCGTCAACGTCCTCAGGGCTGCGTGTTCTTCGACCCCCAGACTCTCGCTCCTCGCGACGAAGAAGTCGCGACACGCGTCGCCGACGGTGGGAAAATCGCGAAGGTACGCTCTCGGCATTTTTTTTTTTACGACGCGCGCGTTTTGCGCGCGTGAATTTATGACGGCGAAAACTTTTTCGCGAGACTCACATATCAGCGAGTCGATTGCGTTTTGAGTTTAAACAAAAATGATAGGTTTAGACAGAGCCGTCTCTTACGTCGCGCGTCTCGATTTTTTCGGTCAATTTCGAACCGCGTCGCCGATCGAGCCGAAGACGGAGCAGTCGAAGACGGAGCAGTCGAAGACGGAGCAGCCGAAGACGGAGACCACGGCGTTCGTCGTCGAGGACGTCGTCGAGGACATCGTCGAGGACATCGTCGAGGACATCGTCGAGGACATCGTCGAGGACGCGTCACGAGATTTCATCGACGAAGACGACGACTCGCCCCGCGAGGAAACGATGATCGGAACGCCTCGCCGGGGGAACAGGAGAGCCGACGCGAGACGCGTCATAGCGTCGTACACGCGCGCCTTTCTCAGGACGTGTCGCGTCGTTCTCCCTCGAAAGAACGGGACGGGAGACGCGAGAATCGAGGGGAGCGGTCCAGACGCGTTTCTCAGGTGGGCGTACGGTTCGTCGTACGACAGAGGACGGTTTTGGTTCGAGGCGTCGGATCCGAGGATGTTTTTCGAACACCTCCTGATATATCGCGCGTCGCCGGACGTCGTTCGTCCCGCGACGCTCGTGACCGTGGAAGACGTGTTTCGGAAGACGAGTTCCGCCAGGCACGCGCGATGGGTCGTGCGCGAAGACGTCGAGAGACGGTTCGGGTTCGGAGCGGAAGACTTCGCGCGCGTCGCGGTGGCGATGAGAGGAAGACCGTTCGACAGAGAATGAAATTATTGAATAGCACCACGCAGATCCGCCAGGACATCTTCTATGATATCGTCGGACTCGTTTAACGCGTACCCGAACGGTTTTTGAATGCCGGCGATGTTTGGGGTTTTCTCCTTGAGCGGTCGTTCGATCGAGACCAGATCGCCATACGGATCCGACTCAAACTTGTCTCGTACGAAATCTCGAAGCGCGTCAACACGACTCTCCATATCCTCTTCGTCGCGCGAACTCGCCCACTTACAACGCAACTCTAACCAGTTTCTCGTTTGACCTTCTGATTCCTTATCCCGTAAATCGACGGACGCGAGCCTGAGAACGTGTTTGGCGAGACCACCCACCTTCTTTGGCTTGACGACGAGATTAAGAAACAGACGAGGAACGATTCCTGTCGGTACCGGTCCTTCGGTCTGATCGGTCTGATCGGTCTGATCGGCGAGATAGGCGCGTAATGTTGTCAATTTTTTGTCTTTAGGCACGAGGTTCTCTGGGAAAATCTCGTCGACTTTCTCTTTCAGTGTCTGCCAACTCCATATTTTGGCTTCGTCGCGCGTTTTCTCGATCCAATCTCGCACGGGAGTCGCGATGTGGGCGACGTTAGGCATATCGTCGTTACGAACCACGTGCATCGCCCAGTCCCACTCCACTATTCCGTGTAGATTCGACAGTCGAGCGTAAATTGTCCGTTCGTCGAACGAAAACGATAACGGCTTAACGCCGCCATCGACGGTTTTGCTGAGGTTTTTGATCGCGCGGTTCCAGTCATTCCCTGTCTGGGGGGTGCGAATCACGAGTCCCTCGTCCCCCTTTCCGCGAGCCAGGAGCCTGGCGTACGCGTTGTAGAACTTCGATTTTCTCTTGATGTTATCGAAAGCTTCGTCGTTCTCGGCTGGACGCGCGAGCGTCACGTAGTGCACGATGGGCACCTCGTCCCCGTCGTCTCCGAGATGGTCCCCGTGAAATCCGTACCGATAGTACGGGTACCTCGTGGGATCGCTCGATCGACAGATCCTCCCGAACTTCTGGAGTAGTTTCACCACGTCCGTCTCGGGGTTCATGAAGAACATGTGACGCGTCGACCTGAAATCGTTACTCTCGCCGATCTTGTCGGCCCCCGCCATCACGCGAACGATCTCGCCGAAACGGTTGACGGGATGGTTGTACGCTCCCGTGCTCTCGTCCAACAGATAACTCGCCCAATCTCGTGCGTTCGTGTCCTCTCCGATCACCGCGCACACCACGTGATGTCTCTCGGGATGGTCGACGAACGCCCGTCTCGCTTGTTCCTGCTGATCGGGTGTTGTTCGAGCGTCGCCGTATTCGTACTTTTCCACGCACCCCTCGTCCCACATGATTTCTCTGACACGTTTCAAGACCATTTTTTTCAACGCGTTTTCGACCTGTTTCGTGTCCGTCTTGACGTGTACTTCTTTGTAAAACATCAGACATGCCGCGACCGTGCGCACTTCTTGCAAAGCATCGTCGCGGGCAATGTCTTTATTGTATATTTTTTTCGCTTCGTCGACCTCCTCCTTCATCGTTTTCTCGACGTACACGAAAGGTATCGTCTTCTTCTTACTCGTGAATCTGACGAACCAGTACGAGTGTCGCTGATCATCGCGACCGACGTCGAAATCCTCGTGCCTGTGTCTGTCGCGCATGTCGGCGTACCATCGAAATCCTCCGAGAGACTCGAGGGAAAACCCACTCACTCTCCCGAAGAACGCGACGACGGGCGTGCGTTTGGAGACGTCGTCCTCGGATTCGAGCGTGTGAAACAAAAGTTCGTAACGAGGACTGTACGCTCGAAGGTACTCGCGAACGTGTTCCCCGGCGCCGCTCGTGTCGTCCGACACATATATGTCGTACCACCCCTCGGCGGTAAAATCGATGTCTCGCGCCAACACGGTCTTTTTGCGATCTGATTTCTTTCCTCCTCGAACGTATAAGTCCCTGAGTCTCATCAACTGCGCGTTTCTCGTGACGCCGGTCTTTTCGGTCTTTTCGGTCTTTTCGGTCTTTTCGGTCTTTTCGGGCGAGTCATCGCCCGCGTTCTCTTCCTCTTCGTCGTCGTCTCGGATATCGATCTTGTTCGAGAGTCCGAGTCTGACCAGAGGGTTTTTATGATCCTTTCGATACCAATAGAAAACCCCGACGTCCTCGTGTCTACTCGTCTGTCTCGGTGCGGCGTTCACATCGGCGTCGAGGTCATCGAGGTCATCGAGGTCGTTGAGGTCGTCGTCGTTGGCGATGCCCTTCGGCTCATCACCCCCGGGTGGATCGACCGGCGGGCGGGTCGACGCAAGAACTGGTCTGTCTCGATCGTTGTCGTCGATGAAGACCGTGGATTCGTCTCTCTTTCGCACGTAGAGCGCGTCGATCTTACGAATCAATGTCCGCGGTGGGTGTCGAACGATTCTCTTCACTTCGCTCAACGCGTACTCCGTTCCGCCCTCATCGCCGATCAGAGCATTTCCCGCACCGTTAAGAACCAGGCCATTTCGCGAGAGCCAACGCACGACATCGTCTTTCGATTCGTCCTCGGTCAGCACGACAGAATAACGACTGTACCCGTGTTGAGGTGATGTGTTTTCAGCGTTCACGGCGGCGATCATCTTCTGTATTTTTTTCTCTCGCGCATCGTCTGTCCTGCCCGCTCGTCCCGCGTCGAACACGTCTTTACCTCGATTATCACCCGTCACCGTTTCTTCGTCTTTTGTCGTGACGCGGAGGACGATCGCATCGATCAATTTGTCGCGAGACCACGGAACGCCGCCTTTTCTTTTGTTGGAACCACCGGGGGCGACGACGGTCCCCCCCTCTCCCGAGAAAAAGTGACAACAACCGAAATCTTGACGAGGCGCGGTGTTCGGGTCGACCGTCGCGACGCTCACTCGAACGACCGGCGTCGTCTCGTCGTCGTCGTCGTCGACGGGATACAACAGACTCTCGAGGATACCGACGCTGGGATCCACCGTCTCGCGTCTCGTTCGTCGTTTTTTCGACCCCGCGCCGACCGCGAACATTTTTTGTTCGTCGACGTCACCGTCGGCGTCTGCTTCGGCGACCTTTTTTTCATCCTCGCGCACGTTATCATCGTCCTCGTCCGCGTCTCTCTCCTCCTCGTCCTCCTCGTCCTCCTCGTCCTCCTCGTCCTCCTCGTCCTCCTCGTCCTCCTCGTCCTCCTCTTCTTCTTCGACGACTCGTCTCCGAGCTCTTTGTTCGGCGATCACGATCTCGTCTTCGGCGTTCGCGGCGTACAGACCGCACGTCAATATGTTCACGAGGTGTGAACGATGATTTCCGAACGGCGTCGCGGTCAAGACGAGCGTCTTCCTGATCTGACCGGGCGGTGGACTGACGAAGGTATCTTTGACGTACGCGTTGTGCTCGACTCGAAGTCCCTCCCACGGAATCTTGGTCCAACGCGTGTTCTTCGGAGGCCACGCCCACGCGTGATGACGCATGGGCCGCGCGATGCGCATATTTTCGAACGCGGTGGCGGTCGCCTTCGTGATCTCTGGTTCGTCCCCCTCACTCGACACCGGAGTGGTCTTCGCTCCCGTTAACTCGGAAACGTCCGTCGTTCTGAGAACGTGCGCCTCATCGCACACGTTCACCACCAGATCGCATTGTCTCGGTGACAAAAACCGCGCAAGAGCATCATCGACGAATTTTTGGTTTTCGAAGAGAACGGACGCCACGCCCCTCGAAAACCCCATGTACGTACACGCGACGACGTGAAAACGAGCCGTAGTCGTCCCCCAAAAAACAAGGGAAAAATTCCAGTACCATCCGACCGTGTACGTAGTGGTTGTGTTTTCGACGACTATGGCTCGACTGTTCCCGACCCCGTTCGAGTCCCCAAATGTCACGTCGCCCAGTTTCTCCACGTTATCCACGAGTTCGGCGATGAATTTTTCCCGCGGAAGGTTAGGACCCGAGGACAAGAACGTGACTCCCGTCGCGAACGTTTCGAAACTTCCAGTCGTCGCTCTGGCTTTCGCGGCCTCGACGATCGCCGCCCACGCCCCGAGAGTTTTTCCGACTCCGGGAGACCAGTAGAGGAGCGAACACTTCGTCTCCGACTTCGCGAACGCATTCGCCGCCTCTCTCTGCTCTTTCTTCAAAGCATTCGGGGGACCGACCGTCGACGACGTTTCCGATGACGGAAGATCTTTGGATGAGGGTAAACGAACGGACCCCGCTTTGAGACAAAAGTTGTACAGGATGATGTGTTTATCGTTGATGCCCTCCATGCGTTTTCCCGAGAAACTCACGAACAACGATTTCTTGATCTCCGGCGAACACATTCGCATGAGTTCGACGCAGGTCATGAGTCTCGCGTAATCGGATGAGGGGTTCGACAGAATCCACGCGTTGTGAAGACGAGCGAAATCACCTCGCGTCTCCGGAGAATACAGACGCTTGCCCGTCATCACGTCTTTCATGATGTTTTCTTCGCGTCTCGTCCTTCCTCGTAATTTTCTCCAGAAGAGCACGTCCACCGGGCGGACGCGCGTACCTGTTTTGTCTTTGAAAGCCTCGAGCGTTATTTGGTTCAGAGGGTAACGCCACACGCTTCCGTTCGTCTCCTCGACGTCCGCGGGCTCCTCCTCGATGTCCACGGGCTCCTCCTCGACGTCCACGGGCTCATTGGGCTCCTGGGTAATCTCAGTCGCATCGGAAACGACGCGTTGGTGCGCGACGAAATAACCTCTGTCCCCGACCTGTACCTTTATCAACGACCACTCGCGCCGGAACCTGTCGATCGCCTCGCGGAGGTCATCGATCGTCCCGTGCTCAGTCTCTTTCCAACCACGCGTCGGATCCGTTCCGGGAACGCGAAGTTTCCACGCGCCGTCCTCGGACCACGCGGCGTACAGACCGTCGGTCGCACGGCGTTTTTTCTTCGCGTCATCTTCCGAGATGGTCTTCTCGATTGGCGGCGCGGTTCCAGAGATGATTTCGTTTCCGATCGTGGTCGGAACGAACAACGATTCGGAAAGGCTCAGACACGAAAACAGAGACGCGAGACGCGCGTCGGGACCAAGACTGACGATCAGACCGACGTTTTCTCCGGCGTACTCGTCGAATCTGTGTGTCGAAGGCCCCCCCGCGTGTCCCGCGTTTTTTCCGTCCCGGAGAGGTGGGTCCGGTGGGTCCGTCATCCGCGTGTCGTCGCCGTTCACGTCGTCCTCGCCGTCCTCGCCGTTCACGTCGTCCTCGCCGCCGTTGGCGGCATCCGAGCCCCATGCGCTCTCGGTGTCCTGATATTCGTCATCGATGAAAGGAGTATCGTCGTCGTTCTCGTCGTCCATCTTATTCGTCTTTTTTTTAAACGAAACCGCGTTCGATCCACTTATATACGCGCGTACGATTCGATGTGTCTCTTTCTTTCGTCCGCGATGGCGCGAGGCGTCGTGACCGCGGCGGACGAGTTCTGGTTACCGACGAACGAGGGGTGGTTGTGCGTCGATCGGCGGGGCGTGGTCCTGCGAAGACTGTCTCCGGCGGAGGACGTCGTCGACATCATCGCGGCGTCGGCGTCGAAAAATCTCGAAAAAAAAACGTCGAACGGGTCGTCGAAATTCGTGATCGTGACGCACCCCGACGGCAATATGTGCGTGGGATTTCGAAAATAAAAAAATCACAATTCAGGGCGCGCGCGAAAATCACGCCTCAAAAAAACAAAAAAAAATGTCGCGCGTCGACCACGTTCCCGAACCGAAATACGAGTGCGACGACGCGTGGCTCGCGAGCGACGACGCGACGAACGGGAAGACGAGAGGCAGAGCGGTCGCGTATCACGATCTCAGGACGTACGCTCGTGACCGAGAACGTCTTCTCGCGTGGGAGAAGTCCGTGGGAAGAGTCGCACCCGACGCGACGTGGGGGTTCGACATGCACTTTAAGTCCGACGACAAGAACCCAAAAACATTTTACGCGTCTTCCATCGCCGGAGACGACACCGACGAGGTCGTCGCCGTCGTCTCGCACGGTGATCGGTGTTTCCCCCGCCAACGGTATCGCGATTCCGCGCTGACGGTCGAGGCTCGGATTCGCGACGGAGACCTTCGCCACGTCGAACTCGCGACGCAGTTCGCTGGAAAAGGGAAGAACGTTCGCGACGAGTTCGACAGGCACGGCGTGCACGACGTCCCCCGCGAGCGACCCAGCGTCGCTCACGCGGTTCGCCTTCCGTTTCGTTTCGCGTCCTCTCGCGACGCCGAGCGGACCTCGTCTCGCGTTCGTCGCGTTTCGGTACGACACGCGGAAGGAGACGACGACGATCGCGGCGGCGGTGGTGGCTGCGCGTCTCCGACCGTGCGCGCGTCTCCCGAGGAGGCACTGCAAGCCATGAGACGAAGGAGAGACGCGCGCAGGGGAAAGATTTCCGATGAGAAGAGAGAGACGTCGGACGAATTCGCCGCCGGCGCCGGCGACCCGAATCCGCGATGTTCCCGCGGAGTCGCTTCGCTCATCGACGATGATCTAGTCGTCACCGAGGCCGCGGCCGACGACGACGAGGTCGACGAGTCGTATCGAGTCGTCACGCCTCGTTCTCGCCTGAGCGATTCTCCTCGTTCACGAACGCCCGAGTCGCCTCGGCAACTGCCGATATCACCGAGGGCATCGAGGGCGTCGAAAATATATCCGAAGGCGATATCGCGATTCTCCCCCGCGGTTCCCCTCGGGACGCGAGACGCGAGGACGCCGACGACGAGGACGATGACGGTCGCCACCGGAGAGAGCGCGTCTCGCGGGGACAGACTCGTGGCCAGCATGAGACGTCTCGGGGTGTACTCTCCCGTCGCCACCGTCACCGACCACGGCGACGGCGAGAGACGCGTCGCGTCTGTCGCGACTCCGACCCCGACGACCATCGCGAGTCCAACTACGACGCCGACCGCGGTCTCCACTCCCACGACGCTCTCGCGATCCTTCGGCGTCGAAGATCTGACGACGACGCGCGACGGCGCGACGGCGACCACCTCGACGTCCGCGAGAGCGCGCGCTCGGGTTCCCGCCGTACATCACGCGCCGGACGAATGGCGCGAGTTGTCCGGCGACGCCGATCTGCGTCATTACCTCTCCCTGACGAGGGGAGGCGGCGACGAGGACGATTCTCTGTGCGTCGTTCCTCGTTTTCGGGTCGTGACGTGGAAGGATCTGGCGGAAGAAGACGACGCTCGTCTGATGCGACTGAGACGAGAACACGACTGGGCACAGGACGCGCCGCCTCCGCAGTCCTCGACGGAAGCGCGCCGCTGCCGTTCCGGAAACGACAGCGGCGCGCCTCTGTTCCCTCGCGTCGGGGAGAGCGTTCGAGTCCCCCTGCGGGATCCGACGCGCGGATTCTCCGCGTCTCTGACCGCGCTGGCGCGGTTGACCGAAGCGTCCGACACGATCGACGAAGACGACGACGACGCGCGAAGGGGTATCGCGCTGAGCGTCGTCGACGGTAAGATTCGCGAGAGAGACGTCGTTCTCTCGGACGCCGCCGGCGCGAGATCGGCGATCCTGCGCGCGTTTCCGGGGACGACGCGAGTCTTCGACGCCGCCATGTCGGAGACGGAGACGACCTCTCGACCGACGTTCATCGCGACGAGATGGTCTCGCGGTCGACCGGTGTTCTGGGCGCTCGACTCGTCGTGCGTGTTTTACGTCGACGACGACGCGAGGGGGCCGACGACGATTCGCGCGAGCTTCGATTTCTCGTCGTACGCGGTACCCGTCGGTGAACGGTTCGAGGTACGTGGTAAACTCGTCGACGATCTCGAGAACGACGACAGGGTGTTCCGTCCCGCGAACCTGATCACCGAGGCGTTCTCGTGTCGCGTGACGCGACGTCGCGCGTACTCTAACAAGAGACGCTTGGATGTCGCGCTCGCGCCTCCGTTCGCCAGACGTCCCCTGATGAATCCGACGACTCCGCGAGATCGTCGAGTGGGGCGAGACGAGACGTCCGTGGACTTCTTGACGTGTCGTGACTTCGTGACGCGACTCATGCGCGCGTACGCGCCCTATCGTCGCCACCGAAGGTCGCGCGAAGACGAAAAGACGACGCGCGACGGGTGGTTCGACGAGTTGACGGGAGAAACATGGGACCCCGTCAACGGGCCACTGGTGTGGTTGGCACTCACTCTCGGAGAGGAAGACCTGCGCGACGTCGCGAGGACGTACCGCGGTGAGGTCGAGAGGTTCGCTCGAATCCTCCTCAGGTCTCCGTGGATCAGGACCAAGAACGAGTGCGACGCTCGCGCGGGAAGGTGCGTGCCGCTCGGGATGACGACAGACTTCGTCGAGATGGAGGCTGGCTTCGACGACTCGATCAACGCCTGGAAAACCTCGCTCGGATTACGTTCGTTCGCCGAGTGGCATCATCTGCCGGTGTCCGACTGTACGTTTTCGGCGTGCGTTCCGAGACAGTCGAAGCTCGTGACGGACGCCTGCGGACACGACGTCTCGTACCAGTTCCACGAGATACGCCGTTGCGAGTGCAACAGGCAATTCAGCAGAGTATGCGTGTGCGAAGACGGCGCGAACGTCAAGACGAGTCTGTGCCCGAAGTGTCTGGGGTACGCGCAGAACGCGTACGAGAAGATTCCGTGGGTGTGCGAGGAGTGCGACGATCGCGCGACGGGCGGTCCAAAGAGAGCCCACCCGTCGCGTCGCCGCGCCGTCATGTACTCTAAGTGCGGACACCCGGAGTGCGTTCGAGATAGAAAACGAATCACCTTCGAGTGTACGTGCGGACGAGGCAGTGCCCTCGCGGGAAGGACGAGGGAGAGAATCGCCGAGTACGTCGACGACGTCCGGGGTGTCGACGGCATCGTCTTCTCCGAGTTTCGCGTCGTCGTGCTCGCCGAGGAACGCGACGATCTCGCGCGCGAAGCGACCGATCGCGTCGCGCGAATCACGCGCGAGATCGCGAACGGTCTCGTCGGTGCGGGTGATATCGCGGTTCGAATAACGAGAGGCGTCGGAACCTCGCGAACGGCGAACGACGCGACGAACGACGCGGAGATGGGATGCGGACGGGTCGATTTCGTGATTTACATCTCGAGCGAATCACCGAGTGAAGACGACGCCGTGTTCACGAGTCGGAAAGGTTTCGCCTTCGACGCGCGACGCGACGACGACGCGGTGTCGCGCGACGCTCTGCGCGATGCACTGTCCGCCGCTGTTCCCGAGAGTCGCTTCGCGTGGGACGACGGCGACGATCTCTCGCGCGACGCGCGAGACGGGGGCGTTCTTCGCACCAGAGAGTCGAGAAGCTCGAGAGCCGCGTCGCGACCGTACGAAGGATTCGCGTTTAACTCCGAATGGGGCGTCGAGTCGTTCACGTGGACGAGTCTGTTCGGGGTGCACGTCGCGGGAAGAAAACACGCGAGATGTTGTCACGACGACTGTTCCCTCGACGGCTCGTGGCCCGTCGGCGTCGTCGGCGCTGACGGAACGTGCGCCGCGTGCGGCGTCAGAGACGGACCCACCGTCGAGCACGACGAATCTTTCAACGTCGAACTCGCACCTCTCTCGCCGCCGAAAAGTCGCGACGATCGAGAGGACGTGCACACCATCTTGAGACTCGTGCTTCGCGAGTATTATTAATGAAAAGACTCGAGGCGCTCGGGGTGTTTTGATAAAACAGGAGGTGGCCGTTCCAGCACCCCCCCGTCTGAGTGAATTCAACGGGGGTGACGCGATGGCGAGATCGATGCGCGTCACGTGGACGTTCCTTTTTCTAACTCGAGGGGCTCTGTGATTAAACTTAAGTGATGAAAAACTACAATCGATTCGCATCGCAACCCTCGAGTTGACCTCTCGTCGCCGAGCACCGCCTCGGATCGCACGTGCGCACGGCCGCGCGAGATATTTTGCCGGACTCTTCCTTGGTGAGCGGCTTTTTGAAAAGAAGAGCCCAAACTCTCTCGGCGTACCCACCCTCTAAGATGTTCGATCCTCTCGACAGAGAACGCGACAGTTTCTGGAAAAGGTCTTCCGATGTTCTTCTCACGCTCGTTGAGCTGACCGCGAAATTTCCGTTGTAACAGACGGGTACTAGTGACTCCTCGTTGATGCTCACTCCCATGTTCGAGAGCCACGATTTGAAAGTTTGATTGGTCCAGAAAGGAACTTCATCCTCCACGGAGGTGTAGTTCATCCCATTAGAAATATACGTTCTATCGGAATCCAGTAGCTGAAACTCCTTGGGGTCGTGCCAAACGGAAGCGTCTTTTTTTTCGAGCCAGAATGCGTTCGTTTTTTTCTTCTCAGGCAGCATGCCGCAAGAGAATCCTTGCGCAGACAGGGCGGTCTCCATCATCGTCCGAAAAGACGAAGGGATGACTCCTCCGTAAGGTTTAAGCCACGTGTCTTTCATGAAGAAAGTGACGTCTTTGGGTATTAAAGACTCGTTCTTTTTCATCTTCGAGATGTGATGCGCCCACGCGTACGCCTCTCTTCCGTAGTTCGGCAGGCGAAAAACTTTCGCGCCTTTCGGAGCGGACTTCGTGTTTTTCCCGCACTTAGAGTACACGAAAACATCTTTAAAGGCGAACCCTTCGGTCCACTCTCGAATGTGGCTCATGTCGTGTGCGCAGTGAGAGATGACCAAACTGGCCTCCACCTCGGAGGGTCTCGTCGAGGCCTTTGACACTCCTCTCCATTCGTAGTTACAGATGGAGTCTGGATCGGGAATTTGTCTCGCGGCGATGACGACGAGAACGACGGCGTGGATAGCGACAATCACCGCTTTTTTCACCGTACGCGCGTCGACGGAAAGTGTCGAGACGACGAAGCTCTTCGTCGTCGACCCTGACCCTCCTTCTATGGACTCTTCCTCTTTTCGATTGACCATTTCGTACGCGCCATTTTTTTCGGATGAATTTTGATCAGAACGACGCGCGTTGTACGACAGGACTCCGTCGAAAGCTATCAGGTATCCTGCGAGCTGTATAGAAGGCGTGAAAAAGGAAAAACCCACCGACAACACCGATATAATCGCCCAATCTTTGACGACTCCCGCGAGATTTATGACCAACGCGGAAGTTTGTTTGATGACCGCGTAGCTGCTCAAATTCAAAGAGAATACCATGAACAAGTTGATAGCCAATATGGACAAAGGGAGAGAGATCCCACCCTTATCGACGATCGTCGGTAATTCGACGATAAAAAAAAGCGGCGTCAAAGAGAGAAAAGCTACGGGAGAGACGTAGTACATCATTTCGACGCTGTTCATCGGTGTTTCTTTCTCAGTCTGCATGAGTTTCTGAGACAATATCAGACGAAGGGATTCACAAAAAGTAGACCCGATCTGAAAAAAAAACCCGATCAGGCTGAAGTGCGATTCCCCGTAAGACGCCAACAAAACACCGATAGATACGACACATAGACGTCCCGCCGTCTTTCTCTCGAAGCAATCGACGCCGAGTAAACACCCCATAGCGTATACCACCAACACGTTAATGGATTTTAACATTTGAATGTACACGACCGAGAGGTACATGTAAGCCGCGTTTGATAGGTACACGCTCATCGCGAAGGATACGGCGACGGGTGCTATTTTCACGACAAATTTGCTCGTTATCAATCTTTCTTCGGGCTTCTGCAATATCCCCTTTTCACATAGTAGACGGACGCAAAAAGAACAAAATAGCATGTGGCTCGCGGTGAGAAGTATCGGGTAATGAAAATCAAAAGCCTCGAAGATGAATTTGTTCATGATGACGGTCGATCCGCTGATAAAAATCCATGCCGGCAAGATCAAATGCATCATAACCTCGTGTAGAACAAACAAACCAAAAACTATAAGGGGCGCAGCTTCTTATAATTAAAACGACGACGGGTCGTCCGGTTCTAAAATAACGACATGTCCTTCGGTATTATCGAACACGCGAGCGTGGGAGCGGGAAGCGTGACGTCGAGAATTGGTCACGCCGACGAATACCCCAAAACCGTTGGCGTGGCCACCGTGGTGCGGAATGAGAGCACACGGGAACTCGAGAAAGACGCGAAAGAGATACTCGATCTCGACGTTTCCGACATTTCAAGCGACGAGCGCCGCGCGCGCGTTTTCGTTTTTCGCGTTGTCCGCGGAGAGCGCGCGACACGTCTCGCGCACTTCGGTCGCGACGTGAATCGATTCCTCCACGGCGCGCTTCTCCCGCTCCAAATCCGATCTGAGTTCGTGAAGCTCGCTCTCGCACCGACGAACCAGCGATTGGACGTCCTCGCTCCACGTCTCCTCATCGCGCGTCCTAGAACGAATTATATTTACATCTTTCGGGCATTTTTTCAGCGCACGTTCGTTCGCGTCTTGTTCGCTATGAGTTCCTCGAGTTGTCTCAGCACGTCGTTCGGTATGCAACACTTCGCCTCGTGGTGTTTGATGAAATCAGCCGTTCCCATGACGCCGCACCCGTACCTCGGAGGTCTAAAGTTTTTACACCGTTTCAGTCGACACAATCGCATGTGTTCTCTCAGGTTTTTGTGCGTCACCACCTCCTCGCACTCCTCGTTTGGACACGCCACTTTCCTGTACGGACAGTCGTTGAGCGCGTGTTCGTGAACGTCCGAGTACGAGTGTCGTTTGAACCTGCACTTCTCATCGTTCGGACACGCTCGTTTTATCGCGTCGAGCGCCTGAGAGAGGGAGCGACCGCTGGTTCGCACCTCGTTCACCACGGACTTACACGCGGGGCACGTGTCGTTGGTCTTGAGCCAGTGCGTTATGCACGCGGCGCAGAAGTTGGTCCCGCACGCGCAATCGAGGTGTCGAGGATCGTGCACGATGTCCGCGCACACGACGCACGTCACGAGCGACCGAGGGACGTTGACGAACTCCTCGACCACGGTATCGCGCTTCCTCTTATCGCCGGATTCGGATGGTGGCATGTAGAAAGAAACGCGAGTCGGGCCCTGACAGTTCTCGCGCGGTACGAACGACGGAAGACCTTTTCCTAATCAAATGACGTCATCGCACCACCGAGCGACGGGGAGGGCGAAAAAAAGGCATCCGCGTCGTCGGCCGCTCAGAATCCAAACGCGACTCTCTTAGTCGTGCGCCCGAGTATAAATACAATACAAAATCGTGGTCATATCATCGTCGACATGAGTTTTGAACTGGTGAGCGCAGAGGGCACCTCGTTCCCGCGAGATAAAGAACGCGCTCTCGATACCATAAGGAGATGGGTTACTCAGCTCGACGCGGACAGTTTCACTTTTCAAGCGAGCCTGATTCGCAAACAGGTCGAACCGGGAATTACCCAGATGTGGAAAGATTTTACGACGAATGCAAAAGTCAAAAACGTCGAGGAGAATGTACGGAATAACGCGGAAAAAGCTAAACGAATCGATCTCAGGAAACTTCCCGGATGGACCCAAGAAGTAGAACACGCTTTCAGGATTTACCCTGAAATCCTAGAAAATGATAAAGCGTGGGATGATATGTGCATACAAGTCTCTCGAAACAAGAGAACGAATAACACGATCATTCCTGGACAGAAAGTCACCACACATGAGCATCTGAGGCGATGCAGAATCTCCGATGATCCTTCTGAAAAAGAAATGGGAATACGGGACGCGGCAAAAAAGTGGTTGACTCGGCGACCACCTTACGGACCTCGGTTGAGAGATGTTATCAGGGATAACATGCCGCTTTCCGAGGAAGAAAAATGTAATATTTTGCTGAACAAAAAAAGAGAGGACTTCATGTCTACTCATCGTCCTAAGGTCGACTACGACGACTTGATAGACCATGTATGGTCTAAAGCGCTGAAGGATGGCTACGATAGAGAAATGGTGAAAAAATCATTGCTCTATCTGCAGATTGAGTATATTCAGCCTCCGACCAAACAGACTGTAAACGATAGCTTTGATCGCATCAAAAGTGATGAGCGTTTACGTACGAATCTTTTACACGGCGACGAATATTATGTTTTCAGACCATTCGCCTCGCAAGATTATAAGAAGAAAGTATACTTGATTATGGCTGGGGAATATCGTGACTTTATGTTGAAGAACATAATATCGTAATAAAACTAAACACGTGCACGCGAGATCGGCGTCCGTCTGGGGACGAGGCGCGTTCTATGGCGGCAAAAACGACGACCGCGAACGTCGCGAACGCGTCGGCGTCGGCGACCGCGAGACGATGGGCCGACGCGCTGCGCGAGAGAAAGGTGCACGTCGTCGCGGCGGTTCTGGAAATGGTGGGGGAAGACGCCATGCGGGACATAGCGACGAGAGCCGCGGAGCTTCACGCGCGGGACGAGGCGGCGTCGCTCGGAGGCGCGTTCATGCGCGTGCTCAAGACGATCGTCGTCGTGACCTCGCTGGACTCCATCACGACCGCGACGACGACGGAGACGCTACACGACGCGGCGAAACGCGTCGGAGGAGAGCGAGACGCACAGAGAGAGAGAGTCAGAATACGAAATAAGACGAGACGAACGATATCTAAATCTCATCGACCACCTAGGGTTCTTTTTTCGGCGGCGTCGACGGAGACGGCGCCGGCGACGCCGACAGAGGGTCGCGCGTCGGATAGAGACGAAGACGCCGCGACATGTGTCCGGTGTAGCTGAGCGGCACGATCTGATCAGGGATCGCGACCGTCTTGTCAGCGCGATACTCGAACTCGCTCATGTAATCCGAGAAGTAAACCACCCGCTTCTTTCGTCCGCCGACGATAGGAAACCCGAGACGCGTCTCGTTGTGAAAACGTTCGATCGTGTCGCGGAGTTCGTCGGCGTCACTCTCGCGTCCCTCCTGCGCGGCCTTGATCAGTCGCGCGAACGCGTGAACGGCGACGAACCCCGACTTCTGACACCCGTACGTCTGACCTCCGACGACGATCGTGTGATCGAATCGGTCGATGACGGATCGAGACACGAACTCGATGATCACGCGATGATCGACCTCCCATCGCTCCACTCGCGTCACCACGCCCATGATCGCGTACGATCGCGTCCCTTTGTATTGTTTGTCGTACTCGCGCGTCGCGACGAACACGTCGACGTCGTCGCGCGCGGTCTCGTCGACGTAAAAGTGAGTCGGCGTGACCTCTTGCCCAGCGCGGAGACGAAGCACTGCATCGGGAGCGCACGCGACGCGATCGGCGGCGACGACTCCGGCCATCAGTCTCGGTGAAAACCGGGGTTTCCGAAGGGCGGCGGACGCTTTCTCGACCTCGAGCGAGACGCGAGACACGACGTCGTCGGGCGTCGGACCGAGAGGATCGATGACGTTCGAACACACGTTGCGATTTCCTAACCGTATCCAACGCGGACAGAACGCGAGGAGGACGTCGACGTCGCGACCGACGACTTCCGTGACGAAACGCTTCCAGGGACCCAGTTCGGTCTTGGCGTACGCTCGAGGCCACGAGAGCAAAAACGCGCGAACGTCATCGGTCAGGGCGACCGCCATGGCGAGGCAGTCCGGATCGGCGGCGCGACGAACGGACGCCACCCACGTCGTCAGAGCTTCGCGCGACACGGCGTCGGCGGCTCTCCCGAGTCGCGAACGAGACCAGAGAACGTTCGCGACGATCTCGCGACGAAAGAGCGATCCCCACGTGTCGTCGTCTCGAGGTGTCAGTCGCAAGTGACAACGCAGAATCGCCGCGCGCTCTGTTTTCGTCATCGTCATCGTCGTCATCGTCGTCGTCGTGACGACGCGAGCGACCTCGCGCGCGCCGGCGTCGAACCGAGCGGTGTCTTCGGGGTGAAACGCGAAATCGCCCCTCGCGTCGGTCGACACGCCGCACAGACGCCCGTCCTCGTCGTCCGTGATCTGGAGTTCGACTCCCGTCGCGTCGACGTCCGCGGGACGGAGACCCAGCGTCGGACACAGCCATTCGTCGATCACGCGAGAGAACGTGACGGCGAGGAACTTGCGCACGCAATCGGGATCCGCGTCGAGTTCGCGACGGAACGCGGGACCGTCTATGGGCCAGGTTCGACGCGCGACCCCTCCGAAAAAAAAATGAACCTCGACGTCTCGTCGACACCACGAGACTGTCGACGACGACATTTTTTTATCCAGGGGGTGTTTTTGTTTTTTTTGCGCTCCCTAAATAATAAAAATTCTCTCCGGAACCTCGCGGTCGTCATTTTCACGAGGCGCGAGGTTTTTTTTTTAACGCGTCTAAAAAAAAATGTCGACGACGGAGCTGGAAAATCGTCTGAAAAAAATACCTCTTCGCGACGTTCCCGTTTACGTTAGGGGGCCGCGCGGTCACGTCGCTCATGGGACGCTCGATTGTCCTCAGGGTCTCGACGGACCGAACTCGTCGGTGTTGCCAACCGGATCGCGACGCGTGACTCCGTGCGAATTCCAGAACTGGGTCCCTCTCGACAAGAAACGAGGAAAATGGAAGCAGTACATCAAGGTCGACGTCGGGACCGTCAAAAACCCAAAGGAGGTGTCGATCGCGGATTGGGTCCTCAAATACCATCGCCCCCCGACGAACGGCGACGACGAGGATGAGGAAGACGAGGAAGACGAGGAAGACGAGGACGACGAGGAAGACGAGGACGACGAGGACGACGAGGAAGACGAGGAA